>NZ_JAFBFA010000030.1 GCF_016909015.1 Gracilibacillus alcaliphilus
CCTGTTTGGTCATTCTTTTAGACATACAAAATACTCCCTTCATAATAGGTGAGAATTTTTATTATTTCTCTGTCTACTATAAAGGGAGCATATCAAAAGAGGTACCATCTTCTTCAATATATGAATTATTGATTTCCTTTTTTAACCCATTCAGCAGCTGTAATTGTACGCTGTGCCTGATGTTTTACTGCAGCTTCGATATTTTCAACCATTTTCCCGTCTTGATCCACAGTAACACTGGTACCATAAGGGTTGCCACCAGCGGCAAATATAGATTCATCAGAGTAACCTGGAGGAACAATGATGGCTCCCCAATGCATCATGCTTGTGTATAATGATAGAATGGTTGCTTCTTGCCCGCCATGCGGATTCTGTGCCGAAGACATGGCACTAACTACTTTGTTAACCGTTTTTCCACTAGCCCAAAGTCCACCTTGAAGATCTAGGAATTGTTTCATTTGTGAAGCCATGTTTCCGAAACGTGTAGGTACACTGAAAATAATGGCGTCTGCCCACTCTAAATCTTCTGAGGTAGCAACCGGTACATCTTTAGTTGCTTCTACTGTTGCTTTCCATACTGGATTTCCTTCAATTACAGCTTCAGAAGCTAATTCCTGTACTTTTAAAACTCTTGCTTCCGCACCATTAGCCTCTGCTGCTTCTGCTGCCCATTTTGCCATTTGGTAGTTGGTACCACCCATACTGTAAAAAATAACTGCTACTTTTGTGTTTGACATTTTTTCCATCTCCTTTGATTGATTTGATTTTCCAAATAATTTATTTAAAAATCCCATTGTGACACCTCATTATAAGTTGTGTTCAAAACATTGGAGGTGATTCATTTACTTCCTGTCAATGCCTTACTTTAATTGCTCATACCATTTGCCGGCAGCGTCTATCTCTTGCATTGTCAATTGATGACCCCGATCTTCCCAATGAATTGCCACCTCTGCATTTGCTTTTTCTAATAAGTTTTTTAATTCTTTAGATTCTTCTGGTGAACAGATTGGATCATTAGTTCCTGCGGCAATAAATATAGATTTCCCGGATAAGTCAGGTAAACCCATCCCTCTTCTTGGCACCATCGGATGATGAAGAATAGCACCCTTTAATGCATCTTGATAGTGGAACAATAAGCTTGTTGCGATATTTGCTCCATTAGAATAGCCAATAGCTATGACATTACTCCTGTCAAAACCATGCTCATCTGCTGCTTCATCCAGAAATTCATTCAGCTCCTTCGTACGGAAAATAAGGTCTTCTTCATCGAATACTCCCTCTGCCAGTCGCTTAAAGAAACGAGGCATACCATTTTCTAAAATATTTCCACGGACACTCAATACAGAAGCATCTTCATCAATTCTTCCAGCAAGCGGCAGAAGGTCTAATTCATTCCCACCTGTTCCATGCAACATCAGAAACGTCGGTTTACTAGGATCATTTCCTTTTTGAAAAATATATTTCATACTTTATCCTCCTCCAAAATTCTTACCTCTACAGACGGCAAGATTTCTTCAAAAGCGACTCTTTCAGACTCCAGCCATGGCGGCAGCATAAGCCTGCTACCAAGTTCATCCAGCGCTTCATCGACTGCAAACTCTGGCGGATCTGCTGCAATTTCAAAAAGAATTCCGCCTTCTTCATAAAATAAACAGCTTTAAAATAATTTCGTTCACGTATTTCCGTTGGATGCATTCCTTTTTCTTCAAGTAAATCACGCCATTGGAATAGCTATTCCTCATTCTTCGCTCGCCAGGCTATATGGTGAACGGTGCCAGCTCCCATCAATCCACAGACAGATGGTGTTAATTTAATATCTGCTGTATTGCCAACCGCAGCTTTCGATTGAAACCTTAAAAAACCATCTTGATCGCCAATATTTTCAAATCCTAATATTTCCTCCAACAGCAGCGGTTTTATTAGGCTGTACAGACATTAATACAGCTATTTTGACATTATTTAGGACGTTCTATTGCAAAGGTTTCACCTAGCTTTGCATAGTTAGCGCCCGCCAACCGACTTACGGCAGCTAATCCTTTTGCATCCACTCTGCCACGTTCATAAATGGCCTCATCGATATGAAACTGAACTACTTTTCCAATAATTAAGTCACAGCCAGGTAAGTCACCAGTACCTCCTAATTCCAGAGAATGTTCCAGCGTGCATTCTAATCTCACCTTTGCTTCACGAATCCCCGGCACAGAAACCTTCTTACTATCTGTCGGTGTCAGCTTTGCCAGTTCCACTTCACTCTCATCCGGCGAGAGGGGTGCAGCCGTTTGATTGATTCTATCCACATTTTGTTCGTTAACCATATGAATGACAAATTCTTTGTTTTTCAGGATGTTTCTTGCTGTATCCTTTTGCTCCCCTCCAGAACGCTGTAATGATAAAGAAATCATCGGCGGATTAGACGATACAATATTGAAGTAGCTGAATGGAGCACCATTTATCGTACCCGCCTCAGATAATGTCGTAACAAAAGCGATCGGCCTTGGAATAATACTCCCAGTCAGAAATTTATAATTTTCTCTCTCTGTCATAGAATCCGGAGTAATGGAAATCATCGTCGTCATTCCCCCTTTTCATATACTGCTAGTTACGAATTAATCTAATTCTCTTACCTGAATCGGAATCAGTGTACGTTCCAGCTGTTCTCTGTGCTGTTCATACTGGACCGGCAGCTTTAATTCACGTCCCATTGTCGCTTCTGACTCATCGTGTGCAAATCCTGGTGGATCTGTTGCGATTTCAAATAGAATTTCACCATGCTCCCTAAAATAGATCGCATTAAAATAATTTCTATCCTTCACAGGGGTTACGCCATAGCCTTGTTCCCCAACATACTGCTGCCATTCTAATTGGTCTTTATCATCATCTGCTCTCCATGCAATATGATGAACTGTGCCTACTCCCATTTGCCCCCTTTCAGTTGAGTTTGTTTTTAAATCAACCACATTTCCAATGTCGGCGGCCGAACGGAAACGGATAAGGTCTTCTTCTTGGCCTACTTTTTCAAGCCCCATTACATTTGCTAATAAGTCAGCTGTCTTTTCCGGTTGTGCAGACAATAATGTTGCTCCTCCAAACCCTTTAATTGCTACTTCCGAAGTAACATCTCCAAAAGTCCAAGTATTGTTTTCTCCTTCTTTCCGTTCGACAAACTCTAAATGAAGTCCATGTGGGTCATCGAACGTGATGTACGATTCACCAAAGCGTTTTGTTTTCTTAAAAGGAATTTCAAATTTCTCTAGACGCTCCTCCCAAAATTCAAGCGCACCTTCAGGAATAACATAAGAAGTCACTCCTACCTGACCATCACCAATTTTCCCTGCATATGCATTTGCCCATGGGAAGAAAGTGATAATGGTTCCTGGCTTACCACCTTCATTACCAAAATAAAGATGATATGTCCCTGGATCATCGAAGTTTACGGTTTGTTTCACTAAACGTAAGCCTAAAATACCAGCATAAAAATCAAGATTTTCTTGCGGATGACCAACGATTGCGGTGATATGGTGAATGCCACTTGTTCTTTTTGTCACCTTCTGTCCTCTCCTTTAAAAATTCCGTTCTGTATTTATGAATCAACAGTCCTTGTTATCTCGTTTTTAGTTGCTTATTGCTTTTTCTTTGATGAATAAACATTTCTAGTTTATCCATATTCCAATTAATTAGCCTAATTTCATTTAATCTCTAATTCGTATATTATTAATTCGAGATAATCTCACAAAAAAATTTCAAAAAATTCACCATGTTATTTTTGGTTAAACTTTTTGAACTTCTTCTACAAGCTTTGTGCGTAGTAGCCCAGTTTTTTCAACTGCTCAATCAACTGCTGCTTTTCCTCTCTATCTAAACCAGCACATATTTCTTTAATTGCCTTTCGATGTCTCGGAAAAATGTTATTCATTAAATCTCTTCCCTCAGCCGTAATCTCAGCAAAAGTAATACGTCGGTCATGCGGACAAGGTTTTCTCTCTAATAATTTTTTCTTCTCCAATTTATCGACCACATACGTAATACTGCTGCTAGCAATCAACACTTTTTCACCGATTTTCTGAATTGGCTGTTCCCCTTTGTTGTAGACAAGTTCGAGAACTGCAAATTCAGTCGGATTCAACCCTGTTGATTTGATATCCTCTTCTACCCGCCTTTTCAAAGATTCTAGGGCACGGGTTAAAACAATAAACAGTTTTAAAGACAATTCTTCTTCCTGATAGTCATTTATTTGATTTCCCATAGGCACCCTTCTTCCTAAATTATCTCGAATTAATTTATCTCGAATTCAACATAAATTATATATTGTATATTTCCCTTTGTCAACAGGTTTTCAAAAACATTTTTTTACAGGTACGTTTATCTGTTATGCCATTTTTTCTTACATATTCAGCGTACGTTCATTGTGGTATTATTAGAGTATCGATGCAATGGTTCATATCTTAACATTCATCACATCAGCAAATGGATCAGATTCAACCAAATCAGGCTCACCACTAATAGATAGGAATCGCTTCTAGAAAATCATAAAAATCACTGTAAGCAATAATAAAAGAAAAAATAGTGACATAATTTCAACGTTAATCTCATATTGGTTTGATCAGCTTTATTAGTCTCTAGCTTCATTCCTCATCGCCCTGCTCCTTAAAAACCTTGATCATTGTATTCATACATAAGGAAACAATATAAAAACACGCTCCTCCAATCAGACTGGGTACGATAATGAGCTGTCCATCCAGGTTAATACCTATAAGCCGAGCAAATAGTATACCCGCCAAAAAACCAGCAAAAATATATAGGACTGGATGGAGAACATAAGCAGAGGCTCGATACCGAAAATTTATTTTTCTCATTATGCTTTCAATTAAGGTGGAGGCAGGGATTCCTCCAATTATAAAAACAAAGATGGAGACCATAAAAACAAGTTGAAAAATACCTTCAAAATCTGGAGCCTCCGGATAACCTTTCCGCGGCGGCTGATAATAAATCATAGCCATAATAATACTAAGCGTAAAAGCAGATAAAAGAGCTTCGATCAACTTTCTCAATGTCCATTTAATCAAAATCATTACTTCACTCCATTCATGATGCTTTATTTCATTATGTGTGAATTTTTTCTGATAACATAGAATCTCATTCTTCGGAAAGCCACTTTCAAAACCAAATTGCTGATATCTTTCTCACTATGCACATAGTGCTAATATTACATCATTATCCTAATATTTTTTAGTGACCATAGTCATTTTCTTCAAAAATAGGACTTTTATCACTTTTTTAGTTAGCTGATGCCGCCCCTTTGGCAGGCTAACGTTGCGACATCCTGTACGTTGAAAAGCGAAGGGCTTGGCTGGAGTGATTCTTTGCACATTTATTCAGTCAAAATAAGGAAATCGAATATAACTCTCCTATAAGATTACAGGGAATATGTTTTTACTCATGGATCTATTACTCTTCCTACCGAAAACAAACCTCAAAATGAGGAAGACAGCAATTGAAAAGCTGCTTTTTGCAGCGAAAGAGAGTGTTTCTAAGCCTTTAGAACAACTATCTCGTGAGCTATTTCTATTAAAGCAAAAGCTAAAGGCCTATGATTGGCACAACCAAAATATTGCATTATATAACAAAGAAATCCCTCTTCCATCAAACAGAGGGATTTCTTTTACTCACCGTCTGTAAATGCGAATCAGTACGTTAATTCTAATTTGTACTCTATGCCAGAATGCATCCATGCAGAGAAAGAAACAAGTGTTACCCATTTCTGAATCAAGAAAAGGAGGCCTGTTTCATATATAAACTTGGTTAAATGCTACTTAAAAAAAATTCATTTACGGTAGGTGTATTAGAGTTATCCAAAAACTTTAAAAAAATATTTGACATTGTACGCTTATCTTTCAAAAAAACTGTCACAAAATGCAACATTTTGCGACAGCCCCTTTTGATCTACTTTGTATTATGGTCATCTGCTTGTTTTGGAACATGCTTAAAAATTTCGCCACTTTCGAAAAAGTCGTTCACTCGCCGAATCCAATCATAATATTCTTTCCATTGATGCAATTCTGCCAACAGTTCATTTATCTTTTGTTCATTTTCGTCTGTTAATTCATCATTATTCATCAACTGGTCAATACTCTTGGTCAAGCGCTTTTCAAACTGCCGGTTACGGTTAATTGCCTTCCTCCAAGTGGAAGTAAACAGCGAAATAAATGTTTCATAATAGTCTGTTTCTACTTGATAGAGGTCTTTACGAATCCCTTTCTTAAAGACGCGTTCTGCGATATTCATATCGATCATTTCTCGGACAACCTGACTCATTCTAGTTTTACTCATCCCTGTTTCTGCTGCCAGCTCATCTAAGGTCATCGGCTCCCTATTCATATAAATAATCCCGAGTACACGGCCGACGCTTGTCGGCGCACCAAACCCGTTCATATTATCTGTTATCTTCTCAATAAATTGTGTTTCCACATCGGTGATCATTTCATCTTGATTTGACATATTAATCTCCTTTTCATAAGCGCATTAGATTAAGCGTCGATTTTCTCAAGTTTCAGTATGAGATGTGAAGGGGGTGGTTCACCCTGATAAACCTGCTCAAAGACCGCTGACCATAATCATATTGTTGCGATTGGTCATTCTGCTATTGTTTTATAGTGATGCTTTCATACCAATAAACAAGCGCTGTTTCTTCACTATATAAATATGCCGTGGAATTAATTTGTCATTCTAGACAAACCAGCTTTTTCACCCTATCAACCGGTTCACGATGAAATGCCCCTACAATTTTATAGGTATGCCACATCAGATACCCTGACAGCTACTTCTAAAAAAGCAGATGGCACTAATGTAAAATATGGGCTTGGATCGTTTCTAGTAAGTGTGATGCTTGAGAAAAATGCTTACCAGAATAGACTAACACGTCATTATGTGCTTGTATATTACTAATTTAAAAAATAGCTGACAATCAAATGGTTACTCCCATACAAAGGGACAAAATCATTTGAAGCAAACTTTAATTGACATAATTATTTGCCGTTCACGCCAATTCCATCTTGAGAGCACTCAAGTATTCATGTTCGAATCCATTCAGCTCTTTATTATAAAAAGTGCGGGAGATAGATTGTATCACCTGGACGATAGACATTGGCATGTAGAAGTGTCCTATTACTCAAAACACACGGAAAATGTTCACTGCTTTATTTCCAATACCTTCCCTCCAGCTGTTTACTAAAGCCTCGGTCTAAGCGGCTTTCGGTTTATCAACTTTAGCAGGCTGAAGTTTTTTTTCAATCCACCCCATGAACACATCAACAATAATAGCCATTAATGCCGTAGGAATCGCACCTGCTAAAATAATCGCTGTTCCATTGGTTGCATTTGTCCCGGTCAAGATAATTGCGCCTAAACCACCTGCTCCCACAAAGGCACCTATTGCCACGATACCAATTCCAATCACTAATGCCGTCCTCAAACCTGCCATAATCACACTAATAGCTAGCGGCAATTCGACCATACGTAACAGCTGAAATCTTGTCATACCTGAGGCAAAGCCTGCCTCCACAATATTTTTGTCTACTTCTTTCATGCCTACATACGTATTCTGTGTAATCGGCAGGATCGAGTAAAGCATCAACGTAACAATAACAGTGTTGGTGCCAAGCCCCATCGCGATCATAATGACTGCCATTGCACCAAGTGCTGGTACTGTTTGGATGATACTGCCAATCGCTAAGACCCAGCTGCTTAATTTACCGTATTTTGCAATCAGAATTCCTAAAGGGATGGAAAAAATGGCTGAAAATAACACACCATAAGCAGCCATTAAAAAATGCCGATAAAATTGTTCCCATATATAGCCACTATTCTGACTGACATAGAATATGAATTGCTCCACTGTTTCCATTACTCATCCCCCATTTCTGCGTCCTCAAAATAATTATGTTCTTCCAAGAATTCTTGAGCTACGCTTCTAGGATTCATTAATTTAACATCGGCATTATAATTAAGTTCTTGCATTTGTTCGGTTGAAATTTGATTATGCAGACGATCCATAATATCCTGGATTTCCGGATACTCCTCTAAGATTTCATTTGTTACTACAGGTGATGCATCATACGGTGGAAAAAAGTTCCTATCATCTTCTAGCACTTTCAAATCAAATTCCTTAATCCGTCCGTCAGAAGAATAAGCTAGCACAACATCCATGCTGCCTGTTGCTGCTGCTTCATATACTAATCCAATATCCATTGGATATACTTTTCCAAAAGCAAAGTACATCTTTTGAAACCCGTCATATCCATCACCTTTTCGGTTTATCCATGAATTATCTACACCAAATGTTAAATCATCACTGTATGGTTCTAAATCAGATACCGTATCTATACCATGCTCATCAGCAAATTCTTGTGTAACAGCTACAGTATAAGTGTTATCAAACCCATAGGTAGGTCCCCATGTTTGATTAAATTGATCTTGAAACTCTCTCTCCACAATTTCTAAAGCTTCTTCTGGATCTGTAATTGGATCCATTCCCAGTGCACCAGATAAGTCTGTACCTGTATATCGGGTTGACGTTATATCCAAATCACCGCGAAGCATACCTTGATGTTGTACAATCGATGATCCTAAATGAGAGACTATATCTGTTTGTGCATCGGTTTCTCTTTCAATCATAATCGCCAGCATTTCTGCCAAAATTTCAGTTTCGGATGTTACTGCTGATCCGATTTTAATCGTGTCACTCGACGTACTTGCAAGACCAGGTAATGAACACCCTGCCAGCATTATTAATAATATAGTCATAAGTGTGCCTTTATATATTCTGTCTTTCACCGTGTACACCTCCAATTTAAACGGCGTTATAAGAATCCTTTAGTCCTTCTGGCGTTAATTTATTTTCCACCACTGCTAACGAACGATCTGCGATTACAGCCAAAATAGTAGCTGGTACTGTCCCTGCCACAATCAAAGCAGGCTGATACAGGTTTAAGCCATCAAAAATAAAATCACCTAAACCGCCTCCCCCGATAAAGGAAGCCAATGTGGCCCAGCCAATTAAATACACAGTTGATAACCGAATACCAGCCATAATAACCGGAAGTGATAAAGGCAATTCCATTTTGATTATCGACTGCCAGTCATTCATTCCCATGCCTTTTCCTGCTTCAATCACACTATCATTGACCCCTTGTACACCAATATACGTATTTCTTAGGATCGGTAAGAGGGAATAAAAGAAAAGTGCAACTATGGCTGGCAGTTTACCAACACCCAGAATGGGGATAAAAAACGCAAGAATTGCTAAACTCGGAATCGTCTGTAAAATGCCGATAAAAGATATAAAACGACCTGCAAATTTAGGCACTCTGGACAAAAGGATACCTAATGGCACTGCGACAATAACTCCCAAAATTATTGCTGCCAGCGAAATATAAAAATGTTCCCATGTTTTGACCAATAAATCGTTCCAATTCGCTGAAAGAAATTCTAACACGATCCTGCACCTCCTATTCCATCACTCTACTATTTTCTTCCATTTCTGTTCCGTCACCCCAAATGGTATCGTACACTAAGTTTGCTAAGGTAGCTCGTGTCACGATGCCCTTAAGGTGTTTATGATCATCCACTACTGGTACATATTTCATGCCACGACGGAGTATTTTGTGTACTGTTTCACGAAGCAAACTGTCCTCTGCTACGGAAAATACATTGGTCTCCATCAATTCGTCTACAATTGTCACTTTCTTATGATTTAAATTAACCATTTCAATATCAAAAAAACCTTTTAATACGTTATCTTCATCTACCACTAATAAGGAATCTACCCTGCGATCACGCATTAAGGATACCGCCTCTTTTAATGGTGTAGCAGTCTGTACTGTTACAGGACTTGTTGACATTATTTGTTTAACGGTCGTTACATCCGGTTTACCTTGAATTAGTCGCTCACGTCCAAGGAATTCTTCAACAAACTCATTGGCTGGATTTCTCAATATTTCATCAGGTGTATCTGCCTGAACAATCTCACCACTGCGCATAATCACTATCTTATCAGCTAGTTTAAGAGCTTCATCCATATCATGTGTAACAAAAATAATCGTCTTGTCCAATTCCCTTTGTAATTTCTTAAATTCTTCTTGTAAGGAATCTCGAGTAATTGGGTCTAAGGCGCCAAACGGCTCGTCCATAAGAATTAACGGCGGATTGACTGCCAATGCACGTAACACGCCAATACGCTGCTGCTGACCACCACTTAGTTCATGCGGATAACGATCTAAATACTCTTCTGGCATATCAACCAGCTTCAATAGTTCATGAGCTCGTCTATCCTTTTTCTCTTCCGGCCACTTCAATAAGGTGCCGACAAGAACAATATTTTCTTTAATTGTCATATGGGGCATTAACCCAATTTGCTGAATGACATAGCCAATTGATCGACGTAATTGAACAGGATCTTGATTTGTAATATCCTTGCCATCGACAAGAATAGTTCCTTCCGTTACGTCAATTAGCCGATTAATCATTTTCATGGTGGTTGTTTTCCCACATCCACTCGGACCAATAAAACAAACAAACTCTCCTTTGTTAATTTTTAAGTTTAAATCTTTAACAGCAACTGTTCCATCTGCGTATTTCTTATAAACATGTTTAAACTCCAACAATGTTTACACCTCCATAATTTGCCTCGTACTGCTTTTTTCTATATCTTCTTTATTTTATAAAATAAACAAAAAAGATGAAAACAGCATATAACTTTATATAATGTGTAAAATCCGTACAATTTATATTGTACGGATTTTACAAACTGTTAATCATTTATTTCCTTCCAATTACAGCTCTTTTTGACCAGTATTATTGCTTTTTGTTAGTTTATTATTCCATATATACCAGATTATTAATCACATTCCATTAAATACTCCTAACATTTACCCAATTTATGGGAGGAGCATATTATCGGTATGCTGTGCATTGGCTGGGAATGTTTGGCCATTTTTCTTCACCAGGATGACATCTTGACCAATCCTAATTATTTGATTCCAAGGGATAATTACTTCACGGGATTCTCCGAACATGCCAAGTGTCTTTGTCTTCGTAGCAATCACCAGGTTAGTGATCTTCCCAACGTCTACATCAATTTCTATGTCTGTAACATGTCCTACCCGAGTACCATCTTCAATAAAGACAATGTCCTTCATTTGCAGCGCCGTAAGCGTGATCAAAACAAGCACCTCCCCTTATTATTAAATATATGTAATCTGTTGTGATTTATGGTTGTTTCTCGACGAGATTTTTAATTATTCACTCCAATCATTAGAAAAAACAGAAGCAAAACGTAAGCTACATCAAATAATGTGAAATGGCTATATCCACATTTTGACTTGAAAAGAGTGCAAGGCCTCGCTCCGGTCAACCACTTCGCTTTCCACGGGGACGGACAAGGAGGCTGAGCCAAGCCTGCGGAAAGCGCAGCCTATTTCCGAAGCGCTGTCAAGCACAAAAAAACGATCAAAATCATCCATTGAAAAATCTGTCCCTTCACTGCTCATCCTGCTATGGATTACTGTTTTTTCATAGGGGGATGGATATAAACTCTGATCTTATAAAAAAAGTGATGTCGCCATCACTTTTTACTCAAACATCTCTCGATTCATCTCTTTGATTGCTGCCTTTTCTAAGCGGGAAACTTGTGCTTGAGAAATCCCAATCTCTTCGGCAACCTCCATTTGTGTCTTACCTTGAAAAAAACGCTGGCTGACAATCATTTTTTCACGATCATTTAAGCGTTTCATGCCCTCTTTGATAGAAATATGGTCCACCCAGTCATCATCCTGAACATTCTCATCACTGACTTGATCCATGACATAAATAGGGTCGCCACCATCATTGAAGATCGGTTCAAATAAAGAAACGGGATCCTGTATTGCATCTAGCGCAAAAATAACATCTGTAACCGGTACGCCTAATTCCTCAGCAATGGCATCAGGGGAAGGATCTTTTGCTGTTTGACTTAATAATTTCTCTCTTGCATGTAATGCCTTGTAAGCCGTATCTCTTAGTGAACGTGAGACACGTATCGGATTATTATCCCTTAGATAACGTCTAATTTCACCGATAATCATTGGTACGGCATAAGTAGAGAATTTTACATTTTGTCCTAAATCAAAGTTATCAATGGATTTTAATAACCCAATACAACCTACCTGAAACAGGTCATCACCATATTCTCCACGATTGGAAAAGCGTTGAATAACACTTAGAACCAGACGTAAATTCCCATTAACTAATTTTTCTCGTGCAAATGGATCCCCACTTTGCATTTCTCGAAATAGTCGCCGCATTTCTTCATTCTTTAAAACGGGTAATGTTGCAGTGTCTACCCCACATATTTCAACCTTGTTTCTTTTCATACAAAAACCCTCCCAATTGGAGATCCTTCTCAAAAATCAGTATCACCAATCGGAGGGTTTTTATGCATCATCCATCATTTACCACTTGCGTTCAAACCATTTTATTAAATTCCTTTTGCAGTCGTTTAATAATCTTTTTTTCCAGCCTAGATATATAGGACTGGGAAATGCCTAGGAGATCGGCAACATCCTTTTGTGTCATCTCTTTATGACCTACTAATCCAAAGCGCAGTTCCATGATTTGTCGCTCTCGACCGTTTAATTGTTCTAACGCTTTACGCAATAAACTTTTATCAATATTTTCCTCTAAATCTTTGAAGGTTACATCTTCATCTGTACCTAATACATCTGATAACAACAGTTCATTTCCATCCCAATCCACATTTAGTGGTTCGTCAAACGATACCTCCGTTTTAATTTTGTTATTCTTTCTTAAAAACATCAGTATCTCATTCTCAATGCAGCGTGAAGCATAGGTAGCTAACTTGATCTTTTTTTCTGGATTGAAGGTATTAATAGCTTTAATTAAGCCAATCGTTCCAATACTGATCAGATCTTCAATATTAATCCCAGTATTCTCAAATTTTTTGGCAATATAGACAACTAGGCGCAAATTACGCTCAATTAACATAGCTCTTGCCGCCTTATCTCCGACAGGAAGACGGTTAATTAGTTCAAACTCTTCTTCCTTTGATAGAGGTGGGGGCAATGCCTCGCTGCCTCCAATATAGTAAATTTCATTTACTTTAAATCCTAATTTTTTGAGAATTTTGATCATAATCATTTTGTGCTTAGGCTTTACTGGAATCATGTCATTCGCTCCTTCATTTATTAGTATCACCCGGCCTGTTGAAACAGTTTAGGGTGTAATAAGCAATGATAGCTGCCATCTGCTACTAAATGTCCAAATTGTATACCAATCAGCACCTTGCTGGTTGTAATTGTCTGGTTAGGCAACTCTACTTTCAAATAGTCGGGCTTAAAGGCCAGCATCATTTGTTGTTCTCCACTTACACCTTGGTAGGGAATCCATTGAAAGTGTTTCGCCTGCAGCAAATCTGTCTCTCCAAATGATTGACTAGCTGTCCGCAAGTCATATATCTCTTCCTGATCCATCCATTGGGATAACAGCCCTTCATCAACCATGATGACAGGGTGATGGCTCAATGGATCAACTAAGTGATTCCCACTGTCCAGATAGCCTGTTGTACATAGGAGTTTCCCAGACCATTGAATCGTTACCTTATAAAAAAATTGTTGCTGAAATTGCTGCATACGATGATGGTCCATTCGATATTTTGTAAAGAAAAAAACGATTGGAAACCCGATTAAAACAAATAATCCATGAATATGGTGGGACGCAAGATAAGGCTGCGACGCATGATTTTCTGCTGATAACAGGAAATGAATGGCAATCAAGCCACCACCAATTGCAAACGTCATAAAATAAAAACTAAATAATGATTTACCAAAATAGGCCAAATTACGAAATGGAAAGGCAATCCAAATCATAATAAGCGAATAACAAACCTTAATCCATAATGAATGAAGGTTTACATCCGGAAAAATAAAGGTAATCGGAACAATCAATGAACCAAATAATCCCGCTAAAAATAAACGGTACCATTTTGTTTCATGTTTAGTCACAGATTGCGTTAGTAATAATAGCATCCAATCGAGCAAAAGATTTAATAACCATATGACTTCTACATATATAATCACGTCATGGTCCCTCTTTATTGTCATAATCTTTACAACTTGTCTCATAGTATAAAGTAAAGCCATTTAAAAGTCTGTCACAGTTTGTCTGCAAAAACCAACTAGTTTTTGAATATATAAGAAAAAAATGTAGAAAAGAGAAATGAGGTCTATTGACAAAACGAATGAGGGGAAATGTACATGAAAAAACTGCATTCACCATGATAGATGAATGCAGTTGTTTATCACTATTATCTTCTTCGATTGCGATTTCTTAAGAAGGTTGGGATATCCAATGGATCCTCTTCTTGTTTCGACCGCAGGTTGGCTTGCGGCTGATAGCTTTCTTGTTTTTGTTCTGTGTGCGCCTGATTTTGTGCTTGTGTTTGGGTTTGGGATGGTTCTTGTTCCCTTTTTGTCATTTTTTGCAATGATGGCTGCTGTTTTCTTTGTGTATTGTTCATTTGCGTTTCATCAAAACCAGTTGCAATCACAGTCACCACAATTTCGTCTTTTAAGTCCTCGTTAATAACAGAACCAAAGATAACATTCACTTCTTGGTCTGCCGCAGAGGTGACGATATCAGCTGCTTCTTGTACTTCATACAAGCTTAGATTTGTTCCGCCAGTAATGTTCATTAGTACACCATGTGCACCATCAATCGACGTTTCTAATAATGGGGAAGAAACTGCTTTCTTGGCAGCTTCCGTTGCTCTATTCTCACCTGTAGCCACACCAATTCCCATTAAGGCAGATCCTTTATCCTGCATAATGGTTTTTACATCGGCGAAGTCAACGTTAATTAAACCTGGAGTAGCAATTAAATCGGAGATACCTTGGACACCTTGACGCAGTACATTATCTGCTTCTCTAAATGCTTCAAGCATTGGTGTGTTTTTGTCAATGATTTCTAATAAACGATCGTTTGGGATGACAATTAAGGTGTCGACTGCTGATTTTAGTCCGTCAATACCAGAAACTGCTTGTGTAGCACGTTTTCTTCCTTCAAAGGTAAACGGTCGAGTTACCACACCAACTGTCAGTGCACCAACATCCTTAGCGACTTGTGCAATAACTGGGGCTGCTCCTGTTCCAGTACCGCCGCCCATACCGGCAGTAACAAATACCATATCGGCACCTTTGAGAATCTCTTCAATTTGTTCTTTACTTTCTTCAGCTGCCTTCTTACCCACTTCAGGGTTTGCGCCAGCTCCTAAACCTCGTGTTAATTTGGAACCAATCTGCATTTTCACTTCTGCTTTTGATAGGTTTAATGCCTGTGCATCTGTGTTTACTGCAATAAATTCAACGCCTTGTACGCCATGTTCAATCATTCGATTCACGGCATTATTACCGCCACCACCGACACCAATAACTTTTATCGTTGCCAGTTGGTCCATATTTGTGTCAAAGTCTAACATGCTATTTCCTCCTAAAATATACTAGAATTATAATCTATCTCTCTGTAGTCTTCTGCACTTATCTATCAATCAAAGAAGTATTTAAAAAAGTTAGCAAGTTTAGGTTCTTTCTTTGTATTTGATTGATCTTTGGAAGTGGACCTCTTCGGTTGCTTTGTACTCTCTTTCGTTCTCTCTGATTGTGGTGATTCACCATCAATTGTTACTGCGTTGACAAATTCTTTCCCTTGTATTTTCGCATTCTTGTAAGCAAATTTCAAGATTCCAATTCCAGCGGTATACAAAGGTTCACGTACACCAATATAATCAGGGATGGCAATACGCACATTACTTTGGAAAATATCTTGCGCCAATTCAACTGCCCCAGACATACTCATTGCTCCCCCAGTAAGCACCAATCCCCCAGGTATTTCATTATAACCCATTTTTTGAATTTCCTGTGCACTATGAATTAATATTTCCTCAAAACGGGCTTCAATGATTTCAGCAAGCTCTGGCTGACTAAACGTCTGTTTCTGATTACTGCCAATGATATTGACCTCAAACACATCATCTGGATCTGCATCAGGGAAAAAAGCATGTCCATGATTTAGTTTAACTTCTTCTGCTTCTTCGGAAGATGTTCTTAACCCCATAGACAGGTCTTTTGAAATGTTGTCGCCTCCAAGTGGTACAACACTAGTAGCGGTTAGCCCTCCATCTTCAAATATAGAAACAGTAGTACTTCCCCCGCCAATATCAAGCAGTGCAACACCTAAGCTCTTCTCATCTGGGGATAATGCCACCTCGCCGGTAGCTAATGGTTGTAAACAAATGTCCATTATCTCCAGGCCAGCACGCTCCACACACTTTAAGATGTTATGAAGCATAGTTTTAGCGCAAGTAATGATAGTGCCTTGCATTTCCAATCGTACACCAATCATGCCTCTTGGGTCACGTATTTCATCCAATCCATCGACAATAAATTGTTTTGGGATAACATCTACTACCTCTCGTTCAGGTGGAATGGACATGACTTGAGCCGCATCTAATACCCGGTGAATATCCTCTTCTCCAATTTCCTTATCCTCACTAGATACTGCTACAACCCCGTGACAAGGCTGCAATTGAACGTGACTGCCATTGATACCAACTATGACACGATCAATATGTATATCCACCATTCTTTCCGCCTGTTCAACAGCTGTACGGATGGAATGGACGGTTTCATCAATATCTACAATGGCACCTTTCTTCATTCCTAGAGATTTAGCCGTCCCCACACCTATTACATTTAGGGATTCTCCTAAAACTTCACCTATAATTACTTTTATCTTTGATGTCCCGATATCCAAACTGACTAGAATTTCTCCATTATCCATAAGGCACCTCCTGCTACAATGTGTCCCTAATTACGTCTATTTTAATTTAATTGTGAACTGTGTAAAGTCTATTATAATAAAAAACAATACAATTTTACACGAATATCTGTGATTTGAGTGAAAAAATATACAATGAACTACAGATAATTTACTTTTGCAACCAATAATAGTCCAAAAGACTTATATTTTGCGAACAAGCGTTCACACCGCGTCCTTTCGTTGTTTATACTTTAACAATAATATTCTTCTTATACTTGCCAGATTATTAAACAGTCTCACACCGAAGGCAAATATGGCTGCTAAGTATAAATCAATTCCTAACTGTGTACCTAAAAAAGCTAACAACGCTGCCAAACTTACATTAAAAAAGAATCCTGATACGAAAACACTTTGATCAAACTTCTCTTCTAATTGAGCCCTGATTCCTCCAAAAAGGGTATCAAGTGCAGCCAAAACTGCTATAGACAGATAGTTTATATAATCAGCAGGGATCGATACATTTGTTAAAATACCAATGCATAATCCAATGATCAAAAACAGGGCTGGTAACCACATCATTCTTCATCCTTCTCTAGGTTATCCTGTGTATGTATCTCCTGTAAATCAATTACCTCATCGTATGGCGGAAGTGTAACTGGTTGTGGTTCTGATATCTCGATTTCCACATCCTCTAATGCGAAGTAATCATGAATCTCACTTGACTCTAACTGAAGCTTTAATTTCTCCACATCTTCTGCCAATACATGAATGATATATGGTAAATCTCCGATAGAGCTGTTATTAACATAGATACTTCCATTTACCATTCGAATCGGGGAAATCGCAATCAAACGCTGGTTTTCAATAGCAATATCTTCCGCTCCTGCTGCATTTAATTGATTAATCAGCTGATGCAAAAATTCGGCGTGAAGCGTCGGATACGCTTGTTTCTCTTGATTCAAAAACAAAGGCAATAGGCTTATCTCGACCCCTGTTCCGCTCTTTTCTGATAAACCAGCTTCTGTACGCAAGGTTTCAATTGATTCTTTTATTGCCTCCATTTGCTGATGTTCAGATTGTTCTTGATATTCATTTAACATTTCCTCTTCTTTCCTAATCTCCTGATAGAGATCTTGCTGTACTTGCTGCTCCTCTAACAGAGCTGTTCTAATTTCCCAAGTATCTCGTGTATCACGGCCTTCTGGATGATTATTAGAATTAAACAGGATAGCGACCATAAAACCAATTAACAAACAAATAAAGCTTAACATAAAAGCTTGTTCAGGTATTCTTTTTTTCATGGTTATCACTTATCCTTTACCTTACATTTCGATCGTCGATTGTTTTTCAATCGCCACCTCAATATTTTCCTGTACCAGCATGTCAATCACACCATTCTGCAAATTCAGGCTTGTATCCAATATTTTTTGGTCCCCAATTGCAGAAATGACAAACGGAGCGGGATAAGGAGTTCCATCCACTGAGATAACTGGGCCTACACAGGAGATGTAACTATTGCGGTAGATGCGCTGCCCATTAATAGCAACCGCCTTCGCTCCCGCACTAAATAGTTCGTTCACCACTTGGTGAATATGCCGGTCATGCACAATATATTGATTGGCATGATCTTCTCTAGGAATATAATCAGCATCTCGTAATGTAATGATAACTCCTTCACCATAAATGGGGAAATCACCTGTAAGCTTCTGAAGGTTATTTTTCATTTGTACCAGATTTTTCATCATATCTGTATCCTGGCTAAGCTCTTCTTCCATGGTGCGTATCTCTTGTCGAATACTGTTTAATTCACTTCTTAATTGTTTGTTTTGCTCTTCTAGTTCATTCAGCTGCTGTTTATAGTTAAAATCCTCTTGCCAAGTTTGTTTATTTATCTGCGCAGGGCTGGAAGAGCTGGTAAATTTATAGTTAAATGCAAGAAGAAATCCTAAAACAAGAAAGACACAGGCATACAGGAACTGACTACGCCTCATCCGCTTCATCAGTCTCCCCTTCTTCCCCTTCTTCCTCATCTTCACCTGCATCATATGGCGTAAAGACGGCACCACCCTCGTCAATCTTGATCACACCCTGTACATCTGAATCTAGTTGACTGGCAATCGATGGATAATTATTAAAGACAGACGAGAAATTTCGGATCGTAGATTCTACTACATTACCGTCTGTCATATAGAGTTGGATATGATAGGGATTAGATTCTGTAGGCAGCCACTGAACTTCAGAAATAAGTGCTGTCACATAGGTGGAAATATGGGCCAACTCGTCTGAAAACTCCTTTAGATAAGCGTCTTCTTCAAAACCCGTTAATATAGGTACTTCACCATTTGCCTCATTCCAATTGACCTTCTGCAGCATATCACCATTTTCCAAAAGCGGATGCAATTCACCATCTATATTAGCATAGGCGACATGACTAAGTTCATGAACTTCGATATTAATCGTACTTGGAAACGATTTAGTTACGTGAACCTCCTTTATTTGCGGATTGGTCAATATGTTTTCCTCTACTTGGGAAGAACGAACACTCCAAAAGTTGGCGTCCTCCTCAATCTCACTTTGTTTCTTAATCTCTTCTTGATCCAGCCAGGTTAAGCCTGTCACATTAACATGTCTGACATAACTCATCGGTGACTGCAAATAAATCACAATAAAAATCAATACGAAGAAAATAAATACGTACATCACTAATTTCCGGTTAGCCCGTTTTCTTCGCTCTTGTTTTAGTTTAGGTATTCGATCTTCAATTGATACTACTCTTTTTTGTGCCATTACATTACTTCCTTTTTTATCTATCTTGGATATCAACGAGTAAGCGAAGTACAGCAACTGTCTGAAAGTGAGATAATACATGCAGCATTCTCCTATTGGATTGTTAGATGAATAGCAAAAAGGCTTCCATCATGACTTGTCCAAAAAGGCGCTTGGCCAGCTTATCCCGTTTCACATGTAGTTACAGTTCGTACTTCCGTATCTTGCAAGACAAACGAATGACGTTTTTTTTCCAGAATCATTCATAGTAAAATCATTATATCATAGTCATCCAAGGATAGACATCATTCATATAAGTGATTTTAATTTTTTTTAAAATATGAAAAATATACAATGGACACGATTTAATTGCAGGATGACCACATCTAAAATCCCCACCTGCATCTTTAAGACTTGAAGATGCAAATGGGGAATAAAGCGACCCTTGAAATAGGGCCGTACAGATAATTCTGGCAGGATAAATAAGCACTTTGTTTTCATGTAAGAAGCCAGGAAAATATTACTTTATTGCTGTCGATATTTACTAATATTAATCAGAATGCCTACCGAACAAAGGGTTAAGGTCAACGATGACCCGCCATAACTTAGAAATGGTAATGTAATGCCTGTTACTGGAATTAAACCGATAACAACACTGATGTTAATCATAACCTGAATCATAATCATGCCAATAATCCCAACCGCAAGTAACTTGGAAAATAAATCTGGTGCATGAATAGCTGTTAAAATCCCACGCCAAGCAAATAAAAAAAACAATACAATAACGAAACAGCCACCAATAAAACCTAACTCTTCCGCAATAATAGCAAAGATAAAATCATTGTGCGGTTCAGGTAAATAAAAATACTTTTGTAAACTGTTCCCCCATCCGACTCCTAATAAACCGCCCGGCCCAATGGCATATAGAGATTGGATAATTTGAAAGCCTGTACCTAATGGATCTTCCCACGGATCTAAAAAAGCAATAATACGATTGATACGATAAGGTGCAGAGATAATTAGTAACAAGAAACCAATAACGCCAAATCCCGCCAAAAAGATAAAGTGAGAAAACTTTGCACCAGCTACAAATATCAGTAGAAAACAGGTCAGCAAAAAGACCATGCCTGTCCCCAAATCCGGCTGCAACATAATAATAAGGAAGATAGCTATGGACATGCCTAATGGAGGCAGGAACCCTTTCTTAAACAATGACAGTTTGTCTTGGTGCTGCACAAGAAATCCGCTTAAAAACATAATCATCCCCAACTTAATAAATTCTGCAGGCTGTATACTAAATGCACCTACACCTATCCAGCTTCTGGCTCCCCCTCTTACCATTCCGATACCGGGGATCAATACAGCAATTAGTAACACGACACACACAATGAAAATCCATTTTCGATGTTTCAACCATTGATAGTAAGGGATATGTGAAACAATCATCATAGAAATTACCCCTACCCCTGCAAACAAAATCTGCCGCTTCAGAAAATAGAAGGAATCACCAAACTTATAGGCAGCCCAAATCGATGATGCACTATATATCATTACTGTACCAAACAGCAAGATCGCAAAAATAATACCTATTAATAAATAGTCTGGTTTATGCTGTTTTTGCATTTGTACCATAAAAAACCCCCACCTTTTTTTGAAAGATTAGGGGCTTTCTTGTCCTATTTATCCTTTTACTGGCTGTTAACAAAAGGAATCTCCCGCAATCAGCCATTTTACCGGATTAATTCTATTACCATTACCGTTTTCTTAAATTATAATAGACAAGCCCCTATTATAATTTATGCACTGCATCAATAAACATGTTACCTCTTTCTTCAAAGGTTTTATATTGATCCCAGCTGGCACATGCTGGCGACAATAAGATAACATCTTGTTCCTCTGATAATGGATAGGCTTTCTCTACCGCCTCTGCCACATTCTCCGCATAAATAATATTCGAAATACCTAATGCTTGCCCAACCTTTGCTAACTTCTCACTCGTTTGTCCAAAGACAATCAAGCTTTTTACATAAGACATATATGGAATCAATTCATCGAATTCATTCCCGCGGTCTAATCCACCCGCCAAAAGAATAACGGGTTGTTTAAAAGCACTTAAAGCTTTTGAAGTAGCGAGAATATTGGTTGCCTTTGAATCATTATAAAATCTTCTGCCATTCCATTCTCTCACAAATTGAAGACGGTGTTTGACACCTGTAAAGCTTGTTAAAACAGCATAAATAGCTTGATTAGATAAACCATCGACTTTAGCCACACAGATAGCTGCCAAAATATTCTCGATATTGTGATCTCCTACTAGAACAACTGAATCGATATCGATAATGGGCTTTCCTCGAAAATAAATCGTCCGCCCATCAAGGTATGCGCCATTTTCTACTACTTTCTGCCGGCTAAACGGTACTAGTTGTACCTCGGAATCTTTTATCATCTGACAGACATGCTGATCATCGGCATTATAAACAAGAAAATCACTCTCTGTTTGATTTTTCGTAATATTGGCCTTCGCCTCCATATAATGTTCCATTGTATGGTGATAATCTAAGTGGGCAGAGAATATATTAAGTAACACAGCGATTCGCGGTCTAAATACCTCGATGCCTAACAATTGGAAAGAGGATAGTTCTACTACCATGGTTTGTCCTTCTGACATTTGCTCTGCTACTTCAGAAGCAACATGACCAATATTCCCTGCTAAGGCAGTTGGACGGTTTGCCTGCTGATACATTTCATAGATTAATGTTGTCGTTGTCGTCTTCCCATTAGAACCTGTAATGGCTACTACTTCTTCGACACCAAAATAATGGATAAGTTCAACCTCTGTTAGGACAGGGATATGACGTTCCCTTGCCTTTTCAATAATCGGGTTCTCATAAGGAATCCCTGGATTCTTAATAACAGCCTCAACATTGTCCAACAAAGAGAGTGGATGGCTCCCTACCACTACCTCAACCCCCTGCTGTTCTAACAGTTGGACATTGGCATCCTCTTTTGGTGTCTTCCAATCATTCACGATAACACGCACACCGTTACGCCCTAACAACTGGGCAACGGCCGTACCACTTTTGGCAAGGCCTAGTACTAGTACATTTTGATAAGGAAAATCTGTTAACTTTCTCATGCAGTGAACACCTCAATATAAATTCCTAGTAGAGCAAATAAGACAGCAACCGCCCAAAAGGTAGTCACTACACGCCATTCTGACCATCCCTTTAACTCATAATGATGGTGTAATGGACTCATCAAGAACACTCTCTTGCCTCTTGTTTTAAATGAAATTACTTGGATGATGACCGATAACGTTTCAATCACAAATACTCCGCCAATGATAACTAATAAGATTTCCAGTTTCAGCAATATGGCAATCGCAGCGATTGCACCGCCTAGTGCTAATGAGCCGGTGTCTCCCATAAATACCTTAGCGGGGTGGGCATTAAATACTAAGAACCCTAACAAGGCGCCGACTACTGTTAGACTAAACAGTGTAACCGTCGTATTTGGTGTACCATACCATGCTAAGATGGCAAAAGCACCAAAAGCCACTGCGGCTGTACCTGCTAACAAACCGTCCAGTCCATCAGTCAGGTTCACAGCATTAGAAGCACCTACCAGCATTACGATGATAAATACTGGATAAAACCACCCTAAATCAAAAGAAAATGAAGTTCCTGGTATCAATAAGGTGGTGGCAAAGTCCTGCTGTAACAATACAATATAGAAAATAATAGCAATGACAATCTGCCCTAATAATTTCTGTTTGGATGTTAAACCAAGATTTCGTTTTAACACTACCTTGATAAAATCATCTAAGAACCCTAATAAACCGAATCCTATCAATACTAATAAAAGCAGAAATACTTCATAATCAAAGTGACCGCCATTGGCGCGAAATACAACTATTAAACTAGTAATGGTGATACTTAAAATAATCATTACACCACCCATGGTTGGTGTACCTGATTTCTTTTGATGGGATTGTGGTCCTTCTTCTCTAATGCTCTGTCCAAACTTCAACCTCTTTAGAAAAGGTATAATAATCGGCGAAAGAAGCACTGTAATTAGGAATGCTATTGCCACCGTTGCCAAAAATGTAAGTTGATTCATTACGTTATTCTCTCCTATCTTGAATATAAAAAGCAGTTCGGCTTATCACCATTGCTGGCGGAAGCTGTCATTCACTCTAACTGCTGACCTCTTACTTAATCTAAATACTTCTTTGCTATTTGTTCATCATCAAAATCCAATACTTCTTCTCCGATTATCTGGTATGTTTCATGTCCTTTACCAGCAATAAGAATTACATCAAGTTCCTCTGCTTGCTGGATTGCTTGCTGAATCGCTTGTTCTCGATCACTAACTACTTGGTAATTTTCATGGGCAATGCCGTCCACCATATCTGCCAAAATAGCTTCCGGTGATTCGGAACGTGGATTATCAGAAGTGAATATCGCTTGATCGGCATATTGACAGGCGATATGGGCCATTAATGGACGCTTGGTACGATCCCTGTCGCCTCCACATCCTACAATCACATGAATCTTGCCTTTACAGAATTTCTTGATCGTCGTCAACACATTCTCCAATGAATCAGGAGTATGGGCATAGTCTATGATCACACCGAAATCCCCTTGGTGTTCCACTGGCTGAAAACGACCTTTTACGCCGGATGTCTGTTTAAATACGGCTTGAATATCCACTAAGTCTATTCCTGAAGCATAAGAAGCGGCTGCAGCTGCCAGCAGGTTATACACACTAAACATTCCCATTAGTCGGCTTTCAACCATCATATCCCCTGCTGGTGTCTTCATTTTAAAAGCTACACCGTTTGCCTTTAGTTCGACATCTGTCGCTTGAAAGGTGGAGCGATGATGTACACCATATGTAATAATCGGCTGTGCGGTTGCCTTCATTAGAAAATCTGCATGTGCATCATCACTATTGATAATCGCATATTTTCTGCGGTCTTCTGCTAGTGAATTACCCAGCTGTGCAAACAATAAACTTTTGGCAAACAGATATTTATCCATCGTTTGATGGTAATCCAGATGATCTTGACTTAAATTAGTAAAAACAGCAATATCTATATCCACACCATGAACCCTGCCTAGGTCTAGGGCATGAGAAGAAACCTCCATTGACATGACGTCAATATCTTTTTCCACCATAAGTGCCAGATTTTTTTGTAAAAACAATGAATCTGGCGTTGTGTTCTTTACAGGGTATACTTCCTGATCCATAGTCATTTGGATTGTACCAATCATCGCCGTCCGTTGTTTAGCATATCGATGGATCTCATCAATGATATGTGTTACCGATGTCTTCCCATTTGTTCCCGTTACACCAATTACCTTGAGCTGGCGTGAGGGATGCTGATAGAAACTATTCGCTAACAGTGCCAATGCTCGTTGTGTATCTGGAACAAGCACAACTGGTACTTCGACATCGACTGGCTTCTGCGCCACAATAACGGCTGCCCCGTTTTGAACGGCTGCCTCTGCGTATTGATGACCATCAACGGTATACCCCTCAATGCATATAAACATGGAACATTCCGCTAATAAACGATGGTCCATTTCTATCTGCTGAATCTCTAAACTTGTTAGATCCTTATCACATGTATAGTCAGGTAAATTATTGATTAATTCTGCTGCATTCATCTCTTTCACCTTTTTCATTTATAAAATTATTTACGCTGTGTTAACCATCTTACCCCCACTTTAAGTGTGTATGCAAAGAAGCCTAAATAAATGGAGTAAGTTAAGTTAATCCTGATACATCTCGTTCTTCCATTTCCCTCACATCAAGTTGCCCGTACACAAAGAGCAGCATGATAAGAGGAAACATACAAATCATTTAACTGTTTTGTTATTATGTTGTGTTTACAAGATATAAACAACTACAATATTATAACAAAATATACCCTGATTGACGATACATAATTATAACTATTTATTTCCTAGTACTAACCGAATCGTACTTCCTTCTTCTACTTGTGTACCTGCTTTAGGAGCCTGATCCAAGATATACTCCCCATCTCCGACTACATCTGCTTGCAAGGACATTAGGTACTGCTGTAATTCTTCTTTTTTCAACCCCACTAAGTCAGGCACTTCAACAGGAGGGGATTCTGGCCATTGATAATCCTTATCGATTCCCTCTTCTTGTCGAGGAACACCCAAGGCCATAAGGCTGTCCTCAATAATGGAACCAACAATCGGAGCTGCTACAACTCCACCAAATTGTATGGTGTTTTTGGGATTATCGATAGCAACATAAACCACGATCTCTGGATCATTGGCAGGAGCAAAGCCGATAAATGATACAATGTGATTATTCTCCATGTATCTTCCGCCTTCCCCAACTTTTTGGGCTGTCCCTGTTTTACCTCCAACTCGATAACCATCAACAAATGCGCTGCGCCCTGTTCCTAAAGCTACGACAGATTCCAATGCCTCTTGTACTTGTGCCGATGTTTCTTGCGATATGATTCGTCTTTTCAGGACAGGTTCTGTTTCTGAAACTACCTCTCCACTGACTGAATCAATAAATGCATCAGCCACATACGGTTCATATAAATAGCCACCGTTTACTGCTGCTGAAACAGCCATGACTTGCTGTAACGGTGTAACGGACACTCCTTGACCAAACGACGTGGTGGCCAGTTCAACCGGACCAACACGATCTAAATTAAAAAGGATACCCTTCGCTTCCCCTTGAAGGTCTACTCCCGTCTTCTCTCCAAAACCAAATTGATTAATATAAGAGAATAACTTCTCCTTGCCTAGTTTTTGTCCCAAAACAATAAAGCCAGGGTTACATGAGTTCTGAACTACTTCTAAGAAGGTTTGATGACCATGTCCACCGCGTTTCCAGCAATGTAAAGTGGTTCCACCTACTTCAATCGATCCACTATCGTAAAATTCATCATTCTCTAAGTCTACGACATCTTCTTCCAAAGCGGCGGCCAGTGTTATTATTTTGAACGTAGACCCTGGTTCATATGTACTCCAAATAGGTAAATTGCGATTATAGACTTCTGCACTAATTTCTTGATAATTGGCAGGGTCAAAATTCGGTCGTGAAGACATTCCTAAAATCTTTCCATTTTTCGGGTTTACTGCAATAGCAATAGCACCATCTGGATTATATTTCTCCTCTGCTATATCTAATTCCCGCTCAATGATTGTTTGTACTTTATGCTCAATTGTTAATCTCAGATCAAGCCCGTCCACAGGTGCTGTATACTTATCCGCTTTTTGCTCCATTCGTTTGCCTTTGGCATCACTATAAAAAGACAGACTTCCTTTTTTCCCTCGCAGCAATTCATCATACATAAGTTCCAAACCAGTAAGTCCTTGGTTATCAATACCACTAAATCCTAATACATGTGATAAATACGCACCATGAGGATAATGTCGAATCGAATCTTCTGCAATGTATATCCCATCTAGATTAAATGACTGTACTAAAGAAGCTTTCTCTTCAGAGATCTTCTGGCCTTCAGGTTTCAAAATGACGATTCGTTCATTCTTTTGTAGATGCTCCAGGACACGTTCTTTTTCCATGTCTAATACCTTTGCAAGTACATCTGCCGTTTGTTCGGCATCCGTAATCTGCCGTGGTACGGCCATTACTGTTGGTGCCGATACATTCTCTGCTAATACCTCTTCGTTTGCGTCAAGAATTTTCCCTCTTTCAGGCTCAAAGACAATGTCCCTGCTCCACAAATCTTCCGCTTGTTCCACTAAAAAATCCGACCAAATAAATTGTACATATCCTAATCGGATCAAAATAACCAGTACAACAGCAAGTGCACAAAGAAACACAGCTACTATTCGGCGCTGTACCTGAATATTGGTCATTCGTTTCATAGCAATTCCCCTTTTACATTAAGAAACTATTTGTCCCAATATATGACTGGTAAAGCAAGAATAGAACACTGTGTCTCATCTGGGCTATGCCCCGTTGGTTTCTTCTGTTTCTTCTGTCTCTGCTTCATCTACGTTCTCTTCTTCAGACTCCGCAGGTGCTCCATCTGGTTCTTCTAATTCAACCATCAGATAGTCCTTCTCATTTAATGGTGTTCCTGCTTCAATACTTTGTTTCACAACATAACCACTGCCTAACCACTCGACATCTAAATCTAAGAACTCTTTAAAGGCTAAGATGTCCCGGAAAGACCATCCCGTCATTTCTGGCATCGTCAATTGATCAGTTGCTACAAAGACCGTTTGTCGAGCTGATATCTTATCTCCAGCTGCAATATTAATTTTGGTAATATTCTCGCCATCACCGACAACAACTGGCTGGATTCCATTTGCTTGCAATTGTTCTACTACTTGACTTGTCTCTTTTCCTTCCCATTCAGGCATTTCAATTGCTTTTATCGGTTCATTGGATTCTTTATCAGGTTGAATATTTAAATAGCGCAAACTATTTTCCATCACATTTTTGAATACAAATGACACAGGAGCAGAACCCGTTTCTGTATCTTCCAATTCAGGTTCCTTTACAGACACATATATCATTAATTCTGGATCATCAGCAGGTGCCATACCAAGGAAGGAAAAGACATAATTTTCCCTGCCTGTTTTATAACCGCCTGTTTCTGGATCAGGTATTTGAGCGGTACCTGTCTTTCCAGCAACTGTATAGTCGTTTAGATTATAAACATTATGTCCTGTACCAGTCTCCGAAGTAATAACTGTCTCCAGTATCTTTAATGTCTCTTGCGCCGTTTCTTCAGAAATAGGCTCCCTTACTACTTCTGGTGTGTGTTCTGCAATTACCTTACTGGTGTCACTGTCGACCACCTTGCTGATTACATAAGGTTTCATCATTTTGCCGCCGTTGGCAATGGCTGTTGCGGCCTTCATCATCTGCATTGGGGTCGCCGTGCTTCCTTGTCCAAATGAAGTGGTGATGATTTCAATTAAATTATCTTGTAGCAGACGTCCTTCTACTTCGCCCGGCAAGTCAATCTCTGTTTTCTTGTCTAAGTCAAAAGACTGTAGATATTCCATAAAACGCTCTGTTCCAAGCTTCTCATACATTAATTTTGCTGCTGCTACATTAGAAGAGCGTTGAATCCCCTCTAAATAACTAATGGTTCCCCAGCCACGCCGCGCGTTATGGTCACCAATGGCTGGTACATAACTTTCCGGTTTGTATGAACCTGATTGGAATTGTTCATCTGGATTCCATACACCTTCTTCTATAGCTGCTGCCAATCCGAAAATTTTCATTGTAGACCCTTGTTCAAACGGGGTTGCAATAGCATCATTATACCAATTTGTTACTTCTTCCATATCATTCGGATTATAGCTAGGTCTATTACCTAATGCTAATATCTCACCTGTTTTTGGGTTCATAACAATGGCAGATACACGGTCTGGGTTATACTCTTCCATTACTCCAGTTAAGGCGTCTTCCAGCAAGGTTTGAATTTTTTGATCGAGCGTCAAGACCACACTCTCACCATTATCAGGTTCATTAATCACTTCTTTTGGATTTAACAGCTTCATATTAAATTGATCCCGCTGATAGGATAAACTGCCATTCACCCCTGTCAAGCTATCATTCATAAAACCTTCAATACCATTGATCCCAACGATCTTATCATCCTGCTTATCGGTCAGGCCAATCGTGTGTGAGGCAAACATACCATTGGGATAAAAGCGAATCGGTTCTTCAATAAAATGAATACCAGGTAGTTCTAGTTCTTCTATCGCTTCTTTTTGCTTTTGATCTAATTCCCTGGCACCTGAGCCAAACTCCACTTGAAATTGTCCCTTTTCAATCCCTGACTGAAGTCTCTCAGCTATTTCTTCTTCTTCCATATCAATAATCGGAGCCAAACTCGCAGCTGTCTTCTCTACGTCTGATACATGCCTTGGTGCCATTGGATTAGCAGTTTGGTTTTCATCAAGAACGGCATATAAACGATATACTATATGTTCTTGCGCCAGTGCCATGCCGTTACGATCATATATCGTCCCTCTGGTAGCTGGAATCGAATAATGATTGGTTCGCTTCTCATCGGCCAATTCTTGAATTGACACACCAGAAACCTCTCCTACAACTTGGAGATACATAAAGCGTCCCAGCACTATAGTAAATAACAAACCAAAGATAATAATCCAAACAGTAGGCATCAATTCGGTTACTCTGTTTTTCATGTTATACACCTAATCTGTTAATTCATTTGCTTGTTTAACTTTAGTATTTTGTATTTTCAAGCCATGACTCTTGGCATTTTCAATAATGCGTTCAGGCTGGCTTAATTCTTTGATCTGAAAGGATAGATTTGTGTTTACTACACTTTGTTGTTCGACTTGATTATTTAATGTTTCTACTTCGCGATTAAGTTGATCTAAGGAAGAACTGTAAGAAACAATATAAGCAGAAATGCTTAAGAAAATAACAGCAAATACAGCATACATTATTTTCTCGCCAGGGGTTACCCAGCGTTTTTGGACTTTCACTTTCTTTTTCACAATTTTCGGTTGTCGAACAGGTTGACTTAGTCTTTCATGTCTTAAGTCTCTTGCATGTTGACTACTCATTAACATTTGCCACCTTTCTCCATGTTTTATATTATTCCTTCACTCTTTCTATCACTCTTAACTTAGCGGAGCGTGATCTCCTGTTTGCCTCCAGTTCCTCTGCATTCGGAACAATCGGCTTCTTATTAACCAGCTGAAAATCCGGCTGGTATTCACTAGGAAGCACAGGAATATTACGGGGTAATTCAGGAGGAGTACTCCACTTTTTAAAGGCTTGTTTACAAATGCGGTCCTCCAAGGAATGAAATGTGATAACAGCTACCCTTCCCCCCGGCCGGAGCAGATGAACTGCTTGATCCAGCGCCTCTTCAAAAACTTGCAACTCATCATTAACAGCTATACGAATCGCTTGAAAAATCCGTTTGGCCGGATGGCCGCCCGTTCTCCTTGCAGGAGCTGGAATCGCCTCCTTGATGATATCAACCAGTTCAAATGTTGTTTGAATCGGCTGTTTTGATCGCTCTGCTTCAATTTTTCTGGCAATTTGTTTAGAAAATTTCTCTTCTCCATATTTGAAGAAAATGGAAACCAATTTTTCATAAGGCCACTCGTTCACAACATGATAAGCCGTTATACCTTGGTCTTGATCCATTCTCATATCTAACGGAGCGTCATGCTGATAACTAAATCCTCTTTCCCCACGATCAAGCTGTGGAGATGACACACCTAAATCAAACACGACTCCATCCACCTGATCTATTTGTCTTTTAGTTAGTTCTTCTTGTAAGTAACGAAAGTTTTGTTTCACAAAGGTGATTTGTCCTGCAAATTTCTTTAACCTTGCTTGTGCTGCTTCTATGGCTGTCTGATCTTGATCAAAAGCAAACAGGTAACCATTCTCATCAAGATGCTGAAGAATGTACTCAGAATGGCCGCCGCCTCCTAATGTACAATCCACATACGTTCCACCCGGTTTTATATGTAAGTTGTTAACTGTCTCCTGCTTTAAAACCGTATAGTGTCCAAACATGCCCTCACCTCTCCATTTCGTTTCTTACAAATCAAAATCCATCATATTCTCTGCTATTTCAGCGAAAGATTCTTCTGAGACATCAACAAAATCATTCCATTTATCTTCAGCCCAGAATTCTACTCGATTAGATACACCGATTACTGCACATTCCTTCTCGATATCAGCATACTTTCGCAGTGGTGCTGGAATATTAATTCTTCCTTGCTTATCCAGTTCGCACTCCACGGCACCCGAGAAGAAGAATCGAGTAAATGCACGTGCATCCTTTTTAGTAAGTGGGAGTTTCTTTAATTTCTCCTCTAGTTGGCGCCATTCATCCATAGGATAAGCAAATAAACATTGATCTAATCCACGCGTAATCACAAATTGCTCACCCAAGCCTTCACGAAACTTGGCAGGAACAATAATACGCCCTTTGGTATCAATGTTGTGCTGATATTCTCCCATGAACATAGCCACGCACCCCACTTTCTATTTTATCGTACCACATTCCCCCACTTTTCACCACTATTAATTACAAAATAAATTAATCCTTTATCAAAAAGGGTATCAAAGTACTGATAAAATCAAGCTTTATCTATATAAGAAATAAAGTGGGGGATGGTGGGGGGATATTGCAGTGTTTGTGCCTTCGAGTGGGGAGCGGTAATCTGGATAATAAAAAACCTTCACCTATCTACATCGAACTTAGATAAGTGAAGGTTTCTCTTCATTTGGAATCATGTTATTGAAAAGTATATTATCTTTGCTAGAGGCAATGATGGAGCTGCCACGCTTTTGCGTATCAGCTCCATCATTATTAAATACGAACAATATAATGCTGCTGTTGCCAATCCAATTGGGAATGCTGCAATTCTTTCAACCAGTCCATTCCATAATAATTGAGAAAATAAATAAGATTCCATATCCGCTCTTGCAAACCACCTTGCGGGTGGAGTTGGAGATCGATAAGATCGAATAACTGCAATTGTGTACTATATTTCTGCTTAAATTCTTTTTCCAGACGATTAGCCATCTGATCTATTTGATAACAGATCAGGCGTAAATTTTTATCGGCATACTGAGAAACATCATCCCCAAGGCTGTCCGCAATCTCTCGGAACGGAAGATGCGTTTTTGCAACAACTGCTTTGAATTGCTCGGTTAAATCAGTAATTGGCTGTTGTGTCTGCGCAGCAAGCCAATGTTGCTTCTCCACCTGTACCCCATTGTTGATAACAGCACTAGGTTCCAGTTCCATTCTATCCAGCCATTTTTCTGTTTTTTGCTCAAGAATTGTCAGCGATACTCTTGGCAGTACCGGAGGCATCTTCAATGAGACATCATGAAAGGCCTCCTTAAGTATCGACCAATAAGCAGCTTCACTAGGACCGGCAAAAAAGGCCAAGGTTGGAAACAATTTTTCCTGCATTAATGGCCTTGTCACCACATTATTACTCAGCCGTTCAGGTTGGTTTGCTGCTATCTCAAGCAGCTGCTTCTGGGAATAAGAACATTCATCATTCTTCCCATGCCAATTATCATTATTCCGCTGTAATAAAATCCGTTCTCCATTCTCTTCCACAAATAAATGGGCATCGGTTTCTTTCACATCCACACTGACATAATACCCCTTCTTTCGCATAGATTGCAGCGAACGATAAGTATGACGACTGATGGACGGCTGCTTTTCAATAAGCTCTTTAAAGAAATCCGCTTCCAGCTGCCGAAGTTCCTTTGCACCTGAATCAACCAAAATTAGGCCGCTGTCAGCAAACAATTGATGAATGACCAGAGCAAAAAAATCTACATACGTTTCTGATTCTGCCAGTTGATCCAACAATAATTGGTATAGACCTTTGGTATAAGACGTTTCTTGCAGTAATGAAAATACAGATGTCATCCATTTTTTTACCTTCTCCTGATCCAAGTCTCGATTGGAGACGGATACCTTTTCGCCATGTGTACTGTCAATCTTCCATTTCTGTAAGGAAGTATGTTCCGGCATAAAGATATGATTTACTTCATCAAAGTCATGGTCTTCCCCTGCAATCCAAAACACAGGCAGAACCGGCACCTGTAACTGCTCTTCTTGTTCTTTGGCCAAGGCAATAATCGAAATAATCTTATTAATGGTATACAAGGGGCCCGTCAAAATCCCTGCTTGCTGTCCACCGATCACCACCACACTATTCTGTTCCCGCAAGCGTTCAATATTATCAATAGATGATTCGGAGGCGTGCCACTTCTTATTCAACTGTAATAATACTTCTGTTAATCGGTGTCTTTCTGCCGCCCCTTTGTTAATATCCTTAAGCCGGTCATGAAATAAATTAGAATCAATGGGATTATAATCAAAGTGGGATAAGAGCTGGTGCTCGCCTTTTAAGTAATCAACCATAAATTTATTATGTAAATTGAGTCGTTTGGATTCGATCTGCATGAATCATTTACCCCTTTATCGTCAAATATGTATGATAGTGTAATTCATTAGTATTGTACATAATACGAAACAGAAAAGCATCTAATTTGTTTGTCACTCTCGGCCAAAGCTCCCTTTTATGATTGAAAGAAAAAGAAGAATGACTTGTTTTCCAAAGGTAGATACTCCTAACTTTGCGTTATTCATACCATTATTTTTTTAAAAAAACTGGGGATAGGGGGATGAATCATGTAATGAAACTATCCAGCACACGGAACACACAACCGCAAAAAAACGCAACCTTTCAACTCTGATAAAGGCATGTAAATCAAATTAGGAAGGCAACTAATGTTTTCATGGGTAGCAATGTCTATCAGGACATACTGGTTTGGAACAACTTCTTAAAAGATCCCAGCAATGATAAAAACACTGGTTATACTATAAACAATCCCTATTACACTGCTAATGATATAAAGAGCAAAAAATAATAAAAATGTCAGCTTCCAAAATCGTTTCCATACATGGGCGAAAACAATATCTGTATACGTACGCCAATGAAAAACAACCATGATCAGCCATAAAATGAGTAAAAAGGCAATAATATAACCAAATAAATTAAGCGAGAATATCCATTTTACATTTGCAACGACAGCAGCAATATAAAGAATGGTTGTGGAGTCAATTGCAAAATGAAAAGCGTATCTTTTTTGTCGAGAAATTTTGAGAGCTAGTACATACACAACATAAGTCACTAGCAATGGCAAAGTGACCATTAATGCTAGTAAATAATAAATTCCCTGAACCATCGTCATACCTCTTTTCCATCCAAACCACAATCTTAAAGTTCGATCTTAAACATCATAACTGTAATTCAATTATATAGGACAATCTTTTTCAATCAAGTAAAATATTCGACAAATAGAGGTTGTTTAATATAGATCATGGTTCGTGTCACAAGCAAGATATCTGGGGGTCAGTTTAGATAAGTACTGGGTGTAACATATGTAAAAGGTAATTAACCATACAAACTCATCATGATTTGCAGCATATTTTTAGCAGTTTAAAAACCCCACTTTTCACAGTGAGGCTGCGTTAAATTCCTATTCTTCCAAGCTATCCATCGCTTTTTTTACTGATTGGTGAAAAGCTTGGTATTTCGAAAGTTTTGCTTGCAATTGCTGATTCTGCTTGACTACATTCTGAAGTTCCTGTTGCTCATTTAAACTATTGTAATACTTTTGCATGCGTTCCAACGTTTCTAGTACGTCATGGATATTAGGTTGCACGGTCTGCGCTGAAATAGTTTCTTGATCCACTGTATAACTTACTTGTTTACGTTCCTGTTTAGCAAGTTGAATCGCTTCCTCATATTGTTTTCTTAGCGTTGCATTCCAACGAAAACCACATGCTGCTGATGTCCTTGACAATTTTTCTCCAACTTCACGAAACGCCGTTAATTGTGTCTTCCCTTCACGTATATATTGTAGTACAGTCTCCGCTAGCAGTTTATCTTCATTTGGAGACCATGCGTCTTGTCGGATTCCTTGCACTATGCCACCCCCTCTATTCTTTGATACAATGTATGCAATTAATAGAGAGGATAGACTATTTATTTACCTGCAAATTTACGGCATCATTCTGAAAAACAAGCATAATAACTGCTTCCCATGTCCTATCTATGTATAAAACCAACAAGTTCTGACAGAGGACACTATTCATAAAAATCTAGTTGTTCTAGCCAGTCATAAAGCTATTTTTGCATGGAGGGTAGAAACTATTCCTCAGCGCAACCAACGTCATGATGTCAATCGCCATGCCTACATTAGTACGTCCTGTACGTCGAAAAGCGAAGGGCTTGACCGAAGCAAATGTTCACACGTTTATTCAGTCAAAATATTGACAAGGCAAGGACATGATTACACCATGATAACAAGCTGTAGGTGTTCGTTATGTGTGAAAATTCAGCCAACGAAACCACCTAACAACTATGCGTAAAGGAATAAAGTGCAAATCTAAGGCAGAGTTTTCTTGCCGAATAAATTGCTGACAGACAGCAATACATCTGTACTAGAAAAAGTTATGTTTTTACTGCAAATAAAAATAGTGCAAGAGAGTAACCCTCCTACACTATTGTGTTGTACTACATATTGAATTATTGCTCTACTACTTGTTTACCATTATACTGTCCACAAGATTTACATACATGGTGTGGCTTTGTTAATTCACCACAATTTGAACATTCTACCATTCCTGGTACAAGTAATTTTTTATGTGTACGACGTTGATTTTTTACCTTTTTTGAAGTTCTGCGCTTAGGTACTGCCATGCATTACACCTCCTTTAAAAGAGAAGCAAAGATCTATTCTTTACTATCTTCCTCGTTACTGTTGTCATTTAATAAAGACTGTAATTTTTCAAGGCGTGGATCTACTTTCTCAGATTGTTGCTCTTCTGTTATAAGTGTCCACCCATTACCTTCTTGTATTGTATTTGCCTCTAATTGTTCATCATCTGCAAACACTCGTAGCGGGACCTCTAATAGTATATTTTCCTTGATAAAAGGTGTTAAGTCAAGTATTTCTCCATTAATAACAAACACGTCTTCTTCTTGGTGATAGCTAGAAGTAGTAAACTGTTCGATCGTATGGATGTCAAAATCATACTTTACATCAACCAATGTTCTGGCACAAGGTAAAATCATTGTCCCTCTGATCGTAAAATCACAAGTAATATCTTCCCCATCCATCCACGCTTGTCCATCAACGGTAACAGGTTCAATAGCACGAATATCATTATCCAGCTCAGCTAATTCTGAAACGTTAACTTGCTCATGAAAAGGATAGGAGCTTTGTTGTGATTGTTTAATTTTTTGGATAAATATTTTCATTAGATTCACCTCAAGGCAACAAGAAATATTTTAAAATGGATTTGGCTATTTGTCAATATATTTTCTTTACACCAACAACAATTATTGCTTTTGTGATATACTACAATCGATATCCCAATAGATTGTTTCCATTAGGAGGTTAACATGAAAGCTTGTGGACTTATAGTAGAATACAATCCCTATCATAACGGACATCGGTATCACTTTCAACAGGCACAGCAACTAACCAATGCCGATTGTATGATAGCTGTTATGAGTGGCAACTTCCTGCAGCGAGGGGAACCCGCTGTCGTTGATAAATTCGCCAGAGCAAAAATGGCGGTTCAGTTAGGTATTGACCTTGTTGTAGAATTGCCATATTTCTATGCCGTACAGCACAGTGAACTGTTTGCTCAAGGGGCGATTGAAATATTAGCCCACCTACATGTTGAGGCCTTATGTTTTGGCAGTGAACACGGTAAAATCAATGATTTTCAGAACATGTATCAATTGATTCAGCAACGACAAGAACAATATGGCCAACAACTGACTGAGGCTTTGTCAAAAGGCTTCTCTTACCCAAAAGCACATGAAACAGCTTTACGTGCTATCGGAGGAAAAGAAATTTCAATTGACGTTACTAGACCAAACAATATTCTAGGTTATCAGTATGTGAGCAATATCTATAAGCAACAAGCTGACATTACTCCTTATACGATAACAAGGATCAAAAATGATTACCATGATCAGGCGATCCGTGATGCAATTGCAAGTGCCACTAGTATTCGAAATCAATTATTACAAAAACAGTTTGAGCAAGTACAGAGCGCTACACCGCCAGAAACTTGGCAACTTCTTGAAAAATATGTTCAACAACATCATTCCTGGCATCATTGGGAGGCTTATTTCCATTTGCTTAAGTATCGTTTATTAACTATAAAACCGGATGAGCTTCGTTCTATCCATGGAGTCAAGGAAGGTATCGAAAATCGTATGCTAGCATCCATAAAACAGGCCGCTAACTTTCAGGAATGGATGACGCTTTTAAAGACAAAACGCTACACTTGGACTAGTATCCAACGAATTGCAACACATCTGCTGACCAATACACATGCAGCTGAAATAGAGTCTTTATTACGTCAAGCAGATCAAACACCTGCTGTCCGCATTTTGGCAATGAGTAAACAGGGACAAACCTATCTCAAACAGATCAAAAAACAAGCCACAATTTCTTGGTATACCAGCAACAAATCGCCGTACCCATACCAAGCATTAGACCAGCGTGTAGACGCAGCCTATTACAGCATCCTTGACCAGACCTCCCAAATGCAACTAGCCAAACAAGCTTACCATAAACCATATATGATCACATGAATCACCCTTTGTGGGGGGGCATCCACCCCACAAAGGCTTAGCGAAGGCATTATCCAATTTAGACTTTAACTAACGATGAAAGGCAATAGACACACGTTCTACTGCCTCTTCACGCTTACAGCCCTGCTAGATATTCCAATGCTTCCTCAAATGTATCGACAGGAACTATTTCCATATCTGTACCAATATCTTCAGCTGTCTCTTTAGCCACTTGATAATTGGACCCTTCTCTGCCTCCTTCATTAGGAGCAAAGAATATATCACATCCAGTTCGATCAGCAGCAATCACCTTCTTATCTACACCGCCGATACGGCCAACATTCCCTTGATAATCCACTTCTCCTGTACCAGCAATTTGATATCCCTTGGTAATATCTTCAGTTGTTAATTGATCATAAATCTCAAGTGAGAACATTAAACCAGCACTCGGTCCACCAATGCTTCCACTGGAAAAGGTTAAGTCTGGCGAAACAGTCACCTGTCTATTGGTCACCAATTGAATACCAATCCCCGGCTGTCCATCTAAATCCTCAAGTTCTGCCAATGCGATTTCTTCTTCCATTGTCTGTTCATCACGCTCAATCGTTAAACGCACCGCATCACCTGCAGTTTTGGATGTTACATAATCAATTAGATCTTCCGACTCATTAATTTCTTTCCCATCTATTTCAATAATTTCATCCCCAGACTGTAAGATACCGTCTGCTGGCATTCCTTCTACAACCGAGACAACATATACTCCTTTATATTCAATATCAATTGTTTCACCAGCTGCTTCGTAGGCAACTACCATTGAGGCTTCTTGAGAGCTTTCCATCATCATCAATTGTAATTCATGATATTCAGCATCTGTCATATCCTCTGGTACTACTTCATTAATCGGCAGCACATCGAAATATTTTCTAAACTGAGCGGTCAAGTATGTAAAAGGGGTTGCCCTTCCTCCTTGAATCGTAACAAGATACATTTCCCCTTCACTCTCATGGCCTCCATCCACTTCTACAATCGGATTTAGCGGATCTGCATGACCAGGCTGATGAATATAAAATGGCAATCGATAGCTAAAAAGAAAAAAAACAGCAATTAATGCTACAAAAAAGATTAATATCCTTACATTACCCTTTAAACGAAACATCCTATCCCTACTTTCAAAAAACTAAGATTAACAAATTGCGTTGTCATATTTATACGCTCCACAAGCGTATATTAGAAACGGTAGGACAAATTTAAAACACTCTATATTTTACTATTGATTCACAAAAAGGTACAGAAATGTGCAAGACATACACAATCCATACTCTATACACCGTGTCTGCAGGAAAAACGAGCACTGGTGATGACTTAGCACGATCGTCATACAATATGAAAAGGACGTGCTTGTCTTGATTATCCCTCTAGGATATCTGTCTGCTTATTTCAGTTGTTCTTGTATACAGACAAGCACCTCCTACAAAACTCTGCCTTAGAGGCAGCACTTGATTATTTTCGCAAGGTTATTGAGAGATGAATCAAGCTAGGCTAGTAGAGGAACTGAAGTTTTCATGGATAGCGATGGCTATCCATACATGTAGGTTTTAGATGAAATATTTACATCATATATTTATTTCTTAAGAAAAAGGTGAATAACTATGAAACAAAAGCTAGCCTCCTTATTATATGCCATGATCGCCGTTTTTATTGTCGTAATGATAATTATTTATCCACAGCAAGTCTTACAAGCAAGTCAGCGTGGACTCGAAGTCTGGGCCGGCATCGTTTTTCCAGCCTTATTACCCTTTTTTATCACGGCAGAACTTTTAATTGCCTTTGGTGTTGTTCATTTTATCGGTGTTCTGTTTGAACCTATTATGAGACCGTTATTTAATGTACCAGGGGTTGGAGGTTTTGTCTGGACGATGGGAATGGCGAGTGGATATCCATCAGGAGCTAAATATACGGCAAGGTTGAGACAGGAAAAGCAGCTATCCCAAGTAGAGGCGGAAAGGCTAGTATCCTTTACCAATGCCTCGAACCCTCTATTTATCATCGGAGCGGTCGGTATCGGTTTTTTTCATGATGCAAGGTTAGGCATACTGCTGGCAGTCGTCCATTATCTTAGTAATGCACTGGTTGGAATCTGTATGAGATTTTATAAAAGAAAGGAAATTTCAACGGCCGGATCCTACTCATTTTCTCTTACTAAAGCCTTTCATCAGCTTCATCAAGCACGCATAAATAAACGGCAGGCAATTGGCAAAGTGTTGGGTGAAGCTGTTACTCAATCAATTGAAACACTAATCAAAATAGGCGGCTTCATCATGCTGTTTTCAGTGATTACCGAATTGTTATCCACTATCCAACTTACCGAATTGTTTGCTGGTTTACTTGTCGGCCTGCTAGCATTTGTTCAGCTTCCTGCTGATCTCGCACCTGGGTTATTTGTAGGTATGTTTGAAATAACGATTGGAGCGAACACTATATCACAGACTCATGTAGCCGTTTTTTTTCAGGCAATTGTTATCTCGATCATGTTAGCCTTTAACGGTTTTTCCGTCCAAGCACAAGTCGCAAGTATCTTGGCTGATACAGATATTCGCTTTACTCCTTACTTCTTTGCACGAATGGTACATGCCTGTTTTGCCAGCTTACTTGTAGTTGTCTTATTTTTTCCTGTCTATCAACTAAAGACAGAAACAACATCTAGTATCATGACATTCACCCATCATATAAGCTTCCCATTAGGTGAAATTGGATGGTGGATTACTTTACTTTCCTTGTCAGTTTATTTATACATTCTCTTGCTTAAATTTTTCAATCAGCGCCGCTTCTACTACCGGAGGTACTAAATCAGATACATTGGCATGAAATTTAGCCACCTCTTTCACCATGCTGGAACTAAGAAAGGAATACCGATTATTAGTCATCATAAAGAAGGTTTCAATGTCTTCATTCAGTTTTCGGTTCATAGAGGTAATTTGCATTTCAAATTCAAAATCGGTGACCGCCCGCAGTCCCCTGATGATGGCTTGTGCATTCTTCTCTTGAGCATAATCCATTAACAGTCCCTTGCTCGAATCTACTTGAACATTGGGGATATCAGCGGTTGCCTGTCGGATTAATTCTATTCTTTCTTCTACACTAAATAAGGGCTGTTTCGCCTGATTATTAAAGACAGCTACAATAATATCATCAAAGACATTGGCCGCCCTTTTGATAATATCTAAGTGTCCATTTGTTATAGGGTCAAAACTGCCGGGACAAATGGCAAGTCTAGTCATGATTTTCCACATCCTTTTGAATAATTGTAATAGCAGTAGTTGCATTGTACTCTTCTTGCTTGATTAGCTGGTATGACTCACTGATTATATGGATAGCATTATTAGGATCATGTTCACACACAATAAGCCCTTGATCTTGCAGTATGTCAGCCGCAATAATGGCTTCTAACAATTTCTGATAAGACACTTGATGATAAGGCGGATCTAAAAAGATGATATCAAACTTTAGCTTTCTTTTTTCAAGAGCTTTTAATGCGCGAAAGGCATCATTTCGAAACACTTCCACTTGTTCTTTTATTTTTAAATGATGGATATTTTTATGGATAACGGAAATGGCTTTTGCTTGTTTATCTACTAATACCGCTCGCTCCACCCCTCTGCTAACCGCCTCGATGGCCAGGGCGCCGCTCCCGGCAAACAAATCAAGACAAGTTCCTCCATCAAAGAAAGGGCCTATTATTTGAAATAAGGATTCCTTCACTTTATCTCCAGTTGGACGTGTTAATTGATTAGATACCGATTGAATTCTATTCCCCTTTAACTTTCCCGCAATTACTCGCAAATACGATTCCCCCATTCTGCTGCAGCTAAGATATTTCTGTCATGAGACTTCGCTCTCCAGAAGATGTCGAATTACGCTGTGATTAATATAGCATAAACTAAAACAATTTCACAAATTTACAAGTATATTTCCTTCGATAATGGACAAACTTTAACTAAAGCAACCAGATAAGTTGCTTTATTCGGAGAAGACTTACCATTCCCCATAAGTTCTTCCTCCGGTTTCTCCTCTCCCTTTATCTTTTTATTTTCTCATATCAACGAGACAATAAAAAGAGCCTGCAGTTGATTAACTGCAGGTTTTTTTTATTTAAAAAGTGGTGTATTCGACTTCTTTTTTGTGAAGCAAGTAACATAAAAGAACAAAGAGGATGGGAGTGGAGAGAAGTCGACTCCTGCAAGAAAGGCGGAAAGTGTCGGGTAAAAACGTAACAACTGGACCGAAGCAACTGAGATAAAGGAATCACGGTGAGTGTATGAATCGATGATGACTTATCATAGGGCGCTGTCAGGAAGTTGTCCAGTTTTTGACGCTTGTAGCCAGACAAGGGAATAGCATGGGCTGAAGATCCACTTGAAAAAGTGCTCTACTTTTTCAAGTTAGCTGAAGCCATGCCTGCGGAAAGCGAATTCTCGGAGTGGACATCCATCTTGGCTAAAAGATAAAGGATCAAATGCTCTTCTTGTTTTTTCTAATCCAGGCTTGAGTCAGAGTTTTCATATAAATCTCCCTCTAAAAAATCAGATCCCCATTTTATAATCTAGCTCTTTATCTTCTATTTTCACTTTTTCTTCAAATTCTGTTTTGATAAATGGCTTATAGGAAGGATCGACCCTTGTAACGAAAGACAATTTATGTAATGCAGTTGTTGTCTGATCGACCTTATCCTGGTCAACATAAATAATGGCATACTTCAATTTCTTAGAGACATGCACCATATGACCATATTTCTTAATATGCTTAACATGTTTCATTTGATGAAACCAAACGACTAAACCTTGTCTGCTTACAATCATCATGTCCCCCCTCTCTTCACACTTTTATAACTATGAGACTTTACAACCGCAGCCGCCCCCTGATCCACAACTGCACCCAGTATCTGTTAAAGCTGCACCATCTAATGGTACTTTGATATTTTTACTGACACTAAATGCCATAATCTTACTTATTTCATCTAAAAATCTTTGTAATGAAGTTTCCGCCACTTTGTAGGCAGCAATGGTTTCATGCATATCCATCTCTCGTTTAGCTGCACGGATATCTTTCATAATTTGACTATAATCAGGATGGTACCTGCCAAAACGCTCTACTTCTTCATAGGCGGATTTTATTTTATTAAAACGTTGAATCAGTTGCTGAGCTTCCTGATCCTGATCCATTATTTGCTTTAATCTGCGGAATTCTTCCATTTCTTCTGATTGTAAGACCAGCTGCCCTAACTCTTCGGCATGATCTAATATATCGACAATTTCCATTGTTGCTAACATTTGAGTGAAACACCTCCATAGTCATATCATATCAATTATCACCGAGAATGAAAAGAGGCAGCTTCTTAATCATTCCAAGAACCTGCCATTTGCATTAATAACTGGACCATATGAATGTTTTGCTGGATCCGTTCCATCCTTTGAGGTAATGTCTTACCATAAAATAATTTGGCCTCCTGTTCCAACTCACTAACTCTGGATGGATCTCGAGTGAGATAACGATACCACTCCGGATTCTGCCTGATATAGCGCCAGAGTTCTTCTTTTTGCTGAAGATAGCGGTAAGTTTCTAGTTCCATAGTGCCCTCCTAGTCTTTGGATTGAAAAGGGGCTGACCCAGACTGATTATTACGATATTGCTTAAATTGATCCATTAAGACAATGATATGATCAATGGCACCATTTAAATCGTTGATATGGTTTTCTAACTGATTCATATCTAATTGTTCGATATGCTTCCAGATTTTTTTAGTCAGCTTTCCTGCTGTTCCATTATCTGCTTTCTTTTCCTGATGATCAGCATCAGCAGTATATTTACGCCATGATGGATCATCCTCACCCAAAAGTACGTACTGTTCAAAGGCTTCTTGTAAGGTGCGCTCTCCTTGACGCACCTCTTTTAATAATAATGGATGTCTTTCGATAAAGGCCTTGAATTCTTTTACCGTCGCATTCACTTGATCACCTCTCTAGCATTTGTACTACTATAATCTATGCGTACAATGGCCTGTGTGCGACGATTACTCTTTTTCTAAAAATTTTTGAGTGTAATGTGTTCGATAAACACCTACCCCTAAATCAGTATACTCTTTCTTCAATAAGGCCTCTCTCTGACCTTCATTATTTAACCAATGGTGGATCATTTCTGGAGCATCATAAAAAGAAACACCTATATTCTCACCAGCTGATCGGTAATCCACATTTATATTTGTTAAGCGGTCAGCTAAATTCTCCCCATTTATACTGTAATGAGAGAAATAGCCCTCCTCTTTCATTTCTTTACTATGCCGTTTAGCGACTTTTCCAATGGTGTCATTCCAATTTAATTCATTTAATCCAGACTCTGATCGAATAAAATTGGTAATGTCAAATATTTGTTGTGCTTCTGCTGTTTCAATCGCTGCCCACTCTTTTTGTTCCTCAATCTCTGTTATTTCCCCTTTGTAATACAGTTTGTAAGGCCTGATGAGTGCCAGCATTTCTTGATTCATTAATCGGATACCGCTTAATTGATCATCAGAGGGCGCGATATATAATTGTGCAACCACTTGATCATTGAGCAAAATAACCGGCCTGTTCTCCAAATCTTTTTCGGTTAATTCTATACGGTATTGATCAAATATCAATTGCTGCTGAATCGGATACGATTTTTCTATCTCTTCTAGCGAGTTGCCTATTTCTAATGGCTGGATATTCAGTCCCTTGCCAATCGCATATAACCCCTTTACTTGCTGATCTTCCACTGCTACTTGCATATAATAGTCTTCTTCTTGATAAATCCACCATTGCCAGCCAAAGACAGCAGGATCCTTTCGCTTGGGTTTGCCAAACGTGTCTACTATTTCATCACTTGATTGGTTTACAAAGCGCCACAGTGTGTCTTTTCGCCAATAAAGCATATGATCAGCTGGAAAAGCTGACTTTTCTACATGTTGTGAGACATACTGCTGCTGTAAAGTCACATGCAAGGGATCTTCTTGCTTTTTTTCCATCCATAACAATGCACTGAAAATGATGATAAACAATAGTATGATTACTAATACAGCCTTTACTTTCATGTTTTTCACCTACCTGTGAAACGGGGTTAATAAACTATATGTTTATTTCAACTTTTCATGAAAGTTATTTATCTAGAATAATTGCATCTTGCTCGATTTCGTAATATGATATGGTTAGCGATAAATATAGATGAGGTGAAAGTATGGAATTTACAGATATCGGATTGGAAGGTTTAATAATTGACTTAGAACTATTAGATCATGCAATGGAGAAGGCCAACTTTGTCCGTGCAGGTCAATGGGATTATGAGCGTGTTACATATGATTATAAGATTAACTCTCCCGAAAAAAATATTACATATTACGTTCGCGTACAAGGCTATGCAATAGAAGGTGACGTTGATAGAGGAGACGCCGTTATCAAATTATTGACACCTTTGTTAGGCAAACATTACTATCCGCATGGAATTGAATATGGTGAAGAAGAGGACTTCCCTGCTTCAACGGTAGAACGTACAGAAAAATTATTACAAACAGCAAAATCCAATATAGAACCATTTGTGAAATAATCCTTCGAGCACAACAATCGAACGGCTGTATAGCATATACAGCCGTTCTTTATCCAATTTTTTTACAATAAAGTAAGAGGCCAGCAGCAAGGTTATCTTCACCACTGTCCAAGAACTCAACAACAAATAAGGATAGTGAGTAGAATAATACAATTAACAGAATAACTGTTTACAAAGCTATTCTATGGCTTTTCTACCCGTTGCTCTCCTTCGGAATTGATCCACATATTAAGGTAGATATATATGTAATATAATAATTTTAAAATCTTTAGGTCGATTTTATAGAAAGGGTGCGTTACAGTTTAAATGAAAAAACTAAATAAGAAACATATCAAATTAACTCTAGTTATCCTACTGTTACTCGCAGCCGGTTATTTTATTCTTCCAGTTTCCATTCCGCTGCTCATCGCGTTCATTACAGCCTTATCACTTAACCCCATTGTACGTTTTGGCATGGAGAGGTTAAAACTAAAACGAAAACTTTCTGTCACCGTTGTTTTCTTCCTTTTTGTGACTATAATCAGTATTATCAGTGTATTAGCTGTTACAAAAACAATTGGACAAGTCGTTAGTATCGCCGAAAATATACCAAGCTATATTATTCAAGTAAACAATCAGTTATTGGAATGGGAATCCGACCTTGACCACATTACTCAAGACTTACCTGATCAGCTCGTTGAAGAAGTAAAGATGCAAATTCAGTCAACGACAACTACTCTAAGCAACAATGCTAGAGAGATGTTGCGAATTGAACGAATTGCTACGGTTGTAGGTAAAGTACCTGATTATTTGGTCAGCATAATTGTTTATTTAATCGCATTATTTATGTTTATGTTGGAAGTACCTCGACTAAAAGTCATGTTCTATCGTCATTTAAAAGACGATACAGCTGAAAAAGTTCGCTTTATGCATCAACGCCTATCTGATGTATTTTTAGGATTCTTTAAAGCCCAATTCCTCGTCAGTATTATTATTTTCATTGTCACTCTTATTGGATTGTACATCATTGTACCAGAATATGCCTTAATTATGTCTATTATCATCTGGTTAATTGATTTAATTCCTATTATTGGTTCAATTATTATTTTAGGCCCTTGGGCACTGTATATGCTCATATCAGGAGAAGTTTATGTAGGCACACAGCTTGCCATTCTCTCTATTATCTTATTAGCTATTCGACGTGTAGTCGAACCAAAGGTAATGGGGAAACATATTGGATTATCTCCATTAGCTACATTAATCGCCATGTACCTTGGTTTGAAATTGTTAGGTATACTAGGCTTTATCATTGGGCCACTTCTTGTGATTGCCTTTAACTCGGCAAAAGAAGCTAACATTATTAAAATGGATTTTAAAATATAGTAAAACAAAATTTATCGAGGTGTTAGCGCCTTCTTCCAGATTTAGAGAGACCAAAAAAAAGGAAGTCTAAAGTAGCTGCTTAATAAACGATTACATCAGAAGAAAAAACACGCACAATGGCTTTAAAGCAGTTGTGCGTGTTTTTCACTTGTTAAAATATGCTCTTGTTATGAAAGAGCTGTATTTTTTTATGTCCCTAAAATGGCTTTTAACAAACTGGTTGTTTCCCCGCCATCATATAAGACATACAATAACAAATAAACGGCAATACCGGTGATAGCAGTAAAAAACCAAATAATACTTGTAACAGGACCAATTTTCCGATGCTTTTTAATATTTCTTTTAAAAGCAAGAATTAAGGTCACAATCCCAAAGACAGCGCCTGTTGTTGCCAACGTAATATGAAAAATCAGAAAAATAGTATAGTACACTTCTAATTCTTCCGGCCCGCCAAAGCTTGTGTTTCCAAGAAAGATTGTCCGGGACATATAGATAATAAAGAAGATTAACGCACTGATCGAAGCAGCAATCATCGTCTTCTTATGGGCTTTATAATTCCTTTTGGCGACAAAACGCCAGCCGATAGCAACCAAAATGGCGCTAATCAAAATAAAAGACGTACTTATTGTTGGTAATATATGCATGTAATACATTCCTTCCAATGTTAAACTTGCTCTGTATGTTGCTGTGTAGGTAGTGGATCGATTTTGTCTGTTCCTTTATTAAACCAAGGGAAGAATATTTTGGCAATAATTGCTCCATAAATAATTTCTTGGGTGACTTTCATGATGATACCGCCAAGTTGTTGATCTTCAGCGATACTAAACGGAGAAAACATTTCCGGTCCGCTTAGCGACAGTTCGCTTAAAACATCGATCGGCACACACAACGCTAATGTTTGCAGCCAGCTTCCTGTGGCACCAAATGCCGAATAAATACTAGTAGGGGCAAAAATAATCAAAGCACACGCCGGTGTAATAAGGATACCATTCGCAGCTATGTAACCGATTTTGAGTAATGGGGACATTGTATGAGTCTCTTTCAAAGGAGAGAACAATGGCCACCATAAAATGAATGCTGCCACCAAAATCGTTAGTGTGATCGACACATGTGCCGGTTCACTTGATTTTGCATAATCAAACACAATGGGAATATGATAGACCGAGAAAAGCCCATTAAAGAGCAGCAGAGCAATCAAAGGTTTGGTTAATAATTTTAAGATTTGACTAAGTACCGGAATTTCAAAAATCTTTCTCCATACCCATTCTGGTATTCCTTTAATCATGAGAATTGGAAATAATAAATAGTATAGAGCCATTTGTAGCATGTGTCCGGTAAACATAATGTGTGATAACAAATCAATAGGAGAGCCCTTAATAATGTACAATAAGAGTAACCCGCTATAAAAAAATTGCATTTGTTTCACTGTTGCTTTTTTATCATCTTTCCTGATGATAAAAAAGAGAAAATATACTATACCTAGTATGGCCACAAATGTTGCAAAATAGGGGCTCCATAGCGCTCGAAAACCAAATATTTGTAGTTCTTGCCACATGTGAATCACTCCAATTGATATCGTTTAAATGTGTGTTCAAAATGTTCGGTAACAGGACCATCATCGCGTCATTTTTATTGGACCTTTTGAACAACTCTTTTAAGCTATGTATCATTATACCGAACTTCCCACCTATTAAAAAGCATTAAACAAATGATATTTCAACAATTTAATGAACAGCAACATGATCTAACATTCGATAAGGATGTATTTATCTATGTCACAGGACAAACCGATAGAAAGCTCGTCCTATTTATGGATTGGCTTCCATACGCACAAAAGCTTGAGAAGCATACACTTCTCAAGCTTTTTACAGATTACCACCAAACTAGGACTACTAACGCAAGAATCGTTAGGAAGGCAGCAAACACGCCGCCATAAAACATCATTGAAGGCATTTCATGTCCTTTATGGCTCATATGCATAAAATAATACAATTGAAATCCTACTTGCACAGCTGCCAGAATAAGCATAATCGGAATTACAAACAATTTTGGTAACTCGGCCATAACCATACCAAATGCAACAATAGTGAAAATAATCATTAACGCAAAGGTAATTACTTGCTGCTTCATTTCTTGTTTTCTTTTTTCTTGTTCATACTGCTGCTGTTGGTCGATAGTTGTCATCGATTTATCTGTCATAGTTTACAGCACCCCCATCAGATAGACTACTGTGAAGATGAATACCCACACTACATCAATAAAGTGCCAGTATAAACTTGCAATATAAAACTTCGGTGCATTATATAAATTCAAACCGCGTTTGGCATTACGAAACATTAATGCGATAATCCATGATAAACCGAATACTACGTGGCCGCCATGGAATCCAACCAATGTATAGAATGCCGAGCCAAATGCAGAAGATCTCATCGTAAATTCATAGTCATGAATGTAATGAACAAACTCATAGATCTCAAAGCCAAGGAAGCCAAGACCTAAGGCAACCGTAATTCCTAACCAGATCATCATTCTTTTAAAATCGTTATTTTTCATATGATACATGGCATATACACTGGTTAAAGAACTAGTTAAAAGTAACATGGTCATGATGAACACCAATTCAAGTCCAAACAAGTCTTGAGAAGAGGCCCCACCATTTGTTGAATCCCTTAGAGCTAAATAAGTCCCAAATAAACTTGCAAACAGGACAGTTTCTCCACCTAGGAAAAACCAAAATCCTAGGAATTTATTTTTTCCTTCTAAGGTGGCTTGCTCAGGATTAGAAGGCATATGTTTTGGATTTAGTACATCTTGTTCACTCATCTTATTCCTTCGCCTCCTTCTGCAAATCTTCTTTATGGATATGGTATCCTAAATCATCTTTAAGCGACCTTACTAACATACAGCCAAGAGCGATGCCCATACCAATAAACACAGCACTCAGCCAAGCTAAGTTGTCTTTTTGATAGATAAAACCAAGTCCAGCAATAAAGAAACCTACTGACATAATAAATGGTAAGAAAGAATTGTTAGGCATATGGATATCACCTAATGGTTCAGCAGGTGTCATACCTTTACGACCTTCTGTTTTTTCGATCCATAATGGGTCTAATCCACGTACAAGTGGTAATTGTTTAAAGTTATAGAATGGCGGTGGAGATGGAATCGCCCATTCTAATGTACGTGCATCCCAAGGATCTGCCCCTACTTTCTCATTTTTAACCGATGTTTTAACCACGTTAATTAACAGAATGATAGTTGCAATTCCCATTAAAAAGGCACCGATGGAACTGATCAAGTTCCCTAAATCTAAACCTTGGCCTTCTAAGAATACCCAGTAACGTCTAGGCATACCCATTAAGCCTAGGAAGTGCTGGATAAAGAATGTCATATGGAAACCGATGAAGAATAACCAGAATGTTATTTTCCCTAATGTTTCATCTAAAATAGTTCCAAACATCTTCGGCCAAAAATAGTGAGTTCCTGCAAGTAATCCAAATACTACCCCACCCACAATAACATAGTGGAAGTGAGCAATTACAAAATAAGTGTCGTGGTACTGATAATCGGCGGAAGCTGCTGCCAGCATTACCCCTGTCATCCCGCCAATGGTGAAACTTGGAATAAACCCGAGTGCCCAAAGCATAGCGGTATTAATCTGAATGTTTCCTCCCCAAAGGGTGAATAACCAGTTGAAGATTTTAATACCTGTTGGTACAGCAATTGCCATAGTCGCTACCGCAAAGATGGAGTTTGCGGCTGGTCCCATACCTACAGTAAACATATGGTGAGCCCACACCATGAAACCAAGGAATCCAATTAAGACGGTTGCAAATACCATTGCTGTATAACCAAATAATCTCTTTTTAGAGAATGTAGCAATAATTTCGCTAAAGATACCGAATGCTGGTAAAATTAAGATATAAACCTCAGGGTGTCCGAAAATCCAGAACAGGTGCTGCCAAATAACGGAATTACCACCCATTGCCGCATCAAAAAACACTGAATCGAACATACGGTCAAACATCATTAAGAACAAACCAACTGTCAAAGCAGGGAATGCAAATAAAATTAACGCACTTGCGACAAATGCCGTCCAAGTAAATAATGGCATACGCATGTAAGTCATACCTGGTGCCCTCATGTTGATGATCGTTACGAGGAAGTTAATCCCCCCCATAAGTGTACCCGCACCAGAAATCTGCAGACCTAATACATAATAATCTACCCCATGTCCTGGAGATGTTGTAGAAAGCGGTGTATAAGCAGTCCATCCAGCATCTGCTGCCCCACCTGTAAACCAACCTACATTCAACAAGATACCTCCAAATAAAAACAACCAAAATCCTAATGAGTTTAGGAAAGGGAATGCCACGTCTCGGGCCCCTATTTGTAATGGCACAACCGCATTCATGAATGCGAAAATCAGTGGCATGGCTGCTAAGAAAATCATGGTTGTACCGTGCATCGTGATTAATTCGTTATAAAAGCCCGCACTGACAAAGTCGTTCATAGGCTTTATTAGCTGTACCCTTATGGCCAAAGCTTCTAATCCACCAAGTAGAAAGAAAAAGCCACCTGCTATCAGGTACAGTATAGCAATCTTCTTATGATCCACGGTTGTCAGATAATCCCAAATCGTGGATCCGAAGCCTTTTTTTTCATTTGCTACCAATGTACTCACGTTTTGTTAACCTCCCTTTAATTCGAATGTACTGATTCATTTTCTCTAAAGTGTTCTACACTATCCACTGGTTCTTCTGTTGCTTTTAATTCCATAAGGAAATCAGCAATTTGACTAGCTTCTTCTTCGCTAATAGAGTTCTCTTCTAAATAAGGAGCACCTAACATGCCATTTCCTGGTTTGATACTTGCAGGATCAAGGATCCACTCTACCAGATTTTCCTTATTGAAATCTCTTACACCGGCTATCATAGCACGATTGCCGAAGTCAGCTAAGTTTGGTCCAACAACAGGATTAGTAGAGCTTGCATCAATCGCATGACAACTTATACAGCTATTTGCAAATAACTCTTGTCCTTCTGCAGCCTCAGCTGTATATTCAGGATCAGTATCTTGCATAGCTGCTACCCATTGATCATACTCATCTTGACTGACTACTACAATCTTAAAGTCCATTAAAGAGTGAGAATCCCCACAGAACTCTGCACATTTCCCCCAGTAAACCCCTTCTTCATGCGCCTCAATATACATGGTATTCTCATTATCAGGGTTAACATCCATCTTACCGGAAATCGTTGGCACCCAGAAAGAGTGGATCACGTCGTTTGATATCATGTTGAGATATACTCTTTCGTCTACTGGAATATATAATTCCTGACTTGTCTGGATTTCTTCATTTGCATATTCAAAGTTCCACCAGAATTGCAAACCAGTTACATTAATGTTAATACTATCTTCCATTTGACTTTCATCTGCTAAATCATATGTAACAGCGACAGTTGGAATCGCAATAATGATTAAAAGTAAAATTGGAATTACTGTCCAAATTACTTCTAACTTATGATTCCCTTCTACTTGTTGTGGGATGTGACCTTCTCCAACTTTCTTTCTGCGGAACTTCATCATTACATACAAGAAAATAATCATAACGACAATAAAGACCACTGTCATAACAAGAATTGATACGATGATAACTGTCATCGATTGTTGCGCCCCATAACCTTTTGGTGCAAGTGCAGTAAGGTTTTCTTTACCGCATGCGGAAAGAATCAATACCAAAAAGGAGAACAAGGACAACGTTCGGATTTTTCCCATCCAATCTTTCATGTTTAACCCTCTCTTTCTTTTTAACTTACTATATTATTTAGAAAAACTTGAAGAAAATCAAGTTCTACTGACATATTTCATTATAACAAATTATTCGGTAAAGTAATAACAATCATCGAAATAAATATCACCATTAAATATAATAAGGAATATAAGAACATGCTATTCGCCCATTTGCTATTATCCTTCACCCAAAACCCCTTAACTGCTAACACAAGCCAACCTGTATTTAATAATGTTCCTATTCCCAGAAATAAAGGACCTAAATCATATAATAGGAATGGTAATGGTAATAAGCAAACGATATATACTAGCATTTGCCTTTTTGTTATCTCCATACCATAAATGACTGGAAGCATAGGAATATTAGCGGCACGGTATTCTTTTTCTTTTTTCATAGCAATCGCTAAGAAATGAGGTGTCTGCCAAATAAAAATAAGTAAAAACAAAACCCAGGCCGTAGAATGAAGCTGTGGATCAACTGCCGACCAGCCTATTAATGGAGGTACGGCACCTGACAAGCTCCCCACTGCTGTATTAATAGTATATCTCCGTTTAGACCATATCGTGTATAACACAACATAGCTAAACCAGCCTGCAAATCCAAAAAAAGCAGCTTGCCATGAGGCTAGAGACAATATTAACAGACCTGTAATCGATAAAGCAGCTCCAATCACAAGTACATGCATGAGATCAATAGAACCTGTGACCGTAGGACGTGATTTTGTTCGATTCATGATCTGATCAATATCACGGTCATAATAATTATTAATCACACACCCACCTGCAATAACAAAAGCAGTACCCACCAGTGTTACCAGCATTAAGTGCCAATATTGTGCAATAGATGATCCTGTATAAAACAAGGCTAGCCAAAAACCGGCAAATGCAGTCATTGTATTGGAGTTAATAATCCCTATTTTTAACAGTTGTTTTAGATCAGCCCATTTATATACATAAGAATCCAAAGTCCTCGTCAATACAGGACTATCAGAAGAAACACTTATTTTATCCATTAGAACCATAACTTCCTTTCAGAGTTTATAATAATGATGATTAGAACATATATGAGATATTACTTAACAGGGGTTTTCGTTCTTATTATTAAATCAGTAGAACTTTCAAAAAGATGTATGTATTTGCATTATACCTAAAAATATCAAACAATGCTATTGTATCATGGATTTTATCAGTGTGCTATCCTACGGAAATAATCAATTATCTTTATGGCATTTTTGTGAACTTTTTTTCAGATGATAGTATTTGTAAGACGGAGCTTCTTTTATTTGATATAATAAATAGGGTTTACTGATAGCATACCTACTATAAAAATACATAATTTAAGTGAGACTTCTATCAGTGGTATGCTTACTTACTAATTCAGCATATAGTTACAAATTTATCAGCTGGATTGAGTTTCTGAAGCTTGCCCTGTGATAAATGACAGTCTTTAGATGAGGTGTACATATGAAATTTCTTAAATGGTTAGCTGTGATCTCAACCCTTATCATGCTCGGGGTACTAGTTGGAGGTGCACTGGTCACCAAAACTGATTCGGGAATGGGATGTGGTGCCAATTGGCCATTCTGCTACGGTGATTGGTCAATGGAGATGTTTATTGAGCTGAGCCACCGGTTAGTATCGGGGACTGCCGGAATATTTGTCTTATTGCTGGCAATTGTATCATGGAAAAAGATCGGACATATCCGTGAAACAAAGTTTTTAGCTTTTATTTCTGTTTTCTTTTTAGTAGCCCAGGCTCTAATTGGCGCTGCTGCCGTATTATGGCCGCAATCTGATTTTGTCTTAGCCCTTCATTTTGGTATTTCTTTAATTTCTTTTGCGGCAGTATTATTGTTAACTTTATTGATCTTTGAAGTAGATCACAAATTTGATGCCGATTCGTTATATATATCAGCTCATTTCCGGAAACATTTTATATGGTTGGCGATATATATTATGGTCGTAGTCTATTCCGGCGCTCTGGTAAGACATATTGATTCAAGCCTTGCTTGTCCCAGCTGGCCTATGTGTGAACGCGGACAGCCCTTTGGTTTCGCAGATTATCATTTCGGGCAATGGGTGCAAATGGGACACCGGCTACTGGCTGGAATTGCATTTATCTGGACCTGGTTCTTATTTTTCAAAATTAAACGGCATTACCGTCACAATAAAGTGATGTATTATGGATGGACTATCGCCGTTTTCCTAATTACAGTTCAAGTCGCTTTAGGGGCATTCGTGATCTTTACCACTGGTAACTTATTTATTGCCTTATTACACGCACTATTTATTACTTTGTTTTTTGGTTTGCTTTGTTATTTCTTGTTGCTATGCTATAGAAGTTTGAAAAAATAAATTGTTTTCCCTCAGTACTGATATTCGTTCATATGCTTATATATGATACATTTCTAATGATGTCTAACAAAGGGGCTGTTGCAAAATGTACATGTTGCATTTTGCGGCAGTTTTTTTTGTATGTGGGATGGTTCCTTTTGATTATTGCTAGTGATGGGAAAGAGCCTTTACGGAAGACATTCATTTTTCAATTATCATATTCGACTTCGACAAATGGAATCATAGGATGAAAGATGGCTCCTTGTGGCTTGAAAAGATTAGATACCTCGGCATCTTAGCGAAAGCCAGCTCCTTAAAGCTGAAACAGCTAATATGATAATCTCAAAAGCCCCCTTAGGATTTGAAAGGATCGAGTAGCTATAGGTGTCAACAGAAATAGAGATCTTGATGACACCCCTTTTCAACCATATGAAAAAATCAGTCATACACTTAAAAAGAGAGACTGTCCCACCTTGATTCCCATTGTGCAACAGCCTCGGTTCTATTATTTTTAAGATAATTGTCTGTTTCTTACTGATTTTCTGGCAAATGGGCGTGAGAATTTCTTTTTCTCTGTCGGATTGTCCAGTTCTTCTTCTTCATTATAACGCTGATAATTCACATGACGGGCTATATTATTAAGAATACCCATCGAGAATAGTAGCACAACCAGTGAAGTCCCCCCTGCACTGACAAATGGCAGAGGTACCCCTGTAATAGGAAGCAAACCACTAATTGCCCCCATATTGATCACTGTTTGAATACCAATCATAGAAGAAAGTCCAATTGCAATTAAACTTCCAAATGGGTCCTTGCAAATTTTAGCTATATACAGTCCTCTAATGACAATAACAGCTAAGCAAGCAAGTACAAAAACAACACCAAACAACCCTAGCTCCTCTGATATGACTGCCATAATAAAGTCACTGTCTGCTTGTGTTAAATACCCTAGTTTCTGAATGCCTTGTCCAATGCCTTGTCCGGTTACACCGCCAGTGCCAATGGCAATGTAGGATTGAATCAATTGATATCCCGTATCATCAGGGTCTGCAAAAGGCTGATAGGCTCCCGTAAATCGAGAGATTCTTGTATCTGTTACTAACTGCAGACTTAACGCTACTAGAACAACTATGCCTATTAGTGCTAAAAAACTCAGATGTCTGAATCTAATACCTGCACTAAATATCACCGTACAAGCTGCCGCAAATATGATACCGGCAGTACCAATATCTGGTTGTTTGATAATAAAAGCGAGCAAAACTGCCGTAATAGCTAATGGAGGCAGTACCGCTTTAAAAAAATCGTCAATATATTCTTGTTTTTTGGTATAAACAGCTGCCAAGTATAAAATAATCCCCACTTTAACAAATTCGGAGGGTTGGATGGAAAAGGAGCCAATATATATCCATGATTGAGCATTATTTATATTCGTTCCCCATAATTGGACAGCAAGCAAAGAAAGAAACATAATTAAGACGATCCATTTGCTTAAAGGCTTGTAGAGCGTATATTTAAAATAACTGGCAAATACAAAAAAGCCCACCCCAATTACAAGCCAAATCAATTGTCTGAGAGCTTGTGCATAAGCAGGCTCTCCATTTACGATAACAGAAGTTACCATACTCGCACTGTAAATCATTACAACACCAAAACCCGCTAATAACAATGGTGTCAGCATTAATAGAAAATCAAATGTTTTTGCCTTCTGATTCTTCATAAGGATTACCTCTAAACATCATAAAATTATCTCACTAAATTTAGTTACTGTTTTATGTAACATACCTGCATAACATCTATCTTTTAAAAGTATAAAAACTTTGCCCTTAGTTAGCAAAGTTTTTACAACCGCATATTGCGCTCTTGTGAAGCCTCATGTAAAACACTTAATTGCTGTTCCAAATTGTCCAACAGTGCCTTACCATCCTCTTCACGAATGAGCTGCAAACGAACCGCAAAGTCTATCTCTCTTGATAAACCATACATCTGTGTATCCAATACTTCCTCATATAAAGGGCATTGGGGCATAGTTAAGTTATCTATCTGAACTTTGATAAGCTGCAAGATTTTATCTGCATCTGCCTGCAGGATGGCGTAAGCTTGCTTTTCTTTGCTCAAAGGCATTTCCGTTATCATGCCAATCCCCTCCGCTATTGCTTCTCCATACTATTTTATCGTGAACATAATGAAAATGCAAGATAATATCATCTGTCAATCTTAATAGACAAAATAAGTGTGTGCACTGTTTCCAAACGAATAAATCTTTTTTACAGTGCGTGTTCAAAAAGTTCGGTGAAAAGGACCATCATCGATTAAGTCCGCAACATCGTGTTGCAACACCGGTACTAGTACGTCCTATACGTCGAAAGTTCAAGGCGGTGCAGCTTTGAGGAGATGGTCTTGCACACCGAAAAAGCGGTCTTCTTTTTCAAGGAGCGGAACGTATGCTTTTAATACGTGAGTAGCGGACTTGCACAGGAAGTGTTGACTTCTGCTTTACCCACACGATGTGGGTGATTTTAGTAGAAGTTCCTCTATTGCTAACGCAGAAATTCGTCGTGTCATTTTTATCGGACTTTTTGAACATGCTCTTACATGCAAAAATAATCTTTCTCTGCTATTCTATTACTTGACGATATTATAAAGAGGTGACTTATAGTGATTATTCAGTTAAAAGGCAAGGTGAAATATCCTATCACACTCGATCCAAGTGTGTGGATTTTTGATGACCGTAAGATCAGACTGGAAGAGGCTTTCCGCGAAAAGCCAGAAACCGAAGAAGAACAGGAAACAATTGGCCGTTTACATAAACCACCTGTAAATCACAGCATTAAAAAATATAACAAAAAGGAATTATTGAACGATTCCTATGTGATGCCGATTAAAGAATTTATTGAAAACGCTGAAATTGATAAACATGCACAAGGTGTAACCATTATAACGGAACAAGAAGAATATCATATTTCATTAGCTACCTTATTGCAGTCTTTATTACTGTTTTCGCTCAATGGTAAACAGATTAAGGAAGGTGGTCCTGCTCATCTCTATTTTGGCGATGGAAGTAATCAGGACAATCCAATAAAGGCGATAAAGATCATCGAGATACATTAATTTCTGCCGGTTTCCCTTTCTTAAGTATATTTTTTTGTTTTTATCAAAAAATATACAAAGAAAAGGAGGAGCGATGGCAATGAAATTTCTTATTATAATTTTTACAGCTTGCCTGTTATTTGGATGTCAACAAAACCAACAAGACTCAAACCAGGCTCAATCCATTGATCCATATGGCGTAGTACAGGTCAAAAATGCAGACCCATCTATTCCAAATGATCAAACCAGCCAAGAGAAGGCGCAGTACTTAGCCAATTTGGCTAGCGATGTGCCTAATGTGAATGGTGCGACGGCTTTGATTACCAATCGCGGGGTTTTAGTTGGTATTGATGTTGACAAAGATTTAGACCAATCCAAAATAGGTTCGATCAAATACGCAGTATTAGAAGCGCTGGAACATGATCCTGAAGGCAGTGAGGCTATCGTGGTGGCTGACGCTGATTTATATCAACGTATGCAAGATATGGGTACAAAAATGCAAGAAGGACATCCTATTGAAGCGATTAGCGAGGAATTAGCCAATATCACTGGCCGTTGGATGCCGGAAATTCCGGTAAAAGATGAACCTGCCAACCCTACTGATGAAAACAAACAAATCATGGACAAACAAGAAGAAGAAAATTTAGACAAGATTCAAGATGAGCAATCAAACCATCATAAATAGGCTGTATTTGATTTAGGCTGTCGTCTTCTCACGGCAGTCTATCTTGATGTTCCACCTTGTTTTTACCGCATCATTATCAAGATTAATTTATCAAAGCAAAAGCCTGTGGATTTTCTTCCACGGCTTCTATTTATTGCTTTATTTTATTATAATAATCTACACTAAATTGCGATCCTTCTTCTACCATATCGGAATTCTCCAAGTTATCGAGGCCTGGGTCACCAGCTATATCAATAGGAAAATTACTATAAGGATCCGTTAAGTTATTCCACATTTGACAAAGCTTCTCTCGATTAGTTCTGCTTGATAACAGGCATGCAGCTAATCCAGCGGTTGCTACTCCAACAATTCCACCAATCAGGTATTTTTTGTCCATTCTTATCACATCCTCTCGCTTATTTGCACCTTAGTAAAATTATACCCTTTCGACCTTTTTTAAAACATGGAAATTGCACCCTAGGTACTTATATCATTTCAACTTTTTAAGCCTCTAGCCGTAAGTATCTCCTGCTGTTCAGAGGAATTTATATAAAAAAACTATGGAAATTCTTCGAAATATGTTACAATTCAGTGAAGGTAATAGCAGGAAATTCGAGGTGAAATAATGAGAGTAAAATGTGTAATATGTGATACAATTGAAAAAATAGATGACAGTTGTCCTTTGGCAAAAAAACTGCAAAACCGATTAATTCATACGTATATGTGTACTTCATGTGATAAACGAATTGGAGATAACACCAAGAAACGGCACAAGTCAGGTAACTTCAAGCTATTCCGCAAATATGAAGTACATGACCAATATCTGGACTAATTGCTTTACTCTATACCAAAATGAAGAACCGTGGAAAGCTCTAGCATTAGACCTTCCTCGGTTCTTATTCGGGAACAATTGGTTCATGTTGTCTTCCCTGTTTATCATTTAGTCTTAGGATCTATTTCTATTCTTGCTCCGCTTGCCCTTTCCGCTCTTGATGCAATCGCAAACGATATATTCCCATCACAATGGCAATAATAAACAGGCTTTCGGCTAATGGCAAATTCAATCCAAATAACAACGTCAAAAAGAAAGTGCCTATGATTAATAAAAGATAGATAATAAATGACTTTAAAGGCGGCAACTTCTTGGCAAAGCCAAATTTATACGCCAAAATGGCTAAAACAACTATTGTTATGTAAAGGAAAAGAAACCCTCTAATTAACATTCCCATTTGACTAGCATCTGCTACGTCTACTTCTCCGCCAAGCCCCTTCATAAAGAAGTCAGCTACTGGCCATAAATTATCTGGTACTTCTATTACTGTTTCTCTCTCCATGTGATACCTCCTGCCCTTAAACAAATCCATTATACGTGATCTTGTCGATAAATACAATTTAGTTGATAATTGTGATACAATTTATGTATCAATTAAAATAGTCTTTGAGGTGAACCAATGAATTTTCAATTATCTAAGTTATTATTAGCCATTTGCGTTATTCTCTCGTTCTCCGCAGCTGGTGTTGCGATTGCTTTCCGCAGCCCGCTGTTCATCGTGCTCACTTTAGTAGTTGGGTTTGTATTAATGGGAATGGGTATCGCTATGAAACGCAGACAGCCAGAAAAGGCTGAAGCAGGTGAAATAGGTTAACGTAAGCCTTTTTCCTATTATCTGGACGAAACAAACTTACAGGCTGGCTTGCCTTGCCACAATTCAGTGCGGCTAGACAAGCCAGCTCACCTATGTGTAAAAATAGCCGATCTTTCCCCAACATCTACTCCTGTCAACATACTCCCCTTTAGCAAGAAAAAAACTCTTATATGGTATTTTTATTTTGGCTTTTTACCTCTCAGCCTATTTGTTGTCCATTGCTACTTCCATTCAATATAATCTGTTAAAATTCTTTGCCGGATTGCCGGATTACAAGTCAATATTGTATTATTTTGCAGAAAATTAACTGGTTTGCCATCTAATTGAATGGTTTCACCGCCGACCTCACGCACAAGGATCAATCCTGCGCCAAAGTCCCAAGGTGACAGTCTGAGCGTTACATAAGCGTCAATAATTCCTTCTGCAACATAAGCAAATTCTAAAGCAGCCGATCCATATGATCTTGTCCCGCGGCAGTCTATGATTAATTGCTGAATCTTCTTCTCATTGACGCGTCTATTTTCACAAGCAAATAAACTGTTCATGGCAAGTATACTTGTTTCCAATTGGACATCTTGCTTTAATTGCGGTAAACGATCTCTATTTCGATAAGCCCCCTCTCCCTTTATGGCGGTATAAAGGACATCATCGATCACATTATAAATTAACGCAATCTCGCCTACCCCATTATGATAAATACCAATCGAAATAGCAAAATTTCGTTTCTGGTGAACGAAATTCATAGTGCCATCGATTGGGTCAATAATCCAAATAGTGCCGTTCATATCATTTATTTTGTCACCGAAGCCTTCCTCACTTATAATATAGTGCGAAGGATATGTAGTTCTGATTTGATTTGCAAAAAATTGCTCTGTAGAACGATCTATTTCTGTTACCAAATCATTCACGTTGGACTTGGTATTGATTTGAAATTCGTGCTGCATTTGCTCACGAATTCTTTTTCCTGCTTCATAGACCCATTTTTTTGCGTTTTCAAAAATATTTTGACGAATGGTTGTTTCCATCAACCTTCCTCCATTCTTATTTTGACTACTTTTATTTTAGCAAACATTTAATTATTTTAAAAATTCGGGAACTCTTCTTTGCATTCAGATGATAATTAATATAAAATGATAATGATACCAATTAATTGCAAAGGATGAAGAAGAATGACTTTCACAGGTTTCGAAGCAGACGATTTTACAACTTTTCTTATTGATGGGTTAGATGAACGAATGACTGCTATTCAAGAACGAATTCAGCCGAAATTTCAGGCGATTTATGATGAATTGGCAGAAGATATAGATGAGATTGCCGGACAAGAAATGTATCTGCATATTGCCAGACATGCGCGCAGAACCGTTAATCCCCCTAATGATACATGGTCGGCATATTGTCACAATAAACGAGGCTATAAGAAACACCCACATTTTCAAGTTGGTTTATGGCATGATCATTTATTTATCTGGTTAGCTTATATCTATGAACTGCCTCACAAAGAGGAAATTGCTGAAAAATTCTTACATGAAATAGACAGCATCCAGAAAATACTGCCAGACGATTATGTCATCTCGCTTGATCATATGAAAAATGAAGCCGACTCAGTCGCCGACACCGATTTACAAAAGAGTTTGGAACGCTTTAAAAAAGTTAAAAAAGCAGAATTCCTTGTCGGCAGAAAAATTGCCGCCGATGATCCTATCTTGCAAAATGGTGAGGAATTGATAAAAAAAATCAAGAAAACACTCCACACGGTAGCACCATTATACCGTTCTTCTATCAATCTTTAGAACACAGGAGCAGACAAACCGTGGCTTGTCTGCTCCTGTTCCATTTGTAAAGCAGGACTGGATTCATATCTATTATCCGCCATAACTGCTTCTATAACTTGATGATATCGTGGTTAGCAAGCTCTCTTGCTTTTTTTATGACTCGAAAAGGTACATAGCTTGATTGTTTTTCAAACTGTTTGTCCAACTGCTTTTCCTCGCTTTTTGAAGGGACGATCTCCTTATAACGATTATATGCCACGATTAAATCTTGCTTACTAACCCCTTTCTCATAAGCCTTCTCAATTAACGAATAGTAATTAACCACATCAATAATTTCATTGGTAGACCATGAGGGATCAATTGGATAACTATAATTCATTTCAGTATCTCTCCTTCATACTGTTTCAAATTAACTTATCTTCTATCCTAATCTAACGCCAATTATCACTTGGCTACAAGCTATTAGTCATGCGTATGGTTTGTAGTTGTTGACAGACAGCTTGAGCTAGTGCCGATAACATGATGATAACAGCGGTTGTTTGCTTTATTCAGATCTCTTAATGGAATACGGATCAGCCATCTCATAGCCTTGCTCCCTCAACCCTTCTACGATATCAGCTAAGGCTGCTGCCGTCCACTCCCGATCATGCATAAGCAAATTAGCGCCTGGCTGCAATAAGGAATAATCAATATCAACTTCTGGTGCCTCACCTGTAATCATGGCTTCCCTAATCTTATTTTCATCCATATATGGTTCAAAATAGTCATAACCATAAGTCCAGTTCATTAATAACATGCCTTCTTCTTTAACAACTTCTTTGGCGAAGTCTGTATTATCACCATGCGGCGCCCGGAAAAATTCCGGTCTTTCCCCTATTATTTCCTCGATTTCATCGCTTAATTCAATAATCTCGCGTTTTTGTGTTTCTTCATCAGCAACAGATAATTGTTGATGGTTATAGGTATGATTGCCGATTGCAAAACCCATTTCATGAATTTCTTTGAGAGCCTCCTTATCTTCTTCCGACTGCAGAAAGTGACCATTTACAAAAAAGATTGCTGGCGCGTCCAATTCTTTTAGGGTCTTTGCCATCTCTAGAGCGTATGTATCAGGGGCATCATCAATCGTTAATAACACAACATTTTCTTCTGTTCCCTCTTCCAGTGGAACTAGATTCCAAGAAGATTCATCTAATTCATATAATATTTCTGAATCCTTGTCAGCTATTTGATCAGCCTCTTGCTCCTCTTCCTCTGGCTCTGCCGGCACTTTTGTCTCTGTATCACTATCTTCCGTTTGGCTATCTTCGGGATGATTTTCTGTTGCTGTTTCGGTATCCTCTGTCTCTGCTTCTGCTGGGTTATCCGCCTCGCTGTCTCCATTAGCACATGCCGCTAAGACCAGCAGACCACTTAACAAAAGCATGAGTATGTATTTCTTTAACAATGATACTTCCTCCTCCTGTCACTTTTATTTTACTAATTGTATGTATCGAAGAACTGAGCAGTGCACTGGGTACTTTCCTGTTCCACCAAATCGGATTTTTATTCCCATCATAAGCTAACGCTCAGTTTGAAAAACGACCAGCTTTTGATAGTCATTAATTACTAATGCACCCATACCCGCGGTTAGCACGATAAGATTTTCTGCTATGAAAAGTTAGTATTTTTCAACAAAGATATTTTTATCAGATAACAAACTATCTTTGACCATATTTACTTGTTCTATCATATGTCCAATGTTTCCTTCACCTGCATAAAGAGACATGTCAAAAAAGTCTTTGTTCAAATCGGACCAATATAAAACATTTTCATCTCCCGAAACCCTTATCTCTCGCTTTAATCTACCAACATAAACTTCAACGTAACAATTTTGCAGATAATATTTAAAGTCCATTAGGTGATGAAGGTTGACATCTTCTTTAGATATACCAGTTTCCTCAAAAAGTTCTCTGTAAGCAGATTCTATACCAGTTTCTCCAATCTCGATTTTTCCTCCTACTAAATTACTCAACCCTTTATAAGGATTTTTCAATCGTTTGCACATGAGCAATTGGTTCATATCTTTGTTATAAATCATTAAAATATTATACCCTTGCACAATATACCCTCCTTATTCATAGCTCGTTAATATGAATACGAAATTCTATGCTTTCCTATCTTGTTTAAAATAAAGAAGCCTGCAAATGCAGACTTCTCATAAAATTGTTTATTTTACAATATGAATTGGTGTTCCTATCGCAACTTCTGCTGCTTCCATTGTGATTTCACCTAAAGATGGGTGGGCATGGATGGTCAGTGCTAAGTCTTCTGCAGTCATTCCTGCCTCAATAGCAAGTCCAACCTCAGCGATCATATCACTTGCATTCGGTCCTGCAATTTGTGCACCAATTAGTAAACCATCTTCTTTGCGAGTAACAAGTTTCATGAAGCCTTCACTTTCGTTAAGTGATAAGGCACGGCCATTAGCTGCAAATGGGAATTTAGAGCCTTTTACATCATAGCCAGCTTCTTTTGCTTGTTCTTCTGTATAACCAACTGTCGCCAATTCTGGATCTGAGAATACCACAGCAGGTATCGCATTATAATCAATTACTGATTTTTCACCAGCAATCGCTTCGGCAGCAATCTTACCTTCATAAGAAGCTTTATGTGCAAGAGGAGGCCCTGCTACAATATCACCGATTGCATAAATATTATCTACACTTGTACGGCATTGTTCATTTATTTCAATCAAGCCGCGATCAGACATTTTAATACCAATCTGTTCCAGACCAATCTCATCTGTGTTTGGTTTACGTCCAACCGTTACTAATACATAATCAGCTTCTACTTTTTCCTCTTTACCATTAACTTCATATGTTACTACTACGCCATCTTTTGTTTCTTCTACACCTTTGGCCATGGCTTCTGTTACAATGGTTGTACCTTTCGCTTTGAGCTTCTTCTTCACGATGGCACTCATTGGTTTCTCAAAGCCATTAAGGATTTCTTTCATCCCTTCTAAGATAGTTACCTCTGTACCAAAGTTAGCATATGCAGTACCCAATTCTGTTCCTACATATCCACCACCGATAACAACCAGCTTTTTAGGAATTTCTTTTAAATTCAATGCGCCTGTTGAATCAAGAACACGCTCAGAAAATTTGAAAGCAGGTATTTCGATCGGACGTGAACCAGTTGCAATAATACAGTTCTTGAATGTGTAAGTTTGAGAATTCTTATCATCCATTACTTTTACTGTATTTTTATCAACAAAGTATACTTCCCCTTGTACAATATCGACTTTATTACCCTTTAAAAGCCCTTGTACACCGCCAGTCAATTTCTTAACAACAGAAGCTTTCCAATCTTGTACTTTTGAAAAATCAACTGTTACATTTTCTGAAGTGATTCCTAAGTCTGCATCACCTTTAGCATGGTCATAACGGTGACCCGCTTCAATTAATGCCTTTGAAGGAATACATCCTACATTCAAACATACCCCGCCGACTGTTCCTTTTTCAACTACTGTTACCTTTTGGCCAGTTTGTGCAGCACGAATAGCTGCCACATATCCACCTGGTCCTGCACCAACAACAAGAGTGTCTAATTCAACCGGAAAATCTCCTACTACCATTTTTTACCCCTCCATCATAATTAATTGTGGGTCTGCTAATAAGCGTTTTACTTGATTTAACGCGTATTGTGCGGTAGCGCCATCCACAATTCTGTGATCAAAGCTTAGTGATAATGCTAGTACTGGTGCAACTACAACCTCTCCATCACGCGCAATTGGTTTCTCCGCAATACGGCCAATTCCTAAAATGGCTGCTTCAGGATAGTTGATAACTGGTGTAAACCATTGTCCGCCTGCAGAACCAATATTAGTAATCGTACAAGAAGCACCTTGCATTTCATTTGGAGCTAATTTACCTTCACGAGCTTTAACAGCCAATTCATTGATCTCTTTCGAAATGTCAAAGATCGATTTTTTGTCTGCGTGTTTTACAACAGGCACTAACAGACCTTTCTCTGTATCAGCTGCAATACCAATATTATAGTAATGTTTCTGAATAATCTCATTTGTTTCATCATCGATAGAAGCATTTAAAATCGGATTCTGTTTTAATGCTGAAACTAAAGCTTTTACTACATAAGGTAAATAAGTAAGTTTAATTTCTTGTTCCGCTGCAATCGGCTTGAATTTCTTACGATGTGCAACCAATTCTGTTACATCTACTTCATCATGAAGGGTAACGTGTGGTGCTTTATGTTTAGAATTAACCATCGCATTTGCGATTGCTTTTCTAATACCGCTCATTTTCTCACGGGTTTCTGGGAATTCTCCTTCAGGTGCTTTAGCTGCAGCTGCTGGTTGTGCTTCCGCAGTTTTTTCTGGCTGATCAGACGTCTCTGCCTTAGGCTGTTGATCCCCACTTAAGAATGCATCGATATCAGCCTTCACAATCCGTCCGTTCTTGCCGCTTCCTGTCACTTCTTCAATATTCACGCTGTTATCACGTGCATACTTACGAACAGACGGCATAGCAATAACACGATGACCTGATTCTTTGTCAGATGTCTCTTGTTTGGCTGGTTCTGGTTCTGGTTTTGCTTCTTTCTCTTCTGCTTTCTCTTCTGCTTTGTCTTCACTCTTGTCGTCTTCCGAAGAACCTGCATCCTCATAGCCTTCTGCTTCAATTGTAATAATTGTTTCACCAACAGTTGCTACAGAACCCTCTTCAAAGTGAACTTCCTTAACTGTTCCATCAACAGGTGAAGGAATTTCTACGACGGCTTTATCATTCTGCACTTCACAAAGTACATCATCTTCTTTGATTTCTTCACCAGCTTTTACAAACCATTTTACTATTTCGCCTTCATGGATACCCTCACCAATATCAGGTAACTTAAATTCAAAAGCCATTCCAATGACCTCCCGCTAAAAATTTATTACTAAAAGTTAACAACTTTGTTGACCTTGTCGATAATGTCATTATAGTTTGGCAGCCAAACTTCTTCTGCTTGTGTAAAGGCATATACTGTATCTGGAGCTGCTACAGTTAGAATTGGTGCCTCTAAATGTAGGATAGCCTTTTCTTGGACATTAGATACAATATATGACGCCATACCTGCTTGGCGTTGAGCTTCCTGAACCATTACCATACGGTTTGTCTTCTCAACAGACTGAATAATTGTTTCAAAATCTACCGGCATCACTGTGCGCAAATCAATAACTTCTGCATCGATACCGTCTTTCTCCAGTTCCTCTGCTGCTTTTAATGAAGCTTGTACCATTGCACCATAAGCAACTAATGTTACATCTTTTCCTTCACGTACTACATTAGCTTTCCCTAATTCAATTGTATATTCGCCTTCTGGCACTTCTTCACGGAATGAACGGTACAATTTCATGTGCTCTAAGAATACTACTGGATCATTATCACGAATAGACTGGATTAATAATCCTTTGGCATCGTATGGTCCAGAAGGAATAACTACTTTAATCCCCGGTTGTTGTGCTACAAGACCCTCTAGAGAATCCGCATGCAGTTCAGGTGTGTGTACACCGCCTCCAAATGGTGAACGAATGGTAACAGGTGCATTTTGTGTGTTACCAGAACGATAGCGTAAACGAGCCATTTGACCATTAATAGCATCCATTGCTTCATACACAAAGCCGAAGAACTGAATCTCAGGAACTGGACGGAATCCTTGTGTGGATAGACCAACAGCAATACCGGCAATAGCTGATTCGGCTAATGGTGTATCAAATACACGCTCTTCGCCAAATTCTGCTTGCAAGCCCTCTGTTGCACGGAATACACCACCGTTTTGGCCAACATCTTCACCGAAGACTAAGACATTTTCATCATTTTTTAATTCTACACGCAGTGCATCAGTAATTGCTTGGATCATTGTCATTTGAGCCATGATTTAGTTCGACTCCTTTTCTTTGTATTCTTCCAATTGTTCTGCAAGATGTGCTGGAAGTTCTTCATACATATTATTAATTAAGTCAGAAACTTTTTGTTTTGGCTGCTCGTCCGTTTTCTTGATAGCAGCTTTAATTTCTTCTTTTGCTTTTTCAATTACTTCATTTTCTTCTTCTTCTGACCATAGACCTTTTTCTTCTAAGAATTTACGGAAGCGAACAATCGGATCTTTCTTTTCCCATTCGCTGTCTTCTTCTTCTGTACGGTAACGAGTTGGATCATCACCAGCCATTGTGTGTGGGCCATAACGATACGTCAATGTTTCGATTAATGTCGGACCTTCACCATTAATGGCGCGTTCACGTGCTTCTTTCGTTGCAGCATAAACAGCTAATACATCCATACCGTCTACTTGAATACCTTCGATACCGGCCGCTACAGCTTTTTGAGCAAGTGTTTGTGCAGCTGTTTGCTTTTCAACTGGTACAGAAATGGCAAAACGATTGTTTTGCACCACAAAAATAGCTGGAGACTTGTATGCACCGGCAAAGTTAATCCCTTCATAGAAATCACCTTGTGAAGTACCACCGTCACCTGTATACGTAATGGCTACAGATTTCTGTCCGCGCTTCTTCATACCCATCGCAACCCCTGCTGCTTGTGTATATTGCGCACCAATAATAATTTGCGGGCTTAATGCATTGACACCTTCAGGGAACTGATTTCCATGAAAATGACCGCGAGAGAATAAAAATGCTTGATATAATGGAAGACCATGCCAAATTAACTGTGGTACATCGCGATACCCAGGTAAAATGAAATCTTCTTTTTCTAAGGCGAATTGAGTTCCTAATTGTGAAGCCTCCTGCCCAGCTGTTGGGGCATAGAATCCTAATCGACCTTGACGGTTTAAAGCAATGGAACGCTGATCTAGAATCCTCGTATACACCATTCGATACATTATTTCCTTTAATTCTTCATCTGAAAGTTCAGGCATAGCCTCTTCATTAACGACTTTACCTTCTTCATTCAAGATTTGAAACGTTTTGTACTGTTCTTCAATATTTTCTAAAGCACGTTTCACAAGAATTCACCTCTTCCTTCCTTATAACAAAAATTTAATTAATCAAATTTAGCTTCCCCAAAAGACTAAAAAATCTGTACCAAAGTTATTATTATTGCTATACCTTATCTTACAAAAAAATAAACACCTTATGTAATTATCAAACTGTTACATAAGAACAACAAAAAATCATTGGTACAATTTCTACTCTTTTATATTCTAGCTCATCCATAGCTTTCGGTCAAACCCTTTGCAATAATTATTTCAAAAAAATACCGAACAATCAAACAGGAACAAACCCATAGTTAAAGCGTTTTCTCCTCATCTGTTTCATAGTGTTTTCTTATCTGTATTATTCTGAAGATGACCAAGAAAAAAGCAGCTAGAAAACAATATTCAATAATACAAAGACTAAACTACTTTCTACAGCTATTACAAACAAAAACAATTAAGATCTTCGCATCTTTTTTACGCTTTGATGTGAAAAGATGCCAAAATAGATGTTCACTACAAGAAATCGCTTTCCGCAGGCATGTTCTGAAGATCCACTTTTGTCAAGTGCTCTTCTTGGTAAAAGTTAGCTAAGAGCATGCCCTCGGCAGCAGACTAACATCGCGACGACATTCGCCACGTCTGCACTAGTACATCCTGTACGTCGAAAAGCGAAACGGTCAACCGCAACGATTGCCTTACTCTCCATATCTTCTACAGAACTACGGAGGTTATTTCTGGCATTGGAATGCTTATCTTTCAAAAAGAATAGGGAGCAGACCCATTTATAGATCTGCTCCCTATTCTTTTTTGATAAACGCATTCAATTAACTGTATTTATATCAGGTTTCTTGCTTTTTATTCAAAACTAACATTTAAATCTGTCGCTTCATAGAACGCTCTTTTTTGTTCATTATAAGTATCCGTATATTCATTGAATTCATCATTTAAGCTAATGATCTCATCATAGGCTTGGTTGACCACATCTACTTGGTCTTTCAACTCTTCTTCGGTCAAATCTTCATCCATCATTAATTCATAGAGTGTGGTATTGTGATCTAAAGCAGCAGCATAAGCGTCATTGATTTGTTTATATGTATCATATCTTTGATCCATTGTCTCGATCAATGCATTGGCTGATTCTTGTTGATCTTCTTCTAAGTCACCAACAATCTCTTTAACCTTTGCAAATTCGGCCTCTGCTTCCTCCATGCTTTCCTTCTCTACTGTCAATAATTCTATGCGTTCTTCAATCGTAGCTAAAGCTTGTTCTGATAATGAGTTAATTTCATCCATTTCATCTGCCGATAATTCAATCATTTGATTATAAAGATCTTGCTCTTCATTTTCTAAATTAGCAAAATCCTCTTGCTGTTCGGCGAATGGCTGTTCCAATTCTGCTGTCTTTTCTAAATGGTCATACATATCGTGAGCAACAGATTGGCCGCTGCAGCCAATTAGGACAACTGTCATCATCAACATACTGTAAATCATTTTCTTCATACTCTTGTAATCCTCCCATAAACCTTTCGTTGTTCGACCTTATTTGCAATCTCATCCATTATAACATAGCAGCTTCCTTCTTTAAAACAAATGTATGAATTAGTAAGGTAATCTATACTTTTGTATTTTGTTTCTTTATAATATATATTACTATATAGTGTGTTTAAAAAGGACGGTAAAAAAGAATTGGTCGTTCCATGATCATCGAGAAACATATGCTTTTTACTGTACTTTTTAAACAACCTCTAAACCAAATAAAGAAAGGGGTCTGGCAATATGATTACAATGGAAGATATTGTACGTGAAGGAGATCCTGTTCTGCGTCAGGTAGCAGAAGAAGTAAAGCTGCCAGCAACACAGGAGGAAAAAGATATCTTAACTGACATGCTGCAGTTTCTAAAAAACAGCCAGGATGAAGAAATTGCCCAAAAATATCAGCTCCGTGCTGGTGTAGGTCTCGCCGCACCTCAAATCGGCATTTCTAAACGTATGATTGCTGTCCACTTTCAGGACCATGATGAAAAACAATACAGCTATGGGCTGTTTAATCCCAAAATAGTCAGCCATTCTGTTGCACAAGCTTATCTTGAAGGTGGAGAAGGCTGTCTGTCGGTTGATCGAGAAGTGCCTGGCTATGTACCACGCTATCAACGTATTACCATTAAGGCTACAGATCTAGATGGAAACGAGTTAAAACTTAAACTCAAAGGCTATGCCGCTATTGTCTTTCAACATGAACTGGATCATCTAAATGGAATTATGTTTTATGACCGAATTCATCAAGACGACCCATTTACAGTGCCCGAGAATGCAACGGCAATTGACTAATCAAACATTATACTTCATCTACAACAAAAGCTGAGACAAAACAAAAAGCGTTATCGTGAGCAGCGAATCAACCTCTTTCCTGCACCTCATCAAAAGATGGTCTTTATCCCTTTACCTAAATGACGTTGAATAACTCTATAAATGAGAAAAGGGAAAAGAGGACAGATCCATAAACGGGTGAACTGCACCCTGTCAAGTAGACAGTGAAAAAACAAAAATCTATGCAACAGTCTGGTACCGATATTCCAACGGTGCCAGGCTGTTTAATTTCTC
>NZ_JAFBFA010000031.1 GCF_016909015.1 Gracilibacillus alcaliphilus
TTGAAACAGCATTTAACTTCCTTATCCCCCCTAACAAACTTTCATCATATAATGTTGATATAGAAGAAATGCTGGGTTCCATTGATCGTATACCCTCCATAATACTTTCTGTTGAAACAGCATTTAACTTCCTTATCCCCCCTAACAAACTTTCATCATATAATGTTGATATAGAAGAAATGCTGGGTTCCATTGATCGTATACCCCTCATAATATTTTCTGTTGGATCAATATTTAACTTTCTTATCCCCCCTAGCAAACTTTCATCATATAATGTTGATATAGCTTGGAAATTGGGTTTTATATAATTTAAATGTTTTATTTCATACCATCTTGAAAAATTAGTAACCGATTCAATAGTAAGAGGAAACATCAGCCCACTTTTAGTTTTTTTTATTCAAATTATGTTTCATTCCTTTCATATGCTTAAGATTGAACCTAAGTTGACAGGTTCATTGTAAAATCTCACCTAGACACCTAAATAGCGCGAATTTATGTATCTAGGTGAGAACTTACACGATAGCCAATAGCGATAATCATTGCGAGATTGTAATGCTTTGTTTTATAAATCTTTCCATCGCTAGCATTTTCATTATTTATCCTGATTACCCTCACTTATGATACGGTTCCCCCTTAACAATCCTAAACCCCCGATAAACCTGCTCCACCAACACCAGCCGCATTAACTGATGCGGAAACGTCATCTTAGAAAACGACAACGCATAATCACTCCGCTCCATCACCTCTTTACTCAATCCCAACGACCCGCCAATCACAAAGGCGATCTTGCTCTTGCCATGGATCATTAAATTCTCTATTTTTTTGGCAAATTTCTCGGAGCTGATCATTTCGCCCATTATTTCCAGGGAAATAACGTAGGTGTCTGGGGAAATTTTCGACAGGATTCGTTCGCCTTCTTTTCGCCTTACCTCCTCTTGTTCGGCTTCACTCATATTCTCTGGCGCCTTCTCATCAGGCAGTTCGATAATCTCCATATTAGCGTAGGCGCTTAGGCGTTTCATATATTCCTGTATACCTTGCTTTAAATATTTCTCTTTTAATTTCCCGACTGCTATAATCGAAATTTTCACGGTGTTTGTCATCCTTCCTGCAACCCTCATACTAACTATTATACCAAATTCTTCATTTTTCGATAAGTCTTTTACAATTGATTTTAGCGCTTTATTCCAGTAATCTATTAAAGAGAGCAGTCATCTGATTGGAGGTGAGCAGATGGAGAAAATCATCTTCATTGAAACAGGAACAGGGATTGATGTACACGGCCAGAATATTACCAAGGCTTGTCAGCGGGCGGTTGAGAATGCGATTCACTATAACTCGATGCCGGGAATCAAAGATTACTTGCCAGAGCAAGATTTACATAATATGAAAGTCAACGTCAAACTGGCGGTACCTACAGATAAAGAACAGGTAGATATCGAACTGGTAAAACAGGAGATTCCCTATGGCACGGTTACGGTCGAGATCATTGACGGCGGGATGGCGACTACCTCTGGTATTATTCTCGAAGAAAAAGATGATAAGAATGACTTGATGTACATCGTCAATGCGGCTGTGGAAGTAGGCTATTAAACCATTTTTTGAGGAGGAATCAGTATGACTTATCAAGCAAGTTCAAATCGTTATGACAGTATGGTATTTAACCGTTGCGGCAATTCTGGTATTCAGTTACCTGCAATTTCTTTTGGTCTGTGGAACAATTTCGGGGATGAGGATACACTGAATAACCAGCGCAGGATGTTAATGAAAGCGTTCGATCTGGGTATTACACACTTTGACCTTGCCAATAATTATGGCCCGCCTGCTGGGGCAGCTGAATCGAATTTCGGACGTATCCTGAAGGAGAGCTTTGCCCACTATCGTGATGAATTAATTATCTCCACGAAGGCTGGTTTTCGTATGTGGGACGGTCCTTATGGCGACTGGGGATCTCGTAAGTATCTGATTTCCAGCTTGGATCAAAGCCTTAAACGCATGGGCTTGGACTATGTTGATATTTTCTATCATCATCGTGCAGATCCAAATACACCTCTGGAAGAAACGATGGGAGCCTTAGATCAAGTAGTACGCCAAGGGAAGGCGCTTTATGTTGGTATTTCTAACTATGATGCCGAACAAACTCAGCAGGCTGCGGAAATCTTGCAGAAGCAGGGGACACCGTTTATTATTCATCAGGCAGCCTATTCGATGCTGGATCGTAAGGTGGAAGAAGGATTAAGCGATGTTTTAGTGGACAATGGGGTTGGCTGTATTGCCTATGTGCCGTTAGCACAAGGGCTGTTGACTAATAAATATTTAAATGGGATTCCTAAGGATTCTCGTGCGGCAAAAGAGTTTATCCCATTCCTTAATGAGCGGGATATTACGTCTGATAAGCTACAGAAGCTTAAGGTGCTTAATGAAGTGGCTTTTGAGCGTGGACAGTCGCTTGCACAGATGGCGCTTGCTTGGGTGCTGCAGGAAAAATCCGTTGTCTCTGCCTTGATCGGTGCCAGCCGTGTCAGCCAGATTGAAGAGAATGTAAAGGCATTGGATAATCTCGAGTTTAGTGAGGACGAATTAAAGGCGATTAATAATATTTTGAAGTAATCAACACAGAGAAGGCAGTACGCTAGCTATCAGCGTCTGCCTTCCTTTACTCTATTCTAGCTCCTGCTCAATCGTCACCCATGACTTCGCTTCGGCTGATTTCTCAACAGCGTCCAGCAATATTTGATTTCTTACACCATCCTCAAAATCCGGTTTCGGCTGATAATCCTCGGCAATCGCACGGAAAAATTCATCAACTAGATTGATAAAGGTATGCTCATAGCCGATAATATGCCCTGCTGGCCAATAAGCACCGGCATAAGGGTGAACTTCCTCTGTACAATTAATCAGGTGGAAGCCTTGTTCTCCTGGTGCATCATCGCTTAGATAGAGCTCCAGGTTATTCATATCTTCCATATCCCAGCGGATCGAGCCTTTTTCACCGTTGATCTCAAATTTGTTCTTATTGCGGTTACCATTGGCAAAGCGAGTTGCTTCGAATGTACCTAAGGCGCCGTTTTCAAAGCGGGCAATAATTGCCACAGCATCGTCAACCGTTACTTCGCCTTTTTGGTCGGAACTGCCTTTGGCGCTTAAACCGCCGGACATTTCGCCTAGTGGGCGTTCTTTAATAAAAGTTTCCATCGTGCTGGTTAATTCGGTAAACTCGCCGATTAAGAAGCGGGCCAAGTCTAAGCTATGTGCGCCGATATCGCCTAAGGCGCCGGATCCAGCAATTTCCTTCTTGAGGCGCCAGACTAATGGAAAGTCGGGATCGATAATAAAGTCTTGTAAATAGTTGGCGCGATAATGGAATACCCGTCCGATTTTGCCTTGATCAATTAATTGTTTGGCAAATTGAATCGCAGGGGCAAAGCGGTAATTATGGCAGATCATATGCTTAACTCCGCTTGCTTTGGCGGCCTGATACATCTCTTTGGCGTCCTCCACTGTTAAGGCCAGTGGTTTTTCAATAATAATATGTTTACCTGCCTTGATTGCGGCAAGGGCAATCTCCTTATGGGTGTGATTTGGTGTGACGATATCAATCACATCAATATCATCGCGTTCAATCACTTTACGCCAGTCTGTTTCATAGGCTTCAAAACCAAATCTTTCTTGTGCCTCTTTGACAGCCTCCTCATCCCGGCCTGCAATTACTTTTAGCTCCGGCTTTAACGGAGTGTCAAAGTAAAACGGCAGATCACGGTAGGCATGGCTGTGTGCCTTGCCCATAAACTGATAACCGATCATTCCGATACGAATCGGCTTTTGCTTTACGCCCACCATACATCACCTACTTTCTCTTTAATTAAGGCTTCTTGCAATAGATCGACGGCTTTCTGGAAGCCTTCTTCAACTGACATTAAGCTGTCTTCATGCTCAATGCTGACGGCGCCTTCATAGCCAACCAGCTGCAGGGCACTGATAATTCGTTTCCACTCTTCGATGCCATGGCCAAAACCGACTGTACGGAAAATCCATGAACGGTTTAATTCATCGGTATATGGCTTGGTATCAAGGACACCATTTGCTTCGGTATTCTGCTTGTCGATCGCGGTATCTTTGGCATGGAAGTGGAATAGTGCTCCTTCTCTACCTAATTCCTTAATACTGACAACAGGGTCCATCTGCTGCCAGAACAGGTGGCTTGGGTCAAAGTTAACACCGATTTGCTCGCCGCACGCTCGTCTCAGCTTTAAGGCTGTTTCATTGTTATAGACGACAAATCCCGGATGCGGTTCAATCGCTACACGTACATTATGTTTTGCCAAAAAGTCATTCTGCTCTTTCCAATATGGAATCACCCGCTCCTGCCACTGCCATGCTAAAATCTCAGGATGGTCTTCCGGCCATGCCGCCGTAACCCAAACTGGATATTTGGAATGTTCTGATTCTCCCGGACAGCCGGAAAAGGTAACCACGGTATCTACGCCCAGCTTCTCTGCCAGCAATACCGTTTGTTCAAATTGATGGTGATGCTGTTGTGAAATTTCCGGATTCGGGTGAATCGGGTTTCCATGACAGCTGAGTGCACTGATCGTTAAACCGCGGGAATCAATTGCCTGTTTAAAGGCGTTCAGCTTTGCCTCATCCGCTAACAGCTCTTCTGGGTTACAATGGGCATCGCCCGGATAACCGCCAGTACCGATTTCTACCGCTTCTAATCCGGCTTGCTGTACAGTGTCTAACGCATCTTCCAATGGTTTGTCTCCAAACAATACAAGAAATGTTCCTAATTTCATGCTTATCATCCTGCCTTTCTGATTTTATTAAAAATGTAAAACTAGTTTCACTGACCATCCCAGCGGATGGACGTTTTCTTTTATCCCGGTGCAATCGTCCGTAACTCCCCACTTCCAGACTTGGAGCTAGATCGAACCAGTCTCAGTGGGGGTTAACGGACGCTAACACCCGATAAGTCTCGCTACCCATCAGTGGGGCCCCATTGATGGCAGTCTCACTTTATTTAAAATCTATTTCATTAAAGCCTATCGGCAGTGCCTCTGGTTTCGCACAACGGCTGACGGTTTCATAATGTCTGCCGGATTGGGAGGATTCATGAATACCATGCATAATATCGAGGACATGGTAAGCAAGTTCGCCGTCAATCCGTGATTTCCGGCTGGTTAAAATCGCATCGGCCATTTCGGCAACACCTAAACCGCGGCTGTTGTCGGCAAAGCCTTGTAAGAGCGGAATCTCGCTCCATTCGGCACTGTCTTTTCTGCGGACATAGACGGGACCGCCGAATGTATTAGGGTCCGGCACCATAAGACTGCCCTCGGTTCCGTATATTTCGATATTTGGCAGATGGTGATGCCATGTATCAAAACTGGTAATAATCGAACACACGGCACCTGACTCAAAATCCAGCACCCCGTTAATCTGGGTCGGGGTTTCGACGGTTATTGTTTCGCCATACTTCGGTTCGCTGGTAATGGTTCGCTCGGAATAGGTAGTCTGTGCTGAACCTGTTACTCGTTTAATCGGCCCCATTAAGGCAATCAGCGCCGTTAAATAATACGGTCCCATATCAAACATCGGCCCGCCGCCTTTTTTATAATAAAAGGCTGGATCTGGGTGCCACCGTTCATGGCCGGGAACCATCATAAAGGCTGTTGCGGAAACAGGCTTTCCGATCCAGCCGTCTTCAATCAGCCGCTGACATGTCTGAATCCCGGCGCCTAAAAAGGTGTCCGGGGCATTGCCGACATAGAGCCCTTGCTGTTTGGCAAACTCCAGTATGCGCTGACCTTCTTCCCTTTCGACGGCTAGCGGCTTCTCTCCATAGACATGCTTGCCATTCTCTAGTGCCTTGATGGCAATCTCTGCATGAACGGCAGGTATCGTTAAGTTGATCACTAAATCAATCTCTGGATCCTGTAATAATTCATCGGTGGTATAGGCCTTGGGAATATCGAATTCCTCGGCCCGCTCCTGTGCTCTTTCCAGCAGTAAATCTGCCACCGCTTCAATCGTATAATTGCTAAAGCGTTGATTATTTTCTAAGTAAATTTTGCTGATATTGCCGCAGCCGACAATACCGACTTTCAGCTGTTCCATTCTTCGCCATCTCCTCTATTCATTATCTGCTTGCCCATACCATTCCTTTTTTCATTAGTTCGAGCACCTCTGGCATTCTTACAACCTCGGCAACATGTCCTAAGGAACAGTAATAGACCTTGCCTTTGCCCCATTTCTTCGTCCATACAACCGGCATATCCACTTCACCATTGGCCTGATAAGGGCCTTCTGCGTTAGGAAAACGTGTAGTGGCATGAACGTTAACTGCGGGATCGACATGCATATAATATTGTTCCGAAACAACGGTAAAGTCGGACATCCCTTCTGTTAATGGATGGTCTGGATCAAGGATATGCACCTGGTATTCCACCCCGTCATTTCCCGGGTGTGCCACCCATTGTCCGCCAACCATAAATTGATAATCTACTTCCATCCGGAAGGAATCTCCCATCCCGCCGTGTAAACCAGCCAATCCTGTACCGGCTGCAACTGCCTTCAACAATGGCTGTAATTGTTCCTGTTCAATCGTTCCCTGTGTCCAGTTCGGTACAATTAAATCATACTGGGTTAGATCGTCTTGACGCAGTGTATCTAATGAATCGGTAATCTTCACATCAAAATCTGCCTCTTTCAGCAATCCTCCCAATATATCAGCTACCTCTTCTGGCTCGTGACCGTCCCATCCTCCTTGAAAAATTAATGCCTTTTTCATAGAATCACCTTCTCTTTTTTTGTTATCTATCAAACGGTGTAAGCCGTCCGCTACTAACGGCGACCTATAACACCCTGATAAGCTTTATTAGACCTCCATGGGGAGTCTCACCCCTGGAGGCAAAGTCTTGTTTTCATTAGGCTCTTTCCATACGCTCGGCGGTATCTGTCTGCTGCTGTGCATATTCGATATTTTTGAAGGCACGATAGCCAAACCACATCAGGTTCAGGCCGAACAAGCTGACACACAGTAACGGTATTAAGCCGGAGAAGAACCAATAGAGGCAGAACACCGCCACCCCTCCCAACACCATCATTATCGTGATCGGGAGCTGGGAAAGACCGATAATCAATGCATATTTAAAATATTGGAATATCGAAACATTAAAATGTACATACACCGAGAAAAAGTACAGCAGAACAACAAAATACAAAACACCGAGACAAAGCGTAATGCCCAGCAGCAGCTGGAATACGATATGAGAGGACTCCTTTAAAAAGATAATGTCCACTCGTAACACAAAGCCGATCACCAGCAATATCAATCCACATAGATTGGAGCGGATAAACTCCTGCCGGAAATACTGCCAAAAGGCAGGAAATACGGCAAAATCCTCATTTCCATTGATCCACTGGCGCAATATTGCAAACAGGCTGACCGTCGCTGGCATTACTCCAAACACAACCAGTCCCAGCACAGTAAAAAGCAGCCATAAGATATTGAGATAAACCAGCCGGATCACCCACACACCGGCTTGGTAAAATACATTCATCAAACCATTTAATTGCATATCACATCATACCCTTTTCGATAGAGTAAGTTCTGCTGGGGAGAAAAATCCCCTCTAGCCTTTGACAGCACCGATCGCTACACTGCCGATAATTCGTTTTGAGAAAATCGCAAATACAATAATGATCGGCAGGACAGATAAGGCAACCCCCAGATACTGCACCCCGTAGTTGGTACCGTAATAGCCCTGCAGCAGCTGTACCAGCAGTGGCAGCGGGTATTTCTCATTTGAGAATAACAGCACCAATGGGCCGATAAAGTTGTTCCAGGAGCCGATAAAGGCGAAAATACCAAGTGCAGCTAAGGCAGGTGCCAGCATGGGCAGGATAATCCGGTTAAAGGTCTTAAATTCGCCGGCTCCGTCTACTCTGGCAGACTCAATTACTTCATTCGGTATCGTGCCGTCAATAAATTGTTTGACAAAAAAGACGGCAAAGGCATTGGCGGCAGCCGGTAAAATTAAGGCCAAATGGGTATCCAGCAGATTCAGCATGTACATAATCCGGAATGTCCCAACCAGACCTAACTGCTGGGGAACCATCATCGTTGCCAGCACAAACCAAAACAATACTTTATTTCCCCTGAACTTATATTTAGCAAACCCATAGGCATTGAGGGCTCCGAAATAAAGTGTTAAAGCCGTGGAACAGCCTGCAATAATAAAGCTGTTTAAGAACCCCCGCCAGATGTTAATATTCTCGGTCATGTACTGATAATTATCGGCCAATGCCTGCCCCGGCAGAATAATAAACTTGGAGGCAATATCGGCATTGGTATGTGTACCGTACACGATCATGATATAGAAAGGCACAATACAAATTAGCGCCAACAGAATCAACAGAATATGGATAATAATATGACTTGGTTTTACTTTCTTCGCTATCTTTTTCTCTTGTTGGATGGTTTCGGTTTTTACTTGAGACATAATCCGAGCCTCCCTTAATTTTGTTCGTTCTTCGTCCGCATGTTCATCATCGTGAAAGACAGAATGGAGAAGATGACAATAACAATAAATAAGCCAAAGGCAATTGCCGATCCATAACCATATTGATAACGTGTAAATGCCGTATCATATAAATACATGACACTGGTCAATGTCGCATTATCAGGCTGTCCAGAGCCGTTTGTTAACGTATATGGCTGATCGAAAATCTGCATACCGCCAATAATCGAGGTCACGACTTGGAACAAAATGATCGGCTTCAGCAAAGGCAAGGTAATACTGAAGAATACTCTTACCTTGGAAGCGCCGTCAATTTCTGCCGCTTCTAGCAAATCTCTTGAAATCCCTTGGAGACCGGCGATATAAATAATCATCGAATAGCCGAAATACTGCCAGAACAGAATCGAAGATACTAAGCCCCTCATAAAGTATGGCTTATCTGTCCAATGAACAGGATCATTAATAATGCCTAACCCCATCAGAAACTGATTGAAGCTTCCCGCTTGCCAGCTGAAGATTAAGGCTACTAATAATCCTAATGAGGCTGCCGTTACGATATTCGGAAAGAAAAAGACAGCCCGGAAAATACTTTTCCCTTTGACAAACTTTTCGTGCAGAACTACTGCTAATACCAAGCTGACCGTCAGCTGTGGAATAACCGAAACAATCCAGATTGCTAACGTATTAAACAGGGTCTTCCAGAAGAAAAAGTCGCCAAACAGTCTCAGATAATTCTCCAGACCGACACTGGCTGGAGTTGTGAAACCATCCCAATCGGTGAAACTTAAATAAAAGGAATACAAAATTGGATATAACCCAAACACAAGAAATATAATGAAAAACGGTGCGATAAAAAGATAACCGTAATTATCTTTTTGCAATGTCTTGGAAAACATCTTTTTTCCTCCTCCGCAGTATAGAATAAGGCAAGATTTTATTCATCTACTTCAATTTCCGGAAAATAATTACCGACTTCTGTCTTAAATGCTTGAATCATATCTTCTTTTGTTTGTAGTCTGCCGTTTAAATAATCATTTACTTTCTCGTCCCATATGCTGTTGATATCATTGTCATAGGGTGTTTGCGGGGCAGAAGGCACTTCTTCACCTGCCTCATTAAAGAATTCAAAGTATTTCTGGCCACCCAAAAAGTCAGAGGTTAACTCGTCGGCTAGTTCGATATTAATCTCTTGATTACTTAAAAAATACTGCTCACTCTCTGCTAAGTCTTTAAGAAAGTCTCTATCAGTGGTGTAAAATTTCATAAATTCCCACGCGATGTCTTTGTTCTCGCTGCCATTATACATAGCTAAGAAGGTACCGCCGCCGCTAAAGGCCTTTGGTCCATGGGCTAAACCCCATTCACCCGATGTATCCGGGGCATTGCTTTCAAAGATATGCGGAAGACCCCATGTCGGCTGGGGATAGAACATCACCGTTCCCTGCTGCATCGAAGCTGTCCAGGCAGGGCCCCAAGAGTCATAATCGGCAATTACCCTTCGCTCTCTGGCCTCTTTAGCAAGGTCTACAACATTCTCTCTGACCGGGTCAATCACTAGCTTCTCATCCACTACCCATGGTTCGTCGATACTCGAACCTTCTACCGTGCCAATATCATTCCAGTTTGATAAGGCATGAACTTGGCCATCGCTTTCCTCTAATACCCGTTCACCTATATCCATTATTTTGTCCCAGCTGGAGATATGCTGTGCTACTTCTTCCGGGTCATCTGTTCCCAAGTATTCTTGTGTCAGGTCACGGCGATAGAAGAAACCTCCCGGAGTCCCTTGATATCCTAATCCTCTTACAACGCCATCCTCGTCTTTCTCCTCCTCTTGAATATATGGATACTGTTGTTCCAGTATTTCACCAGCATTATAAGGTGCTTGTGATAAATTTTCCAATCTTGGGATTTGTCTAATCTGAGGCCAATAACTTCTTTCAACAAAAAACACATCTGGCACGTTTTTTTCTACCTGCAGCACAGAAATTAGTTTTTGTACATAGTTATCATTGGTTATAAAAAGGAGGTCTACATCAATCTCTGGGTGTCTTTCTTGAAACTTCTCCACGGCATAATTTGCTTCGTCCGTGAAGGTCCAAATTCTCAGTTGTTTCTTCTCCTCGGCCGATGAAGATGAACAGCCGGCAAGTATAACCATTAGAGTTAGAAGTGTTAGAAAACTAAATAAAGCATACTTTTTTGTCATTTTCACTCCACCTTTTTGATTTTTATCACAGTGCTGACCATCTGTAAGCTCCTGTCTCTAAGTACAAGAAGAGTGGCATATCCTGATGAATTAAACATTTTCTCCTATCCATAAGAAAGGAATTTCCCTTTTAAGTAGACATCTTGCATTCTCCCAAAACCATATCTCAGCTCCTTTCTTCTCATAAAATCAAGAACCTTGGTAAACGCTTACAAATAAACTTATATAAATCAATATTTTCATATCCTATCTTGAGATCTACTTATGTGATTGCACACTTACTTTGTTCATTCGATAAACTTACTTTGACAAGTTTATCCTAATTTATAAACCTTGTCAAGTGAAATTGAAGACTTTATTTTGATTTCGAAATACCACTGACAAAACCTCCTTTCAATGGAGCTTGTACTTTTTCTAGTAATATATGTTGTTTTTTACTTATTATTAATGAATCTTTTATCATTATTTCTTCAGCAGATATCAGTGATTCTTATTCGGTTGGTAATAAAAGAAGAGAACTGACTAGTGCTCGTCCTAGCGAAAACATTAGCGAAGGCCGACCGTTTCGACTCCGGAGGGATTCACATGATCTGAAGATCCTTTTGCAAAGTGTTCTTCTTGGCAAAAGTTAGCTGAAGAGCATGCCCCTCGGCGGGTTAAAAACGCGGCGTCCTGCCGCAACACCTGCACTAGTAAGTCCTGTACGTCGAAAAACGAAACGGGCAGCCGCAGCGATTGCCTTACTCTCCATCTTAAATAAAATCGGGGACAGATCCTTGTGATGGATCTGTCCCCGATTATTATGATAATAATAAATAAGTTCGATACTGCAATTACGTATGAGAAACGATAAACTCAGCGTTCCCCTTTACTTCAAACTGGTCAATGGTTGCCGGAATAATAAAGTGATCGCCTTTTTTGATCTCGTTGGCGATACCATTGGTAACCACAGTACCATTCCCTTCTATCACACTTACTTGCAAAAAGTCTGCCTTGCGTTCTAGTGCAGCTTCTCCATCTAAATCCCAATGATAGACTGTAAAATATTGCTCTTCGACTAATTTTTTCTCTGTTAGTCCATGGTGCTTTGTCACTTGTTCATTTAAGACAGGTGTTTCATGTGGAACAGTCGTTACTTCCTTCGCTTGCTGTAAATGCAATTCACGGGTATTCCCCTGATCATCAGTACGGTCATAGTCATAGACACGGTAGGTAATATCAGAGCTTTGCTGTGTCTCCAGGATAACAATTCCTTTTCCAATCGCATGGATCGTACCGCTTGGTACATAAATGAAATCCCCTGCCTGTACTTTCACCTTGCGAAGCAATTGATCCCATTCACCTTGATCAATCCATTGTTCCAGCTGTTCACGAGTTTGAGCATGGTGGCCCACAATTAATTCGGCGTCTTCTTCTGCACTTACGACATACCAGCATTCTGTTTTACCGTAAGCTTCATTCGCAACTTCTCTGGCATATTGATCATCTGGATGAACTTGCACAGATAAATTATCATTGGCATCCAATATTTTTATCAACAGTGGATAAGCTTCTTGGTTATCCACAGATTTGTTAAATAATTCTCCATGATGGCTCCAAGCTGTTAATAACGATTCACCTTTCAGTTCTCCATTATTAATTTTGCTCGGCCCATTTTCGTGTGCAGATATCGCCCATGCCTCTCCTGTATGCTTATAAGGAATAGTATAGCGAAACTCCGTGTGGAGCTTCTCTCCGCCCCATATTCTTTCTTTAAAAATCGGCTGTAAAAAAATTGGCTCTGTGTACATAAAAATAAGCTCTCCCTTATTATCTAGTCTATTAAAAGATACTATGTTATCCTGTCAAAATCAACAGGTTCAGCTTGCCTTTATCTTGTAGTTATCCACAAAGTTATGTGAACAGCCTGTGGTTTATCGAATTATACACATGTTAATATCTATTTGAGACAGGTTATTCACAAAGTTATCCACATACTCACATTTTTTGTACGTATCTCGTATCGGAATTTACGTTCTCCACCAGATATAGTAGATCCACTTTACAAATATCCACAATATGTGCATAACTATTTTAAAATGTGGACAACCATGAAAATATGCTTGTCCACACGTTGAAACATTGTTTTTTAATTATTTGGTATTGCCGTTAATTGGACAGTTACTTCTTCCAGCTCTCCATCTCGATAATAACTGATCGTTAAGGCGTCGCCTACCGATTTATCGGAATAGAGGTGCTGACGCAGATCGACTACATCCTCGATTGGATTACCGTCTAACTCTACAATTACATCATAAGCGCGAATACCGCCTGTGTCAGCTGGTGAGCCCGGTTCCACACTGCGTACATAAATACCGCCTTCCACCGACCGCGGCAGATTTAAACTTCGGCGCCATTCAATCTGAGAAACCTCTTCTAAGGAGTAAGCCTCTACACCAAGGTAAGCCCTTGTTACTTCTCCATTTTGTTCTAATTCCTCCATGACTGGGATAGCGTCATCAATTGGTATGGCAAAGCCAATCCCTTCTACGGCAGACTGAGCAATTTTCATCGAGTTAATGCCAATAAGCTGACCTTCCATATTCAAAAGCGCACCACCGCTGTTACCAGGGTTAATCGCTGCATCTGTCTGGATAACTTCGGACTGCCAATCGGCTCGGCCGTCCATATCAAAGTCTTGGGGAATCGTGCGCTGTTTTCCGCTGATAATCCCTTGGGTAACGGAACCAGATAAATGCATACCGAGCGGATTACCTATCGCTATCGCCGGTTCCCCAACATGAACATCACTGGAACTTCCAAATTCAATCGCACTGCTGGCATGTTGTGCATCCATTTCCAACACGGCCAGATCAGTATATAGATCACTGCCGACAATACTGGCCTCGACCCTTGTTTCGTCTGAAAGCACCACTTCTACTTGATCCGCTCCTTGAATTACATGGTCATTGGTTACTATATAAGCCGTATCACCCTCGATCTTATAAATAACCCCTGAGCCTGTTCCTTCTTCCCCGTCACCATTCTGTTCCCAGAGATTAAATTGATTCTGAATATTGATAACGCCGACCACGGTTGGCGCTACCTCTTGGACAATATCCGTAACCGCCGTCGAAATATCAACCTGCACTTGCCGTACATCTCCTGGAACGGTCTGCTGTTCTGAAGACTCATTTGCAGTAGAGGCACCTTGTTCGCCTGTAATAATCGTATAAGGCAGGAGATTATTATTCACTAAAGATGGTAAAAGTACGGCAAATAGAAAGGCACCAAGGACAATGCCCACAATAAACGGCATCAGCCATCTTGTTCGCCTTGGCCTTGACGGGGGTGGAGAGTGATCATCATAATAGCCCATTGCATCACCTTCTATCTCGTTTATTTAAGAGGTTTTCAAAAAGTCATCAAATGATAAGCGGCGAATCTCCTTGTTGGCTTGCTCACGTATCTAAATGCCACACGTTCGGCACTCGCAACTTCACCGCCTCGACCTTCTTGCTTTTCATTTGGCAAGTTTTTGAACATCCATTTTAAAGAATCCACTACAATAGATTAGCACAAAAGCCTGTCTCACAAATGAACATGATCCAGCCGGTCTGTTGGCGGAAAGCAAATCGAGGGCACCAGCAGACCAAGACTACCAGATTCTTTACACCTATGTAGAGCAGCGTTTATGGTGTGGTTAAGATGGGATTTACACCACTTCGTAAAGAGGGGTCGGCACTTTTGGATCGGTGTCATGTAAAGTAAAATCCATGCCGACGGTAAAACCATAATCATGCAGCCCATTCTCAACGGACATTCTCGCCAGATCCTTCATGTTATTATCTTTGCTTAAATGTGCCAAATAAATACGTTTTGTTTGATTATCAATAATATCCTTCAGCGCAAGGGCGCAGTCATCATTTGAAACATGACCGCTGTCGCCAAGAATACGGCGTTTGACACTCCACGGATAACGCCCCATCCGTAACATCTCCACATCATGGTTCGCTTCAAATATCAAAGCATCAGCCGCTTCTACTGTTTTTTTAATACGTTCAGAAACATAGCCCAGATCAGTCACCAAGGCCACCTTCTTCCCATTATGATGAAAACTGTAGAACATGGGATCTGCCGCATCATGGGAAACAGCAAATGATTCCACATCGATATCACCAAACGTCTGGGTCTCTTCCCTATTAAAAATAAACTTTTGCTCTGATTCAATTCTGCCTAAGGCATGTTCCATCGCCTTCCATGTTTTTTCATTGGCATAGATCGGCAGATCATACTTCCTGGCAAAGATACCAAGCCCCTTAATATGATCGCTGTGCTCATGTGTCACCAGAATACGTGACAGGCTGTTTGGATCTACATTAATCTCCTTAAAAAGCCGTGTCATTTCCTTACCGCTCAAACCAGCATCAACTAGGATCTTCTCTTTCTCGGTGCCTATATAAAAAGCATTCCCCGTACTGCCGGAAGCTAGTACACTAAATTGCATTGTCATCTTTACTCCACTCCATTAAGTTCTGTAAATTGATTGATCAAATCTTCGATAAAATCCTCCACCTGTTCTCTATCCCACGAGTCATTTACTGCTTCGATATCTGCTCCGCTTCGATCAGTGAAATATTGATCTGCTGTTGTTCGCATTTCTTCAATAAACTCAGAAGTATTCCTTGTCGTGACATGGCTCTCAATAGCATTCACATAAAAATAGTCCTTCTCATTAATCTCAAACTCCCACGTTGGAGCAAGCACCTGCACACCATTCGGTAAAGGCAGCAAGTTATGGTAGCCTAATTGCACTTCACTTGTAATTTCATCCCCAGAACTAATATAGCTTCCGCTAAAATATAAACCACTGAGTTCATCAAACGGCTGGTTGATTTCTTCTTCTTCTGGCTGTTCTTCTGCCTTAATCAGACTAGTTTGCAGATAATTTACTAACTCGCCCTGCCCATTCTCCTGCACCAAGATCACCGCACTATAGTTAAAATAGATCGGGCGCTCGATCGTTTGAAAGAAAATATGGGTATTCGTTTCTTCATTCTTGCCGAAGTATTCATACTCAGAAAAGCTCCAAATATAGCTTGCAACCGCCTCTGGATTCTCTTCCAAGTCCAGGTCTAGCGGATCATTGAACATCGAGACAATCATATTACCTTCAATCACAATACTTGATTGTTCCGGTAAAGCTGCAATTTCTTCCAAATCCGCTGCACTTAATTCCCTTCTTTCAGCATAGAGCATTGCCTCTTGGGCCGGAGGATTCTCGGGCAAGTTAGACAATCCATTTACATTATTACGGACATCATCTTCCCGAGGGAATTCCTCTGTATACTCATAATCTGTTTTCGGGTTATTAATAAAATGATGCAAGAGGAAAATATCCAAAATAAGAAAACAGAGAATGAATAAGGTTTTAATTTGACCCCACTGCATTTGGATTCCCTCCTTGGTTTACCGGCTTTGTCTCACGTGTGACATACTCCCAGCCACTATATGTTTCAATACACCAAGTCGGAATTAAATCGAATATCTGCCCGCCAGGCTGCTGCTCTAATTTATAACCGATCTGGATATCTAATATATCTTCCCAGTTGAATTGATCTGATTGATCCAGATATTTCACCAGCTGTTTGCCTGTCATTAAGTCGGTCGGCGCTCGATCGTAGGATAACGTCAACTTCATCAATGGCCGATTATATTGGTAAACATTCTGGTTCTGATACGTTACACTCATACTAGACAGTCCTTGCGATGAGAAGATTGGATAATTCTCATGAATTAAACGAAATTCCACCGAACTGGTCACATCATTTAATCTGGACAAGCGGTAATTCATGTCTTGCTCGACCAGCCACCCATTATGCGAGTTAATATATTCCACCGAATTGTTTAACAAATAATCGGCATAGCTGCCTTCTATATCATCTTCTAAATCAGTTTGGCTGTCTGGAATCGAAAAGTTGTTATATTCCATCGCATAGCCATTTACATTCACCTCGCGCTGTCCGTCACTAAAGACTTGACCGCTCTCATCGTTTGGCGAGCTGGCAATAGAAGAAGGATTACGGAAAAAGATATTCAAAAAATTCGTAGAGCTGGCATTAATCGTCTCATAGCGGTATTTTCGTCCTTGAATATCCGTTTCCTCCGGTATATAAACCGTACGGTCGCTGTAGATGGTCTTGGTTAAATATTCCGTTAAAGAATGATTGTCGCGCTTCTCGGCAAAGAAATCAATGATTTGATTCATGTTATGCACACCCGCCCAGATGTCAATGCCATCTGGGTTACCATCATCAAAAATAATTTGATGATCTGTCTGCTCCTCATCCAAGATAATGTATACCCGCTTAAACTTACCATCAAAACGCATCGTATCATCTGTAGAAAAGATTTCATTAATCAACGAAAACGGCATACTGGCAGGAAAAACGATTTCAATCACCTGGTTATAATTCTCTTTTTGGAAAGCTGTTTCCTCTGACATAATCTGAAAATCATATAAATTCCAAGTAGTTAGTTCCGTAAAGATATCTTGTTCTACATGCTTATCAACAAAACCGAAAGGAGCATCCCCATCATGAATAATGAGCTGAGAAGGCTGAATCAGATCCCGCTTGGTTGCATCTGTTCCGTCCAGCTGAGCCTCAGCGGCTAAATCACGACTGGCTGTTTCATAATCACCTTGATACGTCCATAACCCTAGAGTTAACAACAGACTCAATCCAACTAAGAAAACAAGTAATATCGTTTTTAGAAATTCAATATTAAATTTCATCGGTTATTACCTCGCTTTCTGTTCGGTAAAGGCAACGTGAAATATACAGTCGTTCCTTTACCCTCTTGACTGGTAGCCCAAATCTTCCCGTGGTGTGCATCAATTATTTCCTTGGAAATAGCCAAACCTAATCCAGTTCCGCCTAATTCACGTGAACGAGCCTTATCTGCCCGATAGAAACGATCAAAGATTTTATCTACTTTTTCACGCGGAATTCCTAAACCTTGGTCACTGATACTTACTCTGACTTGATGGTATCCTTTTACTGCTTGGAAAGTAATTGTTCCGCCTTCTGGCGAGTATTTAATCGCATTGGATATAATATTATCCATCACCTGTGTAATCTTATCCTGATCCATCCACACATAGATTTGTTCATCTGAGATTTTTCGCTCAAAATGAATCGTATCTCCCGTATTCATTTCAAAACGGTCTAAAACAAGATGGAAGACAGGAGTGATATCGATAATCTTCTTATACATGACTTTCTCTTTATGATCCATCTTCGATAATTGCAGTAAATCATTAACCAGACGGATCATTCGCTCTGTCTCATTCTGTGTCACCTGTAAGAACTTAGGTGCAAGCTCCTTATCCCCTAATGCGCCGCCATCTGTCAATGCTTCCAAATAACTGCGCATCGTGGTTAACGGCGTGCGCAATTCATGGGATACATTAGAGACAAATTCCTTTCGTTCACGTTCGACTTTCTCTTGCTCAGTCACATCACTAATCACAGTAATTAACCCGCCGAACTTGCCCTCTTCGTCTTGTACGACAGAAAAGTTTGCCTTAATCAGGAACAGTTCCTCATCATCACTAAAATCAATTGTAACGGAACCCGTTTCTTCTAATTCTTCAACATCAATCGCTGTTTTATCTTCTATTTGCAGGACATCTACCAGCAATTTGCCCTTGGCTTCATATAAGGACATACCAATCAACTGGGTGGCAGGAGCATTCATCAAGGTAATCCGGCCGTGCTCGTCCGCAGCGATAACACCATCTGACATATTGGAAAGCACGGAGCTAAGCTTACGCCGTTCTTCTTCTGTCGTTTGGTTTGCCAGCTTTAATCTGTCATTCATATCATTGAAGGTTGAGGCAAGCTGGCCGATCTCATCCTGACCATAGACATTTACCTTTCTGGAAAAATCACCGCGCGCCATCCCCATGGCCTGCTTCCGCATTTCAGTAATTGGCTTGGTGATCGACCTTGCCACCAGCATACCGAGAATAATCGAGATAACAATCGCCAGAATCGTTCCATTTAGGAAAATTTGGTTAATTTCTTGCAGCTGATTATACACTTCCTCCACCGATGCCTCGGCATAGACAGCCCCAACTGACACATCTCCATCCATAATCGGCAGTGTCCGCACCAATACACGATCTGAACTATGTGTATTTCTGCGGATATCTTCATCAGGATACCCATATAATAAGGCACCGCGAATGCTGTTATTGCCAGATGTCTTCTTACCAATCATATCTGACTGGTTGGCACCTAGAACACGAAACTGCGAGTCAATCACCTGCAGATTGGAAAAAATCTCACTCGAATAACGCGAGGTAATATAGCGCACCTCTTCGGCCAGTGTCATGTCCTCAGATTCCTCTGAGCGTTCTTTGCGAAAGGCCTCTTCCAGATTAGTTACTAATACTTGAAGGCGCTCCTCTACAGTCTGTTTATGATTCTCTAATAGGTTGTCCTCTAATTTCTGGCCAAAATAGGCACCAATTACCTGGATCGCTAATAAGATAAACAAGGTTAAAATGACAATAATTTTTAAACGGATCGATTGAAAAAAACTAACCGTGTTCATCCAATTTACTCCTGTTCAGGGTTCCGCAAGTAATAGCCTACACCTCTTCTAGTTACAATCCATAATGGATTACTAGGGTTATCTTCAATCTTTTCCCTTAGACGCCGAACGGTCACATCAACCGTTCGAACATCCCCGTAATAATCATAACCCCACACGGTCTCCAATAAGTGCTCACGGGTCATTACCTGGCCGATATGACGTGCCAAATAATGTAATAATTCGAATTCGCGGTGGGTCAATTCGATATACTCGCCCTCTCTTGTTACCGTATAGGCATCAGGGTGAATCACCAGTGAACCAATCTCAATATCACTTGTATCGCGCTTCTGATTAGCCGGTTCAGCCTGCAGTCTGCGCAAATTCGCCTTCACTCTAGCAATTAACTCTCGATTACTAAAAGGTTTAGTCACATAGTCATCTGCCCCCAGCTCCAGCCCTAGTACCTTATCAATCTCAGCATCTTTGGCTGTCAGCATAATAATTGGCATACTATGTGTCTTACGGATTTCGCGGCAAACTTCATTCCCATCTTTATTCGGCAGCATGATATCTAATAATACGAGATCCGGATCTTCTGACGTCGCAAGTGCGATTGCCTCATCCCCATCATGTGCCATCAAGACATCGTATCCTTCCTTCTCTAAATTAAATTTCAATATATCTGCAATTGGCTTTTCATCGTCTACTACTAATATTTTCTGACTCATCCAAGCACGTCCTTTTTTCTATAAATTTATTCTTTGTTCCTATTCTAACCGAAAATGCTGTAAATGTCTTATTCCTTCTATTGTATGAAGTGTCTATTTTTGCAATATCAGCGGGATCGATCTTTATTTTTCTAATAAAGCGAGACTTATCAAGTCTGTTCTTCACTAAGAAAGAGAGCTGTACCTCTTGACCCAATCTATACTGGTAAAAAACCCTTGCTACGTTTCGGTAACAAGGGTTTGATCTAGGCTGCAACAAACTGGCATTCTATCTAGCGACAGAGGTTTTACATCCGTCTCTTACTATCTAGTTTAAAGGATTTCAGCTGGATTTACCAATGATCCGTTTTTATATACTTCAAAGTGTAAATGTACACCAGTAGAATCACCGGTAGATCCCATGACACCGATCTTCTGCCCCTGTTCCACTACTTGTCCAGGAGAGACATTAATGGATTCCATATGGGCATAAATAGTGCGGTAGCCGTTATTATGCTCAATCACGATTTTATTGCCATAACCGCCATCATTCCAGCCCGCAGAGATAACCGTGCCATTATCGGCAGCCAAAATGGATCGGTCACTTACACCAGCAATATCAATTCCTTTATGCTGTTTACCCCAGCGTTCCCCCATATGACTGGTAATCGTGCCGCCAACTGCCGGCCAGGCAAGATCTCCTGTACCTTGAGCAGAAACGACTTTGGTTCCTTTGATAATGACCTTATCGGTCGGCTTCTTGATTACTTGCTTATCCGTTACTTCTTGGTTGGTTTCTTTACCATTAATGGTTGTTGTTTGATATGTTTTTTCGATTTTTCCTTGCTTGCCTTCTTGCTTTACCTCTTCTTCGCCTTTATACAGCTTGTCCGATTCCTTCGTTTTGGTCTTGAAGTCTAGTTTCTCTTCTTTTAATTCTGCTTCGATAACCTTCACTTCTACATATGGTTCATATACGGTTACCTGTAGCTCATCCCCGGCTTTAATCACAGAATCTTCATCCAGATCTGGATTGAGGCTTAATAACTTATCAGTGGACAGATCGTACTGATCTGCAATAGCGCCTAATACTTCGCCATCCTTGACAACATGTGTCTTTTCCTCCAACGCCCCTTTCTTAAGCAGGCTCAGGCCTTCTTCTACCGTAAGGATTTCTTTATCCGGAACTTTTTTCTCAGAAGTTGAAACCTTTTCTGTTAGAGATACGTCTATAATAGCAGATTCCCCTTTGGATAATGGCTCGGCATCAGCTGAGCTGTTATCGATTTTTTTTAATATATCTTTATCGACATACTGCTCTTTATACCGCTGCAGCACTTCTTCTGCCTCCTCTTGATTAGCAAAATAACCGATGGTCTGGTTATTAATCGTGAGGGCGGTCGCCTCTGCTTGTAACGTTAATTCTTTATCTAACTGATCCAATACGGCCTGCTGGTCCACTTCCGGAGTAAACACCGTCTCGGTGATATAGTCTACATCTTCCGCGAAGGAATAGGTATATGAATGCTGTTCCTCTTGTTCGGCAATCTTATTGTCTATATAGGCTTCCACTGTTTCTTTATCTTGTATGACTCCCAGATGTTTATCATCCACATATACGTGATATACTTCCTTTAATTTGAGCTCATCCGCAAATACGGCTTGTGCTGACAGACCTGCAGCTACAATGGCTGTAACCGTTAAGCCTTTTACGAACTTCCCCAGTCTTGCTTGCATGGTATACTTCCTCCTGTACTCCCTGATTGGCTGAATGCTTTTTCTATATATATTCAACGAATTATCTCTATTTCAAAATAAAATTTTCCTCCACTAATCTATCATAAAAAGAGTGGGAAAAAGGATTTTTAATCAGATTGTAATCAAAATGTAGTACAGTTGAAAAAACAAAGCCTGGTTTCGTGGGGATTTTTTGATAAACAAAAAAGAGGCTGTTGCACAATGATGTCACTTTGACCGATAATTTGCGCTGATTTTAAGTGTTACTTTGCACATTCAACTTAAAAAAACCAGCTATCTCCACATAAGGAGATTAGCTGGGCTTCTTAATATTTACATCCAATCTTTTATAGAACAATTCGAATCTTCCTAGTAAAAAATTGTTGAACACTGATAAACTTAACCATCGATGCTACTCTCAAATAGTCTAATATAGTATGTGAGTTTTTTAACGATAACCGGTAGCATCTGCTTGCTTGCCAGCATCCTGCACTTCTACGGCATAACGCCAACAATCAGGCTGAGAACCATCTAGATCAGTGAAACCATAGATTTGTGCAAGCTTTCCGCTTGACAGAGATTGACCGTTCCAACATGAGACTTCGGGATCTCCAGCAAGGGCTGCAACAGCTCGCCCCACATAACGTGGCGTTTCCGAGATGACGAAATGAGGTTCCTTCTCAGTAGCGTCATGCCAGTTTTCTTCTTTGACACCATAATGATCGAGCATGATTTCGGATCGCATCCAGCCTGGGGTTAAGGAGACAGCTGTGCAATGATGCTGTTCTAATTCGTGAGCGAGCCCTTCTGCTATACGGATGACTGAGCTTTTAGCTAGATCATAAAACATTGATGAGCGATAGTTCTCATTATTATACTCTTTTGTGCCATCGGTCATTTCTATGACAAGTCCACCCTCGTTTTTGATGAGCAAAGGTAATGCGTAATGGCTCGTAATCAAATGAGTATCAATCGCTAAACGAAGCATTCTTAAGCCATTTTCAAGCGAATGCTCCCATACTCTCGTATTCCACCAGTCAACAAGATATTCACCTCCCCAAATATCATTTACAAGTATATCTAACCTTCCATGTTCTTTCTCAATTCTTTCAATTAAGGACTGTACTTGTTCATGAATAAGATGGTCAACTTGAACAGCAATTCCGATTCCACCTAAGTTATTTACTAGATCAGCTGTTTCTTCAATAGTTTCATGGCGCCCGTATTCAGAAATCTCGTGTCGTGTCGTACGCCCAGTGATATAGACAGTAGCTCCTGCGGCACCTAACTCCATAGCAATACCACGGCCGGCTCCTCTTGTTCCACCAGCTACCAAAGCTACTTTTCCCTTTAAAGATTTCATTTTTATCTACCTCCCATTTGTAATATCTATAGTATAATCTATAATGATGACACCTTATGTCATATTAAGCCTATTAAAATATTTTTGTTAGGTGGTTATCCATGCGGGCAGACAGACTTATTAGCATAATATTGTTGTTACAAAATAACGAAAAATTAACAACCAAAGCATTGGCGAATGAATTGGAAGTGACCGAACGTACCATTCATCGGGACATGGAAGCCTTGAGCAGAACAGGAATTCCAGTTTTCGCAAAGCGTGGAAAAAATGGAGGCTGGTCTTTACTGGAAGGCTATCGAACAAATATAACAGGTTTAAAAGATAATGAAATTAAGTCTTTGTTTATTTCACCATCACCCCGGTTACTAAATGACCTAGGTTTAACAACCGATTGGAATAAAGCACGTCAAAAACTTATTGCTTCTATTCCACGTTTCTTGCAGAAAAATGCCAATGTTGTTTGGAATCGAATTCATGTTGATACGAGTACATGGAGACAGTCAACTGAAAAGATTGAGTTTTTTAAAATTCTACAACAAGCAATTTGGAGTGAAAGAAAACTACAAATGAAATATAAACGGGCAGGGTCGTTCATCCTATAACTTTAAGACAAAATATTTATGATATGGCAAGAGCTTTAGTGAATTTTTATGAGCAAGATAATTTTTAGTTGATATTGAAATAGATGTACACTGATCCATACCCAAGATTTCTAGGAAAGTATTTAGAATGCTGTGATGAGATCCTAAAAGTTCCTGCTTTGTTCAACAATCTGAACCGTATTCTGAACAAAGTTAAAAAGCACACATTTGATTATTTGTTCCAAAACTCGTCCTTTTCTGAACACGCTCCTTTTTAATTCATAAGGGGCGTTTTTTACCGTTTGTAATGTGACAAAACTCCGTCCATCAATCTATGTTCATTAACTATATATTTAACATCTTATGTTTCAATGAAATCAAAGGGAAAATGAGGAAAGAGTGATTTTGGTGTTAATTGGATATGCACGTGTATCAACAGGATTACAATTAACGCAACATGGTTGTACAAAAATTTTCCACGATAAAATAAGTGGAACAAAAAAACAACGTCCCGGATAGAAAAACTTGGCTTATCGCCAAGTCTTTATGGCGAAAGCCTTCGTTTTACTTATACTATAATCCATATATTTTTATACTCCCTTTCCTAGGGTGCAAAAAAACTGCCACAAAATGCAACATGTACATTTTGCAACAGCCCCTCTTATCTATCTTATTCCTCGATAAATAATGGTAAGAATTCCTGTGTAGCCACATCTACTAAACCTAAATCAGATAAACGGATCTCCGGAATAACGGTTAAGGTTAGCGAAGAAAATGCCATAGCTGGCGAGCGTCGTCCTACTTGTACTCCCATCTCCTTAGCCACTTCACAGAACTGGTCAACCTTTACAGCAAGGCTCTCAATTGGTTCTGGAGACATAAGTCCGGCAAGCGGTAATTCGATTTGGGCACGCACCTCACCATTTTCAACAAGGCATAACCCGCCGCCAATCGCTTGCACTTGTTTCACAGCAGCCAGCATATCAGCTGCATTGGTGCCTGCAACGACTAAGTTATGACTGTCATGTGCCACTGTGGTGGCATAGGCTCCATTGCGCAAGCCTGAATTTTTTAAGACGCCAACAAAAGGTTTGCTGTTTTGTCCGTGTCTTCCTATCACTGTTACAAACACATAATCTGCTGGCAGGGAGGCAATGACACCGTCCTGTACGGTTAATTCGAGCTCACCCTTTGCCGTTGTACCGTTCTTGCGCATCTCCATGGTTTGCAGCTTTACCTTGCCAGAGCCAGCCGGTGCTGTAATCACAAAATCTTGCTCGGTTAAGTCTGGGATATTAACTGTATTTCTCAATATAGGTGCCACATCACTGGAGATTTCTTCCTTCAGTATACCATTACACACTTGCTGTTTACCGGCCACAAATACATCTTGCACATCCATGGCCTCCAATGAACCAACTAAAGAGAAGTCTGCCCGGAAACCTGCGGCAATCGCCCCGCGGTCACGCAAACCATAGCGAACGGCTCCATTTAGAGAGGCATAACGAATGGCCAGTGGAGCTGGAATGCCTTCTTCAATACAGCGGCGTACCACGCGGTTCATTTGTCCGTTTTTCAACATATCACTCGGTTCAACATCATCCGTACACATAGCAATATTGCTGACATGAGGAACCTCTCTCCAAGCCTCTGTCGCAATATCAGCAAACTGGCTGATACTGGACTCCCGAATATAGATCAGCATGCCGGCACGTAATTTTTCTAAGATTTCATCAGCTGAACGGCTCTCATGATCTGTATCTACACCAGCAGCCAGATAAGCAGCCAAATCAGATCCATATACCCTTGGCAGATGCCCCTCATTTCTTACACCTGCATTCAGGCCTTTCTGGACGATCCCTGCCATTCTCGGACTTTGATTAATCACACCGACATAATCCATCAATTCTGCAATCCCAACCACATTTGGCAGTTTCAGCATCGCTTCCACATCTTCTGGATGAAATTCCGCTCCTGCCGTTTCCATTCCCGGCACTGCTGGTACACAAGATGGAATTGTTGTAAGGATTTCTACCGGCAAGTCTTTGCTGGCATCAATCATATATTGGACACCTTCTGCCCCCATCACATTTCCGATTTCATGCGGATCAATTACCGCTACAGTGGTACCGTGACGAAGTACTGCCCGTGCAAACATATCAGGGGTAATCATCGTGCTCTCGATATGTACATGACAATCAATCAGTCCTGGGATGGCATATCTGCCGCTTCCTTCTATTTCTTCTTTTCCTGTTATAGAAAAAGCAGGTTTGCCGTCTCGATAAGCGGCTACCGCTGCAAAGCGATCCTCTTTTACCCCGATATCTGCCTGATAGATTTCTGCGGTGAAGACATTGACGAGCTGGACATTACGAATAACCAGATCCATCGGCTCGTCGCCTCTGGCAGCCGCTACAATATGTTTCCTTTCATACATGCTAACTCCTCCTCTTTGCTTAGTGTGCTAATGAAACGAAATAAAGAATGAGCGGAATAATGACAATATATAATCCCCAGTGGAAGTCTTTGTGTCTTCCTGAAAACAATTTTACCAGTACATAAATAATAATCCCAGCTGCAATCCCATTACCAAAGTTAAACGTAAAGATGGTAATAACGATGGTCATAAATGCGGGCAATGATTCTGTCACATCACCGAAATTAATATTCTTCACGGCAGATAACATCGTTAATCCAACCAAAATTAAGGCCGGTGCCGTTGCTTCTGTCGGAATAATAAAAATAAGTGGTGTAATAAACAGGGTTAATAGAAACAAGAAACCTGTTGTGACAGAGGTTAAGCCTGTTCGGCCGCCGGTCTCTACTCCTGCTGCTGATTCCACGTATGTCGACATAACCGGCACCGAGAACAGTGACCCCAATACCGTACCACCCGCATCGACAATAAACGGCTTATCGATTTGCGGTAAGTTTCCGTTCTTATCCAGCATATTCCCTTTGCTCGCTACCCCTAGCATCGTTCCTAAGGTGGAAAAGAAATCTGGAATAAAGAAAGCTAATAAAAATGGAAAATAGGAAATCTTCAATGCCTCTTTGATATCTAATTCAAAGGCAACTGGTGCCACACTTTCCGGCAGAGAAAAGATTTTGTCCGGTAACGTGGTCACTCCCATTGGAATACCGATAATCGTGACCAGAATAATTCCAATCAGCAAGTGTCCGCGCACATTTCTTGCTAATAACACACTCATAATCAGAAATCCCACCAACGCCAGAATCGCATTAGGTGAACCGATATCACCTAATTGTAAGGAGTTCGATTCTTCACTGGCAACGACAAGACCCGCATTTCGAAAACCAATCAACGCAATAAATAAACCTACACCCGCCCCAATCGACAGCTTAATAGCCGGCGGCATTAATTTAACAATAATCTGACGCAGTCCTAAGATCGTAAATATGACAAATGCTATCCCTGAAATAAATACCATCCCCATGCCAACCTGCCAAGGAATCCCTTCAGAAACGGATAGGGTAATGGCAAGGAAGCCAACTGAACCAAGCCCTGGCGCAAGGGCAAATGGCCGGTTGCTATATAGCCCCATGATAATGGTAATTATACCTGTCATCAAAATAACAGCTACTGTGACAGGACCTAATGGCATACCTGCTTCTTCCAGCATATTTGGAACAACGATCAATGCATACAGCATCGTCATAAAGGTTGTTAATCCTGCAATTAGCTCAGTCCTTACGTTGGTCTGATTCGATTGCAGCCGAAATAATCTTTCTGTTACTTTATCCTTCATTGTTTTAACCTCGCTCACACGTTAAAATACGAACGTTCTACCATAAAAATAGAAAATTGTTCGAATTTGATTATATTACCCCGACCTTTAAAAAAAGTCAAGAACAGAAATTGACAAATTTCCCACCTTGCAGGGTTATTCCCTAAGGATATTGCTTTTAGCTGTTGAATATATGGATGGGACTGCCTCTGTAGTTTCTTTTTTCAGATTGTTTTATCATTCAGCGGAGAACTTATCGATGATGGCATCAAAAAAAGAATAACTAATCCTTAGTTATTCGAGTATTCGTTATAAATTATGCTAAGTCCCTCCACATTTTTTGAACAACCGCTGCAAATCCCAAATTAAAAACTAACTTTGTCAAACAGAAACGATTATTATATAATGGAAAACAATCCAAATTGACACTTAAAAAAGGTGGAGATATATTGAAGAATTTCTTTACTAGTCTATCCGTAATCAGTATCATCCTTGTCTGTTTGATGATGATGTACTCTTCCCAAGATTGGAACAATGGCTTATTTGCCTACCTGTTTGACATCAGTATGTATGCACCTCTTTTTATAAGTGTAATAGGAATGATCAGTGCTTGTTTCCTTTCCGAAGGAGGGACTCGGAAAGCTCTCGTTACTGTAAATAGCTTGCTGTTTATCATTGTTGGCCTGCTTTATTTGGTCGCTTCGATTGGGTTCCTCGAGCCTTAATACATAGCTGGTATTTTTTAAGAAACTTTATTAAACAGTGGTATCAGAATAAAAGTTGTTTTTATCCTGTTCCATTTTATACGGCCAAAAACCGCCCTTTCCATCAAGGAAAGGGCGGTTGATTCAAATTAGTTACTATATACACTGCGAACAACATTTGTTTGTGAGCGGTCAGGTCCAACGGAGAAGATCGATAATGGAATACCTGTCAATTGAGAAATACGCTCTAAATAATGGCGTGCATTGTCAGGCAGCTCATGCAAGCTCTTTACCCCGGTAATATCTTCTGTCCAGCCTGGCAGTTCTTCATATACTGGCTCACATTCTGCCAATGCCTTTAAACTGGCTGGGAATTCTTCAATAATTTCCCCTCTATACTTATAAGCGGTACAGATCTTTAATGTTTCGATACCTGTTAATACATCAATAGAGTTTAGAGATAGATCGGTAATACCACTTACACGACGGGCATGACGCACAACCACACTGTCAAACCAGCCAACACGACGCGGACGGCCTGTTGTGGTGCCATATTCTCGGCCCACCTCACGAATTTGATCACCAATCTCATCATGCAGTTCCGTTGGGAATGGGCCATCACCAACACGTGTCGTATATGCCTTTGATACACCAACAACATGGTCAATCTTAGAAGGCCCTACACCAGAACCAATTGTTACCCCGCCTGCAATTGGGTTTGAAGACGTAACGAATGGATATGTTCCTTGGTCAATATCCAGCATAACCCCTTGCGCACCTTCAAACAGCACACGACGGCCTGCATCTAATGCATCATTTAAGACAACAGATGTATCAACAACATATTGCTTTAACTGCTGACCGTACTCATAGTATTCTTCTAAGATGTCCTCTACCTCAATACGGTCTGTTTCATATACTTTTTCAAATAAACGATTTTTCTCTTCAAGGTTGCTTTCCAGCTTCTCACGAAAGGCATCCTTATCTAGTAAATCAGCGATACGAATACCGACACGAGCGGCTTTATCCATATAGGCTGGACCAATCCCTTTACCAGTTGTACCGATTTTATTTACACCTTTAGATTCTTCTTGTAAAAGGTCTAATTTCAGGTGATAAGGAAGAATAACATGGGCGCGGTTACTGATGCGCAAGTTATCTGTGTTTACTTCGCGATCATGTAAATACTTGATTTCCTCTACCATGGCTTTTGGATCAATCACCATCCCATTCCCCAATACACATACTTTTTCTTTAAAAAAGATTCCCGAAGGTATGAGATGTAACTTATATGTAATACCATCAAATTTAATTGTATGACCTGCATTGTTACCACCTTGGTAACGTGCTACTACTTCTGCATTTTGTGAAAGAAAGTCTGTAATTTTGCCTTTCCCTTCGTCTCCCCATTGTGTTCCAACAACGACTACTGAAGACATAAACGGCACCTCCGCCTTATTTATTTATTTCATTCCGAACTAATTTTATCAATCTTGTGCAATAATGTCAATTTAATTACGAACATTATTAACAAAAGGACTGATTATCGTTCGTAAAAATAGCTATTATACCAGGATAAGGAATCCTACTCCTATCCTGGCGGTATATCACCATCTTGATAACGGTGATCAAGATCGACGAATTTATTATACTCCTTTACAAAGGCCAGTTCCACAGTACCTACTGGACCATTACGCTGTTTGGCAATAATAATTTCAATAATGTTCTGTTTCTCTGATTCTTGATCATAATAATCATCACGATACAAGAAGCCTACGATGTCGGCATCCTGCTCGATACTTCCCGACTCACGCAAGTCGGACATCATCGGACGTTTATCCTGTCTGGATTCCACCCCCCGTGACAGCTGTGACAAGGCGATAAGGGGCACTTCCAGCTCTCTGGCCAAACCTTTGAGGGAACGAGAGATCTCTGATACTTCTTGTTGACGGTTATCGGTAGTACCTAGACTTCCCTGAATCAATTGCAGGTAATCAATCAAGATCATGCCCAGTCCGTGTTCTTGTTTTAAACGACGGCATTTAGAGCGGATTTCACTGACACGAATCCCCGGGGTATCGTCAATATAGATACCGGCATTCGATAGACTTCCCATCGCCATCGATAATCTGCTCCAGTCTTCTTCTTCCAGCGATCCGGTCCGCAAGCGCTGGGCATCGATATTTCCTTCGGCACAAAGCATCCTGGATACTAACTGATCAGCCCCCATCTCCAAACTAAAAATAGCAACATTTTCATTCGTTTTGATGGCAACGTTTTGAGCAATATTTAAGGCAAAGGCTGTCTTCCCTACAGAAGGACGGGCAGCCACAATAATCAAATCATTGCGCTGAAAACCGGAAGTAATCCGGTCTAAATCGCGAAAGCCAGAGGCAATACCTGTTACTTCCCCGCTGTTCTTGTGCAATTGATCGATTTTGTCATACACTTCAATTAATACATCCTTAATATTCTTAAAAGCAGAGGCATTCTTGCGGTTTGATACTTCTAAGATCCTTTTCTCCGATTCGTTGAGTACCTCTGCCACTTCATCCTCTTTGTCATAACTGTCCGTCACAATATCGGTCGCTGTCCGTATCAGCCTTCGGAGGATCGATTTCTCTTCTACAATCCGGCAATAATACGTAATATTAGCAGCTGTCGGTACAGCATTGGCTAAATCACTTAAATAGGACACACCGCCTACATCATCTAATTGCTGGCGGTTAGCCAATGTGGTCGTCGTTGTTACGATATCAATCGGCTCTGACTTATCGGCCAGTTCCAGCATGACACGAAAAATAATTTGGTGGCTGGCACGATAGAAATCTTCTGGCACTAACAACTCAGAGGCACTGGAGATAGCCTCAGGCTCTAAGAAAATAGCACCCAGTACGGCTTGTTCTGCCTCCATATTATGTGGCGGCTGCCGCCCTTGCACCATATCTGTCATCACATACACACCCCTTTAGAAAAGCGACAACAAGCGCCGGTATTGGCGCTTGTTACTCGATGATTTCTTTGGTTCACCACTGATTATCAGGCTTCTACTACATGTACCCGAATCGTACCTGTTACTTCGTTATGAAGCTTCACTGGCACATCGGTATATCCTAATGCTCGAATAGGCTGGTCCAGCTCTATTTTGCGCTTATCCATTTTGATATTATGTTCCTTCTTTAATGCTTCTGCAATCTGCTTGCTGGTAATCGATCCGAATAAGCGGCCGGCATCACCAGACTTAGCGGTTATCTTTACTTCCATATTCGCTAGTTGTTCCTTAAGCTGCTTGGCGTCTTCTACTTCTTGCGCTTCTAACTGCTTTGCTTTGTTTTTCTTGGCTTCTAATGCCTTCAGATTAGCTGAATTAGCTTCCACTGCCATATTATTTTTTAATAGAAAATTACGGGCATATCCGTCTGATACATTCTTCACTTCGCCTTTTTTCCCTTTTCCTTTTACATCTTGTGTAAAAATTACTCTCATTTCTCTTCTCCTCCTTTACAATACTCATCAATGATCTCCTTCAGCCATTCATAGGCCTCAATCACTGATATTTCATCTAATTGGGTAGCGGCATTGGTTAAATGTCCGCCGCCATTCATTCTCTCCATAATGATTTGTACATTTACATTGCCTAAGGAACGGGCACTGATACCAATACGGCCGTCTTCCCGCTCTGAAATAACGAAGGATGCCTCAATCCCTGACATGGTCAGCAGGATATCAGCTGCTTGTGCAATAATGACAGGTCCATAGGTTTCACGAGAATTTCCCACTGATATAGCAATATTACTACGATAAATATTCGTGTTTTCAATTAATCTGCTTCGTTTGACATAAGTATCTAAATCTTCTTTTAAGAATTTCTGGACTAATATCGTATCTGCACCCTTGGATCGTAAATAAGAAGCGGCCTCAAAGGTCCTTGAACCTGTTCGAAGTGCAAAGCTTTTCGTATCGACAATAATTCCAGCTAAAAGTGAAGTTGCTTCTAACATACTTAAGTGCAGCTTAGCAGGCTGGTATTCTAATAATTCGGTAATTAATTCCGATGCCGATGAAGCATATGGCTCCATATATACTAGGGTTGGATAATCGATAAACTCCTCCCCGCGGCGATGATGATCAATAATAACCACATGATCTGTCTTCGAGATGAGCCGCTCTTCCTGTACAAGTGACGGCTTATGTGTGTCGACAATGACTAGCAAGGTGTCCTTCGTAATCATTTCCAGCGCCGAATCAGGATTAATAAAATGATACCAAAGCTCTTCTTCCTCTTTAATTTCCTCCACTAACCGCTGTACACCTGTATTAATGTTATCTTTATCCAAGACGATAAATCCCTCGGTATCATTTGCCTGTGCAATTTTCAAGACACCTATCGATGCCCCAATCGAATCCATATCCGGCGATTTATGGCCCATAATAATTACGCGGCTGCTTTCCTTAACTAATTCCTTCAACGCGTGAGAGATCACTCTTGCCCTTACTCTCGTTCGTTTCTCGATTGGATTCGTTTTCCCTCCGTAGAAGCGTACTTTACCTGTTTCACCATTTTTAATAACTACCTGATCCCCCCCGCGGCCTAAGGCCAAATCAAGACTGGACTGTGATAATTCGCCGAGCTCCGGCAGGTTCTCGCTAGCTGTACCTATTCCAATACTTAGTGTAAGCGGGACATTATTATCTGAAAGTAATTCACGAACCTCATCTAAGATCTCAAACTTCGTCCTTTCTAACTCTGTTAAAATCGCTTGATTCATCACGGCCATAAAGCGTTCTTGTGACGTACGCTTTAAATATATCCCGTGTTCATTCGCCCATTTATTCAGAATCGAAGTCACTTGGGAATTAATACGGCTCTTCGGTGTATCATCCATGTTCTGTGTGATTTCTTCATAGTTATCGAGGAAAATCGTAGCAAGAATGGTTTTCTCATTAAGATAAAGATTCTGGATTTCGATTTGTTTCGTGCGGTCAAACAAGTATAATAATCGCTCATCTTTCTTGTGATAAACATGAAAATCATAATCCGCAATGGTTACCCAGAAGTTTTCCTTATCCTCCTTCAAATAAACAGGAATTTCAGCCGCCAATTCCCCTAAATCCATTCCTGCTAAAGATTTAGCATCAGAGAACTGCCACATGTAAGGATTTGTCCACTGTATCTTATCTTCCTCACTATATAAGATAATACCCAGAGGCATTTCTAAAAGGGCTTCCTCGCCGACTTTTTTGACCCGATAGGAAAGCATCGATATATATTTCTCTGTCTGATTCTCCAGCTGCCGTTCCCGTTCAATACTATAATATAGCGATGCGGCAAAGATAACAGCCATTACAATCCCAGTTATCCAGTTGTAATAAAAGAGAAATATAAGCAGAACGAAGGCAAGTATATAAAGACTAATAATATGCCAGCCCATCACTGCAAGCCTATCTTTCCATTTTGACATAAACGTCAACTCCTAACAAAATACCAAGCTTCGATTACATTTCTATTCTGTCATTCTTTTTCTTAATTCAAAACCTAAATCAATTATACCTAAGATTCTCAGCAAATAAAGACCCATTACTGGAAATAATATCGTTACAATGATTGCTACTACAGGTAACGCTAGGGACTTTTTCTTTGCATGGGCATAAAAATAAATAAATGATAATCCTTGCAGCGCCACTAGAAAGCCCGTCATATGGAATAAATTCCAAACGGCTACCTGCCCAATCGAGGTCATCTCAGGCCCGATAAAGAAAGTAAAGACTAACAAAATAAAATATATCCACAGCATTGCCTTAGGAAATTTTAATTGACGGAAAGCTGGAAAGACATACAGGTTATCTATTCTATTTCCCCGATTCAGCCACTTAAATGTAAGCCATTGTGTTACAAAAGCATACACCATCGACACAACTGCTAAGATAACCGGCAATAGCTGGATTAAGGCATTCACTTGTTCTTTGACAAGCTCCAAGCTCTCTGTATCTGCCCCAACTGCTCCAAAAATTCTCTCGGTCATTGCTAATGACTCATCCATCGACGCCATAAAAGAATCAATAATCGAAATATTTAAAACAGCCTCTACAAACAAATAGATAAAAGCGAAGCCTAACACAAATCCAGCAGCCCCGTTCGCCCATATCTCATAAGGATGGCGGTCCTTCTTTAACGGCCAGCCAATCATCCCGCCGCTAAGCAGTGCAAATACAGTAACAGGGATGGACAATGCCGGCACGATCACAGAGGCAAGCAGTAACATAACTGCCATCGCAATACTGATATATTTGATCGGATAGTTTTTTACAATAAGTATAATCGGAATTGGTAAAAGGAAAAGCATGACTACCTGCAGAGGCAAAAAAATTGTGGCAAGCAGCATGGCGATGAAAATACCTATACAGATAAAGAAATCCTTCTTTATCGTTTGTTGCTCCATTTTGTAACCACCTTTAACACTGATTTTCGTGTGGAAAAAAGCACAGCGTTAAAGCGCTGTGCTACTTTTGCTATTCCTATTATATACGAACTGGATAGCTGCTACAAATAAAGTGAGACGTCCACCCAAGAGATTTTTCCGATACTAACTTAAACACGTGACAACTATACATGCTGGAATGAGGTTTGTTCAAATGGAAATTATTCAGTATAATAGAGGGAGAAGCACCAGAGGGAGGCAGAATGTTGATTAAAACCATTATTTTTGACTTAGATGATACCCTGTTATGGGACAAAAAAAGCGTCAAAACCGCATTTGAGAAAACTTGTCAATTAGCGAAAGACAAATTTGATATCGATCCAGAACAACTGGAAGAGACCACTCGTGAACAGGCACGCCATTTATATCAAGGTTATGAAACCTATCCATTCACGCAAATGATTGGTATCAACCCGTTTGAAGGACTGTGGGGCAATTTCTTAGATGAAGATGATAGCGATTTTCAAAAAATGGCTGCCCTTGCTCCTGATTACCGCAAACAATCATGGATCAACGGACTGAAACAGCTTGGCATAGAAGACGAAGCCTTCGGTGCGTATTTGGCAGAACAATTCCCGAAAAAACGCAAAGAAAGTCCTTTTGTATACGAAGAAACGTTTCGCGTATTAGAGAAATTACAGCCTGATTATCAATTAATTATGCTTACCAACGGCTCACCAGATTTACAAAATACGAAATTAACGATAACTCCTGAATTACGGCCCTATTTCGATCATATTATTATTTCTGGAGATTTTGGAAAAGGCAAACCTGATCCAAGTATCTTTGAACATGTCTTAGAAACTGCCGGCATCAAGTGTGACGAAGCCTTAATGGTCGGTGACAATCTGATGACAGATATCCTAGGTGCTAATCGTACAGGGATTAAGAGCGTATGGATTAATCGCGAAGGAAAGACAGCCGATGAGGTAGAGCCAACCTATGAAATTAAACATCTGGAAGAATTATTCGATATTCTTTCGTAAAGCAGATGACTGGGTGCATATTTTTTGACTGCTTGCACGTGGTTAAATGGCCACTCGATGTGACTTACTGGTCACTCATCGACTGTTACTGGTCACTCATCGACTGTTACTGGCCACTTGATATGACTTACTGGCCACTCGGCGATTATGTAAACTAGATTCCAGTCAAAAAAGCGCTCTTGCTTGGGTATAGCCCCCAAGGCAAGAGCGCTTTTGTTTTTACAGCTGCATAGCAGTTAGTTTTTCGATTTCTTCTACTTGTTTCAATGCTTCGATTTCATCATCTTCTAAATATTTATCAATGGTGAGAATCATGATCGCTTCACCGCCAACATCAGATCGGCCTACCTGCATCGCCCCGATGTTGATGTTTTTCTCTGCAAACATGTTCCCGACCTTACCGATTACTCCAGGACGGTCGTTGTGCTTAATCACAACCAGGTTGCCTTCCGGTACGACATCGACACTATAAGCATCCACTTGTACAAGGCGAGGGCCTAGACCGTTTAATAATGTACCAGATACAGAACGAGTCACATTCTTCGTTTTTACTTCAACTGTCAACAGGTTGGTAAAGCCTTTTGTGACAGAAGATTTATTTTCATTCACGCGGATACCTCTTTTTTCTGCCAAATAAGAGGCATTCACATCATTGACATGATCACCTAAATGACGCTTTAATAAGCCCTTGATTGTATTACGGGTTAATGGCGCTACCTCTAGCTCATTTAGATCACCTGAATAAGAGATATTGATTTCTTCTATTACTCCATTAGTTAAGTAGGTTAAGAATGTACCTAGTTTCTCGGATAAATGGAAATACGGTTCAATCTTATTCATAATTTCTTTCGGTACAGCCGGTAAATTGACAGGGTTCTTGGCAATACCTTCGGTTAAATAACGAACAACATCATGGCTGACATCAATTGCTACCGATTCTTGCGCCTCAATCGTACTTGCCCCTAAGTGTGGGGTAGCAATTACTTCCGGTAATTCTAACAAACGATGATCAGTTGCCGGCTCTTCCTCAAATACGTCTAAAGCAGCTCCAGCTACTTTTCCAGATTTAATCGCTTCATATAGAGCATCTTCATCAATAATACCACCGCGGGCACAATTGACAATGCGCACACCATCTTTCATTTTGGCGAAAGCTTCTTTATTAATTAAATGCTTTGTTTCCTTAATAAGCGGGGTATGCACCGTGATAAAGTCTGCTGCCAAAATCACATCTTCCACAGATCCAAAGTCTATCCCCAGTTTAGCTGCACGATCTTTTGTTAAAAAAGGATCATAGGCAATGACATTCATACGCTGACCTTTGGCACGAGTAGCTACCTCTGCACCAATTCGTCCCATACCAATGACGCCTAATGTTTTTCCTTTCAGCTCTACCCCAACATAGGTTTTACGATCCCATTTACCCTGTTTTAATGCATAGTAAGCTTGAGGAATCTTACGAGCTAGTGACGTTAACATCGCAATTGTATGCTCTGCCGCTGAGTTAGTATTCCCGTCAGGGGCATTCACAACAATAATACCGCGTTCGGTTGCTGCACTTATATCGATATTATCTACACCAACACCTGCACGACCAATAATCTTTAATTTAGAAGCCTTGCTAATAATATCTCTCGTTACTTTTGTCTGGCTTCTTACTAACAAAGCATCATATTCTCCAATGCGATCAGTTAGCTCGTCCACAGACAAATTAGTTTCTACATCTACTTGAATATCTTTTGCTTCTCTTAATGGCTGGATACCCTCTTCACTTAAAGGGTCGCTGATTAGTACCTTAAATGTCACACTTGTCCCCTCCAAAACATATATTTTTGAAAAAAAAACACCACTTATTCGTGAAGTTTTTCACTTATAAACCATTTTTCTAACAGCTATGTCTTATTATAGCACCTTTTGCTTTCTATACATAGAATGAAATTACTGAATGTTACTATGATAGCAAATTAGCAGTTATTGTCAATACAAAATCAGCGGATTTTCCTGCTTTATATCCAGCTAAAACTCTATGCAAAATGGCTGTTTCGCTTCATCCAGACAACACTCTATCCTTTCTCTAAAATTACGATGAGTAACCATTTCCAAGGCTCGATCTATCGGAAAAAAGTCCACCTCTAAACTTTCTGGCGAGGTAGTCAATTTACCTCCAACTGGTATAGCTAAGAATAACGTATTGCAAATAGATTGTTTAACATTTTGATAAACACCGCAAAACTTTACAATCTCTATCTCTATACCGGATTCTTCTTTTGTTTCCCGTATAGCTGCATCTCTCAACGACTCTCCTTCTTCAACCTGACCTCCTGGCATTTCCCAACCTCTTCTCGGTCCTTTAATCAATAAGATTTCCTGCTGCTCATTGATCACAATCGCAGCTGCAGAAACGATATGTTTTGGCGGTGAATGATGCTTTTGGATCACTTGATTCTCCTCCTGTTTTTATAGTTTTTCATGCTCTTTTATGTTCAATCCTCTGTCAGAACTTCTTGGAAAAATTGAAATGTTCATAAATTGAATTCATTACTTACATGATCTGTCTATATAGCAGAATAATTCTATCATTTTTGACTGTAGGTTTCAAAAGGCAGCCCCTTCATCGAGGCTTAAAGAATATATACAATCCGAAACAAATTACTGATGACAAATTATCTAACAATAAAAAAACCTAGGTACATAAGCACCTAGGTTTCTTTATTATTCACTTACGTAAGGCAATAATGCCATTTGACGAGCGCGTTTGATTGCTCTTGTCAATTTACGTTGGTATTTTGCAGAAGTTCCAGTTACACGACGTGGAAGAATTTTTCCACGTTCAGAAACGAAACGTCTTAGCAATTCTACATCTTTATAGTCGATGTGTGTAATTCCGTTCGCTGTAAAATAACACACCTTACGACGCTTTGCACGACCGCGACGAGCTGCCATAAGTATAACCTCCTTTTATATTAGAATGGTAAGTCATCATCAGAAATATCAATAGGTTCTCCACTGTCTTGGAATGGATTATCGTTACTGTTATTGTTATTTCCTTGGTTATTGTTATTAAAGTTAGAATTATATTGATTTTGGTTTTGATTATATTGAGATTGTTGCTGGTTCTGATTATAGCCTTGAGATCCGCCTTGGGAAGAAGGTTGTCCTCCACCAGATCCACCCCTTGATTCCAAGAACTGAATCGATTCAGCCATTACCTCTGTAATGAATACCCTCTTACCTTCTTGATCATCAAAACTACGAGTCTGGATTCGACCGTCTACACCGATAAGACTCCCTTTACTCATATAATTAGCAAAATTTTCCGCTTGCTTTCTCCAAACTACACAGTTAATGAAGTCAGCTTCACGTTCTCCTTGCTGATTTGAAAAAGGTCGATTACAAGCAACAGTAAAGTTTGCAACGGCAACGCCATTTGGTGTGTAACGTAAATCAGGATCTCTCGTCAGCCTGCCGACAAGTACGACACGGTTTAGCATCAGAACCACTCCTTATTATTGATCATCTTCACGAATTGCCATATAACGAATAATGTCACTCGAGAAATTCGCTTGACGGTTGAATTCATTAATAGCAGCTTCATCACCAGCGAAGTTAATAATTACATAGTATCCGTCTCGGTGATCTTCGATTTCATAAGCAAGACGTTTCTTGCCTACTTCTTCTACTTTTTCAATCTCCGCTCCATTATCTGTAAGGATGCCGTTGAAACGCTCAATTAGAGCAGTTTGTGCTTCCTCTTCGATATTTGGGCGGATGATATACATGATTTCATATTTAGTCATCCGTTTGCACCTCCTTTTGGACTTAGCGGCTCTTCGATTGGTCAAAGAGCAAGGAGTAATAATTTCATTACTCACAATACAACATTATACCAATTCTCCACCTATATTGCAAACTTTATTTGGACAAATCATGGAAGTTTTCCCCTAGTGTCATTAAAGCGAGACTGCCATCAGTGAGGTTTTCTTTGTCCCCGTTGATGGGTAGTGAGACTTATCCCACTTAGACTGCTCGTTGACATCTCTCCAAGTATGGAAATGTGGAGATACAGATGAAAACCCCATCCAAGTCTTTCTTATACATTAAAACGGAAGTGCATTACATCTCCGTCTTTTACTACGTAATCTTTACCCTCTAATCTTACTCTTCCCTTTTCTTTTGCTGCTTGTTCGGAGCCAGCTTCCACTAAATCATCATATGATACCGTTTCTGCCCGGATAAAACCTTTCTCAAAGTCACTGTGAATAATTCCAGCTGCTTGAGGTGCCTTCATTCCTTTTCTAAAGGTCCAGGCACGCACCTCTTGTACACCAGCTGTAAAATAAGTGCCTAATCCTAATAATTGATAAGCTGCTTTAATTAACTGGTCTAAGCCTGATTCAGCAATACCCAGCTCCTCAAGGAACATTTCTTTCTCTTCCCCATCCAGCTCTGCAATCTCTGATTCCACTTTAGCACTGATCACAATCACTTCTGCCTGATCATTTTGGGCAAATTCTTTTACCAGTTTTACATATGGATTGTCTTCTATATCTAACAACTCATCTTCTCCAACATTTGCTACATATAGTACAGATTTACTAGTCAGCAAATGCAGCCCTTTTACAAGCTTCTGTTGTTCATCGTTAAAAGATACCGCACGTGCTGGTTTTTCCTCTTCAAATGCATCACGAAGTTTGTCTAATACTTCAAATTCTGCCACTGCTTCTTTATCTTTTTGCTTAGCCAATTTCTCTACACGCTGTAAACGTTTAGTTACCGTTTCTAAATCGGCAAGGATTAATTCCAAGTTAATTGTCTCAATATCAGAAATCGGATCCACCTTACCAGACACATGTGTAATATTATCATCTTGAAAACAACGCACCACATGACAGATCGCATCCACCTGCCGAATATGAGATAGAAATTGGTTGCCTAACCCTTCTCCCTTGCTCGCCCCTTTTACAATTCCGGCGATATCAGTAAATTCAAAGGCTGTTGGGATCGTTTTCTTTGGTTTTACTAATTCCGTTAATTTCTGCAGTCTGTGATCTGGTACTTCCACAATACCTACATTTGGATCTATGGTACAAAAAGGATAGTTTGCTGATTCTGCTCCTGCTTGCGTTATTGCGTTAAATAACGTTGATTTACCCACGTTAGGTAAACCAACAATTCCTGCTGTTAATGCCATTAACCTTCACTCCTTAAGGATTGCGTTCATATGAACGTATCAGTCATACCAATTATAGTGATAGTTTCACTAATTGACAAGTTATTCAAAATAAAAAACCAAGGGTATTTCCCCCTTGATTTACGCATTTTCATGTCACCAAAAACATATTTTCGACTGTCTTGTCTGTATTAAAAAACGAAAATGTTTCACGTGGAACAAATTTCTAATTAGCCGGTTCGATAACCTTTTTCAACTTCTGCTCAAACTGTTTGCGCGGAATCATTACACTATGTCCACAGCCTTCACACTTAATACGGATATCCATTCCCATTCGAATAATTTTCCATTTGTTTTCTCCGCAAGGGTGTGGTTTCTTCATTTCCACGACATCATTTAGTTGAAATTGTTTCCGTTCCATTCTATCACCTCAGTCTTACACAAACTCATATTTCTATTATATTAGATTTTTTTATAAAAAGGAAATAGTAAAATCGCACAAAATAAATATAAGTTCACAATCCCATACAACGGGTATAAAAAGCCAATCAATGCAGAAAAACCAATACTGGTTAATGGCAGTAAACAGAGAAAAAGTACTAACGCTATCTTCCACATCGGAAAAGGAAAATAAGGTTTTAATCTGGTTACTAATGCCAGCATACCGGAAACTGCCGTTGTAAAGATGGCAAACCATAATAGAATCGACATCAAAATATTGGTATAGACCGAATAATTTTGCAAAATTGCAAATAACGGAATTTCATAGAAATTAATCATATCAGCAATATGTACCAGACTATTATTGTAAAGAAAGGACGTCGCACCTAAGATTAATCCACTCCCAATACTAGCTATCCATATCTCACCATTGGAGCGAATTTGATCACCAATTGCCCCTAGTACGGCTAGTATCGATAAAATATTGAGCGCAGTAAAGGTAAATGCTGCCATCCAATTCGACTGGCGTTCCCAAGCAAGATCCCATGTTATCTGTTCATCCATTGAATAGAGCAGCAGCATAGCAACCAAGCCTACCATTAATACTGGCATCACAAATGAATTGAATTGCAGCACACCTTGCAATCCTTTGATAAACAAGATAACCGATAAGACGGCAAGAAAAAGGATCCCTGCCCACTTCGGCATGGAAAAAGCCTCAAATGTTGCCCCACTCCCAGCAGTCATGATCACCGTTGTAGACAGCAGATAGAAAAAAATCAAGAAATCATAAAAACGTGCCATCTGCTTTCCTAGCATTATCGTTAATAAATCAAAATAATTCGTTGTTTGAAACCGATAGCTCGCCTTCATCACAATGGCAATACAAAAGATAAAGAAGAGCGTAAACAAGATAATAGCTAGTCCACTTTCATGACCAAAAAATTGCCACAATTCCCTGCCAGAAGTATAACCAGCGCCTACCATTATACCTAAAATTAAAAAAATCCATTTGAACCCCGCTCTCCACATACTATTCCTCCTGCTATAACCGTTAATTGCTCTATAGTCTAACGTATGCGTGAAACAGCGCTAGTATGAAGGAAATCAGCACTTCATTCAAAAAGATCTTCTAATATATGATATAGGCATAACCAAAATAAAAGATAATAAAGAGAAAAATAGCAGGAAGAAAGTCTCCTATTTTAAACTTAGTAATTTGTAGTATATTGAGCCCAATCGCCAAAATTAATAATCCACCGATGGCAGTAACCTCGGATATAAAACCAGTTAACACTTGCTCTGGGAATATTCGATTAATTTGAACAGCCAACAAAGCAATACTTCCTTGATATAAGACAACTGGAATCACAGAGAAAACAACACCATAACCTAAAGTAGTTGTCAATACCATAGCCATAAAACCATCTAAGAATGCTTTAGTAAATAAAACCTCATGATCCCCTCGGAGTCCTCCGTCCAAGGCACCTACAATCGCCATGGCACCAATCACAAAGATAAGACTGGCAGTGATAAACCCCTCGGTTACATTACCTTTTCTTCCTTTACTCACCCTCTCTTCTAATCGCTGCCCTATTCTGTTTAAATTATCCTCCAAATGAACAGCCGTCCCGACCATGCCTCCTAATAATAAGCTTAAGAGGATCATTATCACATTATCGGCTTGTATTGCCATTTGTATACCAATTAAGGTCACAACCAAACCGATTCCTTGTAAGGCAACATGTTTTATACGTTCTGGAATATTGGTAAAGATAAGTCCGATGATCGTACCAATAATTATACATAATCCATTAACAAGTGTACCTAATAAAACCATTTACTTTCCTCCCAATAACTTAACAATAGGTCTGACTAGCTCTTTTTTAGAATAGAAAGCTGCCACATTTTACAACTGCTCATTCCTAAACTGTGTTTGGTACTCCCCTGCTTTTTTAGGAACGAAAAGCGCCCTTTTAAAAACGTAGTGATTGGAGCGTCACAACGGAGATAAAGGAAACACGACGACGGAAGGAGTCGATGTGGACTTATCGTAGGGCGTGACGTGCAATCTCTAAAGTTTGGCACTTGGAGCTGGACATGGCTATTCTTGAATAAGAATGAACGCATGAAAAATTATATACTTTCTGATCTTACCAGTAAAAAGCCTGGTTGTTTCACGTGAAACAATCAGGCTCGTTTTAATCCATCATATCTAGAATACGATTTAGATCATCATCAGAAAAAAATTCTATTTCAATTTTTCCTTTGCGTTTCCCCTTACTAATCGAGACATTGGTGCCAAAATACTCTTTCAAATGATTTTCGCGTTCCGTAATAAAGATATCTTTCTTTTCCTTCTTCGGCTTCTTCGGCTGGTTATTATTTAGCTGATTAATCAATGCCTCCACTTGGCGAACGTTTAGTTTTTCTTTCATAATTCGTTGAACTACTGGCTTGAGTTTATGTTTGTCTTTTAATCCTAGTAAAGCTCTGCCATGTCCCATTGATATCGATCCATTATTTATCAAAACTACTATATCATCTGGTAAGCTTAATAAACGAACTAAGTTGGCAATATGCGAGCGACTCTTGCCTAATCGTTTAGCAAGCTGATCCTGTGTCATGCCTAATTCATTCATTAATCGATCATAAGCTGTCGCCTCTTCAATCGGCGTTAGGTCTTCACGCTGAATATTCTCCAGCAGCGCTAATTCCATCATTTGTTCATCTGATAATTCCTTGATAATAACAGGAATAACATCCAAATTAGCTTCTTTCGCCGCTCTAAATCGGCGCTCCCCTACTACAATCTCATATCCTCTTATACTTTTTCGCACAATTAATGGTTGTAAAATACCATGCTCTAGAATGGATTCCTTTAATTCCTCAATTGCATCTGCCTCAAAAACTTGACGAGGCTGATATGGATTGGGACGGCATTTCTTTAATTCAATTTCCTCAATTTTCTCAAAGTCTTCTTCTTCCACCTCTGGAAAAAAAGCATCTAATCCTTTTCCTAATCCTCTAGCCACCTGCAATCACTTCCTTTGCTAAATCAAGATATACTTCGGCTCCTCTTGATCTAGAATCATATGATATTATTGGTTTTCCATGACTTGGTGCTTCACTCAAACGAACATTTCTAGGGATAATCGTGTTGTATACTTTATCCTGGAAATACTTTTTGACCTCATCGATGACTTGGATTCCTAAGTTGGTTCTTGCATCTAACATAGTTAATAACACACCCTCAATCATGAGGTGCTTATTTAAGTGCTTTTGTACCAGTCTAATCGTATTTAAGAGCTGACTTAATCCTTCCAAGGCATAATATTCACATTGTACAGGAATTAAGACTGTATCTGACGCCGTTAATGCATTAATCGTGAGTAAACCTAATGATGGCGGACAATCAATAATGATATAATCATACTCATCTTTCACACTGTCCAAGGCTTTCTTCAGGCGAACTTCCCGTGACATAGTGGAAACCAGTTCAATTTCCGCCCCGGACAGATGAATAGTTGCCGGTATAATTTCTAAATGCTGAACAGTTGTTTGCATTCGCACCTCATTTACCTCTGCATCATCTACTAGAACGTCATAAATACATTTATTAACATCGGCCTTATTAACTCCTACCCCACTCGTAGCATTTCCTTGTGGATCTATATCGACGATTAGGATTTTTTTATTTAGATCTGCTAAGCAAGCACTCAAATTAACGGAAGACGTGGTTTTTCCAACACCGCCCTTTTGATTTGCGACGGCAATTATTTTCCCCATGATGTCACCTACCTCTTGCAATTGTCTCTTATATTCTACCACTAAATTGATATTTTTCAGAAATAAAATACCTTTCCAGTGATAAATGATTCAAATGGTTTAATCTTTTTCCAAATGAACTCACATACTCCACTTGTTGCCTATGGCTTCTTTCCTTGATTTTTCATAGTTTATCAATCTTTCATGTAATTAGGCCTAAGATACAAAAAAACAACCCATCTTCCTTGCTAGTAAAGATGGGCAGCGTACAGTTATTTTTTCTTAGGAATTTTGATGGTAATTTGATAGTAGTCATCATGTTCTTGTTCATTCGTTTCTAAATCAATGCCAGTATCAGAGACCATATTCAATGATTGTCTAATCGTATTCATCGCAATTCGCATGTCTTTATTGATACCCTTCAAGCGCGGTTTCTTTGGTGTCTTCTTATCTGCCAGCTGTCGTTCAATGAGGGCCTCTGTTTGCTTCACATTCAGTTCCTTTTCAATGATTTGCAGCAATATTTTTAATTGTTGTTCTTCATTTTTCAAGGCAATCAAGGCCCTTGCATGACGTTCCGTAATAGTCTTCTTTAAAATGGCCTCTTTGACCTCTTCTGGCAGCTTCAACAGCCGCATTTTATTGGCAATGGTGGATTGGCTTTTTCCTAATCGCTGTGCTAGTGCCTCTTGTGTTAAGTTATGCATCTCAATCAGCTTCTCATAGGCTGCCGCCTCTTCAATAACGGTAAGCTCCTCACGCTGTAAATTCTCAATAAGGGCTACGGAGGCCGTTTCCTTATCCGTCATCTCACGAATAATAGCAGGAACCTTGTCCCATTCTAAGCTTTTTGCAGCACGCCAGCGTCTCTCACCTGCTATGATCTCATAAGTTGCTTCCTCATTTTCTGCTTTACGTACGACAATAGGTTGTATTAAACCATGTGTATGTAAGGTTTGAGCCAACTCATTAATTTTCTCTTCGTCAAAGATAGATCGAGGCTGATAGCGGTTTGGTACTATATTATCCGTTTCAATATATATTACCTCATCTTGTAGTTTCTCGAGATCCTCTGCTGACTCTTCACTCGATTTATCCCCTAATCCAAAAATTTTACCAAATGGGTGTAACACAACAAGCACCACCTTCTTCTACTTCACATCATTCTATCATTTATCCGTAAACTAGATGATCACGCTTTCCGCGGGTATTCTTCATCTACTTACAAAATTAACAAACAAAATTAAACATACTATCTTTAACAGCTAAAAAAGAGAGAGAAACAAAAGGGAAAACTTGCTTAATAAACGAGTTAAGCAAGTAAAACGAAACCGTTAGATATTCCTCGTTTCACGTGGAACATCCTCCATCATTCAATACTTCTATTTTATCACAAAAATCTCTTAAGCGATAAAAAATCTCACTAATTTTCCATAAATATATTTCTTAGCACCTAAATAGTCCCTCTACCTTAATAAGAAATATTTCCCCTTAAAGGTTGTTCCAAAAGTCCAACAAACATGACACGGCGGATGTCGAATTTGCCTTGAGCTTTCAACGCACACGATGCGCTCGTATCGGTGTTGCAACACGATATTGCGAACTCAATCGATAATGGTCCTTTTATCAACCTTTACATATATTTATAACGGGTTCTTATTAGGGACACCTGGTTTTCTTGGATATTTCTTCGGTGTCTTACGTTTTTTATCAATAAATACAATATTTCGTTCCCCGTTATCCTCTGGCAAGGAAAAGGTTTCTAGCCTGTTCACTGCTCCTCCTAATATTTCAATGCCATCTTGTGCTTCCGTTAATTCCTCTTCTGCCTGAGAGCCCTTCATTGCAATAAACGTGCCACCTGTCCGTAATAATGGTAAACACAACTCCGATAAAACAGAAGTTCTTGCAACAGCCCTCGCCATTACCACATCAAAATAATGTCTGAATTGTTCATTCCTTCCAAACAATTCAGCCCTGTCATGGTAGAAGCTTACGCCTTCTATCCCCAGCTTAACAGCTAAATGGTTAAGAAAGGTAATCCGTTTTTGCAAGGAATCTACAATGGTTACTTGAATGTCTGGAAATAGAATTTTGAGCGGGATACTGGGGAACCCAGCCCCAGCACCCACATCACAAATATGCACTTGATTGGTAAAGTCGAAATAGAAGGCAGCGGTAATCGAATCATAGAAATGCTTGACATACACTTCTTCCTTATCGGTAATCGCTGTTAAATTCATCTTCTCGTTCCATTCCACCAAAATCTGATAGTATTGTTCAAATTGTTGTAGCTGATGATCGGTTACTTGAATGTTATGTGCTTGTATATGGGCTTGAAAGGATTGAAGATCCAATTACACCACTCCCCTACTATTCATTCGACACTTTCGCAACATTTCCTTGCTCAATATACACTAGCAAGATAGAGACATCCGCAGGATTTACCCCAGAGATTCTGGAAGCTTGACCAACTGATAATGGCCGTACTTCTTTCAATTTCTCCCTTGCTTCGGTAGCAATACCGCTAATATCATCATAATTGATATGATCTGGGATTAATTTATTTTCCATTTTTTTCATACGTTCTACTTGTTGATTGGATTTCGAAATATATCCTTCATATTTAATTTGGATTTCCACCTGTTCTTTCACATCATCGGCCAATTCCTTTTCAGCAGGAGCAACTTGTTCCATCACGGCATAGGTTACTTCTGGACGTTTCATCAGATCATACGCCAAGATACCGTCTTTCAATCTAGTTCCACCGACATCCTCCATCAATTGTTGTAATTGCTCGGTTGGTTTCAGACGAACGGTGCTTAATCGTTCTTTTTCCTCCGCAATTAAGCGTTTCTTCTCTTCAAAACGAGCAAAGCGCTCATCCGAAATCAAACCAAGTCGATGACCAATTTCTGTCAAACGCAAATCGGCATTATCATGACGCAAAAGTAAACGGTATTCTGCTCTTGAAGTCAGCAAACGATATGGTTCATTGGTTCCTTTTGTTACTAAGTCATCAATCAGTACCCCGATATAAGCCTGAGAACGATCCAAGATACATTTTTCTTGATCTAATATTTTGGCGGCGGCATTAATCCCGGCCATTAAACCTTGCGCGGCAGCCTCTTCATAACCAGATGTACCATTGATTTGCCCAGCTGTAAATAAACCATCAATCGCTTTGACTTCTAATGTTGGCCATAATTGAGTCGGTACTACAGCATCATATTCAATCGCATATCCAGCACGCATAATGTCGGCATTCTCTAAACCTGGAATAGTTTTCAAGATTTCTCGCTGAATATACTCAGGTAAAGAAGTAGATAAACCTTGGACATATACTTCTTCCGTATTACGTCCCTCTGGCTCTAGAAAGACTTGATGACGTGATTTATCATGGAAACGGACAATTTTATCTTCTACAGACGGACAATATCTTGGTCCCCTTCCTCTGACGGCTCCAGAGTACATCGCTGACAGCTTGAGATTATCATTAATCAATTGATGTGTCTCCGCATTGGTGTAGGTTAACCAGCATGGGATCTGATCCACAATTTCTTCGGTTGTTTCATAAGAAAAGTGTTGTGGATGCTCATCTCCTGGCTGAATTTCTGTCTTATCATAATCAATCGTACGATTATTCACCCTTGGTGGTGTACCTGTCTTGAAACGAACAATTTCAAAGCCTAATTCTTCTAAATTCTCTGCTAATTTAATAGTTGGGCGTTGGTTATTTGGTCCGCTCTCATAAGCAACATCACCGATTAACACACGTCCGCGCATAAAGGTTCCGGTTGTAATAATAACGGCTGGGGCGCGATAAATCCCTTTTGTTTCTGTAATAACCCCTTGGACTTTACCATCTTTGACAATTAGTTCTTCCACCATTCCTTGACGCAAGGTCAGGTTAGGTTCTTCTTCTAATAATCGTTTCATTTCTTGAATATATAACGGCTTGTCTGCTTGTGCACGTAAGGCTCTGACTGCAGGACCTTTACCGGTATTCAACATTCGCATCTGAATGTATGTTTTATCTATTACTTTCCCCATTAAACCGCCTAATGCATCGATTTCTCTAACGACGATCCCTTTTGCCGGACCTCCGATTGATGGATTACATGGCATAAAGGCGATCAAGTCTAAATTTAATGTTAATATTAATGTTTTTGCGCCGCGTTTGGCAGCGGCATGGGCGGCTTCTGCACCGGCATGGCCTGCTCCAATGACAATTACATCATATTGACCAGCTTCATAAGTTGACATGGCTGATCCTCCTTCTATCTCCTATATAATAATAGTTATTTCCCTAAACAAAACTGTGAAAACAATTGATCAATCAAACTTTCCTGTACTGTATCTCCGACTATTTCACCTAATAATTCCCATGCACGAGTAACATCAATTTGTACTAAGTCAATCGGCATACCCGCTTCCATTGCCTCTCTTGCGTCATCCAATGCCAGTAGGGTTTGGCGCAATAATTGAATATGGCGGACATTCGATACATACGTAAGATCTCCTGTATCCAACTCACCTGCAAAAAAGGTATCTGCAATCGCCGCTTCTAATGCGTCCATTCCTTTATCTTCAATCAGTGCCGTCGTAATGACCCGCTGACCGCCAGCTAACCGCTGAACTTCTTCTATATCTAACTGAGGCTCTAGATCTGTCTTATTCACAATTACAATATATTCAAGACCTGCTGCTGCCTTAAACAAGTTACGATCTTCTTCTGATAAAGGTTCACCATAATTTAATACAAGTAAGATCAAATCTGATTCTTTTAAGGCCTTATGAGAGCGTTCGACACCGATACGTTCCACAATATCTTCTGTTTCCCGAATTCCTGCTGTATCCACTAAACGCAAAGGAACACCGCGTACATTAACATATTCTTCAATAATATCTCTCGTTGTACCAGGAATATCCGTGACAATCGCCTTTGTTTCCTGAACAAAGGCGTTTAATAACGAGGATTTACCAACATTCGGCCGTCCAATAATAGCCGTTGAAATACCTTCCCGCAGAATTTTTCCTTGTTTAGCCATACTCAATAACCGTTCCACTTCTTGATATACCTCATCTGTCCGTTCCCGCAGCATTTGATGAGACATCTCTTCCACATCATCATATTCCGGGTAATCGATATTCACTTCTACATGAGCTACCGTCTCAATCAATTTCTGACGAAGATCTTGTACCAGTTTAGACAGCTTACCATCTAATTGTTTCAAAGCAACATTCATCGCCTTATCGGTCTTGGCACGAATCAAATCCATTACTGCCTCTGCTTGTGATAAATCAATTCTTCCATTTAGAAATGCCCGCTTGGTAAATTCACCTGGTTCAGCCAGACGCGCACCTTGACTCAATACATGCTCTAATAAGCGATTGACCGAGGCAAGCCCGCCGTGGCAATTAATCTCCACCACATCTTCTTTTGTAAATGTCTTCGGCGCCCGCATTACTGTAACCATTACCTCTTCAATCATTTCACCGCTAGACGGATCGGCCATTTTTCCATAATGGATGGTATGGGAATCTACTTGTGTTAGGTCTTTCCCAACAAATAGCTGATTGCTAATAGCTAGTGCCTCTTCCCCACTTAAACGCACAATAGCAATTGCACCTTCACCAATTGGCGTGGAGATAGCTGCTATGGTATCTTGTTCCACTTTTCTCACCTCCATTTTACACTTTTTTTAGGATCTATATCTAAACAATTATTTTTAGTATCACTAACTTATTAGAATATCACAAAACTATATCATTTGAAAAGATATCCACACCCAGTTTTTGTAGATTTCCTCAGAAAATTTATCCACATGTGGGTAATTCAACAACACACACCGTTAAATAGTTATCCACAAGATAGTATTTATTACACTTACATCCTGCTTAAAGTGTGTGATTTATGCAAAGACTCATTCTTTTCAGATGGTTGACTTATATCTAGGGCGTGACGTGAAATCTCTAAAGTTTGGCGCTTGGAGCTGGACATGGGTATTCTTGAATAAGAATAAACTCATGAAAATTATATATTTGCTGACCTTACAAGAAAAAGCTGTTGCAAAATGTAAATGTAGCATTTTGCAACAGCTTCTTTTTCCTATTAAAGTAACTAAATAACATAATATATGTGTACATGTAATGAGGTGTGCTCGGTACCACACGATTAACTAAATTAACTTAAGCATAATATGTTTATTTTTAATGGAATTGGTTCCAACAAATATTTTTACATTGCCGCGTTCCACTTCAAATTCCATATTGGAGTTCCAGACAGCAAGTTCGTCACTTCCTAACTGAAAGGATATTGTTTTACTTTCATCCGGCTCTAGCCATACTTTTTGAAAGCCTTTTAGCTCTAAAATCCGCCTTACAATACTAGATTCCATATCCCTTATATATAATTGAGCCACTTCTGCACCCGCTACTGAACCAGTATTCGTCACTGTTACTTTAACTTCTGCTTTTTTTCCTTTTTTCAAATCTTCGATTGATAATTCCGATTCTACAAGATGAAGATTACTATAATCAAACTTGGTATAACTCAATCCATAGCCAAATGGGTATAATGGATTCGCCTTCATATCTGTGTAGGAAAGTTCACGTCCCTGATCCTTATGGTTGTAGAAAACAGGGAGTTGTGCTGATGTATGCGGGAGAGACACAGATAATTTCCCACTCGGATTTGCTAAACCATACAACAACTCAGCTATAGCCTGACCACCTTCTTGACCAGGATACCAGCCACAAAGGACCGCATTCGAATGCTCCATCACTTCTGGGATAGCATGTGGTCTGCCTTGAATAATAACAGTAACAACCTTTGTACCTGTTGCTGCAACTTTTTTAAGCAACTCAACTTGCTTCCCGCCAAGCTGTAAATCAGCTAAATCGACTCCTTCCCCACAATCCATTTCAGTCGGAATATCCGATACAATCGCTGCTCCATTTGTATCAAAATCAATATCAAAGTTGCGTGTACTGCTTCCTCCCAGTACTACAATCGCTACGTCGGACTGTTTTGCGTAAGCAATCGCTTCATCAAACCCGGCCTCGGTTTGATCACGAATACCGCAACCCTTCGCATAAAGAATTTCTGTTTCATTGGAAGCTGCTTTTTTTATTCCAGCAAGCACCGACATCCCTTTTCCTTCAGGTTGGATAGCTGTGTAATCACCTAATTGGTTATAAATTGAATCTGCGTTTGGACCAATGACAGCAACCTTCTTCAACTGATTACTTAACGGCAGCATATTACCATCATTTTTTAGAAGTACTGCAGATTCCCTTGCTACTTGAAGATTAATTTTTTGGAACTCCTTACTTCCAACCGAATCAAGATATTTATTTTCATCCGTAAAAGGTTGGTCAAACAAACCTAACGAAAACTTTAAGTTCAATACACGACGAACAGCCCGATCGATAAAAGATTCTTCAACTTTTCCTTCTTCCACTGCTTTTTCTAACGTGGTAAAAGCAGTATCCCACAAGCTCAAATCTACTCCTGCAAACAGTGCTAAACTTGCTGCTGATTCATGATCACCTACTTGCATCAACAACCTATCAATCGCACCGCCATCAGCCATGACTATTCCGTCAAATCCCCATTCTCCTCTTAGAATGTCTGTTAAAAGTTTTGAATTTGCATGACATGGAATTCCATCTATTTCATTATAAGCAGCCATACAACCAGCTGCACCAGCGGACACCCCCGCTTTCATGCCAGGTAAGTGAATCTCTCTTAATTCCCTCTCTCCAATAGAAGCTGGACCTGCGTTAAGGCCGCCTTCTCCAGAGCCTTGAGCTGCAAAATGCTTTAATATTGCCGCAACTTTATCCGGGCCCTTCAAATCGTCATGAGACCTGCCTTGAAGACCTCGGACAGCTGCTACTGTCATTTGGGACGCTAGGTATGGATCTTCACTGAAACATTCCTCTGATCTTCCCCACCTAGGTTCACGTAATATATCTAACGTTGAAATTAAGCCAAGATGTCCGCCACGTGCTCTCACTTCTTTAGCCACGTGTCCATAAGCCTCTTCCAGAAGATCTGGATTCCAAGTGGAGCCAGCACCAATATTTGTCGGTAACATTGTCCCATCTAAAGCTTGATGACCATGCGGACACTCTTCTGAAAAAAGGACTGGAATGCCCAAGCGAGTATTCTCTATCACATATCGCTGAATCTGATTCGCTACCTTTGCATTTTGCTCAAGAGGTATCCCATTTTCATAAGTAACACCAGACCATGGATCTGATCGGAAAAGCCCGTAAAGTGCCCCCATACCATCACTAAGTGCTACTTGTTCTTTAAACTCATCTGTAAGCTCGAATCCTTCATCTGTTTTCTTATAAGCATTCCAACCAAACATTTTTTGGTTTAGCTGGCCAACCTTTTCCTTCAGGGTCATTCGCGATAACAAATCATCTACACGGTTTTCCACTGAAATTGATTTATCTTTATAATCCATCCATCATTCACTCTCCAGCATTCTATTTGATAAATAAAACCTACAGAGCAAGTAAGTAAATCTACTCTGTAGCAAGGTATGTTATTGTTGATTTGCTAACCATTCTGAAAATTGTTTTTCATACTCGGCAACCACTGCATCCAGACCAGCAGCTTTCATCTGCTCTAACGCATTAGGGAATGCCTCATCATATTCTACCATACCTAGTTTAATTGGGTAAATACTAGTTTCGAGTTCTGCTAAACTATTCGAATATTCAGTCCCTACTGCACTTGCGTCAAAGTTAAAACCCAATGTAATACTATTAACTGCGTCATCATCAACTGTTGTATGTGTTTCCACATAAGACGGATGAGTTTCAGGAGTCCATCTGCTCATTTCAATATTACTGTTTAATCCGTTTAACTTATTTCTGGTGAGAAACTTTATGAAACAAATTCCTGATTCACTTATTGAAGCCGTAAGAATCGATGGAGCAAATGATATTTATATTGCGTTTCGAATTTTCTTACCATTATGTATGCCTTTCTTGGCAGCGATTACACTGTTTTATGGAATCGCTTATTGGAATAACTGGTTCAATGCGATTATGTTAGTAGATAATCCGGATTTATATCCGCTCCAATACTTATTATTTAAGTTAAACTCGGAAATTAGTATGATTCAAGATATACAAAGTACCTCTATAGGTTCAACGGCAACACTTCCTAGTGAATCTGTAAAAATGGCAACAGCTATTGTTACAATCGGACCAATTATTTTATTTTATCCATTTTTGCAGCGTTATTTTATTAAAGGTTTATTGATTGGTTCTGTAAAGGAATAGAGGTAATTAGAGTAGGCTTCTCAGAGACGAAAGGTCTATTTTACTATAAGTGCGTATTCAAAAAGTTCGATAAAAGGACCAAGGAGTTCAAGGCGGGGTGTTTTCCGATACTCGAAGCTACAAAAAAAGAGCAATTATGAAATTGATCCACATGTGTATAATTCAACGAAAATATCTGCTTCAGCAGTTATCCACATCACTCTTTTATTCCATTTCTGTGGATATCCAAACAATATGATATTAGAAAAACCAAGAAGAGCATTTGTTCCTTTATCTTTTAGCCAAGATAGATATCCGCTACGAGAAGTCGCTTTCCGCAGGCCTGGCTTCCATACCTTCTACGGAGGTTATTTCTGAAATAGCTAATAATAGCTAGCATAGGATATACTTTCTTACCTTTTAAAAAAGTGGATGTCTACTTTGATATTGTAGACATCCACTTTTTCTGTTTTTACTAAGTTTTTGGAAACATATTGTTGGACGCATAATCGTATCTGGCCGTTACTGACTCGAATAAACGCTTCTATTCTTCAATTCGGCAATCTGCTAATATATCTGATTTAAATCGCATGCTATCCGCCTCGGTTATAGGACGAATGACCTTACACGGAACACCGGCAGCAAAGGAATTTGCTGGAATATCGTGAGTTACCACGCTTCCAGCACCAATAACACAGCCATCACCAATGGTAACACCGCCACAAACCGTTACATTGGCTGCCAGCCATACATTGCTGCCAATACTTACTGGCTTTGCGTAACATAAAGACTTAGCCTCTCCATTTTGGTCGATCATTTGTTTCCGCTCTGAAGCAATAAAGGGGTGGATTGGTGTAACAATGGTCACATTAGGTCCAAAAAGAGTATCATTTCCAATGGTAACTTTTGCATCATCTTGAACAGTTAGATTGTAATTAGCAAAGAAATGATCGCCGATTTCGGTGTGTGTTCCATAATGAAAAAAGACCGGCCCTTGCATGTAACAACCCTTCCCTACATGTCCAAGCAATTGCTTGAGTATGCTTTCACGTTCTTCTTTCTGTTCCTCGTAAGTATCGCTGTATTGACGACTTAGCTTATGAGCATGCTGTTTTATCAATCTCAATTCAGGATGTGCCGGGCTAAATAACATTCCTTTAAAAATGCGTTCTTCTTCTTTCATATTTATCAGCTCCTCATTTTCGTTTGTAATCAAATTACATGTTTATCCTTTGAAGATTATGCCCCAATCCAACCAGATAAATGAAAATCCGAACTAGTTCTAACTAACTAGTTCGGATTTTTCTAATAAACCACTTCTATCCATCATCATTCGTCTTTAGATGCTTGATTTTTAAATTTCTTATTTCGGCAGAATCACTACATAGCGGTTCGGTTCATTTCCTTGTGAATCTGTCGTAAGATCGTCACGATGCTGCAGTGCTGTGTGAATCACTTTTCGCTCATAGGATGGCATTGGGTCAATCTTCACTGGCTTACCAATTTTGATAGCCCGATCTGCCTTTTTCTCTGCCAACGAAATGAGCGTTTCTCTTCTTCTTTCACGGTAACCTTCTGCATCCACTATAACGGCATAATATTTGTCTGCATATTGCTGCATAGCTAATTGGGCTAAATACTGAATCGCATTTAATGTCTGACCGCGTTTCCCAATTAAGACGGCAATCTTTTCACCTGACAAATCTATCGTCACTTGGTTCTGATCTACTCTTGTTTCTATTTCTATATTGATATCAAATTCTGCAATAATATTCGTTATATACTTTTCCAGTTTTTCCACTGGATCTTCCTGCTTGATAACTTTGACAATCGCTGGCTTGGAGCCGAATAAACCTAGTAAACCTTTCTTACCTTCGTCTATTACTTCTACTGTCGCCTGATCCTCTGTGATGTTTAACTGCCTTAGTGCTGATTGGATCGCGTCTTCAACAGTTTGTCCCGTAGCAGTTACTTGTCTCACTATTTTTTGCCTCCTGTACTTGCCTCTTTATTGTCCATCATTGGATTTCTAATAAGCAGCGTCTGTGCTATCATAAAGATATTACCTACTACCCAGTATAGTGGTAACGCTGCAGGTAGGAAAATAGCAAATACCCCAATCATAATTGGCATTAAGTAAAGCATCATTGTCATCTGTGGCATCATCGCATTTTGTTGCATTGTTGTTCCTGCCATCATTAACTTCTGCTGCAAGAAGGTAAAACCTGCCGTTACTATGGGAAGTATAAAGAATGGATCTGGTTGTCCTAATTCAAACCATAAAAACGGGTGATCTCTTAGTTCTTCGGTTCTCATAATTGCATGATAGAATGCAATCAAGATTGGCATTTGTACAATAATCGGTAAACATCCTGCCAGCGGATTTACTCCATTTTTCTGGAACAATTCCATCGTTTCTTGCTGCAGCTTCTGCTGAGTTTGCTGATCTTTCGAACTGTATTTTTCACGAATCTCCTGCAATTGCGGCTGAATCGCCTGCATTGCCTTTGAACTTCTTAATTGCTTAATATTCAATGGTAATAAAACTAAACGAATTAAAATCGTTACAATAATAATCGATAGCCCATACCCATACTCTGCCTGAAATACTTCTGCTACATTGACCATTAACCAAGATAATGGGTAAACAAAGAAACTGTTCCAAATCCCTTCACTTTCTGAGGTAATATCTTGATCAATTTGAGTACATCCTGCTAATACAACTAACAAACTGACTAAGCCCAGTACGATTAAGAGCTTCTTACGCATCCTGATCCTCCTTAATTCTTCCACAATCACTTTTCATCGTTCCTATTCTATCATTACTAACTAATATTAGGCTAGTCATAATAAAAAAGAGGAAATCAAGTATAGGTCCTTGATCATCTACCAGGACAAGTTATACCATTTCTCGACATGTTACCGGTTAATCAACAGACCTGTCTTATACAATAAATGATTGACACTTTTTTTTATTTGATGGAAATCAATGTCTTTCGCGGGTTGTCTTGCTATAATGATTATATCATATTCTTGCTTCACATTTTTGTCTAATTCAACAAAAGCCTGTCTGATGTAGCGCTTAATTTGATTCCGCACAACGGCGTTGCCAATTTTCTTGCTCACAGATAGACCTACTCGATAATGCTTTTGTTGATCTTTATGTAAATAGTAGATAACCAGTTGTCTATTTGCAAAAGAAGCGCCCTTCTTAAATACCTCTTGAAATTCCTTATCCTTCTTAATTCGCCATTCCTTCTTCATTCTATCGCGCGCCTCCAAAAAAATGGTTTCCATGCATGTTAATTCAATTATATCATACATGGAAAAAGACCACTGAGTCTGTCAGTGGCCTATGCAGATAATACTTTTCTACCTTTCTTACGACGACGAGCAAGTACGTTGCGTCCATTTTTTGTGCTCATACGCGCACGAAATCCATGAACTTTCTTGCGCTTACGGTTATTTGGTTGAAATGTACGTTTCATATATATGCACCTCCCTGAGGAATCTAATAAAATTCAATTAAAATTCAATCGTTTAGACAGTCTTACCTATTATATGTATAAACAATCCTCATGTCAATGCCTAATTGAGAAAAACTTGACACTTGAAAAGCCCGATAGTATATCCCATTCATTGTTATTCCGCTATCCATTTACTTTACGTTGATTCTGTATTTTCATATTGTACATAACCCTAAATCTGTTATACAACAATATTCAGCTTAATCTGTTATGATACAGACAAATGTGGATAACTATCCAAACAAAAAATGAGTTTTCCTTATTTTTATCGACAAAATATTCACATAATCAGAACCTGTGCGGGAAAACTGTGCAGTGGTTGTCGAACTTGTGGATAACTATCCGAAATGCATTGCAATTTTCGCTTATATTTGATATTATATTTGTGTTTTAATCTGTGCACAAGTAAAACCTATAAATACCTTTATCCACAGATTGTGGATAGTCTGTGGACAATTATTCACATTATGTTTATTAGTTTATACACAACTTTGTGGAAAACTTAATTATTAGGTTTTCCGCTTTTTTGTCAATGGATAACTATCCACAGGATATAAAGCAGGAAAATGATTGAAAGGAGGGAACATTGCATGGAGAATATCGAGGAGTTATGGAACAATACGCTCAGCTTAATTAAAGACAGAGTGAGTCAGCCCAGCTATGATACTTGGCTGAAAAATACGTCTGTGGCAGAACTGTTGGATGAAACGATTATTATTTCGGCACCAAATGAATTTACACGTGACTGGCTGGATTCCAAATATACCTCTATTATTGCAGAAGCGTTATATCAAGTAACAGGTGCCAAACTGGCAGTGAAATTTATTATTCCTGAAAATGCTGATCCAATGGACAAAGAAATGACACAAGTAAAGAAAAAACCGGCTGCTGTACCAAATAACAATGAATTGTCGGCCAAATCGATGCTGAATGACAAATATACCTTTGAGACATTTGTTATTGGATCTGGGAACCGCTTTGCTCATGCTGCTTCCTTAGCCGTAGCAGAAGCTCCCGCCAAGGCTTACAACCCTTTATTCATTTATGGTGGTGTAGGACTGGGCAAAACACACTTGATGCATGCGATTGGTCATTATGTACTGGAACATAACCCAGAGGCCAAGGTCGTCTATTTATCTTCAGAAAAATTCACCAATGAATTCATTAATTCTATTCGTGATAATAAAACAGTGAACTTTCGGAATAAATATCGAAATGTAGATGTGCTGTTAATTGATGATATTCAATTTCTGGCCGGAAAAGAACAAACACAAGAGGAATTTTTCCATACTTTTAATACCTTACATGAAGAAAACAAACAGATTATTATTTCCAGTGACCGGCCGCCTAAAGAAATTCCGACCTTAGAAGATCGGCTGCGCTCCCGTTTTGAATGGGGATTAATTACAGATATTACTCCGCCAGATCTAGAAACACGGATCGCTATTCTGAGGAAAAAGGCAAAGGCAGAAGGGTTAGATATCCCTAATGAAGTGATGCTCTATATTGCCAACCAAATTGACACAAACATTCGTGAGCTGGAAGGAGCTTTAATCCGCGTCGTGGCTTATTCTTCTTTGATTAACCAAGATATTGATGCCTCGCTTGCGGCAGAAGCTTTGAAAGACATTATTCCAACATCAAGACCAAGAGTCATCACCATTCCTCATATCCAAGAGGAAGTCGGCAAACGCTATAATGTAAAATTAGAAGAGTTTTCAGCAAAGAAACGAACAAAATCGATTGCATTTCCTCGACAAATCGCGATGTATTTATCCCGTGAATTAACAGATTTCTCTTTACCAAAAATCGGGGAAGAATTTGGCGGAAGAGATCATACAACTGTGATCCATGCCCATGAAAAAATCTCTAAACTATTGGGAACAGATGAACTATTATCAAAAGAAATTGAAGAAATTAAAGAACAGCTTAAATCGATGTAAATCTGATAAGTAGAAAAATAGTGTTGACGAAAGGTTGTGAATATTGTGGATAACTGAGGCATACCTGCGAACAAGTTATGCACATCTGGATAACTTTTATAAAAAAGCACTCTTTTGACTTATCCACATATTCACAAGCCCTATTACTATTGTTACTATTTTTTTATATTAATTAATAATAAATATATTCCTCAAGGAGGATAAGCATGAAAATTGTAATAAACCGAAACAAGCTAATGGAAAGTATTCAACACGTAATGAAGGCTATTTCTTCGAAAACCGCTATTCCAATCTTAGCTGGTTTAAAGATACAAGCCACAAACAACGGAGTGACACTTACTGGAAGTGACTCTGATATTACGATTGAATCATTTATTCCTATCGAGGAAGAGGGCATTCAATTTATAGACGAATTGGAACAAGGCGAAATTATTGCACATGCCAAATACTTTCCGGAAATCATTAGAAAACTGCCTTCCGACACAGTCAAGATTGAAGTAGATGAACAATTGCAAATAACGATTCAATCAGGACATGCTGAATTCCACCTAAATGGTCAAGATGCGGAAGAATATCCATCAGTAGCCCAAATTGAATCAGAGTCAAACTTTGAATTATCGATTCCATTATTAAAAACAATGATCAAGCAAACCGTATTTGCTGTATCCACATCAGAAACACGCCCGATCTTAACCGGGGTAAACCTGAAGGTAGAAGATGAACATATTCATTTTGTCGCAACGGACAGCCACCGTCTGGCAGCCAGCAAATTACCGTTAACTGAGGATATAGGGGCGTTTCCATTTGACCAAGTAGTTATACCGGGGAAAAGTCTAAATGAATTAAGTAAGATTCTTGCCGATACTGATGAGAAAATTCAAATTAGTATCAGTTCCAACCAAATTGCTTTTCAAACAGAAAACTTATATTTCCTATCCCGCTTATTGGATGGCAAATATCCAGAAACATCCCGGTTAATTCCAGAAGATACCCAAACGGTGATTCAAGCAGATACAAAGGCCTTGCTACAAGCAGTAGATCGTGCTTCTTTACTGGCCAAAGATAATCACAATAATGTAATCCGCTTGAACATATTGAACGATAAAACGATCGAAATCTCTAGTAATTCCCCTGAAATAGGGAAGGTAGAGGAAGAAATTACCGTTACTAGTATTGAGGGAGAGGATTTGAAAATCTCCTTCAGTTCTAAATATATGATTGATGCATTGAAAATCATGGAAACAGAACAAGTACGGATTGAGTTTACTGGTGCGATGCGGCCATTTATTATTAAGCCGACCGAACATGATCAAATTCTCCAGTTGATCCTGCCTGTCCGTACGTTTTAATGAAAAAGCAATAGAATGGGATACATATAGTATAGGGCAGCACCGCCCTATACTATTTTTATTGCTTGGACTGACAAGTTAAACTACTAATTCTATTTGATCGGATTTGTCGTTTTTCGTAAAAATTAGGACATTTTTTTTCTCGAATGGTGAAATGTTCGGCTTTTCAGAGAAATTAGCTTGCTTTCCTTTTCTAATCTGCAAATGTTTAGTAAAATAGATAGAAGGGCTATACTAGTACCACTACCTTGATACAAAAAATCTGTTTGAACTGGAAGGCTATTATACATAGGGATCACCCTTATGTAAGAAAAGAAGGTGAAAGCTGATGAAAGAAACCATCCACATTTCCACAGAGTATATTCCACTAGGACAATTCTTGAAATTAGCCAACATACTAGAGTCAGGCGGTATGATTAAAGTCTTTCTTCAAGAGAATGGTGTCTATGTCAATGATGAACTAGAGACACGAAGGGGAAGAAAACTTTATCCAGGCGATATGGTCTATGTAGAGGATGCTGGTACGTTCGTGGTCGAAAGTCTGGAAGAAGATGTTCAAAAATGATGCATTGAATTTTCGGCGCACACGATGTGCTAGTATCGGTGTTGCAACAAGATGTTGCGAACTTAACCGATGCTGGTCATTTTTATCAGATTTTTTGAACACGCATTGGAAAAAGAAGCATAAATTCGAAAGGGAATTCGAATGTATATAGAACAATTACGTTTAACTAATTATCGCAATTATCAAGACTTAACCGTTACTTTTGACGATAAAATTAATGTCATCATTGGTGAGAATGCCCAAGGGAAAACAAATCTAATGGAAGCTGTCTATACGTTAGCTTTCTCTAAATCCCACCGTACAACAAAAGATAAAGAATTAATTCAATGGGATCAAAACTATGCTAAAATAGAAGGTAGTATTGTAAAAAGGACACAAACCATCCCATTAGAAATTCAGATTACCAATAAAGGCAAGAAAGCCAAATTAAATCATCTTGAACAAAAGCGTCTTAGTGATTATATAGGTTCTCTAAACATTGTTATGTTTGCCCCGGAGGATTTAAACCTTGTCAAAGGGAGCCCGCAGATTAGAAGACGTTTTGTTGATATGGAAATTGGCCAGATTCAACCTGTTTATATTTACCATCTTGGCCAATATATGAAAATACTGAAGCAGCGCAATCATTTGTTGAAGCAAATGCAGAGACGTAAGACTGAGGATCCTATTATGCTGCGAGTTTTGACAGATCAAATGATCATACATGCAGCTGTTATTCTGGAGAAACGCTTTTTATTTATGCAGCGCTTAAGAGATTGGGCCAATCAGATACATAAGGGAATAAGCAGAGAATTGGAGGACTTAGATCTTCAATATGCTGCTACCGTCGATGTATCAGAACAGGATAATAGAGAAACAATAGGAGTAACCTTACGTGAAGCTTTTGAACATGTGGAACAAAAGGAAATAGAGCGTGGTACAACATTAATTGGCCCGCATCGAGACGATGTTGTTTTTTTTGTGAACGGCAAGAATGTCCAAACTTATGGTTCACAAGGACAGCAGCGTACTACAGCATTATCACTGAAGCTGGCGGAAATTGAACTGATCTATCAAGAGATTAAAGAATATCCGGTACTGCTTTTAGATGATGTATTAAGTGAATTAGACGATTACCGTCAATCCCATCTATTAGACACCATTGAAGGAAAAGTCCAAACCTTCATATCTACCACCAGTGTCGATGGTATCCATCATCAGCAGCTAGATAAAGCAGAAATATTTAGAATCAAAAATGGACAAATAATCGAGTAAAAAGTAGGGATTACATGTTTATTCATATTGGAGATGATCAAGTGATTCAGTCACAGGATGTAATCGGAATTATTGATTATAACTTAGTCTCATCTTCGACGATTAACGAGGAGATGCTACAGCAGCTGAAGCAGAAGGATCAAGTCATTGTAGCAGATGAGGAGCTTACCAAAGCTGTGGTAATCACTGCTGATAAAGTGTACTATAGTCCGCTGTCTGTACTGACACTGAAGAAAAGGACAAGTATGATTTCTACCATTAGTCGACTCGAGGATTATACGGATACTAGTGAGGAAGAATAGAGATTATTAATGAGAGAGATGTAGGTGATTAGATTGACAATGGAAGAGAATACGCCACTAGAACAATCTTATGAAGCAGACCAGATTCAAGTATTGGAAGGATTGGAAGCCGTCCGTAAACGACCTGGTATGTATATTGGTTCTACCAATGAAAAAGGATTGCACCATCTTGTTTGGGAAATAGTGGATAACAGTATTGATGAGGCTTTGGCTGGTTATTGCGATCATATCAAGGTATTCATTGAGGAGGATAATAGTATTACAGTCTCCGATAATGGCCGTGGTATCCCGGTAGGTTTGCATGAGAAAACCGGGCGTCCTGCGGTAGAAACCATTATGACGGTACTGCATGCCGGGGGTAAGTTTGGCGGCGGCGGTTATAAGGTATCTGGTGGGCTCCATGGTGTGGGGGCTTCTGTCGTTAATGCATTATCTACGAAACTGGAAGTATTCGTACACCGTGACGGTAAAATACATTACATCAGCTTTCATCGCGGTAAGCCAAATAATGACCTGCATATCATTGGTGACACTGATATTACAGGTACAAAAACACATTTTATTCCTGATCCGGAAATTTTTACAGAAACAACGGAATTTAATTATGAAACACTTGCTACTCGTTTACGTGAATTAGCCTTTTTGAACAAAGGACTGACCATCTCTATTCAAGATAAACGAGAAGACAAGGAACCGGAAACCTTTTTCTATGAAGGTGGTATTCGTTCTTATGTGGAGCACTTGAATCGTTCGAAAGAAGTACTGCATGAACCTTTCTATGCGGAGAAGGAAGAAGAGAATATCCAAGTAGAAGTAGCACTTCAATATAACGATGGGTTTGCCAGCAATATTTACTCCTTTGCGAATAATATTAATACCCATGAAGGCGGAACACATGAATCTGGTTTTAAGACTGGTTTAACTCGTGTCATTAATGACTATGCACGAAAAAATAACTTGTTTAAGGAAGCAGATCCTAATTTGACCGGTGATGATGTGCGAGAGGGATTGACCGCGATTATTTCCGTGAAACACCCTAATCCGCAATTTGAAGGGCAAACCAAAACAAAGCTGGGTAACAGTGAAGCAAGAACGATTACAGATTCTGCCTTTAGTGAAATGTTTTCCAAATTTTTATTTGAAAATCCTAATGCAGCCCGCATCATTGTTGAGAAGGGATTAATGGCCTCAAGAGCACGAATGGCGGCCAAAAAGGCTCGTGAATTAACCCGTCGTAAAGGCGCTTTAGAGGTTTCACATCTGCCTGGTAAATTGGCAGACTGTTCTTCTCGTGATGCAGCAATTAGTGAATTGTATATCGTAGAGGGTGACTCTGCGGGCGGATCTGCCAAACAAGGCCGGGATCGTCATTTCCAAGCGATTCTGCCGTTGCGCGGAAAGGTATTGAACGTCGAAAAGGCTCGTCTGGATAAAATATTGTCTAATAATGAGATTCGTTCGATTATTACAGCTCTAGGAACCGGGATTGGTGAAGAATTTGATATTACTAAAGCCCGTTATCATAAAATTGTTATTATGACGGATGCCGATGTCGATGGTGCTCATATTAGAACTCTGTTATTAACGTTCTTGTATCGTTTTATGCGGCCATTAATCGATCACGGCTATATATATATTGCCCAACCGCCTCTTTATCAGATTAAACAAGGAAAAGCGGTGCATTACACTTATTCTGACCGGGAACTGGATGCACTGCTGAAAGAAATGCCAGCTCAGCCAAAGCCAGGTATTCAGCGCTATAAAGGACTTGGGGAAATGAATGCAACCCAGCTTTGGGAAACGACGATGGACCCAGACCAGCGTACGTTGCTCCAAGTTCATCTGGAAGACGCAATGGAAGCGGATCTTATCTTTGATATGCTAATGGGGGATAAGGTCGAACCACGACGGAACTTTATTCAGGATAATGCGGTGTATGTAAAGAATTTAGATATTTAATCAATCAATTTTTTTACATCATGATGTTTTTCAATAGATCGTTCACTTCTTCCTGCAGTGAAATATAGGAGGTAATTTAATATGGTGGATCATAATCGTCCACAAGTTCAAGAAATAAATATAGGACAAGAAATGCGTACATCGTTTTTAGACTATGCTATGAGTGTTATTGTTTCTCGTGCCTTACCAGATGTACGTGACGGTATGAAACCAGTACACAGAAGGATTTTATATGCCCTGAATGATCAAGGGATGCATGCAGATAAGGCATATAAGAAATCAGCTCGTATCGTTGGGGATGTTATTGGTAAGTATCACCCTCATGGTGATTCAGCTGTGTACGATGCCATGGTGCGGATGGCACAGGATTTCAGTTACCGTTACATGCTGGTAGACGGTCACGGGAACTTTGGTTCTGTCGATGGTGACCCGCCAGCAGCTATGCGTTATACCGAGGCAAGGATGTCGAAAATTTCGATGGAAATGCTCCGGGATATTCAGAAAGATACGATCGATTATATGGATAACTATGATGGATCCGAGCGGGAGCCAAAAGTATTACCGGCAAAGTTCCCGAATCTATTAGTAAATGGAGCTTCCGGGATTGCGGTAGGTATGGCGACAAATATCCCGCCTCATCATTTAGGTGAGACAATTGATGCTATCTTGGCATTGAGCCACCAGCCTGACATTGAAATTCACGAATTAATGGATGAATATATTCAAGGCCCGGATTTCCCTACGGCAGGGCAAATTCTAGGCAGAAGTGGTATTCGAAAGGCGTATGAGACTGGGAAAGGCTCGATTACCATCCGTGCTAAGACAGAGATTGAGGAACAAGCCAATGGTAAGGCTAGAATTCTTGTTTCCGAGATTCCTTATCAGGTCAATAAAGCAAAGTTGATTGAGAAGATTGCTGAATTGGCACGAGATAAACGTATTGACGGTATTACTGACTTACGTGATGAATCGGATCGTAACGGGATGCGGATTGTGATTGAATTACGTCGGGATGCTAATCCGAATGTAGTATTAAATAATCTGTATAAGCATACATCTCTGCAGACCTCTTTCGGGATTAATATGCTGGCATTAGTAGATGGACAGCCGAAGGTATTAAACCTCAAACAGTGCTTAGAGCACTACTTAAATCACCAGAAGGAGATCATTATCCGTCGTACACAATATGATTTGAATAAGGCAGAGGCAAGAGCCCATATTTTAGAAGGGTTACGTGTGGCATTAGATCATATTGATGCTATCATTACGCTTATCCGTCAGTCACAGACAACAGATATTGCCCGTGACGGTTTAATGACGCAATTCAATCTATCAGAGAAACAGGCACAGGCCATTTTAGATATGCGTTTACAGCGTTTGACCGGTTTGGAACGTGAAAAAATTGAGGAAGAATACAAACAAATTATGGCGCTGATCGATGAATTGAAGGAAATTTTAGCGAATGAAGAGAAAATTCTCGAGATCATTCGTGAAGAACTTACTGAAATCAAGGAAAAATATAGTGATGAGCGTCGTACCGAAATTATGACAAGCGGTATTGACTTAATTGAAAATGAAGATTTAATTCCGGAAGAGAACATTGTAGTATCTGTTACACATCGCGGTTATATCAAGCGTCTGCCTGCATCTACTTACCGTGCACAGCGCCGCGGCGGCCGGGGTATACAGGGAATGGGAACAAATGAGGATGATTTCATCGAACATCTAGTTTCTTGTTCAACGCATGATACTGTCCTTTTCTTCTCTAATAAAGGAAAAGTATATCGCTCAAAAGGGTACGAAATTCCAGAATTCAACCGTACTGCCAAGGGAATTCCGATTATTAATCTATTAGAAGTGGAGCAAGGGGAATGGATTAATGCCGTTATTCCTGTCAGTGAATACCATGAAGATTGGTATCTCACCTTTACAACAAAATATGGTATTGCGAAGCGTACAGCATTATCGCAGTTTACGAATATCCGTAAAGGCGGCTTGATTGCTTTGCATTTACGGGATAATGATGAATTAATCTCTGTGCGTCTGACAGATGGTACTAAGGATATCTTGATTGGGACGAAGAATGGTTATGTCATTCGCTTTGAAGAGGATCAGATTCGTTCTATGGGACGTACAGCAGCAGGTGTGAAGGGGATTTCCTTGCGGGACGATGATGAAGTCGTATCGATGGAAATTATTGAAGAATCACAGCACGTCTTAAACGTAACAGAGAATGGCTATGGAAAACGAACACCAGTGGAAGATTATCGCCGAACTAATCGTGGCGGTAAAGGTATTTTTACATGTAATATTACAGAGAAAACAGGTTCGGTTGTTGCTGTCAAAGTTGTAACAGATGAAGAGGATATTATGATTATGACGGTTTCTGGTGTACTGATTCGAATGCAGGTAGAAGGTATCTCTATTACAGGTAGAAATACACAAGGTGTCCGGCTCATTCGTTTGCAAGAGGATGAGAAGGTGGCAACTGTAGCTAAAGTGGACAGTGAAGAAGAAATAGAAGAACACGAGGAAGAAGAAACAGAATAAAGCAGAACTTGCCAGGTTGCCCGTTTCCGTTCTCTCCGCTTCAGCCTTTTGGCAAACAGCGAAATCCTGAAGCGCGAGTCTACAGATGACTGCACCGAAATAAAATCCATTAGGGGGGAGCATTTTGCTGGTACATCCCAATCAACTGCAAGCTGGTTGCGTGATGATCAAATCTGTTCATGGATTAACTAATCACCCAATTATTGAACAGAAAACGGTCATTTCAGAAAAACATATTAAAGTATTGCAGCACTTTGATATTGACGTGGTGGAAGTAGCAGATAAACTGGCTTCAGGAAAACCATTTGTTCCAAAGCAACACTTACGCCGTCAACCAGCAAACAAGCCTAAATCGCTCAGTTTTGCCGGTTTGTATATGGAAACAGTGGAAGAATATAAGGCCTTGTTTCAGGGGTGGCAGGGCGGTATAGCAATGGATATACCTAAGGTTCGGAATGTATTAACCCCATTGTGGAAATATGTAGCACAAAAAAACTTGGATATTTTAGCCTTAACCGAATTTTCCACTAAACAGGACTATATCTATCATCATGGCGTAAGTGTAGCTATTCTGGCCGCTTATTTGAGTCAGCGCTTAGGTTATCAGCGATCTGCTTTTCAAATAGGTGTCGCTGGTCTTGTAATGGACAGCGGGATGGCGAGGCTGAATAATCCATGGTTTACTAAAGGAGAGCCGTTGAGCAAGGTGCAGTATAACGCTATTAAGGAACATCCCGTCTTATCTTACAGGATGATCGAAAATCAGTCGTTTATGTCATCGGAAATGAAATTGGCAATTGTCCAGCACCATGAACGTCTAGATGGGAGCGGCTATCCGACAGGTGTCAAAGGAAAGATGGTCCATCCGATCTCACAAATACTGGCAATTGCAGATATATACCATGCCATGACCGTAGATCGTGCCTACCAAGAGAAACAATCACCATTTCAGGTATTGGATGAAATCATTCAAATGCAGTATCATCAGCTCGATTTTAAGGTGGTACAGGCTTTTATCAGCTTATTTACAAGCCAGCTGAGAGGTAAGCAGGTTATGCTTTCTAATGAGGAACAGGCGGAAATTGTGTATTTCCAACCTACTGCACCATCGAGGCCGCTTGTCCGACTGATAAAT
>NZ_JAFBFA010000032.1 GCF_016909015.1 Gracilibacillus alcaliphilus
TGACACTCTCTATACTACCAAGGGGGATTCTTTTCTGTAAAATTGATTCTACGCTCATTTCCCCTCATATTTCTTCATTACAGGAATGCTTTCTATTGTTTAATACGTCCAACTCCAATAAGATGCTTTTGCCAGTAGGCAGTAGTTAAATCTGCGTAACCAATCGGATCTCCCGCGTTATACATTTGATTGTCTCCAAGGTAAATTCCAACATGGGTAACATACGTTCCAGAGTTATACGTTGAATGGAAAAACACTAAATCACCCGGTTTTGCTTCCGATAAAGGGATATGTTCTGTAAAGTCATATTGTTGTTGTGCTGTTCTTGGCAAATTAATTCCTGCCTTTTGATAACTCCATTGTGTAAGTCCACTACAATCAAAAGAAGTGTTTGGGTTATCTCCACCAAATACATAAGGATAGCGTTCATATTTCAAGGCTTCCTCCATCACTAGTTGCACAATTTCACCATCAAACTGTGGAGAGTGAAAATATTGATTAACCAAATCGACATAAAACATGTTGCCATACAGATATCGCCAACCACCATTCTTTTTTACCGCAATTGGGTTAGAATAAGTCGTTTTACTTCCACCTGAATGTTTTTTCGCAAAGCTTTGGGCTAAGTCAAAACTATATTTTTTTCCTCTTTGTGCAACATACTCAATGAAACCACCGCCATAGTTATAGGCTTGAATAACCGTATTTCCATCTACTCCATTAGATTCTGCGGATTGTATTAAATCTGCAAAGTATTTTACACCTTGTTTTATAGATGCATCTTCCGAATCTAACGTATTTGGTGGTAATCCCATCGATTCGCTTGATTGCATCACATCAATTAATTTCCCACCACTTTCGACTTCCATAATTGCAAGTAATGTTGACACATATTCACTGACGCCATATTTTTTCGCATATTTTTCTATTGTTGAGCGATGGTTTAATACATTTGCTGACACAGAAACACTTCCACCGCTATCCATGTCAAAATCATTTCCTCCTGATGAATCATCTTCATTAGAAATGAAAAGTGCCACAAAGAATAATAAGCCAAAGAAGAGTAGAAAGCCTACTCCATACGTAATGAGCATTATTTTTAATCGCATGACCTTCATTGACGTTCCCTCCTATGTGTAGGCGCGGAGCGTTTCTGAAGCTTTCTTTTCTTTATTACTTTGATTGGGTTATCTTGTTGTTTCATCACTTTTCGTATATTTTGTTTACGTTCCATTTCAGGACGTTCTTTATAAACTGATACTTTTCTATTCAACTTCGACTGTTTGAATTGATCCTGCACCCCACGGGTTAAATATTCTTGAGTATTTGTTGATGTCTTTCCTTGTTGTACAATTCTTGCTACAATCGGTTCACTTTGAGTAACAGGTCGTGTATGAGTAGCCTGATTACGAGAAGCTGCCCGCTTTTTATCTAATGACCGTCGTTTATCGGCTATCGTTTGACGATGTTTCACTGTGCGTTCCTTTGATGCCTTTTCTCTTTGTTCCTTCGCTTTGACAACACCTTCTTTAAAATCATGAACAGGCTTTTTCAACTGTTCTTTACCTTGCATGACCGCATATTTAGTATTCGTTGGTAAATCAACCAATTGTTCTTTTCGGTGCTTGATATTTGCTCGAATCTGATTTTTTGCACCAAGTACCTTGCCCGTTACTTGACCAAACTTTTGACTTAATGAAGTTGGATTCTCCTGTTCGTTCGTCTTTTCTCTATTCTTTTTAGATGATGATGTAAGCCGTTGTAACGGACGAAGAGAGGATGAATTTCCTTTTGTTTTTTTAGATTGACCAACTAATGCACCAGCCGTCGCTCCAGCAGTTGCCCCTGCAAGTGTTCGCGTAATGTTACGTTGTAATCGGCGACCACCACGATTAAACATGCGATAAGGCCGACGCATCATTTTACGGCCAACATTCTGTGAATCATTACTTTGTAAACTAAACATACTCATGATGTCACCGAGTTTCATGTAAATGCCTGCAAACGTCACGATCTGCAAAAAGGCAATTAAGAAAAATGGATAGCTTGTCGTTAAACTGTAAAGCATGGATGAAATACTAAAGGCTACTGTAATAATCAACGTAATCCCAGCCCGAAGCATAATCACATTAAATAGTTTCATAATCGCTTGTTTTCCCATGTTTTCAAAGGTGGGTATCATGGAAAGTAGAAAACTAATGGGTAGAAACATGGCGTAGATAATAAACAGAATTTGCGAGAAAATCATAATTCCTGATAGAAGAAACACAAAAATGGATATTCCAATATTAAACAGAAACAAAAAGAAGACCATTCCCAAACGTGTGGTGGTCTTCGTAATCGTTAAGTTTTTATTTTCGTGATCTTCAATTTCTGCTTTGACAGCATCTTCACGATCTTTACCATTATTCGTATCAGGGTTGATAGAAACTAAGCTTTCAACACGTTCTTCGCCAATCGTTTCTTTATCCGAATCATCAAATTGTAATAGCATCCAAGGCTGCTCTACTTGTATGGAAAAGAGGTTATTCCGTATCATATCGACACTATCTTTTCCTTGGCTACTCGAATTCGGCATCAAGATTTTAGTACCTAAATCTAAACTTGCTTGACTAATATCTGCTGAAAAATCATTGATTTTAGCAATATACGTTGGGGCATAGGCAATAAAAGAAGCCGACAAAATAAACACGACTAAAAAGTTTAGGATTGCTCGAATCGCTTTCGTTGTTTCCCGTTTCATTAAGCCTGTATAAGCCACGTAAATTCCAATCACTAAAATGAAAAGAAGCAAGAAACCTACATAAAACCCCGAACTACTGAAACCACTTGCGGTAATCCCAGCTAATGTTTGCATGTTCTTCCCGATAGCGTCTGCCGTTTGTGAAATCAAATCGAGTGAATAAGCTTGTTGGATTAAATAGCCTGTTGCATTAGATAAATACAAGCTAATAATCCAGATGAAATTAGTAATCGTGTAGAGACCATACATGACCTGTTTTCCTATTCCATCGTTCCAGTTCCATGGCAGCCAATCCCAACCTGTGTCAACATAAAAATCGAGTTGGTAATGGTCAAGTGGGTATTTGGAATACAGATTGTCTTCCGATACCGTATCATCAACTAATCCAGCAGCTTGGGCAAATGTTCCAAGTAAAAGAAGACATAGAAAAACGGCAGTACCAATAAGTACCACCGTCAAGACAATCTTTTTCAGTTTTTGTTTATTCAAATTAATCGCCACCTTTCCTCTCCTGTGTCGGTGGACGCGTGTCAAAAGCATGGAATAAATCTTCAAAGACAGGATGGACTTGAATAATTCCCACACGCCCATATAAGTCTTGAATTAAACATTGGCCGTTTTCCAGTTCCCGTAATCGCCTTTGATTCGATTCATCTTCCGCATCCACACCAAAGAATTGCAGGGTTTTCTTTATTTCTGTCATATCCCTGGAACGGAAAGCAAACTTGACGCCGATGTTATTTTTTAATTTTTCATCGGTTAAATCGTCGGCATTCTGGGTAACAAAGTAGACACCAGCATTCATTGCACGCCCTGCACGAACTAATTTATTTGAAAGTGTTTTTCCTTGTGCAACTTGTAGAAAGCTCCAAGCTTCGTCCAAATCAACAATTTTAAAAATGCTACGATCGGAATGTATAAAGTCTAATGCAAAAGTAGAAATGACAATCAGCATGGCGACACTTAATAATTCCATCGTTGTATATTCCTCAAAACTTGTTTCTGCGTCTGGTAACACTAAATCTGCCACTTGAATAATATTCAACTGTTTTTCTAAACTAATCGAATTTTCCACAGTACCATCCGAAAAGAGAAGGTGGGCAAAGTCATAGTCGGTAAAACTTTCGATATGGTCAGCAATTGGACCAGCTAATGGATTAGGATCACTTCTAAGTTCATGAATCACAAGAAGCAAACCACGTTCTTCCTGTTGACCAACAGCTCGAATCGCTCGTCGTAATACAGGGAATTTATCTCCATCCCGACTGGATATACCTGTGAGGAAAGTAAGAATATCAATCGCAAGACTTTCCGAGTCCTTTTTCTTTTTCATAATGACAAAAGGATCAAGTAATCCTTTGTTGGTATCGTCACTTGTTAAATTAACAATATTTATTTCGTGAGCAATTTCAGGTAACGTTTCTTTCCATTTCCCTCGTTCCGCCTTTGGATCAACAATGAGGGCTTGACCACCAAAGAGAACCGCATAATAGACAAGTAGATTATTGGAAAAAGATTTACCTCCACCAAGTGAGCCTAAGAAAGCAGAAGCTAAGGCATTCGTGACCGAACCTTTGACGCCTTGACTAGCAAGGCTAGGGTTGAGATAGACATTTCTTCCCGTATCCAAGTTGTAGCCAAAATATATTCCTTCTGTTTCTCCTAGCATTTGTGTTGCACCAAACCCAAGGCCTGCCAAAAAGTCAGAGGTCACGTACTGGATATAATCATTCATATACCGCTTACTAGCAGGGATAAATTCACTGTGTAAACCGATTATATCTCCAAATGGACGAACAAGTTTTACATTCAAATCATCATAAAAATCTTTTACCTCATTACAACGCTGTTTGAGTTCATCCAAGTTAGGGGCAGATACTCGAATGACATAGCTTAACTTATACATTGATTCTTTACTTTGGTCGAGCACATCTTCTAGTTCATTGACCTGTTCCAGCGCGTCGATGACATTGCTACCTGTTTCGTTATCGGATTCCCAGGCATGGTTATCCAGGTCTTTGAGTTCCTTTTTCTTATTCCGAACGGTAGACAATGCTTTTTTATTCGTTACAATTTCTACGTTCATGGAAGTATCGATTGGAAAATCAAATTGTTGTTGTTGATAATAAAAGATTTCATCCGATGGAAACTCAAGATCACCGACAATGGAATTAATCGTAAAGTAGGCCACATATGTTGTTTGTTCTTCCTGTTCGATTTTTAAATAGCGTTGGTTTTCCTCAATTAAACAACGGGACGGTTTAATCAGATCATATCGTTTCACTAACGTTTCCCTTTTTAACTTCTTTAGGGGAAGAGCATAATCATACTCGTCATAAGCCATTCCAGTTTGGCCGTGAAGATGTTCAATTAGATAGCCAAAGTCATTTTTATCTAATGGGCGTACCTTAAAACGTCTCGAAATTTTGTTTTGTAATAACGATTCCATTTTAGAGAAACGTCTAATTTCATCATGAGGCATGGAAACAAAATCTCCCATCAGATGATGATTCACATCACGGACAAATGAAGATAGTGAATTTTTAATGTTTTTCCCCATTGATTTCATACTGACTTCTTCTTCATTCAGTAACAGCTTAAACCCAATAAAGAAACGATAATCTACTTGATGTTCACCAATCATGGAAACAAGGGCTTCCGTTTGGTCGTCAATCCGTTCATAAGCAACCTCTTGTAATCGCCCTGTGACTAAGTCTTTGCTTCGTTCTTGTACCGAGCGAATACTACTTGCGGTACTAATCTGTAAAGCATGTATTTTCCCGTCTTGATTTTGTGCAATCAATTGACGGAAATGGTCATGAACCTGTATTTTCTCATCCTCCGATAAAAAGGAATAATTATATGGCAACAGCTCATAATACGCAAAACATTCGCCGTCATGATTGAAAACAAGATTGTTTTCAAGATATTTAATCGGATAACGCATGGATTTCACTCCTAACAGCCGTTAAGCTTTCATTTACCTTTACATGTTGTAGTTTGATAGGTTTTCCTGCATACGTAACTTTAGGTCGAAACCAATAGGTCAATGCAGACTTGAGAAAGCTGTACGGTTTTTTGCCATCAAATGTTTTCTGGCTCATAAACCATGTCAAACCAACTGGTATTCCGACATATTTTAATAATGCACCATTAATCAAAGATAACGGGGGAAGATTTCCTAACAACATGACAACTAAGAGCGAAAGTACAAACCATGACATTTGATTGAATGTTACGGGAAAAGGTAAACGAAAATCATTAATGGCATAAATCACTTTTTCGACTGACCAAATACGAGTATAACTTTTGAGTTTTTTCATATAAAATCATCCTTTCGTACATAGAAAAAGCAGCCTGTACGATGATATGCTCCCTTTATAGTAGACAGAGAAATAATAAAAATTCTCTCCTACTAGGAAGGGAGTATTTTTAATGTCTAAAAGAATAACCAAACATACGCTGGAAGAACGTATGGAGATTGTACAAAAGGTGACGGAAGAAAAGAAACCGATTAGTGCTATCGCAAGAAAATATGAAATGTATGAAAATACGGTGAAAGAATGGGTTCGTAAATATAAAAGTAATGGGATAGATGGATTGAAGGAGTCAAGGAATTGGAAACAGTACCCAGAGGAATTAAAAAGACAGGCTGTAGCGTTCTATCTTGAACAAGAAAATAGCCTCAAGGTAACATGTGAACAATTTAATATTTCGTCCACTTCCGTTTTACGTCGTTGGATAAAGCTTTATACTAGTGGTAAAGCAATAAAATCCACTAGTAAAGGAAGCGTTAAAATGAGCGAAGGACGTAAAACCACATTCAAAGAACGGATAGAGATTGTCCAATATGCGATTGCCAATGATTCCAATTATCATCAAGCAGCGGAGAAGTATAAAGTTTCCTATCAACAGGTTTATAGCTGGGTTCGTAAATATGAGAAAGATGGAGAGCAGGCTCTTCAGGACCGCCGCGGGAAGACATTAGAAACTAAGCCAAATCTAACGGAAGAAGAAAAATTAAAGCTTCGGATTAAGGAATTAGAACACCGTAATCAATATTTGGAGGCAGAAGCTGGTCTCTTAAAAAAGTTAGAGGAAATCGAAAGGAGAGGATCGAACGATTAAGGAAACAAGTCCCGGCATTTGAAGCCATTCATGCCTATCATGAAGAAACAGGCACGCCGATTCAATTACTATGCGATATTTTAAAGGTGTCCCGCTCTGGATATTATAAGTGGCTGCATCACATACCAGGCGAACAAGAAGACGAAAATGCATGGCTAATCAAGAAAATCCAAATGATTTTTAAACAGTACGGAGGAATCTATGGCTATCGGCGAATCAGAATGGTGATTGATCGCAAATACGGAAAACGATATAATCTGAAGCGCATTCGTCGTTTGATGATTTTATTAGGCTTAAAATCATTTATCCGTCGTTCGAATGGATATTCCACCAAAACAAGCTACGTCAACATTGAGGAGAATATTTTGAACCGGGAATTTACGGCAGACAAGCCAAATCAGAAATGGGTAACGGATATCACACATTTAAAATACAGCCTGAGTCATAAAGCTTATTTAAGCGTCATTAAAGACCTTTATGATGGTTCGATTGTTGCCTATAAGGTTGGTTATTATAACGATAATGAGCTGGTTATGGAAACCATTAAAGCAGCACTGGAAGCAAATCCAGGTGCCACGCCTTTACTGCATAGTGATCGAGGTTCGCAATATACATCGAGGGAATATCGTTTGGTGACAACAAAAGCCGAGATTACACGCAGCATGTCCCGTGTTGGGAAATGTATTGATAATGCGCCTGTAGAAAGCTTTTTTGGCCATTTTAAAAGTGAATCTTATGATTTAAAACGATATAAGAGCTTTGAAGAATTAGTAGAGGATATTGATCGATATATCCAATTTTATAATGAAGAACGTTACCAGGAGAAATTAAACAGCCTGACACCGTTGGAATATCGGGACCAGGCTGTTGCATAGAGTTTTTGTTTTTTTACTGTCTACTTGACGGGGCACAGTTCAGTTTGAGTCTCATTGTTCTCTTTTTAATGTTTCCACCGTCCTGACAGCAACGCCTGCAGTTTCAGTAAAACGTTGGGGTTCCACTTATCTAAATCTTAATTTTTGTTACACATCATTTGGTTTCATGCTTCTTCCAGACCCTCTCTGAATGATTGATGAACTATCATCGCTTTTTATTCTCAATACAAGCCTCTCGATAGAGTACATAATCAACAAATTTCTCATATGAACGAGTCAAACAATCCGATGAAACGAATCGCACTTGTAGTTATTTGATGAGCAATTTTGATAAATTTAGGAAAGAATAGGATCCAAATAAGAAAACGTAGTGGTCAGATAACAGTTGTGTTGGACTGACTAAAAAAATCTTCTTATTTCTTGGCAATGGGAGAAATTACAATTTGCTGTTTTAAGATAAAGGTGGCTAAACCAAGTGTGTATAAATTCTATTCTGTCGAGAAAAAATAGGTTTGTCACCAACCTCGCGACAAAGTTAGTTTTCAAGTATCTTGAAGGTAATTTAACTGTGTCATATGATTTAAGAGAGGGGTACTGTCATAAGAAATAGGAAAACCCTGTTGCATTTAAAGACCTGACATGCAGCTTCTACAAGCATGATTTATTTCAAAAGACGCAGCAACCCTTGTTGTGTAAGTCTTTATAGCATACTACGTTTGTCACTCCAAGTAAGTAACAGCGGAAAAATGTTGTGATTTCCTATTTTAACAGGAGGCTGCTTTACTAACAATATTAAGGTCTTGACAGTTTTTTGAAAAGCTTTTGCAATACCGTAGAGGGGTTTAAAGTGAGACTATGATTATTTGGGCCTCACACTGATCATTAGCGGAATTTATCAGGGTGTTAATGTCTGATTCCTAAACTTATCCTTATGTTACTTGAAGCTTGATGGACTCTTAGAGACGATTAACACCATGACAAAAACTATATGGAAAGGGAGAGAGATAATGGCTCAGTCAAATTTAAAGGTGAAAGTCCAGAAGTTTGGTAACTTTCTTAGTTCGATGGTAATGCCTAATATTGGTGCATTTATTGCCTGGGGACTTATTACTGCATTATTTATTGCGGATGGTTTTATTCCAAATGAGAACCTGGCAAAATTAGTTGATCCTATGGTGTTTTACTTGCTGCCGATATTAATCGGTTACACAGGTGGTAAATTAATTCATGACCAACGAGGCGGGGTCGTTGGTGCGATCGCTACAATGGGGGTTATTGTAGGTGCACCAGATACTCCGATGTTCTTAGGTGCCATGATTATGGGGCCGCTTGGCGCTTACGTAATTAAGAAATTTGACCAATTAATAGAAGGTAAAATTAAATCTGGTTTCGAAATGTTAGTGAACAACTTTTCAGCTGGTATTCTCGGTGGATTATTAGCAATTTTTTCATTCTGGGGTATCGGACCAGCTGTAAACGGATTTACTCAACTTCTTGTTGCAGGGGTAGATTGGTTAGTAGAGGCAGGTCTTTTACCTTTAACAAGTATCTTTATCGAACCTGCCAAGATTCTATTTTTAAATAATGCAATCAATCACGGAATTCTTTCTCCAATTGGTTTAGAACAAGCTAGAAGTACCGGTGAATCTATTCTTTTCTTATTAGAAGCAAACCCTGGGCCAGGTCTTGGTGTTTTATTAGCATTTATGCTGTTTGGAAAAGGAGCTGCAAAACAATCAGCTCCAGGAGCAGGAATCATTCATTTCTTCGGGGGTATTCATGAAATCTACTTTCCATATGTCTTGATGCGCCCACTGCTGTTAATTGCTGTTATTCTTGGCGGGATGAGTGGAATTTTTACCTTAGTATTATTAGGTGGAGGTTTATCATCTCCTGCATCACCAGGTAGTATATTTGCAATTGCTGCTGTTACGCCTGGAAAAGCAAGTGTTTATTTTGCAAACTTTGCTGCTATCATCGTAGCTACGATTGTTTCATTCGTTGTTTCTGGACTTGTGTTAAAATCAAGTAAACAAAAAGATGAAGATATTGATGAAGCTGCACAAAAAATGCAAGAAATGAAAGGGAAGAAAAGTTCTGTTGCTGGAGCACTGCAATCTAATTCAGGATCACTTCCAGAGAGTGTAAACAAAATTGTTTTTGCTTGTGATGCTGGAATGGGTTCAAGTGCAATGGGGGCCTCTTTATTGCGTAAAAAGGTAAAAGCTGCAGATTTAGATGTTACTGTCACCAATACAGCAATTAGTAATTTACCAAGCGATGCACAGATAGTTATTACACAAGAAGAATTGACTCCACGTGCGAAAGATAAATTACCTGGGGCTTATCACATTTCAGTTGATAACTTCTTGTCTAGTCCAGAATATGACAAGTTAATTGACAGCATGCAAAATGGCATCTCTGAAGAATTAACTGAAGTGGTTGAAGAAACAGAATCAGATGTAACGGACACAGACCACGATCATGATGACGACGACTTGTTACGTGAAGAAAATATCTTCCTTAATCAGGAATTTGCTACCAAGGAAGAGGCTATTCGTTTTGCGGGGGAAGTATTGGTCAAAAACGGTTACGTAGAGGAAAGCTATATTGATGCTATGCTCGATCGTGAAAATGTGACTTCAACTTATATGGGTAACAATGTGGCAATCCCACATGGTACGGAAGAAGCGAAAAAAGCTGTATTACGTTCAGGATTTACTGTTCTTCAAGTTCCTAACGGTGTTGAATTTGATGGTCAAGAAGCAAAATTAATCTTTGGTATCGCTGGAAAAGATAATACGCATTTAGACATTCTTTCTAGTATCGCAGTGGTGTGTTCAGATGAAGAAAATATTGAACAGATGGTACAAGCGAAAACAGCGAAAGAATTGTTAGACATAATCAATAGTAAATGATCCAAAAAAGAGTAGAAAGATGGTAGGTTACTGTCTTTCTATTCTGTTATAATACCTGAGATCAATTTATAAAAGAAATGAGTGGGTAGCATGTTTATTACGTCAAGAGAAAAATCAATCATTGATTTAGTAATGAAGACCTCTGGTAAGCACACACCACATTCACTTGCTAGCTATCTCCATGTAAGTGTGAGAACTGTACAACGTGATTTAAAGGCTGTTGAAAACATCTTGAAGTCCTTTGAATTACAATTGAAGCGCACAACCAATGATGGTCTAATAATTAATGGGAAAAATGAACATATCTTTAAACTAATGCAACAGTTGTATCACGTACATCCAACAGATGAAACACCAGAAGAAAAAAAGTTGCAACTACTTATTACATTGTTACATGAAGGGTCGTTTTTTAAGACGCAGGTCCTGGCAAAACAGCTTGGAGTAAGTGTTACAACACTTGGTACTTATTTAGATGATCTGACCGAGTGGTTAGCGAATTTTTCGATTGAATTGACCCGAAAAAGAGGCGTCGGTGTAAGTATAACTGGCAGTGAAGCGAATATGCGCAAAGCATTAGCAACTTATTTTTTGTTTCATTTCCACGAAGAGCTGTTAGAAAACTTATACCTTTTACAGAAGAATAGTCAATTGGAAAGACCTGTACTCGGTTACTTTTCTTCCGATTATCTTATCGTAATTGATGAAATGGTTCATCATTTGTTTGACAGAGGACAGACACGGTTAGCTGATAATGATTATTTGGGGCTTATCATTCATATTGCGATTACGATAAGACGGGTAGAGAATGACTTCTTGTTGAAAGAAGAAACAGGATCAGTTGATGAACAATCGACTAGAGCATATCAACTAATTGATCAGTTATGCGCAGATTTAAAATCTGCATTATCGATTCCATTAACCAAAAAAGATGTTCATTATTTAACGGTTATTTTAAAAGGATCGAAGCTGCAAGATTTGGAAACAATAGACTATGACAGTATTATGCTTGGCCAAATTATTAAGAATATCATTCAAGATGTTTCAAGCCAATTACACGTTGATTTATCTCGAGATTTTTCGTTATTTCAAGGGTTGCTAGCTCATATGGAGCCTTCAATCTTTCGGTTGAAGCATCAGATGGGATTATTTAATCCATTAACTGAGCAAATAAATAAGAAATATCCTGTGTTATTTATGGCTGTGCGGAATAGTTTGGAGAAAGAATTTCCTGATATCGGCTTTCCAGACGATGAAATTGCCTTTATCGTCCTCCATTTTGGCTCGGCATTATTGATGAATGAGGAAAAGACGGTGATACAAGCTGTTATTGTTTGCCCAACCGGAATAGGTACCTCTAAGATGCTAGCAACCCGTATCCAAAAAGAATTCCCGGAAATTAATTCTGTTGAAATCAAATCCATGAAAGAAATGGAAAAATCAAATTTAGATAAGTTTGATATGGTTATTTCCACTGTCAGGCTTCCATTTGATGATGTTCATTATATGTTAGTATCGCCCTTATTAAGTAATGAAGACATCCAAATGATTCGCAGTTTTCTGCAGAATAATATTCAACAATTAACAAGTAAGAATGAGTATGTGAAGGCTAGTAGTAAAGAGAAAAAACAGGCGCCATCAAGTTTGCAAGATGTTTTACAAGAGATGAAAGATGTTCAAACAAGTATTGAATCCATCCTGAATAATTTACAAGTATACTGGAAGGTTAACACAGATTATAAACAAGTATTAAAAGAGATGACTGCAGAATTGGAACAAGAAGGATTAGTCACAGATGCTGCCAGAGTCTTTGAGAAGCTTTGTGAAAGGGAAAAAGCGGGCGGACTTGGGATTCCAGATACGAATTTGGGTTTATTTCACTGCCGAGATGACAGCATTCAAGAACTTATTTTTCAAGTATGTCACTTAGAATATCCTTGTGTGATTAAGGGTATGGATGGCAAGGAAGTACAGTTGAAAAATTTATTATTAATGCTGTCTCCTGAGAATCTCAGTTTAACAGAGCAAGAAATATTAAGTCTTATCAGTATTAGTCTGATTGAGAATGAGGCAGCATTGATGATTTTTTCGTCAGCAAGTAAAGCAATGATTAAAAGTAAGTTAGAGGAGTTATTTTCAGAATACCTTCAAAATAAATGGATAAAGGAATGATCGTAATGAAACAGACAGTTCATTTTGGTGCTGGAAACATCGGTAGAGGTTTTATCGGAGCATTGTTTTCTGAGTCGGGATATCATGTAACTTTTGTAGATATTGCTGATCAAATCATAAATCAACTAAATGAACAACAAAGCTATCATGTGAAATTAGCTACAGATAAACAGGAAACAACTACCATTAATCGTGTATCAGGCCTAAATAATCTGACACAGCAAAATGAGGTTATCGAGGCAATCATAAACGCAACTTATTTGACTACTGCCATTGGTCCTAACATTTTGCCAAGGATTGCACCATTAATTGCTCGGGGTATCTCTGAACGAGTGTACCAAACAGATGAAAAACTATATGTGATTGCTTGTGAAAATCAGATTGGTGCAACAGACATTTTGCAACAACATATTTTAGATAACCTTAATGAGGATACAAAAGAAAGATTAGCTGGCCGAGTACAATTCTTCAATTCTGCTGTAGATCGTATTGTACCAATTCAAGAGGACAATCAATCACTAGATGTATTAGTAGAACCTTATTATGAGTGGATTGTAGAAGCGACAGAGGCTATTCCAGCTGTTGAAGGAATGTCTATTGTTAGTGAACTTGATCCTTTTATTGAGCGAAAGCTATTTACCGTTAACACGGGACATGCAGTCATTGCCTATCTTGGTTACTTGAATGGCAAGTCAACGATTGATAAAACATTAGCAGATGACGCAATTGAGAAACAAGTTGAAGCCACATTAAAAGAAACCGGTGATTATTTAGTTAAGCAATATGGTTTAGATCGAGAAGAACACTTTAACTATATTCGCAAAATTATAGGGAGATTCAAAAATTCTTATTTAAATGATAGTGTAACAAGAGTAGGACGTGCCCCAATCCGAAAACTTGGACCGGAGGATCGTTTAGTTCGTCCAGCTACTGAGGCACAAGCGGCAGGATTATCATTTACTAACCTAGCGAAAGCTATTGCTGCCGCATTATTATTTGATCATCAAGAGGATGAAGAGGCAGTAAAACTTCAAGCAATGATTCAAGAAAACGGAATTCCCAAAGTGTTGCAGGAAGTGAGCGGCCTCGCAGAAGATAGTGAGATTACACAAGAAGTTATTAAACAATATGATTTGTTAAAATAACACAAAATGGTTCAGCACAAAACGTTCGCTAGTATTATCCCCTAAGGTAGACTTGAAAAAAAGGAGAACATGTTTAAGCTGCTTTTACTTGTCTGCTTGGAGGGGATTTTTCTGCAGATATCACTTACATGCTAATTGGTGACAATTTCGCCTATTTTTCAGTGGTTTTAGATTTAAATAATTGAATAGCGATAAGGGAAGTTTCTGATTGAAACGATTTAGACCTAGTTTAAATACAAACTAGTTAAATGATAAACTACTGACGAGGCGTTTACTCTTTTTTCATTGTCTATTTGACAAGGGTATATGCATTATAAAGAAAGAGGTATTCTTATTGGAGCTATTATATCAAAGATATAAAATAATAAAGACAGTAATAACTGTGTGAGAGATGAGGGGAGAAACACATCATCTCATGAAGGACTATTTCATCTTGACACAGGGTATATAGGTGCTATATACTTTTTTATAAAATAATAAAGACAGTAACAACTGTGGGAGAGATGAGGGGAGAAACACATCATCTCATGAAGGACTATTTCATCTTGACACAGGATATATAGGAGCTATATACTTTTTTGATGAATGGGACAAAAATGTTTACAGCAACTGTGTGGAGAAAGAGAAAGCAGTATAATGAAAAATTTTTTATTTTAACATTATAGCAGCTAAATCCTTTTGGCGCTTAATTCTCTGCGCTTTAACTTAGGATGTTTGTTTATAGGAGTGAGGAAGATGAATGCAGGTGAATGGCAAAAGCAAGAACTAAGTGATGCATTTTTAGGTGCAGTTTACGCTTATATGGACTATGAGAAAACAACGCATCTTTTAAAAACGAAGGATGGAAAGCAGATTTATTATGCAGAAATTCATATCGTATCTGCGATCCATGATCATGAAGGAATTCATGTGTCGGGTTTAGCTGATTTGCTTGGCGTGACTATCGGAGCTGTTTCACAAATATTAAAGAAACTTGAAAAGAAAGGTCTTGTTAAAAAAGAGCGTGATGCGCGTAATCAATCGCGTTTTTTATTGAGGTTAACGCCAGATGGAGAAGTTACGCATTTTAATCATTTGAAGTTCCACGAAGAGTTTGATGAATTATTTTGTAAGGCACTAAAAGGAGGGAGTGTAGAACAAGTTGCTTTCTTAAAACATTTTTTAAACCAAATCGAACATAGATTACAAAAAGTGGCGAAAAAATAATTTTTTTTAAATAAAGTATATAGCAGCTTAATACTTTTAAATATAGATTCCATCAATATGATGGAATTAAAAAATAACTGTAATTGAGAATGATTATCTTTGTCAAAAGGAAGGGAATAGATTTTATGGTGGTTTTTTTCAAAAGGTGCAGAGCTCTGATCATTACACTTTTTGGGGTGACGGCACTTTCGTTTCTAATGGCTAATATTTCAATTGTTGATCCGGCAGAGGCTTATGCACGAAATATATTTTTGCATCCGACAGAAGAACAAATTGTTCAAATCCGCAATGAAATGGGGCTAGATCAGCCGTTGTACGAGCAATATATACAATGGTTAGGAAGTAGTTTGCGTGGCGATTTAGGGATTTCATTACAGACAAAAAATACAGTCGTCTCAGATATTGGTCAAAAGCTCCCTATAACTATGCAACTTGTTAGCTTGGCTCTATTATGGGTGGTGGTATTAACAATTCCTGTAAGCCTTGTTGCAGCCTTGAGACAAAATAGTTGGTTTGACCACTTGGTTAGAGTAGCAACGATATTGGGTGCTTCACTGCCCAACTTCTGGTTAGGATTCTTAGTTCTTCTCTTTTTCGCTGTAACCTTTCCAATTGTGGAAGTAGTAGACGGCAATCTTGTGAGCCTGGTTTTTCCTTCCCTGGTTTTAGCTACTCCGCTTGCCTCGATATCCATTCGCTTACTTCGTGCGACCCTACTTTCCAATCTGAATAAGGATTATGTTACTTACGCGAAAGCAAGGGGATTGAGAAATGGAAGGATTGTATGGGGGCATGTAATGAGAAATTCACTTCCTCCGCTGGTTATGCTGTTTTGTCAGTATATTGGTCATATGCTGGCAGGAAGCGCTATTGTCGAGAGCATTTTTTCCATGCAGGGCATAGGCACTCACTTGGTGGATGCGATTATGGCCCGTGATTTGCCAACGGTCAACGGCTGCGTATTAATTATTGCGATGATTTTTGTGTTTGGCAGAACCCTGGCGGACATCATCAACAAGCGACTTAATCCTCGGATGATCAACAGGGATGAGGTGCTTTATGATTAAGAAGCTACTTAAAAGCAAACAAGCGATGATCGGGCTGACATTAATCGTCTTGGTAACGCTTGTAGCCCTGTGGGCCCCGTTGATCGCACCCCATGATCCGAATAAGATTGATGTGCTAAACCGGTTCATGTCTGCAAGCTCTCAGTATCCGCTTGGTACGGACCAGTTGGGACGATGCGTATTATCCAGGTTGCTTATAGGTGCAAGCTATTCACTAGGGATTGCGGTGCCAACGCTGCTGGTGCTTGGAATTGTTGGATTAACGCTTGGAACAGCTTCTGCGTATGTAGGCATGCGCTGGGAACGAGTGTTTTTGAGCATTTGCGATATTTTCATGGCCTTCCCTGCGCTGGTTATTGTGTTGTCTCTGATTGGAGCGCTGGGGCAGGGGCTTCTAAGCATTTTATTGGCGGTCGCTTTTTCTTTGTGGGCTTGGTTTGCCAAAGTAGTATGGAGCTATGCACGCATGGAAATAAGCAAGGACTATATCCTTGCAGCCAAAATTGCCGGCTGCAGTGATCGAAGAATTATCCTTTACCATATCATACCGAATATTTTTCCGCAGTTTCTGGTGTATTTGAGCACAGGAATTGCCGGCATGATTATCATGATATCCGGATTTTCTTTTCTTGGATTGGGCTTTGAAGCGGGAACACCGGAATGGGGCGCTATGCTAAACGAGGCGAGATCGAACTTTTATTCCCACCCAGAGTTGGTCTTCTATCCAGGACTGTGTGTGCTGATAACCGCCGCAGGCTTTAATTTATTCGGCGAGGCGCTCAGAGATATGATCTCGCCCGAGGAGGTGAATGAGTGAAGGAAGTATTGAAGGTGAGTCATCTTTATATTCGTCTTAAACGAGCTCTTGATCAACCTATTGTCAACAATGCGAGCTTTTCTCTCCAGAAAGGGTCGGCGTTGGCGATTGTTGGAGAAAGCGGCAGCGGAAAAACACTAACCTGTAAAGCTGTTATGCGGCTGTTGAACGCCAGACAGTTCAACATCTCCGGGAGCATCCGATACAACGGAATGGATCTCCTTGAGATGAGCGAGAAAAAAATACGCGCGTTGTGCGGAAGCAAAATCGCCATGGTTGTGCAAAACCCGATGACTGCCTTTAATCCCACAGTGAAAATAGGCGCTCAAATGGCGGAAACGTTAAGAGTTCATCAAAAGCTAAGAAAAAAAGCAGCTTATGAGCTTGGCATTCACGCACTTGAAAGAATGAATCTGCCCCGCTGTGAGCAGTTGATGAACAGCTACCCTTATGTATTAAGCGGGGGAATGCTGCAAAGGATCACGATCGCTCTGGCCTTGATTCACGAACCGGACTTTATTATTGCTGACGAAGCGACTACAGCATTAGATGTGAAAAATCAGCAGATGGTGCTTGAGGAATTCGAGAAGATGAAAAGAAGAGGAATCGGGCTGCTTTTGGTCACCCATGACTTTGGAGTAGCGGCAAAGCTTGCAGACGATATGCTTGTTATGCGGAGAGGGAAAATCATTGAGAGGGGCACAGTGTATGATCTTTTTTCTGCGCCGCAGCAAACGTATACGAAAGAGCTGCTCGATGCCAGTATGCTTAGAAAGGAGAAATGTATGTGATAGAACTGAAACAAGTTTCCAAGCAGTACAGGGTAAAGGACAGGCAGCGGTCTAAGCTAAAGGTCAATGCCGTCCATCAAGTATCGCTGGCACTATGTTATCAAAAAAGCTATGCTCTGGTGGGGGAAAGCGGGAGTGGAAAAAGTACGCTTGCCCGGTTGATCATGGGCATCGAGAAGCCTACGAATGGTGAAATATGCCTGGATGGAAGAAATATAGCCCTGATGCGATCGAGAGAACTTCGATTAAAAAGGGCAGAGGTGCAAATGGTGCTTCAAAATGCACAGAGCGCACTCGATCCTCGCCTGTCAGCCTATGATTCCATCGCTGAGCCGATCCGATGCTTGACGAAGACGGACAAGTCGGGCGAGCGCAGCAAAGTATTCGAATTTGCAGAAAAAGTACGTTTAACTTCAGAGCAACTCAGGCGTTTGCCTCATGAACTGAGCGGCGGACAGCAGAAACGGGTTTGTATCGCAAGAGCAATGAGTGTTTCTCCGAAATTTATTGTCTTTGATGAAGCTGTCAGCGGGCTTGATGTGACCGTTCGGAAAGAGATACTTGATTTGATCCTGCAGTTGAAAAAAGACGGCATAGGCGCTTTCCTGTTTATTACCCATGATATCGATGTGGCACTTTATATGGCTGATCAGCTTTTTGTCATGAAGGACGGTTCCATCGTGGAGTGGATCGAAAATGCAGCTTCTTATGATGATTTCCACCATGAATATTCGAGGCAGCTAATTCAATCTCTTCCACCGAAATCGCCGAATTACCGCAAGGAATCAGTTAACCGATAGCCTCACCTATGTAGATGAGCAATTTACAAATCCTCAAAGAAATTTGAATGGTTCTTAGCGAGAGTATCTAACATCGATCAATGTTGAATTCTGGAAAAAAGGAGATGAATTGAAGTGAAGAAGACAATTGTTATAGTTACAACCATGACTTTGCTTTTTGCTGCCTTAACAGCCTGTTCTCAAACGGACAGCAGTGTCTCCCAAGGGGAAGTTACACTAACGGAAAGTTGGAATTTTTCAGGTGGTTTTTATCCTATAGAAACCTTGACAGTAAATACCAATCATGGTCCCATGCATTACATGGTCAATTTTTATGAAACGCTGGTCAATTACGAAGATGGAGAAATAGTTCCTGGCCTTGCAGAATCCTGGGATATTTCTGGAGACGGCTTGGTCTATACGTTTCATCTAAGAGAAAATGTGAAATTTTCCGACGGTTCGGATTTTGATGCTGAGGCAGTCAAACGAAATTTGGAGGTCATTCCGGGAAATCTTGGATCGATGAAAGGGAGTTTGGGAGTGGTGCCTAAACTGTTGGATGAAATCGTTGTAATCGATCCCCATACGGTGGAAGTGCGTCTCACTGCTCCGTACTATGGAGCTTTAAAAGATTTTACATTACAAAATCCGATGGCGATGGTTTCTCCAAATGCGCTCAATGAGGATGGCTCACCAGGAAAGGTGTTCAAAACAGCTACGTTTGGCACAGGTCCTTACATGTATGAAGGGAAGACAGATGGTACCACGTACACTTTTATTAAAAATCCGCATTATTGGGGTGACGAGCCTGAGGTCGAGCGTTTTTATGTTAAAGTGATTCCAGATAATGATACCAAGCTTTTGGCGCTTCGCAATGGAGAGGTGGACATCCTTGTAGGAACCAGACAAATGTCATACGATCGCTTTAATACGATGAAAAATGCCGGCTACGGAGCTCTGATCTCCGAAGGCATAGCAAGCAATACCCGCTATCTTTCTTTTAATGTCTCCAAGACACCTTTTGATGATCGAAGCGTACGGCTGGCAGCTAGCCATGCCACCGATAAAGAAGGAATCGTTCAAAGTATATTTGCGGGTATAGAAACAAAAGCCAACAGCATATTTGATCCCGCTATGCCCTATAGCAACGTGGAGCTAGTCCCGCAGAAGCATGACTTGGAAAAAGCAAAATCGATGTTGGAACAAGCAGGATGGATAGATATGGACGGCGATGCAATCCGGGAAAAAGATGGGGTTCGATTAGAGGGGGAAATTATTTATATCAAAGAAGATACCATGATTGATGATCTTCTCATGACTGTTTCAGGGCAATGGAAAGAGCTTGGCATGGACATCAAGCCAAAAGGTATGGAAAAAATGGCTTACCATGCGGAGATCGCCAAAATGGATTTCGACATCGCATTTTATCAGACCTACGGCTCTGCCTGGGATCCGCATACGTTAATGACCAATATGAAACCGGAATTAAGATATGGCAGTCCGGCCGCTCAAGGTCTTGCGCTTGTAGAGGATGGAAATGAACTCATCAATCGATTAAATGGGATGACGGAGGAGGCAGAAATCCAGGAAATTTATGATTTTGTTTTAAATGAAATCAATGACAACGCCAATCTGATTCCAATATCATACACAAGAGAACTGACCATATTTAACCCTGAAAAAATACAAAATTATACGTTTAATGGACAGCCGGCAGATATAGAAATAGCTGGAATCAAGCTGAAATAAATTTTTTTAGAAAAAGTATATAGTAGCTATAATCATTCGTTGTTGCTCTAGATGCGGGAAGGGTAGCGAAAATCGGCATACCGACAGAGCTGCGAAAAAAAGATGGGATTTTTTCCGTCTTTACAATCATTATGAAAGAACACAGAGCTGGCGTATCCGTCCCAATTCGTAAGGGTGAGGAATAAGCCACGTAAAATGAAACAACGCAAGAAAATAGAAACTTAAGTAATTTTGCAGTTTGAGTATATAGCAGGTATACACTCTCTTTACTCATATTTTAAATGCTAATACAGCTGCAATAGACAGGAGGAAGAAATACAAATGGGTAATAATCATGCGCATAGTCATCATGAAACAGATGTGACGCCTGATATCAGTGAAGGAGGTAAAGAGCATCTTGCGAAATCGGATGCCTTATGGCGTTTGCTGCGCCCGGTTCGCATCAAGCTTTTATTTTGTGCGATTCTGTCGGCGCTAGGAGCTGCCGCTGGGTTTGCCCCCTATATTGCGGTGGCGGAGATCGCCCGCAACATGCTGGGTTCACAGGAGGTCGACGGAAATACTATTTGGATGTGGGTGATCATTGGAGCAATTGGCGCATGCCTGCGCTTGCTGCTTGTTTTTGCCTCATCCCGGCTGGGGCATTATGCCGATGCAGAATTGCTTCATGACGTCAGAGTTCGTATTGTAAGCAAATTGGGTGTTCTTCCGCTTGGATGGTTTCGAGACAGTGGTTCGGGAGCTATTAAAAAGCGGATGACCAACGACTTGGAAGAAATGCACCAGCTTATTGCCCATGCTCTTGGTGAATTAGTCGGAGCTGGTGTGGCGATGATCGTCGGATTTACTTATTTGCTCATGATCGATTGGCAAATGAGCCTGATTACAATGGCTGTACTTCTCGTTATGGTGGTGTGCTACCGGATCGCGATGCGTTCCGTGACCACTCATATGTCCCGTCTTTTGGCTGCAGAAGGTCGCATTAGCGCTGCCAGTGTGGAGTATGCCGATGGTATTTCGGTAGTAAAAACTTTTGGTACAGGAGGACGAATCATGCAGCGCTTTGCTGCTGCGGTAAAGGAGCACACCCACGCTATGCTCGATTGGGTGACAGAAACAAAATACAGTTCCGCTGCTTCCCGTCTGTTTTCCTCAGAAATGACGGTTCTTGGAGTCGTGATGATTGCTGGGTTGGCACTTGTGGCTGCAGACAAGCTGACGATGGCCAATCTGCTTCCCTTTTTGATCATCGGTGTCGGCCTGCCTACATCGATCATGCCAGCCATTCAAGGGGGACAGGGAATAAGAAAGGGGCGTGTGGCTGCCAGCAACATTGAAGAATTGCTGAACCGGACAGCCCTGATGGAGCCGGATCAACCCAAAAAGCCTGTGGGGCACAAGGTTGAATTGGATCAAGTTTCATTCTCTTATGACGGTGTCGCTCAGGCAGTGGATGAGGTTAGTGCGGTTTGCAATCCTGGTACCGTGACCGCGCTCGTGGGTCCTTCGGGAGCCGGCAAGACAACGCTAGCAAGTTTGCTTCCCCGGTTCTACGAGGTAACGGGCGGTTCAATACGTATCGGTGAAGTAGACGTCCGTGATATGTCCTCAGACAGGCTATTGTCCTCTATGTCTCTCGTCTTTCAGGATGTTGTGCTGCTTCGCGATACGGTCACGGAAAATATCCGCATCGGTCGTCCGCAAGCGAGTGAAGAAGAGGTTCGTGAAGCGGCCAAGGCAGCCCATATTCATCATGTAATCGAAGCGCTGCCCGAAGGCTACAATACAGTCCTTGGCAGCGGAAGCGGTGGTTTGTCTGGTGGGGAAAAGCAGCGGTTGACGATCGCCCGCGCTATTCTATCTAAGGCCCCCATCGTGCTTCTTGATGAAGCGACTGCATCGCTTGACCCGGACGGAGAAACCGCTGTTCAGGCAGCTCTTGCTGAGCTCTCCGCCGGCAAAACGGTAATCGTAATTGCCCATCGGTTGCACACGATCCGAAATGCGGATCAAATTCTCGTTTTGGATCAAGGGAAATTAGCGGAGAAAGGCACACACAACGAACTGCTTGCCCGTAAAGGACTATACTCTCGCATGTGGGCAGCTCAGCAGAAAGGAGAATCCGAATGATTCGTAAACTATACCGGCTTTGGCCGGATCATGGAATATTGCTAAGGTTGGGCGCTTTGCATGCTATTCTGGCAGTTTTGCAAGGTCTGCTGCTGGGTCTGCTTGTGCCGATTTTGCGGGCATTGCTACAAATCGAGCCAGACTTTCAGGCAGCAGCTCCCTGGTTGATTGCCGGGACAATTGGTCTAATCGCTTACTGGATTTTGACCATTATCGCAACACCTGTCGGATTTTCGGCCAGCATGGACCTCGCCGCGGGTCTGCGTCACCATCTTATGAACTACGTATCTACCTTGCCCCTGGGCTGGTTCACAGACACCAACAAGGCAAGGCTCGCTCGTGCTGTGACGGCAGATTCCGGTAATGTGGCACATCTGGCTGTTGTCATTGGGGCGCCGGCTATCGTTTCCATGCTGGTTCCGCTGACAATCATTGGTGTTGTCTGGTTGATCGATTGGAGAGTGGCTCTCGTTTTCCTCGTCATCATCCCAATTGCACTCATCACGCTGCGACGTGCGGGTCGAATTGCTTCGGAATCCGATATTGAACTTGAAGAGGCTGCTGCAGAAATTGCCGGACGCGCAATTGAGTTAGGTCAAGCCCAGACAGTATTAAGGGCGGCAGGACAAGGGCGTTCAGGAAGCGCGCGCATGCGTGAAGCGCTGGATGAACATCGGGCCTCTTACCGTCGTGGGCTTCGCCGCTCCATGATACCGGATTTGACCTATACAGCGGTTGTTTTGGGTGGGTTCGTTGGGATACTGGCGCTCACCGTGCAGCAGTTACTGTCGGGATCACTCACGTTTACCGATACGCTTGTGGTGCTGGTGCTTGCTGTTCGCTTTCTGGAACCGCTTGGAAATTTGATTGAGTTAATCGGTGCGCTGCGGGCGATGGAAAATGCTGTTGTCCGTATCCAATCCATACTCGATACGCCTACGCTTCCCATGGCAGTGAATGCCTCTAATGCTTTGAATCAGGCTTCCATTGAATTTGAGGACGTAACCTTTTCATATGGTGGCACGCCTGCATTAAGAAATGTTTCGTTTCAATGCCGCCCTGGGAGCACCACGGCACTTGTCGGTCCTTCAGGTTCCGGCAAGACAACGGTCATCCGCCTTATTGCCCGCTTCTTTGATACGGATACCGGAAATGTGCGGGTGGGAGGAATCGACGTTCGCAAACTGGATCCCGCTGTTTTGTTAAATGATATAGCAATTGTGTTTCAAGAGGTGTATCTCTTTGATTCTACGATTGAAGAGAACCTGCGTCTTGCCCGCCCGGATGCTTCACGCGAACAACTGGAAAGGGCCGCTTGTGCAGCACGACTGGATGAAGTCATTGAACGGCTTCCTGAAGGCTGGAACACCCGCGTAGGCGAAGGAGGATCGCGGCTGTCCGGCGGAGAGCGTCAACGTGTTTCGATTGCTCGGGCTTTTCTGAAGCAATCCCGTATTGTGCTGATCGATGAAGCCGCGTCGGCACTCGATCCTGAAAACGAACGCGCTGTAAGCGAAGCGATCGGTCGACTGGCGCGAGATCGCGGCAGGACTGTGATTGTCATTGCCCATCGTCCGGCAACACTTGCTGCAGCAGATCAAGTTATCGCCCTTGAAGCGGGCAAGGTTGCGGAAGCTGGAAGACCGATGGAACTTCGTCAGACTAACGGGATTTTTGCTCGGCTTTACAGCCAGTATGAAAGGGCAAGAAACTGGCATATTGCCAGACATTCTGATCAGAACACTTAGATGGAGCAAAAACTGCAAACTGATTTTATACAAACAGGAGGAGAGGATCATGAGGTCGTGGATTCGAACGGCACCAGAAAATTCCATGAAGTCACAAAGGGTTTCCGAGCCACAGCCGTATAAAGAACCGCTAAAAGCAAGCATGAAGCGGGTCGGGATAAAATGGACCAAGCAACGTGCGGTCATTATAAATGTATTTGAAGCTAAAGGCGCAGGACTTATGACGGCGGAAGACGTGTTTTGGGCGGCCAAGATCAAATATCCTGCGCTGGGAATAGCCACCGTTTATCGCACGTTGGAACTGTGCGTCGAAGCGCGTTTGCTTCGGAGAGTTTTTAATGATCGAACAGCAAGATATTGCTATTGTCCTTATGATATGAAAAAAAGTTGTTCAGCATCATATTGCAGACACTGATAGATTGGAAGGGGCTTTGATGAGAAGCCCCTTATTGCTGCCTTTGTTTATTTGGGATTAAGGCATTCCATCCCATTCAAGTATTTCTGCAACGCTTTCGGAATCCGGATGTGCCGTCTTCCTGCTGATGATTCTCCAGTAGTGTCTTAGACTGCTCGATGTAGTCAAGGATAAATTTACCGGTACCCCTTAGCATCTGCCGGCTTGCCTGCATCCTGAACTTCGACAATGTAACGCCAAGCATCCGGCCGTGAGCCGTCGAGATCCGTTATCCCATATTCATTTGCAAGCTCACCGCTTGAGGTGGATTGTCCATTCCAGCGCGCGAGGTCAGGGTCATTAGCCAATGCTACAATCCCGCGACCAATAAAGCGAGGTGTTTCGGAAATGATGAAATGTGGTTCGCGGACGAGCGCATCTCTCCAGTTTGTTTCAGTTACGCCGTATTCCTCCAGCATGATTTCGGAGCGTAGCCAGCCTGGCGATACGGATAGGACAGTTCCTTGGTAGGGGGCGAGTTCATGTGCCAAAGACTTGGCCATTCGTATGACAGAGTTCTTCGCCAAATCGTAGAATAACGACAACCTGTAGTTTGTTTCATTATAGGCTTTCGTGCCGTCCGTGACTTCCACAACGAGTCCATTGGGTTTACGGATTAGCAGCGGCAGCGCGTAGTGGCTTGTAATTATATGGGTGTCTATGGCCAGATGTAGCATGCGCAACCCGTTTTCCAACGAATGTTCCCACACCGGGACATTCCACTCCACCATATATTCACCACCCCAGATATCGTTGACCAAAATGTCTAGTTGACCTTGCTCGCGTTCAATTCGTGCAATTAAAGCTTGAACCTGAACAGGATCGAGGTGATCGACTTGTACCGCAATTCCGGTGCCGCCTGCCTGTTCAACCAGTTCGGCGGTTTCTTCAATCGTTTCCGGCCGGTTGTATTCAGAGCGTCTCGTCCGTGTTGTACGTCCGGTGACGTAGACGGTTGCACCTGCTGCCCCTAATTCAATGGCAATGCCTCTGCCTGCGCCCCGGGTTCCTCCAGCTACCAAAGCCACTTTCCCTGATAAAAGCTTCATAATTTGTTACCTCTCTTTCGCTCGTGCTTAATTTCATCATAAAGGTTAACTAATCTTTAGGTTTTAGTAGTTCTTTGTACTTTTATTATCATGAATGTAAAACCCCTTTCGATTGTTGTAATAAAAGTATAGCATGCTAACGATTTTTATATTTCTTCTATATTGCTACAAGCGAGGAATCACTCCTTAAATTGACAATGAGTCATCAACTGCTGCTTGATTTGCTCAGGCTGCTCTGTTTCCACAACAATGCGCTGGTACATAGATGAAGGGGCCAATTCGAGGGTCACGACAGAATCTCGTTTCGAGTAAGCCATGAAGGTACGTTTTCCATTATGGAAGAAGCGTCCTGTCCTGTAAAAGGGTAGGGAGACACCGCCAGTAGGCAGTGCGGTGACGCGTTCATGAAACCCCCCTGCCTCCACAGACATGATTGCAGAATAAGGAATTGTCAGTTTGCGCTTGAGACCTGTAATAGCTACTAACCCGGAAAACGTTAAGACGACTTCATTAGAATCAAAATAAAATTGAATATTCATCGTTACTCTCCTTTACTTGTTGGTTTTTGAAATTGCGGAATCATCATGGAAGCAAACAGACGCGTTTTACGCTCAGAAGTGGGCTTATTCGACGCAACTTTGTCCAGTAATTCATTGATGGCTACAACAAAAGAGGCAAACTCTTCATCCGTCATATGAAGTGGAGCATTCCAGTAGCCAAATCCATCTGCCTCGTATTGCGTTGCTGGTGTTTTACTTAAATATGCGGTTGCTTGTTGCAGCAGATTCGCATGGAAGATGGAGAAGTACCGCATATGGTCCTCTTGGGAGGCGGAATATACTTCGCTTTGCGAAATGGATAAGTTTTCTTTCACAGCGGCATAGACGCGTTCTTCTTGTCCGTGTATTTTGTTAACTTGGACGACTTCAATCAAATGGGACTCCAACATGAGTTTCATATGGCGGTATAAGGTCGCTTGCGGCACATCACCAAGCGCTTCCACCAATTGCAAAATTGTCTGAGGCTCGCCCGCAAGCAGTTGTTGAATAATCCTCATGCGTACGGGATGGAGAAGTAAATCGGTTTTTTTCACAGAAATCACCTCTTCGTTTATAGAATTGCTTGATTTACTATTATTATTTTGTATAATAATAATAGCATAAAAGATTTTTTATTGCAAATTAACTTCGTTCCATAGAAGAACAGACAACAAAAGAAAGTAGGGTTGAAGAACATGACACTAGAACAAAAGAAGACAAGGTTGATGAAGAAACGGTGGGCTAAAGTATTGTTGTTTATCGTGTTGTTGCTTATCGTGTCAGGTAGCGCAAGTTCCATCTACCACCATCAAAGTTTAAAGGAGGAAGAGATTCAATATCCGCCATTGGGTACAATGGTGGAGGTTGAAGGAAAACAAATGCATGTTTACTCGCAAGGTGAAGGAGATATTACCATTGTGATGGCTTCGGGGCATGGTACGGAAAATCCTTATGTGGATTTCTATCCGCTGCATGAAAAACTCTCTGAACAGGCTAGAGTGGTCATTTATGATCGATTTGGTTATGGCTGGAGTGATCAAACATCAGTTTCAAGGGATGTTGACACCATTACGAGAGAATTACACACTTTATTGCATGAGAGTGGGGAGAAGGGACCTTATCTTTTCGTTGCACACTCGATTGCCTCTCTGGAAGCTATTCGCTTTGCCCAAACACATCCGGATGAAGTCGTAGGTATCATTCTGCTTGATGCTGGCAATCCAACTTTTTACGAGACCTATAAGACACCCTCCAAAGCAATGCAGAAGTTCATGCAGATGTTGAAAACCAGTGGGGTTCTACGTATTCTGTCTCAGGTTGATTCTGTTGCAGATACCTTGCTGGAACCGGAAGAGGGTTACGGGGAACATATACCTGAACCACTCAAAAATATGCAGCTTGCGATGTTACTAAAGAATTTCTCGAATGACACAACCATTGATGAAATGTTGCATCTTCAGTCAAATGCTAAAAAAGTGGTCGACGGAGGTAAGCTTGGGGATCTACCTCTAATTTGGTTCACATCGGGAAGCAATCAGCAAGCAATCAAGGGGTGGTCCGAGTCTCAGGAAGCGTTGGCAGAATGGTCTACAAACAACAAACAAGTAATTTTAGACAGTGCGGGACATTATGTGCATCACCATGAACCGGGACTAATTATCGAGGAAATTTCGAAGCTAACAAAATCTTTGCTTCAAAATTGAATGCAAAAGATCGCTGAACTGAGACAGGGGTCGGGGGACAATTTAAATAGGATTGACCATAGTGTTGTTCGAGGCTGCAACACCGCTCTTGCAAGTTACTAGATCTAATGTTCGACGTATCGTAATTTATGAATGGATTTTAGAGACAGCGGATAAGGAAAATATTATCTTGAAGGGGGATTCTGCTGGAGGAGGCTTTGCATTAGCCTTAGCACAATTGCTCTTGGAAAAAGAATTACCACAGCCAAGACATATCATTTTACTTTCACCTTGGCTTGATATTACGATGGAAAATCTAGATGCATATGCATTAGAACAGAAAGATCCCATGTTAGGCATTTATGGTTTAATTCAAACGGGAGCAGCATACGCAGGGTATACGGATCCAAATAATTATTTACTCATTCCGATAAATGGAGAGACAAATGGCTTGAGGGAGATTACGTTATTCATAGGAACACATGAAGCTTTTTTGCCAGATGCTAGAAAGTTCAGAGATAGGCTTACATCACAAGGAGTTAACATGAATTATTTTGAATATCCGAAAATGAATCATATTTTTGTGCTTTATCCTATTCCTGAGGCAAAAAAGTCGACCAAAGAAATAGTGTATATCATCAACCATACGTAAAATGTTTAGTCCTTACTGTCCTATCTTATTTTTTGAAAGTTCGCAAAATCACTATTCCATCTGTTATCCGACTGTTCTTCTGTTGATAAGATAATAAAGTTTGATAAAAGAATACATTTTGTTAAAGTATAAGTGGCAACATTAATATATATTTAGATTTATCCTGGTGCAATCGTCCGTAAGTTCCTATCTCTTTAGAACTGTAGAGAGATCAAAGCAGTCGAAGTGGGGGATAAAGGACGCTAACTCCCCGGTAAGTCTTGCTAGCCATCAGTGGGGAAAAAAATCCCCATTGATGGTAGTCTCGTTTTATTTTAGGGTACAATAATATACAAGCAAAACTCTTACATGCAGGGGTGTTTGACAGATGGATGAATGGTACAAACTTGATAATGCAGGAAAGATGTTTCACGCTGTATCGGAACAAGCAAATTCTTCTGTTTTCCGAATAGCTGTAGTGATGAAGGAAATAATACAGCCAGATCAACTTCAACTTGCGTTGGACGATGTTCTGAAACGCCTTCCTATGTTTGCGGTAAAGCTTCGTAAAGGTGTTTTCTGGGATTTCCTTGTAGAGAATAACGCAAAGCTTTTTGTTCAGCCTGAAAGTCAATATCCATGTGCACCAATGGACCCCTTAGAAACAAATGGCTTCTTACTGCGTGTTATTTATTATCGAAAACGGATCGCTGTGGAATTTTTCCATTCTGTAACAGATGGGACTGGTGCTTCGGAATTTATTAAAGCATTGATTTATTATTATTTGACCCATTTAGGAAAAGACGTGAATCATGAAAGTGCATTGATTGATATTCATAGTGAGTCTAGTTATTATGAAAGAGATGATAGTTATCAAAACTATGTAACAGATGAAAAACCAGCCAAATTTAAAGAAGCGTCCTCCTATCAAATTCGAGGTGGAGCAATAGATCAAACGATTGTCATTCATGGGAAAATGAGTGCAGAGAAGGTACATCAGCTTGCTAAAAGGTACGGAACGACGATTACTGTTTTTATTTCAGCACTTCTCATTGCAGCTATTTACAAAGAAAGATTGAAATATCGGGCAAACCAAGAAGAAATAAAAATTGCTATTCCCGTGAACTTGAGGAAAATTTTCCCTTCAAATACGCTGCGTAATTTTTTTGGAGTGGTAAATGTCGGCATGGCAGTTACTGAAACGACAAAGATAGAAGACATTATTTCAGAAGTAGCAACGCAATTACAAGAGAAAGTACAAAAAGAAAACTTACAGCAGAGTATTAATGATCGAGTGAAATGGCAAACAAGATTGACAGCAAGATTCATCCCGCTTCCACTTAAATACCGTGCCATCCGTTATGGATATAGGAGCTTTAGTGAACGCACCAAAGCAATGACGATGACAAATGTAGGTAAAGTACAGCTACCTGAATCAATGGAGTTACACATCTCCCATATGGAAATGATTTTGTACCCGACAGAGAAGAGCCCAATCAATGGAGCGATGATCGCGATAGGTGATAAACTCGTCCTCACATTTTCCAGAATAATACAGGAAGCGGATATTATCCGTACTTTCTTCAGAGAGCTTGCCAAGACATATCATTTGGAGATAGAGGTGTACTCCAACGACAGTAGGTGAAAACAATGCAGCATTATTGTTCAAAGTGCCTTATCTATACAAAACAACCATATTGTCCATTGTGTAAACACAAACTTTCTGAGGAATTAGAAGAATACGTATATTATCCTGTTTATGAAACCAAGGTCCAACGGCGTGGCTTTACACAGCGACTCGTCTTTTTTATTGCTATTTTTGTTATCAGTACATGCTTATTGATCAATTTATTAACGGAACCAAATCAATTATGGTTCTTGTATGTGTTAGGTCCCGTATTATATGGGTTACTATTGATTAATCATACGATACTCTCTAAAGCACACACTGGTTCTAAGGTGATTTTTCAAGTGATTGCCCTTTCAATTATGCTTTTTATCCTGGATGCGGCATCAGGGAGTTCGAAATGGTCGATTCATTACGTGATTCCCTTTCTTGTTACACTGGCTACCTTGTTTGTAACCATGATCGTATTGCGAAAACCAATGAAATGGCGGGAATACATCGGGTATATGACAACAATGGTTATTTTAGGCTTTCTGCCTGTTATTCTTTTTCTCAGCTCCTGGTCAACGGTGTTATGGCCAAGCGCTGCAACCGCCTTATATGCTCTGCTAACACTAATTGGGATGATTCTGTTTTCAGAAAAGACCATGAAGAATGAAATTGTCCGGAGGTTTCATTTCTAACTGAAAGAATATGTGTTGAAGCAGTAGAATCATGATTAAAATGCCCCTATAGATAGACTTTTTTAGTGTCTATTCTATAGGGGCATTTTTAAACTGATTGGCTGTATTTCTTCGAGATCAATCGTTGCAGGAAGAAAGCCTTTGAAATGCTTATTCTTTATCAAATAAATGGTCGCCTCGTTGCATGCCAGCTAAATATCTAGTTACAGCAAGGATAAGCGTCTCTTGTGAAATCGATCCAGATAAATAGTCATTGCAGCACTTGGGCACCACGATTGGAACTGGTATAGCAGGAGTGGTCATCGCCCAAATGGGGACAGAGTAGATTTTACTCGTCGGGGGCGTTTCCTTAGTGATCGCCTTTATATGTATTATACTTCGAAACAGGTGTATTCCGCTGCCCCTGATGTATCAGTTTTTGAGCTGTAGAAAGATAAATAAAATCATCTGTATATCACAGTCGTGACGTACAGATGATTGACTATTACTCAAACACGGTATTGCCGATTTTCTTGTGCTGATGAATATCTTCTGTTCCAGCCTCCACTGCCACTTGATAGTAGTTACATTTATGTTCAATAACGTCCAGTGTCTTTTTTAGTTCTTTCATCTGTGTCTCTACTGCGCTTCTTTGTTTCAAGAACAGGTCATATCGTTGTTGCAGGGTGGAATCTCCATCAGAACACCATTCAATAAAGGTCTTGATATCTTTGATCGTCATACCGCTAGCTTTCAAACATTGAATAATGTTTAATAAGTCGATATCGGAATCCTTAAACACCCTTGTTCCATTAGCGGTACGTTCAACAAAAGGGATTAATCCCTCTCTATCGTAATAACGAATCGTGTGTATCGTCAGATTTAATTTTTTGGCCACATCACTGATAGAATAAGTCATGTATATTTCGCTCCTTTTTGTCAGTAAAGACCTTGAGTTAACTTTATGGTTGAAACGAATTCTATCACAGTATATAGTCCGTGTCAAAATTAAGCAGAACATAGGAAATAGTATGGATTGAGAGGAGTTGCAATAAGAAAAGTTAGTCTTCCAATAGCAGATTATAGTGTAAGAAAAAAGATAAGGAGTTAAAAAGTCTGAAATTAATTGCAAGAAAACAAATATATAAAATGAAGCCATCATAGATTACTGGTTGGGGAATTATGGGATGTTGCGATTATTAAGGAACAGTTTCCAAGAATGGTGTCAGAGAAAATCCAATGAAAATGAAATAAGGATTCGCCAAGAGAATAGATGCTGGTGAATCCTTTCATGTAAAAGACGATTTATTTACAGGTTTAATTTGCTGACTATAGGGAATGAAAGGTTAAGAAGTGACATATTAGTATACAGTCTCTATGGGAACAGACAAGTTCTTGTAAAATGTTAGTGCAATAAGATACTTCTATCCAAACTTTAAAAATTTGGCCGAAATAAGGATGACGATGGGGGAATTCAGTTCATTTTTCATCTCCCTTAATAAGGCTTAATCAAACAGATTAGAATTGTTAATGACCATACCTAGGCTATTACGCTTCTTGAATTTCAAGAGGAGGGTCTTACGGACGATTAGCATTATGATAAAAAAATCCTATTGTCAAATGAGCTACAATCTGTTTATGATAATAAAAAACTCCTCTATATTGGAGATTAATGAAGGAGTACATTATGCTAACTGATGAAATACTTTCTACCCTATTTATTGTTGGAGGGTTCACTGCTCTCTTGCTTGTTATTTTTCTTATCAGCAAAATACCTGGCTCGGGGCTTATTTTTCGCCTGATACGAAGACTGTTCTTGATTCTTTGGGGAATCGTTGTGCTCTGTCTCACCTTTTTCATGTTTTTTATGGTTGGTTATATGGTCATTGTATTCTTTACGTTTAACGGAAGTGAAGAAGGGATTTTGTTCCAAGGTGAGCCAGTTAATTTCTTAATTGGTGACAATGCAAAATATGCAGCATATTTCATCATGCTTTACGCAGGGTTTTGTATGGTGTTTGTTTATGTTATTTCTTTTATACTGTCGCTTGGCCGAAAAACTACCCGCACAGGCAGAAGCTTTCATGCCGAAGCAGTTTTAGTGATTATGCTTGTATTGGTGTTTACGGTTTTCCCTGCTGTTGTCGAAGCAGTACTACCGGACTTTGAAGTAGGGCAGTATGGAAGATATGCACTCGGGGTCGTGCCAATCACTATGTATATTCAAGGACAAATAAAAAATGTCCGGGAACGTCGTGGTCATGGTCGCTATCTTTCTCAAAAGGAACAATTCTATCAGGATCTGGATGAAAAAGAACCCAACAGGTTTTAAAATAGGTATAGACAAACAAAGCCATCTGAGGCTGTTGCACAATGGAACTACATGGTGTGACAGTCTCTCTTTTTAAGCGCATGACTTATTCTTTTCAAATCCTAAGGTGTGAGCTTATGATCAAATGTTGAGATGATATCTTAGCTGTTTAAGCTTTAAGGAGTTGACTTTCGCTATGAGGCCGGGGTATCTTAACTTATCAAGCCCCAAAGAGCCATCTTTTAAACCAGATGCTAAGGCTATTCTTTTAATGCTATTATTCTATTTGTTGAAGCCAAATTTGATAATTGAAAAAGGATGTCTTATGTAAAGGCTTTTTAGCAATAATCAAAATGAACCATCCGACAACAAAAAAGCTGCTGTAAAATGCAAGGTTGACATTTTGCAACAGCCCCGATGACTTTTTCTTGTTCTAGGAATTTATAAAATACTTGTTTGTGGATAACTATTTGCAAACGAATAGTCACGTCTAGATCCGACAACTAGCGCAACTTTCCTCATCTTCGTACGTTGCTGTGACGTACAGGAGGTGCTAATGCAGGTGGTGCGATTCTAGCCTGTAAGGGCGCTCTGCGCTTTTGTTCTACCGTGTTTAAAAAAATTCTTTCGAAAGCAGAGAGAGGAGATCAATAACTGTCAGGATGGTGTCAATCCATAACCAGCATCAATCGTTAATTGTTTCCACATGGTGATTTAAATAGAGAGACCATCGGATAAAAACAAGTGCAATAATGACAGATATACCAGCAATCCAGCTTAAATGAATCACATCCAGATACTGAATAATAACTCCTCCTAAGGCAGACCCCAACATCATTCCGATATTCATTAGTGCGGTATTAAAACTTAACACGGTTTCAGCGGATTGAGGCTTTAATGAGACTAAATAAAATTGTTTTGCTGGTGTTGTCGTCCATGTAGCTATTCCCCAAACAGCTAAGGTGATAAATATACCTGTAGTTGAGTATTGTGTAAATGCTAGTACAAATAAGGTAACAATATGAACAGATAAACTAAGAGATATTGTTCGATTTGGGCCCCACTTGTCTACCGCATATCCCCCAAAACGTGATCCGATAAAAGCAAATGAGCCTAGAACAAATAAAGCGATACTAGTCATCCTGATAGAAAACCCAGCAGTATTACTTAACAATGGAGCAATATAGGCAAATACCATCGTATAACCTAGAATCCAAAAAATCGTCGTCAACAAACCAGTAAGAACTCGTTTATCTTTCATAATGTGTAACTGTTGTTTAAATGGCAGTGGCTGGTTTCCTTTTATAGCAGGTAATAATTTGTAAAGTCCTGCTAACAACAGAACAGTCCCAAGTGCAATGATAAGGAAAATATAATGCCAATCCACATATCCAGCTAAAAGTGTCCCGATCGGCACACCAAGTACCAAGGAAACAGTAAAACCTGTAATTACGGTTGCCATAGCACTGCCTCTTTTTTCAGGAACTGTGATTTGAGCCGCATAATTGGTGGCTACCACAATATACAGTCCGCCGCTCATTGCCATAATGATCCTGGATAACATAAGCATGACAAAATTATAACTGAAAAATGCAACCAGATTTCCTAGCATCACCATAGAGATGGCATATAAAAGTACTTTCTTACGATCAAATTTTGCAGTTAACATAACCAATACTAATGCTCCAATGGCATAAGACAGAGAATAAATCGTGATCAACTGACCAGCCATGGCAATAGAAACGTCCAATTCAAAAGAAATCAATTCTAAAATTCCCGAAACAACAAATTCTGATGTTCCAGTTACAAAAGCCCCCAGAGCTAAAAGTATAATAGTAAGCTGATTTATATATTTTTTCATGTTGTATCCCCCTTTTTTGAAACAATGTGTTTATCGCAGTGGCTCTCACTTCAAGAAATAAGGAAGCAGGTTATTTCTAAGCGTGAGATTCAACAGCCAGTAACGCCCGATTGGCTTAACTAACATTCAGTGGGGATAAAAATCAGCCCCACTGAATGAAGTTTCACTTTATTGTAAGTCCTGTGTTAACATAAGTAAAATTGATATTTTTAATAAAGGAGATGAGTAATTACTCATGAGTGTGGTTCGTTTTGAAATCATCGCAAAGGTAGTGGAGCTTGGCAGCTTTACAGCAGCAGCGGAAACATTAAATATGACGCAATCAGCAGTCAGTCATGCAGTGGCAAGTTTAGAATCAGAATGGGGGGTATCTCTATTAATCCGCGATCGCAGAAAAGGGATAACCCTTACGGAGATTGGTCAACAAGTACTCCCTCATATTAGAGAGGTATTGAGAAGAATGGAAAGCATTTATCAAGAGATTGCATTAGCAACGAATCTTGAAACAGGCATTATCCGTATTGGTACATTTGCAAGTGCTTCCTCCTGTTTATTACCTAAATTGCTCGCCAAATTTCAGAAGAAACACCCTAATATCGAATTTAAGTTTTATGAAGGAATATATGAAGAAATTAGCGAATGGCTGAATTCAGGCATTATTGATATTGGCTTTGTTGTCAAAGGAAAAACAGATCCGGGTTTTGACTTGGTTCCCTTGATAACAGATGAGATGGTGGTAGCGTATCATCCAGAACACCGCTTTCAGATCAAAGAAGTGGTAGATATGGCTGATTTAATCGAGGAAGCTTTTATTATGCCGACAGGGATGTATCAATCACATGTAGAAACAATGTTTGAAGAGGCACAGATACAGCCGTCTATCCGTTTTGAAGTGCATGACCGTACAACGATTGCGAATATGGTACAGGAAGGGCTTGGTGTTACGATTGGTCCAGAACTGTTTTTAAAGACACAGCAAAACATAAAAATTAGTAAATTAAATAGGAAAAATAACCGTGAAGTTGCGCTTGCCTGCCAATCAATCACGAATGCCTCACCTGCAGTAAAGGAATTTCTTCATGTGGCAAAAGATGTTTTCGAATAAACATTAAAATACCAAATTACTCTTGTTGTGAGTAACTTGGTATTTTTAAGTTGCCAAGTTTTATTGGTGAATGGACCAGATATGAAACTTTCTGTTCAAAGATAGCGCCAGCTGATACTTTTAAGAAGGAGAGCAATGTCATATTACATAAAGCTTGCCGATATTAGAAAAATAGCTAAGCCATGAGTTATGGAAGCAGGAATTAATCCATATCTCTCGAAAATAATGGCGCAAATTATACCTTCATACAGGGTAAAAACTAATATCCAGATACCTAAGTTAGTTACTGTAATAGCTAAAAATGTATGACCTATAGCAAAAAATAAACCTGATAATAAAATAGAACGAATTTTCCCAACTTTTTCTTTCATAAAGCTTTGAAAAAGCCCTCTAAAAAGAACTTCTTCTAAAAAATTTCCGAAAAGTGCAAATAACAATAGAGAAAACCAGAGAGAAGGAGGAAATAATCCCCCTCTTTCTTCTATAGGTATAAAAAGGTATGGAATCATAAATGGCACAGCTACTAAAATAGCAGCAATTATTGCCATGAGGACAGCCTTTACTTTATGCTGATTGGTAAACCAGTTCATTTGTGCTGCATGAGAACGGCAGATAACTAGAGCTAAAAATAGAGAAAAGAAAGCTAATGTTGTTAGAATAAAAATATCATCAATGAATCGCAGCCAGATTATATTTCTTTCTACTCCAAATTCCCATAGCCCTAAAGGCGTCATCGCGTCTCTCATTAAAATAAAACCAAATATTAGTAACATGATTTTTAACAACGGCCTCTGAACTTCCCTATATCATGGCTGGATTGAAGGAACATCATAAAAAAACGCACCACTTGTTCGTTAAAGATACCGAGTGGTGCGTTTGTCTGTTCATCCAAACCAATGTACAGAAATTATATTACTTTCCAAAAAGAAGAACAGCTTTGACATGGAATCTTGCAAGCTTATTGTTTTGCCTGTTCTTTTGCCATTTTCCATAGCAGAATCGCTGAAATCAAAGAAGCGATAAGATTGTAAAACATCGAACTGGCAAAAGCGGAAGCATAAAGCCCGCTCTGAGTTTCTCCTCCAGTAGCATTAGCAATAACACCGCCAAAAAGTATACTTACTGCTGCCAGACCAATGGCTGCCCCGACCTGTTGCAAAGTAGAAATAATCCCCGAGGCCATCCCTGCTTTGTTTTCTTCTACAAATCCTAATACAAGATTTAAGAGCGGTGTCATGACTAATCCTTGGCCAACCCCTACAAAAATAAGTGCAGTGATTAAGTGAGTGGCAACTAAGTCGCCTCCTGCCATCCATACTTGCCCGATTAATACGGCAAAAGAGAATGTATAAAAAACGGCACCCCCAAAAATTGTCTTCGTTCCAAAGCATTCTACCAGGCGAGGAGCTGCCATAGATGCTGCGGTAAATCCGATACTGCAAGGGACAAAAAGAAGTCCCGAGGAAAGCGGGCTTAATCCCAGCCCTGTTTGTACCAATAGTGCATAGGATAGGAAAAAGACAGACGAAGTAGAATAAATGAGTAATACCAGACTGCCGCCCATATTAAAGCGGGATTGCCGTAATAGTATCGTGTCTATCAGCGGCTGTTGATTGGCAATTCGACGTTTTTCTTGATGTTTCCAAAAACCAAATAATATCAAGGTAGAAGCTGCTAGTGATAGAAAGCTCCATATCGTCCAGCCATGATTTTGTGACTCAATGAGCGGAAAAAGGAATAAAACCAACCCTAGACTGACAATGATCACGCCAGACCAATCAAGTAAAGGACGCTCTGGAGCATGGGATTCAGGAATGAACCGTGCTAGAATAATGGAGAAAATTCCGATCGGAATATTAATTAAGAAAATCATACGCCAGCCAAGTCCCCCAAAATCTGCTTCTACGATAAAACCACCAAGGACTTGACCTGCAATAGCAGCGAGACCTAACACCATACCAAGCAAGCTGAAAGCAATTCCTCTTTCACGACCTGTGAAATTGACTCGGATCGAAGAATAGATTTGCGGCTGCATCATCGCTGCGGTCAATCCTTGAAGAACTCTGGAAATGATAAGCATGTCCGGGTTAACTGCTAATCCGCATAATGCCGATGTAATGGTGAAGCCAAGCATACCTACGATAAACAGACGTCTGCGCCCAAAACGATCGCCAAGCCTTCCGCCCATAATCAAGAGTACGGCAAAGCCAAGCTCATAGCCTGCCACAATAAACGCGACTTGTGAAAAAGTTGCCCCCAAATCTCCTTGTATGCTCGGAATGGCGACATTTACGACAAAGAGATCAAAAATAGTGATAAAACCAGCTAACAGAAGAATAAATAAACCTAATAATGTAGCCGGTTTAGATAATGTTGGATATTTTTCTTTCAATCTAAACTCCTCCCTTTTTTCCTATCTTTTTTTGATCCTTTATGCTTTCCCCCTTTTCAACAGAACTCCATTTGATTATACTGATACTTAAATGTTTAATAAAACGAATGTTTTAAAAGTTATAATTTAATATTATTAAACTATCACAGAAGGGGAGGATAGATTATGGAGCTGCGCCATTTAATCACATTTAAAACCATTGTTGAAAAAGGAGGGTTTAAGCGTGCTGCCGAATACCTTGATTATTCACAGTCTTCTGTTACCGTCCATGTGAAGGAATTAGAAGAAGAATTGGGTAAACCTCTGTTTGACCGTATCGGCCGCAAAGTTTTTCTGACTAATTATGGGACACAGTTTCATCCATATGCTATTAAAATAGTGGATTTGTACAAAGAAGCAACAGAAAGCATGAATTTGGATGACATACCAAAAGGAAATCTGATTATTGGCGTGACAGAAATTTTTTCCCAATACAGAATCCCGTCCTTGCTGATGGAATACAAAAAAAGATATCCTGATGTAAAGCTGTCTTTACGATCACTTGAAAACAGGGATATTTCCACTGCGCTTCGGAATGGTCAGATTGATATGGCTTTGGTATTAGAAAGAAGTGACTGGTTTGATAAAGAACTATCAATGGAAAAAATAAAAGAAGAAGCGGTGGTTCTGGTTCGGCCCATCCATCAAGAGGATACGGAAAATACGATCCTAGTTACGGAAGACAGCTGCAGCTATAAAAGCATGCTGGAGACTTATGTACAGGAAAAACAAATCGAGGTAAAGAATGTATTAAACTTTTCAAGCTTAGAAGCGATTAAACAATGTGTGCTGTCAGGCCTAGGCTTTTCCATTTTACCTTACTTTTCAGTGGAAAAGGAAATAGAAGCAAAGCAGATTCATGGTGAATGGATGCAGTTAAATCATACAGGAAATGCTACTTTTATGGTGTATCATAAAAATAAACAACTTTCTTCTGCTATAAAAGCTATGGTTTCATTGATTAAAGAACATCGTCTTTCTTGGGATTAATCAAGAGAAGAATGATATAGACTTGTGTGTATGGATGAAGACTCTGATCATAAAGTCCGCGCACTCCTCACGTTTTCATTATAAAAACCAGAGATAATTGATTCATTAACTGCTGATTATCTCTGATTTTTATAATAGTCGTGTTTACTAGTAGAGGTTAGTTTTGCATACACACTTATAGATTATTTAAAAACGTTAGATATGCTTTCGTATTGCGTTCTAATTCATTTTCCGCCGGCAGTAATGCTTCTTCTTCTGTACCGCCTGGCTTTTTTTCTTCTCCATAAAAGGCATGAATGGATCGATAATCAGCTTGACAATAGAGGAGGGTCGTTTTAAATGGAAGCAGAATCTGCTCTAATGGATGACCATATCGTCCATCTTCACTGTAATCACTTGCTCTAATCCCAGCTGAAACAGCTAAAGCAATTTTCTTGTTTTTTAATTTGTCTCCGCCATTGGAACCATAGGCCCAACCATAATCAAAGACTTCATCAAGCCATTTCTTCAGAAGTGATGGACAGTTAAACCATTGAATCGGAAATTGCAGGACGAGCTGATCATGGGATTCAATTAAATATCTTTCTTTTTCTGCAACTATCTTTTCGGATGGGTAGGCTTGATATAATTCGTGTATCGTATAATCCTCAGGATATTGTTCTAGTTCTTCTATCCAGCGTTTATTGACGACTGATGTTTCTATATTTGGATGTGCGACTACAACAAGTGTCTTCATATGATATGTATCCTCCTTCAAATATCTTTCTATTTGAGTATAGGATAGAAACTTGTAGTATGTAAGTACGCACTTTTAGGTTAGATACTGATGTAAAGGTAAGTGTCTCTAAAAAGTAGATATCTCGCAAATATAAATGTAATGCTTTCTCAATGAAAATAGGCAAGCACTCTTTTTTAAGATGAAAAGTATGTTGTCTGAGCAGTGAGTTGCAGTGCTTCGTGTTGTTTGAATGTCTGCATATAATAGGCTTATCAGGTTGTGTATCATTTTATCAAAAGTGGTTACATTAAGATAGGAATGCATTTTCTGACAAATCGAAAAAACATGGTAGCATTCATGGATTTCACATGTTATACTTACGTTGGAAATCAACAGATAAGGGTAATAGAAGTCTAATATATAGGTTGTTAACATATACAGTTACTTCAAAATAAAAACTCTTTTTAGCTGGATTTCATGATACATAATTCCTGTCTTTTGGTTAATAACCGATTGTTTTCCTGCCTTATGAGAAGGGCAGAATGGGGAATGTTTAGTGTCAGCAAAAAGAAGGAAAGAGAAGAGAGAGGATTAACCTAAAATGGACTCTCCTGCTCTACAATACGATGGAGTCCCTTAGGGTACATATTCATCAAGGAGGGAATGTAATGAAGCTTTTTCAAGTAAGAAAAGGGCAATTTGTTTTTTTCGAAAATGAATTGCATAAAGTCTATTCAGTAAAACCAATGTTTAAAAAATCTGTCCATATGTATCGCTTGAAAGATATGAAACAGGTATTAGCAACAGCAGGAGAGATTAATTTTTATCGACCTAAACACAATGATACATTTATCTTTTATGGGAAAAGGTATACGATTGACCAATATGCGAAAGCAGCAGAAGGGGACTATATTTTGATTGTCAAACCGACCCCTGATTTTCTGGATCATTATTCTTTAAATGAAATTGAAAAAGTGAAAAAAATAGAGAATGGGAATGTTATTACAACACGTGATAACGGTGTGAAGTATACTGAATATGTTGTAATGGTTCCAGGAAAAGCAGAAGCAAGTCAGGAGATTGCGTACTTTGATAAAAATCTTGTACCAGAAGAACAGCAATTGCTTGATGAGTCCATCTCTTATTTAGCAGAGAATGATGAAACGCTTAAGCCGACTGTCGGCGATATTTATTTAGATGTGCATAACGATATGCGTGCAATGATTGTGGCCATGTCAGATGATGAAGTTATCTTTGGCCATGGTGTTCGTGTACATGTCGCTGAGTTATTAGATGAAACAAGATATGAATTAATTTACCAATTTGAAGAGTAATAAAAAAGGTACGTGTCCGTCTGCTACAGCAACATTCTCTTGTTATACTGGCCTTGTCTATTTTTGAATTGTCAATAATTAAATTAAATAGGAATATTCTTGAAAAGAAGTGTTTTCTCTATTAGGGAGGAATACTTCTTTTATTTTGCTGCTGGCTAGTCCTTGATTCTATTGGGGGAGTTTTAGTTTTAGATCATAGTTTGGATTTCTCCTTTTGCCTGTGGGCATTTGTCACTTGGCATATCTCTACAATGTCTTTTTCTTCTGTACGAGAAGATTAGGCAATCATTTGCGAATAAACTCTATCAACAACACATTGGGTGAGCAAATGCTCACCCAGAGAAAACTCTACCTCTTCCAAAAGGCTATTTGCTTGTAATCAATTTGGACGGTGTTCCACAGTAAATCACCGATAAATGATGAAGTGCTCTTGTACAGCCGACATATAATAATTTGGCCGCTTGTTCTGTAGTTGGATAAGATGCCTCGTCGACATCAACCATTAGCACCGAATCGAACTCTAACCCTTTGGATACATAGACAGGTAACAAGGAGATTCCTCCTTCATATGTTTTATCTTCGGTTGTCATCATGTTTAATTCGGGAAACACGCTTTTTAATGAAGGGTAAATCTCATGACATGCCGCTTCTGATCTGAAAATAACAGCAATCGTATGCATATCCTGATCCTTCATTTGCTGAATCCAGTTAATTACCCTGTCTTTTTTAGCCTCCGCGTCTACTTGCTGGAGATTTACCTCTTCGCCACTTCGAAAAATCGGCTCTGCATAACCAGGACGATTCGTAAGATGGCTTAGAATCGTGTTAGAAAATGCAATAATCTCATAGGTGGAACGATAACTTTTCGTGATTTCGAAAAACTTAGAACGCGATGAACCAAAGAGATCGATAAAACTTTGCCATTGCTCAATTCCTTCATCACTATGGATACCTTGCGCCAAGTCTCCTAAGATAGTGAATGAACTTCTTTTTGTACGAACATGTAAAACGGCCACTTGATAGGGAGAGAAATCTTGTGCTTCGTCAATCACCACATGATCGAACCGTTCTTCCTTCTCGATTCCAAACCAATAGTCATGAATATCTAGTAAAGGAGCTAAGTCATCTAAGGCTATTTTTTGCTTTGGCGGCAACATATCTGCTTTGCCCATTCTCTTTAAGATTTCTGCATAAAGATCATAAGGTTTTCTTTTTTTCCATTTGCGCAAATATTTTCTCAGTTCTTTTTTACCTTCCTTCTGAGCTTGTGCCTGTTCTTTTTTGTCTTCATACATTTTTGCCTCTATTTCCACCCAACGTGTTAGTTTCGCCTTAAGTCGTTCAAATTTCTTAGTTGCTGCGTTATCCTTAAAATCTATTTCGATCCAGTTTTTAATTTTTTCGAGTGGAACTCCTTGTTTATTTTCCCAAGGTACAAAATCCTCTTCTGGCAGCCAGTCTTTCTCTAATTGTAACAATTGCTTTCTTATTTGCTGTTGAAAGGCTAGTGTTCCTTTCCAGTTATCCTGATGAACCATGGTTGACTCGAAAAAAGCCTTTCTTCTTTCACTAAGCGATTCCAGCTGACAATCTGGATCATCGATAATCGTCATCACCCATTGAGGAAAGGTAGTTTGCACAATATCTCCAACACCCAATTCAGGCAGCACTTGTGAAATATAATCAAGAAAAATAGTATTAGGTGCAAAAATAATCATGCGATGTGCCGTTAATTGTTCTCGATATTCATATAACAGATAAGCAAGTCGATGAAGGGCAACAGTCGTTTTTCCGCTGCCTGCAACCCCTTGGATAATCACAGCTTGATGTAATGGGTGACGAATAATTTCATTTTGCTCTCCTTGAATAGTAGCGACAATATCGCGAAGTCGATTATCTTTCTGATCTCCTAATTTGTATAATAGAAATTCATCGGCTCCCGATAGTTCCTGTTCTCCGCGAATATAACGGTCTACTACTCTTTGCAGCTTTTGGTCATAGATGGCAATATTTCTTTTTAAATAAATTTCACCTTCGACTAGCCCGTCAGGCGATCGATAGTATACGTCATCCTCACCTCCATTAAAACCGTAGAACAAACTGGCGATTGGTGCACGCCAATCTGTAATGAGAACATTGCCGGTTTTCTCATCGAAAACACCGGCTTTTCCGATATAAGTTGTTGTTACCTCGTTTTTTTCTTCTGCTTGAAAGTCAAGCCGTTCGAAATAAGGCTCTTTTTTAGCGATCGTTAAGGACTCTCTTAACCGCCTTCGACTATCTTCTAATACTTTTTCGTTAAAATCATCGCCGCGATATTCTGGGATAGAAGCTAAACGTTCATATTGTTTGTTAATCACAGCTAGTGTGTTGTTTAATACTTCTTTTTCTTCATCAAATGGCACTACAAATCCCTCCTTAACAGAATGTCTCGTTATTTTATCAATTAAATTCAGAAAATTGTAGACTTATATTTAAAATTTAGGTATACTACTAAATACACAAGTGTCGAAAATAAAATTACATTTAATGGAAACGCTCCTTGGAAATTATCTCTCAAGGTGTGTTTTTTTATTTGTATAAATTAACCAAGAGGTAGCTGCAACATAAAAGCGCTTATTTCTTTATTTTTTTAAAAAATGTGAAGTTGACTTCTCATATTTTGTTTGATATTATGAAATGTGAAGTTAACTTCACATTATAGGAGAAAAGGGAGATGTCATGATTGTTATCAATCGAGTTCAGATTTACAGAAAACAACAAAAGATGACGCAAGAAGTATTGGCAAATAAGGTCGGTGTATCCAGAAAAACAATTGTTTCTTTGGAAAAGGGGAATTATACGCCATCATTATTATTAGCACTGCAGATTGCTAAGGTGTTAGAAACAGATATTCATACCTTATTTTATTTAGGAGAGGAGTCATCATGAGATGAAAAAAATTATATTTGAACAAGTCGGAAATATAATTCTGGTACTTTTGCTGATGGTTGCGATGGTTCAATCGGTTTATTCGGCTCATATAGAGGTAAACTCGCCATCCATCTCGTTTGAACTTGGCCTCTTTTGGCTGTTATTTTTGATTTGGATGGTAATCTTTATCATGTTCAGATTCTTATATGGAAAAAAGAATAAGGCGTACGATACAAAAAAAGGAGAGTTTAGTGCAGAAGATGAGCGTGAGGAACTAATCTCGAAAAAAGCAACTGTGATTACTTATAAAATGATGATTACTCTATTAATTATTCTTCTTTTTCTCTGTTTTGGCCTAAGTTTACTTCTTGCTGATATCAAACTATTTCAAACGATAATTATCGTAGCTATTGGAATCAGTCTCATAGTGGGATTTATCACGTATCTCCTGGCTTGGATTAGATTCGATATTACAATATAGCATGTCTACCATAAGGCGGATGTACCGAATTTACGAAGCAGCCTTCAAATGTCGTATCCTCTAATGGAAAGGTGTAGCAAGAAATTATTACCGATTATCAATGGTGCCTATGCTGAAGCCATTATTAACGGTGGTTATAAATGATCCAAGAAAATCGGGGATACCACAATGAAGGGGATTTTTATCCAACTAAGCAATGAGCGGTTATACACCGCAACAAGTTATTATTTCTGATAAGGATCACTATCCGCTGTAAAGTGCGCTGGCTTAAACAAATATTAATCAAAGAGAGAGTCAAACTTATTTAAATTCGAATAGCGGAATTTAAATAATGATTTGGCTCTTTTTTCTTGCATAGCAAAAGAAAATCTATCTTGCGGTTGCAGCCAGAAAAATTGGCGAAAAAAACAAAATATTTTTAAATTGTAATGATTTCGATTTAATAAACAGAAAGTTATCTAGCTGTAAGTATGTACTAAAAAAAGGAGGAGATACTCTTGTTGTATGATTGCGCGGTAATAGGGGAAGGACCTGCTGGATTAAGTGCTTCACTTGTTTTAGGCGGGGGGAGAAAAGAAGTTATTTTATTTGACGACAATACACCACGTAATGCTCTTACACAGATTTTAAAAAGGCGGCTCATGCTGATTTAAGTAAGTATCCTAATATAGTTCTTCAAAAAGAACCATAGATATTACACCAACTCGTTCTTTTTTGCATGTTCGAACAGAGGCTGGTCAGGACTATGAGCCAAAAGTGATTATTCTAGCAACAGGATTAAAAGACGTTTTACCTGATATAGAAGGAATTCATGATGTTTATGGTAGCAGTGTGTTTGTTTGCCCATTTTGTGATGGCTGGGAACTCAAAGATCGTTCCCTAGTCTATATTGTCGAACATAACTATGCCTTTCATGGTGGAAAACTAATTTCAAATTGGAGCAAGGATACTATTGTTTGCACAAACGGGAAAGAAAGTCTCATTGCTGAAGAGAAAGGTAAGCAGCCAGCAAAGGAATACAGGTTATGGGAGATGACATCTTGCGGTTGTGAGGAGAATGCGGACAGTTACAGCATATTCAATTTAAGAATGGTAAGGAAACACAGCGAGAAGGAGACTTTGTTTTTTATGATTTGCAGCAAGCTACTGCGTTTGCCAAGAATTTAGGCTTGGAAATGAATGATATGGGAGGAATTAAAGTAGATCAATTTGGGCGTACAAGTGTAAAAGGCGTGTATGCTAATGGTGACAATACATCTGCTCCGCCTCAACTTGTTATTGCCGCTAGTGAAAGAAGTAAAGCTGCTATCGGTGTAATTACTGATTTCGTGGAAGAAATATTTTAAGTAATCTATCGATACATCTTCTTTGGTTATGTGGGATTAAAGAGGATGTATCTTTTATTTGAAAACCTATTGATACCGTAGTGTTTACGCTGTTGTCCATCACAATTAGATGAAACCGACGTGGTGTCTTTTATTTGTTTACTTAGCAAAAGAGGTTGCAAGTTTATCAAAAAATGCTATAATACGTAATCATTACGATTTATATATTGAACAGACTATTTTTAACAAAGGCAAAAGTAAAACTACATAAACAAAAAAAGTCTTTTTCAATTTAATAAATCGTAATCATTACGAAAAAGGTGGGGGCTATTTTGACAAAATTATTACTAAGAAAAAAACTATTAACAATGGGAATGATTATGTTTGCCATTGTATTGATGACTGCTTGTCAGCAAAATGAAGAAACATCGACAACAAATGAGACAGAAGCGGACAGTCAAGGCGAAGAAACTGCAGATGAAATAGCTTTTATAGATAGCATGGATAGAGAGGTAGTTCTGGAAGGACATCCTGAAAAGATTGTTGTTCTAGCTCCGGAATTTCTGAAAATGATTTATGATTTGGATGGAGAAGCTGTTGCCCGCATGACAACAAGCAGTATACCAATCCCAGAAGCAGCAGAAGATTTACCTGAACTAGGCACTGTAAATCAAATAAATACAGAAGAATTAGTAGGTTTTTCGCCAGACTTTGTGATTGGAGCGCCAAATTTCCATGCAGATTTAGAAGGGATTATGGAGAATAGTGATATTCCATTTGCTTTGTTACAAATGCGTTCTTTTGATGATGTGAAAGAAATGGCGGCGCTTATGGGGCAAATATTAGGTAAGGAAGAGCTTGCAGACCAAAAAATTCAAGAAACAGAAGAGCAAATGAAAGCCGTACAGGACCAGTTGCCAAGTGATGCCAATCCTTCGGTCGTTATTTTAAATGTGACATCACAAAGTGTTTCTGTTCAAAGAGCTAATACAACTGCCATCGAAATCGGTGATTTACTTCACGTCAATAATATAGGGAAAGATATGGAAGCTAGTCCTGATTCTCAGTCATCTGCACCTTATAGTTTAGAGACTATTGTAGAAGAACAGCCTGACTACATATTATTAACTATTCATGGAAGTGTGGAGGCTGGTAAAGGGAAAATAGAAGAAGAACTGGAAAGCAATCCAGCTTGGAATTCACTAAAAGCTGTTCAGGATGGCAATGTTCATATTATTCCGTCAGAGAAATATTTATCAAATCCTGGTTTTGATTATGCAGATACGATGCAGCATATGGCGGAAATTGTTTATCCAGAAGTGTTTACGAATGAATGAGAAACAGGCATTACGAGATAAGACAAGCTGGAAAGGCATAATGGTTGCCTTTTTTGCTGTTTTACTAATCATTGCTATCATCTTCAGTATTCGGTTTGGTTCGGCAAAGATTCCTTTAACCGACATTTGGTCCGCTTTTACAGGAGATATGGAAAGTGACTTTCAGAATATTATTTGGAATATTCGAGTACCGCGTACTTTGGTGGCTGTGTTAGTAGGTGCCAACCTGGCTGTATCTGGTGTGCTGCTGCAGGGCATTATGAAAAACCCGCTAGCTGATCCCTATATTATTGGAGTATCCAGCGGGGCAGGTTTGGCAGGAATGATTGTATTGATTCTTTATCCGCACCTGCCTCATTTACTAACTCCGATCTCATTTGTTGGTGCAGCTATCGTGGCCTTTACGGTGTATGCCCTAGCATGGGAAAAAGGGATTGCGCCGACCAGAATTATTTTGGCAGGTGTGGCTGTATCCGCATTTTTAGGCTCGGGGATATCCGCTTTGATGGTATTTTATAGTGACAGGGTACAAGGGGCAATAGATTTTATGGTAGGTGGTTTAAGTGCGAGAAGCTGGCCACAGGTGGAAGTGATTCTGCCTTATTCCATTCTCGGTATTCTGCTAGCTGTCATAGGTATCAGAAAAATGAATTTGTTAATGCTCGGGGATCGGACTGCCAAGAGCTTGGGAGCCAGAGTAGAATGGATTCGTTTTTCTATGACTGCTGTGGCTACACTGTTGGCGGCCAGTGCTGTTAGTGTTGTGGGCTTGCTGGGCTTTGTCGGCTTAATTGTTCCACATACGGCGCGATTAATTGTTGGCAACGATTACCGTGTCTTGCTGCCTGCCTCGGTATTTTTAGGTGCAGCCATTTTAACTGCTTCTGATACGGTGGGTCGAATCTTATTTGCACCGATTGAAATTCCGGTTGGCGTAATTATGGGGGCATTAGGGGCACCGTTCTTTTTATATTTACTGAGGAGGAAAATGGTATGAATGCTTTACGAGCAACCTCTATTTCTCAATCCTTTTCCTATAAACAAGTACTGAAAAAAATAGATTTAAAATTGGATGAAGGCCGGATTTACAGCATTATTGGTCCGAACGGGTCAGGGAAAAGCACATTACTGCATGTACTTTCCCGTCAGTTAAAACCGGATCAAGGTAATGTGTACTGGAAGGAAAATAACCTTTACCGGCTTTCGCCAAAAAAAGCAGCACAGGAACTAGCCTTGCTTGCACAAGTAAATGATTTAATGGATATAACTGTTGAACAATTGATTGCCTATGGTCGTACACCACATAAGTCGATGTTTGAGAGACTGAATGAAACAGATCAAGACATCATTGAAGAAGCTATTCATCTGACGAAATTAGCTTCATTAAGACAAAGAAATATTTCACAACTATCCGGAGGAGAACGGCAGAGGGCATGGATAGCTCTTTGTTTAGCTCAGCAGCCGAAAATATTATTTTTGGATGAACCAACAACATACTTAGATATTTCACATCAGTTGGATGTACTGGAAATCGTGTCACAATTGCAAAAGAGGCAGAGTGTAACGATTATTATGGTTTTACATGATCTCAACCATGCGGCTGTTTATTCTGATGAGATCATTGTGGTCAAGGATGGCCAGATCTATGGACAAGGTACACCAAAAGAAGTCATGAATCAACAAATGTTTAAAGAGGTCTTCCATGTACAGTCGGATATCTATGAAGATAAGCAAGATGATTTATTGCGCATAGTGATGAAGCCTCTTAGAAATTAATCTGTTGGGACAAACCTCTAAAAAAGAAAGAAGGTCAAATGTGAAGAACTATCCTTTTACAGCCATTGTAGGACAAGACAAGATGAAGAAAGCGTTAATAGTGAATGGGATTAACCCAAAAATTGGCGGCGTATTAATCCAGGGAGAAAAGGGAACAGCGAAATCAACCGCAGTAAGAGCATTGGCAGATGTGCTGGCTGATACATCTGTGGTTAATTTGCCAGTCAGTGCAACAGAAGATCGTGTAGTAGGGACATTAGACATGGAGCATATTCTAAAAACAGGAGAGAAGAGGCTGGAATCAGGAATATTAGCTAAAGCTGATCAGAATATTTTATATGTTGATGAGGTGAACCTGTTAGAAGACCACTTGGTGGATATTCTTCTGGATGCAGCGGCAATGGGGGTTAATCGAATAGAGAGGGAAGGGGTATCATATGAGCATCCTTCGCGTTTTGTATTAGTAGGAACGATGAATCCTGAAGAGGGAACACTTCGCCCTCAGCTGCTTGATCGGTTTGGTTTATGTGTGGATGTGGCAAGTGAGAAAAATGTCGAGGAACGTATGGAAGTTGTTCGGCGTCGCTTAGATTTTGAACAAGACCAGCAGCAGTTTGAGGAAAGATATGTACAGGCGCAAAACCAGCTCAGCAAGCAGATACAGCAGGCACAAATCCTTTTGCCAACAGTAGAGATAAGTGACCGTCTGATTGGTATCGTGGCTGATTTATCTATTGAACTGGGCATTGAAAGCCATCGGGCAGACATCACGGTTATTACAACAGCTCAAACCTTAGCAGCATGGAAGCAGCGAACGGCGGTGCAATTGGAAGACATTTATGAAGCGGCAGAACTTGCCTTGCCACACCGATTAATACAAGATCCAATCAATGATACATCTTCTAGTGAGGCGCTGGCAATGATATTACAAAATAAGGTTGTCGAACATCAATGAATCGTTTGATTGGTCAAATGAAAGCCAAACGTGGCATTGCTGCTGCAATGATTCATCCCTATTTGGATCGTATATGTATTGCTGGAGCGATAGGAACTGGGAAAACAACCTTATTGGAAGCTGCAGCACAATACTTTTCAAAAGAGGAGACCGTTATCCTGCCTGCTCATGTTACAACGGAAAAGTTATTAGGTGAAAAAGATATTACTTTATTGCTGCAAGACGAGAAAAAGAATGTCACAGATAGCCCGCTTTATCAGGCGAAGGTTGTTGTGACCGATCAGTTTGCTCTTATGCCAGCAAGTAATCAGCATATGCTTGTGCAATTGTTGAAAAATAAAGACATACCACATGATAACAATGTGGGTTCGATTGCTTCCCCGCGAACAGCTAAATGGTTTTACTGTTTGAATCAGAATATCCAAGACAAGCAGCTATTCCAATATGCCAAGCTGTGTGTGCAGTTGCTTCCTATCTTTGAAGAAGCAGAACGCAGAGAGGCAATACAGTCTTCAGCTGATAAAAAGTATGAGTTAAGAAAAGAAGAAATAGAGGAAGCGAAACAAAGATTGCCAGCTGTTCAGGTTTCAAAGGCGATGCTGCGTCTGGCTGTTGAGGTTGTGCTGGGTTCAGGCTGTAACAATCAAGAAGCAGATATCGATTTAGTCGAAACGGCTCGTGCCCTAGCAGCTTTGGATGCGGATGAATCGGTACAACAATGGCATGTGGAAGAAGCTGCTGGATATGTTCTGGCACATCGAATGGGAGAGCTGTCAGAAGCCTCAGTCACGGAAGAGATAGAACAGCAGTCAGAGCAAGAATATACGGCAAGCGAGTCGCAAAATAACAAGGAACACTCCGCTGAAGAAGGGGCGGTTAATAATGATAAACCAGAGAATATAACCACTGGAGAATCGATAGAAAAGGAAGCAAGCCAAAATGAGCAGAAAGAGACTGGCGGAAAGGAAGAAGAAACAGAGCAGATTGTAGCAGCATTAAAAGTACAATCGGAGCTTCTTTTTACAAAAAGGAATGATCGTTTGAGTGGCTTCCAAGGTAAACATCAAGAGAATAATCAACTAGGTGGCAATGGACGGATGATTCGTGCGGTGATGAAACCAACGGAAACTCTCTCTCTTCATCATACATTATCAGCGGCTGCCCCATATATGAAAATACGTGAGCCGCGAAAGGGAATGGCGTGGGCCATTGAGAAAGAGGATATGCGGTTTAAATTAAAGGAAAAGCAGCAAGGTTTTACTATCTTATTCCTAGTAGATGCCAGCCGCTCCATTGCAGCAAAAAAACAAATGCAAGTTGTAAAGGGAGCTGTTATGGAATTATTGCGTCAGGCCTATCAAAAAAGAGATCGTGTAGGCTTGGTTTCCTTTCGTAAGACAGAAGTCATCGAAGAACTACCTTTTACCAATAAATTCGCAGAAGCAAAAAGTAAGCTGAGAGATATCCCTACAGGCGGGAAAACGCCGTTAGCAGCAGGATTGAAAAAGGCGCTTACCTTATGTGAAAAAGAAAGACGCAGTCATCATCAGGCTGTACCTTATCTGGTTCTCTTAACCGATGGTAATGCCAACGAAACCTTGAAACCTGGAGGTACAGCAGCCCAAGCAAGAAGTGAAGCCTATCACATGGCAAGAAAAATAGCCGCAGCGTCTTTTCCAGTGTCTGTAATTGATACTCAGAGTGGGAGAAATAGGTTTGGTTTAGCAGAAGAACTGGCAGCTGTATTAGACGGAGAGTACATTTCACTGGATGTCTTAACAGATCAAGCAATTGCTAGAACGATTCAGAATAAACTTCATCCGCTGGCAAATTACAAATAAAATCCAGGTGAAAGATGGCAAAAGGAGTTACAGGCACCTTTTGCCGGATTGGAAGGGAGAGCAGAAACAATGCATATCATATTTGCGACTGCTTCATCGGGAACACTTGCTGAAGCAGCTAAAGCACATACCAGTATAGCAACAGCACATCCAAATATTAAATTAACATTATTTTTACTAGAAGAATCGTTAAATACAGAGCAATGGCATCGGTTCGAGCAAGAATGCAAATCAGCTAATCTATTTATTTATGACCCGCATGGAGTAGAAAATAATGTAATCATGGATATGGTAGAAATCTGCAGTATGTGGAAATGTGATCAGTTATCCTTCATGATGAATGGAGCTAAGTGGGAACAGGCTGTCCGTTTTGGGGCATTACGAGGTGATGACATTCGGGTTGTTCCCAAATCGGGAGAACTTATCTTAGAAGAGACAGTAAAAGAATCAGATCCGGAAACATATCTGCAGAAGACACAAGCCTTGGAAAGTTATAAACAGATAAAGCAGTATTGGCATGCTTCCAGTCTGCAAAACTGGAAGGAATTAATTTATTTCACAGCTAATCTCTATGGAGAGAAGGGAATTCCTGCGGCTAAACCACCTGTATATAAAGATAAAACAGGTATTATTGATCCGAAAACCGGTATTTATTATGATAATGCAGCCCTTTTTTTACGGGAGTCACAGGCAGATGTCTCTAAACCTAAAATTGTGTTTTTCTACCTCGCCTCTCAAGCTAGAATAAAAACAGCTGATGTTATTGCCGAACTTATCGAGCGGTTGCAGCCAACTGTCACAGTGATTCCTGTTGGTCTAGTAAGCATTATGAAAGTGGATTTGGACCACCTGAATCGGTTATTTGCTGGTGTGCTGGAAGATATACAGCTTCTGGTCAATTTTATTGGTTTTCGATTAGGGTCAGGTCCTGGAGGAGAGGATAGAGAAGATGTGCCGAATTGGCTGAAACAGCTGAATATTCCTATGCTGCACCCGTTTTTTCTAACAAGGAGCACTTTAGTAGAATGGGAAGAAGCCAAGGGACTATCCCCTGTGGAGGCAATGGTGAATGTTGTTTTACCAGAACTGGATGGAGCTGTAGAGACATACCCAATCGCAGCGATCCAATCGGCAGGTTTTAATGAACAATATCAATTTGAGAACAAAGAACTTGTCTTAATTGAAGAAAGAGCCAATTATTTTATTAATCGTGTCCATCGTTGGCTGCATTTACGACAAACAAAGAACGAAGAAAAGCGTATTGCGCTTATAGGGTATAACTATCCGCCTGGTGAAGGGAATTTGTTTAGCGGTTCTTTTTTAGATACTTTCGATTCTATTTCGGCTATATTGGATAAACTAGCTGACGAAGGATATCAGGTAGAACCAATGGCAAAAGAAGAATTAGAAATGCAGTTTAGACGGCAGCAATTATTCAATGAGTCAAACTGGGGGATAGATGAGGAGCTGGATAAGAGAATACAGTATCCGATCTTGCAAGCGAAAGCGGATAGAAGCCGTAACTTAGCACAAGACGATATGAAGCATTATTGGGGATCGTACCCCGGAGAAATAATGACTAATGACACTGCTTTTTTAATTCCTGGATTTGTAAACGGTAATGTTTTTATTGGGTTACAGCCGAGCAGAAATGGAGCAGGTCAGGATTCTGCTGTGAGCTACCATGATCAATCAGTTCCTCCACATTATCAATATCAGGCTTTTTATACATGGCTGGAACAAGGATTCCGATCGGATGCTGTAGTTCATATTGGTACACATGGAACACTTGAGTATTTACCCGGAAAAGAAAATGGCATGTCTGCCTCCTGTTTTCCGGATCAATTGATTCAAGCTTTGCCACACTTTTATCTTTATTATATTGGTAATCCTTCAGAAGCAATGCTTGCTAAACGTCGTACACATGCTGTATTAAGCAGTTATCAGGCACCACCGTTTAGGGACGGAGGACTACATGGCGATTATGAAAAATTGGAACAGTTATTACATGAATATCGCGAGGCAGAACAGCTGGATCCCTTACGATGTGAAACGATTTTGAAAGAGCTTCAAGTGATCGCAGATAGCAATGGTTTTTCTCATCATGAAATAGAAGCTATCGAGCAGGAATTGCAGCGCATGCAATATGCTTTAATTCCGTATGGTCTGCATACAATTGGGAAAGGGATGGATCATGAAGACGCGATCCAACACACACTATATACGCTACGAAAAGAACATCAAGGCAGCACCTTGAAGCAATTAGTTGCCCAATGGAGGCCAGCATTGCAAGGGCAAGAAGCTGCATTAGAGAAGGCAGCCGCTTCTTTATTAGAGACGTATTTAGAGACAAAGGAGCTCCCTGATACACAAGAAAGCTCCCTTGCACAAGCATTTGCAGACATTTTGATGTATGGAGAAAGTATTTATCAGCGGGTGCGAGAAACAGAGGAACTCCCTTCCATCATCCAAGCACTAAATGGAGGTTATCTTCCAGCTAAATTGGCAGGTGACATATACAGAAATCCAGAGTCTTTGTCAACGGGATCAAATGTCTATCAATTTGATCCGCGTTCTGTACCAAGTCCTTCAGCTGTTACCAGAGGGACAGAGATAGCCGAAGCAACGATTGCTCAATACGAGGAAACGCATGGCAAGTTACTTCATACGGTGGCGTGTGTACTTTGGGGTGTGGAAACCTCCAGAACACAAGGAGAGACCATTGGACAAATTCTTGCATATGTTGGAGCAAAAGCAGTGAAGCGTTCGGAAGCAACAAGCACAACATTTGAACTTATTCCTCTGTCTGAACTGGGAAGGCCTAGAATAAATGTAGCCATCAGTATGTCTGGTGTATTTCGCGATTTATTTCCCAATGTTATCGAAGCATTAAATGACTTGTTTCAAAAACTGGCGCTTGCGAATGAACGGGAAGAAGATAATTATTTTAAAGCTTTTACTTGGAAAGTACAAGCTCAACTGTTAGCTGAAGGATATACAGAAGCAGAGGCATTTGATTTAGCTGCTTCACGAATTTTCGGACCGGCCTCAGGGGAATATGGCACAGGGATTAACCATATGATTGAGGATGGGAATTGGGAAGATGAAGAAGAACTTGGTGAGATGTACAAACACCATGCCCAGTATGTTTATAGTAAATTAAAAAGAGGGGAAAACATTGCTGACTTATATGATGTTCATATGAAAGCAACAGATATTGTTTCCCAGCTGCGTGCCAGCCATGAATATGAAATTACGGATTTGGATGATTACTATAATTTCTTCGGTGGATTGTCGAAGTCGATCGAGAAAGTAAAAGGTGAACGCGTGGATATCTATATTACAGATACGACTCAACAAGCACCACATACAGAAGATGTCAAAGACGCAATTAATCGAGGGGTAAGAACTCGATTGACAAATCCAACATGGATAGAAGGTCTGCTTCAGCATCCTTATCATGGTGTACAGCGAATGGCTAAACATACCGAGAATTTGTTAGGATTGGCTGCGACCACGAACAAAGTAGAGAATTGGGTCTTCTCTCATGTGCATAGCACATATGTAGAGGATAAAGTATTACAAGAAAAAATTCGTCAGGCAAATCCCCATGCCTATCATGACTTGTTGGAAACATTAGTGGAGGTGTCAGAACGAGGGTACTGGGAGCCGTCTGAATCAGAATGGCAGCATTTAAGAGAAGCTGTTTTGGAAGCAGAAGCTTCGATGGAATAATGTTAATAAAATAGCAATCCCGAATGTAAAACGTAATAATTACTATTTACATTCGGGGTAAAATAATTTATAATGGGGTTTAATGCGTAATCATTACGTTTTAAAATAATAAATACAGGGACAAACTAGATAACATCGAAAGGAGAAAGATAAAATGGCTAAAAAATCAAAAATTGCCAAAGAGAAAAAACGACAGCAAATGGTTGAAAAATATGCAGAGTTAAGAAGAGAACTGAAAGCAAAAGGTGATTACGAAGCTCTTCGTCGATTACCGCGGGATTCATCTCCAACAAGGTTGAAAAATCGCTGTGAGATTACCGGCAGACCACGCGGCTATATCCGAAAATTCAATATGTCACGTATTGCTTTTAGAGAATATGCCCATAAAGGACAAATACCTGGCGTCAAAAAATCCAGTTGGTAAGCATTTTATAAGAACAGATTAAATAGTAGAACAACCTATACTCCCCTGTATTGTTGTTGTGATATAAATTGTTAAAAACCAGGAAAGAAAAAAAGTCTTCTGCCAGTGTTAGGCAGACTGGCTGTTTCTTTCATGCCAATACTGTCATTGTGATAAGGAGGAAATGTATTGTCACAAGAAACAACCATACCGGTAACTATCTTAACCGGTTTTTTAGGTGCTGGAAAAACGACACTGTTAAATAAATTGTTAGATGACATGCGGGAACAAAAAGTTGCCGTCATCATTAATGAATTTGGCGATACATCAATCGACAGTCATTTGGTGGTATCCACAAAGGAAGAAATCATTGAAATAAACAGCGGCTGTATTTGTTGTAATGTGCGCGGTGATTTAATCGATTTATTAAGTAGTTGGATGCAACAAAAGGAACCATTAGATCGGGTCATTATTGAAACAACAGGAATGGCTAATCCTGCTCCCGTCATTCAAACTTTTCTGATGGATGAGCAAACAGCAACATCATTTGAGATTGACAGTATCATTACAATGGTAGATGCCAAGCATATATGGCAGCATTTAGAGGAAGAAGAGCCGGAGCAGCAGATCGCTTTTGCGGATATTCTGCTGTTAAATAAGATCGATTTGATTACAGAAGAAGAACAGAAGGAACTGGACAAGCAATTGCTCCGTATGAATCCCAATGCCAAGCGGTACTATACGGCATACGCCAATGTAGATACCGAAGATTTAATTGGGACAAAATCGTTTGATTTGGATAATGTCTTAAATATAGATCCCAATCTATTAACAGAGGCACATCACCATCATCATAATCACCATGTCACATCTTTCGTATTTCGGGAAGATCGTCCGCTCGATTTGGACAAAGTGAATAAATGGTTTGCCTACTTAGTCCATATAAAAGGAGAAAGTTTATATCGTTATAAAGGGGTACTTTTTATCAAACAATTGGACAGAAAAGTAGTTTTTCAAGGTGTGCACATGCTGTTTGCTGGTACAGAAGGCGAGGTATGGGCAAAAGATGAAAAACGACAAAGTGAGGTAGTATTTATCGGAAAGCAGCTCGACTATCAAGAACTGGAAAAAGGCTTTCGATACTGCCTTGCTTAATTTTTAGAGTTTAAATCGTAATGATTATGATTTGAGGAGGGTAACTGTGAGTAACATATATGATGTGATTATTGTAGGAGCTGGCCCTTCAGGGATTGGCGTTGCCTCTTTACTGCAGCAAATGAACAGCACCTCGTACCTGGTTTTAGAGAAGGAGGAGATTGGAGCTTCTTTTTTACGTTGGCCTAAGGAAATGAAATGTATTACACCTTCTTTTCCAGCGCAAGGATTCGGCCAAACGGATTTGAATGCAGTTGTTCCTAAGACCTCCCCAGCCTATACACTTGATATGGAGCATCCTACGGGAGAAGCTTATGCACAATATTTAGATGTGGTGGCAAAACATTTCTCCATTCCGATAAAAAATGGAGTACAAGTCAATCGAATAAACAAACAAGCTTCCATTTTTTCTATAGAGACGTCAGATGGACTTTATCAAAGCCGCTATGTTGTTTGGGCGGCAGGGCAATACCAATACCCAAACCTAACTCCATTCCCAGGTGCAAATCTTGGTCTCCACAATAGTTTGATAGCAGCTTGGCGGGAACTGGATGGAGATAATTTTATCATCATTGGCGGGTATGAAAGTGGCATGGACGCTGCCTATCAGTTAGGAACCCTTGGTAAAAAAACTACGGTGATTGCCAAGACGAATACATGGGAGGTAGAGCATAGTGATCCAAGTATTGCGCTGTCACCCTATACGTATAATCGTGTCCGTCACTTATTTGATTCCGATTTATTAACGATTGTGGGCAATACAGCAGTTACACAAATTGAAGCAAATGGTAAGGGATACGATGTTCATACGGATGATGGCGAAGTTTACTTTACGGAAGAGCGACCGATTTTAGCGACAGGTTTCGCCGGTAGCACAACAATAATCGAAAACTTGGTAGCCCGTGGTCAGTATCAAGAGGTACTCGTTAATGACATAGATGAATCAGTTGCGACAGATGGTTTGTTTTTGGCGGGGCCGGAACTGCGGCATGATGATCATATCTTTTGTTATATATATAAATTCCGTCAGCGTTTTGCGGTTATAGCAGAAGCACTGGGAAGCAGGTTACATTTGGATGTATCAATTTTAGAGGAATATAAACGAGAAAATTTTTACTTAAAAGACCTTTCCATGTGTGGAGAAATGTGTCAATGCTAGATCATGCCGAAGCCCTCCATCTTCACCAGAGGGAAGTATTGCTGATAGGTTGTGAATCGGTCGGGAAATCCGGTTTGTTCCGTGAATTGACAGGGGAAAAAAGCGCAATTGCTAGAAATATAAAAGGATCTACCATTTCTGCTTTAAACGCACCTTGTAAATTAAACAGTCAGATACAATTAACAGATCTGCCTGGCTTACAGTTTGATATGGACAGTCAAAGTACACAGCTTACGCTAGATCATCTGCAGGAAGAGAAGACCCTTTTATTAGTGATAAAAGCTACCAATCTGAAGGAAGAATTGATCCAGCTGCAAACGAAGTTGAATTTAAAAGGCAAGAAAGTTGCCATTGCTGCAACACACGGTGATAAGTACCTGCCACCCCAAACCGAACAAAAGCGAGTGCAGGAATTATTACAAGTCCCCATTGTCTGGGTTAACACGCGAGCAATGGATGAAGAGGCACAGGAACAGGTAATGACCTGTATCGAACAAGCAAACGTGTGGGGAGCGACGAACAGCATTCTCGATTTTCTCCCTTCTACGGATCATGCGGTTAATCAATTAATTCCCATCTTTCGTTTGCCAATAGCTGGGCCTCTGCTGGCTTGTTTATTTATTTTATCTATGTTTGCTTTACCTGTTTTTGCCGCTTATTTATTGGTCAGTTGGCTGGAGCCGATCGTGGAACAATATTTGCTTACACCCATTACGTTATGGATCGATCAGGCGCCTCTTTTTGTAGCGAAAGTGCTGATAGGTGATTATGGATTAATTACCTTGGGTTCCTATTCGTTTCTATGGGCCTTTCCTGTTGTGATGCTGATCAGTATCACAACTACCATTACAGAAGAGAGCGGCATACAGGAACATATCACGCATGCTTTGGATCCATGGCTTCGCAAAATTGGTTTAACAGGGAGAGATTTACTTCCTGTGATCACCGGATTTGGCTGTAATGTAGTGGCTGTCTTTCAAAGCAGGAGCTGCAGCAGCTGTACACGAGCATCTTGTATTTCCTTGATTTCATTTGGTTCTGCGTGCAGTTATCAAATCGGGGCTACCTTGTCTATCTTTAGTGCAGCTCATGTACCGCTTTTATTTATTCCTTATTTGCTTTTGTTATTTGTAGCAGGAGCGATTCATACAAGAATTTGGAATCGGGATACAGCAAATCAGCTCACACGTATTGCACCGCTCCCTTATATACAAAAAATAAACTGGCAGGCCTGCTGGTGGAAGGTAGTGGGCGCAATCAAGCAATTTGTGCTGCAGGCTATGCCCATCTTCTTGTTGATATGTCTTGTAGCATCTGTGCTTCATACCATAGGTATATTATCGATTGTTAGCTGGCTTGCTATGCCGCTGCTTTATTTATTTTCCTTGCCTGTAGAGGCAGCACCAGGATTGATTTTTTCTTTTATCAGAAAAGACGGCTTGTTGGTCTTAAATGAGGGGCAGGGCAGTTTATTAATGGACATGTCGGTCGGTCAGATATTTATTCTTGTCTACTTAGCTACTACATTGTCTGCCTGTCTTGTCACCTTGTTTACGATTGGCAGAGAACTAGGCTGGAAGAGTTCCCTGTCCGTCGGTGGAAAACAAATGCTGACAAGTATTGTCAGTGCAGCGTTTCTTGCTGTAGGATTATATTTCTTAAGTTAAAACGAGAGTACGATTTAGTAGAAACGTATATCCTCGACCCAGTTTGCTTATTAATGGAGGCGGAGGACTTACGGGATAAACTAAAAAAAGGAGGACAAACAAATGAAAAAGATTCCTGTTACGGTATTAAGCGGCTATTTAGGCGCTGGTAAAACGACATTATTAAATCATGTCTTACATAACCGCGAAGGTTTAAAGGTGGCGGTCATTGTCAATGACATGAGTGAAGTGAATATTGATAGTGAACTTGTTCAAACGCAAGGCGGTTTTTCGCGCACAGAAGAAAAATTGGTGGAAATGTCTAATGGCTGTATTTGCTGTACACTGCGTGAGGATTTATTAGTAGAAGTCGAAAAACTCGTGAGAAAAGGGGATGTGGATTATATTCTGATTGAGTCCTCTGGCATTAGTGAACCAGTACCGGTTGCTCAAACTTTTTCTTATATTGATGAAGCAATGGGAATTGATTTAACCCAATATTGTCGTTTGGATACGATGGTGACTGTTGTCGATGCCAATCGGTTCTGGCATGACTTTGGGTCAGGTGACTCGCTGCTTAGCAGAAAACAAGCAGTTGGTGAAGAAGATACCAGGAATATTGCTGATTTATTAATTGATCAGATTGAATTTTGTAATGTACTGATTTTGAATAAAACAGATTTAGTAAAAGAAGAAGATTTGCAGAAGCTGGAACAAGTCATTCGCAAATTACAGCCTGAAGCAACAATCATCCGCACACAACATAGTAAGGTCGATCCGAATGAAATATTAAATACCCGTTTATTTGACTTTGAGACAGCTAGTGAATCAGCCGGGTGGCTCAAGGAATTGAATGCAGGTGTAGAAAATCATACACCGGAAACAGAAGAATATGGAATCGGTTCGTTCGTATACAAGTCCAGACTACCTTTCCATACCGAGCGTCTGGTAAGCTGGTATCAGGATTTACCGAAAGAGATTGTCCGGATGAAAGGGGTAATGTGGTGTGCAACCCATAATGATTTAGCGTTATTACTATCTCAAGCAGGTCCGTCTGTCGAGGTGGAGCCATTAGCTTATTGGGTAGCTACATTGCCAAAAGGGCAGCAAAAAGAAATATTACGAAATAACCCGGAAGTCAACGATTTATGGGATCCAAAATATGGGGATCGCCATACAAAGATCGTTTTCATCGGAATGGATTTAGATGTGGAGCAAATTACAAATGATTTGGAACACTGTCTGTTGAGTGAGTCAGAAATGAACGAAGACTGGTCACAATTTAGAAATCCATTTGATTGGCGAATATCATCATAGGGAGTGAAATCAGGTGATTTTATCTGGACAAACGATTAAGCAATGTATAGAAGACAACCATATGTTAATCACTCCTTTTAAGAAATTAAGCATACAGCCAGCATCGGTTGATCTGCGTCTGGGTAAGGAATTTGTTATCGTTGATGACATCTTTACCCCTTTCTTATCTGTTGATCAGCCGGCAAAATATCAGGAAATTGAAGTAACAGAAGAAGGAACGATAACAATTCCTCCGCAAACGTTTATGCTAGGAACCACCTTAGAACAAATAAGTTTACCTAATGACTTAACAGCTTTTGTAGAAGGAAGAAGCTCGATAGGGAGACTGGGTGTTTTTATTCAAAATGCCGGCTGGATCGATCCAGGTTTCTCCGGACAAATTACTTTGGAATTGTTTAATGCTAATCGTGTCCCTGTTCAATTGCGAGTCGGTATGCGAGTATGTCAGTTAGTGATAGCGCAAGTCGATCAGATCACAGAAGGATACAGCGGGAAGTATTTATTTCAGGAAGGTGCGACACCAAGCCGTATCTATCTGGATCCGGAAAGAAAGGAAGGAAAAAGGTGAGTAAAAAAATCCCAGTAACTGTGTTGAGCGGTTTTTTAGGAGCGGGAAAAACGTCGCTGCTGAACCATCTGCTTACCAATCAGCAAGGGTTGAAAATAGCCATTATTGTTAATGATATGAGTGAAATTAATGTAGATGCAAAATTAGTGAAGGAAGGCGGTTTTGTCAGAACAGAAGAAAATATGGTTGAAATGACAAACGGTTGTATCTGCTGTACCTTACGCGAAGATTTAATCGTGGAATTGGAGAAATTAGCGAAGCTCGACATTGACTATGTGCTCATTGAATCAAGCGGTGTGTCGGAACCTATTCCGGTAGCACAGAGTTTTGTTTATGCTGATGAAGAATTAGGCATAGACTTAAATACTTCGTTCCAGCTTGATACAATGGTAACAGTAGTAGACGGGCAGCAGTTTTGGCAGGATTATCGCTCAGAAGATTTATTAATGGATCGGCAATTACATGTTTCTGAGGAAGATGAGAGAGGCATTGTTGATTTGTTAATGGATCAAATTGAATTTGCTAATGTGATTATTTTAAATAAAACAGATCAGCTTTCCAGCGATCATGCCGCTGAACTAAAGCACTTGCTTTATCGATTGAATCCAGAAGCTACAATCATTCCAACTAAGTTTGGCCAAGTTGATCCAATAGAGGTGCTGGCTACCAAGCAGTTTGATTTTGAAAAGTCAAGCCAGAGTGCTGGCTGGATAAAAGAATTAAATGAAGAACATCTACCGGAAACAGAAGAGTATGGGATCAGTTCGTTTGTTTACCGAAGCAGAAAACCATTCCATCCAGAGCGGTTTCAGCAATGGCTGGAGAATTGGCCGCCAGAGATCCTGCGGGCGAAGGGTTTCTTCTGGCTAGTTACAAGAAATGAGGTAGCTGGATTCTTATCCCAAGCAGGTTCCATGATAACATTAGACGCTGCCGGCAGATGGCTGGCCAGCTATTCACAGGCAGAACAAGAAGCCTTAAAGGATCAAGATCCAGCTCTGTTTGAAGCATGGGATCCACAGGTTGGAGACAGGATGACAGAACTTGTTTTTATTGGCCAGAGTATGGACAAGAAGGCGATCATCTCTTCGTTAGACCAGTGTTTATTAACGGAAGAAGAAGCCACAGCCCCAGTCGCCGCTTTTGTTGATGAGCTGCCCCCGTTTTTGGTAGAATAAAACATAGCTATTTCTATTTGATTTAGTCATTCATGAATAAAGCAGACTATATCTTCAATCAGACCTAGCGCATTTTACCCCGGTCCAACCCTGAACCCCGTGTTAGGTTTGTAGCATTTCAAGGAAATCTTTTAGTTAAGGATAATGGGATAATACTCCAATAAGTCTTGCTACTCATGAGTAGGAATAAAGAAAGAAAACCCCACTGTTGACTGATTCGTTATTTACATAGTAAGAAGCTGTGAGTGTATATCGAGAGAAAAGGGTTGAAGAAGCGACTTAACTTCATCTATTCATGCTATAAATTATATGATTAAAAAAGAGGAAGTTCACATCAATATTTGATGATATGCTCCCTTTATAGTAGACAGAGAAATAATAAAAATTCTCACCTATTATGAAGGGAGTATTTTGTATGTCTAAAAGAATGACCAAACAG
>NZ_JAFBFA010000033.1 GCF_016909015.1 Gracilibacillus alcaliphilus
CTTGACTTACCTAATGTTTTTAATATTAATCAATGAAAATTAGAGAAAAACAGCGATATTTTAAGAAAATGAAAGTATATTGAGGGAGGAAGGATACAATGTATAATCAATCTGGAATGAATCCGCATAATCCGGCTAATGAATTCCCTGCTGATCAAAATAGGAATAATTTACACACAGACCATGTTTCACACCAGCAGCAAATGCATGAGACATGTAAAAATCTCTATTTGCATTTTGTGCAATTTCAGACCATGGAAGGACAAATGTTGGACGGGATTATTGAGGATGTTGATGAGGATGGCGTAACGATGCTTATCCCAGACGGTGATGCAGAGAGTGCAGAAGGAATGGAACGCCAATTCGGCTATGGATATGGTGGTTTTTATTATCCATGGAGATTTCGCCGTTTTAGACGCTTTCGTTTCCCGTTCTTTGGCATAAGGCGTTTATTTTTCCCTTTTTATTATTAACTTATAGAGAATGTTCAAAAAATCCGATTTGTTGGACTTTTTGAACACGCAATTATGGAGCAAAGTGCCTTATTTCCACTATGTGAAAGAGGCACTTTGTTTGACAGTCTATTTCTATTTAGTATCCTTTAAAGCTGGTACCTACAATAATAAGCAGAATAAACAAAACAACGATCAGCGCAAATCCGCCGCCGTATCCGTATCCGCCACCTCCGTACTCAGACATAGATATCCTCCTTTCTCTTACCAAGCAACATCAAAATTTGATATTGTTTAGTTCTTACAGTCATACTATATTCCAAGTAGAAATAATGTGTATGGATAAGTGGAGGAGGGGGGAAGCACAATTACGTCATGACTGCAAAAAAGAGAAATAAATTTATGTAATTGAGTCATACTATGCTTATGAATGATCAAATAAGGAGTTTTCAAAATGAAAAAGCAGTCAATTTGGCAAGAGATATCTATGAGCACTTTTCCACGTTTATCGGAAAGCAAGCAATCTGAGGTTGCTGTGATTGGTGCTGGAATAACAGGGATTACAACCGCTTATTTACTAGCAAAGCAAGGACTTCAAGTCATATTAATTGATCGTGATAAACTTGCAGGGAAGACAACTGGGCATACCACAGCAAAGATTACGATTCAGCATGGAGATATTTATCATAAATTAATTCAAGATTTTGGAGTTGAAACAGCTTCTCAATACAAGGATAGTCAGTTAGAAGCGTTCGCGAGCATTTGTGATATTATTCAAACGAATCAGATCCAGTGCAGCTTCCGTGAAGAGGATTCGTTTTTATTTACAGATACAACAGAAAATGTACCTAAATTGGAAAAGGAATATGAAGCCTACCAGCAGTTAGGGCTAGATGGAGAATTACTTCCTTCCATTCCGTTTGATATACCGGTATTACAAGCATTGAAATTAAGAAAACAGGCGAATTTTCACCCAATTGCTTATTTAAACTACTTAATAGAGCAATTAAAGGCCATGAATGTAGAAATATACGAAAACACATTAGCCATCGATATCGAAGAAGGAGAAAATCCAGTGATTCAGACGGCAGACGGCCGTGTTACCTGTCAACACGCAGTTATTGCTACACATTTTCCGATGTACGACCCTTTAAAAATGTTTAGCATCAAGACCTACCCCAGCCGTTCCTATGTGACGGCTTTTGAATCGCAGCAACCCTATCCCGGAGGAATGTATTTAAGTATTGATGATGAAATGAAGCTTTCTCTGCGTTCTATAACGGTCGATAACAAGGAATATTGGCTGTTTGGCGGAGAATCCTATAAAACAGGACAGTATGCAAAAGAAACTAGTCCTTATGACGAATTAACCAAGTATGCGATGGATCATCTACAAGCAAAAGAACCAGCCTATCAATGGTCTGCGCAAGATTATATCCCGCCAGATCACATTCCTTATATCGGAAGGGCGAAGGAGGATTATCCTAATATTTACCTAGCAACAGCCTTTCGTAAGTGGGGCATGACCAACAGTATGGTAGCGGCAAAATTAATAACAGATTTGATCCTGAAGCATGATAGTCCATATGAAGACCTATATAAGCCAAATCGCTTTCATGCCAATCCAGATTTAAAACAATTAACGAAAAATGGAGCAAATGTGGCAAAGGAATTTATTCAGGGGAAAATTCAGGTAAATGATGAATCGATCGATGATCTAAAGCCTGGACAAGCAAAGAAAATCAGAGATGACAATGGCCAAATTATCGGAGTCTACCGAGATGATCAACATCAATTACATGGTGTTGACACAACATGTACACATTTAGGCTGTGAAGTAAATTGGAATCAAAGTGAGACATGCTGGGATTGCCCATGTCATGGGTCAAGATATGATATCGATGGGAATGTGTTAGAAGGACCGGCCATTCGAAATTTAACTAAAAAAGAGATGTAATTGCATGTGAATTTTTATCATTATTAAAGAAAACGGCTTAGAGAAGCAAAATCAAGGCCGTTTTCTTTGTTATAGAAGAGTGTGATGAGACAGTATGTTGATGATAATTTGATGGTTTAACATATCTAATTAATGATTGATGAACCGAATTTTGAATTATGAAATGAGCTGTGGAATTTAATTTGTTTACCAAGACAATTTTTTTCTTAAGTAGTCTAAAAATTTTATTTTGTCTCATTATCACTAGTATACTTTTTAAATGAGACAGGATTTTTGTTAGTTTTACAATTACCTATAATTTATATTATGTCTACTAGAATTTTTTCAAAGAAAATAGGTTGTTTTATTACAACCATTCAAGCAAAATGTATACTATGCTCTATCACGCCATTAATAAATAGATTGTTCTCTCGGGCAAACTTTTTAATATCAGTTAACAATTCTTCATCATAAGTAGTTTTAAATGGAATCCGATAAGTGATTGAGATGCATTTTCCGTTCTTTAGCAATATCTTTAAAGTGAATTTATCATACACGGATAATCATTCATCATCTTTAGGTATATCCATCTTATTTACGGCATTTTTCAAATCATCATTGTTAATATGCGTATAAATCATCGTCGTTTGTATCGATGAATGTCCGAGTTGGCGCCTTAACTTTGGTACATCATTAATTTCATTGTGATACCTCGTTGCAAATGAATGCCTTAATTTATGAACAGATAATGATGGTTTTCCGAAAGCATTGGCGTATTTTTCTATTAATTTTTCAATAGAGCGTGCGGTTAGTCGCCTTGGCGTTCCTTTTGGTCCCATTGCAGCGGCAATAAATAAAGCTTTATTCGTTTTTTCAACATGATAACGCTCCGATCTGATTTGTAAATATTCGTCTAAGTCATCCATCGCTTGCTTACTGAAATAAACATATTGTTCTTTGTTTCCTTTACGAATAACACGTGCAGTAAATTTGCTGTGGTCAATATCATCTAAATCTAGGTTCACTACCTCTGAAAGTCGTAATCCAGATCCTAAAATAAGTGAGACAATAGCTGTATCACGCTCACGGTTTAGGAGGTGAAAGTTTGCGAGTTTTTTATTGTCTTTATAAAGCTCACCATAGTCAAAGGCAACAAATTGGCGAAATCGTTCATATTCATCACCAATTAAAATTTTCCCTTCCATTTTATTTGCAGTTGTTTCCATGCTTTCTTTTATATCATTGAATTCAAGCTTTGCCATCACATTTCGTTTTAAATATGGTTGTAAATCACGTGTTTCAGCAATGTTTTGCAAGTAATTGAATAGCGACTTTAAAGCAGATAGCTTTCGGTTAATCGTGAGTTCTTTGTTATCTAATTGGTATTGAAGAAAATTCAAAAATCCTTCAGCTTCCTGAACAGTTAGTGATTCAAGTAACTCAAGCGGCAGGTCTTTTAGTTCACCGGAATAGAAATTTTCGGCAACAAGCCAATTGAAAAAGATTTTATAATCGTGTGCATAATTGAGCAGTGAAGCTGCTGATAATTTTCGTTTTTTGTGGTTAATATATTCCTCAACATACCAGGGCAGCTCTTTGAGAAGTGCTTGAAGTTTATTGTATAGTTGCTGCTTAGAACGATTTTCCATTTAGATCACCTCATGGGTAGATTTTACAAGAATTTAATCAGAATTGCAATTTATTACGTCAAATTTATATTTTACGTAATAAAATATGTTATGTAATATATTTCGATATTATTTCTTTTATATAACTTCCCTCTTCTTTATTGGTTTGTTTCAGATCCATAAGTACATTGGGAAATTCAATAGTACTTGATTTAATAAGTTTAACACTATGCATTTCAATTAAATCTTTTTTTAATATTTTACTATTTAAAAATATAGACTAAGAGAAACAGCTTCTGTGTTTTAGATGATGACTTAATTCTTCGAAGATTGATTATTAAATGAATCAATCTTCCATCTTTTTGAAGTTACGACAGCCTTTTAATTACAACTCGTAAATAATCACGCAGGATTCAATCTGTTTTCTTCCATCTCCAACATACGTCTCCATGCGGATAAAATGACACCATAAAGTATCATAATTACACTGCAACTAATGCAATAATTCCAATTACAACAATAAACATAAATGCTGTTCTGCATCCTAATTGAAGACCAAAGAATGTTCCCAGAGGTACACCGGTTGCGGTTGAAATAGATAAGCCTGCCAATACAATAGAAATTGCCCCTGCCTTACGATTAGCCGGTACTAAATCGGCAGCGATTAATGTTCCGATTGACATAAACACACCGTGGGAAGAAACGAACCAGTGAATTAGAAGACGATGGTATTATCAATCGTTTTGTCTATCATCAAATCCCTCCAAAAGTAGAATATGAATAAGGCTTTGAATATGAAATGAAGAAGAAAAGAAGCAATTTCTTTCCATTCCTTCATTAAGCCAGTGATTCCATACATTCTATAGGCTTCAACTAAAAAAGGACCACTTATATCTTAACTAGGAGATAACAAGTGGTTTATTTTTAGGTTACATCGGATAAAATAGGATGTTATTTGCTCTCATCTAGTTTGTAGTTTGAATGTCAACAATGCGGACAATAGATAAATAACAGCGCATAATATACCTACAGCAATAAAGGAATATATATTTAAAAGCGTAATACTAATCATGCTCAAAATTGTTGCTCCAAAATACATGGCTGAACTATTTAAAGACATCACCGTTGTTCGGATTTGGTCATCCTGATTGGACATATAGGTATTAATAATATTTTGACCGAATGCATAAGAAAAAGACCAAATAATGTTTAACAGGATAGAAACGTAAAGCAGCTTATCATTAATCGTTAAAAATAAGATGGAGAATAAGGAAACAATAGATACTGCCAACAATAGTCGTTTTTTATTATGCGGCCTCCCCATCACTTTTCCACTAATAATACTGCCCAAAACACTTGCAATACCTGCAAACAATAGAATTCCGCCAATAAAGGAAGCTGACAAATTGTAATATTGGTTATAATAAATACCTATAATTGAAAAAATAGCCTCCAATCCCCCATAATACATAAAGGAAATCAGTAATGTACGTGTAACAATCCGATTGGAAAGTGCATTTTTTATCATTTTGACCACAGAACTGGAAGTTGTCGATTTAAATCGAGGTATAAATGTTCTAGTAACAATGAGCATCACTACCCCTACTATGCCAATCGTAAAAAATGGAACTCTCCAATTAAACATATCTGTGATAAATCCCGCAATAGGGATTCCGATAACGGTTGGCAGTATCAAAGCTGCAGTAACAGAACCCATCACCTTTCCTCTTTGTTCATACGTTACCACTTCCCCCACAATTGAATAGACCGTGGGCTGAATTAATGCCGCTCCCAGCCCTGCTAAAACCCTGAACCCAATCAACACAACTAATGAATTAGACAATCCTGTAACAAAAGTTGCGATGGAAAAGATGGTGATTCCAACTAACAGTATTTTCTTTTTCCCCACTCTATCCGATATGCTTCCAGTGATAAGCCCGAATAAAGCGTATGCCAGAGCATAAGATATAAATAGTACTCCGCTGATTTCCATATTTATATTCAAGCTCTCGCTTATCGCCGGCAGCATTGGTACTGTAACAATCAAATCAAAACCGACCAAAAAAGATAATACACATAAAACAGTAATCATTTTTCTCAATTATTGTTCCCCCTCAAAATAAATTAACCAATTAATAGTTAAGCACTTAACTATAAGCGAAAATGAAACCCTATTCTCTCAAATAGGGATTATAAGCGCGCCATCTTAGCTAATAACTGTGCCTTCTCACCTTTATTTAAGCTGCTGAATAAGTCTTTTACAACTTCTTCATAAATCGGCCATGCTTTTGCCAGGATCTTTTTCCCCTCTTCCGTCATGGTCACTTTAATTCGTCTGCGGTCATTTTCATCAAATGTTCTTTTGATATAATGCAATTTTTCTAATGCACGTAATAAGCCGCTGATATTTGACCTAGTGACAGTCAATTCATCACTTAGCTCAGAAGGCAATGCTTCATAATTTCTTACTTCCAGCATGTATAATAAACATAGCCTGCCTAAATTCAAATCAAATATTTTAATCTTTGAATCGAGTATTTTTGTTAGTTTATTTGTTTTTTGATGTAATGTAAGAAAGAGTTCTATCTCGATATCCGGATTATCGAGCGGGTTTGTCATATGTAACGCATCTCCTTTCCGACAAATGATTGAGTTTATTATAACAGCAAATAATTCATTGTCAAATAGTTAAGTGCTTAATTATTTTTTTTTTCGACCTTCACCATTGCCAAACGTTAAAAATTCCTCTGTTCGTACTTGCTATGATAACTATGTTATCTTGTATATTTTTCAAATTCAATCTCTCCTTCGGTCTTCTCCCCTTCCCTCATAACGTTTCATTGGTTAATTTCTAATCGTTTTTAAAGCTGTTGACCAGGCTACAACTTCATTCAACATCGTTTGGACTGTTTCTTCATGAAACCCTGCAGGCTTAAAACTGCTCATATTTTCAAAATCAGTAAAAAGACTTAATGCAGGTTGTGTACCAACTGTCGCAACCTTAGGTACGGTCAGCGTCAACCTTAAATTATTAGCAGCTGTTACTCCGAGTGAAGAACCGTAGCTTACAATACCAGCTGCTTTATTATTCCACTCAGTATATAGATAATCAATGGCATCTTTCAAGGCTGAAGTAATACCTTTATTATATTCAGGTGTGACAAAAACAAATCCGTCCAATTCTTTAACCTTATCCGACCAGACATTCACTTCTGGCGTCTCATAACTTTCTGACATCACCGCTGGAATAGTCTCATTAAATTTTGGCAAGTTATATTCTTTAATATCTACCAATTCAAATGTGGCATCGGTCCTTTTATTTGCGATGCCCATTACCTACTCAGCAACTTGTAAATTGACTCGTGCTTCTCTTGTACTTCCTGTAATAATACCGATTTTAACCAATGTTATTCCTCCTAAATAGTTACTTCAAAATATACTTTACATCTTACTTTGAAGGTAAAGTATTTGCTTACAATTGCATTCTATAACATAATGAAACTTATAAATACCAATAGTTTTAGAGATGTGTTGCTTTTACAACACACTTTATAAATTGTATGAAAAATATGGGAGAGTGACTTATATGACTGATTCTGTAAAGGAAGATCCTCGAGTACTCCGCACACAAAAAATGATTAAGAATTCCTTCTATGATCTCTCAAATAAAAAAGAATTTGTTGACATAACAATCAAGGATATCACCGAAGAAGCAATGATTAACCGTGCAACTTTTTATTATCATTTTGAAGATAAATTTGACTTATTAAATAAAAGTTATCTGAAATATTTCATGTTCATTTGAATGATTCAATGTTTAAAAATAGATTATTAGATGAAGAGGCTGTTACTAGTATTTTTCTTGCTATAATTAAATTTCAAGAATCCTTGCCTGCTCGTTGTCAAAAAGGATATGAACAAGAGACCGGGACTTTTATCAGAAAAAAACTAGAAAATCTATTTTATAATATGTTAGAAGGTCATTATTCCTCCGAAAAAAAACAAGCATTAAAGATGAAGGCTGTTATGTTAAGCTGGGGTATCTATGGTGCTTCTGTGGAATGGAAGGAAAACGGACAGCACGTAACACCAGAAAAATTTATTTACTCAACCATACCTTATATATTGTCAGGAATCTCTTGAACATTAGAAAAACGCCATTTGTGGTGAAAATCATTCACTTTCCCCTGAGAGATACGAACACCTACGATAACGTCTGAACCAACTGCTGTACGAATGGCATGTAAAACTTCTACAGTAAGACGAATACGATTTTTTCTGTTGAATCACCATATTCATCGGTTCGTTGATTGGTATAATCTGTTACAAATTGATTAAGCAATATCCATTTGCCCCATGTACCTCTACTCCGTCAAATCCTGCCTCTTTTGCACGGAGAGCAGCCTGAACAAAAGCGGAAGCTGATCAGAATGGAATATCTAACAAAAAAATATAGGCGTAAGGAGAGAAATTGTATGCAAAGCAAATGGAACAAAACCTGTGTTCCGAATGGTGTTGCTTTAAAAGACACTGGATTTGGATACACGTTATCTATTATCGGCGGGAAATATAAAATGATTATTCTCTATTGGCTGTCTGAAAATGATGTCATGCGATTTAATGAATTAAAGCGAAATATAGCCTCTATCTCGTATAAAACACTAAGTGTGATGTTAAAAGAAATGGAAGCTGATGGAATTGTGGAACGTAAAGAGTATCCGCAAATTCCTCCAAAAGTGGAATATTCACTGACTGAACTAGGCCGGTCTCTTCTTCCAATCTTAAATATGATGTGTGACTGGGGCGAATTGAATCAGAAAGTTGATGTGTAAGGATGAACAAGTTTCTAACTATCAACGATAAAAACCTGATGACTTTATTTCAAATCGTCAGGTTTTTTGATGAATTTCTATTCTTAGTCATTACTAACTTGATGAGTTCCCAGAACAGATAATATATTGGAAAAAGCAAAGTGTGTGGTATCTTTAGAGATTTGCTCCAGTTCCTCCATTTCTTCACAAACAACTTCGACCATATAATTATACTCTCCGCTAATTCTCCATAAATTAATAATATTACTGTTCTTTTTACAATAATTCGTTAATTTTTCACAGCTTTTTGTTTGAAATAAAATAAATCCATGAATTCCTTTATTGAGCTCTTTATTATTTACCTCGACTGTATAACGCTTTATCACATGATCTTCTAATCTTTCTATCCTCGTTTTCACAGCAGGAGATGACATATTTATTTGCTTGCCGATTTCTGTATATGTCAATCTGGCATTTCTTTTTAATAAATCTAATATCTGATAATCAATAGGATCTAACATTCTTTTCCCCTACTTTCTCATTACTTTAAATTTTAAAGTTTTTCATAGTATATAGCTTAAAAATCCCATTGTAAACAAATTGGCATCGAATTAAAATTTGATATGAGGTGATAAATATGACGGGTTCTATTTTCTCCGATTATAAAATTGGGAACTTAACATTAGATAATCGAATTGTGATGGCTCCGATGACAAGAGGATTTGCTGATAATGAAACAGGTGAAGTGAATTACTTGATTGCAGACTATTATGGAAAACGAGCAAGGTACGGCGCTGGCTTAATCATTACAGAAGGTATCGCCATCAATGAATTGGCCAAAGGAACCTATGGGATACCAGGGATATATACGCATCGTCAAATCTTAAGCTGGAAAAAAGTCACACAAGAAGTACATCAATATAAAACAAAAATCTTTGCTCAGCTTTGGCATGTGGGCAGAGTAAGTCATCAGGACATTTTAAAAGGGTATACTCCTGTTGCCCCATCTGCCATAGGTGCAAACGGGCATGTGCATAGATTAAGGAAACCGTTCCAAGCACCTAAATCTTTAAGTAATTTGGAAGTATATCAATTGATAGATGACTATAAACAGGCAGCAAAAAATGCGATGGAAGCAGGGTTTGACGGTGTTGAAATACATGCTGCACATGGTTACCTGATTGATCAATTTATCAGTGAGAAAACGAATGATCGTCAAGATGAGTTTGGAGGTTCTTTACAAAATAGGTTGCGATTTTTAGATTTAATTATTAAAGAAGTAAAGGAGGTTGTACCTAAAAATAGAATCAGCATCCGAATTTCTGAAAAGAAAGATGACGATAAGGGTTATGTATGGGAGTGTCCAGAAGAAATGGTATGCGCTATAACAGGAATTCTTTCTAAGCATCAACTAAAAATAGCTCATCCATCTGTAGACAATTATGGTGATACGCTTCAAAACGACCAAAGATCGCTTCATGAATTATTTAGGCAGTGTTGGGATGAAACACTTATAGCTGTTGGTAATATAGACCCTAATAAAGGAGCAGCCATCATAGAAGAAAATCAGGCTGATCTCATTGCATTTGGGCAATTATTTATAACTAACCCAGATCTGGTCATTCGTTTGAGAGCTAATCAGAAGATTTCACTCTATTACTCAAAAGAGCAGCTAGAATGTTTACATTAATTATAAGTGTTATATAAATAGTAAAACAGGCTCTACTAATCTGATTTAAATAAGTTAATAGAGCCTGACCATCAATTTATTCAACACTATCAACAAATGCTATTTTTTCAACAGAATGTCTTACGGTAATATGCCTATCTTTTGTACCTTTTCCGACACTCAATTGATTCAACTAACGTTCAGTAGGAGATGGAAAAAACTCAAATTTTAAAATAACAGAATAATTTAATTTGTTCCCCACAGTTCTTCTGCCTCTTTATGATCACAAATTTGTACAAATTCAATATCTGTACTTTTTTCACCATTAAAGTAAGAAATCAATTTTTCAGCTGAAAATCCATTTTTACTAGCGTCTTCGTGCGTACTGTGATAATATACCTTTTTAATATTTGCCCATAAAATTGCCCCCAGACACATTGGACAAGGTTCACAGGTTGTATACATTTCACACTCTGATAAATCTAAGGTTCCTAGCTTTTGACACGCCACCCGCACAGCCCTTAATTCTGCGTGAGCGGTCGGGTCTACCTCGCTGGTAACCGTATTTCCCACAGCAGCTACGATTTGATCTTCTTTCACAATTACTGCACCAAATGGTCCTCCTCCATTTTTCATATCTTCTTTTGCTGCTTTTACAGCCTGTTGTAAATAATCCATTATTACCCCTTCTTTCCAGTTTATTTTAGGATGTAGATAGTTCACCTTAATAGATTCATTCTAGCTGTTAAAGTATACTTGATGTCAAACAGAAAACGTTTTAAAAAGAGGAATAAAAAATGACTTTTTACCAAATGGTTGAAAATAGATGGAAGTCGTTATTAAAAAAATCTGGATCTCCCCTTAAAAGAATTAGAGAATATTCTAAACTGTATCATCCTAACGAGTTGAATCCAGATGTTTGAGAGAGACTTTATTAGAGTAGGCGAATATTCATCTGGAGCATTGTCAAAAAAATGAGTAAAGAAGTAAAACAATGTAGGAAAAAGTTTACCCACTTTAAATTTTAAAAGGATTTCTACAGTAAGATGATATATTAACCATTCGCATATTCTTTGCAAATTAAAGCAAGATATAATAAATCACTTACGAAATATTTTCTATATATTAAAAACTGGCAAATAGGATTTTTATATGAATGTTGGAAGTAGGGCAATTGCTATGGCTGACTGATTCGCTTTTCGAAATACAGGTGGTTGCGATTTAAGTTGTAAGTATAAATATCAAATGAAAGGAAAAAATAAATGAAATATGTTATGAGGAGGATAAATATATTGAGTAGTGAAGATGTTATCAAAGAATTAAATGCATTTTTAAAGGGAGAGTTTATGGCGATTCATTCATATGAATACTACATCCAACATGTATCTGATCCATTTATAAAAAAAGAACTACAGCGTATTCAACAGGAACATAAAAAACATGCTGTAAAAATTGCTGAGAGAGTACAGAATCTTGGTGGTAAAGCTGTCGAAGATAATGGCGTAATGCTCTCCATTAGAGAGGGAATGTTGAACTTAAAAGGTTTTCCTGATTCCGTAGAAGGAATCTTGAAGAATGCTATTAATGGACAAGAAAAAGGAATGAAAATAGCAGAAGAAATTGTGAGGGGAGACCTCGATTTAGAAAGTAGACAGACCGTAGAAGAAATTTTAGATGAAGATAGAGATCATATTAACCAATTAAATAATTTGATTCCATAGTCATGGAAAGCGTTTATACAGTAAAATACTTGAGTTTATTAAATAAAAGAAAGGGTTCCAAGCTGTAACCCTTTCTTTTATTTTTATGCTAATTTAATAATTAATTAATCATTTTCAGCTTTGTAATGATGTAATGGTGGTGGAATTAACCAACCTTTTTCTTTATTTAATCGTAAAACTTTACCACCTAGTGTCGCTTTTTGAACATGAAGCTGTCCGAACATCATAGCAATGTCCTCCCTAATCGACTGCCCCATAATTGTACTACATGCTACTAATCCGGCTGCAATATTCTCTGAAAGCATTGCAGCTACTTCAGCGTCAGAAAAACGTGCTCCAGCAGGAATATCTTCTAAGCGAGCAGCGGGGCGGTCAGGTGGTGTAGGAGGTAAACCTACCCCATTCTCTTTTAATAAAGCCTCGATTTGTGTAACTTCTTGTTGCCCCCCCTGAATTGCTTCCTCAAGTAATTTTTGCAAATCTTCATCACCTGCATGATTTAGGTAAGTTTGATAACCCGCAATTGCTCCTTTAGTCGTTAATAGAAACGACCATGTACCAAATACTTCTCCATAGTGCATGGGTTGCTCTTTTGAATTTCCGCTTAAAATTCCCATTGAAATCCTCCTAATTAAATTCAAGCTCAGTGCCACCTTTCGTTAAAAAGCACTTATCGTCTATCTTTCTCAAATTATTGATATTTATCCATTGTATATTATGGAAGAGATCGCCTCGGAAGTAACTCATATTTTATATGATAAAGAAGGATATATGTATTTAAATTCGCTTTTTATACTGCTGGTTCAATTATACTTTTTTGTAAGGGAAAATAATTTATTTTATTGGTGATTTTCTTGCGTTTCTACTTTATTAGGAAAAATACCCATATAAAACAAGGGATAATTTGCATATTTAAAGGCATCTTAAAAGTATCTCTTTCAAAAGAGAAATTTATTTATCGGAAAACAAGATCATAATCAAATGATCAATTTGCATGTAATAGCTGGAGCAACTGAAACACTCTAATATCAGAAGTAATAACAAACACACTAAATGTAATGGGTAAAAATGTTAAATTTCACGAAAAAATTTTCAAAGGAGGTTCATTGATGAAACATGTTAAAGCTTTATTAATAAAGTTTATTGCCTCTCTAGTCCTTCTATATATTATCCTCGGATTAATGTATGAACTGACTTTTGCTGAGGTTTTACTATTATCTGCTATTTTAGGCGTTGCAGCTTATTTAATCGGTGACATGCTTATATTATCCCGAACAAACAATATTGTAGCAACAATTGCTGATTTTGGATTAGCATGGATAATTATTTATTGGTTTGTAGACAGGATGACTTTCAACAACAACGTCTTTACCATCTCTATAATTGCAGCATTAGTCGTAAGCTTGTTTGAAATATTCTTTCACCGCTATTTAGCAAATAATACTTTACCTAGTGAAGGAGAAAATCCTGCAAACAGAAATATAAAATATCAGACAGAAGTAGCTGAAGAATTTACAGTAGAAAGATCTGATGATAAAAGTAAGGAATGATTTTTAAAAGATAGGGACAAAACGGGATAGAAAGGTAAATACAAAAACAAGGAATGAAAGAAAATAGCCAAGAACGCACCAACCCCATTCGGCAGGTAAAGAGGAAAAGGCCGGTTAACAGTATGTTTTATTTTTTTACGTGATATAGCTTTAAAATAACTCGAAGTATGTACACCGTTACAATAATCAAAAAAGAAGGTACTCTTTCATAAAGTTTATTTGTGGTTAGCATTATACATTTATGAAAGAGGCTTTTTCATGCAATCTACACTCGCTACTATAATTTCTATTTGTTTCGGTTGCATTGTAAAACGTTTGCAATCTCAGTAATGCTCTCCCCCTTCTGATACAACCCAATAACTTAAATTGCACTTATGCATGAAATTAGGGTTGAATACCTGTTCTTAATTGTGCAAAATTTGATTTGTTAAGGAAATACCTATGTCGTCTACAAAGCGGAACAAAAAAGTGAACACATCTCTTATCCGTCATGATAGAAAGTTGTGTGTTATAAAGTGCGATCTTAAAGTAAGTAACAAGTTTTTTTAGAATATCTGCATGTTAGAGTGGGTAATTAAATTGAGTGCTAAAGATTTTGCTCGTCGACATCGACAATTGTGTTTTTGTGTTCTATATTATTTTTACATCCATTATTTGGAATCGATTTTACCAAGGCTGTTAGCATGTTTTGTGCATACTAAAAGATAAGGAGGTGTTAGCAATGAATAAAAAAAATAAAAAAAATAAAAAGCAATTATTTGAAGACAACAAAGGCATACAAGCAGTACAAAATCAATTGAATGAAAGTTATCAAAGTGGAGTGGTTGACGATCAATTAGAAAATAATAGAGGAATTCATCATTTTAATAATAAAAGCAGATAAAACTAGTTAAAATCAACTTAAAAATGATTCTGGTCATCGTTTTTGGATGAGAGATTTAACGTATCCTTTCGTCTCCGTTTCCGTATAAACTATTTGTAAAGGTTTCAACATAATTTATACGGAAACAACATATTATTTTAATTATCATATTGGAGTACATACTACATCATTTTTTCTAAAATCATCTAATTTAATGAGTTTAATTACTCCTACAAATTTGCTACGGTCAGAAACATGTACGAATTCGGTACCTTTACTTTTTTAAGGTGTTAATAGTTCATCTTAATAGATTCATCCTAGCTGTTAAAGTATACTTGATGTCAAATAGAAAACATTTCAGAAAGGAGTAAAAATGACTGTTTTTACAATTGGTAAAGTTGTTGAAAAATATAATATTCCTCCTTATACATTACGTTACTATGAAACGGAAGGAATTTTGGTTTCTAGTCGTAATAGTCAAAATAGGCGTATATATACAGAAGATGATTTGAAATGGCTGGAAGTAGTTATTGTGCTTAAAAAAGCTGGATTCCCCTTAAAAAAGATTAGAGAATATGCCGATCTCTATCACCCTAACGAATTGAATCCAGATGTTTTAAAACTATTAAAACAACAACAGTTGGTACTTGAAGACAGCCAGAAGAAAATAGCACAGCAGCAAAAAGAACTACAAGATAAAATTGCTTTTTTAGAAAAGTCGGATTTCCATCTTAGGCAATGTCAAGAAAAGACTCATTTAGAATAAACGCTAAATTAGTAGCGATATTTTAATACCGGGAGTAAAAAATATCTGCTTTACCTATATTTATCAACCACAAAAAAGCCTAACTGAAGATTAATCAGTTAGGCGCAAAGCTTCTGTTAAATCGAGTAGAGCGGAAAAATCAAGTAACTTTTAGCCCCTAAGTCAGAGTGGTATACACCTGACTTGCCTCATTTTACTTTAACCTCTTATCAATGGGCAATTTTCAATAGGTTGTACGCTAACTTTAACCTACAAATCGCAATCCAATCACAGCTGCAACAATTAATCCTAAATAAATGATCCTCCTATCTCTGGACTCTTTGTAAAAAATCATACCGCGTCAGGCCCTTCTCCCTCCAGTTGATTCATCTGATTCGACTTCCAAAGCTTCACTCCGCTTTACAAAATCGTTTAATATAGATCCATAAGTCTCATGCCGATTTTAGACTTGAATGCGATGAGATGTAGACCTTCTCACCTAAAAAAATTAAACCGGCTTATTTCTTCAAAAGCTTTTACTAAATCGTCATAAGAGTGTTCAAAATCGCTATCTATCCATTTCATCAGAATATTCCACATTCCACCTGCGTTAAATGCTAAAGCAAATTCCATGTTCTCTTCACTTATAGAATAAGCAAATTTATCTTTGGTCAGTTGGTGGATAGAAGGTAAATGCTTGTTGAAAGTCTTCAATAGTAGACTATCTAAATCATTTTTTCGAGCTGTGCGAATAAAATCTATATGAATCCAAAATGAGATGAAAATTTTGGCTACCTTCCCCATATCCATATTTTCTCCAACAGCTAGTCTTTGCAAATATTCTTGTGCCAGCTGATCAAGATATTGTTCCAGTATAGCCTCTTTGGAATGGAAGTGCCGATAAAAAGTACTTCGATCTAAATCTGCTCTTTCGGCGATCTCCGTGATTGTGATTCTATCATAAGACTTTTCTTTCATAAGGGATAACAAAGCTTCCGTCAACCATTGACGAGATCTGATAGCAGAGGGGTTATTTGTTGGAGTAGACATTTTTTTCGCTCCTCATTAAAAATCTACATTTTACAGTGATTTGTAGATCTTATGCATATGATATTGCTAATTCATTATTGCTAGTATACAATGACTTTAAAAATGTAACAAATGATGTATTTTTATCGGTATAAAGAATAGGATTGTCATTGCAGTAGAAATTTTTAAAGTAATGTTATGGATTTTAAAAAGGGGGATGGTTATGGCAAAACTAGTCAGTAAAGGGATTGTAAAAGCAGCAGGAATGATGAAAATGGATAACAGAATAAATTATTTTAAAGTTGCGCCAGATGCATTAGAGACGATTATGGAATCTGAAAAATATGTACGGAAAACTAGCATTGACAAAAAGTTAAAAGAACTTATTAAAATTAGAGTATCACAAATAAATGGCTGTTCCTATTGCTTGAATATGCATACTAAAGCAGCTGAAAAATTAAAAGTATCCACTGAAAAAATGAATAGATTAGACAATTGGAAAGAGACGGAGATATTTACTGAGGAAGAAAAGGCAGCATTTGAGTTAGCGGAGCATATGACACTAATTTCAGAAAACGGTGTCAGTAATAGATTGTATGAACAGGTGAGACAATATTACAATGAAAAGGAATATGTTGAACTTGTAATGGTTATTATTCAAATTAACACATGGAATAGATTGTCTATTGCTATGGGAAACCATGCTGAAGTACAGTAGAATGTTCTATACGAACCGTCTATGGGATAGATAACGTCTTATCTCATAGGCGATAATATGTATCTTTTGAATCTTATCTGAAGGAAAAGGATTTAAATTTATCTCCTCTTTAGTAAGCAAAATGGGTAAACACATTAAAGTAGTCTCTCCAACATCTTTATTACAGCAAATAACCAATGCGTTAGCAGAAGTTTTAGCAATGTATCAGAATAACAAGGATTTTTAATTTTGAATGTTATTGAATGAATTAAATCTTTTGTCGCTGAATCCGCCATCATTCACTCTTCCTTATCATTTACGACTTAATTAGATACTACATCTTTTAACCAGAGATGAGTTTTTCTTTTATATACAGGTTGATAAAAACCACTCGGAAGCAAGTTTGAAATCCTATCTGTATGATTTAGAGCGTTACCATCAATTCTTGATCAAGTATTATGGTTCTGGGTCTCTATTATTAATGCGTTTCCCACTCTAGACATTTGTGTGTCATTTCAACTATAAATGGACTTTGTTATATTAAGAACATAAAAATGTTCTAAAGTGAATATAGGAAGAAACTGTGTCAGTTTATATATCAGGAGAATATTCCAAGGAAAATATTTCTCAAACCCTTTAGAACGTAATCCATAATTTTCGCTGGTGAATCCATATTCGGAAAAACAATGTAAGCTACAGCTAGCGACCAGCCTAATAGTATTAAGGATGAAAACACCATTTTTTCTTTTTTCTCCGTTGATTTTATTATTAGCCATTGATAAATAAACATCAACACTACCATTACCGTTACGCTAAAAATGTAGACACCTTTCATGTTCTTCACCTCTTTTTACCAAGGTACATTTCCTTGCCCTGTTCTTAAAACATTTGCCTTAATATCAAAAGTTACTTCTACCGAAGGAAACCTTTCTTCCCAATTTTTTTTGATATCCTTCCATTTTTCAGGATGCTTTCGTCGAAATTCCTCAGCAAATTCTATAATATCTACTTCCATCTCTTTTTGTACTATTTCTAGAGTGTCTGTTAGACGGATTTCGATCTTTTTCGCTAGCTCCTTTTCCAGCGCTCTTTGTATTTCGATTTCATTTAAGTCCCAATCCGTTTTATTCTGTATCACATCATCTATCGTTTCAATTTGAATGGTCATTTTCAATTCATTGCCGTCTATCTCAGGTATCAACTTTGTTGTTCCCTTAATTAAATTCATAGAAATAAGACCGTCTGCATTTTCAGGTTGTATAGTGACAGTAGACTCTTTTATCTCATCTCTAAACCAGAGCACTCCTCTAGTTAACCGATCATCAATTGAACCGACCATTTTACCGTTTTTTAAAATAGCTGAATGATTAATATACGCAATCGTTTCTAAGGACTGTTCTTCCTCTTCAGGCGGTAATTTATCAACCATAGGAAGAATGGCAGCGTCCGATTCTCCTTTCAACATTTCCATTAAATCAAATAATGTTACTTTCATTAACACTTCCGATTTAGCTAATTCTATTAGTACTTCAGACGAGCTTCTTTCCAAAGGTGGAAGCAAAGCCATAATATCTTTCGCACTCCCCTTGCTAATAAATACGTAACTTCTCAAGCGCGGCTCGGGATGACGGATAAAAAAATCTAATTCTTCACGAATTCCTGTCTCGGCTAAAGCTTTATTGATCACAATCGCTTTCGTATGACTCCATAGAATTTCTCTTGGAAGTTGTGTATCAAGATCCTCAATGGCTTTTGGTATCGATATGCCTTTCCCTGTTTGATGAATCATTTTATTGCCCCCTGCCTGATTACTCTCTCCACCCATCCCTTCCCCTCCATCCCTGTTTGGAGAATGTATTTCAACTGTTAATTCTATTTCTCCATTTTCCGTCTGATCCAATCCCACTCCAGTTACAACCCAAAGATCATTGGTTTCCCTTCGGTCCCAACAACCCGTAAGCAAAAATAAGAAGATACCGATAAACCATATTATTTTCAGTCCCTTCACTTTCCACCTCTTCCTTTCTGCTTAAAAGTCTTCATTTTACGTATGTAGGTTATCAAAAGTAGAAACATTGGGATTATTAGTCCATACAGCAAAGTATCCGTTAATCCATGGGAAACCTCCTGAAAATGTTCGGATGCCTCTGCGGAATTAAGAAACGCCTGCATCGCAAACACTCCAATCAGAAAACCGGTTGGCAAGACAAGAGAACGATAATTGGAAAGGTTAAACCATTGGGCAGTACCCAGCACTATTGCATAGTAAAACACACAAATTTTGATAAATGTCCCGGCAATCCAAATCGCCATAACAAGTGCTTCGAGATGAGATAAAAATTCGGCTATACTAATATATCTCGTAGCGCTCATAAGTGGAGCAGTAAAATTCTCCGTTACACGTCCAAAGACCAGAATAACGATGATATTAGTAAGCATTAATGTTATCGTTACAGCTAGTACCGAAATGCTCCCCGATTTCATTCCTTTTTCTCGATTAGTTAAATATGGAAGAAAGAAATAGATAATCCCAAATTGAGCGAACCATGTGTATAACGCCACTGAACCTTTGATGGAAGGCATTATACCATTCTCCATCACTGGTAGCATTCGCTTTATCTCTATATCTGGAAGGAGTAGGACGACGATGACTAAAAAAAGTAAGAAAAAAATGGAAAAACCATTTCAGCTAGCCTTCCTATAACCTCAAGTCCTCCGTGTACCGCAAACGCACACAACAGGATCATCATACCTACTATCACATACTTTGGAGTGTGAGGGAGAAATTCACTAACCACAAATTCTCCATATTGCCAAACCATCACACTGATAGAAGTATACAGCAACAGCAATAAGATCAATCCGAGTACCTTACCAAAAAAGGCACCAAGAATATGTTGGCTGTATTGCATAATCGTATCGTCGGGATAAAGCTTGTGCAATTTATATGCAATATATACACTTAGCAAACCTAAAGGAAAAGCCCATATAGGAGAAATCCAAATATCCTGCTGGGCAGCATCAAAGACTGTTTTGGGAATAAAAAGAATCCCTGTCGCTATAATAGCGTGATACATCATAACGCTCATCTGTAAAGCTGATATTTTTCCTTTCTCCATCTTTTTATTTCACCACCTCTACGTCACTCTTCCTCATTTTTATTAGGAAAAGGCTTTTGGTTAGAAGATTGACGATATTTATTATATTCTCCCGTTAAATGGGGGCGCGTATTTAATTTCCATAAGGGAGCCCGTATTAAAGTATCTTTCAGATCTCTTCTTTTCATTGGAGCCATTGGAGAGAGATAAGGCACACCAAAAGAACGTAACGTACTCAGATGTATTATAATAGCCAAAAGTCCCATCATGATGCCTAGCAGCCCGAACGTTCCGGCCAGTAACATAATTGGAAAACGTAATAATCTGAAAGGAATAGCAATATTGTAACGTGGAATTGTAAAGGAAGCGATACCAGTAAGGGCAACAACCATGACCATCGGATCTGAGACTAATCCAGCAGCTACTGCTGCTTGGCCAATAACCAATGCTCCTACAATACTAACGGCAGCACCTACTTGTTTAGGAAGTCTAAGTCCTGCTTCCCGCAACCCTTCAAATGTAATCTCCATAAGCAAAGCTTCCACCAGCGCAGGAAATGGAATTGCCTCGCGTGAATCGACCATGGTAAGCAGTAATGTAGTCGGTACCATCTCTTGGTGATAGGTAATCACAGCAACATACAAAGATGGTAACAGGAGAGAAATAAATAAAAATAAAAAACGTAACCAGCGGGTTGCTGTAGATATTATGAAATGATGATAATAATCTTCTCCAGATTGAAATAAGGAATAGAATGTGGTTGGAGCAACCAAAACAAAGGGTGTACCATCAACAACAATGACCACACGTCCTTCAAGCAAATTAGAAACTGCTGTATCAGGTCGCTCTGTAACAAGTACTTGTGGAAACGGAGAGTAAGAATTGTCTTGAATTAATTCTTCTATGTACCCAGATTCTAATATTCCATCAATGTCAATTCGTTTAATACGTTGAGTGATTTCTTCAATCAGTGTTTCATCTGATAAATCTTGAATATAAGTTATCATAATTGTAGTTTGTGTGTAACTACCCACTTTTAAGGTTTTCATTTTTAGTTGGGGACTTTTGATCTTTCTTCGCAACAAAGAGGTATTAACCTCCACACTCTCCGTAAAACCTTCACGAGGGCCTCTAACCACCAACTCACCAGATGGTTCTTCGATGGCACGCTTCTCCCATTTAGCCAATCCCAATGCATACCCTTGTCGATTATCCTCCAATAATAAAATCGGATTACCAACGGATAACTGTTCGACACAAGTGTCAAAAGATTCAATCTTTGTTATCTCGGCAACAGACAGTCTGTGTTCAATCAATGATATAGGATTTATAGAATTCTGATCAGTCTGTTGCATAAGCGGTGTTAATACATTATTGTCTATTTCTTCAATATTGGACATACCTTTTATATAAATTAATTGAGCTTTGATATGACCAGCAATTACAAATGAACGAAAAACTACATCTGAGCAATCTTTATAAAGAAAATTTAGTACCTCTAAATTTTTTTCCAAATTAGAATAAAGAGGTTTTAAAACCTCTTTATCAACCTGCTGTCCTTTATTTTGCTTATTGAAAGTAAATTTTTTTCGGTTAAACACGAAAATCCCACTCTCTTATGATCTAAACATTCATATTCTATACCCTTTTCGTACGTAGTATCCCACTTATTTTTTAAATTATTCCACGTATGTGGACATTCTTTGTTTCAAACCATATGGCATTTATGTACAATATGGTCCATCATTATGTCAACGTGAACCCCTCCGCCAAAGCAGGTAAGCCAGTCCTTTTTACCGAGCTTAGAAATGTCCAGCTTGTCCGAATAGCAACGATACCACTATATTAGTTATCGCATCTTCTATTTTAATTTGAACATAAAAATACAGTTAACTTGTGCAAGCTAACTGCATAGGCTAGTTTTATTAAATTCAGTTGTGTGCCCACGTTAAAATTGGTTATATCTTTTTGCTAAACACATTTCCATTGGTTGCTTATATTTTGGAATATTAATAAGCAATCCCCGCATCCTGATACCCTTTTTTCCTATAAAAATGTTAAGCACCCACATCTACTTGAGTAGATGCCATAATCATTCCATACCCCATTGCTTCATATGCTTTTCCGAAAATTTCATTAGCTTTGTTCCATAATCTTTATGTTGATTTTTTCCTTCTCGGTGAATTAATTCGTTATTTATTTCAACAGCGTCTTTCATAACCACCTAGAAAATGAAGCAAGACGTCATTAAAATAGTCAGGGTTGTCTTGGTTCGCATTATGCCCTGCGTTCGGAATCACTTCATACTGACAATTCAGTTCACGCTTAGCCCAATTTGGTGCTTTTTTGACAAAGGTCCCTCTTTCCGCACTGTCTTTTTCACCATGAGTTAGCAAAAAGGGGTGCTGAATAAAGTAATCATTCCCAAAATGAGGATCTTCATATATAGCACGAACACCACCATCCATAATTTCAATAAATGCCTCACGAGATAACTCTTTGTTTGTGTTCAGAGCATAATTCTGTACAGTTTCTGTCACTCCCATCCCTTCAGCAAATTTCTTCCGTAAGATACTTTCAGGCATCATACGAAACATTCGTGACATATTACGATAGGCGATTCGCATGCCAAATGAAGGAACTTCCGTAATATCCGTACATCCAATGACGGCTATCGCTTTTATCTTTTCTGGCTGAAGAAATGTCAGCATCTGCGAAACATAACCACCAAAAGAATGACCAACGAGAATCACTTCTTCTACCTGATGTTTATAAATGATTTTCTCTAAGTCTTCCACAACAATCTGAACATGGAATTCCTTCCCTACAGGTTTGGACATGCCATGTCCACGAACATTCCACGTAAGAGCGGGATATCCAGCATTCTGTAACGCCTGAACCTGCATATCGAACATTTGATGATCAAGAGAGGCTCCATGTGTGAAAATAACCAATGGTTCATTGTAATCGTACTGAGTTATCCAATAGTGAATCACTGCCCCTCGGCGTTCAAGTGTATAATGTTTCATTAGACTTAACATATCGTCATTTTTGTACATTTCTTCACCCCTATACGCTTTCGATCTTAGCGATTTTATCAGCATTGCTTTTCTCTTTCTCCCCACCTATAAATCTTCTCTTTGTCCATTAAACATAAAGAATGAGCCGGAAGACCAAGAATACGTTCAATCGCTTGAGTGTATGCAAAAACTTTATTTTCCAAATCCAATGGATCATTTTTTCTTGTTAATAAGTTGCTTGCAAATGAATCAGATAAGTCTAATAAAAGACACAGAACAACCTCGGATGTGTGCTCTGTTTCTATCCCATTCATACTATTCTCTTCTATACCCTGGTAGATAATTTGTCTTATTAATGGTTCAAAACGTCGTAATTTTTTCTCACGTGTTTTTTTCCGAACAAGGACATTGTTATCCGAGTACCAAACCTCTAAAAGTTGTAAAAAGAGCTGTCTTTGTGCAATTTTTATTTCACTTACTTTCACAAAAAAACTTGCAGCTTTTTTGTTGCAGAATGTTCACTGTTTATAAGGGACGACACTTGCTGCTCAATGTCGTCTAACATCCTCTCTATTAACGCTTCTAATAATTGTTGCTTTGAACTAAAATAGTGAAAAAACGCTCCCCTAGAAATATGAAGCTGATCCAATATATTTTGAATAGACATTTGCTCAAAACCTTTTGTCACAATTAATTGATAGGTTACATCTAGAATCTTATTACGTTTAGCCTGATATTCTACTTTATTAACTTTACGCGCCAAAGCAAATCCTCCTTTAATAAACCGACTATCCGTCTATTAATTATATACAAATATATGAGAATACATAATATTGTTTCATACTGTTTAGCGAATAAATAATATGCTTAATTTATACATGGATTCTTTACCTTGATCGGAGTACACCCTAACTTTCAAAATGGAAAGCTAGCATTGCATAGGTTTAAGCTGTAGTCGATCATATATATAGGTTTCTTTTCTGAAAAAATCATTGCCATATGCCAATACATAGGTATTAAGAGACGTTATACTATACTGTATTTCACCCTTTGTAACTGCACTAATGAATGAGGCTGTCTCAAAGGAAAATAAAAATTCGATAGAAAAGCCGAATCATTTATTTACATCTGATTCAGCCTCTTCATTAGTTTAATAATTTTCATTGTTAGTTTGGCTTTACACACTTAATATCATTACAGTTGTTAGTATTTATCTCTTTGGTGAAATTAATTCTAGTGAGCTGTTACTATCATTTCGCCTGAATATAAAGAAATAGCTCATAATACAGCCCATGTTAACAAGTATTTAATTTTATCACTGGATTGGATCCACCATTATATGATTTAGTAAACTCATTTCTCTACAGATTCTTTGGATAGTTTTTCATCATTTCGCTGGACAATATTCCACTTACCTCCGAATAATTGAATACTTTTTTCGACCTTGTTGATGATTTCATCTGCTCGCTCATAAATAATACTCCTTAAATCATGCACCTGTCTCATTAGTTTTTCCAGCCATGCTTCTTGCTTGTCAAGCCTTTCATAAAGTTCTGTGTACGCTTCTTCTTTCTGATTTATTTGATGCTGTATTTCATCCAGTCTTGTATCTTGTTTTTCCATAGTTCTTGAGATATTTTCATTCGTGATTTCTATTTTTTCAAGTTTGGCATGAAAAGCTTCCTGATTATGCTTCATCTCCTGTGTTTCTTCCTTTGCCATTTCATACATGGCAAAAACATCTTTTAGTTGTTTGTTTTTATTGTTTGTATGTTCATCCAGCACGTCTAAGCGGTTTAATACTTCTGCTTGCAGCTGCTGATCATATTTTTTATCTTCGTCTATCTCTTTCAATTTTTTCTCCAAACGCTTCAATTGTTGATTTCTTACAAAAATATCCTGATGAAGCTGTTGTAATTTGTTTGCTTCCTCTTTCTGGATTTCCAGCTGTTTTTGTTCTTTTTCACTGGCATGATCATAAATAAATATATCCTGATTGGACGAAGCGCCTTGTATATCTTTTGCATAAATACCTTTTTGCTGATTCAGATACACCATTTCAATCACCTCTAAAATCAGCTTATGCATAAAGAAAAAAAGTGGGATAAAAGTTTATAATAACCTCTTTTTTACGAAGTATCGGCTGTCTATTAAAAGCGGTTTAGTATCGTGGAAAACGCCGTCCGAAAATCCCTAAATCTAGAAGGAAACTAACTGGCTTATGGAGATAAGAATGAAAACTCACCTAGAAAAAAGTATCTTACTTTAATCATGATAAATAGTACTTTCTGTGTGAGCTTTAAAGGCAGCAATAAACGACTCTGGTGAAGATGTGATAATGTAGGCGTAGACTCCTTGAAGTGTATGTAAATAAAGCATTCCCTTTTCTCCTGTCAAACGATACGTAACATCCAATACTTTCTCTATTGGGAATTCTCGATGCTTGGAAACTATTTTGTCTTTATATAGATATAGATAACGCTGTTCTTCTGTATCTTTTTGTTCTAATGCACGGATTTGACGAATTACTTTTACATATGGTTGCTTAGCAATAATTTGCATGGTACCCCCCCTCCTGTTTGACCATTTGTAACATTGAATAAAACGAGCTGAATATTTACCTCATGGTAACATATCTGCAATCCGTTCGCATCTTTCATCATCGGATAGTATGTGTCAAGTTTTTCTCAATTAAGTAAAAAAATACACAGCCCAACGAATAAAGAGACAGTTGGGGCTAATAGATCCTATTATCTTGTCTGTAAGTGAAACGTTAATAAAACTGACAGAAGATATGTAATGGTACACAATATACCGGCAGCAACAATCGCTTTTTATTGTGCAGTTTATTCATCCCTTTTCCACTTAGGATACTGCCTAAAACACGGACAATTCCCGCAATCAACAGGGTTTCTCCTACTAAGAACCTTTCTCCATCCGTATATAAGTAAACTTTTAAATCAAATAGATCTGGATTAGTAAATGCAACGCTCATACCTTCTATAATATTCACCTGATTATAACTGTTCTTTCGTTACCGCGGATTAAATTGGCTATTTTATTTAATATCTTGTCCATAATTCCCCTCCTTTTTTACCTTATGCTTGGTCTACGCCTCTTACTTTGATTTCATCAAAAACCTGCATCCACTTATATTTGCTTTCCGTCTCATTTAACCTTAATTGTCCAATTAACGAAATGTAAACGTAAAATGTGAGGAAGAAATTCTGCCTTTGCAGCAGCTCTTTTTATTATATCTTAGACTATTCTGTCTTAGTGGGGGGAAGTAATTTGCATACAATAGCTCCAATTCTTCACTTTTTCCCTGCCAAGAGATAACTCTTCTTCTTTACATTCATTAAAACCATTCTTCAGATAAAATTTCCTATTCATTTCCGTATTGGTTGCCAATAGTACTACCCCTCCCCCCTCTTTACTTATATATGGATATATACAACCTTTAAGTATGGTACTTCCCATTCCTTTTCCTTGAACTTCTTTGGAAATAGCTAATGAGTCCAAATACCAGCCATTATTTGAACGTTTATGGAGCGTATCATTTGTACTAGTCACTAACTTTAAATATTTTAAGGCTTTTAACAACATACCTTTTCTTATTAGCCGAGCAAGACCAAATCTAAGATAACTCAGGAAATCTTGTTTGCCTTTTAAGCTTTTAAGAAGTGCAACTCCTATAATATGTTGATTTTCAATAGCTATAAAACAACAATGTTTTTGTACAAAAAGCATTGTGTTGATATATTGAAATTCATAAATGAGTTTCTTTCTTCTATTCTTATCGTTCTCTATTACAGTAAAAAGCGGATAATCTATAAATGATTCCGCAAGTAATTCAGCATTGCAATGCTCATCTTTTTTTTCTGCTTTTCTAAATTCCATCGATATTTTCCTCCTATAAAATAGTAAGAATATAGCACTATTTTCTGATTATTTTTAAACACTTGTTCATTAATTTATAAGTGTATTATATAATTAGAAAAATAGGAAAACATTAATCAATGTTGATTGACATGTTAGATAATAAACAGTTTTTCAATACATGTCCAGAAAGGAGTAAATAAATGGCTGATCGGCGGATTAAGAAGACCAAAAAAGCAATCAAACAAGCCTTTTTAACTCTCTTACAAGAAAATGAATTAACAAAAATTACCGTTTCACAAATCTGCAGCATGGCGGATATCGGACGGGGCACCTTCTATTTACATTATCAAGATATTTTTGACCTCTATGAAAAATTGGAAGGCGAATTATTAAACCAGCTTTTGGAATGGATTGATGAGCTTTACGGGAAAGAAGAACCTATTACATTAGCTGCTTTTATGGAAAAAACAGCAGAGTTTATTATTCAAAACAAAGCTGCTTTTGAAATTTTTATGAATGAGAAAAAGAATAATGCTTTATCATCAAAAATCAAGGAAATTATTGTATTAAAAGAATTGGGAGACAGAAAGAGAAACGGTCAGTTTCAAGATTCCATTTTTGAGGAATATCAAGTTTCATTTCATGTGTCAGGTACAATCGAAGTACTAAATAAATGGATCGAAACAGGAATGATTCAAAGTCCAAAAGAGATATCTGAAATTATTTCAAGGATTATTACGGCAACAGATCACTAGATATTAGGATATTTTGATTGTCTATAATAAAAATTGTCGATAAAAAGAAATTTAACAGCCTGATACCGCTAAACTAGCAATACCAGGCTGTTTCCTATCTTTATTACTGTACATCTCCGTATTTCTGCTATGCATGTAATAACTATTGTTTCATCCACATCGGTTCTAACATATTTCCATCAATATCAGATACCTCTAAGCCATACATTTGTTCTTCCGGCATACCCATATCGATATGATAAGCATCGCCGCCATTTGCTTTTGCTACTCGTCCAAATTCTTTGACTGCTTCTGCGCTCTCTAGGCTAAAACAGATTAAGGCAGCAGTTTCATTTTGCGTATCAGCAATTTTTTTATCTTTGAGGAACTGTTGAAAAAACGAATGTTCTAACAGCATAATATAAAAATTATCGTCCCAAACCATACAACTTGCATGATCACTAGAAAAGTCATCGTTCTTTGTAAATCCTAGTTTTTCGTAAAAATTAGTGGATTCTGCAACATTTTTGACTGGAAAGTTAACAAAAATCATTGTACTCATTTAAAACGCCTCCTTTTGATTAGTATACTATAAACGAATAATAAAATCTTCTTTTCAATTGCTCAAACGGGAGCAATTTGTTAAGGCGGTTTAGGTGAAAATAGAATGCATTTTTTGTGGGGCCATCATTAGAAAAAACTGCTGTTCTTATTTTTTCAGTGTAATAACTTCTGCTGTAGAATACATTCGCATCGTTCAACTGAAAATCTCGATATAAAATCCACCTGGGGCTTTCACATAGAATGTCCAACGATGGGCTCTTTTTGGCGGTTTTACATCAAATCCATCTTTCTTTAAATGTCGATTGATCTCATTTACCTGTTCTTCGCTCTCCTGCTCAAAACCAATATGAAAGGAATTAGGATAGCTGACGTGTTTACTTTTCGTCAAAGCAAGTAATAATCTGTCTTCGTCTACTAGAATAGCAAATGAATCTTTATGAATATTTCTGGTTTGAAGGTTACAATATGTCTCCAAGAACTCTCGAGTTTCATTAACATCAGTGACAGCAAGGTTAATATGGTTTAGTTTCATCGTATACACTCCTCGTATTTGCTTTCATCTACTGTAAGAACAACCTTTCCATACCCATGACCAGTCTCTACCACCTTATGAGCCTCAACAACTTGATGCAGCGGGAATGATTGTGATATGACGATACGAAGCTGACCTTGTTCATATAATTGTGTGAGTTCAGATAGTCTGGATATGCTGCGTTTACTTCGGATAGAAATTGTTCCTAGAGACTCTGAAAGATCAAAAGAAACAATGGTACCAATCCTTTTTTTGTCTTGGACAAGCTCTATAGAAGCTCGCAATGCGTCTTCACCTGCTGCATCTAAGGCCGCATCAACTCCTCCTGGAGCAATCTCACATACTCGCTCAACAAGCCCCTCCCCATATAAGACTGGAGTAGCTCCTAATGATTTTAAATAGTCATGGTTGCGTAAACTAGCAGTACCAATGACATTTGCTCCCCAAGCCTTAGCTAATTGAACAGCGAATGTTCCAACTCCTCCTGCAGCTGCGTGAATAAGGACAGTATCACCTTTACCGATTCCAAGCTCCTTTAATGCGGTATGTGCAGTCTGTCCTGAAGCGGTTAGTACACCAGCTTCATCCCACGGCATCGTTTGAGGTTTTCTGACGATTTGGGAGGTTGGTACGACGACGTATTCAGCATAGCTAGATAAAAGTGACCAGCCAATCACTGCGCTACCAACGGAAAAGTCCTCTACTCCCTCTCCAAGCCTATCGATAACACCTGAAAATTCATTTCCAAGTATTTGAGGGTATTTAATTTCCACCCCAGGTGGAGTAAATCCGTAACCGCGAATGGCACAATCAACGGGCTGTACGCCGGCTGCTTTTACCTTTACCCGGACTTGCCCGTTTTTCGGAACCGGGTTTTCGAAATCCATTATTTGCAATACATCAGGGTTTCCTGGTGAATGAAATGCAGCTGCTTTCATATATATCCTCTCCTCTAATCTGATTCTTTTTGTCAAACACGCAATGTTATTCTATTTCAAAATAAATCAAGCTAACCATCTATAATACGATGTGGAACATAGCGGCACACCTCATCGATATCACCATTGTAAAATCATTGTTCGAATAAACTCTGTGTAATTCTATCCATACTGTTTGCGTCCTGTGTGCAACGCCTCATATCTAAGTGGTATTGCTGGCTGACAATATTCATTATATAATCATAAATAGATAATGAAAAATACACCTTTTGCTATACTTACATATACTCAATGTAATGAATAAGGAGGGAAAGTAGATGGAACTGCTACAACTTAAATATTTTTTGACGGTGGCAAGGTTAGAACATATGACCCGTGCGGCGGAAGAACTTCATATTGCTCAACCCGCTTTAAGCAGAACGATTCAGCGATTAGAAGAGGATTTGGGAGTTCCATTATTCGATCGTAAAGCCCGTCAAATTCGTTTGAATCCATATGGAAAAGCTTTTGAAGCAAAAGCAAAGGCTGCGATTCATTTGCTTGATGAAGGGCGTCGGGAAGTAGAAGATCTATCAGGCTTAAAACAAGGCCGGCTTCATCTAGCCATTATGAATATGGAGCAAGTCAGGGAACCATTACAAAACTTTTTATCTGCACATCAAGATATTAATATACAGATATACCAATCTTCCGCAGAAGATGTCGAAGGTCTGGCAGCAAACCAGGAAATTGATTTTCATTTAACGTCACTGCCTATTCAACAGGAAGATTACAGCGAAATCCCTTTGATTCGCGAGAAACTCTATCTGGCAGTTCCCCATGAACATAAATATGCAAACAGAAAAACGATTCATCTTCGTGAAGTATCAGATGAACCTTTTGTTGGTTATAAAGAAACGTTACCTTTACGGATAATGAATGATGAACTTTGCCAACAAGCTGGTTTTCGTCCGAGAATGGTATGTGAAACGGAAGAACCTGCAAGTATTGCTGACCTTGTTCGTTCAGGATTTGGTGTTGCTATTGTTGGCGGCTGTAAAAGTGGAAAAGAACTGAATTTAGTCAAAATACCAATCGAGAATCCAACAGGTGAACGAATATTTCGGATAGCCTGGCAGAAAAACCGTTATTTATCAAAAGCAGCCATTGCATTCCGAGAATTTATCGTTAATCATTTTAAAGATGAAGAGACAAAAGGAAGTGAAGTTAGAAAAGCATTGCTGCTGCGATAATGGTATGTATTTTAATCTCTCGGGTTGTTTATCACAGATAAACGTTCGTAAAAACTCCTGCCTCCAAATAGAAAGTGGAAATAAATCTATTTAGGCGGGAGATCAAGTATTTCTTAGCTACCCTCAACATTTATTATGAATTATACAAGAATCTAGCTAATCAGCACGTCTAAAAAAATAATTCTCGGTTTTAAGGAGAAAAAATTGATTTTTTCTATCTAGAAGTTAGCTGGATTTACTTTTTCGGGACAACATCATAAATATAATAAGTAATAAAGCTAAAAATCCTCCTAGTAAAGATAACATTTCGTAACTGGAACCAGCAACAACCATGCCTGATAATGCACTGCCAGAAGCTCCTGATAAAGCTACAAAAACATCAACAGTTCCTTGTATCTTGGCACGTGTAGAAGGTTCAGTTGAATCGATAATCAGAGCTGTACCACTAATCAGACCAAAATTCCACCCTATTCCTAGTAAGGAAAGAGCAATAATGAGAAGAACTAGAGAATCTCCTGGTGCGATTGCCGCTGTAACACCGGAAAGGAGTAATGTAACGCCAGAAGCAATCGCCATATTCATGCGACCAACTTTATCAACAAGGATTCCTGTAACAAGGGACGGGAGATACATGGAACCAATATGAAAACCAATAACAAGTCCAATCATCCTTAAACTATGATCATGATCTTCCATATGGATAGGTGTCATGATCATAATTGCAACCATCACAATTTGAGTAAGTATCATGATAAAAGCAGCAGTAACAACTCCCTTATTTAATTGATTTCCCTTTACTATATTATTAGGTTTTTTATGCTGCTTATTTTCATTTATCTTTAAAACTATAAAGAATGGATCGGGACGTAAAAATACAAATAAAAAAAGACCTGCTAATACATATGCTGCAGCTGACAAAATAAAAGGACCTGCTAACTCTGGAACTCCAATAGAATGAGCGACATTCCTCATTACATCCACTAAATTGGGACCTGCAACTGCTCCAAATGTTGTTGAAACCATCGCTATACTTACTGCAGTTCCTCGCTGCTTACTGGTTGCCAGATCAGTTCCGGCATAACGAGCTTGTAAATTCGTTGCTGTGCCTGCACCATAAATGAAAAGGGACACAAATAATAAAAATATATTATTTGTAAGTGCTGCAACCACAACACTGGCTGACCCAAACCCTCCAGCTGTAAACCCTATAGTAAGTCCCATTCGTCTCCCATAACGGTTAGAAAGCCTCCCTACCGCTAATGCCGCTCCAGCTGATCCTAATGTAAATAAAGCTGCTGAAATACCAGCATAGGCATTGGTTCCAAGCATTTCTTCTGCAAGTAATGCACCTACTGTCAACCCTGCGGCTAATCCTGCTCCTCCAAATATTTGTGAAATAACAACTATAATTAATATTCGCTTATATAATACCTTTTGTTTCTTTGGATTATCTATATAACTTTCTGTTAAATGATTTTTTTTATCCAACATACCCATCCCCCTTTTACTCCATCTCATTCGAATGTTCGATACACTGATTTCCATTTTGAACATTGGCTTCATCCTGTTATTTTGTTTAGAGTCAACTGCCACAATTGTGTTGTTAAAAATTCATTAATTATATCACTTGGAAAGCTTATTCTTTATAAGGTTTATATCACTCTCACCAAGACAAAAAAGATCGTCTATATGATAGGTGCCATAAGGTAAAGAGGTATGAATCATTTGTTTAACAACTAAAGCTGTTATATAAGCTGTCGTCATTGCTTCATTGTTTGCATACCATATCTGGTGCATTTCATTTATCTGCTTATTTTTCCTGTTCACAGCCTCTACTTTTATTGCGCAAATATCTGAGCTTGATGAAACATAGCGGAAGCCTTGAATCATTTTAATTAACCCACGCTTTACCCAGGAATACTTAAGGAGCCGCGTTATTTTCAACCGATGAAAAATAGCTAGTAACCGATTGATCCACTCGACATCAAAAGTAAGATAAGTTTGTACTTCGCTCTGAGGCAGATTTCGTTGCAGAACATGCTGATCTGAAAAGTTAAACAAATAGCTACTTCTTTTGCCTAATCGTTTAAAATACGTAATCTTTTTTTCTGAAAAATTTCTGACACTTTGCGTAGCACCGTTCATTTTAATGTGATAAGTTTGATTCATCTGTTCAAGCAGCCATTGCATTGCCCCGACTCCATGTTTTTCTCCTAATCCCAATAAAATAGTTATATGTAATTCCTCAATAAATTCCATACGATCTATAAGATGGTTAGCAAGTAAGTTAGAGAGGCCAGGAGCAAAACCTACACTCATTATAACGGTGGACTGTTGTATCAAAGGTTTGAGCTGTTCTATTTGCTTGTGAAAAGCAAAATTTGCTGTTATATCAATATAGTGGATATGATGCTCTAAGCAATACTGAACCAAAGCTGTATTCTGCTGGTCCATACACATGATCACTACATCTGTTTGCAAAATTGCTGCATAACTTTTTGGTTTTCGTATATCTATTTCCACAGGATGAGCGCTAGCACCAAGTTGCTGACAGTAACATACAGCTTTTTCTAACCGTCTTCCAGCAATCAAGATTCGTAAGTCTGTTGATTGTATTAATTGCTTTGCAATATTTCCACCTACTTCGCCGTAACCACCGATAATCATAACCGAATTCACCATGCCTATCCCCCCCTTTTTTTACACCCTATTTATTTTTTCCGATATTAAAGAATTTGTTACTATTGCCGAGAATTTTATGGTACGGATTAGTATGTTCTAATACATTTTCTTTTTCAATATTGCATTAATCTTATCTCCGGTATATTTAGCGAAAAAACGCTGTGATATCACGGATTACATGTTTTTTCTTACTAAGAAAAATATGGTGTCTACCATTTACAATAATAATCTCTTCATTTTTGACTTTCTTCCTGTTATAATCGATAATCATTATCAATTATAAAATACTATTCCAAAGATACTATCCCATAAATAAGGGGGCACATTTAGTTGTTATGCTCTATTGATTATTGGAAAGAGAAGTCAGACAGCCTTTCGGATAGATATACTGATTCTTATCTGTATAGAAAAAGTATGATTCTTAGTTTAAAACAGCAAATTTCTTTCGATGCGTATTGTTGTACAGTAGTAAACCCTGTAACATTAACTACAGTCGGAGCGATAACAGAATGCTCACTTGAACCAATTCATCAAAAGTTATTAACTTCTGAGTATTTTGAAGACGATGTGCACTTATATAAAGATTTAGTGAAAGATTCTGTGAAAACTGCTAGATTAAGTGACACCTTTGGTAAACAGGAAAGTAGACGTTTTACAGACATATTAAAGCCACATCAATTCTCTGATGAAATGCGTGTGGTTTTAATGGATAAAGGCAAATGCTACGGGTTTTTAACCTTATTCAGAAAAAAGACGGGTACATATTTCACGGATAAAGAAGTGTTACTGTTAGATGCTTTGTCCTCCGTAATAGGTAAAGCATTAAGAGATTATTTTTATATGGAATTTGAAGAAAGTACTGAAGCCATGTCCACTGATCCGGGTGTAATAATTGTAGATCAGCATTTATCGTTACAGTCAATGAATGAAGCAGGTAAAAAATATATTACCTTATTGCAAGAATTTGAACGTTCTCAGAATCGAAGCAGTATTCCTAAGCCTATTCAGGCTATATGCTCGAAACTTGTAGCACAGAAAGAAAAAAACTTAACACTTTTTATTCCTGTAGCAAATAAAATGCAGTTAGTAGCATCCGCTTCCTTTTTGCAAACGGATATTTCAAAAAATACAGCAATTGCTATTACAATAAACAGAGCTTCTGCCAAAGAAATGCTGGAACATTTAATGGAAACATATGCTTTAACAGCTCGAGAGAAACAAGTAGTGAAGGCTTGTCTGCCAGGGGCTACTACGAAAGAAATAGCAAACAAACTTAACATTTCCTATTATACGGTCCAAGATTATTTTAAAGTTATTTTCTATAAGGTAGGCGTGACTACTAGAAATGAATTAGTTTGGAAACTGTTTGCGAAATATCGATAAAATGGTACTAGCAGCAACGAATTTTTCTGCCTCCAATTATGGTCAGAGTTATTTGTTACCTGCTAGTGATAAAAAATTGCGTTTCTCTTGTCGTAAAAAGGTACACGTAAAATGCCGTCTTTACGTGTACCTTTAATTTACTCAAATAAGCTTTCTTTCCAATAGGTCAATTCAAGCTTATTTTGGTCTGGATTATTAAAATAAAGCGATAAACAAATTCCCCTATCAACTACTTCATATTCAATCCTCATATTAGTTTCAAAATTTAATTCTAAATAATCTGTAGCCCATGCTAAAATTAAACTGCAAATTTTATTGACTAGCTTAAATGAGGATGTAAATTTTACAAAATTATTGACTCAACAGCTATTAATCGCTGCAATCTTATTCTTAATAAGCGCTTCGTTTGCTCAAATCAACTCTCCTCTCTAAACTTCCATACAATGATTATGATTAAAACTAACAAACCAATTGCGGCTACTCCATATACCGCCTGAAACGCAACTGTAAAAGAAGATTGGACAGCTTGAAGCATTTCTGGGAACCCCTCTGCTACTGCAACGGCTACACCAATGCTTTCCATAGCTTTGTTTGCTATTTCGGTAGAAACTTCATAGGGTAGAGAACTCGCTAATGCTCCACGATAAACGATCATGCCAAAACTCCCTACTAATGCAATACTCAGTGCATAACCTAGTCCACTACTGACATCGGACATCCCGGAAGCAGAACCGGCTTGCTCTTGGGGAACACTGGAAATAATTTGCTCACTAGCAATTGTCATCGTTGGTCCTCTTCCAAATGCAAGAAGAGATGCACCAATAATTAAGATCATTCCCCCAGCCTCATGAGCAGTTAATGTAATAAGCAGTGCGCCACTTACAGCAATGAGAAGACTCAAAACCATGGCATATGCTGGCCGCATCCATCGTGTAAGTACCGGGGATATTAAAGTACCAGCCATTGACAAGAGTGCGGGGATGATAAGCAAAAAACCGGCCTCCGTTGGCGTGAGCCCGACAACAGCTTGTAAATGTTGTGCAAAAAACATTTCAGCACCACCAGTGGCAAGCAATATAAGCATTAAAGTGATTAATGAAATATTAAAAGTGGTAATTCGAAACATGCGCATATCCAGTAATGGAGCTTCTGAATTCATTTGTCGCCTAATAAAGAAAATGCCAGCCACAATACCAATCACAATCGATCCACCGTACAACATGTTGAAACCATTGCTAGCCATTTCTTGTAATCCAAAAATTAAGCTTACCAATCCCAGAGAAGACAACATGACACTGACAACATCCAAACGCTTGCCATCTTTGTTGCGGTATTCAGGTAAAAGCGGCGATATCGCCAACAGTCCAATGGCAATTGGAACATTAACGAGAAATACTGCTCCCCACCAAAAATGATCCAAAAGCAAACCTCCGATTGGGGGACCTAAGGCCATTCCTGCAGAAAGTGCACTAAGGTTAATAGCAATGGCTACTGAAAATTGCTTTGGATCGAAAAACATATTCCGTAATAATGACATCGTGGACGGCATTACTGTGGCAGCTGCAATGCCAAGAAATGCACGTACAACAATCAACATCCAAGCCGCAGTTGTAAATGCCGCAAGAAGGGAACCTAATCCATATATCGATATACCAATGATAAGCAGACGCCTCCTACCAATTTTATCTCCCAGGCGCCCCATTGTTAGTACAAATCCTACAGCTAGTAATTCACCAATATGAATAATCCATAGCATTTGTGTAGCGCTTGGTGCTAAATCAGCTGCAATCGAAGGCATGGCAAGAAATAAAATAGTCATATCTGATGAAAGCATGAAAGCTGCTAAAGATAAAACTCCTACCCCCAGCCATTCGCGCCATGTTGCTTGAGAGACCTCTTCAGCCTTTTTATTTATATCACTCATCTCCTATCACCTTCTCGTGGACTTAAACGTCTCGTATGAGTGTTTCCAGAGATCATTCCAATGTTTAATGTTTTCATTGCTCTTTCATCCCCTTCATTATTTTTCGTTTTAAATGAAATCGAGTTGCAGACGTTCGTTTCAACAAATAATTTTGATGACTCAGACAGTGATTCTTCTTTTACTATACTGGCTGTGGAAGGCAGATGCTTCATACTGCTGTCTAAAATCCCCATACAAAAAAGGGCTTATCATAGATAAGACCCTTTTTACGACTATTGTCGTACGTTATGTTTCGAATCAGACGAGCAGCTCTTTTTCTATCTGATTGTTTATACATCGTTTCCTTCCGCCTTTTTATTACTGATCTTCGTATTTAACACCTTATTCTATGCTATTGCTTTACTTAACACATTGAAGCCTTTTAAAATGTCCCTTGGGCAGTTTCTTTTCCCATTATATAATCAACAAATCTAGAAGCATTTCTTCATCATTTGATTGAATTAAAATCAGGGCAGTTTAAATATTGAAATCGCTGATCTCTGCGCAAACTCTATTAGAAAGGCTAGAATAAGTATAACACCTTGGTCACAGAACCGGAATACAGCAATTAAGATTCAAGTTTGAGTTTAGAGCAAATGACAGTAGCAGGCCATATGCATGCTAAACGAGGGACCTCCATGACATCTGTACATCCGATAATCACTGTAATTTTTTTACCTTTTACAGGTTTATACCATTAACTACCCGCTGTTTTCCAAAGCATTTTCCAAGGTCTTTAACTTCAATGGCCATCTCCTTCATTTGTTTTCACCTTTTTCAGGCAGAAAATAAATAGCTACTTTCGTCTACCCATTGTGCGAATTTTCTTCCTTCTTTTCTAAGGATATTTCCAACTATTGGAAACACTTTTAATCCAGTCTCATAGAATTGAGCATTTTCAAAACGTCTTGTTAAGGCTTTGACTCTATATTCATTCTCTGCTAATAGCTTACCTATGTGATTCAATAGTTCCTTTCGCACCTGTGACTAAAATTGTCATAACAGATTCTCTCCTCTGAAATAAACATGATTAATTTTTTTCAATTCTTTCAAAAAAGCATTTCTTATCTCAATAGGGGCAATAATTTTTACTTTAGAACCATAACTAAGTGCCAGTGATACTGCATAGTCGCGGTCATATATAGTTGTGTGGACGTCAATATGGTCACTGTGTATCCTTACATCCTCAAATTGTTCGATAACTCTCTGTTTAATATCTTTAGAGAAACGTAAATGCAGATATATAGTTGTTTGCTGTGATGGTTCAGAATAAACTCTTTCTCTGACTTCAAAATACTTATCTAACATAGCAATTTCATTTATTCTTGATAAAAGAAACATTCTTTCCGCTTGTTTGTTTAAACAATACCCCTCCACATACCATTTAGTTCCTTTGAGAAGTAGGTTTCGAGGCTCAATTTCCCTGCATGAAATGTTTCCTTCAGCATCTGTGTAATTCATAGAAATCACTTTATTTTGGTTGATTGCATCCAGCCAAAGCTTTATAATGGAACGTTCATTTTCAGAGTTGCTCATCGAAATCAAAATTTGATTATCCTTCTTTTTAACCATAGGTTGAATGACAGCAAGCTTTTCAGAGATGCTTTTAAAATGTGAGGTTCCAAATTCTTCTAATAATTGATAAACAACAGATAAGTCATCTAAAGTGAAGGCTTGTTTGTTTAATGTAAAATTATCCATTATCTGAAACCCGCCTTCTATCCCAACATGGGAACTAATTGGGACGCCAGCTTGGGAAATTAAGTCAATATCCCGATAAATGGTTCGAATCGATACTTCAAATTTTTCTGAAAGCTCCGTTGCAGTGATAAGCTTCTCTGTAGACAATAATTGAATAACAATCCCTAATAATCGCCCTAACCTCATTCCATTACCCCCAGTATATAAAGTATCATAATAACCCTGACTACATATTGTCAGGGTTATTTCAATATATATTTTTATAAATTATGACATACTCCTGTCAGTATTGCACAGCTATAATAAGCCTTAGAACGACCATAATATGAATCGAAGGAGAATGACTTTAATGACTCAATCAAAACAGCAACAGAAAAATAATGAAGCTAGACCAAACGAAATCAGCCCGTTCCGTATCGCAATTCCCCAAGAAGACCTGGAAGACTTGCGAGAACGACTTCTCCGTACACGTTGGCCTGCTCAATTGCCCGGAGGTGGGTGGAATCGCGGAATACCGGTGACTTATCTTAAAAATCTTACGGACTACTGGCTGACCGACTATAGCTGGCGTGAAAATGAGGCCAGGCTCAATGCATTTCCACAATTCATGACGGAGATCGATGGTCAGAAAATCCACTTCCTGCATGTAAGGTCACCCGAACCTAACGCTCTTCCTTTGATTATCACACACAGTTGGCCGAACTCAGTAGCCGAATTCATGAAAATAATAGGGCCACTGTCTAATCCAAGGGCCCACGGCCGAGACCCACATATAGCTTTTCATGTGGTTGCACCTTCTATCCCTGGATTCGCTTTTTCGCAATTTTCCGAGCCAGTGGACGAAACTTCGTGGAATATCACGCGAGTCGCTCAAACATGGGTAGAACTGATGCGGAGATTAGGATATGATCGCTATGGCGCTCACGGTAATGATGCAGGTGCATTGGTCTCCCCGGAACTCGCAGTCATTGATTCTGAACACATGGTCGGTGTTCACATTACCGGTGGGTTAGGTATACCAACAGGTAATCCCAACGAATTAGCAGGTCTGAGAGATGAGGAAAGCTTAGAAATAGAACAAATGGCCGAACTGTTCACCGAAGGAAGTGGCTATGCCCCGTATCTTACTCATCGGCCACAGACGATCAGTTACGGGATGAGTGATTCTCCAGTCGCACAACTTGCATATCTTGTAGAGAGGTTCAAAGAGTTCGATGGTTGGCCAAGTACCGAATTTGAAATGCCTCAAGAACACCTTGATCTGGATCAATTGCTCACTAATGCGACATTATACTGGCTGACAAAGACAGCAGGGTCCTCGTCCTGGACTTACTATGAAGGGGCTGCTGGTATGCCAATTGATCAAACCAAAGTACCGACTGGCGTTTCCCACGGAGGAGGCCCTGTATTCCGTCGTCTGGCCGAACGGAAGAACAATATCGTGCACTGGTCAAATCATACAAGTGTTAGTCATATGGTTGCTATGGCAGTACCGGATTTACTCGTCGACGACATCAGGGAGTTTTTTAGCAAGCTTTGCTAGTTTGAAGATTTTAAGATATGAAAGATCGGATCATAAGTATAGGGATAAGTAGTGGTCACATTTAAGGCATTGTAATTCAAATAGTCGAATGACACAACATCGTAAGTTAAGCTAACGCCTACTTAACGAGGCTATCTTTATTTTGATCAGTAGCCTCGTTACTCTTTCAAATTTAATTTAAAATCACACTTCCTTCTTTAATATATTTTTACTGCATGATTCATTCCTTCATTTTATTCATAGTATTTTTTAACCGCCCTTTAACCATCCTTCTTTTATAGCCAACTCAATCTCTTCACTGTGGCGCATACGAGTAAGATTTTGCTCTAATTGCGTAACAGCAGCCATTACTACTATAATTAACAATTGGCTGTACGGATTATCTTTTGATTAAATCTAAAGTGATTGACTAATTCAGTTGAATTAAAGTATTTTATCGATATGCCAATCTTTTTTAAGTATGGTCGTACTTCTATCACCCATAAAAATCGGGCCCGTTAATTGAACTGTAGCTATGTTCCATCGTCTATCTTATACACTAAATGGTCTGCAAAATTCATGAATAATTTGTGCTTTTATCTCTTCAATGGGAAACTTCTGCGGATAGGTAGATATCATCAGCATGCTGCCTTGAAGCACGGACGAAAAATATAGCGACCGCTCCCTCGGCTCATTTACTCCCATTCTTTCAAATATTTCACATTGCAATTCAAATTGCCTGGCATTTTCTTCAATAATGAGATAACTGTATTTTATCAATTCTTCATCAGCTTCCGGCTGAGTTTGCAAGTGAAGATAGAACCGATGAACTTGCGGATTTTGATAAATATTATCAATGGCGCCATTGACTATATATTCAAGCTGTTCACTAGCAGTCTCTAAAGTGGTTGCTTCTTCCATGACTTCCACCACTTCTCTGATTCTTGTCTCTACCATTTCAGCAAGCAGCTCTTCTTTTCCTTTGTAATAGTTATAGAGCAAACCTTTCGAAATCCCCCCTTGTTTAGCTATATCGCTTATAGAAGTAGCGTAATATCCCTGTTTCATAAATAACTCCATAGCTGTAGCTCTAATTTTTTCTTTGGATGCTTGGCGAATACGATTATTCTCTTCTGGTGTACGTGGCATGTTAACTTCATTCCTCCATAAAAGCAGTGATTTCCTGATTCAACGCTTCATAATGTGTCAGGGGCAGCATATGATCAGCACCTGGTATTTCAATGAAATGGACATTTGGAATTCTTCTAAAGTGTTCAAGAACAAGGAAATTTTCAGCTAAGTCTTTTTCGCCAATAATAAATAATGTTTTGGCAGTCAGCTCTTCTAATCGATCGATGGCTGGCGGATTGGGCCATATCATTTCAAAAGCAGGTCCATCCAACACTCGTTGGAACTGATCTTGAAGCATTTGCGTGGCAAGATTTCTTTGCGGACTATGGATAACGACTTGATACATTGGAGAATGCAGCATCAAATCTACCATCTTCTCCACATCCGGGGCAGCCCCCATCACCTTTTGCATTATTTGCTCATATTCCGTGTAACCTTGAAATCCTGATAAAGCAGGAGCAATTAAAACAAGGTTTGTGACTTTTTCCGGATAGGCTAAAGCGAATTCAGTTGCAATTTGCCCACCAATGGAATGACCGATGATGGCTGGCTTACCAAGCCCAAGCTCATCTATAAGAAACCGTATATCTTCCACATAGTTAACTTGGCCTTTCGGAGTTGGTGATTGACCGACACCTCGGCCATCAACAGAAATTACTTGATAATGCTTAGCCAGTATAGGTGCCAGTAAATTCCATTCCCGCAAATCAGTACCTCCGCCATGGATCAGAACAACTGGTTGTCCATTACCTTTAATCTCATAGTACAAATCCATTAAAATCCCTCCATCAAATTCAAGTTTATCTACATTTTATCTTTGAATGACCATTTAGTCAATAAAAAATCTATTTACTTTTAAAATAATTAGTTATCTATACTTGGGAATATATTTTTGTCCATTGTTCATGTTCTTTTATTCTGAAGCAATGAAAACTCTGCTTGTATTACTCTTTAAATGCACCTGCCTGAACTGGAATGGCCCATTAGCTTTTTAACAGAATATCAATCATTTTAAACATGAGCATAATACCTTTTTTGTGGTATCGAAAATGATTTAAGCTGCCAATGAAATAAGCGTCCAGTTCGAATTGGTAAAACATAAAAGGGCCCGTTGAACCTGCATTCCCCCATATGCTATATCTCTTTGGCATGATTAGGAGCGTGTTTAAAATTCAAGAGTTCATAACCGTAATCCATACCTATAGAATATTTAGCCCAATCCTTCAGTTTTTTCCATGGTCTCTTTACGAAGGAGTTTATAGCTTACCAAGGCTTCATAAATTTCAATAAATCCTCAGTTGTAGCAGCTACTCTTCCACTAGCCTCCTCCATCCCAAGACGAATGTTTGCTACTACATTTTTATTGTGTAAAAAGCAGTCTGCAACAGGGTATTGTCTTTTTATCGCTGGTTCAGAGAGTTGAAGCATATGTGATCCATCCCAAGAGGTCGAAAAAGATAGTCGTGAAGTATCTCGCGATAAGTTTTTGAAATGATTTTCTCAATGATTAAAATTAACAGGCAGAGGTCAAGTGTTCTTTTGACCATTGAATGATATGCTGTGTCGTCCAAAGATGAGAGGATTCATCAAGGAGCAAATCGATCATTGAAGTGCCCTGTTTTGGTTGATCTAAGGCATCACCAAACAACCCAGACGTGTGATTCAGCAAATGTTTTATTTTAATCTCGTTTGTATAGTCTTTTCCGGAAAAACAGGGTATCCATCTGAATATGGCTGTAGGGTCAATAGGGTATTTCCCTGCCCACCCCTGAGCAGCCTTACTTTATTGCCAGTATCGATAAGTTATTTACTTTGTTAATTGCTATTCCACCATTGCCGGAAGAGAGCCCAAAGTATGCAAAAGAAAATTCATATCAGCAGGAATGATTCTGGCACTCGTACCAGTCAGTCCATATATAACTAGCAAAGCAGTAGCAATTCGGCTCAGTTTCCCATCAGACCAAAATTGATGTAAAACAAATTGCTCCAATAAATATAACGATCCCTGTAACAGTAAGCATCCAGTTCATCAGTAAGTGGTTGGGGAGCACAGTTCATAAGTAGCTAGTACATATGTATCTGTGCCACAAGTAGTTACAACAAGGTCACTTACAGGCTGTTCAAGAAAATTGTAGGAGACAGTATTCCTTTGAATAACGATGTATTCCATTATGAAATATACAGTTAATGATATCCAACTAATAAAACCAATCTTTACAGCTATGCTATGACGATGTCGTAAAAATAAAGTCATACAGAATGCTATAATGGTTACTGCGATCATAGAGATATAAGGTATACAAACACTCCTCCATTCATTGTTCCAAAGCAACCACCATTTCAACTGGTAACTGCCCTTTAAGGTCATCTTACCTAATACTCCTAAAAGGCGGGTATCGTAATCAATTAATACCCTCGCACCTCTAAAAGTGACCTCCTTTATCTTTGTTCTGTTTCTTATTTTATCAGCTTGTTTTGGAGCAATTCTTGTGTTCATTTTGTCTATAATTTTTCTTCCGTTTCTTTTAACCTGTCTACATTCTACCTATATCTCGATTTTTTCTCACTAAAAAAATTAACCTTTCCAATCTGTAATATTTAAATGTATTGCAACTAATGTTAGTCTGTCTCCTCCTCAATCATTTCAGTCTATTAGTTTGCCATTTTCCATAGGTCAGCGAACGCCACAACCATTCGCATGGACCAAAGCGAAAGTGATGCAGCCAATATTTACTGATAACGATTTGAATTGCAAAAATCATACATGACAATAAAAAGCCTGCAAATGCACCCACTTCACCGTACAATCCCAATCCATAATTATAGAACAAAAAGGTACCGACTACCGATTGCAATAAATAATGTGTCAGTGCCATGCGCCCTGTATCTTGAAGCGGAGATAATCGTTTGCGCCATACGTCTTTTTGCAGAAGCAGAAATAAAGTGGTTATATAAAAGATACTCATAGCTGGTCCCGAAATAAGTGCACCTGCAAAATGGGCATAGTTGTAACCGCTCTTCGCAGCATCGACTTGAGCATGTAAAATGAGTTGACCGATTAAAAAAATACTTCCTATTAAACCGCTATAATACCAAACCCTGCGTAAAAGCCGATTGTTGGCCTTCAAACGGTGTAACCAGTTCTTTTGCCACACATAAGCACCGAACAAGAACATGGCAAATGTCATTGGGATTAATGTCACACTACTCTCCTGCACCATCGACATATCCACTATACGCTGCTGAAGCATATCCAGATAACTTCCAGAACCGTAAGCACGATAAGAATCATCAATTAATTGATGGATTGCCTCAGAAGGTGGAGCTAGCGGCGGTCCGAACGTGACAACCTGAGGAATAAATGTGTTCATTGCAATCCATACAGATGGAATCACCAGCAGACTAACTGCCCAAATGAACAGTGTTCTTGGCTTGCTATTTCTAAACAACAAGAGAAAAAAGCCTAATATGGCATAAACAAGTAATATATCACCGAACCAAATGAAATAGCTATGGATAAGTCCAATGACCAGCAGTATGGAAAGCCTTCTTATATAAAGTATCACACCATTTTTGCCCTTTTGTCTGACACGTTCAAGAAAAATCATAAAACCAACCCCGAACAAAAACGAAAACATGGTGATAAATTTATAATCAACAAAGAGGTAAATCAGTTGTTGTACGACCTGATCCACTCCTCCCTCCATACCACCTCCTGCAAGCATGCTGGTATATAAAGACGGGGATGCAAATAACATCATATTAGCGACCAATATTCCGAACAATGCAAATCCACGCAGGATATCAATCTCTATCATTCGTTCTTTATTTTCGATCGGCGCAGTGTTGATCTGGCTATTAATCGAATTTACAGTATCAGTATTCATTTTCTTCACCTCTCTTTATAGAAAGCGTTTTATAATTTCGCCAAAATGTCATACAGTACTTTGACTCTCTAGATAATCAGTTATCCAGACTTTGGGATACAGAAGATACACCCGAAAATACAAAAAAATAACAAAACTATCCATATGAGATGTTGTTTGTCCGGGATATATCGAAATAAACGTTTGTACGTTTCCACATGTTTTAATCCCCTCATTTTTTAGATCATCTTTATTTCTCATTTAGTATTGCTTTCCACCCAGCCATTCGAAAACATTTCACCGTATCCATATACTCTATGGCTTCTTCTTTAGATAAATCGTGGTCAACGATTTCGTATAAATCTTGAAAGCCCGCTACACAAATAACATGTAAAAAGTGATCATTTACTTTAATCCCCTCTCTATCTAAAACTTTTCTTTGAAACTCTTCCTCTATTTCGGCTAATTCGCTCAGATAATTCTCATACTTCGAACCTGTTGAACAGCAGAAAATTAATTTAAAATCGTCAAAATGGTTATAAATATAGTCGATTATCTTATCTGTGCTATGAAGGGATGTTTTTTCTATCGTTTCATTATCTTCTCCATCTACTTGCTGGTATGTCTGTCGAATGTAGTTTAAAAGTTCAGATGCTGACAATTCAACTAATGCTTCAAATAAGACTTCTTTGTTTTTGAAATGATTATACATTGCACCTGTCGTCACATGAGCTTTTTTAGCAATATCACGAAGACTGGCAGATTGGAAACCTTGACTCAAAAAAGCATGGTGTGCTTCTGATAAAATTCTTTTCCTAGTTAATTTTGAATTATAACTCATAGATACCTCCAAATTGATAACATTGTTATGTTAAGTAACAATGTTATCAATTTTACGCTGATTAGTCAAAGATTTTATAATAGGAAAATAAATTTTTTCATATCAACTTTCTCGAACTACGGTTTGTTCTCCACGGCTTCTAATTCACCTAGATCTATAAATAGGTAATTTATCATTCACACTCGTATCATGTATTTTTTAGTTTACTCTTAACAATCAGCCAATCTGGCAGCCATTCTCGTCCTAGTTTAAAAACAGGTATGGATATGGAATTTCTGTCCAGAAGAAAGCAGCGGCTAATTATAACCGCTGTATGTTTTTTCAATAAATCGACCGTTTGGGGTAAAACAACGAATAGTACTAACTTCGATAGATAAGTCTACGCAACAAGGCATCTAGAGGGCCGCGCATTCCTTTATACTCCATCATCATGGCCAAAAGTAGACTAGTGAGCCAGACAAACACAGCGATAATAACTGCCCCTGTACTATGCAATACTCGACCCAGTCCAAATCCGACTGGTGATAGGGTGATGACCAGCAAAGCTTCGATAAAGACATAAAAAGTGAGTGATCGTTGTCCTAACGCGGTCAACGAGCGAACCATTAGACCTGTACGACTGACAAAGGAACCAATCAGTCCGAATATGGCTGCATACCCTATACCACCGGCGAGCCCCGTAATCATTTGAAGAGCTATAAACAATCCTTCTATCGTTGGGGAAGAACTCCATAGCGGTGTCCCGTCAAGGGCAAGCGGAAGTCCCCCAAGGATTGAGATGGAAGTGCCTATGACAGCTATTCGAACTAAATGCTTTCGGTTGCCAACAAGCAGCAAGTTATGACGTGCAGCCCATACCCCGATCAGTATCGGCAAGAGCATGGGATACATGAAAAGTTGAATCAAAATCATGAAAGGGAAACTGATTAAATTAAAGAGCGTAGTTTCTATATATGATTCCGAGTTTGATTGTCCCAGTGTTTCCATGCTCACCCCAGAAGCATTCATTACATGCGCCATACCTATCCACACAACAGGAAGCAGAAAAAGAAAAAATAAGGAAACAAGCAGAATAGCACGATTAAGTACACGATTCTGACGAAATAAAATCCATCCAATAAGAAGCGTGGAGAAACCATAGAAAGCTAGAATATCAATCCCGCCGATAATAACGGTATGGACAAATCCAAATAATAAAAGGAAGGACCCTCGACGTCGCAATAATCGTTTAGATTCTACTTCTAATGTCCCTGCACTAAGCTGACGATTAACCATCATGGCTAACCCATAGCCTAACAATATAGCAAACAATGGAAGTCCTCGATTATCCACGAACAAGATACTGACAAAATTAACAGCTTTATCTATAACGCCCCCACCATCTTGACGATCGAGCAATAATGGCGCATGAGCAAGGGCAATGATTAAAAGCATAAACCCTCGGGCTAAATCTGGTGCAAGCAAACGCTCTTTCGCTAATACAGACCCACGAGCTAATCCTCTCGAGTAAGAAGAACCATTGCCCGTTTGGTTTTTTAAGTTCTTCATGTCACAAACAACCTCTCATTAATTTTTATAGTTCAATATTTTATCCAGTTATCTTCCATACACAAGTTCACCCCTCATAGCATAAATCTGCAAATCATAGTTTATTTATCTACCGCTTCCAATTTAATAGTATGAATCCAACCAATATCATGCCTATAATCACAATCATAAGATGAAAGCTGTAAGGACCATCATCAATAGTTACAAATAGTTGCCACAGCAAGTTATGTCCTGTGTGTAATCCGATTGGTAACCAAATAGAGTTTCTTGATCCGACAGGCTGCTAATGTAAATCCGTAACTTGCAGCAAAGACTACGAACATTAGTTGTTCCCCTATCCCTGCTGCAGGGCTTTGGAAAAGATATGGATCGATCCAAATGTTATGGAACTGAGTAACAATACCATCCAGGAGGAGACTTTGTACGATAATGTATCCATAAGGTGACCCCGGAATAGTAAGTCTTCAAGAAATGCCTGAACAAGCAAAATACTGAGGGATGAAATGATCAGAGAAGGGAAATATATTTCTGTTTGAATACTGTTCCAGTTTTGCCATTCAGTTACCCCTAGAGTTACTGAAATGATGTTTGAAACGAGTGTTTACTCCGATTCCGGCAGCTAATTCTAATTGTTCCACAGTACCAAATGAACTGTCATCCCCCAAAAGAATGACTGCAGGTGTCGTTCCAGCATATAAGGCAAAAAAACAACTACGGTCAGTGGCATTGTCCAAATAGGTCTCTTCATCCATTCATATTTCAATGAATCTGTTTCATTTACTCCATGTGAAGGCCTCTTCATGTTATACACCTTTCTTATCAAGTATTATGCCTGAGGTATACCATGAAAAGTAGTTACATTTGTCATGAATCATATTCCATCATAACTGGATTCGTTGATGTTAATTACTTGTTGTATATCATGATGCTGTTTTCATTACAAAAGCTTCATTTGAAAATACTATCCAAAGAAATGAAGAGAGGAGCTTTTAGCATATTTTTAGTGCGTTTTTTTACGAGGCACCCGAAGCTTTAGATCATTATGGAAAATCTATGGTCATTTTATGCAAACCACAGCTTGGAAATATTAGCGTAGCAACTTAGTGACAACTCTTTTGCTAAAATTTTCGTGGATATTGTTTTCAACTTCTCATTACTAGAGGCTCTTTCAATTATTAACCGATTGAATGAAACATTGGCTTCCTGGTTTAAAGCGGATGCCTAATACCTCTTCAAATCCATCGTTTCATTTAGTTCAACTCATTCCCGATGATACGATTGACTTTTTCCGACCTCCCCCCATTTTGTTTCATAACAATCCATGATGCTTTCAATATAGTAAATGACATCATCATCCAACATGAACAAATTTCCTTCCTTTGGCGGTTGCTTTTGAAGCATCCAATACTTTTCAATAAGTGCTGAATCACCATAAAAAGTATTTTCAAGAAAATATACTAGTTTATAAGCCAAATGTTGTGACTTGAGCGATTCAGGATCTTCATTCTTTTGCTCCTTGGCCGTCTTCAACATTTCAACCAATTCTTTGGATTCGCTTCTACCCAGATCCAAACTAGGTTTTTTCAAAATGTCTAGCTCGCGTTCATCAAAATATTGCTTAATAAATAAATGATTGTTATATCGATCTTCTTCCGTTTGCTTGGTAAACTGAAAAATATTTCTCCAGCTAATGTCTTGCCCAATCTGGGATAAATGCTGAGAAAGTCGTAGCGTTTTTTCTAAATAACGGAGTCTTTCTTTTTCCTTAGTGATAAGCATCAACTGTTCCTCAAAAACATTTTCCCAATTTTTTTGATCCAGGATGGTTTTAATTTTGCTTAATGGAAAGCCGAGTTCCTTTAGGGCAATAATCCGCTGCAATGTAACAATATTTGATTTTGAGTAGAAACGGTAACCCGATTCTGCGGTATAAGACGGGTTCAACAGGTTGATCTCATCGTAATATCTAAGTGTTCGAACGGTTATGTTCATTTTTTTTGCTACTTCTCCAGTACTGTACATAGTGAACCTCCACACCATTTGTCATGATTACTATACATCCTTACGTTAACGTAAGAGTCAATACATTAGATAATTTTCCAGTCATACCTTTTGGAGCCTTTGGAGCAGAAATTTTGTTTGCAGCTGGCTATCATAAAGTTAAAACGAAATTCAAAGAAGTTGAAATTACTGTCGGAAAATGTTATCTGATCAATTCCTAATCCGGGAATAAACTGGATATAAAGGAGATATACGAAGAAATCTATAATGCTAATTTTTCTACACTACCTAAGGAAATAGAGGAGGGTTCTTTTTAACCGTCCTTCCACACTATTTTCTGATTACCCAATATCTTCACTAAATAGCCGTGAAATTATGTCAAAAAGAGTTCCCTCAGAGATTAATCGTACCTTATAGCTTTCCTTTGTCCACATTCCTTTTAAATAGGTGCGGCATAAATTGTCCACCAAACCTTTGCTGCCGCTAAGCAGTTTTTAGTTTTCTTGTATTTCTAAATTAAACTTGCTTGCCTGCTGGGTTTCTTCCTCTTCTAACTCACGCATGTCGATTTCTTCTTCATCGCCGGAGAGCATCTTCACATCCATACCAAGACTTTGAAGCTCTTTAATGAGTACTTTAAACGACTCAGGAACTCCTGGTTCTGGTGCATTATCACCTTTTACAATAGCTTCATATGTCTTCACACGTCCAACCGTATCATCTGATTTAACCGTTAAGATTTCCTGAAGTGTATAGGCAGCACCGTAAGCTTCCAATGCCCAGACTTCCATCTCACCAAAACGCTGTCCGCCAAACTGTGCCTTACCACCGAGCGGCTGTTGCGTTACAAGCGAGTATGGTCCAGTTGAACGGGCATGGAGCTTATCGTCAACCATATGTGCAAGTTTGATCATATACATAACACCTACGGATATACGGTTATCAAAAGCCTCTCCGGTGCGCCCATCATAAAGAATGGTTTTCGCATCTCTCGGCATGCCAGCTTCTTCAAGGGTTTCCCAAACATCTTCCTCGGTTGCTCCATCAAAGACAGGACTTGCTACATGTAATCCAAGCTGTCTGGCAGCCATTCCTAAATGCAGCTCAAACACCTGTCCGATATTCATACGTGATGGCACCCCTAATGGGTTCAGCATGATATCGATTGGTGTACCGTCTGGCAAGAATGGCATATCCTCTTCCGGCAGAATTTTGGAGATAACCCCTTTGTTACCGTGTCGACCTGCCATTTTATCTCCTTCGTGAATCTTACGTTTTTGAACGATATATACACGAATAAGCTGATTCACACCTGGTGGTAACTCATCGCCATCTTCACGATTAAAGATTTTTACATCTAAGACGATTCCATGGCCACCATGGGGAACGCGTAGGGATGTATCTCTTACTTCACGTGCTTTCTCACCGAAAATCGCATGTAATAAGCGTTCTTCTGCGGAAAGCTCTGTCATTCCTTTAGGTGTGACTTTTCCTACAAGAATATCACTGTCCGTTACTTCTGCACCGACACGAATAATTCCTTGTTCATCAAGATTTTTGAGTGCACTTTCCCCAACGTTAGGAATCTCTCTAGTAAATTCCTCTGGTCCAAGCTTTGTATCACGTGATTCTGATTCAAACTCTTCAATATGAATAGAAGTATATACATCATCTTTAACAAGACGTTCACTCATAATAATAGCATCCTCATAGTTATAACCTTCCCAAGTCATAAAAGCTACAAGAACATTTTGCCCTAATGCAAGTTCCCCGTCTTCCATAGAAGGACCATCAGCAAGAACTTCTCCTTTTATTACACGATCTCCTTCTGCAACAATCGGGCGCTGATTATAACAAGTGCCTTGGTTGGAACGTTTGTATTTTTGTAGGCCATAACGGTCCACATCGCCTGCTACTTCTTTGCCATTCACTTCAGAAATACGACGTACAATAACGGTTTTCGCTTCCACATATTCTACAACTCCATCATGACGGCAAATAACAGCAGCACCAGAGTCTTTCCCATTTACATATTCCATACCAGTCCCAACAATTGGAGCTTCCGGGTTCATCAGCGGAACTGCCTGCCGCTGCATATTCGCCCCCATCAATGCACGGTTAGAGTCGTCATTTTCCAGAAATGGAATGCACGCAGTCGCTGCTGAAACAACTTGTTTAGGAGAAACGTCCATATAATCGATCTGCTCACGTGGAACAACCGTGTTTCCCCCGCCAAATCTGGCGATGACTTCATCGTTTTGAAAGGTTTTCTCTTCTGTTAATGGTGCGTTTGCCTGTGCAATTACATAATTATCTTCTTCATCAGCTGTCAGATAATCAATGTGTTCGGTTACCTTGCCGGTTTCATGATCGATTCTGCGATAGGGTGTCTCAATAAATCCGAATTTATTGACTATTGCATAACTGGAAAGCGAGTTGATCAAACCGATGTTCGGACCCTCAGGAGTCTCAATTGGACACATACGGCCATAGTGGGAGTAGTGAACATCGCGAACTTCGACCCCTGCACGCTCACGTGTCAAACCACCAGGCCCAAGTGCAGACAGACGGCGTTTATTTGTCAGTTCTGCCAGCGGGTTTGTTTGATCCATAAACGTAGACAACTGTGAGCTTCCGAAGAACTCCTTGATGGAAGCAGTCACAGGACGAATATTGATCAATTGCTGCGGTGTAACGCTGGAAGTCTCCTGTATGGACATTCTTTCACGCACTACACGCTCCATACGAGACAGACCGATACGGAATTGATTTTGCATTAATTCCCCTACCGAACGGATTCTGCGATTTCCAAGATGATCGATATCATCCGTATCTCCAACACGATGCAAAAGATTAAAAAAGTAGCTGATTGCTGATAAAACATCAGCAGGTGTTAAATTCTTAATGTTTTTTTCGACATTTCCATTGCTTATGACATGGAGCTCTCTCAGGCCGCTTGGATCGGTTGGGTCTGTAATTTTAATAGATTGAAGAGAAATTCCATCACCAAGAATCCCTCCATGAGGTTCAAGCAACTTTTCACCAAGTTTTTCTTTTTTTCTCTCTAAATAAGGGATAAGTTTGTTCAGCAATTTACGTTCCAGCTTATCGCCCTTTTCTGCTAAAACTTCACCAGTGTCAGGGTCGGCAATTGTTTCAGCCAGAACCTGGTTGAACAGACGGTTTTTGATATGGAGTTTTTTATTGATTTTATAACGGCCGACATGTGCCAGATCGTAACGTTTTGGGTCAAAAAAGCGGGATATCAATAAGCTTTTAGCACTTTCAACTGTTGGTGGTTCGCCTGGACGTAGGCGTTCATAGATTTCAAGCAGTGCTTTTTCAGTTGTTTCCGTTTTATCTTTTGCAAGCGTGTTCTGAAGGTATTCATTATCACCGATCAAATCGATAATTTCCCGATCTGTCCCAAAACCAAGTGCACGCAAAAGCACAGTGATCGGAAGTTTTCGTGTTCGGTCAATCCGGACATGAACAACATCTTTCGCATCTGTTTCAAATTCCAACCATGCACCGCGATTTGGAATGACAGTTGCAGTAAAACCTTTTTTTCCGTTTTTATCGATTTTTTCGTTATAATAGACACTTGGTGATCGTACAAGCTGTGATACAATAACACGTTCTGCCCCATTGATAATAAATGTTCCCGTATCTGTCATTAAGGGGAAATCACCCATAAATACTTCTTGTTCCTTTACCTCTCCGGTTTCATTATTAATTAAACGAACCTTCACGTGCAGAGGAGCATTGTATGTCACGTCTCTTTCTTTTGCTTCATCCACAAGATATTTCGAATCACCTAAACGATAATCCACAAACTCAAGTGATAGATTTCCAGTAAAGTCTTCAATTGGAGAGATATCCCGGAACATCTCTCTTAAACCTTCCTCTAAGAACCATTCATAAGAGGCGGTTTGAATCTCAATAAGATTAGGTAATTCTAGCACTTCATTAATACGTGCATAGCTCCTGCGTTGGCGGTGCCGTCCATACTGAACTAATTGACCTGTCAATTGCTTCACTCCTTAAATCAAATATTTTTACAGATCATAATATCTGTTTCATGTAAAAACCCGGATTATCGCCAACTGTTAATAGCGATAGCCTGAGTTGTACATCATACTAAAATTTTTTCAGCATATTGCTGAAAAGTTAATGTCCTGTCGGTTGCAGTTTTCGATTCCTGTACACTTCTTTTCTATAACCTTCAGCACACACGAAAGAAAAGTAGGTCTAAAAGATTTAAAAGCGTTTAAGAATACTTTACATACTGATGATTAGATGTGGAAATATTCACTAATTACAATATTTCGATATATCCTTCTGTTCCATGCACCCGAATTCGTTGCCCGTCTTTTATACGTTTAGTTGCATTTTCTACTCCAACTACTGCTGGCAGGCCGTATTCACGCGCAATCACTGCACCATGAGTCATCCGTCCGCCAACCTCGGTGACCAGCCCTTTGAGAGATACAAACAATGGTGTCCAGCTGGGATCAGTAAAGGAAGTGACTAATATATCTTCACCTCCCAAGTCAGCATCCGCCATGTTCAGGATTACTCGTGCTCTTCCTTCTATAACTCCGGAAGAAACAGACAGACCAACTATCGCTTCATCTGGTATATTTTCTCGTTTGTAATTACCCGTAATAATTTCACCATCAGATGTCATCACACGTGGTGGAATAAGTTTTTCGTATAATTTATAAGCATCTTTTCGTTCCCTGATAATCTGGTAATCCAATTTCTTAGTTTTCACCACTTCATGAAGTTCTTCGAAATGCAGGTAATATATGTCTTCTTTCTCATAAATAATATTGGCATGTACAAGCTGTTCAGCTTCTTTTAATAACGCTTGCTTATAGATAAAATAACGTTGGATCATTCCATATTTAGGATACTCCCTGTACCCGGTGAAATTCCGGATAAAGCTGATAACCTTTTTCGTTTCTTCTGATTTTTGTTTCCCTTCAGGTAATTGTTGCAAGCGCTCAAGTAATTCTTGTTCTTTTATAAAAGCATGTTGTCTTCCCTTCTCAAATTTTATTTTACTAGCACCAGGTTCAGAGTTTATAATGTTATTAAGAAGCAGCGGGACGAGTATACATGGCTTTTCACTCCAGCGGGGCTTGGTAATATCTATTTCCCCAGCACAGCGCATGCCGTATTTATCCAGATAAGTATAGATAGCATGTTGGATTTTTTGACCGCCTTCAAATGCTGGCAATTCATCCAGATAATCGTCATCTTTAACATTTTGTAAATAATCAATTACTTCCGAGTATGGACGAATGAGGTCTGCAACATCTAATAATTCCAGTCCCATCTCTGAAGTAATGTTGTTTGGTACAGATTGAGATAGGGTATCTGCTGCGTTCTTTTCACCCAGCCATGTATTCATTTTCTCGTTAATCCATATGGAAGCATTCATAGCTGTCATAATTACCTTTGAACTTTGTGGATTAAATAAGATTTTCTTTAGTTGCTGAAGATCTTCTAGGATAAAATCAAATAATTCTGCTCTTGAATAAGTTTGGATATTCTGTTTTAATGCTTCCACTGATAGTTGATTATCCCTAATCAAATCAGAAACAATTGCAGGGTCATTTTCAATTTGTGCTTGAAAGTCGATTACATTCGTATCTTTGGCCATGTGGTTACTAAATGATTCTTTATTGGCATTTGTCGAAGGTTTTATCAAATCTTCTCGTTCAATGATATTTATTAAGGCATCTTTTATAAGCGGGTCAGAATCTCCAAGCGTTTCTATCAACATTTTCCTGCTGTCAGGTGAAGTAAGTCGTGGTGCAACATCGACAAACAATCTCCCTCCAGCCTGGTGCATTGGAGCGGGAGTGGTTAATAACCATATAGATAGCCCTAAAGGCTTCAACGCGTCTGTCATCATTTGCTGATGGCCAACAGATAAATAAACGTGCTTATCTGTATCATTCACTTCAGGGATAGGATATAAAGTGGTAATAGGACGACTTTGGACAAAGTAAAACGTATCATTAACAAGACACCATTCAACATCTTGCGGCTGCCCAAAGTGAGTTTCGATTTTTCTTCCGATTCTGGTTAGATGTAAAATTTGCTGATCCGTAAGTGTTTGAACCTTTCTTTGTTCTAGGTTCAACTGTTGTGTCTCTGTCCCTCCATCTTTTCGTCCGTAGATAGCTAATTTTTTATCTGCTATTATCTTTTCAATGATTTTTCCTTCTTCTACTTTATAGTAATCAGCTGATGTCAAACCAGAAACAAACGTTTCACCCAGCCCAAAACCTGCATCGATGGATTGCTGTTTTCGGTTGGAAGTAACAGGATCTGCTGTAAATAAAATACCCGAAGCCTGAGGGAAGACCATTTTTTGTACAATTACAGATAAATAAATTTGACTGTGGTCAAATCCGTTTTGTATCCGGTAAGTAATTGCACGATCCGTAAATAAGGAAGCCCAACATTTTTTAATATGCTGTAAAATAGCTTCTTTACCAATAATATTTAAATACGTGTCGTATTGGCCGGCAAAAGAAGCATTTGCCAAATCCTCAGCAGTTGCGCTGGATCGAACTGCATAAGCATGTTCTTCTCCAAATTCAGAGAGTGTCTGGAAGACTTCTTTCACCATATTGGAAGGGATTTCGGTTTCTGTAATCGTTTGGCGTAACTTTTGGCTAATTTCGCTAATTCTTTCTCGGTCTTCCGCTTTTAACTCGACTAGCTGATTCAATAATTTTATATATATATCATTTTTGCTGATAACATTTTGATATCCGGCTGTCGTTATACAAAAACCCTCAGGCACTTGAAGATCAGGAATTTTTAATAGTTCTCCTAAATTTAATCCTTTGCCTCCAACGTGCATAAGCTGTGTTTTATCCAACTCCCAAAACTTTGCTACGAATGTTTTCATTTTTCCCCTCCCATTTGTCCAGCACTAAACCAAGTTATTCTCCTATTTATTGATAATTCCGTTTCTGCAATTCTATTTTCTTAGTACTAAACCCTCCAAAAAAAATTTAAAAATAAGGGTTGACTAAGTAGGATTAAATGTTCTATAATTAAGATAGGGTAAGTTTAGACAAATATAATAATATTTTAGTGTATCTATATTAATTTATCATAGTTTTGGATAACAATCAATCCATTTTGCTATAAACTTTATATTTAAAAAACAAGGTTTGTTCGAACTCAACTTAACATCGGTTCGAACAAACCCTATTTTTTTGACTCTAATCTGTCCATTACTTGGATTTAGATTTATACCTTCTACTTAAATATATCCATTCGAGACTTCTAATATCATTTCAATCTGTTGCTTTACTATTTTCCATAGGTCAACAAATGCCACAACCATTTGCATGAACCAAAGTGAAAGTGACGCATCCAATATTTGCTGATAACTGATTGCAAAAATGACACATGTCAATAAGAATCCTGTTAAGTCACCCACTTCTCCGTACAATTCCAATCCATCATTATAGATACAAATAATATCATACTAGTGGTCAATATTCCGAACAATGCAATACCACGCTGGATATCAATCTATATCACTCGTTCCTTGCTTTGGATTAGTGCAGTATTTCCTTAATTAGAAAGTGTTTATCATCTCATCAAAAAGGCCATACAATACTTTGACTTTCAAGGTAATTAGTTATCAATACTTTGGGATACACCCAATAATTTTTTTGCCAGTTTTTCATGTTCTTCTGTTCCAGAAGCAATGGCAAACTCGGCAATTTCGATTGGAAAATACGCTGCCGCAAGTTCCAACACATGTTCTTTCATTAATGGCCATGTCTTACCGTCTGCTTTATGATAATAACCAATAAGAGAATTTAATCCTTTTTCGCCGAAAGCCGTGTAGTAATAAACAAAATCATTTGCCACATCCGCTACTCTTGCTTCCGTCCAGTCAATCAATCCTGTTACCATCGTCTCCTTGTTGACTAGTATGTGACCCGGATGTAAGTCACCATGAATCAGACCTGTTTCATTAGGCCAGATTTCTTCATTAGCAATCCATGATTGCCACCTGTTCCATAATGATTCCCCTACACCAATCATCTCTTTTATACGATGCATCCGCTTATTCATTATGAGTTTTAAATCACTTGCTTCCTCAACGGGTAATCCAGCACCTTTTGCACGATGTTTGGATAACTGGTGAAGTTCAGCTAACGCTTTTGCTAGGGATTCATGAAATTGCTCAGGAATTTCTTCCTGACCATTTCCCCATACATATTCTTGAATCTCTGTCGTGAATTTTCCTGCTGGCACCCCACTAAGTGCTTGGTAAGCGATCAAATCCTTTTCAAATACTTCCCAATTAGGTATCTCAAAGGATACAAACTCACGGACTAAAGATAATGCATTTTGTTCCGTTACAGTGCGTGGGAGAACATCATCTCTTCTTGGTATTCTTAATATCCAGTTGGCACCATCTATATCTTCTGCGAACACAACGTTGAAATCTAATCCATCATCATTAAATTGCAGTGAATCAACTTTTACTTGAATTCCATGATGTTTAGCTAATTCCGCGATTTCAACACTTTTTTGTTGACCCATTTTAAAGCACCTCCGATAAACTTTTGTCACAAGTTGGATAATTAATGACCGAGCACACTTATCCCTTACTTACACTCTAAATTTACCGACTTACCATGGTTTAGTTTTTTACTTTTATATTAGTTCCATTATAAAAATCTCATTCGCTTTTCCGATGTTTAAATAAAAAGGTAGCAACAATCATTGATACAATCAGTAATCCTCCAAACCAAGCAATCATCAACCAATGATTATGGCCGATTGGAGTTCCAAGCAAAAGGCCGCGCAATGTCTCAATCAGCGGAGTCATCGGCTGATTTTCCGCGAATGCATGAAGCCACGACGGCATCGTCTCGGTCGGTACAAAGGCACTGCTCAAGTAAGGCAGAAATAACATTGGAAACGTAATAGCATTAGCTGCCTCCACACTTTTTACGAGTAAACCAAAAACCACAAATACCCAGCTAATCGATAACATGAAGAGGGTTAAGACCCCTATCACTCCTAACCATTCCAGCCAGCCTGCCTCTGGTCGAAAACCAATAAGAAAAGCAACAAGAATGGCTACTGTAGTTGCAATCACATTACGAACAAAACCTCCGAATACATGGCCTACCATTAAAGAAGATGGAAGCAGCGGCATTGTCCGGAAGCGCTCAAATAAACCACCAACCATATCCTGTGTAACACTAAGCGCGATAATCGAACTGCCAAATCCGACACATGTAATGATAACACCAGGAACAACATAATTTACATAATCTGTCCCTGTCTGAATTGCACCTCCAAAAACATAGACAAACATGATCATAATAGCTACTGGTAAACCAACGGCCATCAACAGTGATTCGGCTTCTCGGAAAATATGTTTTAAACTTCGTATAGACATGGCCCAACCGTCTAAAATTGCCCAGTACCACTTAGACTCACCCATTAACAACAGCTCCTTTCTTATGATCACTTGTTATTTCCATGAAAACATCGTCTAATGTCGGCTTACGGAAGATGAAAGATGCCGGATGTATACTAGATTCATATAACATGTTCAACAGTTGACGGATATTCTCCGGTGAACTTTCCGTAGTTATGGTAATACTCATTTCATTCACGTCGATTTGACCTCCTAAAAGATCCAGTGCTTTCTGGCAGGATGGTAAATCAGCAAACGTGAATTCTATTTTTTCTTCTCCAACCAAACGTTTCAGCTCTGTGGCAGTTCCTTCTTCAACAATTTTTCCCCTGCTGATGACAGCTATCTTATCTGCAAGCTGATCGGCCTCTTCCAAATATTGCGTTGTTAAAAAGATTGTTACGCCGCTCTCGGCAAGCCTCTGTATCATGTTCCACATATTCTTGCGACTGCGTGGATCCAGTCCCGTTGTCGGCTCATCAAGAAATATCACTTGTGGATTTGCGATTAGACTGATGGCAATATCAAGCCTGCGGCGCATCCCGCCGGAATAGGATTGTGCTCGTTTTTTAGCTGCCTCTTTTAAATCAAATTGTTCCAAAAGTTCTGCCGTACGCTTTTTGACTGTCTGGCGATCCAGGTGATTTAACCGCCCCATCATCAGCAGATTTTCCTCACCTGTCAATAGTTCATCTACTGCTGCGTACTGCCCAGTTAAACTAATCAATTTTTTTACAGAAGCAGACTCCCGATTTGTATCGTAACCGCCAATGGTTGCCACCCCACTATCTGCTTGAATCAAGGTTGATAAAATACGTACCATGGTGGTTTTCCCTGCCCCATTTTCTCCAAGCAGCGCAAAAATAGAACCTTTTGCTACTTCAAATTGGAGGCCATCTAAAACAGTTTTCTTTCCGAAATTTTTTTTAATATTCTTTACCGAAATAACAGGTTCAGTCATAAAATTGTCTCCTCTCAAATATAGATTGATTAATTCAATCAATATAAGTGCAAAAAATAAACACCTATTAATGATTGACTAATTCAGTCAATATTAAGAATAAAGGTGTTTTATTGATATGTCAATATTTTTTTTAATATTATCGTACTTCTATCATCCGTAAAAGAATGCTCACCTTCCTCTCCATGTTTTCTTTCCAGTATGATGGATCATCTGCCATTATACTGGAAAGGACAGTTAAATAGACACCCAACAGTTCTTCGGTATCTCCTTGAATGATCTCCCCGGATTTCTGTCCTTCAAGAAATAAAGGGGCTAAGACTTTGATATAGAATTGTCCTGATTTGTTCACGAGTTCGTGGATATGATCAGGTAAACCATTAGCCCCATTTAAATATTGGACGATTCGAAAAACCATACTGCTTGTCCCTGTATCACTTTCTGTAAACGCAAACTGAGTAAATTCCTTAATTTTTTCCAGAGGACTTTTCTCACTTGCATTCAGACTATGAAAAAATTGTGCAACCGTATTTTGATCCATTGCCCACTCTATACTCTCATAAAGTATCTCTTCTTTTGAATCAAAATAATGATAGATCAATCCATGACTGACCTTCGCTTCTTTGGCAATCATACTTATTTTCGTGAGTTTAATACCATTATCTGCAAACACTCTCAAAGCGGCACGCATAATTTGTTCTTTTCGCTCCGCTTTTTTCTGATCTAATTGCTCCTGATTTATTGGTGACATATATATCATTCTCCCTTTGCTTAGAAAAGTATAATCTTTTATATTGACTGAAATATTCAATCTAAGAGTAAGCCCTGTACAAAATAGAGTCAAGTTATTTGTTGTTTGTTCATTTGAAATGGATCATTGAATTCAATACAAAATAATTGAAACTACATATTAGTGTCGCTATAATCAACATTATAAACGACATAGGTGTATAATTTTTTGCACCCTTTTTGTCATATAGATTATGGAGGTGGGTCTATGACACCAAAAGTTAGTGACGAATATAAACAAGAACGAAAAAAGGAATTGATAAAAGCCGCAAAACAAGTGTTCATCCAAAAAGGGTATGTCCACACATCTATGCAAGATATTATGGACAAAGCCGGAATCTCTAGAGGCGCATTCTACAGCTATTTTGATAATATTGACCATGTGTTTATTGAGGTCCTTAAATATGATGATCAACAAGATATTCAAATGTTTATTATGACTGAAGGACAACCATTATGGGTAAGCATTGAGCGCTGGGTTAAAGAACAACAGTCCAATATTGAAGGAATAGAACAATCCTTGCTGCATGCAAAAGCTGAGTTTTTTCTCTCCTCACAGTATGTAAAAAATAAAGAAAACTTCCCCTATATTTCAAAACGTTATGAACAAACGATAGAAGCTATTGAGAGTGTCATTCACAAAGGAATGGAACAAGGAGAGTTTGAACCTTATGTACCTCCGAATGCCATTGCTCGATACCTCATTTCATTTATTAATGGTTTAATGTTGGACACATTTCAATTGGGATATGACACAACAAAAGTAAACGATCAATTAAACGTCTTGCTTTTCACACTAGAAAAAATGATTAATCCGAGATTCTAAATTAAAATAAAATAAATAAGCCAATAACTATACCAATGATCCCCCCTGCACGATTAAAAAATAAAACCAAATCACTAGGTTCAGCATTGTTCAATTTCCATCCAATCTCTAAATACCAAGCAGCATAAGGGAAAATGGCAAAAAATAAACCGAGTATAATTACTAATATACCTATTGGATTGATCGAAGAACGGTCAGCAGGATCTCCATGTATTTCTTCATATTTATCAATTGCTTCTCTAGCTAAATATATTTCTTCTTCTGTTAACGAATGGGACCACAAACCCATTCCTCCGTCTGCTGAATGATCCTCGGAATAATAATGGCCGTTTTCAAATTCTACTTCATATTTGTAGCCATCAGAGAGTTTCTCAAGAAATACGGTTACTATTTCTCCACTATCTAATGTAATTTCCTCTGAGGATTCTGCAGATATGTATATTGTGGTAAAAAAACTGATATATATGATGAAAACGGTTGAAATGAAAAGTTTCATTTTGTTGCCCTCCTTTCAAGATACTCAAGATTAATAGTATAACATGTCTGTAGCCCAAAAAACTCAATTATCAACTGACTTATAGAACCCTTACACTATTTCTTGCAGTTAACTCCAATAGAAAGCATTCCTGTAATGAAGAAATATGAGGGGAAATGAGCGTAGAATCAATTTTACAGAAAAGAATCCCCCTTGGTAGTATAGAGAGTG
>NZ_JAFBFA010000034.1 GCF_016909015.1 Gracilibacillus alcaliphilus
ACTCTCTATACTACCAAGGGGGATTCTTTTCTGTAAAATTGATTCTACGCTCATTTCCCCTCATATTTCTTCATTACAGGAATGCTTTCTATTGGGACGACTCAGCTAACTAAAAAAGAAAACCGCTTTTTTAGTGGATCTTCAGCTCGTCCTGTTCCCATAAGAGTCTGCGTGGTTGGCCTACGCTAGGAAATAGTTCTACACTTCATGCAATAAATAGCATCATGTAGGTAGGCCACTTTGTATCAACTAACTGGTAACTGAGGATGTTCTAACCAAACACTGTAGGATCAAATCATAGCGAAACGGTCAGTCGCAGCGGTTGCCTTGCTCTCGATATCTGCCATGGTCGTAATAGCTTAACATGAAGTACGGTAGCCTAGTGAAACATGTGCCAAAATATTTCCTTTTGCATAAAGAGGTTGTTCAAAAAGTAAGGAATATCTTTTGTTGGCTGTACTGATGTCAACTTTAAAAGGGTTTACATAAGATACAAAAGGGGAATATGAAGATATACTAGTTTTTGAAGAAGAGAGAGGTGATTTCGGTGTTGGAGAAACAATTAGTAGGACAGAAGGCTGTAGAATATATAGAAGAAGGTATGATCGTCGGTTTGGGAACGGGATCGACTGTAAACATCGTACTTCGTGAATTAGGAAACAAGGTTAAGCAAGGACTCAAGATACACGGGGTAGCCACATCCAAATTTACGGAAGAACGTGCACTGGAACTCCACATTCCTCTTATAGATGTCGCTGATATTGATCATATCGATATAATGATCGATGGAGCGGATGAAGCCAATGATCAATTTAACTTGATTAAAGGAGCAAAAGGAGCTCTGTTACGCGAAAAGATGATTGCTACCAGCTCCACACATTTCGTTGTGGTGATTGGGGAACAAAAGTATGTACACAAGCTTGGCGCTTTTCCTCTGCCTGTTGAAATTGTTCCTTATGCATGGAAAGTTACCATCAGGCAAGTAGAAAGGCTTGGCTGTAGAGTCACCCTCAGAATGTCAGAAAGCGATATCCCTTTTATCACAGATAATGGTAATTATATTATCGATTGTCATTTTAACCATATTGAAGAACCAAGTGTGTTATCGACCCAAATTAATGCTATTCCTGGTGTTGTTGATAATGGTCTGTTTGTCGATATGGCCGATACGATGATTATTGGCAAGGCAGATGGGAAAATAGAAATTAAAGAGAAATAATGAATCACACGAATAAACCAAAAAAAGAAGGGCGGCCAAAGTGTTCCTGGGATGTTTGACAGGACGCGTTGGCGAACAGGTATTAAGATGTAAAAAGTATAAGCAAAATAATAGGTGACCCTTTCCAACATTCCTTATAATAGTGATAGACCTTCATAAGAAAAGGATGGTTATTACTAGAAAAAGGAAATTGGAGAGGGTTTTATGAATAATACTGGATTAGTACTAGAGGGTGGAGGAAGCCGTGGGGTCTATACGGCAGGTGTGTTGCGCTATTTAATGGAACATGAGATGTATTTCCCTTATGTGATCGGGGTTTCAGCCGGTGCATGTCATGGATCTTCCTATATATCCCGGCAAATTGATCGTAATAAAAAAGTAACGATTGATTATGTCGATCATCCTGATTATTTATCTTTACGAAATTGGCTGACTAAACGCCAGTTATTTGGCATGGATTTTATTTTTGATCGTTTGCCAAATGAACTAGTTCCCTTTGATTTTGCTTCTTTTAATAAGGCGCCCGAAGAGTTTGTGGTTGTTGCAACGGACTGCCGAAGTGGGGAACCTATATTCTACGATAAATCACATTACGCAGACGACATGCTGACACTACTGCGCGCCTCCAGCTCACTTCCATTTGTGGCACCTGTCGTTAACTATCAAGACCGAGCGCTAATGGACGGGGGAATAAGCTGCCCAATCCCTGTAAAAAAATCAGTAGAGGACGGAAACAAAAAGAACGTTGTCATATTGACGCGCAATCGAGGCTATTTCAAAAAGCCACAATCTTTTCAAGGTTTATTAGAAAAGAAATATGGTCAATATCCCGGCTTGATACAATCGATTAAGCAACGCCACACGGAATATAATCACACATTGCAATACTTATTGGAGGAAGAAAAGAAAGGCAATGTATTTATTATATCCCCAACGGAGAAGTTAAAAGTCGGCCGGGTAGAAAGAAATAAGACTAAATTAACGAATCTTTATCAGCAAGGTTATCATGATATGCAAGCACAAGCTAGCTCTTTACAGGCCTTCTTAGCATAGAACATTTGGAAGGATATATTAATCAGCAATGGAGTGGAACAATTGTATGAAGACTATTATTTTTGATGTAGATGATACATTATATGATCAAGCCCAATCTTTTCACCGGACGTTTCATCGTCATATTTCTGACAATTATAGTTACGAAGAAATTGATAAGGTCTATCGTGCCAGCAGAAAATATTCAGAACAATTATTTGACCAGAGTGAAGCAGGAGAAATAACTGTATACCAATGGCAGACAGAACGATTTCGCATGGCTTGTCATGATTTTGGCATGGAGATGAGTACACAACAAGCGGAGACATTTGATCGAGGGTATAAAGAAGAACAAAGTAATATTCAGCTGTTTCCTGAAGTTCGGCAATTATTAGATGAGCTGTTCCAACAAGGTAAGCAGCTAGCCATTTTAACCAATGGGGAAGAACAGCGGCAAATGTTGAAGATTAAACAACTCCAGCTTATGAAATGGATACCGGATGATCATATCTTTATTTCGGGTTCTTATGGGGTGGCTAAGCCAAACAAAGCTATTTTTGATATTGTCGCTGAAGGGTTGCAATGCAATCCAGAACAGACGATTTATGTTGGCGATTCGTATGAAAAGGATATGGTTGGTGCCAAACAGCTGAATTGGCACACGGTCTGGATGAACCACCGCCATCATCCGGCAACAAAATCTGTACATGAGAATGTGAATGTAGAAGTGCATCATGCCGATCAATTGTTAGACTATTTTCTTGCAAGGCAGCAAGCTTGATAATCTCAGCAAAAATAAACAATGTCTGCTGATCCTTTATTGGTCGGAAAAAGTTGCTGGATCAAAGGATAAGGAGGAGTGTGTAATGAAATATGTAATCATTGGAGGAGTAGCAGCTGGAATGAGTGCAGCGATGGAGATTGTTAGAACTGATCAAGCGGCTGACATCACGGTTCTCGAACGCGGGGATGTCTATTCCTATGGGCAGTGTGGTTTGCCCTATGTGATCAATGGATTAGTGCCTTCTGCAGCTGATGTGATCGCTCGTTCTGTATCCACATTCCGTGACGAATATGGCATTCAGGCTGAGGTTCATATAGATGTAATCGCGATCGATATCGACAAACAACAGGTAACGGCTAAACGAGTGTTATCTGATGAGTTGGTCATATTTGATTATGATCGCTTACTCGTTGCTACTGGAGCAGATCCGATCATCCCTGACTGGTCAGGTGTCCATCTGGAGGGGATTCACGTGCTAAAAACGATCCCTGATACCACTGGCATTATGGCTGACTTAGCGGAAACCATTCGTCATGTTACCATTATTGGCGGGGGGTATATCGGATTAGAGGCTGCAGACTCTTTTCGTTCTAAAGGCTTGTCTGTAACGATTGTTCAAAGAGGAAAACAGCTGGCAAAGATTTTTGATGCTGAAATGGCAGAGTGGATCACAGCAGAAGCAAATAAAAACGGTATAGAGGTGAGATTAGACGAAGAAGTGGTCCGTTTCACTGGAACACAGCGAGTAAAGGAAGTCGTGACCAATAAAGATACCATTGCAACGGACTTGGTACTCATTAGTGCCGGTATTAAGCCGAATACTGATTTTCTGAAGGACACTTCTATCCAGCGAACCAAGGCAGGAGCAATTATTGTAGATGCAAGTATGCAGACTTCGAGCCAATATATCTATGCAGCTGGCGACTGTGCCACCCACTATCACTTGATCAAGCAAACAAATGATTATGTCCCGCTTGGTACGACAGCCAATAAACAGGGCCGGATTGCAGGTGCCAATATGGCAGGAAACCGGCTGACATTTAAAGGGATAACAGGAACATCTATTATCAAATTCTTTGATTTGACTCTGAGTAGGACAGGTATCAGCGAGAAAGAAGCAAAACAGCTGAATATTCCCTATCAGGCAGAAACAAAAACTGCCAACAATCAAGCAGGCTATTATCCAGGTGGAGAGGAAATGCACATTAAATTACTTTATCATCGATATACGAACCACTTACTTGGTGTACAGATCATTGGTAAAAAAGGTGTCGACAAACGCATAGATGTGTTCGCAACGGCCTTGTATAATCAGATGACAATAGATCAGCTGCAAGATTTAGACTTGGCTTATGCACCGCCTTATAATAGTGTATGGGATCCACTGCAGAAAATATCACGACGATGGAATCGGGATAAAACATAGAGAAATACCCATTTTAGTTCTGGTCAAATAAAGACTGGACAGCCGCAGCTGTGTGTAATTGTTGAAGTGCTTCCACATAATCTTTTGCAATGGCACAGTGGATATTCTTTTTAATGGGACGAAAATATGTAAGCACCTTGTCATCATGAAACCATTCATCAAACAGGGCGGGCTGGTGCTTGATATTCTCCCAAGCCTGAGGCAGAGTCGGGCTGTAGATATAGTTGCCTGTAGAATGATGCGTGAACACATGTGGCCAATAATCGCTTCTGGAGCCGCTGTGCTTTATACTTTCCGCCCATTCTACCATTGCCTGATGATAAACAGGTTGGCTGATGATATGCAGCAGTTTTTTCCCTAATAGAATGCGCTGTTTGAGGGAATGAAAATGTTGAACTGGTAACCCGACTATTTGTGTCCCCTGTCGAGTCAGGTACGGGAGCAGGATATAGTTCCATTGAAACAGTTCTGGAAGGCGCATATCTATTTTCTCTTTTAGTGTCGGTTGATATTGCTTATTTTGAATCACTCTTTTTTCAATATAGTGTTGTTCGTTAATAATTAAGGCTGTATCAATCAAGTAGCTGTTTCTGTTATTAAAAAAGTGATTCCACAAAACTTGCATAAAGATGGAAACATGGAAATAAGGCAGCAAGTGTGTCAGATTGGTTTGCCGTTTCATGCTTTCTTGATAGAGCAAGAGCTGCGGATAGGCATCTTGAAAGATCAACCAGTTATTCCTTTCCAGAAAGGAGAAAAAATAGTGCTGCTGAGCCGGTGTCAACAACTGGGATTGAAGACTGCTCTTCAGGTCGGTCATATTCCAGCCGCCATTTCGCGAGACCATATGAGCTAAGAAAGGCCATTTTAATTCAGGGTATTGTTGATAGAAGTGAAAATAGGCGGCTGTCCTTGTCAAGTTGTTTAAATTAGCTTGTACTGTTTTGCTGTGAATCATTTGAATGATTTGTTGTTCTTCTTTAGAAAGAATTGGAACATTCGGTCTAGTTGTCTCTAAAGCCTGTTTTATCGATTTAACGGGATTAGGCATGGAAAGAAATCGCAGAAAAATGGTTACTCCTCCTTTCAAGTGCTCGGTATGTGTGAATGTTGTTCAGGGAAGAAACTATTTGAGGTTGTTCAAAAAGTCCTATAAAAATGACACAGCGAATATCGGAGTTGGCGGTAGAGGAACTTCTACTAAGATCACCCACATCGTGTGGGTAACACAGAAGTCAACACATCCTATGCAAGTCCGTTACTCAAAGCTACGCCGCCTTGAACTTCTTGATCCTTTTTATCGAACTTTTTGAACACGCACTATTTGGATATACAATAAAAAACATTTTTTGATAAAAGTATTGAAATGTATTTTTATCTATAGTATGATTATTTTCATACAAATTTATTACATAGTATTTCTTATCCAGAGAGGCGGAGGGATTTGGCCTGATGATGTCTCAGCAACCAGTCTATCTATAGACATGGTGCTAATTCCAATAGATAAGAAGATTGTTTTCTTAGTGTGTGTAAAACCTTCTTCTTATTGTGAAGAAGGTTTTTTTACTGGATAAGTAATCGAAAAGGAGAAGATACCATGACAACAAACAGTAAAGCAGCCCCATTTCGAGCCGACCATGTTGGTAGTTTATTAAGAACAGATAAATTATTGCAAGCAAGAAAAGATTTCCAAGCTGGCAATATTTCTTCACAACAGTTAAGAGAGGTAGAAAACCAAGAAATCAGTTATATTGTCGACAAGCAAATTGAGGTAGGGTTAGAATTAGTTTCTGATGGGGAGTTTCGTCGTCGTTTCTGGCACACTGACTTTTTAGAACATTTAAACGGGATCGAAGGGTATGTACCAGAAGTAGGCTACATTTTCCACGGAGAAGAAGAAACAGAGCGGTACAATGTTCGCAATATTGGAAAGGTCTCCTTTAATCCGGATCACCCTTTTCTGCAAGACTTTAAAGAACTTAATGAAATTGTAGCTGGCAGAGCTGTTGCCAAACAAACCATCCCAAGCCCGAACCAATTATTTAATGTCGGGATCCGTGATGAGAGTATTTATCCAGATATTGAAGCATATGCACAAGATATTATTCAAGCTTACCGCGATGCCTTGCAGGCTTTTTATGATTTAGGTTGTCGGTATTTACAGTTTGATGATGTCTATATTGCTGGATTATCTTCACCTGATATTCCATTTAATGATGGTGAACATGACCGTGATTATTTAATCGATTTAGCATTGCGTGTAGTTAATGGTGTATTGGAAGGTAAACCAGAAGATTTAGTGATCACGACTCATTTATGCCGTGGTAACTATCGTTCTAACTGGGCCTTTGAAGGAAGTTATGATTTAATAGCTCCTACGTTATTTGCCAAAGAGAAGGTAAATGGTTTCTTTTTGGAATATGATGATGAGCGTTCAGGAGGATTCAAGCCGCTTAATTATATTCCAAATGGCGGGGCAAAGGTTGTGTTAGGCCTCATTACCTCCAAGAACGGAGAGCTTGAGGATAAAGAAGCTATTAAAACTCGAGTGCAAGAGGCTTCTCAGTATGTTCCTTTGGATCAATTATGTCTTAGTCCGCAGTGTGGCTTTGCTTCTACACACCACGGAAATAATCTGACAGAAGAAGATCAATGGAATAAACTGAAATATATCGTAGAATTAGCCAAAGAAATTTGGAATTAACCTTTGAAAAAGATCCCTTATGGCAGCAGCTGTAAGGGATCTCTTATTTTTAATAATCTAGGTTTACCACTGGCCGTTAGTCAATCTTTTTCATTCTTTATCTCGCTCGCTACCAGTAAACTGTATACAGTATCTAAACAGGGTGTATCTAAGGAATGTGCTTGACTTCTTTGATATAAATAACCTTGTATATAGGTCGTTTCCAAGGGCTGCTGGTTCATGATGTCATAATACATACTGGTTCCCATATAAGGTGGATATCCATCATAAATCTGCATAATCTCTTCGATTATGTCTTCTTCAAAGTCAATTCCTTCGGCTGCTGCAATGGTAATTCCCTCATGAAGCAGTTTCCTGCACAATTGTCGTACTTTTGCTTCTTTGAGGATGATTGCCGTATTTCTGCTTAAGGCAGTTACCGAATTAATGGCTAGATTAACAAGTAATTTATACCATAGATCATATAGATACTGATCATGAAGTTGTAGATCAAGTTTGCTGTCCGCTATCGCTTGTTGCAACATGGTGGTAGCATCGTTTTTAGGAAGAATAAGCGTACGGTCTCGGAAATGAGTGACGACTTGTTCCTTTTTCTGGCCGCTAATATAAACAACGGCTTGGTATGTGTTCGGGAGTGTGAACCTCTCCAGTTGTCCATGACCATTCTGACATAAAATACAGATCGACTTTTTATCTGTGACTTGTGGAAGAAATGGTAGAATCCCTTCTAATTGTGTTCCTTTTACCGCGATAAATAGATAATCAAAAGCAGTTAAGGTTTGTGAAAGTGCCTTGACTGGAAGGATGGTAGAAGCTGATATTCCTGCTCGTTTAATTTGTACCTTTCCTGTCTTTCTTCCTAACAATGTGACATCATAACCGCTGTCTTGTAGCGTCTCGGCGATCACAGCACCTACTGCTCCAGGACCAATAATACCAAATGTATGCATAACTTGCGTTCCGCCTTTCTCCAGTAAATCTATATACGTTATTTTAATATAAGATTCAAAATAAATATAGCCTATATAGGACTGGAAGACTAACATCTGTACTTTTCCATAATTGTATGCTATTTTTTGAACAGATACCAATCAAGAGAGGTGTAGGAATGAAAACAGAACAACAGTATTTTCAAGAGGGAAGAACCATCCAAGATTATATGGAGCAGATGAGTAAATTAAAAGAGGAGAGTTTTTATGTATATGAAAATTTTCAACTTCCAGATGATGGTGAAGCAGAACAATTAAAAGACATGGATATTCATTTGTTAACGATTACGGAAGACTGGTGCGGCGATGCAATGATGATTAATCCGGTTATTCGAAAAATTGCAGAAGCCGCTGGCATTGAATCTCGTGTGGCGTTAAGAGACGAAGATACCGACTTAATTGATCGACATCTTACTAATGGCGGAAGGGCAATTCCTATTGTGTTGATACTTGATGGAGCAGGGCATCTAATAGGAAAATGGGGGCCAAGGGCGCCAGAAGTACAGCAATTAGTGGATCAGCTTAGAGATTCCTTACCAGCAAAAGACGCTCCTGATTTTGCAGAGAAGCAAAGTGAGGCATTCGCGGCATTAACAGAGAAATATCAATATGATAAAACCTTATGGCAGTATGTATATCATAGTTTTATGGAGAAATTAGTGTCACTTACAAAAGAATAGATTGGAAGAGAACTGTCAGGTTTCCGTTAAAAGGAATCTGACAGTTTGTTTTGCAACAGGAATTATATCCAATCTCAACCCTATTTCAAAACTATCCTCTGTAAAAAAATATGGAGAGCAACTTTTCGTAGCGGGAATCTACCTTGGCTAAATGGTAAAGGACTAAATGCTTTTCTTATTTTTTCTCTACCAGATTAGTTTTTGTTGATTGTCTGGAAATAGTCCTAAACACTTCTATCGACAAATATCCCTGTATTTCAACTTTTTATTTGAATATTAGTGATGAAAAAGTACCAAAAAGGGGCAATATTCATGAAATAGGTTTAATGCTGTCTTTTTAAAGGTAATTAACATTATGTATACCACAATATGACTTAATAAAAAAGGAGAGATAGTATGGATCAATTTGAGAATATGATGAATAACTTAATGCAGTCCGTTCCGAACGTCATCATTGCCATTCTGCTATTACTGCTAGCGTGGGCAGCGGCCTGGATTTGTAAATCTATTGTCGAAAAATTGTTTGTAAAAGTGAATGTGCACAAGAGTCTAGCTAAAATAAGAATTGCACGTGATGAAGAACAAGGAAAAAGTATTCTGTCATTTACAGCAAAGATTGTATACTTAATTGTATTTATCTTATTCTTGCCAGCTATTTTAGATGCATTAAACATGAATTCGGTAGCCAGTCCGATAAGTAACATGATGGACAAGTTACTAAACTTTATTCCAAATATCGTAGCGGCAGCAATTATCTTAATCATTGGATATGTGATTGCGAAGATTGTCAAAGAACTGGTTGAAAAATTATCATTGGCACTGAAATTAGACAGATGGTTTAATAAAATCAAGCCAACAGGCAGTCAGAATCAAGCAGAAGGTGTAGCACTTTCTTCTGTAATTGCCAATGTGGTATTTGTGATTATTCTTATTCCTATTATTACGATTGCTTTAGAGGCATTAGGAGTATACTCGATTGCAGCACCAATTACCTCTGTGTTGGATCAAGTGTTACAGATTATTCCTAATATTTTTGTGGCCATTGTCTTGATTATTGCTGGTTATTATTTAGCCAATTTCTTATCTGATTTGCTTACCAACGTGTTGCGGGGAACAGGTATCAATAATGTTTATTCCATGTTAAACCTTACTAAAGAGGACAACACGATTCCGTTTGACCTTGCAAAAGTGCTTGGTATGATTGTGAAAGTGGTAGTTGTACTGTTCTTTACGGTTGAAGCCCTAAATTTATTACAACTGCAAGTATTGAATGGTATTGGAGCAGCTGTGATTACCTATATCCCGTTCTTAGTTAGTGGTTTATTGATTCTAATTGGCGGCTTGTTATTAGGGCATTTCTTATCTACATTGGTACGCAACTATACCAATAGTATTGTATCAGCAACCATCGTAAAATATATTGTCATTGTCTTTGCTGTTTTTATGACATTAGATCAGCTTCAGTTTGCTACTTCTATTGTGAATTGGGCGTTTATCCTTATCTTAGGCGGCTTAATGATTGCTTTTGCTATTTCATTTGGTATCGGCGGCAGGGATTTTGCCAAACATCAATTGAATAAAGTCGAAAATAAAATGAACGATAAACAGCAATAATAAATACAAAAAAACTGTCCCATGCATTGGGGCAGTTTTTTTGTTCCACTATAGGAAAGTATAAAAGTTTATGGATTATGGTATAAGTAAAACAAAGGCTTTCGCCATAAAGACTAGGTGATAAGCCAAGTTTTTCTAATAAGTTCAGAAAGGATATAATTGTTCATGCGTTCATTCTTATTCAAGAATAGCCATGTCCAGCTCCAAGCGCCAAACTTTAGAGATTTTACGTCACGCCCTACGATAAGTCGACATCGACTTCTTCCGTCGTCGTGTTTCCTTTATCTCCGTTGTGACGCTCCAATCTCTACGTTTTTAAAAGGGCGCTTTTCGTTCAAAGGTAAGAAAGTATATCCAATGCCAGCCATTATTAGCTACTTCAGAAATAACCTTCGTAGAAGCCATGCCTGCGGAAAGGGCGACTTCTCGCAGCGGACATCTATCTTGGCTAAAAGGTAAAGGACAAAATGCTCTTCTTGTTTTTTCTAATGTGCATCCATATTTACTTTTCATTTTAGCAGTGGAGTGATACGATAGAACAAAATGAACAGAGGAGTCACTACTGATGGTTAAACGAATGGTGCTGATGGAATTAATTTATGCTGTCATCATAGGCATAATATTCGGTTTTGTCTTGAAAAGCTTCTGGCTGGGTATGTTAGCCGCTTTTATTATAGGTGCATGTATGATAGCCATTATGCTGTTTATCTTAAAGAGGCAGGAACGAAAAGCGAGTAGGGGATGAACTAAGGCCCCTTGATATATTTCACTTCTGAAGGTTTTGTAACATTAGTAGACTTTGATCAAGAGTCAGCTATGTTTTCTTTCATTTTAGAAAAAAGCATAAGATTCAGCAGGATAATTACTGGTTTATGTCGAATATATATTTTATCATCGCTGTAATTATGTTTCAGTATCTTCCTTTGCCAGCATTTCTTTGTCCTCGGAGAATTTATCATGTGTTGCTTCAATCACGTGCTCAAATAAATCATGATAATGCTCTTCAATAGCCGCTATCCCTATCCCGGTAATTCCACCTTTGACACATACCTTGTTGATTAATTCTGTCAGTGTAAAATGCTGCTCCGATAATAGTTTGCCATATCCGGATAACATTTTTTCCATTAAGGCAGTAGCTTGTTCTTCTGTGATAGAAGTAAGTTGGTGAGAAGCATGAATATATTTTTGCGCCAGAAATGAAAAAAAGGCAGGACCACATGACACCAGATCAGAAGCGATTCTAATAATCGATTCATCAATCTCCATTACTTCAGAGAAATTACTCCATATTTGAATCAATTGATCTTGTTTATAAGCATCCACACGTGAGCCGAACGTAACCAAGGTAACGCCAGCTAAAGCATAATTTGTAATACTTGGGACCATCCTCGCTACTTGACAATGGACTAATTTCTCCAGCTCCTCCGTCGATAAGGCACTGGTTATTGAAACCAATAGTTGTTTTTCGGATAAATATGGACTTATCTCTTGCAACACTGCTTTCATCTCCAGCGGTTTTACACATAGATAAATGATATCTGTTTGTTCCACAAGGTCGTATATACTTTTTGTTACTTGTATGTCCGGATATTGATGTTGAATGGCATAGGCCTTTTCCATATTCCGATTGGTAATATAACAGTCTGTTTCCTTGATAGTTTCCGATTCAATAAAGGCCCTCACCAAGATACTACCCATATTTCCAGTTCCTATAATGCCCCATTTCATCATTACTCGCCTCCTGGATGGTTACTAAGACTATCCTATGACACACTGTTCTATTCTATGATAAAGGAATGATTAACATGTCTTGGTTAATAAAGAATTGGTATATCGCTGTGATTGCAGTAATTGTCGGTTTGTGGCTAATCATTAATCCCTCTGACACCAAGGGAGAGGTCGATGTTATCCAAGAAGAACAAGCAGCTGATGAATTTATAACAGAGGAAGAAACAATTCACGAAACAACCGCAGAGATCAAGGTAGATATTAAGGGAGAGGTTCAGAAGCCAGGTGTTTATACCGTCCATTCAGAAAGTCGGTTATTAGATGTGGTTACTCTTGCAGAGGGTTTTACCGAAGAAGCGGATCAGCGGTCCATCAATTTAGCAGAACGGGTATATGACGAAATGGTGATCTATGTACCTAATCAAACAGAGGTGGAACACGAGCCTACAGTAATCCCTGCTACATCTGACAGTATACAAACAGATCAACAGCAAGTAAGAATTAATATTGCGACGGCAGAAGAAATTCAAACTATCCCTGGAATTGGACAAGTCAAAGCCCAGGCCATTATTGAGTATCGTGAAACATATGGGTTATTTACAACGATTGAAGATTTAACAAATGTTTCAGGTATTGGTGATAAAACATTAGACAATATAAGAAATTATATTATGGTTCCATAAAGTCCGTGTTCAATCTTAACAGACACCACTATCCCCTCTGTATAAGATGTTAACTTTTTATATGAATCAGAACACAAAGTAGAGGAACTATGTAACAGGCTGAATTCTCCAAATGGATGCTATTAAGTTGTAGAGACATAAAAAATTTCGTAGCTGGACATTTCATCTTATTGACGGTTTGGGATAATACCGATACACTTTTATTTAGAGTGCTTGTTCAAGAGTTCAATAAACATAACGAATGTTTTTACTCTAGACGGAATTCATCATTCCAAGTTTATGCGAATGGACAAAAGAGAGAAAACGGCGCTTTTTTATTTTGAACTTGCCTCTAAAGGGAAAGATCGAGGGAGTGTATTAGCGAATGGAAAGAATTTCATGGCACCAGTATTTTATGGCTCAAAGTCACTTATTGGCATTAAGAAGTACCTGTCAACGGTTGATGGTAGGTGCAACGATTGTCAGAGATAAACGCATCATTGCAGGAGGGTATAATGGCAGTGTATCTGGGAGTGTTCATTGTATCGATGAAGGCTGCTATGTGATAGATGGACATTGTGTTCGTACGATTCATGCAGAGATGAATGCTATTTTGCAATGTGCCAAATTTGGTGCGTCTACAGAAGGGGCAGAGATATATGTCACACATTTTCCTTGCCTCAACTGCTGTAAAGCAATTATTCAAAGTGGCATTAAGACGGTGTACTACGCAGAAGATTATAAGAACCATCCTTATGCCTTGGAACTATTTGAAGAGGCTGGACTTCATGTTGAAAAGGTAGCATTAGACCAGTCTTATATTTCACTAAAACCGAAGGATGCATAGGTAAACAGAAGAAGGGAGGTATATAATTGTCGCAGCGTTTGCATTGGATGGTAGTTGTGTATCTCCTTTGTTTTTTCGGTCAACATATAGATTTTCGTCTATTTGTATTGTTGGGGGCTGGATTGTTTATTTATTTAATTAGAATCCTTCGATTATCTAAGCTATATGTGCTGTTACTTTTGTTGCTAAGTCTCTGGTTTTACATTCATATCCCTGCGATTGAAATAAAACCACCGCCCAACCATTTGGGTGAGACACAAATCGAGGGCAAGATTACCTCCTATGTAGAACGAAAAGAGCAATATATCCGTTTCATACTTTTAACCAATCAGCAAAAGATACAAGTCACCTATTTTCCCCCAGAAGCCACTTCGTACGTTTCCCAACAAATGTTTAAAACAGGAGCCGTCTGTTCCTTAAAAGGAAGTTATCAAGAGATTCCCTCAGCTAGGAATCCAGGGCAGTTTAATTATCAGGCGTTTCTTGCTTCCCAGAACATTCACTATCAATTCCTGCTTGAGTCAACAACTGAAAGCAGTTGTGAGGGACAAAATTCCCTGCAGAAATTATACAACTTGCGTGATCAAATACTGAAACATGCCGAACAACAATTGAGTCCGTTAACTTATGCTTGGTTTGCAGCCATGTTATTTGGTGATCGTTCCTTCATGGATGAAGAGACACTTTCCTTATTTCAAGACTGGCATTTAACTCATTTAATCGCTATCTCAGGATTACATGTCGGTTTAATTGTCAGCATTATCTATGTTCTTTTGTTATATCTATGTCGAATAACAGTGGAGAAATCACAGCTGCTGGTAATGGGGATCTTGGTCATCTACCCGATTCTTTCTGGCGGAGCACCTTCTGTGTGGCGCGCTTCGCTAATGATGATTGTTCTCTTAGTATTGCATAAATTATCTGTTCGACTGGCTGTATCGGATGTAATAAGTGTTGTCTTTATTGTGCTGCTTTTCTTTGATCCTTATTTGATTTATTCCTTAGCTTTTCAATTTAGTTTTATCATTACCTATGCGATTATCCTGTCCAGGAAAATCGTCATCGCACAACCAAGTTATCTATGGAATATGTTTCAAATTTCTTTCCTCAGTATGATGGTGATATTGCCCATCCAATTACTCCATTTTTATCAATTTCAGCCTTTGTCAGTGTTGGCTAATTTGGCTGTTATCCCTTATTTCACTCTGTTTGTCTTACCATTATTATTTCTTTTGCTGCTTTGTTTTCCATTACCATCATTACTTTCCTTATTGGACCAAATCTTTGATCAGCTGCATAGCTTATTTCTGGAATTGTTGTCTAAGGTTGATGAGATGTTCAGCCTGATCTGGCTGATTGGTGAGTTTCCCGTCTTGTTAGTTGGTATATACTATCTGTTATTGTATTTCTTTATGACAGGCTGGGAGACCCATAATATACGTCAAGCCTTTAGTACAGGGGTATTAATCGTTTTTCTTTTACTGGCAGTGAGTCTAAAGCCATATCTGGATCCACATGGTTATGTAACGATTTTAGATATAGGTCAAGGAGATGCAATCGTCATAGAGCTGCCCTTTCGGAAAGCAGTCATCATGATAGATGCAGCAGGTACGATGGAAAAGGACTTCACCACTCCTTCCGCCAAAAATTTTGAACAAATTATAGATCCTTTCTTCAAGGCAAGGGCCATTAACCGAATAGAGGCTATTTTTTTATCCCATGCAGACCATGATCATATTGGCAGTGTGCCATTTATATTAGAAAATTATCAAGTGGATTATCTGTTCACATCCTTTTTTGAGGAAGAGATCATCGAACATTATCAACAAATAAATCCAGTTACTGATTATCTCAATCTTCATAAAGAAGATACAGTTGTTATTCAGGATCAACGCTTTGAAGTGCTGCATCCTTATCAATCAAATCCAGACAAAAATGAAAATTCGATGGTACTGCACACTATATTAGGTAAGCAAACATGGTTGTTTACTGGTGATATTGGTGTCGAGACGGAGAAAAAATTACTACAGATGTATCCCTCATTGCAAGCTGATATATTGAAATTGGGCCATCATGGCAGTGATACATCTAGTTCAGAGCCCTTTTTGCGAAGCTTAGAGGTGCAGGCCGGGATTATTTCAGCTGGAGTAAACAATCGCTATGGACACCCTCATGACAGTGTAGTGGAGCGATTAGATGGTTTAAATATGGAGGTCTATCGAACAGATGAGTCTGGAGCTATTACTTTTCAATTTGGTCAAGAGAATGGAACCTTTTTTACGTTTCTGCCATAAGATAAAGTAGCTAACAGATAAGGAAAGACATTCATCTGCAGGAGATTCATAGTAGTAAAAAGATTAAATACGGTTTATAACGCTGTAAACGAACGGTAAGCCCACTTTATGCAGATGAGGATCAAATAAAGGATCTGAGGGTATAAAAACTCTTCTGGTGGCAGTCTTCACTGTATATATTCACTATATGTGACATTGCCGATCATGGAATGATCTCTTTCTCTAACCTATAAAAAAACACACAAATGTTCTTTATAGAACGTTTGTGTGTCTTTAAGCAGATCATGAACGATTAATTAATCGCATCAAAAATAACACCAATAAAGAAAATGATCATGAAGAATAGAAAGGAGAAGATAAATCCAAAGCCTGCATCAAATAGGTCATGACGCTTCGATTGTACATCCTTTTCGAATTCATTCATCACTAACGCCTCCTTCAGCAAAAAGTGTTTAAATCTTTCATTCATATAACAGGATTCCCTTACTTAGCAAGAGTTAACACCTATATATTTAGGGGAAATCGACCAATCTATATAAGAGGTGATTCAAATAGACACCAAATGATAAGTGTGACTCTCTGTGTTGGCTTATTGCTTTCTTGCTCACGTATCTAAAAGGCATACGTCCTGCTACTCGCAATTTCGCCGCCTCGACCTTCTTGCATCTCCTTTTTCAACTTTTTGAATATGCACTATTAAGGAGAAAATGCCGTAACTTGAGTAGATGCCTAGGACTAATCAAGTTGCGTTCATATAGATTGTAGAGGGATGGGAGCTTGCTGCCACCCTCTATTTTGATTTTTCAGAAGCGTTATGGAATAATCAAACATGTATGTATAGTGTATCCAGCATTTCTAGGTATATTCCAGATTGTTTCGCTTCTTTTCAATAATTCAATCTTATTATACAATAAAACATATTTGATTTTTTTTCAACTCTTACTTACGTTATAAGTGAAAGATTTTTTATTAGCAAAACAATCCAATTGGCAAAAAGTTTTACATAGATGGAGATGAAAATATGGATTATTTGACATGTGTACAAGCAATCAAAAAAAAGAATTTTGAAGCTGTTTATTATTTGCACGGAACAGAGGAATATATGATGGAAGCCATTAAGCAGGCTTTGATTGAGTATGGTATGCCTGAAGAAGAACAGGATACGAATTTGTCGATTTATGATTTGGAAGAGACAAGCATTCAGGAAGTTATTACAGACGCAGAGACATTTCCTTTTCTCGGAGATCGAAAAATTGTTTTGGCAGCAAATGCCGACTTTTTAAGGGCACGACCTCAGCATACTGATGTAAACCATCAGCCTGATGTATTTCTTCGTTATCTGGAAAACCCAGCGCCTTATTCGATATTGGTTATCACGGCGCCATATGAAAAAGTAGATGAGCGCAAAAAAGTTGTGAAACAGCTGAAAAAAGTGGCTAAGGCAATAGAATGTAAACCTCTGCAAGAATGGAATGTACAAGATGCCATTACTACGATTGCACAGCAGCATAATGTTCAAATCGATAAAGAGGTTATCACTTATTTTATTAATGAAATAGGCACCAATTTAATGCTAATTCACTCTGAAATGGCGAAATTGGCACTTTATGTAGGTGAAGGTAATCAAATCCGCATGAAAGATGCAGAAACCTTATTATCCAGCTCAGAAAACAGTTCGGCTTTGAAATTAATGGATGCCATTATCGAGAAAAACCTAACAAAGGCTATCAATATTAGCAAAGATTTGCAAAAGATGAACGAAGATCCTATCGCACTGATTGCTTTAGTCGCCTCTCAGTATCGTACACTGCTTCAGGTTAAATTATTAAAACAGCGTGGCTTCACCCAGCAGCAAATGGCCTCACAACTCAAGATTCATACTTATGTTGCCAAATTATCCATACAACGCCAGAGTAAATACACATTAAATCAGTTGAAGCAGGCGATTGGTTTATTGACAGAAACAGATGCACAGATAAAGACAGGGGCAATGGATAAGTCACTGGCATTTGATTTATTGTTATATCAACTGATTAATCAGCGTGAGCATGTGTCCTAACAGACACTATAATAAAAACCACAACAGTATGATGAAGTGACCCCATAAAGTTGGACAGATAATTTTACTAAGCAGCTACTAAGGTCTGAATTCGGTATTGTACCGGGCTCAGGCCTTTTAGTTTTGCCTTGATTCGTTTGTTATAGTATTCTATATATTTTTCTAGCTCTTGTTTAAAATGCTCTATACTTTCGAATTCGTTTAAATGAAGAAATTCTGAAGCTTTTTCCCCGTGATATTCATATTGTTTAATCCAATTTAAGAGGACGGAATGGTCAACTCCCATGGATTTAGCTATTGACTTTACGCCTTCTGTACCACTTTGAAAGCGAATGACTGCTTGTATTTTTTCAACACTGGTGAATTTAGCCATTAAAAAACTGCACCTCCAATTATTAGATTTGTGTCTAACAATTGGGGTGCAGTTCAATGATCTGTTGTGGTTTTTATTAAGCACTAAGGTTATTCACCTTTTTAGCTAAACGTGATTTTTGACGGTTACCTGTGTTTTTATGAACAAGTCCTTTTTGTACTGCTTTGTCAATTTTTTGGGTAGCTGTCTGAAGTGCTTGTGCAGCACCTTCTGCATCTTTTTGAGCGACTAACGCTTCAACTTTCTTCACATATGAACGCATATCTGATTTTACAGATTGATTTTGTTGACGGCGATCTTCGTTTGTGCGAACGCGTTTAATTGCTGATTTAATATTAGCCAATGTATTCACCTCCATCTTACTTCATACGCCTACAATATATCAGGTCAAATGACATTTTACCAAAGCTTTCATGACTTTTCAATATAAATTATCGTTTCTGGTCAAAAACATTTCAAGTATCATTCCGTCCTACTTGGCAAAACTAGAAAAAAGCTTTAATTATTTTCCCATATAGAAAAGTAATCATTACTAAATAAACGATGGTTAAAGGAGGATATATGGTGTCGCAAGATAAATATCAAGTCAGAACCGATTTAGCTGTAGAAGCTAAGGATATGTATGTGGAACAAGAAAAAACAGATCGTGATGTAATAGAAGGAGTAAAGACACGAGACAGTCAAGTAGGTAATATCAAGATAACAGAAGTGGAAGTAGATGAACAAGGATCTGAGCAGATTGGTAAAAGCCCGGGCTCTTATCGAACAATTTATTCTGAGGCAATTAAACGTCAAGATACTGCCTTACAAGAGGAAACCGCTCAAGTAATAGCCAAGCAATTACTTGAATTAATGGAAAAAAATCAGATCGATACGGAAGCTTCTGGATTAATCGTGGGATTAGGAAACCGGCAGGTGACTCCTGATGCCTTGGGTCCTCTGGCGGTGGAACAGGTCTTGGTAACCAGTCATTTATTTCAGCATGAACCGCAATATGTGCAAGATGGTTACCGTAAAGTAGCCATTATGTCACCTGGTGTATTAGGTGTCACCGGTATTGAAACAAGTGATGTTATTGAAGGAGTGATCGCAAAATATAAGCCAGACTTTGTTGTAGCCATTGATGCTTTGGCTTCGAGATCGATCGAACGTGTGAATGCAACGATTCAATTATCTGATACAGGTATCCATCCTGGTTCAGGTGTCGGCAATAAACGAAAAGAACTCACTAAACAAAGCTTGGGCATTCCTGTTTTTGCAATTGGGGTTCCGACGGTTGTGGACGCAGTGACAATCACTAGTGATGCGATTGACTATGTCTTGAAACATATCATGAAGGAATGGAAGGAAAAGGATAAACCATCCAAATCTTTGGCCCCACCAGGCCTCACATTCGGTAATCAGTCATTAGCTGACGAAGATTTGCCATCTACGGAAGAAAGAGAAAAGATTTTTGGTATGATTGGTGTCCTTAATGAACAAGAGAAACGTGCCTTAATGCAAGAGGTGCTTACACCTTTAGGACATAACTTGATGGTAACTCCTAAAGAAATTGATGGCTATATGAAAGACATGGCCCATTTAATTGCCGCAGCTATCAATGCGGCCATGCATAAAAATGTGACAATTGAAAATTTTGCCGCTTTTACAAGGTAATCAGTTCTACTTGCTATCTTCTCTACATAGTATCTAGTAAATGTAGTAGAGGAGGTAGAAAGAACTGTGAACAATATCCGTAAACCTGCTAAATCAACACGTTTCTTTTCCAGACATAAAAAATTGGCATGGATTTCTACTTTTATCACTTTGTTTTTTTCCATGTTTATCATTATTGGAATGCTGACCAGTGTTGATCCAGGTTATCGTGTTACTTCCAATACCGTAAAGAAGTGGACTAGTAATATTTCAGAGGTACATTACCTTTCCTTAATGATGATGGAAAATCGTCTTTTCTCTCGTGTATTGCCTGAAGATAACCCGCCTATTGATTTATGGAAGGTTGCCTTTGAATTAAGTACAAATGTGAGAATGCATGATGTAAGGAGTTTACTGGGAAGGGAATTGCCTGGGTTTGAGATGTATGACCGGCAAATATTGATTGCTGGGGAAGGAACGGACTATACCAATTTAACGATGGAATCAACTCCGCCACTGGACATTGTATTAGAAGAGAGAGAAGCCACTCCTCCAGAAGACAAGCAAGAAGAAGAACCAGAAAAGTCAGTAACCGAGACAGATGTGGTCTATCTTTATAATACCCATAATCGTGAATCCTTCTTACCTCATCTGCCTGAGACCGATGATCCTAATGGTGCGTTTCACCATGAAGTGAATATTACAAGGGTTAGTGAACAAATGGCTAAAGACCTTGCCAAGCATGGGATTGGCGCAAAGGTTGATCAAACTGATATTGGGGAAATTTTGAATGAACGAGACTGGGATTACTCAGCAGATTCTTACCGAGCTTCCAAAGAGGTAGTGGAAGCAGCCTTAACAGAGAATAAGGAACTTAATTATGTGTTTGATATTCATCGTGACAGTGTTGGCGGAGATATTACGACAATTGATATTGATGATAAAACATATGCGAAAATTATGTTTGTTATTGGTGGCGATAATCCCGAATTTGAAAAGAATTATGCATTAGCCAAGAAACTTCATGAGCTAATGGATGAAAAATATCCCGGGTTAAGCCGGGGGGTTGAAAAATACGGCGGTGCCGGCAGAAATGGAGTATATAACCAAGATCTATCAGAAAATGCACTTACGCTTGAATTCGGGGGCGTTGATAATTCATTCGAAGAGCTTTATAACACCTCAGAAGTTTTTGCAGAAATATTCAGCGAATACTATTGGGACGCAGAGAAAGTCTCTGGTTCGGAAGAGGGAGAGGATGAATAATGAAGTACTTCTTATGTTTATTATTGATTTGTCTTGTATTCTCATTCGGTATCTACCTCGGTTCCATGGAGCGAACCGCAGTGCCGGTAGAACAGGTAACAATTCAAGAGTCAGCAACTGGGACGGTCGAAGCACCGCAGTGGACGGACCGAGAGGCTATTATGGAGGAATTAGAGCTGGAAGAGCCACGGGAAATCAATGAGGTAGAAGCGACCTTTTTACACAAAGCGGCTGACGGTGGTGCTATCGTGGTAAAAAAAATATCTGATCAAATTATGAACGCAACTTATGCGGTGGTTGATGCTATCTTTTAAATGTTATTGATTCCAGGGGTCAATTAGAGATTGCCGATTCCGTTATTGGTGAGGAACTATTCTTACTGATAGCGGCTTTTTTTATAATCGAAGGCGGTCTTTATACGAAAACTCCGGCTTACACTCAATTCATTTTTGCGAAGAACGGCTAAAGTTTTCATAGGCGGCGGTATCTTTCAGGACATATTGGTTGTGAATACGCACAGATGTACATGGGCAATAAATTATGAGGAGGCGGACAGAGGACAGCAAGATAAACACAATCAGTTAGTCGATATCTATTGAATATAGAAGGCTTGACTGCTATAATCAATGCTAGGATTGTGGACGAATATAGGAGTTGAATGACATTGACGAACAATAGAAAACAGAGTAAAGTCCGTAACTTTTCCATCATTGCCCATATAGATCATGGTAAATCTACACTTGCTGACCGTATCTTAGAGAAAACAAAGGCACTTACTTCACGTGAAATGAAAGAACAGTTTCTGGATGCCATGGATTTAGAACGCGAACGAGGCATTACGATAAAATTAAACGCTGTACAATTAAAATATACACGTGAGAATGGGGAAGAATACATTTTTCACTTGATTGATACCCCGGGTCATGTTGACTTTACCTATGAGGTATCCCGAAGTTTGGCAGCCTGTGAAGGAGCTATTCTCGTAGTGGATGCTGCTCAGGGGATTGAGGCTCAGACATTAGCCAATGTATATCTGGCTCTAGATAATGACTTGGAAATTATTCCAGTTATTAATAAGATTGACTTACCTAGTGCAGACCCAGAGAGAGTCAAACAAGAAATTACGGATATTATTGGTATTGACGGAGATGACGCTATTCTAGCCAGCGCCAAATCTGGTATCGGTATTGAAGAAATTTTGGAACAAATTGTGGAGAGGATACCAGCGCCTGAAGGAGAGCCAGAAGCCCCGTTAAAGGCACTTGTATTTGATTCATTATATGATCCTTATCGTGGTGTTGTAGCCTATATCTGTGTGAAAGAAGGCTCCGTTAAAGTTGGCGACAAAATTAAAATGATGGCCACAGGCAAAGAGTTTGAAGTGAACGAAGTCGGTGTATTTAATCCAAAGCCTGTTCAATTAAAAGAACTTTCTGTGGGAGATGTCGGTTATTTAACAGCTTCCATCAAGAATGTGGGCGATACACGGGTAGGTGATACGATCACGTTAGCAAATAACCCTGCTGATCAGCCGTTACCAGGTTATCGCAAGTTAAATCCGATGGTATTCTGTGGACTGTATCCTGTTGATGCCGATAAGTATAATGATCTGCGGGAGGCATTAGAGCGTTTGGAATTGAATGATTCCTCGCTTCAATATGAAGCTGAGACCTCTCAGGCGTTAGGTTTTGGTTTTCGCTGCGGTTTCTTAGGGCTATTGCATATGGAGATTATTCAGGAACGTATCGAGCGGGAATTTAACATTGATTTAATTACAACAGCGCCAAGTGTTATTTATAAGGTAATCAAAACAGATGGAGCAGAACTCGATATTGATAACCCATCTTTTATGCCAGATAATCAATCAGTGCAAGAAGTACAAGAGCCGTATGTGAAGGCGACAATTATGGTGCCTAATGATTTTGTAGGTGCAGTAATGGAGATTTGTCAAAAGAAACGCGGCAATTTTATCGATATGGAATATCTTGATGATAATCGAGTAAATGTTATCTATGAAATCCCATTATCTGAGATTGTCTATGATTTCTTTGATCAATTAAAATCCCAAACAAAAGGGTATGCCTCACTTGATTATGATTTGATCGGCTATCGGGCCTCTAGCTTAGTCAAAATGGATATCCTGCTTAATGGAGAAACGATTGATGCCTTATCTTTTATTGTGCATAAGGATTTCGCCTTTGAGCGCGGCAAGAGTATTGCGGACAGATTAAAACAGCTGATCCCTAGGCAGCAGTTTGAAGTGCCCATCCAAGCTGCGATTGGCAACAAAATTGTCGCCCGTACCAATATCAAGGCAATGCGTAAAAATGTTTTAAGTAAATGTTATGGCGGAGATATTTCTCGTAAACGGAAGTTGTTAGAGAAACAAAAAGAAGGTAAGAAAAGAATGAAGATGGTTGGATCTGTTGAAGTACCACAAGAAGCATTTATGGCGGTTCTGAAGATGGATGAAGAATAATTATGATTAAAAACATGTGTTTCTTGACAAGGACGAGACTGTAGCAATTATCAATTTGTTTGGTTCGAGTTTTGGGAGTATATTGAACCGTCTTTGATGAATATAGGAAAAGAATCAGAAGGGGCTGTTGCAAAATGTACAGGTTGCATTTTGTGGCAGTTTTTTGTATGTGGGATGATTCCTTGGGGCTTGAAAAGATAAGATACCCCAGCATCTTAGCAGAAGACAACTCCTTAAAGCTTAAACAGCTATGATAATCCTGATATCTTAGTGAAAGCCAACTCTCTAGCGCTTAAACAGCTAAGTAGACCCCAACATCTTAGCGAAAGCTAACTCCCTAAAGCTTGAAAAGATAAGATGATAATCTCAGATTTGATCGAAAGCCCACACCTTAGGATTTGAAAAGGTTGAGCAGCTATAGGTGACAACAGCGCCCCTTTTCAACCATATGAAAAGAATAAGTCATGCACTTAAGAAGAGAGACTGTCACACCATGTAGTTCCCATTGTGCAACAGCCTCTTCCGATTTCTTCTAAACAAGATCAGCAAGTATATAATTTTTCATGCGTTCATTCTTATTCAAGAATAGCCATGCCCTCATGTCCAGCTCTAAGCACCAAACTTTCACGACATGCCCTACGATAAGTCCACATCGACTCCTTCCGTCGTCGTATTTCCTTTCTCTCCGTTGTAACGCTTCAATTTCTACGTTTTTAAAAGGACGCTTTGATTTTTCGTTCCAAATTATCACGTACTTTAGTGAAATAAGTCAAGTGTACCAACATTATAGTCAATTCTTTTGTCCATTTAAAAAATGATACGATGAAAATTTCAATAATCTGTGGAGAAATAGGTCTTTACCTTAATCAATTTGATTCAGGGATACATAGGTTATACAGAACAGATTAATTCATGAAGAAGGGAGATTCGTATCATTATGGGATCACAAAAATGGAATCATCAGCAATGGGGAGCAAATTCTCACCATAATAAGCATTGCCAAACGTCACCAGAATATTGTGCACCAAATGTATCACCAACACAGCAAGGTCCTACTCAAGTATCGCCAACTAAACAATATGTGAAAACAAATATATCGAATACTGAGGTTGCTCATATTCACCCAAGCCATACAACAAACGTTAATAAGCATATGACAACACATAAACATTATTTTCCGCATACCGAATCTGTCGTAAATGATGTTCAAGAGCAGCATGTCATGTGTGGTAAGCCGCATCATCCGTGTCCTCCATGCCCTCCATGCCCTCCACATGGTATGCACCGCCGGTTCTAATGCGGGTAATGTATGGTTGCTGCAAGGACGGAAGTGCGTCAAGGTAAAAAATGCAGTAAAGCGAAAACACATTTCGTGATTTTCTTCATTTGCAGTTATCAGGTATATACAGTAAGCGGCATATAGTCCGCTCCCCCTTTCTATAGACTTAGAAAGGGGATTTTTTTCTGTAATAGAACCGCTGGATCATTTTGAAATTATAATATGGCGATGCGCTTGTTTTTTATGGACTTAACGCTGTACATATAACAAACACATAGATTTTGCTATCCTTGTGTAAACCTGCTCGCGATTATTTATCTTACATTTCTAGTTAGTAAGCCATTTTTCGCTGGATAGTGTAGCTAGTCCATGCCATTTGATCAACTGTTAATATACATAAAGGGTAGGGAGGGATAAAGATGATTATGAAACCTAAAATAGTTGATCCGCAATTATCATTTACAGGGTCACTGACAGTCATCCGTCCATCAGAGGTGAAAAAACTGGTACAACATCATATGGCACAACCAACATGGGATGTTTATGATGTACATCAGTATCATACCAATGGCAATGGCTGGTATGGAATTGGCTACAATTGGTGGATAGCGTTTGATGGGACTATTTATGAAGGGCGAGGCTGGCATGTAGGCGCTCATTGCCGCGGTTATAATGAAACTACACTTGGAATTGGATATCAAGGCGATTTTACCAAACAACAAATGACAAACGCCCAGTTAAAGGCGGGGATAGCGTTAAATAATTGGTTGATTAGTCAATTACCAGGCGTTTCTGTACGGGACATCGTAGGCCATAAAGACTTAGTTCGCACTATTTGTCCTGGAGATCATTTCCGAATGAAGGAATTAAAAGACAGTATCAGTGCACCGACTGCCGTTTCCAAGCAGCCAGCCGACATACCTTCTGTTACGCCAGCAACTACCACTAGTATTGTAGATTATTTGAAATCGATTAATGTTGATGCCAGTTTTCGTCATCGCAAGCAGTTAGCACAATATCACGGAGTGCGTAATTATCGGGGTACCGCTGCACAAAATATTGAATTATTAAACAAAATAAGAAATGGCCGAACAGCTGTTTATCATAAAGGAGATATGCAGACGCCTTCGGTAGTGGATTATTTGAAATCGATCAACCAAGATTCTAGTTTTCCACATCGGCAACAATTAGCAAAAGCATTTGGCATTACTAATTACCAAGGGACAGCAGCGCAAAATCAACAATTATTAAAACAATTAAGGGGAAGATAACACATCTTATACAGATAGAAGTGAATCGTTCTTCTATGTAATACATCATCCAATACAGGGAGAACTCAGATATTAGACAAGTTTTTCCTGAATTACTTTGAAAAATAAGAAAAAATATCTACATGTATAATAAAATCTAGAAAGTATCTCGACTTGTGTTTGAAAAATATACGTTTATCCTTTATAATTTTAGGTAATAAGTATCAAAAAGAGGTTATTGCTATGCAAAATGAAAAAATCACCAAAGAAGATATTGACCGCTTATTAGAAGAGTTTGATGTATTACTAAATAAAGAGGAAGAAGAGAAAACACCTGTTACAGAGGATTAGAACGGGTGTTTTTTTGTATGGTCAGCAAGTATATAATTTTTCATGAGCTCATTCTTATTCAAGAATAGCCATGTCAGCTCGGTGCGCCAACCTTTAGAGATGTCACGCCACGCCCTACGATAAGTAAACATCGACTCCTTCCGCCGCCGTGTTTTCTTTATCTCCGTTGTGACACTCCAATCTCTAGTTTTTAAAAGGGCGTTTTGTGCTTTTCGTTTGATCGACAAGGAACTATCGTCCCCTCTCTGCTTCGGGTTGGTTAGATTGATTATTCTTGATCGATATTATAGAATAGAAGACACTATACAAGCAGCACACCAACCTAAGCTGTTTCCCCTTGTCCATCGGCAAGGGTTTTCTATTGAAAGAAGGAGGGTAAGAATGGTTTCTTCAGCGTATATACACATCCCTTTCTGTGAAAAAATCTGTCATTATTGCGATTTCACGAAGTTTTTTTATGATGAACAGATGGCAGATGACTATTTAATTGCATTGGAAAATGAAATAAAGACCTATATACAGCGGCCAAAACAACCGATGAAGACAATCTTTGTCGGCGGAGGTACGCCAACGGCTCTGAATAATAAACAATTAACCCAATTAGTGACGATGATTGATACGTTTTTTGACGTAGCAGCGGTTGAAGAGTACACATTTGAAGCCAATCCAGGTGATTTAACCTTGGAGAAAATTAAGATTCTACAGGCATATGGTGTCAATCGGATTTCCATGGGGGTTCAAGATTTTGATGATAAGATGCTAGAAAAATTAGGAAGGCTGCACCGTTCCAAAGATGTGTATCAAAATGTGAACGACTTAATTAATGCTGGAATTTCTAATATAAGTATTGATTTAATGTACAGTTTGCCTAGTCAAACCCTTCAGCATTTTGAACAATCACTGGAGGAGGCTTTACAATTTGATCTGCCTCATTACTCAGCCTACTCTTTACAAATAGAACCGAAGACAATTTTCTACCAGCGATATTTGCAAGGCAAACTCAGTAAGCCGCCAGAAGAGATAGAGGCAGATATGTATCAATTACTGCGAGACAGGATGCGTGAAAAAGGCATTCAACAATATGAAATTAGTAACTTCTCACGGCCGGGTTTTGAGAGTAAACATAATTTAGTATATTGGAATAATCAGTATTATTATGGTTTTGGAGCAGGCTCACACGGATATTTACCGGGTGAACGAATTATCAATCTCCGGCCTTTTCCTAAATATGTGGAACAGGCCAAGCAAACAGGTAAACCAGTGCTTCATGTGGAACCAATTGGACGTAAGGAACAAATAGAGGAAGAGATGTTTCTGGGCTTACGCAAAAGTCAAGGTGTCCCTCTGGTAGATTTTAAGCGGAAGTATGATTTATCGATTCAAGAGATATATGGTAAGGAGCTAGACCAGTTAGTGGAACGAGGATGGCTCCATCTAGATGATCAATTCATTCGCTTGACAGAGGAAGGGAAACCATTTGGAAATGAAGTATTTCAATCCTTTCTAATAGATGATGAAACAAAATTAGAAAGGTAGTGTGCTGCTACTTTTTAGCAGGTTTATTTCTTCATAGACAGACAAGTGAAAAAATTAAAATCAGAGTGTATCTTATTTGACAATTATTTAAGGATTTGATAATTTATAATTAGATTTAGCACTCAAGGTTACAGAGTGCTAACAGAGGTGATCATCGATGCTTACAGAGAGACAAATTCAAGTGTTAAAGGTTATTATTGATGAATTCATCCAGAGTGCACAGCCGATTGGATCAAGAGCTATTGCTAAGAAAGATGGCATAACTGCCAGTCCGGCTACGATTAGAAATGAAATGGCTGATTTAGAAGAATTGGGGTTCTTAGTGAAGACGCACACTTCCTCAGGCCGTGTTCCATCTGAGAAAGGCTATCGCTTTTATGTCGATCATTTACTTATCCCGTTTCAACTATCCAGTCAAGATATGGGTGTAATTCAGCATACGTTTGCTCGTGAAATGTTGGAATTTGAGAAGGTAGTACAGCAATCTGCTAAGGTTCTTTCTGATCTAACGAGTTACACTTCGATTGTTTTAGGTCCGCAGGTGTTTGAGACAACATTAAAGAAGATACAAATTGTTGGTTTGTCTGATCATTCAGCGGTAGCGATTCTTGTAACTAGTTCAGGACATGTAGAGCATAGGTATTTCAATGTACCGAAAATGTTGAAGTCATCCGACTTAGAGAAATTGGTCAACATTCTAAACGATCGCCTTGTAGGTGTTCCAATTATTCAGTTGGAGCAAAAGTTATCTGGCGAAATCGCTGGTATTTTACAGGAACACATGTCTAATTTAGATAAGACGTATGCCTTTCTGCAGCAAGCGTTATTAGAGGAACAGCCAGCTAAGTTGTATATGGATGGTAAGACAAATATGATGCGCCAGCCAGAATTTAATGATATTCAAAAGATACAATCCTTATTTTCAATTATGGAACAAGAGGATGAAATTGCGAAGCTGTTAAAGACATCTGATAAAGGGATCAAGGTTTTTATTGGCCATGAGAACCAGATCAGAGAAATGCAGGATTGCAGTTTAATAACAGCAAGTTACTCTCTTGGTGATAAGCAATTAGGAACGATTGCATTACTTGGTCCGACCCGAATGGAATATTCGAAGGTGATTTCTGTGTTAAATGCATTGTCAGTTCAGCTTAGCAGAACCTTTGATTCATGGTATTAACGCCGATCATAGTGATTTTGTATGCGATGTTAATCCAGAAACATCCTTATTAGTTTGAAGACAAATACAATCGGTTCGTTTCATTGTTGGAAACAGGGTGGCTCCTCGTTGTGCATAGTGATAAATCGAGATGATTTTATCATTTTCACAATAGCTTAGCCACTTTGTTTTTGAGTTCGGACTAGATTTGCTTCATTAATACACAATAAGGCTTGCTTAATTTGGTGAAATATGTTTAGCTATACAATGGTTTATATCATGAAAAGTTAGTAAACAAAAAGCTTCATTTGATTTAGGAGGTGATTCGTGTGACAGAGAACAAAACACAAGAAGAACAAGAATTCAAACAAGACGAAACAACTGCAGAACCAGAATTAGACCAGGAACAAGAAACAGTTACCGATGAGCAAGGGAATGAACCAGAACAGGAAACACAGGAACAAGAGATAGTGGAGGATCCCTTCAGCAGCGAAGAGTACGAACAATTGCAGCAAGAAAAAAATGAATTGCACAATCGTTTATTACGTTTGCAAGCGGAATACGATAACTTCCGAAAAAGAACACAAAAAGAAAAACAAGCTACTTTAAAATATAGTTCACAGGCAGTTGTCACAGAACTATTGCCTGTATTAGACAATTTTGAGCGTGCCCTGCAAGTAAAGATTGAAGATCCTGCGGCTAAAGGTGTTGTAGAGGGCTTGGAAATGGTTTATCGTCAACTGAAAACAGTGCTTGAAAATGAAGAAGTGACAGAAATTGATACTTCTGGTGAATTCGATCCTAACCTTCATCAGGCAGTAATGCAAGTGAATGAAGAAGGATATGAATCCAACCAAATTGTAGAAACAATGCAAAAGGGTTATCTGCTAAAAGATCGCGTGATTAGACCAGCAATGGTGAAAGTAAATCAATAAGCATGACGGACATTTTGAAGGAGGAAATCGAAATTGGGAAAAATTATAGGTATTGACTTAGGTACAACTAATTCATGTGTAGCAGTAATGGAGGGTGGCGAACCGCAGGTTATTCCAAATCCTGAAGGTAACCGAACGACACCGTCTGTTGTTTCATTTAAGAATGGTGAACGCCAAGTTGGGGAAGTTGCAAAGCGCCAAGCTATTACCAACCCCAACACTATCCAATCTATCAAACGTCATATGGGAACAGATTACAAAGTAGAAATCGAAGGGAAAGAACATACACCTCAAGAAGTGTCTGCTATTATCTTGCAGCATTTGAAATCTTATGCAGAAGACTATTTAGGAGATACGGTAGATAAGGCCGTTATTACAGTTCCAGCTTACTTTAATGATGCAGAGCGTCAGGCTACTAAGGATGCAGGTAAAATCGCTGGTCTTGAGGTAGAACGTATTATCAATGAACCTACTGCGGCGGCATTAGCATACGGTATTGACAAAGCAGATAATGATCAAACAATTCTTGTATATGACCTTGGTGGAGGAACTTTTGACGTATCGATCTTAGATATTGGTGATGGAACGTTTGAAGTAGTTGCCTCAGCAGGTGATAACCGCCTCGGCGGGGACGACTTTGACCAAGTGTTAATTGATTATATGGTAGATGAATTTAAAAAAGAGAATGGAATTGATCTTGGGCAAGACAAGATGGCCTTACAACGTTTGAAAGATGCAGCAGAAAAGGCGAAAAAAGACTTGTCAGGTGTATCCCAAACACAAATTTCTTTACCGTTTATTACAGCAGGAGAAGCTGGTCCATTACACTTGGAATTGAGTGTGACTCGTGCTAAATTTGATGAGCTTTCAGCAAATTTAGTGGAACGTACAATGGGACCTACTCGTCAAGCCTTAAAAGATGCAGACCTTTCTCCAAGTGATATTGATAAGGTTATCCTTGTGGGTGGATCTACACGTATCCCAGCAGTACAAGAAATGATCAAAAAAGAAATTGGGCAAGAACCATCTAAAGGTGTCAACCCGGATGAGGTAGTTGCTCTAGGTGCTGCGATTCAAGGGGGGGTATTACAAGGTGATGTAAAAGATGTTCTATTACTTGACGTAACACCACTTTCTTTAGGTATCGAAACAATGGGCGGTGTAACGACAAAATTAATTGAGCGTAATACCACTATTCCGACAAGTCATTCACAAGTATTCTCAACTGCTGCTGATAATCAAACAGCTGTTGATATTCATGTACTTCAAGGAGAACGTGAAATGGCAGCAGACAACAAAACACTAGGTCGTTTCCAGTTAACCGATATTCCACCAGCGCCACGGGGCGTACCACAAATTGAAGTTTCTTTCGATATTGATGCCAATGGTATTGTAAGTGTACGTGCTAAAGATTTAGGTACGAATAAAGAACAATCGATCACTATTAAATCATCTTCTGGTCTTTCCGATGAAGAAGTAGAGCAAATGGTAAAAGACGCAGAAGAGAATGCGGAAGCAGATAAGAAGCGTCGTGAAGAAATTGATCTTCGCAATGAAGCAGATCAGTTAGTCTTCCAAACCGATAAGACGCTAAAAGACCTTGGCGATAATGTAACAGAGGAAGAAAAACAAAAGGCAGAAGCAGCAAAAGACGAGCTGAAAAAAGCTCTTGAAAATGGTGACATTGAAGAAATTAAGACGAAGAAAGAAGCCTTAGAGCAAGAAGTGCAAGCTTTAACGGTTAAGATGTATGAACAAGCTCAGCAGCAACAGCAAGCTAATGCAGATGCTGACGGTGCCCAAGGTCAGCAAGGAAATGACGATGTAGTGGACGCTGACTATGAAGAAGTAGACGACGACAAAAAATAATCAATACGTAGAGAAGAAAGGTAAAAAGTCAAAGTCAGCAAATGGCTTTGACTTTTTACATAGTTGCGATGGAGCGGTATAATGAAAATTACTGCTTATTTGAGAGTGATTAGTGTTGCCTATCAGGATTATTCAATGTTATGATTATGTTTATGCAACCAAAGAGCGGGAGTGTGATTAGTCAGTGAGTAAACGAGATTACTATGAAGTGTTGGGTGTATCCAAAGACGCCTCTAAAGAGGAAATAAAGAAAGCTTATCGTAAGCTTGCCAGAAAGTATCACCCAGATGTGAACAAAGAGGAAGGTACGGACCAAAAGTTTAAGGAAGTAAAAGAGGCTTATGAGGTATTAAGCCATGAGCAAAAACGGGCACAATATGACCAATTTGGCCATGCCGACCCACAGAGTCAAGGCGGATTCGGTGGTGGAGGAGATTTTGGCGGCTTTGGTGATATATTTGATATGTTTTTTGGCGGCGGTGGGAGACGAGACCCTAATGCCCCAAGACAAGGGAATGACCTACAATATACTATGACATTGGAGTTTGAAGAGGTCATTTTTGGCAAGGAGACAGATATTCAGATTCCGAAAGAGGAAGAATGTGCGACTTGTCACGGTTCAGGAGCAAAGCCTGGGACACAGCCTGAGACCTGTAGCCATTGTCATGGCAGCGGTCAATTGAATGTAGAACAGAATACACCATTTGGTAAAGTGGTCAATCGCCGAGTATGTCATTATTGCCAAGGTACCGGTAAGATGATTAAAGATAAATGTACGACTTGTCATGGAACTGGAAAAGTGAAGAAGTCGAAGAAAATCCATATCAGTATCCCGGCAGGTATCGATGAAGGACAGCAGATCCGCGTAGCCGGACAAGGAGAGCCTGGTGTCAACGGAGGACCTCCTGGTGATTTATATGTCATTATTCAAGTGAAACCTCATGAGTTTTATCAAAGAGAAGGAGATAATATCTTCTGCGAAATGCCGATTACATTTGCACAGGCTGCACTAGGTGATGAAATAGAGGTTCCAACGGTACATGGCAAAGTTAAGTTGAAAATCCCAGCTGGTACACAAACTGGCAAGACATTCCGTCTGAAAGGCAAAGGTGTCCCTAACGTAAGAGGGTATGGACAAGGGGATCAGCACGTTAAAATCCGTGTAATTACACCATCAAACTTAAGTGAACGTCAAAAAGAACTATTAAGAGAATTTAACGAAATCAGCGGCAACCAGCCAACCGATGAACATGAAGATAGCTTTTTTCAACGTGTAAAACGTGCATTTAAAGGGGAATAAGCATCCTGTTTCAGCAATTTCAGAAAAAATAACATGGCATTTTTTCTGAAATGCTTTAGTGGGAAATATATGAAAGAAGTGAGTTGATCTGTTTGAAGTGGACAGAGCTGTGTATCTATACAACAAATGAAGCAATCGAACCTATTTCAAATATTATTCATGAAGCAGGGGCTAGTGGCTTAGTAATTGAAGATCGTCAAGATTTAGAACGGGATTGGGACAACGAATTTGGGGAAATTTATGATCTTAATCCGGATGATTATCCAGAAGAGGGTGTGCGGCTTAAGGCATATCTTCCTGTCAACAGCTTCTTGGGTGAAACAGTTTCTGAAATTAAACAGGCTATTAATAATCTGCTTCTTTATGATATTGATATTGGATTAAACAGAATTACCATGAGTGAAGTAAATGAAGAAGATTGGGCAACGGCATGGAAGAAGTACTATAAGCCGGCTAAGATTTCTGAACAATTTACGATCACACCTACATGGGAAGATTATCAGCCTGTCTCTACAGATGAGCTTATTATCGAATTGGATCCTGGCATGGCTTTTGGCACGGGTACACATCCTACTACTGTCTTAAGTATTCAAGCATTAGAGCGGTATGTACAGCCGAATGACCTCGTTATTGATGTTGGTTGTGGCTCGGGAGTACTAAGTATTGCTGCTGCTTTGCTGGATGCAGATCATATCTATGCTTATGATTTGGATGATGTGGCGGTTCAAAGTACCAAATTAAATGTAAAAGTGAATAAAGTGCAAGATATAGTGACCGTAAAGCAAAATAATCTGTTGGAACATGTAACGGTGGAAGCGGATGTCATCGTGGCTAATATATTGGCAGAAATTATCTTGCGTTTTGAAAAAGAGGCCTTTGCCAGACTAAAGCCTGGCGGGTTGTTTATCACTTCAGGAATTATTCAAAAGAAAAAGCAAGATGTAAGAGATGGTTTAGAACAGGCGGGCTTTGAGGTCATTGAAATCAATCAAATGGAAGATTGGATTTCCATGATTGCCAAAAAGCCAGAAGAAAGTAGGTAGTCTGGTGCAGCGTTATTTTGTGAAAGCAGACAATTGGCAGCAGCAAATGGTGATCATTACTGGCCAGGATTATCATCATATGGTACATGTAATGCGTTTAAATCCTGGTGACAGATTTATTGCCAATCAGCCCAACGGTCAAGCGGCATTGTGCGAGATTATCGCTATTCAAGCTGATTCGATTGAGGCCGAGGTGCAGCAATGGCTGCAAGAAGAGGTAGAACTACCCGTTTCGGTGACGATAGCACAAGGAATACCAAAGGGAGATAAATGGGAGACTATTCTGCAAAAAGGGACAGAGCTGGGTGCAGCGACATTTATTCCTTTCCAAGCTCATCGCTCTGTGGCAAAATGGGACGAGAAGAAAGTAGCTAAGAAGCTGCCAAGATGGAATAAAATTGTCAAAGAGGCAAGTGAACAATCCCATCGTACCGTTATTCCCGAAGTAACAACAGTAAAATCATTTAAAAAACTGCTTGAAATGAACAAATCGTATGATTGGCTGTTTTTCGCCTATGAGGAAGCAGCCCGAGAGGTGGAATCAAGGCCTCTAAGCTACTATTTTTCACAAATCAAACCAGGTCAGTCTGTTTTAATTTGTATAGGTCCTGAAGGTGGTTTTACAGAGGAAGAAGCGCGAGCGTATCAAGCTAGCGGCTTTCAAGCGATTCGGCTAGGTCCAAGAATTTTGCGGACAGAAACCGCACCGTTGTATGTTCTGGCAGGTTTATCTTATCAATTAGAAGAGCTGAATAATTGACATATTCCATAAGAGGTCAAAGGGGCTGTTGCAAAATGTACTTGTTGCATTTTGTAACAGCTTTTTTATTGGTTGGAAAATTATAGAATTCCTACGTGTGGATACCTATTTGTCTAAGGCCAGCCACGGTCATCCGATCACTCATCAACTAGCGCAACTTCCCTCATCTCGGTACGATAAAGAAGACTTGCCGAGCAGCTAAAAGCTGGTATTGCCATTTTAGGATGAAGAAGTAGCCCCACCATATTTCAAGAAAATCCAGCTCATATAGTATAAAAAAGATAGATTGAGGCATAAGAAGAACAGTATGACATGGAAGGGGTGGTATGCAATGAAAAGGGTGCGGTGGTGTTTGCAGGAATGATATAAAAACCGTGTTGCAGAGGTGGAACTAATGGGATTTTTTAAATAAATCACTAGGAAAAATAAAGGAGATGGAAAAGATGTCAAATGTTAAACTAGCTGTCATTTTCTATAGTATGGGTGGTACAAACTATCAAATGGCCAAATGGGCTGCAGAAGCCGCAACAGCCAGTGGTGCCGAAGCGAAAGTATTAAAAGTACAAGAATTAGCTCCTGAATCTGTTATTGAAGGAAATCCAGCATGGATGGCAACCGTAGAAGCGACTAGGGATGTTGCAGTAGCAACATCAGATGATATTGAATGGGCAGATGCGATCTTATTTACTGTTCCAACACGTTTTGGGAATATGCCTTCACAAATGAAACAGTTCCTTGACATACAAGGCGGATTATGGGCCAGTGGTAAAACAGTTAACAAAGTTGTCAGTGCGATGTCATCTGCGCAAAACCCGCATGGAGGACAAGAAGCAACTATTTTATCATTGTATACAAGTATGATGCATTGGGGAGCAATTATCGTTCCTCCTGGATATTCCGATCAAACTGTATTTGAAGCCGGCGGAAATCCATATGGAACAAGTGTTACAGTGGATCAGAATGGGAAAATGGTTGAAGATGTAGAGAACACGGTGAAATATCAGGTGAAGCGTACGATTGCAGTTGCTGAATGGGTAAAACAAGCAAACCAATAATTACTTCAGCTTTATGTGTGATAAACTATTATTAAATATATAAAACTCCTCCATATGCTATGATTCAAATAGATTGGAGGAGTTTTTACATACCTTTACTGCGAACTGGATATGTATGCAGCATATCATCTATACACTTGTGTAACAGGCTGATATCGATAGCGAAATGATACTTACACTAGGCAGCGAAAGCCAAAACATGCTTGTAGTGGACAACAGTCAGGTTTAACTGCGGGTGTGAAGCGCACCAGTTATATAGCTGTAGTGCTTCTCCAATGCTTCTAGTTTTGCAGGATTGCTGGAGCGCAGCGCTTCATGAACTTCCTCAGCAGGAGGCAGGGTTCCTGCAGTGAAAACACGGGCAATCGTTTCATGAAATGTTGTACTTGATATGACACTGAACAAACTTCCGAATACGACAATAAAGCCTGTAAACAACAGTACCATGACTTGCTCAACTGGTAAACTTGAAGTTCTCTCCCATAATAGATCAACGCTTTTTAAGGCAATTCCGAGAACTGCGGGAAACATAAACATATAAGCAGTCCATCCTACAGTGTCCACTGCCCAGGTGGTACGGATCAGCCATTGTGAACGATTTAACAAACTTATCCCACATATTGCATTAAGACTGAAAGAGCCCGAAATAATAAGGAAACAGAGTAGCAGCCACCATGGTTTGGAACCGAAGACCATTGTCCACATGATCAAACTCACTGCGCTTCCTGCCGTAAATAAGACGGCAAAGAATAACTGGATCACTATTTTAACGGTTGTTCTTGTTTTGTTATGTTTCTCCGACTGAGCCCATTTCGGTGCAAGAGGACCAAGATCAGGGCCATCTCCGCCCGAAGCAGGTCGCCGCAAATGTTCAATGTCAGAGGCAAAAGTCTGGCCGACGATTTTACGTTCCAACAAAATATGTTTTGGGTCATTCGATTGTTTGGGATCGAACCAGATTTCAAATTCATTGCCAATAACCGGTGCCCACCTTGGATAATCGACGTAATGAAATGTCATCGTACATGTCTCACCGGCTGCCTGATATTCGACGCAAAGAGTAAATATCGGCTGTTGATCAAGCCAACTATCCTCAAATATGATGTTCGTCACTTTACCGATAACGTGTTCCCCATGTGCTAGCAGATGACTTGTGATTTGCTCCTGATTTATTTCTTTGCGCCAGCCTGCCATCGACTTCCTTGCTGTATGAACGCCTGCCCAAGCGAGCAATCCAGCCATTAGTGCTGAACCAGCGGTGAACAGAGATAACAGCATATTTTGAGAATGGAGATCAGGAAATATATCAGTCTGAATAAATGCTACCCCTGTACCAGTAATGATACCTAGAGAAGCCCCGCTGCACGCTACGGCTGTCGTGATATGTGCTAATGATTTCGGTGGTTTCGAGTGGCGCCCTGACACTGTATTTGCTCCAGCACGACCATAACCGAAAGCATGTATTAGAGGGGTTTTTACTGAATTATCTGATGTCTTTAGTAAGAATAACGTAACCGCTATCATTAAAGGTATAGCCCATTTTACTTCGGGAAGCATTTGCATTATCCATGAGGGAAGCAGCGCCAGTACCCACATTGTACAAATCCATGCGATAACGCCAATAGCTGCAAACCAGCGAAGCAGTAAAGCAATTATTCTATAGATAACGATAGAGCGATATTTGCGACGGATTTGCGGAGCCCAAGGTAATGGATACGATTTGCCTGTTGCCTGTGCCAACGGGAATGCCATGTTAACCCTCCTTTTTTGTTTTTTATCAAGATGCTAACCCATAGGTATGCACCCACTGAAGGAAATCTCACTATATTGGGGAAGAGGATTTGATATTACAGATAGCTGATGATATGTTGGGCAAACTAAAGAATGTACTACTTTTCCAGTCACAGAAGCAGTGCAGGCTCTTTATTCAGATATAAGTATAATAATCGAAAAATTTCAATTTTACCATACTATTTTCATGCAATTTGAAAAAATACAGATTTGTGTCGGCAGCTTACTTTGACATGCGGCCGTATTTACATCGTGCTTTTTTGTGTTTTATCGTGAAGTTAGGTATTATAGGACATTTGTAATCAATATATACTATCGTCCGTTTTTATTTTGTGAAAGAGGTGTATATATGCCGGCCTGCATCATACCGTTTATATGATGTAGACGATCTCATACTATATACTGCAGGTGCATTGCTTTATTTCCCTCTAGAAAGAGTCTTCTGCCAATAAGTATTGTGTTATTCCTCGATGAACTTAAATAGGGCGCTAAAAAACTATCACAAATGGAAATTCTATGAATTGCTGTAAGTTTCAGAATAATAGAGCTTTCACGTATGTGTTACAATATAATAAAAAAGAGCACAAACACCGATAATTCCAAGCCTGAAATTCAAGTATTAAAACATGTGGTATATGATGTATCTTCTTCATTTTACGTCTCAATAAGATAGGCTTTTCTTAAAAAAATTGTGGCAATGAATGGTGGGAGTGTACGAACTAAAAAGAGGAATAAATATGGATGTAAAAGGAGTCCGGACCGGTTATTTATTAGGAATCAGCTTGCTTCTTTCTAGTATTTTCTATTTTTTTGCTTCAAGCAAGGGTTTGACCGTATTCCAAACGGAAATGGGTATTGATTTTGCTTGTTGTGTTATTACAAGTTGGATTTGTTAGCTATCAATCCATTACAAATGAAACATTGTTAAAAGAGGGGACCTTAATAAAAGTAAAACTTGTGCCTGTTGACCCGCGCTCCTTATTGCAAGGAGATTATGTCATTTTAAGGTATGACATTTCCACCATATCTGACCTGGATAATCCCTCCGTTTGGAATGAGAAGGTATACAGTTACAAAACGAAGCAGAATTTGCCTATTTACGTGTTGGGAAAAACGGAAATGCCCTGCTGCAAAATGTGGAATGAAAACCTTCTTTAAAAAGTGCTATTCGATGGTTTGGTGTGAAAAGCCATAAGAGAATTTTTCTGAAAAATAAAAATAGTTGTTAACATATCAGTGAGTTTTATTTGGATTAGCTTGTGCATATATATCCGAAGGAAGTGGGAGTATTAATCACTCAGTTAGGAGCGTTTCAATGACAGGGATAATGATGCTATGATAAAATACATGAATATTTAGCAATCTTGACATAAAATAATGTCCGGAATAGATGATAAGTATTGTGCATCGGTGTATCTAGGTGCTGTATAATCTCTACATCATTTCATCTATTTCTTTCGTAATAGACAGCAGATAGTTTAACAAAACTTATCAGGTTAGAACCAGTCATAAAAGTGTGAGAAATTATAAAAAAGGTCGTGCAGCAAAATGGTATCGATAACCAAACAGGAAATCAAGGATCGGTGCGGAGAATTATCTTATAAATACGGAGAACGTCTGTGGAAAAAGGGAAATGTGCAATTAGCATTTCTAGATCAGCAAATTACAGGAACGGTAAGGACAACAGATGATTTCCATTTAACGATCACCTATCAACAAAATAAAATAACAAATACTACATGTAGCTGTCCAACTCTAGGTTCATATAGCCTGGATTGCCAGCATATTGCCGCCGCACTAATTGGTATCCATGAAACAGAAAAGTCAGAAACGAGTGCCGTCTCCCTTACAGAAAAAGAATTTCGGCATCGCGGCTATTTTGAAACAAGACAGCCGCTCTCCATTGATTTCTATTTACGCTTACCCGAAAATACGAGACAGTCGGCATTGCAAATTGCCATTCGAATCAATGGAATTCTAGTAAAAGATATTGCTTCTTTCTTAGAAGCGTTAAGAAATAGAACAGACTTGCGGTTAGCGGGGAATAAGTCATTCAGTGCCGATTTTTTTTACTTTGAAGATGCAGGTTATCAGATATTAGAACGACTGATTAACATCTACGAAGATCAGCAAATGCTCGGAAGCGATTTTTCAAATAATACTAGCTGGATCACAATCCCAACTACAGCTTGGAATCAAATCGAACAACTATGTACCTCAGCTGCGCTTATTTCTCTTTATCGTAATGCAGACAAGTATCATAACAAACGGTTGTACTTTTTTGATGCAATGCCGCCCTTTTCTTTTCGTATTTGTCAAACAAAGGAACATTATTCGATTGAATTTAAGGAAAGTAGCGATACGGTATTTTTACTTGCCTATCAACTGGTGTATCAGAAAGGTTCTCTCTATTTGTTAACCGAGGAAGAGAAACAGCTTGTCACTGTATGTGACCAATTATGGAAAAACCAAAAGCAGACTACAGTTGTCAGGAAAGAGCAAATTTTATCCATTACTGCACGCCTAGAACGAATCGGGGAAGTGGAGGACACAGCAGGAATATTGAGAAATTCAACTGCCTCATTAAAGACAAGTGTCTATATTGATCGGGTTCATAATCGTTTGCTTGCTGGATTGGAGTTTCAATATGGGGATAAGAAGATAACTCCTTTTGAAAAGACAACCTTAGTTCTTCGGGATAGGGAGAAAGAAACAGAAATCATTACTTTTCTTGAAAAATATGGTTTTTCTAATATTGATGACAGTTTTATTTTGCAGAATGAACAATTGGAATATGATTTTTTATACCGTCACTTACCGGAATTATATAAGCTGGCAAAAGTGTATGTGACGAATGCTGTACGAAACCAGATCAGCAAGAAACAATTTCAGCCAATTGTCCGTGTCAAGCATAAACGAGATCGTACGAATTGGCTGGCCTTTTCCTTTGAGATAAAAGGTTTTTGGAAGCAGGAAGTTCGCCAAATTCTAGAGGCTATAGAAGAAAAGCGCCCTTACTATCTTTTGAAAGACGGCTCCTTTCTTACTTTGGAGACAGAAGAAATCAAGGAACTCGAAAAATTCCTGTCGGCAGTGTCCTTGACGCCAACGGAAATATTACATGAGGTGGAGCTCTCATTAAAAGAAGGACTATCTTTTGCCCATCGGATGGAAGAGAATGGTTACCTGGCAGAGCCTCAAGTATTCAAAGCGATGCTGGCGGAGATTCAAGCACCCAGACAGGAAGCTTATCCAATTGCAGAGGAAATCCTACCTCTGTTAAAGGCATACCAACAGGATGGAGTTCGTTGGATGCTTGCAGTAGCAAGTGCTGGATTAGGAGGTGTTTTGGCAGATGAAATGGGGTTGGGAAAGACGGTTCAAGCAATTGCGTTTTGTGTGACACAGCTGCAGAAACGCCCAAAGAACAAGCGGCCTATTCTGATTGTTTGCCCAACCTCACTTTGTTATCAGTGGAAACAGGAATGGGAAATATTTGCTCCGCATGTTTCGGTTGTCATTTTAGATGGGGCAGTAAAAGAACGAAAGCAAAAGAAAAAAACAGCAGAACATGTGGATGTTTGGATTATATCGTACGGTATTTTAAAAAATGAAATAGATTGGATCAAAAAAGGGAATAGGATGTTTGAAACGATTATTTTTGATGAGGCACAGACTTTTAAAAACCCAGCTACACAGGTTTTTCGTATAGTGAAAAAGTTACAGGCGGTCCATTGTTTTGCGTTAACAGGTACACCTTTAGAGAACAAAATAGAGGATCTGTGGTCTATTTTCCAGGTTGTTTTTCCAGAACTGCTGGGCGGATTAAAGGATTTTAGTCAACTGCGTATGGATCAAGTATTGCGCAGAATCCATCCGTTTATGCTTCGCAGAGAAAAAAAGGATGTATTGCAGCAGCTTCCTTCCAAAAAAGAATATATTGAACGTGTTGCCTTAACAGAGCAAGAGAAGAAACTTTATATTGCTTATTTAGCCAAATTGAGACATCCATCATATAAACATTTGGATCAAGAAACCATCCGTAAAAATCGAATTAGAATTTTAGCAGGTATTACAAGACTGAGACAAATCTGCTGCCATCCAGCTTTGTTTGTACGGGACTACCCTGCGAATTCTGCAAAGCTTCGTCGTCTAACAGAATTGGTGAAAGATGCGAAGCGCGCTGGAAAACGGCTATTGATTTTTTCACAATTTACAAAAATGCTTGTCATGATTGGACAAGTACTGAGGAATGAAGATATACATTATTTTTATATGGATGGACAAACGCCTTCAGAAGAACGATTGCAAATTTGCAGAGCCTTTAATCAGGGAGAGAATGACATTTGCTTAATTTCCTTGAAAGCGGGTGGTACAGGACTGAATTTAGTCGGGGCAGATACAGTTATTTTATATGATACATGGTGGAATCCGGCAGTAGAAGATCAGGCTATCGACCGAGCCCACCGGATTGGGCAAATGGATCATGTAACAGTGATTCGCTTGCTGACAGAAGGTACGGTAGAAGAAAAAATGTATGATTTGCAGCAGAAGAAAAGAAAACTGATGGAACAAATGGTACAAACCAAGGGGCTGTGGATGGATCAGCTGACAGATGAGGATATCGAAATTTTATTGCAAGATACACCTCTTTTATAAGTCATTTCTTTTAACAAAAACCACTCTCATGAGTGGTTTTGATATGTACTTAACATTCACTTCTGAATTTTGGCCTATTAAAAAAAGTTGAAGGATATGGAAAAGAGAATTATCATTCTACTTTGCAGTAAGGAGAGATGGATTAAAAAGATGTTTATGGGTGTTTTGTTAGTGTTCATAGTATTAATGGGTTCTTATTTTGATAACAATATAACTTATATAAATAAGCCATTAAAAAAGTCTACAATGCAGGATTTACTGAAAAACAAATAAAATGAAAGGATGGTACGGTATTAAACGATGATGAAAACCCAAGTAATGAAAAACGCTACTTCTGTTAGTCAGCAGACAACCGTGACGCCTTCGCCAAATCGGTATCCGCTCGTAAGAATTCTATAATTTCCTAATCAATAAAAGCTGTCGCAGAATGCAACATGTACATTGTGCAACAGCCCAGCCCCTCTATTATATAGAATTTGTAGATTTTTAAAACAAAGTCACTAGTAGCTTTTCTGCAGAGAAAGTATGAAGTTCATCTCCATATCATATTCTTAATGGTTTGTAACAGCTACAATAGACAAAATGATTGTTAGATGAACAAATCCAAAATATAATAAATAATCCCACCAAGCGCAGCAGTTATCGGTAAGGTGATCACCCAGGTAACAACCATCCGTTTTGCTACACCCCAGTTAACGCCTTTCGCTCGATGAGAGGCTCCAACCCCGAGGATACCGGACGAAATAACATGGGTTGTACTCACCGGTAAATGAATGAGTGTTGCCCCAAAGATAACAGTAGCACCAGTAAGGTCAGCTGCAACGCCATTTACTGGGCGTATTTTCATAATTTTCCCACCGACTGTTTTAATGATTCGCCATCCACCGACAGACGTTCCAAGTGCCATTGCTGCCGCACAAGAAAACTGCACCCAAAATGGAATATCTGTCGTTGCATGCATACCACCGACAATCAATGCCATCGTAATGATTCCCATTGATTTTTGAGCGTCATTGGTACCATGGGCGAAGGATTGTCCTGCTGCAGTTAACACTTGTACGAGTCGAAAACGTTTATTGGTCTTTGCCAAATTGCTGTTTTTAAAAATAACTTTAATAACTCCGTACAAAATAAAGCCGATGATAAAGGCAATAAACGGAGAAAAGATTAACCCTTCCAAAATAGAGAGAAAGCCTTGAAAATGAATGGCACCGAATCCTGCTGAAACAATAACTGCACCAGTAATAGCGCCAATAATTGCGTGAGATGAACTACTTGGGATTCCTGCATACCATGTAACTAAATTCCAGATAATCGCCGCGAGTAAAGCAGCGAGAATGACCGTCAAACCATTATCTAATTCAAACGGATCCGTAATACCGCTAGTAATCGTTTGGGCGACACCAGTAAAGGTCAATGCTCCAATAAAATTCATGATGGCCGCTAACATAATTGCTCTTCTAGGTGTTAGGGCTTTAGTTGATACCGATGTTGCAATCGCGTTTGCTGTATCGTGAAATCCGTTTATAAAATCGAAAACTAGAGCAAAAATTACAATTAATACAATTATTATAGAGAGAAATTCCATTTTTTAATCACTCATTTACGCATTTTTCATAATAATACTTTGTAGGGTGCTGGCTACGTTTTGACAGCAGTCTGCTATTTCTTCCAATGTTTCATAAACTTCTTTGTATTGGATCACTTTAATGGGATCCCTTTCTGTTTGGAATAAATTCCTTAAGGATTCACGATATAAATCATCACACTTACTTTCGTATTCTTTAATTTGGATGGCGTGCTTTTCTACATCTTTTAGTTGATAATTTGCGATTAATTCCATTGATGTTAAAATCTCTTTTGAGCATTTCAGTATATAATTCGTAAATCGATCCATATACTCATTAGAAGACACTATCTGATAAATATCCATTTTGGCAGAGAATTCTTCCATTTCATCCATAATATCATCCAAATTCATCACGAGCTGCAGAATATCCTCCCGTTCAATAGGGGTGATGAAAGCCTGGTTTAAATCTTTAATGATATCATGAACCTTATCATCAGCAAGCGATTCATGCTGCTTAATGGTATTCGAAAACTGCCTCAATGTCAGCGGATCTTTCACCTTAAAATGAACAAAATAGTCTGTTGTTTTATATAAATGCTTTGCAAAATCTACTAGATAAAGGGAAAATTTATCTGGTTTTTTCTTGAACATATTTTTAACCTCCATTAAAAAAGGAAACTCAGCCTTGATTATTATATATTTATTATTAGCGATTTAATGATTCGTTGTTTTTTGTCGATTTTGTCGCGACAATTTCCATTATACTCCTCCATTTGATATTTTGCATTTTTTAATGAAGAATACCCAAACATTACGCTTGTTTTTTGGTCGAATTCAATATAGTTACCGTTTTACTTCGATTTCCGTAATGTCTGATTTATTGAACCGCCACAAATAAGTGTTATACTAAACAGAAATATACTTCCTATTCATAAAAATAAAGTTGAATCCAGACTAATTCCCTTAACACTATGGTGCAGCTGAGGCAACTTAGGCTGCTATATTCAGTGATGGCTTTTGAATAAATACGATTTTTTCGGTCTTCGCTTGCCATTGTCACAAATTGAACGCTCTCTTCGTCTTGTTTAGTGAAACAAATAAAAGGTATCAGTACACCATTACAATTAGGAGGTAATACAGATGTTAGCTGCATCGAAAGAGATACTAACTCATTCAGATGGGACAGTTATTAGCTTGCTTGATCAGGGTACGGATCATTATGGAGATTACTTAATTGTAGAACATTTGGTAACAAAATCAGGTCCTTTGAATGGTCCTCATTGGCATCCAATGCTGAAAGAATCATTTACAGTGAAGCAAGGTAAGATGCGCTTCATAGTAGATGGCGAAGAGCACGTTCTTGGGTCTGGTCAGCATATTGAAATTTATCCCAAGCAGGTACATCAATTCTGGAATGAGAGTAAAGATCGGTTAATAGCCATTCATGAAATTCGACCGCCAGGTAATCATTGGAATATGTTCAAGCTTATTCATAAATTAGAAGTACAAAACAGTTTGAATTCCAAAGGTATACCTCGAAACCCTTTATGGTTGGGAATGGCGTGGGAGTGTATAGATGGATATTTAGCCGGACCACCAATTTTTTTGCAGAAAATGGTGTTAGGGGGATTAGCCCGTCTGGCGCATGCAATCGGATATCGAATATAAGCCTAATAGAGGTTGTTCAAAAAGTCAATGACACAGCGAATGTCGGAGTTGGCGGTAGGGGAGCTTCTACTAAGATCAGCCACACCGTGTGGGTAACGCAGAAACCGTGCCTGCGAAAATCGACTTTTCGTAGCGGGCATCTACCTTGGCTGAAAAGATAAAGGGCTTGTTGTTTTTTTAGTAGTAAGAGGAAAATAACATAATTTTTGTGCACTATTATAATATCTGTTCACTGTGAAATATAAATACCATGTTATTTCTTTTTACTGTCACAAAATCCTTTCTTCAAACGTTTTGATTACAGAACGATATTTAGGAGGGATTTTACATGTATAAATATGATGTAGTAATCGTTGGTTCAGGATTGGCTGGGTTAACCGCAGCAAATTTTTTGGCAAAGGAAGGAAAAAGAGTTGCTGTTTTGGAAAGATCCAACCGCCTTGGCGGAAGGGCGATGACAAATGTTAAAAATGGGGTTCTTATGAACTTGGGACCGCATGCACTGTATTTGTCAGGGGCTGCTGCAAACATTTTCACCGAACTAGGAATATCTCTTTCAGGTCGGAATGCCTCAAAAAACGTTCGTATTCATGGCATTTTAAATCATGCTGTTCATGTTATACCAACTGACTTTTCGTCAATTATGTCATCCACACTTTTGTCATGGAAAGCTAAATTTATATTCGGTAAGCTAATGTTAAAGATAATGAAATTAAATACCGATTCCATTCCAGAAATTAGTCTGATGGAGTGGGCAGATGCTGAAATATCCGATCCGATGGCGAGACATATATTTTATTCGATTTGTCGTTTAACTTCTTATACGAATGCCGCGTCTTTACAGTTGGCAAAGCCAGTGTTGAAGCAGGTGCAGCGCTCATTAGAGACGGGTGTCTTATATGTTGACGGAGGCTGGGAAACGATAGTTCAAAAACTTAAGAATCAGGCAGAAGCATGCGGTGCGGAAATATTAACAAATAAAAATGTGACAGGTATTGAACATCATGAGCACTATCAAATCATACAATGCTCAGATGGTACAGTCATTCATGTGCCTGATTGTGTCGTTACGGCTCCTCCGAAAGAGGCAATGAATATGATAAATGGAGCAGAACAGACATCGCTGGGTCTTTGGAAGGAACAAGCCATTCCTTTGACGGCATGCTGTTTGGATATCGGGATGAAAAAATTACCAAACCCACAACATCAATTTGTGATTGGACTCGACCAAACTCTGTTTTTCACGAACCAATCGAGGGCTGCAAAGCTAAGTGAGGATGGGACGCTAGTTGTAAGTTTAGCAAAATACCATCATCCAAAAGAAGAAATTAACACAAAAACAGATAAACAACAATTAGAATCAGTAATGGATTTGCTTCATCCAGGGTGGCGGGAAGAAGTAGTAGTGCAACAGTTTTTACCACAATTAACAGTATCGCATGATTTTCCACATGTAAGACGTAAAGAAAACCCAGGTCCCAACATACCAGAAATGAAAGGAATCTTTATAGCAGGAGACTGGGCAGGTCATGAAGAAGTATTGGCTGATGCGGCCGTTGCGAGTGGAAAACGTGCAGCACGAGAAATTTTAAAAACAAATAAACTGATTTTAGGAAAGGAAGGTTAATTGCTTTGGAAACTGAACAGTTATACCAGACATATAAACCTTTGTTATTTTCGATTGCCTACCGAATGACGGGAAGTGTGGCAGATGCAGAAGATCTTGTTCAAGAGGCATTCCTAACATATAACCGTGTTAGCTATGAAAAAGTGATTGAAAACGAAAAATCGTATTTATGTAAGATCGTGATGAACCGTTCGATAGACAAATTGCGATCAGCTGCGAATAAGCGGGAAGTTTATATTGGGGAATGGCTGCCAGAACCATTGATAGAGGAGGGAAATGATCCTGTTCATACTTATTTGATGAAGGAATCTATCTCGACTGCTTATCTTTTGCTTTTGCAGCAGTTATCTGAAGATGAACGGGCTGTCTTTCTATTACGAGAAGTGTTCCAGTATAGCTATGAAGAAATTGCAGCTACCATTGAAAAATCATCAGCCAATTGCAGGCAGATTTTTCACAGAGCCAAAAAAAGTATGGAGAATCGTCCGAATGCTTCTACACTGGATTTTCAATCGATGAAAAGCAGTGTAGAACAATTTACCATGGCACTTCAAAAAGGGCATATTTCTGAAATGCTGGAGTTATTGAAGACAGATGCTGTACTAATTTCTGATGGAGGCGGCAAAGTAAAAGCAGCGCTAAATCCAATCTATACATCGGAGCGAATTGTCCTTTTGTTTACCAGTATAATGAAAAAGCTTCCTGAAAACGCAAAAATAGAATTTGAAGTTGTAAATGGATATCCGGGCGTTATCGTATCAATTAATGACAATATCGTGTATGTCAGCTCTATGGAGTTCCAAGATAATAAAATTTGGCGTATTTATATAATGGCAAATCCAGAAAAACTTAGCCACTTGCAACAATAAAAAGGTGTGTTGATTGCAGAACATAATCAGAAAATATCCAACCTATTTTACAAAAAAATCCGTTACCATTTTAAGAGCCTGTTTTGATTTATATTTTTCAAAACAGGCTCAGATCTTGCTGAATCAGGCTTATTGCATTCCATTTCGATCAAACGTTATTTTGATACCTATTCTCTGCCGCAGTGACGACAGTGTCTGCGCCGTCGATAATAGTACGCGATAGCACAGCTAATCCCAATGCCACTCCCCAAGGAATCCAAGTAAGCATTGGTCCAATCGTGCCCCAGATTTGTTCTAATAAAATATTATTGTCCGAAACAAATCCAAACTGATAGCAGCTTGTAGATTTAGTCTTAAGAGATGCAGATTTGCCATCATCTCTTGGGTGCGCCAAGTGTTCCGAATTCGTTCTCGATCAAAATCATAAGTGAAGGGTCGTCACTTATCTGCAAAGAGTTTTCGCCATCAGTAATAGCGACATCTTTTGATATTCTAACTTTCGAGCAAATTTCTCTCCATTTGCTCTGTTTTTTATTGCTTTTTTCGACGCTCACGATTGTAATTCATATTTTCAGCCTTCCCTATTTCTCACTTTTTGTGTTTTAATCCGCTCGATTATTCTTTGATAGTGAAGCATATTGAAAGTGGCCTATTCATAACAATATAAAGTAGATAAACTTTTCACAAGGAGGAAACAATGAGCGATAACAAGCAAAATCCTCAACAAGGAAAACCTATTTCCGTTCGTAAAACAGAGACAATAACAGAAAACAAGCATGCGGATCGTCAATATAAGCAATCGGATAATCCTCCCCCATTATATTCACAAACAGTTGGCAAAAATGGTCCAATATTAGAGCAAGATAATATTCTTCATGAAAAACTGGAAACATTCATTCACGAGAAAATTGTGGAACGACCTTTACATGTGAAAGGATTTGGTGCTTTCGGCTACTTTGAAACGTTAAATAGCATGAGCAAATACACAAAACTTCCTTTTCTTCAGCGTGCTGGTCAAACAGTCCCTGTCGCGGTTCGTTTTTCGCTGGGGGCGAGCAATAAAGGTACTCCGGATACATCACGAAACATACGTGGGTTCTCAACGAAGTTCTACACAGACGACGGAATCTTTGACCTTATTTGCAACCATATTCCCGTCTTTTTGTTGCGTGATCCTATGCGTTTTCCAGAAAGTGTGGAAGCATTATCGCCATCACCACGGAACAACTTAATGGACCCAGAACGGCTTTGGAGCTTTGTCGCCAGCACGCCGGAATCCACCAACTTTATCGTTCGACTCTTTTCTGACCAAGGCACAGTGAAAAGTTTGCGGCGAATCCCCGGTTACAGCGTCAGTACGTATGTGTGGCGAAATGCGGAAGGGAAACGCCATTACATTAAATACTGTTGGATTCCATTTGATGGTGAAGAATATATTACAAGCCAAGAGGCAGAAAAACTCGCAGCGATCAACCCCGATTACGCTGGTGAAGATCTCTACCAAACGATCGCAAGCGGGAAAGTAGTAGAGTACGGTCTGTACGTACAAATGATGGATCTGAAGGATAGAGAACAGCTTCCATTTGATCCACTTGATGACACAAAAGTTTGGGATGAAATGAAATTTCCTTTCCATCCTGTCGGGAAGATGGTGCTCAATCGTAATCCGGAAAACTATATGGAGCAAGTGGAAAAAATTGCATTCTCACCATCGAACTTATTAGATGGTGCGGAATTATCCGAAGATAGGATATTACAAGGTCGGGCAAATATATACTGGGATTCTCAGCGTTATCGTATCGGTCCACTATTCCGCAACGTGCCGGTGAATGCACAAAAGCATTGGCAGCCAGGCGTTTTGCAAACAAGTGGGGAAGAAAGATATGTAGAAGGTAAGTTTTTGCGTTCGACGATAGCAAGGCAAGATGATTTTTCACAAGCGGGGGATTTCTATCAATCATTATCGCAAGTAGAAAAATCTCACCTTGTTTCAAATCTCGTTACTGCCTTGACAGGAATACGACGAACCATACAAGTCAAGGTGATCGAGTATCTTTCTCTTGCTTCCCGTGAACTTGGTGAACGTATATCGGCAGGTTTGCGAGAATAAAAGATGATAGAACAATATTGCTAATATGACTAAATGACGTCTCAGGTGAGTGCTGATCACTTGGGGCGTTTTTCGATTTAAAGTGTTATCCAGCAAACCATCCTCTTATATTCCATTAGAAATTTATCCCTTTCCAATAGAAGAAAAGTTTGGGTATAATAAATAAAAAATATTCCCTATGACAATTATCTATCCAATAAAAACATATATTTACATTTTAAAAGGAGTTGAATTGTCTATGAGTAGTCCACTTCCTAAAATCGGCAAGCCGGCGACAAATGCGCTTCAGCATATAAACATCACAACGCTTGAAGAAGTTGCTAAGCTTGATGAAAAGACTCTGCTTAAGATTCACGGTGTCGGGCCAAAAGCAGTCAAAATATTAAAGGATACACTAGCAGAGAAAGGCTTAAGCTTTGCTGATGATAATCCACTTTCATTTAATACAGATTTTGCAGTAATTGGTGATTTAAAATGTGACAATGCACCGAAAAGAAGAATGATTCGTGATTTTATCATAGGACGCGCAGCCAGAAAGGAAGAAATATTAACAGATGTCTTAACAGAGGACGTAATATGGCGCGTGATTAATAAGGATGAAACACATGGGTTTCGGAACTTTTGTCAAAAAATAGCCAAAGCCGATTACCATCTCAGCAGCATCGAAATCGCTATCAATCTTACCCATGGTAAAGAAGGTGCAGTGCATACGATAGTGACGTTAAATGATGGCAGACAAATTTATAGTGCAGACTTTTTTGAGTTTGTCAGCAATAAGAAAGATGCGAAGATTAAAAGGATTACCACTTATATAATGGACTAACAGATATTTTCTAATCTGCTGTAAGGTGTGTAAATCTTAAGGTTCACACAAATGAATCAAATGCCTAGGACAACTAGCATTTTCATGGACGGTGGTATCTGTCAGACCATATTGTTTTTAATTAAATAATAGCTTGATTTTTCCGAATCATTATGTTTAAAATTAGAGTAGATAAAACGTGAAAGGGTGAATAGAGTACATGATTTATTAATCCTATTTATAAGAAAAACATTCGTTATAAGTTACGAAACGTTTTCTGGATAGGATTGATCTGTGCTTTTTTACTCCAATAGTGCAAAATAGAAAAGACATTTGTGCATCCTTTTCCTATTCAGAAACTAGATATTTATAACATGACATTTTCTGAATAGGATGAGTAATGTACGTCATCATCATCAAAAAGTATTTTTTGGTATGTATGTTTACCTCCTGTTCAGAGATGGATAGGAGTTTTTTTATGTTTATCACAGTAAAAAAATCAGTTTAGGATTAGAAATCAATGAGCCAAATAGAGGAGGAACTAGTATGAAAAAGCATATAACAGAATTTGCAATTGCCAAAGCCAACTCGGGTCCTTATGGTATTGCTGCAGCAAATGATGGAAATGTATGGTTTACGCAGTATAAAGCAAACCAAATCAGTTGCATAAATAAGAGTGGGGAGATAAGAGAGTATACGGTGCCTACTCCTAATGCTAAGGTGATGTGCTTAACGGTTACTTCCAGCGGTGACATATGGTTTACAGAAAATGCAGCGAATAAAATAGGCAGGCTGACAACCGCTGGTGATTTTACAGAATATGCACTGCCACATCCTGATTCGGAACCATATGGAATAACAGAGGGGCCAGAAGGCGATATATGGTTTACGCAAATGAAAGGAGCCCGTATAGGAAAGATAACGACTAGTGGTGCTATTTTTGAATATGACCTGCCAAATAAGGAAGCTTACCCTGCTTTTATCACTAAGGGTTCAGATAACGCTCTTTGGTTCACAGAGAATCAAAATAATGCTATTGGAAAGATGACGAATACAGGGGAGTTAACGGAATATCCCATACCAACACCTGCATCAGGTCCAGTAGGTATCGTTAATGGTCCTGATGGTGCAATCTGGTTTGTTGAAATTATAGGGAATAAAATAGGACGAATCACGGTTGATGGAAATATCTTAGAGTATGATATTCCAACTTTACATGCACGTCCGCATGCGATTGCTGCAGGAAAAAATAATGATATTTGGTTTACGGAATGGGGAGCAAATAAGGTTGGTTTAATTTCAGCTATGGATGGAAAAATACTTGAGTATAACATCCCGACATCATCTGCCGAACCACACGGCATCACATGTGATGAAGATGGAGAGATTTGGTTTGCATTAGAGTGTAATAAAATAGGCTATATTAGTAAACATTCATGAAAGGAAGTAGGTATATGTCTGGAACAATAACAGGGCCGGATCCAAATGAAATGTATCCAATTGATGGAAATGAAAATGTTCAATTTATCAAACCATCACTAACAAAGATGAATATTGAAGCTGGTGAGTACACGTATTATGACAGCAAGAATGGAGAGCTTTTTGAGGATCAAGTGTTGTATCATTATGAAATACTAGGGGATCGCTTAATTATCGGGAAATTTTGTTCGATAGGGCCTGGGGCTACTTTTATTATGAATGGAGCAAATCATCGCATGGATGGTTCTACGTATCCTTTTAATATCTTTGGGAATGGCTGGGAAAAACATACACCTACACTGGATTTACTTCCTTTAAAAGGAGATACGATGATTGGCAATGATGTCTGGATTGGTATGGACGCTGTCATTATGCCTGGTGTAACGATTGGTGATGGAGCGATTATTGGAACCAAATCGGTAATTACAAAAGACGTGGAGCCTTATACCATTATGGGAGGAAATCCTGCTAAGCAAATCAAAAAGAGATTCCCGGAGTCAAAAATAAAAGAATTATTAGAAATAGAATGGTGGGATTTTGAACATCACGTTATTAACGATAATATCGAGGCTATTCTCAGTTTAGATATGGAGGTGCTTAAGAAGCTTTCGAAAAATAAACACAAGAGGATTTAGTCCTGATAGCCAGATGTTAGGGAGGCTGTAGCAGTAACCGAATGCAAAAGATTTTATCCTTGTTTATAGCGGCTGTTGCACAATGGGAACAACATGGTGCGACAGTCTGTTTCTTTGCGCCATACAAAGGATCTTGTCTGTACATTCATACCAAAACGTCGGATACATTCTGTTTCCCGTCTACAGGTATTTACCATGGAATCAAATGCTGAACTTTTTAATGTAATGGTTCTTATTTCCTGTTTTTATTTTGTAGGATTATACTAAATATGATAAGTTTAAGGGGATTATAAGAAGAAGGATGAAATAAATGATAAGGTACATAAGAGTTACCGACAATGATGTAGCATGGTGCATTGGCAGTCTGCAAAGGAGGCATTCTTTGAATTGAAGGACAGAGATACGATATGTTGGCGAATAGAATATCTGAACAGGAAGGTATAAAAGCTGAGTATGTTGTTTTTGAAGATACTAATTTATTGGTGGTGGACACGAATGAAGCAACAGACTATATTGTGCTTGTTGAAAGGGACTGTTGCACCATGGGAATTACATGATGCGGCAGTCCCTTTTTAAGCTTTAAGGAGCCAGTTTTTCATCGGACGTCGGGTTTAACTTATCGGTTTAAGCTTTAAGGGGCAGTCATTTTGCTAAGATACCGGTATCTACTTAGCTGTTGAAGCCGGTTTAGAAAACTGAAAAAAGGCTGTCTTATGTAAATGCTCTTTCCCGTCACTAGCAACAATCAAAAGGAACCATCCATTATACAAAAAGCTGTTACAACATACAGCATGTACATTGTGCAACAGTCCCTTTTACTTATCTAGTTGAAAATAATCAGCTTCAAGATGGAAGATTTAATATGTACAAGGGCTCCATAGTATATAAAATCAAACACTCTATCAGTAAAAAGTTGAAAAGGAAACTCCATGAAAGCTTATAAAGAATGAATAACAAATCAAGCTCAATGGAAAAGAGAATTTATTTTTTCTAAGAATTTTATCTTATCTACTTGAATGTGACGTAACGTAATGTGATTTAATTATAAGTAGGAGGTGTTATCGTGGAAAAGCCAAGCAAATTTTCAATTGGAGAGATTTCCAAACTAACTGGTGTCACCGTCCGGACATTACAATATTACGATAATATTCATTTAGTACCATTAGAAAAAAGCAAAGAAAATGGAAGGAGATATTACAAGGAATCGGACCTAACCAGGCTGCAGCAGGTTTTATTCTACAAATCTTTAGGTTTAAAAATTAAAGATATTACCAAGCTGCTAGAAGAAACCACAACTGCAGAGCAGCTTATGAACGTATTAGAAAAACAACGGGAAGTATTCTACTATAAGCTGCATGATATCAAAAGCAATATTGCTATGATTGAGGCTAGTCTAGCAGGAATGAGAGATAACCAAGCACTCCCTATAGGAAATCTGGTGCAATTAATTATCTCATTAAACAAAGACACGATTTATCAATATAAAGATGTTCCATTCAATAAAAATATAACCGATACTTTTTTGAATTATTACGAGGACAGTGAAGCCATTTTTGAAATATATTGGGATTGGAAAGCTCTGATATTAGAAGCTGTCGCTCACATACTAAATGATGTTCAACCGGAAAGTAAACAAGGACAGGATTTTGCCAAAAGGTGGATAGAGATGGTTGTCACTATTTCAAAAGAAAGTCAGGATTTACTCGAAGCCTATAAAGCTTCCTCTAAACAACGGGAACAATGGCCAGAGGAAGATCGGCGGCTGATGGAGTTTACCGATGCTTTTATCGATAAGGCAGTAGACAAATATTTATCCTCAGGCAAGTCTGATATATGGAGGGACAAAAATGATTGAAATGAAAAATTTAACGAAAACCTTTAAGGATAAAATCTCGGTCCATCAATTATCGCTGGTTATTCACCCCGGTGCTGTGACAGGCTTTTTAGGTCCAAACGGTGCTGGAAAGTCTACAACGATGAAAATGATCCTGGGGTTAATGAAACCGAGCGAGGGCAGTGTAACGATTGATGGACATCCTTATAAAGATTTGGAACGTCCTATTTCCAAAATAGGCGCTTTAATTAATGGAAATGCGATAAACCCAAAATTAACTGCGAAACAGCATTTAGAAATAATCGCTGCAGCAAGCGGCATTTCCGAAAAGCAAATAGAATCAATGCTAATGGAAACAGGGTTGCAAAATGTAAAACATAAGCCCATTGGCACATTTTCCTTAGGAATGAAGCAGCGTTTAGGGATAGCAACTGCCCTTTTGGGAGATCCAGAAACAGTTATCTTGGATGAACCTTTTAATGGTTTGGATATAGATGGCATCCATTGGTTACGTGAGCTAACAAAGAAGCTGGCGCAGGATGGGAAAGCAGTATTAGTGTCCAGTCATCTTATGAGTGAAATGCAAATGATAGCTGATCGAATGATTATCCTTGCTCAAGGAAAATTAATTGCAGATATGACTATCGATGAATTAGCACAAAACAGTCTAGGCTCCTTTGTAAAAGTAAGAAGTGAAGATAATAACCAATTACAATTTTTATTAACAGAAAAAGGTGCAGAGGTGAAACGAGTGAAAAACAAAGAACTGCATGTTTATCAATTAGATATGGAACAAATAGGATTGACAGCAAAGGAAGGTCGGCTAGCTTTATATGAATTAACGAAAGTGCAGCCTTCCTTAGAAGAATTATTTGTAGAATTAACAGAAGGAAAAGTAGACTATATATCTACAGATAACCTAGTGACAGAAGGCGGGGAAACACCATGAGAAATATTATGGAGGCTGAATTTAAAAAGATTTTCTTTCTTCGTTTTTCAAAAGTCTATTTGTTGTTTACCATTGGCATCAGTTTATTAATAGGGTTTATCTTTACGGTGACAACCAATGTGACACAGGGAGTTGCCATTACAGATTTATCCGTCATGGAGGTTGTATCAGCAAATATGTTAGGAGTGGATTTAGCCAGTATTCTGTTGATCATTTTTACAGCACTAACTATATCTAGAGAATTCACTGCAGAAACCATCTACACTTCTTTAGCAGCCGTGCCGAATCGAAAAAGGCTTTTTCTAGGGAAATATATAACCTTTCTTCTCTTATCAATAGTAGTGAGTATCCTGATGGTAGCGCTAATTTATCTGACCAGCCAAATCATTCTTATGGCAAATAACATGTCACTTGCTAGTTTAGCAGAGGCAGACATCAGACAATTTGTTTTTGGAGTTCTGCTGATGCCGGTATTTTATTGCCTGCTCAGTGTTGCAGCAACGATTCTTTTTAAGAGCAGCGGCGGGGGTATTACTTTTCCTATTGTAATTTTAGCGATCCCGGCACTTCTTAACATGTTTCCAGATACAATCCAAAAAGTATTGCTCCCTCTTTTACCTCAGTCGGCAATCCATAGCTTATCTGGTACAGTTGGGGCGGAATCGTTTGAAACATCAGGTGTTTTTATCAGCATCAGCATATTGCTTCTCTGGTTGGTGATAACCTCTGTTATAGCTATCTTATCATTTCAAAAAAGGGATTTTTAAGCATTTTGCTAATAATTAAGAGGCAATTTCTGCTACACTTTATATTAGGATTAAAATTTATTCTATATGGAGAAGAACAATGAATATAAAGAAGATTTATCTATTTTTAATACAATTTCTGCTTGTATTCTTTTTAATATTTTTGCTGTCAGTAAAGGATCTAAGCTTATATGCGGTCATATATGCTGTTACAGCAGTGCTTTTAATTGGACATGTATGGTTATCACAACATAAAAAAACTACCAAAATCATTTTTACGATTATTTATTTACTAATCATGACTGCCCAACAGGTGTTTAATACATTATTTGTTTTTTCCGGTACGGATACTGGTATGTTATTTCTCATGAAGAAATTTATTGCTGTTATCTTTATGGCAGTCCCATTTTTCATATTATATTTAAACTATCTGTATTCGATACAGCATGTATTTTCTCGTTCGGTAAAAGATGCCACTACCATAAGCTTTAATATGTTAAAAGAAATACAGAAAAATACTGTTAGCATGGGAAAGACAATCAAAAAAGGCAGGAATTCATTATCCCGAGAGAATCTGAATGAAATAATGGATGATATTCCTAGGCACAGCTATACTAAATATGTAAATAAGAACACTTTAACCGAGGCATTTTTTGAGGAATGTCAGCGAAGTTTAGCCGATAGGCATTTGTATATTATTATTTCAAGTACTGGGAGTCCTGCAAGCGAGCTGATTTCTGTTTTTACCCAAAAAGTGTATAATCATGTTTCTCTAAGTTTTGACAGAGACTTAAAAACGATTCTGAGCTACAACGGTGGAGAAAAAGTTTCTCCACCTGGTTTGAATCAAGAGCAGTTAGCACAATTTCACAAAAAAGAAGATGCTGAAATATTAGTTTACAGTCTGAAAGTTTCCAAGGAACAAAAGCAGAAGATTATTGATAAAGTAAAGGAAATTAACGAAACAGGCAGTGCTTATAATTTTGTGGGATTGGTTACCAAGTTCTCGATTCGGCCAAATATTATGTTTTGTTCACAGTTTGTCTATAACATGTTGAAAACAGCTGACTTAGAATATTTCCAGAGCCCTGCCGCCAAAATAAAACCGACTGACTTAGTGGAAAAAGACTACTATAGAAAATTGGCATTCTGTTATCAAATCAAATTTAACGAGTTATAAAATGATTGGGTGACATACTCCATCAAACAAGTAGCAGACAGGCCTGTCAGCACACGTACATGCCGGCATCATGATCAATTTTTATTGTTTTGTATCTCCATACAATACATTCTTTGGATTTATGAGGCTGATTAAAACCGCTGCTGCTAAATAAAAAATGGCGTTATACATGATTATATCTATTACATTTCCATTTATGACGCCAGCAAAAAAATTGAAAAATTGGTGGATGATGATGGGGACGATTAAATTCTGATTTAAGTTATAAAAGGCTGTCATAACAATCTTAGTCGCGATGATTGCAATCATAAAGTATAGTATATATTGGATTAAATCAATACCTGCAAGCCCGGTAGTAAACCAGATAGGCAAATGCCACATTCCCCACCAAAATCCTATGATGATGGAAGCCATTAATGATGAATGCTTCTTCTGGAGCTCAATTTGAGCAAAGCCTCTCCATCCTAGTTCTTCTCCGAGTGGTCCAGCAAGAAGGTTTGTCATAAAGAAATAGATGAACATTCCTGTAGAAGAAACAGTGAAAATAGAATTTGCTTCATTACTTTTAGATACAAGCAGGAGAATGATCAAAAAGATAAAAACTTGAATCGTAACCGCAGGAATAATTACAGAAAATTTGATTTTATTCTTGAATCTACCTTTTACAAATTGAATAAAATTTTCCCCAGGATAGATTTTATGGAATAGTATGACAAAAGCAAAGGTTGAGGACCAAGCAGATACACAGAAAGCGAGGTCAAAGAGCCATTCTGGAAGTTCTGACAGACTTATCAAGCCCACTAAACAAAAAAGTGGCAAAAAAATGAGATTAGTTAGCAATATAAAACTGGCTACTGGGGAGTGTAATATTAACTGTGTAAGTAAGAAATGCGTACGGTTTCTTACTCACACAGTTTTTTATTTGGTAGAATAAAAATATAAAGCTAAAG
>NZ_JAFBFA010000035.1 GCF_016909015.1 Gracilibacillus alcaliphilus
TATCATATCGTTTTACCATCCTGGACACTCCTAAAGATTATTATATTTAGTATAAAAATCCCCATTTGGTATGTCCAATTATTAGACTAACATCATTATCCACTCATTACACCTACAAAATCCATGAGTAATCAAGCTAATTTTAGTTTATCGAAAGGTAAATATCGAGCAAAATTAGGTGGTACTTTTATTACAACAAATGGTGTTTATGCGCCAACAGTTTACAAAACTAGTGTTTTTGAGATAAAATGATAGTTTAAAAAGGATAAGGAGATTTTGTATGCAATGGTTACATGAAGTACCAGATATCATTCATGAAAAAAATGACGATTCTTTCGGGCTTGATTTTACGATGAGTGAACTCACTATATGTAATGAACCAAAAGAAACAATTGTAACTCATTTTTACTTAAGTATGTTTAAACATCAAAATGACGGGTTGTTAATGTTACCAATTTCTGATGAACATATGTTAGAACAGGTAAAAACGGAAATAGCCCCTTTTTTTGAGAAAGTGAATCTTTTTTCTAATAAAGGTAAGGTAAAAGAAATTCATTTACAATATCCAAAAAAATATATATGTAAGACTTCATCGGACGCCATTAATGAAATTTTCGAATCTAATAAGCAGGTTACATTCCCTTTGAAGCAGCCCAAAATTTACTTGCTTAACAAAGAGTTTTTTAGTTGTAAGAATGATAATGACTCACAATTGAATTATTTACTCGCTTTTTTAAAAAATATGTACGTTAATCAAGATCTAACATTCATGCCAAATGGGTGGGTACTATCTGAAGGTTTAAAAGACTTACAGATTTTAAACTTTCTAGTTTGCCATTCTAATCACGTTTATTTCCATGTAGATAATGAAAATAGGGGAGTAGCCGTGATACAGGTACAATTTTAATTAGAAAAGTAAATCGTTGTTCGAATGATTGGTTGTTTTTGCAACTAAAGGGAACTTACATATATCCCAAATTGAATAGACATCTCGTTAGATGAGATGTCTTTTTTGTTATCTATAAGGACTGTCTCCTATTTTTAATATTAGTATTAATCTAAAATTTATTTCGAAAAACATGGAACGACTTTTGGTTTTTTACCCATGTTTTTATGATTTTTGGTAGACTATAGTATAGGAGGTATTTATATTTTTGTACGTATTGTTGGAATGGTAATGCTCGCTTCCCGTTTTGTTTTTGAATCACCTTTTTGTATGACTCCTTGTTTTTTCGTATTACTATTGATTTATTTGACTATTTCTATGCTCTGATTCAGTAACGAACAAAGACTAAGGAGGATTAACGTGGCAATAAATATGGACTATCTTCATTCGAAGAAACGAAATGCTCAAAAGATTACAATGCTAACGTGTTATGATTATCCCACTGCTGTATTGCAAGATAAAGCAGGATTGGATGTAATTTTTGTTGGAGACTCTTTGGGAACAAACGAATTAGGGTATGAACGTGAAATTTCTGTTACACTTGACGAAATAGTACACCATTTGAAAGCAGTTCGACGTGGAGTTAAGGAAGCGTATTTGCTTGCAGATATGCCTTACAAGACATACGAAAACCTAGATATGGCATTGGCCACAGCTAAAGAATTAATTTTCAACGGAGCAGATGGTGTCAAGTTAGAGGGAATGGAAGAAGAGGTTGTTTCACATTTGCACAAAAATGGTATTGAGGTTTGTGGTCATCTCGGTTATAATCCTCAGCTACATGAAAAGGCAGCTGTACAGGGAAAAACATTTGATACCGCCAAAACTCTGTTGGGAAAAATGATTACAGAGAACCTTAATATTCCCACGATTGGAATTGGTGCAGGTAGATTTACGGATGGACAGGTGCTTATAGTTCAAGATATGTTGGGTATCAACCCATTCGACCTTCGTCACTCGAAGAACTTTGCTAATATTGGTCAGCAAATGCTTGAAGCATTTCAAATGTATGCAAATGAAGTCGAAAATGGTAAGTTCCCTCAAATATCAAATGTTCGTAACATGAAAGAAGAGGAACGAGAAAAATTAGTGAGTTGGAACTCAATAAATCAGGATGTATAGACACATTGAAATAGAAATTTTAATTTTTAACGTCTAAAACCTCTGAAAGCAGGGGAACAATTTATGTATAGGGACATCAAGTCAATACATTTTACAATCTTTATTTTCGTCTGGAAGCTAAGTTTAAAAAAAAAATTGAATATCCAAATTCTGCTCGTCTCTGAATTTTTAAATTGAGCTATTATGAGATTGATTCAATTAATTAAGTTTTTAAAAAATGATGTTTCAAAAAAATTAGAGAACCAAATCGTTCCTTGGCGAGAACACATAGAAATGATTAAATAAATCGCAAATAAAATTTTGACCTATTATAGGAAAGAATTAGACTCAAGTAATCGATTTCTAAAATGATTAAGTCTCTTTTCAGCGACTTCATATGTAACATTAAAGTTTTCTTTAATTAATGGAATGCTCTCTGAAATATTGGTTATTTCATATTTTTGTAGCATAAATGTAGGTACACAAAAATGTAATGCAAAGTTATGGGCTTTCCATTCTTGGTATTTCAGAAATTCAATAAGAAGATTATTCAGACTTAGTATTTGGTTTCCATGTTGCAATAAAATATGACAAAGTTCGTGCGCAAAATCTTCCCATTGTTGTTCAGGAGATAAACGAGAGTCGATAATAATCTCACCTTCATAAGCCCTGCTTGTAATAGGTTGAAAATGAACAGTGACTTTCAAGCGATCAGCTATAATTAACATGTCCAATTGTTGAGGATGATAGATTTTTATATGAGAATGAATCTCTTTGATAGCGTCTTCAAGTAGAGTCGTATTATAAATCATAATTATCCTCCTTTGAGAACGTCTGTTCTTTCGGATGGTGTAAAAAAAGCTCTAATAGCAGAGCTTATTTTTTTACCTTTGGGATTTTTAAAAGATGAGGTAAAATGATCAGAAAGTAAACTCCTTTTCCAATCTGTTTTACCAAAAGAATTAACGCTTGATCATTGATCTAACCCTTTGCATTTGGATTATTGTATAGAATAAAAATTTGTTGTATAGATTAAATGATAAAATGAGGGTAAGTGTAGATAATTATGGAATACATACCTTTAAAAATGTCATTTTGAATTTCTATTCATCATAAAAATAATAGCATATAATAAATTATGAATGGGCTGCTTGTATAGGGGATAATAACCGATAATCTATAGATGGTGTATTAGGTTGGTTTATTGATTTTTTATGGAAATTTAAAGTTTTAATAAAATAATCAATAGTAAAAAAGTTTTCTTTCCCAATAACATTAATTCGTAAAAACTATTGTCTTGCATTTGGATTTTCGTACTGCTATGATAAAAGGGAACATGTTAATATATGCGGCAATCATTTTGGCAGGATTTTATCTGATATGGCAGGAAAAAGCGGGACATGACAGAATATGGGTAATTTACCCAATATCGCATAAACCCTGATAAAACGTCACTTCAGAGCATGTAAAGTAACAAGAAGTAATTACAAAATTAAATAGTAACGATGATATTCCTTTGGGGCAGGGTGAAAATCCCGACCGGCGGTGATAAAGCAAATGCTTTTTAGTCCGTGACCCGGATCATTTGTGAGAATGTGAAGGTGGATTTGGTGAGAATCCAAAGCCGACAGTGACAGTCTGGATGGGAAAAGGAATTGGTGGAGTAGTGTCTTTTTTGTGCAGAAAAGGTTTATTTGTGTATGCTTAAGCCAATCTGTTTATTTAGCTGTACAAAAATGTATTATATACACTACTGGACCAAGCTTTTTTGATCAATACGCGCCCTAGGTATAATCACCTAGGGCGTTTTTGCATGGACACCGTGATAGAAAAAGGGGAGCAGCAATGAAAACAAAACAAGAGTGGATGGATTTAGCACTAAATTTAGCAGAAGCGACCGTTGGACAGACCAGTCCTAATCCATCAGTAGGGGCCGTAGTAGTCAAAAATGGCGAATTGCTTGGCGTTGGCACACATCTTAAGGCAGGGCAAGACCATGCAGAAGTACATGCGATTAATCAAGCTGGTACCCAAGCAAAGGGAGCTGATATCTATGTCACGCTTGAACCCTGTGCCCACTATGGCAAGACACCGCCTTGTGCAGAACTGATTATTCAGCAGCAACTCAACAAGGTGTATATCGCCTGTCTTGATCCCAATCCGAAGGTAGCAGGTAAAGGTGTAGCCATGTTAAGGGCTGCTGGTATAGATGTAGAGGTAGGGCTGCAAGAGACACGTGCCCTCAAAATCAATCAGCATTTCTTTCATTACCAGTACAAAAAGCGTCCATTTGTTACTTTAAAAGCTGCTACTACCTTAGATGGAAAAACAGCCACATCCACCGGTGACAGCAAATGGATTACATCCAAACAGGCAAGAGAGGATGTTCATAAACAGCGGCACCAGCATGATGCGATTTTAGTCGGCCGGCAAACCGTTGTTCAGGATAATCCAAGTTTGACGACAAGATTAGCAGATGGCGGAAAAAATCCAATCCGAATTATTTTGGACAGTCGTCTATCTCTAACAGGTGAGCTCGCTATTTTTGACCAACAGGCAGAGACATGGATGATTTGCAGTCAACAAGCCAATGCTGAAGCTTTTCGTCAGCAGCACCCGCACATAAAAGTCATCCAGCTGCCAACCGAGCAAATCGATATCGCTGATGTGCTGCAGATCCTGGCGGAGGAAGGGGTTCAGTCACTCTATGTCGAAGGCGGGGCGAGCGTCCATCATAGTTTTCTAACACAGAGATTGTTTGATGAATGGCATTGGTATATCGCTCCTAAATTGCTGGGAGGACAAGATGCTCAATCGGTTATCAGTGGTTCTTCGCCAGAATGGATGCAAGAGGCAGTTATGCTTACCTTTTCCCAAATCGAAACAATTGGCCCTGATGTGAAGATTATCGCAACACCAAAGGAGGAAAACTAATGTTTACTGGTATTGTCGAAGAAAAGGGACGACTACAGACGATCCATCAACAGCGTCAGTCCTTACAATTAACGATACAAGCAAAAAAAGTCACCGAAGATATGCACATCGGCGATAGTATTGCTGTAAATGGTGTCTGCCTGACGGTGACTGATTTTGCCGAGGACTGGTTTCAGGTGGATGTGATTCCCGAAACCTTTCGCGCTTCTTCTTTATCTAGATTGTCAAGGCAAGCTGAGGTCAATTTAGAGAGAGCTATGTCGGCTAATGGTCGCTTTGGCGGTCATTTTGTTTCCGGTCATGTCGATACAGTAGGGCAGATTCAACGCGTTTGGCAAGAAGGGATTGCAAAGTATTATCAAATCGCGCTTTCCGATACACATTATCTTGTCGAAAAAGGCTCGATCACGGTGGATGGCACGTCCTTAACGGTATTCGGGTTGACTGAAGACAGTGTGACGATTTCATTAATCCCTGAGACACAGGCAGCCACGATTTTGGGGGAGAAGCAGCAAGGTGATATCGTCAATATTGAGTTTGATATGATGGTGAAATATATTGAGCGTATGATGACACAGCAGCCTGCCGCGGGTTTAACCGAAGAAAAATTAAGACAGTATGGATTTTAAGGAGGTGCACAGATGAAACATTCTATTGAGACAGCTATCCAGGCCTTGCAAAAGGGAAATATCATTATTGTGGTGGACGATCAAGATCGTGAGAACGAAGGGGATTTTATCGCCTTAGCTGATTATACAACAGCCGAAACCATTAATTTTATGGCAAAAGAAGGACGCGGATTAATCTGTGTACCGATGGCTAAGCAATATGCCGACCGTTTTCAATTAAGGGAAATGGTTCAACGTAATACGGATGAATATGGCACCAATTTTACTGTAAGTATTGATCATATCGATACACATACCGGAATCAGCGCTCCAGAACGGGCGCTAACAGTAAAAAAACTGACAGATGAGACAGCACAAGCCGCAGACTTTAAGCGGCCTGGCCATATTTTTCCTTTGATCGCCAAAGAGGCAGGTGTATTGGAACGAGCAGGCCATACAGAAGCTGCAGTTGATCTTGCTCGTTTGGCAGGCGCTAAGCCGATAAGTGTGATTTGTGAAATTATGAAAGAAGACGGTACGATGGCTCGTCGGTCGGATTTAGAAAAAATAGCAAAACAGCACAATATGCCGATGATTACGATTCAAGAGCTAATTCAGTATCGCAAGCGTTATGATCAATTGATTGTAAAAGAGACAGACATTCAGCTGCCTACCGCTTATGGAGATTTCCGTTTAGCAGCTTATACCGAAAAATATACAGGGCAGGAACATATCGCCTTATATACAGGAGAGATTTCTGAGGATGAGCCAACCTTGGTGCGTGTCCATTCCGAATGCTTAACTGGTGATGTGTTTGGTTCTGAGCGTTGTGATTGTGGCCCGCAATTGGAAAAGGCACTTGAACAGATTCAGGCAGCTGGAAAAGGGGTACTTGTCTATATGCGTCAAGAGGGGCGTGGCATTGGCCTGATTAATAAAATGAAGGCATATAAGCTGCAGGAGCAAGGGTTTGACACAGTAGAGGCGAATCATCAGCTTGGTTTTCCAGCTGATTTGCGTGATTATGCAATCAGTGTGCAGATTTTGCGTGATCTAGGTGTCGGCAAATTACATTTACTAACCAATAACCCGCGCAAACTCTCCAGTATGGAAGCCTATGGTCTTGAATTGGTCGGCAGAAAGGCAATTGAAATCACCGCTAATAAAAATAATCAAAGATATCTAGCCACCAAGGTGGAAAAATTAGATCATTTATTACATGTAAAACATGGAGGAGGAATAGAAGATGGGACAAACATTTGAAGGGAATTTAGTCGGAACAGGTTTAAAGGTAGGTATAGTAGTAGGCAGGTTTAATGAATTTATTACCGGAAAACTGCTGAGCGGGGCAGAGGATGCCTTGCGTCGTCATGGCGTAGCAGAGGCAGATGTGGATGTAGCTTGGGTGCCAGGTGCTTTTGAGATTCCATTAGTGGCAAAAAAACTGGCCGAGGCTGGCAAGTATGATGCCGTTATTACCTTAGGTACAGTAATTCGTGGATCTACGCCACATTTTGATTATGTTAGTAATGAAGTTTCCAAAGGAGTGGCAGGTGTCTCCATGGAGGCGGGAATCCCGGTTATTTTTGGTGTGTTAACGACAGATACCATTGAGCAAGCTATTGAGCGAGCTGGAACGAAAGCAGGTAATAAAGGAGCCGAAGCAGCAACAGCCGCTATTGAAATGGCCAATCTTTTGAAAGATATAAAGTAAAATAGAGAAATAACCTTTAGTTTAAGCGTTTTTTAAGCAATTATAAACCTATTCAGCCTCAGCGGAGATTTTCTCATGTTGAGGCTGAGTTGTTTTACCCAAGTAATGTTTGGATATCTTTTTCTATGTCACTCGGATCAGTTTTAGGAGCATAACGTTTGATAACATTGCCTTCTTGATCTATCAGAAATTTAGTGAAGTTCCATTTAATTTGATCGGAAATCACTCCGGGAGCTTCTTTGGTTAAATATTTGAAAAGCGGATGAGTATGTTTGCCGCGTACATCGATCTTGGCAAACATCGGAAAGTTTACCCCATAATTTAAACGACAGTATTCTGCAGCTTGTTCACTGGAGTTTGGTTCTTGATTCATAAACTGATTACAAGGAAAACCAAGGATTTCTAACCCCTTGTCATGATACGTATCGTACAGTTTCTGCAATCCGTCAAATTGAGGGGTGAAGCCACATTTACTAGCTGTATTGACAATGAGGACGGCTTTGGATTTGAAATCAGCCAGCTGTTTTTCTTCTCCAGTGGCAGTTTGGATCCCAATATCATAAATAGACATAATCATCTCCTCCTTGACTTTAGCATAGCATAAATGGTTATAAAAAACACAAAGAGAAAAAAATCCCTTTGTGTTTAGCTTAAGCTTCTTGCGTTACACCGTCTTCTTCGGCAATGCGATCTAATCTTGCTTGGATCTCTTCCTCCGATAAGTTGTGTTCCGCTACATATAAATTACGAGGATGAACACGACATTCGTGTGAACAGCCGCGCATATATTTATGTTCATTTTCTTCAGAGCATAGGATTTGTCGGTTACATTCTGGATTCGCACAATTGGCATAACGTTCACAAGGCTCGCCATCGAAATAATCGCGACCAACAATGACATGCTCTTTGCGATTCACCGGTACAGAAATACGTTCGTCAAATACGTAAAGCTGTCCATCCCAAAGTTCTCCTTGTACCTCTGAATCTTTTCCGTAAGTTACAATCCCACCGTGTAATTGAGCGATATCATCAAAACCTTTCTTTTTCATCCAGCCAGAGAATTTCTCACAACGGATACCGCCTGTACAATACATCAATACACGCTTGCCTTCCAACTCTTCACGATGTTCTTCAATCCATTCTGGTAAATCACGGAATGTTTCAATATCTGGATTAATGGCACCACGGAAATGACCTAATTCATATTCATAATCATTCCGTGTATCCAAGATAATCGTGTCTTCTTTTTGCATTTCTTCATAGAAGGCCTTTGGATCTAGATATTCCGCATTTTCTTCACGAGGGTCCACATACTCATCACCAAGGCGTAAGGTTACCAGCTCTGGGCGATGACGACAGTGCATCTTCTTAAAAGCATGCTGATCCGCTTCATCCACCTTAAACATCATGTCCGCAAATCTCGGATCATTATGCATGGCTTCCATATATTTGTTGGTTTGTTCTACTGTCCCAGATACGGTACCATTAATACCTTCTTCCGCAACAAGGATACGGCCTTTTAATTCCAAGTCTTTACAAAACTTTAAGTGTTCCTGTGCAAAAGTTTCTGGTTCATCAATCGTTACAAATTTGTAATACAATAATACTTGATACTTTTCCATTCGGTTTTTACCACCTATCAATTCATATTTGCAAGATATAAATGTTTTTAGGTTGGTTGGTTACTTTATAATCTTGCAAGACATTATTTTATCACGGTTTAAAGACATTTTCCAGTCTTTCCTCATTCTTTAAAAATAGGATATGTCCACATTTTGTCCACATAATTTTTATAAGGAGGTTTGTTCCAAAACTTTTGTCATCAATTGACTAAATTTTTCTGCTGTTTTTTTCTTTTGGCCTCTTGTAGTATGAGCGTATATTTTCTGAAGGGTGTCTAAATTATCGTGACCTAATCTCTCGGCTATATCTCTTAGTTCAACTCCTGCTTCAATGTAAAGGGAAGCGTGCGTATGTCTCAGAGAGTGTGGAGACAATGTCTTTGTCAATTCCATTTTTTTAGTGATTTTTAGCATGTGCTGGTAAATATAATTAGGGTGAAGTGGATAACCAGGATACATATTGGTGTTAATAAACACAAAATTAAAATTCGTATAATTTTTTCCGTTTGCTAGAATGTATTCATTCTGCCATGCTTTTAGTTTCCTTAAAACATTAACCAGAAAATCATCAATATCAATGATGCGTTTAGATGATTTTGTTTTTGGTGGGATTATATCAAATTCATCAATCTTACCTTTTTTATTATAGTAGGTTTTAGTGATTGATATAGTCTTTTCGATAAAATTGATATCATCCCATTTCAACACACACAACTCACCACGCCTAAGTCCGGAATAAGCTAAGGTTGAAAAAATAGGGAAATCCTGTGGGAATTTTTGTTTTTTAGAAATATTTAAAAATATCACTAATTCTTCTTTTTCGAGAAAATTCCCTTCTTCAAAGATATCCTCTTCATCTAATATTTGCTTTTTCCTCAAAAATCTAAAGTCAATATTTTCAGTTGGATCTACGGTGATAAGATTATCATCTTTTGCTGATTTAAATATTATTCTAGCTGTAGAGTGAATAGACTTTATTGTATTTGGTGCATAACCTTTATCATGAAGACTATAAAGCATATTTGCGTATCTATCTTTGTCGATATCCTGTATTGGGTACAAGTTCAAATACATCCTTATATGCTTTAATGCTGTATTTCGTGAGTCTATAGTAGGTGGTTTAACAAGCCTTTTATATTTTCTCATCCAGTGTTTTTCATAATCTCTGAAAACAATCCTAGGATCTAGTTTGGAAAATCCATGAAAAGTATTGCTTTCTAGTTCTGCGGCAGCTTCCTTAGCATCTTTTTTTGTCTTGAATCCACTCTTTGTTTTTTGTTTTCTTTTTCCTGTTTGAGGATCAATACCTAATTCTATTGTATATTGCCAAGTCTTTCCTCGCTTTTTAAATGATGCGATTTTAATCACCCCATGTCTATGCCGATAAGTTTATCTGACTACTTCAGCACTTGCATATTGTTTTCTAATTCCTTTTGAAACAATTACCTGTTATTTGCATTTCATTTTGTATCTACTTGATAGATGCCTGAATTAACCTCTTCTTCTAGTTTTGCGGCAGCCATTTTTGCTTCTTTTTTTGTGTTAAAACCTGAGCTTGTTTTTCGCCACCTCATACATGTATCTGCATGAATCCCTAAATTTACAGTATAAGACCACTTCTTACCGATCTTCCTTATATAAGCCATAAATATCACCTCATCTCTATGATAAAAATTGATTGTGTATTTTTGCGGTAATTGTTATATACAATTCTTTATATAAAGCGCTAAGTCGTAATGTTAGTGATCATATATAGCTTGTCTACAGTAGATAAATTTTTCTTATTTATACATCCGTTCCTCCTCTTTGCTTTTCATACTTTCAATGATATTGGTGACTTCATCATCCTTTAAGCCACGCAATTTTAATCGTGTAATAAAATCTTTAAAATCAGGTTGTTCCCAAAAAGGTAGGTCATCATATAAATCAATGGATCTGGGAGATTCCCTTACAGTCTCAGAGGTACTATAATGCTTTTCAATCTCTCTTTGAAATAGGGCACCTGTTATTTGATTTTCATAATGAGCAAGCCTTGTTCTAGCAAAATCTTCAGTCACTTTGAATGTATTAGCAATAAAGGATATAGCCTCATCACGGCATTTAGGCAATTCTAATTTTTGAATCATAAAAGTTGGGACCGCATAATGTAATGCAAAATTCCTCGCTTTAAACTCTTGAAGTTCAACAAATGCTTTTGGCAGACCTTCTTGATCTCCATAATGCTGCAGCACATGGCTGAGTTCATGAAAAAATTGTTGTCGTTGTTCTAAGTAGGAGAGACGTGAATCAATAGTAATAACTTTAATGCCATAATAAATACCTGAGGCAGATGGTTTTCGCTGGTATCTTAACAAAATGTCATACTTAACAGCTATTTCTTCCACTTTAAGTAGTTTTAAAGGAGTATTGATGTTTAGTCTTAGTAGCTCCTGTTCAATGGTTTTTTCTAGAGGTGTTTTCAAATACATAGGGGGTCAGCTCCTTTTGGGAATGTATGTTCTGTTCTGGTGTAAAAAAATTATAGCCCAAAATAGGCTATAAGATTCCCGTATTTGGTTTTATAAAATTGGGAATTTCCAGTTATATATATTATAGAACATTAGTTCTTTTTTGCAAGAGGAAATCCAAATTTTAATGTAAAAGATGGAATGATTGAGTGAAATATCTAAATAATATATAATTTATTCAAAGTTTATTATTGCTTTTAAAATTCCCTTTTCTATAATGGAGGTAAGCTAATAATGGAAAATCCTAATCAACTTAATGAAACTATTTTTCAGCATATAGAACCCTCTGATGAAGACGTTGACAAACTCCTAAACGAATACCAGTCTTTTTCAAGAGATCAAAAGAAAGAGTTCATTAATCGGTTTTTCAATGAAAAAGTTTATTCTGTTGATATTATTGATAAACATGGAACTTTGCTTTTTTTCTTAAGGGAGAAGGAACTAAGATAGGGCAATTCTGGCGACATCGCCTATTTTGAATAGTGCTGTCACTTGTTTTACGTCCTGTTATTTCATTAGGTTTTTGTTAACTGTAAAAAATTTATGAAGCACCAAGACTTTTTCTGAATCTTTGTTTATCAGAGAAAGGAATTACCTCAATTTTATATTCAGATAATGCATCTAAATATTCCCTTGAAAGCTTTTTATTATTTTCATCATTAACTACAATTGCCATTTGTAAAGAACCGTCAAAACGTTCTTCTCTATATTGAATAGTATCTAACCAGCTAAGTAACGCATTTTCCATTGTACTTTTAGAAAATGAATTATAAAACCTAGATAACTTTTTCACTCTATTTTCAGTAGTAAACAAGGCATCAAAATTAAATGGAAGTTTAGATTGGCCTATAATTTGTAAGTTAGGGAAATAATCGTAGTCATCTTTATTTTCCTTTAAATAATTAAAAACATCTTCGGAAAAGATGGATTTCACATTAGGTTTATTTAAATACATTAAATCAGTTATCTTTGAAATAGATTGAATAACTTCATGGATGCTTTGACCTATATTTTTCATTGAAGATATTTTATATATTTCATTTGTGCTATTATCTAAACTTACAGATTCATATGATAGGATAGAATTCAACAAATTATTCCGTTTAGACTTTTTCGTAATATTTAACCCATGTGATTCGAGATTCCACACTACGTATGCATCGTCACTTATTCTAATCTTATCACCTTCCGGTTTAAGGATTAAGTTAATGTTGTCCCCAAAAGAATCTACAGAAGGAGTACTGAGTTCAATCACGTCTTTATGCAGGGTGAATTGATTATTTTGTTTAAACCAATTGAAGTATTCTTTTGAAATCTGCTCAACATTCATTATTAAATCCCTCCTTTTCCAGTGATATTAAAATAATTCCATTTGAACATCAGTAGAACTTATAGTTAGTTTATCGTTTTTCACAGTATTTGTATACTCCAAAAACGTATTTAGCATATTGTGGAATGATGGATGTAATACAAGTGTATCATAGGGTAAATTATAGGCTTTGTAATGAGTTTGTCCATCATTTTTTTGTTCATACTCTTCAGTTGAAAATATATTTACTCTGTTCCCATATATCCTTTCACCATCAGCATTTTTGTGAAAGGTGTTATCGTTACATATGTTTAATCTGATCAAGGTATGATAGGTCTTGCAATCCATTAAATGTATAGAATACTTACCTGGAATATTACGAGAAATAAGGTAATGGATATCTAGTTCATGATTGCCAAACCCTTTCAAGTTTATAGTCCCTTTAAATGACTGATTCAGATCTATCACATGTCTTTTAACAATATGTTTTAGTGCTTTAATCAGCTCTTGTGCTTTCTCATCTGATAATAATAACCCCACTTTATATTACCTCCTAACTCCCAACCTAAAAACTTAAATAACCTTTTAGATCATTCAAATTTTTTGCAAGAAGAATTTTTAAAATTTGTATAAAAGGTGTGTAAGTCTATTACTTGATCATGGTTAAATTGAGATTTCTTCTTTAAGACTTGACTTAGTTTGCTTATTTCTAATTTTTTCACTTTTTCTCCATTCCTCAGCCTCGGCTAATTTTGTGAATTCTACAACTTTATCATGTTTAGCCTTAACAATTTCACTGATTTCGTCTAAAGAAACTTTGAAAAACTCTTTTCGCATATTAACTAGATTCAATCGTCTGTTATCAAATTCTCTATGTAGGGCTGCTTCAAGAGCAGGTGCATCATCTGAGAAAATCATTGCATGTACATCGTATCGGAATGGAACAGAAGCGTCACCTAATTCTTTAACTCGATCATCTGGTTCTAACCGCCTTGTCATACCAATTTTATAAACATTTTCCCCGAATGATCCTATATTTGATATGATATAGACATATCCAGCTTTTGCATTTTGTTCTCTGTAATCTACCTGATCTTGTTCCTTTTTAAGTTCAGCCATTCGTGAATTGATTTCATTGATTTTTACTACAATGTCGGTCTTTAATTCCTCGCTAGCATTTTCTAGCTGTTCTTGGTACTTCAACAAGGCTTGCTTATGATGTTTTTCGTCTTTCTCTAATTTTTTTCGTTGCTTTTCAATTTCTTGTTGCACTCTTTTTTCTTCTCGAATCTGCTCTCTTAACTGCCGTTGTTCTTCTTTTTCTTCTTCCTTCTTTTGTGCATACTCAAAGGCTAAATAAAGTTCATCTAGTTTTAATGCTAGATATTCTTTCTTAATTTCAATTCGATTATTTTTATTGGTTTTGTTCAGCTGATCGAAAGATTTCTTAATTCGTTTCTCCATTGAGTTAATGTTATTGAATTTTACATTAGAAATGGCTGCGTCACATTCATTATTAAAAGATCTAAGAGTCAATTTAATATTATTATTGTTCATTACTTTTCCTTTTTGTTTACTACCATCAAGTTGCCACTCATCATAATGATTGGTAGCTATCTTATTTTTCACCATCTCCTTTTGGGTGGCTCTTATTTCGTTTAATTTTGCTTTGAATTGATCAGAATTTTCTAAGGCATACTTAGGGTCGTAGAATCCAAAAGATTGATATAATAACTCGTCATCTAAGGTGATAATTTCATCTGATTTAAGTTTAATGTCTTCTTCTAAAAGTTTAACTTTACTCTCTAGCCTTTGTATATTCTTATTTAATTTAGCAATATCTTTATCTGCTTGCAGTCGTTCACCCTCAATTTCCTTCTTAGAATCTCTGATTTCTTTAATGAGACGAATTTGTTTTTTATTAATCTCTTGTCTGGCTTCCCTCTTATACTTGTTAATGTCATCTTCTGATTTGCTTTTAATCTTCTCTATCTCTTTTTCAATTTCTTGTTTGCGTTGTTGTATATCAATAATTTGATCGAATCCTTGCTCTTGCCATTCTTTTTTTATTTTTTTATCAGCCTTGATTCTTAAAATTAGTAAAATGAGTCCAATAATAAAAGGAATAATTAATATAGAGAAAATAAACCATAGTGAAATAAACCATGTTGATAAGTACCATTTAATCTTCATAAAAATACCACCTTTGCAAAATTAATTCATGTCTTCAGTCCATTCGTAAGCTCCTATATGTAACCCACCAGAAATAAGTAAAAATAAAATACCTAATACAATTGCCCCGATAATCCCTCCAAACATCCCACCAAGAATCCCGCCAAGAATAGTTGCTAATATTGTTAAGAGCACTAACAATATTTTTTTGGTCTTTTTAAAAAATAAAAGTGCTGTCAGAATAATGAATGCAGCTACACCAATTATCCAATTGAAGGTAAACCCACCAATCATAAAAGAAATGACTATGAGTTCAAAAAATAACCAAGTAGAGGCATTTTCATTGAACCCAGCTTGTGTATTTCCTTTTCTTACAGATTTATAATCCATCTCTTTCATTCCCTTCCAAATAATTAATTATATAATCTTGAATCAAATTACCTATTCAAATAGTAAAAAAATTTGAGGTGAATAGCAACCTCAAAAAATCAATCCTTTTGCTGCTTTTTCTGCCACAAGAAGAATTCAACTTCTTTTTTCAGGCTATCTTTCAATTCTTTGATTTCTTCCTCACTTAATGAGTCTAGGTCGTAACCGAAGAAACCCTCTAATTCAGGTTCTTCTGTGGTACTTTGATTATTACCTTTCGGATCAACAGTTCTTCCTAATAAATAATCTGTTGACACTTCAAAGAAATCAGCTAGTAAACTAATTGTTTCTGGATCAGGTTTTCGATCACCGGATTCATAACGAGATAACTGTACATTAGAAATACCGACAGCATCAGCAACTCGTTTTTGGGAATAATTATTTTTTTCTCGCAGAGATTTAATACGTTGTCCTAATTTATTCATTCGAAGTCATCCTTAAATTAATATATTATAAGTATTTTATCATTTACCAATATGGTAATAAATATTATTGCCAAAAAGGTAATTTTATTGTTGACTTTACCTTTTTGGCAATATATAATTAAGTTACCGATATGGCAAAGGTGGTGAGAATATGCAGAATCAGATTGTAAAAAAAGTTGATCTTGATAAGATTGAAAATTTAAGGAAAAAAGCAAATTATTCATTAGGTGACATGTCCAAACTTTTAGGGTACGAAAGTGTAAATGGCTACTATTACTTAGAAAAAGGGAGAAGTAACTTTTCTGCTGAGACTTTAGCCAAAGTAGCAAGCATATTTGATTTAACAGTAGATGAACTTTTTTTTGAAATTGAAATTGCCAAAACGGCAAATTAAAACAAAGCAATCTAGGAGGTGTGCCGATGTTCTTTGATGATTGGCCAGATTGGCTGCTTTGGACATTCGCCATTGTTTGTTTCAGCATAGGGATATTTCTTCAATTTTATTGGAACTCTAGTTTCTTTAATTAGCAATTTTTAAACAAAGCAATCTAGGAGGTGGAACAGTGACTCATGATAAAGAATCTTTAATTTCACTTTTTCTGTCTAAAGAAAAAGTATTGGAAGGTGGGGGCACCATAAACGTAACAATTGAGTTAGAAAAGATGACCCCACAAAATCAAAACAACATAAGACAAGAAGCGATCAAAACTTTAAATAAAGTTGCGGATGAGATTTCACTTACCAGTTAACCAATTTATTAATGAATGTGCTATAGGTTCAGATAACCAAGAATGTTTACTTAAGGAATTAGAGAAACGTGATAATGTCCCTTTTTGAACAGGTATATTATTTTCGGTGATTGCTTTTAGCATATCAATCAGTTCATTTAATTCTTCTTTATCTTCATTTGCATTTTGATTGATCAATTCCTTTAGATAATCAAGAGTGTATGAATTTTCAATAGTTGCAGAATGTTGAGTTCCAATTATAGAACCTTCAGCTTTTTCTATGTTAAAAACAACATTCGCAGAATTACTTTTTGCTTGTTCAAACTCAGCTTTAGTTTGAACAAAAACGTTCTGATACTGGGCTTTTCCTTTTATGAAAACTGTATCAATATCAAAAACACAGAATTCATCTTGGCTATCAGTAATTTTTAGCCAATCTCCTACTTTGATTGGTTCATCTAAAAATATTTGGAAAACGGTTTTGTTATTCTTTTTGTTTTTCAATCCGTCAATTTTTTTAATGAATTTATTATCACGTATAATATCTAATTTTTGTCCGTGTCTTGTCATGAAACTAGCTAATGGATTTCTCATATCATCACCTCCTTCCTAGTCCCAGTTTACTAGAAAAGGATGGAAATAAAAAAACAAAGGAGTGAAACAAATGAATCAACTAACAAAAATGTTTGAAGGTCACCAATTAAGAATCATTGAGCAGAATAGTGAACCATGGTTTGTTGCCAAGGATGTTTGTTCCATCTTAGAAATTAAAAATAGTCGTGACGCAGTCTCAAGATTAGATAATGATGAAAAAGCTGGTGTCGTTTTAACCGACGGTAGCCAGAATAGGCGGTATCAAGCCGTTAATGAATTTGGTCTTTATAACTTGGTTCTTGGCAGCCGAAAGTCAGAAGCTAAGAAATTCAAACGATGGGTTACACATGAAGTTATCCCATCGATTAGAAAAACCGGTGCTTACCATCAACCAAAAATTTTAACCGCAAAAGAACAACTAAAAGCTTCTATGCAACTCTCGCTCGAACATGATGAAAAGTTAGAAAAGCACAATGAAAGACTAACTTACCTTGAAGATCATATGCGAATTGACGGGCTTCAAGAAAAGAAACTTAAAAGCAAGGCCAAAACAAAAGCTATGGAATCATTAGGTGGTAGTAAATCCAATGCTTATCAAAGTATTAGTCGTAAAGTGTTCAGTTCTATATGGAGAGATTTCAACGAACATTTTGAGCTACCAAGATACAGTGAACTTCCACGTAAGCAGTTTGAAGATGGGATGAAATTTCTTAACATGTGGCAACCATCCACTAGCTTAAGAATTGAAATTCAAGAAATTAACCGTCAACTGCAAGAAATTCTTTAAAAATAAGTCAATAGAAGGAGGTGATTTCATTGTTCGAAACGACTTTAAAGCCACAACCTGATTTCGAAGCAAAGATGTACGACATTATGTATCAAGTTGCAGAGAAAGCCCAACAGGATAGAGATCAGTTAAATGAATTGCCTTATTTACTAAGTAAGACTCAACTAGCTAAACATGTTTTTAATGTCAGTCCACAGACATTAGACACCCACATTATCAAACGTGGTGATTTCCCTAAACTGAGAGTTGGAGAACGTGTTCTTTATCCCAAAGATGAATCAATTAAATGGATTAATGAACATCTTGAGTTTGTAGATACTTTAGCCCCTGATAGACATATAGGCATTGTGTAATCTATAAAACTATTTTACTACCAGTTTATGTATTCAAAATATACAAATAAATACAAAAAGGTTAGGGATTTTATGAAAGCAGGAAGGCCTCTAAGGGGTGTAAGGAAGAGGAAGGAGTTGAGTCAAGAAAATGTGGCTCACGACCTATATATAAGCAAGCAATTAGTTTCTCATATGGAAAATGATCGCAGAACTTTGAGTGAGGAACTGGCAAAGAAAAGTGTCTCCTATTTTGGAGAAGCTAGATATGGATATGAAATCGCTCATGAAATAGCAGCTGATTTTATTCCTCCACTTGCTACAGCGAATAAAGGGATTGAGTGGCACAGACTGGCGCTTGAAGAAACCTTTAAGGTGCAAGCTTCGGAGGCTATAGAAATCCTCGATAAAATTAGCTTGGCTAAACATCCTAGTTTTATCGATGAGGAAGAAAAACGATCAATTGAATTAGCTGTCAAAGAACTGTTGGATGTTCAACTGATACTTTCTTCATTTCTATCCAAGTTAGAGCATGCCTATCCAATCTCAGTTAAAGATTGTATGAGAAAACGGCTGCCCAATTGGAAGGTTATGGGGTGGATTGAATGAAAGCAGTAGACATAGCACATGGATTAACGTTTGTCGCTGCAGTTTTATTTATATATTTCAGCTTATTAAATATTTAATGGAGGTATCGATGAAGATGACATTCGAAGAAATGCTTAATTGGACCAAACGCTTTAAGGAAATTATGGCTTGTAATGATATAGCAATCAAGAAGGCCAGATTAAAAGTTATGCAAGTGGATCTTGAGAATACCTACAACATCCCCATGACGAATGGATTGCAATTTCGCAAAGATCAACCACAACTAATGGCATTATATATCACCGTAGTCGAGGCAGTAGAGGAGGGGAATTATGTCGAAAAATTATCGTGATTACACAATAGGCGAGTTGTTGGATTTGGGTTTCAATGTCAATGTTTATGACCATAACATTCGTTCGAAAGATGGAGCGAAAAAGCACATTAAGATGTTCGAAGGGGTAAGTGAACCAGTATTCGAAAAGCTTGAGAATACAGATACTGATGTTGTAGAAGCGAAAGATGGACGAAAATTCGAAGTAGCTTATTTTGTCAAGAAGGAGGGATAGAATATGCCTTGGTTGTTTACCGCAAGTAAGTTGATAAAAGCAAAGGAACTCCGTGAGCATATAAGAGAAGCAAAGAAAACACCTGAACTATTGCTTGCTATGGAATTGGAAATCAAGAAGGAAATGGTAAGACATAAAAAGCAGCAAGCTAGGACGGCCATCCTGCTTACTGCACTTAATAAATAAGATTAAGCCAATTATAGCACACAGCTATAGTTGGCACAATGGAGGGTTTATTCATGAAAACAATTGAAATCAAAGAATTGTATTTGCGGAATTTTAAAGGGATCAAAGATCTAGTAATTAATTTTGCTGGCAATACGGATATATTCGGTGCAAACGGCATCGGAAAGACAACGGTTATTGATGGATTTATGTGGGTTCTTTTTGATAAAGACAGTCAGAACCAGAAGAAGTTTGATATTAAGCCCCAAGATGAAAAAGGTGAGTCCTTGCATGGGTTAGAACATGAGGTGAAAGTGACCTTGATTGTAGATGGTATGGAGAAGGAATTGCGAAAGGTCTATAAAGAAAAATGGACCAAAAAACGTGGGCAACACACAGCTGAGTTTACTGGCCATACAACCGATCACTTTATTGATTCTGTACCAGTAAGCAAAAAAGAATATGAGGCAGATGTAGCAGACATTATCGATGAAGATATTTTTAAATTATTGACTATCCCAACATATTTTAACGAACAACTGCACTGGAAAGATCGTCGAGAAACCTTGCTTGAGATAGCTGGTGATGTAGATGATCAAGATGTCATTCAATCCAATAGGAAATTGGAAAAATTAGCTGAATTATTAAATGGAAAATCAATAGATGATGTGCGCAGAATCATTGCTGAAAAGCGAAAAGAAATCAATGCAGAATTAGAGCGTATTCCTGTACGTATCGATGAAGCCACAAAAAACATGCCAGATGTAAGTGGATTGAGTGAGTCAGAAGTCAATAGTCAGCTTGATGAAATAAATAGCCAAATCGAAACTACAAACGAACAAATAAGCGATATTAAAAATGGGAGTGTTAGCAGCCATTTAAAAGCAAAAATAAGTGATATTGATTTAAAACTCTCCCAAGTTAAAAATCAACACGAGCAGGATAATCAGCAGGTAATTTATCGCTTGCAAGCTAAGCTGCAGGAAGAACAGGCTAATGCACAAATCATCAAGTCAAAAATGGACAATTTAAACGATCGCCAAACATCAAATAAGGTACGTGAGAAGGAACTTAATGCAAATATTTTAAGATTGAGAAATGAATGGAATGAACTTAATGCTGAGGTGTTTGAGCATAATGCAGAGTGTGTTTGCCCTGCCTGTGGTCAAAATTTGCCAGAAGATCAGGTTAATGAGGCAAGAGAAAAAGCTAAGCAGCAATTTAATATTAAAAAATCAGAAATGTTAGAGCTCGTCAAAAATAAAGGGGTTAGCGCAAAAGAAAAACTTGTTGCTGTATATCAGGAAAATGAATCAATCCAAATGAAAATACAAAGCTTGATTGAACAGGAAAAGAAAATAGCTGACTCGCTTACTAAGGTAGAAGAGGATTTGAAAGAGGCAAAGGAGAGTGCAACACCTTTAGAAGATAACAATCAATATCAAGAGTTAATGACACAAAAAAAGGACCTGAAACAAGCTATCGAGGACGCACAAGAAAACGTGTCAGAAGCTATTGATAAAGTGTTAAAAGACAAAAGTCTACTCCAAGCAAAACAAATCGAATTACAAGAAACGCTTGCTGATTTCAAGCAAGTTGAATATGCATTAAATCGTATAAAAGAACTTGAGGAACAACAAGTAGAATTAGCTGCAGAGTTCGAACGGCAAGAAGAGAAACTATATCTATCTGAGGAATTCATTCGCACGAAAGTAAACATGTTGGAGGATAAGATCAGTAGCAAATTCCAATATGCCAGATTCAAATTGTTCAACAAAAACATCAACGGCGGTTTAGAGGAAACTTGCGAAACCATGTATAAAGGTGTGGCCTATAACAGCAATTTAAACAATGCTGCTAAGGTCAATGTAGGTTTGGATATCATCAATACACTATCAAGTCATTATGGGGTGCGTGTACCAATTTTCTTTGATAATGCGGAGTCGGTAACTGATTTGATAGATAGTGAGTCTCAGATTATTAGATTAGTAGTTTCAAAATCAGACAAGGATTTACGTGTAGAAACTAATGAAAAGGTTGGTGTGGCGCAATGATTTTAAGCGGGGTTTTTGACAATCAGAATGGGTACGCTGAAGTTGAAAAGGATTTGAAAGAACGATTTAGCGTGGAATATCTAAGTGAATTAGGGCAATTAAAAGTTTTTGATGATTTTGAAGTTAAACCTGGTTACGCCCATTGTATGTACCACGGGAAATTAAAGGAAGGCGTGGTACTTACTGAATTAGAAATCGCAATGATTTGCGATAGCGGCTATTCCTTTTTTGGAGGACACAGCAATCTTTATGGTGATGGTCGTTTCGAAGTAAAGATTTGGACAGATTAATTTTATAGGAGAGTGAAATTTCATGTCAAATAACATTCAACAGTCAAATCAACTGGCTAAGAAGGAAAAAACACAATCAGAACGCTTTATGGAAAAGGTAGTCAAAGAATTCGGTAGTGGGGTTGGCAAACCAGCCCTTACCGATTTTCAAAAGAGGTTAGCGCAAAACTACTTTATATCACTGGATGCCGTTTTAAAAACTTCGGAAGAACGACGTATGAAAAAATCCGAAAAATATCGCGATCCCTTACCGGTTTCTTGGAACAACATTAACATGAATAAGTTGGCTACAGATGTTGTGACCATGGCAAGAATCGGGTATGATCCTGCCCAGCCGAATCATATCAATATGATTCCTTTTAAGAATAATCGTACTAATCAATATGATATTGGATTTGTGGAGGGATACAGAGGACTGGAATTAAAGGCTCAAAAGTATGGTTTACATGTACCAGATAGTGTAATTGTTGAACTAGTTTATTCAAATGACCATTTTAAGCCCTTGAAAAAAAACAGTCATAATCCTACAGAAGGCTATGAATTCAGTGTGGAAAATCCATTTGACAGAGGTGAATTACAAGGTGGTTTTTACTATCACGTTTTCAAAGATAACCCAGATAAAAACAAGTTAGTAGTTATGTCTATCCAAGAAATTGAAAAGAGAAAACCAAGCCATGCCAGTGTTGAATTTTGGGGTGGTGAAAAACCTAAATGGCAGAACGGTCAAAAGGTAGGCACTGAAAAGGTAGAGGGTTGGTATGACAAGATGTGTTGGAAAACAATCTTTCGTGCAGCCCACCACGATATCACGATTGATAGTACAAAAATTGATGAAGATTATTTGAATATGAAAAGGATGGAAGATGAATTTGACGATGTGCAAGTTCAACAGAACATCAACGAAAATGCAAATAAAGATTACATCGATGTAGAGTTTACTGAATCACCAGAAGAAACTCCAGAACCCAATCGAGAACCAGCAGTTGTAGAAAATCCAACACAGGTATCTAATGATGATGAATTAGAACAAGCAGCCAAGGATTTAGACGATCAAATAGAAGAGTCAGGACCACCATTCTAATGATTGAAATAAAGACATTGGCTTCAAGTTCAAAGGGGAACTGTTACCACATTACGGATGGTACCACTTCCCTGCTGCTGGAAGCTGGAATAAAGTTCAGAGACGTGCGGATTATGTTGAATTTCCAAACAAGTGATATAGCAGGCTGCTTAATTAGTCATGAACACAAAGATCACTGTATGGCTGTGCAGGATGTACTAAGGACAGGAATCGATACGTATATGAGTGCTGGTACTGCAGAAACAATAGGCATTACTCATCATCGAATAAAGCCTATTAAAGCATTAGAATCTTTTGAAGTCGGAACGTGGAAAATCATGCCCTTTAATGTAGAACATGATGTTGCAGAGCCATTAGGCTTCTTATTAGCAAATAGAGCAGGCGAGAAGCTTTTATTCGCCACTGATACCTATTACATTCGCTACAGGTTTAGAGGGCTAACACATCTACTTATAGAGTGTAATTACAGCAAAGCAATACTAGATCAAAACATCATCGACGGTGTGGTGCCGAAGGTCATGAGGAAAAGGCTTATTCAGTCGCATATGAGCCTTGAAAACTTAATAGATTTTCTAACCGCAAATGACCTTTCAAAGATACAAGAGATCCACTTGCTGCACCTTTCAGATACAAATAGTGATGAAGCGTTATTTAAACGTACAGTGCAGAAATTAACTGGGAAACTTGTATTTATAGCATGACAGGCTTAACTGAACGGAGGTGAATGGGTTGGCAAGTCCTCAAACGGAGAAAGGTTACATCAGAATTGCAAATGAGCTATGGAATGAAATTTTAAGGAGGGACTTCAGCAAAAGGCAACAGAACTTAATTTTATTTATTTGGCGTTTATCATATGGTACCGGTCAGAAAGATTGTGTGATTGATAAGTTTAAACACCTTGAATTAGCAGGCCTGTATAAGTCAGATGTGAAGAAAGAACTTAAATTTTTACGAGATTGTTCGGTTTTAAATTGGGAAGAAGAAACAATGATTTTTAGCATAAATAAAGATTACAAATTGTGGCAAATAACACCGAATAAAAATTGGGATTCTGACCGATTTAATGACCTTATTCACCTCAATTTAAGTCGAAAAAAAGTTAGTAAAACACTAACAAATGATGATAAAAAAGTTAGTAATTCACTAACTCCTAAAAATGTGAAAGTTAGTAAAACACTAACTAATAGGGTGAAACAGGTTAGTAAAATACTAACTTTGAAGTTAGTAAAATACCAACTCGCACCCGACTCAAAGTCAATAGTCATAACTAATCCAGCGTCTCTAAAGACATTATTAAAGACATTAAAGATTAAAGACATAAAAGAATGTAGTAGTATCGCGCGCGATGCGGATTTTAAGGAAGTAGTTCATTATTATGAATCAAATTTAATGTCAAAAGGTCTGACCATTAATGAGGCTGTTCGAGATCACATTGTTCAATATTTTGATGAATTTGGAAAAGAATTGTTTCTGGCAGCTATGAAAATAGCAGCTTCACAAGAAAAAACTGGTATTCGATTTGTCGGGGGGATTTTAAATAACTGGCGCAAAGCAGGTGTTAAAACACTTGATGACGCTAGGCTATTCGAAAAGCAATTTAAAAATAGCAGATACCAGAACCAGCGTAATTATAATACCGGTACTAGCAAAAAAGATATCGTTCCTGACTGGTACAAGAAGCATAAAGAAGAGGGGCAGGCACAGCAGGCTAATCAAGAGCCAAGTGCTGAAGAAAAAGAGCGTCTTGCCCGAGAAGCTGATGAACTACTGGCTGAATATTTAAAAGACCGTGAAGAACGATTGAATAACTAGGAGGAGGTAAAAGAATGATTAACAGAGTTGTACTTGTTGGCAGGTTAACGAAGGATCCAGAGTTGCGTTATACACCTAATGGTGTTGCAGTATGTAATTTCACCCTAGCGGTCAACCGGCCGTTTAAAGATCAAAACGGAGAATCACAAGCGGATTTTATCCAGGTACAAACGTGGAGGAAGATTGCTGAGAATACAGCCAATTATCTGGGGAAAGGCTCACTTGCCGGCATTGATGGGCGTATTCAAACCCGAAATTACGAAGGTGACGACGGAAAGAGGGTGTACATTACAGAGGTCGTGGCAGACAGCGTGCAGTTTTTAGACACAAGAAACGGACAAAATCAGCCACAGTCGAATGATTCGGGTGCTTCTAATATGAATACACCTCAAACAAATAATAACGAAAATTCTGGCGGATATGAGCCTAATCAGTATAGTGGTCCAATAGACATTTCTGATGACGACCTTCCGTTCTAGGAGGATGAATATGGTTCACAAAGAACACTCTGAACAAGCAGTAAGAGATCGAAGACAGTTTCTTCTCCGTGAGTTGCGAAAGCTTGGTATTTCTAAATCTTTTGACGGTAGAAAGGTGGAAGAATGCAGCCTATTTGCTCTCGAATGGATTCATATTGCGGAGAAATATAAAAAATTAAATAGCTGATATTTTTGGAAAATCTACAAAACTTAGGAGGGTTACTTTGGAAAATGAACTCTGGAGCGATGAAGCTACTTGTGGCAGATGTAACCGAAAATTGAAAGACGCATTAAGCATTGAACGTGGCTATGGTCCTCGTTGCTGGGAGAAGGTTCGAGAAGAACAGGATCAGGAAGGGGAATCTTAATGACGGTGTATACAGGCAAGCGAGGAATGGAGCTTGAAAATCTCATAAACTACACGAATCAAGTTTACAAGAATAAAGGTACTGCTTTGATAGATAAGGTGCCCACACCAGTAAAAGTATTGCGGAAGCGTGGCAACCGCATTACAGAAGGCTTTTACGAGAATAAGAGTACGGTAGATTATCAAGGCGTTTATAAAGGTCAGGCAATATGTTTTGAAGCTAAAAGCACTACAGCGTTAAGATTACCACTCAAAAATATTCATAAGCACCAAATTGATTACTTACATGAAGCACAGAAGTTGGGTGCAATATGTTTCTTTATCGTTGAATTTACAGCACAACGGGAAGTTTATCTAGCACCATTTGATTTTATCCATTTAGCAGTTATCAACGCAGATAAGGGCGGTCGCAAGTCAATACCCTATGATGACTTTAATTACTATGCAGCCGGAATGTTGCAATCTCAAAACGGAGTACCACTAGATTATTTATCTGCTGTCGATAAGTTGATAGATAGCAATAAGAACGCAGGTTAAAAGGAGGAAGTATCGATGATAGAAATTAAATTGAAAAATGCTGAAAGACACGTCCATATGAAATTTACGGAAGATAATGTAAGGGTTGGAGAAGGATTATTACAGAGTGTATTAAATTTTATTGGACATCCAGAAAAAATTCAGGTGAACGATAGCTTAAAAATTGTGAAAGAGAACCATAGTATTGTTACCAAACCTATAAATTATGTTACTGATCAAGCCAAAAACGGAACGGGGCAGGATGAAAACAGAACGGTACAAGGAAAAAGTAGACCCAGAAGATTACCTTTGGTAAATAGCGATAGATCAAACTTTTCTTTAGGTGATTTAATTCAGAATCAACGCAAAGAAAGAGAAAGCGTGCAAACTGAATGCAAATGTCCTGAGTGTGGACATGAAGGATTAAAGTATGTTCCTTTTGGATATCGCTACACATTTTGTGATATTTGTAACACCAAATTATTTATAAAACCAGCTGCTGTAGAATGGGGAGAAAAGGACGAGACTGGAAATGTTTATGTAGCTGATGAAGTCTATGAGGTTGGATAAGGAGGCTCACATGCGACAAAAAGTATATGCATTACTAATTACAGCATTGCTGATTGCTGCTACAGGTACTCTATACATGGCTGTCACAACGCAAAAAATGATTGATGAGTATAACCAGCTAGAACAAGATTATCAAGACCTCCAAGTCGATCACCTAGAGATTAAGCTGCAACATGACAGTCTCATAGATCAAATATGGATGGATAGCCAAGAACAGATGATGGAAGGTGAGGAAGAATGAATGTACCACGAATCCTTCACTATCCAGGTAGCAAGTGGTCATTAGCAAAGTGGATCATTAGTTTTTTTCCGGAACACGAGACATACCTGGAACCTTTCTTTGGATCCGGAGCCGTATTATTTTCCAAGGAACACAGCAAATTAGAAACAATCAATGACATAGATGGTGAGATTATCAATCTATTTAATGTTATCCGTGATAGGCCTGATGAGTTGGCTAGACAGATTGCTCTGACGCCACACAGCCGAGAGGAATACTATAGCAGCTACCATGAAGCAACCGACGATATGGAACGCGCAAGAAGGTTGCTAGTGAGGCTGTGGCAAGGACGTGGAGGAAAAACAGCCCACAGGACAGGTTGGCGCAGCATGATTGAGCGAAATGGACCATTGCCAGGTAATGAGTGGTTAAAAATCCCCGAAAAGATCATGTGGATTACAGATAGGCTGCTAGGCGTACAAATTGAATGTCAGCCAGCTGTAGAACTTATTGAGCGATACAACCGACCGAATGTTTTAATTTATGCGGATCCACCGTACCTATTAAATACAAGAACCACCACTAGCTATAAGCATGAAATGACAGATGCGGATCATGAAGTGCTCCTCGATCGATTAAATGTCCATCAAGGTCCAGTCATTCTATCAGGCTATGAGAATGATCTGTACAATGATTTATTAACCGATTGGCGGAAGGAAGTTGTTAAGGCCAAGGCAGAAGGTGGAGCAAGTAGAAAAGAAGTATTGTGGATTAATCCGATAGCTGCCGAGAAAGTACAGCAGATTAATATATTCGATTTATAAATGGAGGTATTTTGATGAATTATCTTGATAGAGCAGAAAAAGTAATCAGGGATGAATGGTTTAAAGATCATGTTGCCGAAGTAAGAGGAGAAAAAGGGTTGCAAGCTATTTATTGGAGTAGGCCAGAAACTAGTATGTATAGCGTTAAATATGTCCTGTCAGGATCCAATATATTTATTTCTGGAGATACAGGAGAAGCAGCTTATTCTTTAACTTGTCCAGCAACCCTAGAAGAGATTAAAGATTTTGACTTGGGTTATTTTACAGGAAAACTAGTTGCATTTTGTGATGAACGGTGGGATTTTGATTCTGATAAAGCGAGGAAAGAATTGAATGAGTATTGGGAAGAACATCAATTAGGTGATCATTATCAAGACTCGCATGAAATCTATAACAGTGTTCTCTCTGCTATCGATGAAAGTATAAACATTAAAGAATACAGGACTTTAATAATGACTGTATACCAAACTACATCCATGCATTCTGACACATTAGAATACATGTGGGATTTTGGTGAAAGAGTGCCATATCGTTTAATAGGATACTGGGTCGGATTAAAAATGGTTATTGAACAGTTATTGGATGGCGATCAAGATGAAACAGCTTGATTTATTTAGAGAAATCATAGTGGACAATTTAGGGGAGCGTTAAATATGAAAGGAGTATGTATTGATACAACTAACAGCAACGTACTCCAAGAGGGCATGACTTACTATGTGTTCCCACACGGACCATATGCATTCTATGTTTCAAAATTTGAAAATGTTGCTTCCCACACAGGAGCGTTTAGTCGCGATAGATTCGAAGTCATTGAGCAAGAAGAAACATCCAATGAAAGCATTCAGATGAACCTGTTTGATTTTTGAAATAAAAAAAGCCGGAATCTCTTCCAGCCACCCAAAATAATTATAACACATTGGAGTGGTTCCGGTGAAAGATAATAATATGACTGCAGAAATTGATCTAATGGAAAACGCATTTTATATAGTAAAAGATGGGTTGTTAACAAAAGTCACAGCTAAACAATACGGGCAAGATGTAGTTGTTTGGAAGAATGGTAAGGTGCTGGACGTTGATAGGAGCGAGCGTATTCGATTAGAGGGGCAGGAGGTTATTTAAGAATTAATAAAGGCTTGGGCACCCCAAGCCTTAAGAGAAATACAGAACTGTTGTTCCTCTCAAAAAATATCATATCATATTGAGAGGAGAAAAGAAATGACGATTTTAGAAAACACGCTCTACAACATGGACTGCATAGAAGGGATGAAATTAATTGATAGCAAATCTATCGATATGATTCTATGTGATCTTCCGTATGGTACCACTAACTGCAGGTGGGATGAGATAATACCATTCGATCAGTTGTGGGAGCAATACAAGCGGATAATCAAGGATAATGGCGCTATAGTGCTCACCGCAAGCCAGCCGTTCACCACTAAGCTGATAGCAAGCAATATGAAGTGGTTCCGTTACGAATGGGTCTGGAAGAAAGGTAAGCATACGACGGGATTTCAAAATTCGAAGAGAATGCCATTGAAAAATCATGAGAACATTTGTGTATTTTATAAGAAGCTCCCTACATATCATCCACAAGGCCTGATACCCTTGTTGAAGGTAAGAAAAGGACAAAGGAAAAAAGTGAGCGGGATATTTAAAGAGGGGGATAAAAGCCTCATGAAAGAGTATAAGACTACTCACACGAATTATCCGAAATCGATTTTGGATTTTCCAAGAGACAGTAAGACTTTTCATCCAACTCAAAAGCCAGTAAAGCTGTTTGAATACCTAATCAAAACTTATACTAATCCCAATGATGTAGTGCTAGATCATTGCATGGGATCCTGTACTACTGCTATTGCTGCAGATAATACTAAACGAAAATGGATAGGTTTTGAGTTGGATAAGGAGTACTGTTCAAAAGGAATTGAACGAATCAATCATAACCGAGAACTATTGAAATTACAAAAATCTATAATTATAAAACCATAAGCTGTCCTTACGGAAGAACCGACGGACATCAGATAACGCAATTCAGCGTTGTTTGATGTCCTTTTTTATTGTCTGCAACCAAATTACTAAAAAACAGAGCATTTGGCAACCAAGGAGGATGACGATGAACAAGCCATAAAAAAGCCAGTTGAAGGAACGGCAGAAAAATAAGCCTATCAATAAGGCTAAGAAGGATTTATCAGACCGAGAATTACATGAATTGATGGGGATTCATCGCCCCACATATGCAAGGAAAAAGGGTGGGGCATTTATACAAAAGTAAAGGGGGAATCATAATGTCAAACTGGGCTGATCAATTAATTCGTGAATATGAAATAGGGAGAAAAGGTTTAACAACAATGAAAAGAGAGTTAGATCCTAATGATTTAGCTGATATGAATGATCAGAGTAAAATCAACAGCATGATTGGAACTATGACCGAAGCGATTGATTGGATGACAATTGGCAAGGAACCAGGTAAGAAACGTGGAATTGACAAGAGAGCTGCTTATCAACGACGTGCAATGGCAGATATGGATTTGTTTCCTTCATTAGATATTGTACCGAAAGAGCGGGAATTAACTGAGGATGAAAAACAGATTATATTTAATTTAATTGCTGAGCTATCACCACGGGAAAGACAATGTTTTATCATGAATAAAGCATATATGATGTCGTATGCTGAGATATCAGAGGAATTAAAAATAGGACGTAGCACAGTGCAAAAATATGTGGAACGAGCAAGAAGTAAAATTTCTTGTCGTACAGATGTCGTACAGAGTTTTTAAATAGTGAAGGCACTTATTAAATTAGAATTTTATTGTAAAGGACAATGAACATACTCTATACATTTCTCATAATTGCACAAAATGCGAAAATAAAAATTGCAAGGAAGATAAAAGGTATATTAAATTTAAAAAAATATAGCAGATTAAAACCTTCTTTGGTAATATTATGAAGGGGGTGATTGTTATAAAAGAAAAACTATTAACAGGCCTGTCACTAATAGTAGCAGTATGTTTTACGGCTTTTATATGGGGATTAACAATACAATCTGTAGGTATTGATAGCGTTAATAAAGCAACTATTATTGGTGGCATTTTGAGTATGTTTGGAGGAATGGTTGGGGCGTTTTCAGCTTATTTTATATCTAGATTTCAGTTAACCAAACAAATGGATCTTCAAGATCAAAAAGATCGTAGTAGAGTGCTCCTAGAAACTGAGCTAAGAAAGGCAGAAGAAATACTAGGTATTTTAAATAAAACTAAAATGAGTTACTTTCACCTGAGTGGGATATGGTCCTCTGTACTAGCAGATCATGTGAGGCATATAAGATCTCATTATGAAGAAAAAATTGACTATGATGATTTTGTGAATACAGATTTGTTAAATGCTTTAGACCAAAGTAGAGACGAATTTATTATGACCTATATGGAGGTTTATAAGTACAGTCCTTACTATGCTGAACTAATTAGTCGTTTTAAGAACGAACATAATATGTATTTCAAAAAACTCACTGTAGATATCAATGCTGTAGTTATGCTATTTAAGGGGGTAGATTCTGAATTTGAAACTTATCGCCCTTTATTGTTTTACGCAGAAATAAAATCTAATGAAATAGATTCAAACTTTAGCAAAATACAGGATATTATTGACATGCAAATTGCCGATACTGAAAAAGAAATAAGTGAATTAATACAGAATTTTAAGAAACATAAATAGACAAGTAATTTTATAAGGATGAAACAAGCACCTGTTTTAGGTGTTTTTTTCTAATGTCCAAAACAAACTTAAATATCATGGAGGTGGCGGTGATGTAAAGTGGCAAGGCCAAGAAACCCGAAACGCGATGAGGCATTTAAAATATGGAAAGATAGCAATGGAACCAAAAAACTAAAAGACATTGCTGCTGATCTTGAGGTATCTGATTCCCAGATTCGAAAGTGGAAGAACCAGGACAATTGGAATTCATTTTTGAATGGTAACGTTACTAAATCGAAAGGTAACGTTACTAAACGAAATAGAGGCGCACCTAAGGGTAGTAAGAATGCTCTAGGTAATAAAGGTGGCGCTGCACCTAAAGGAAACCAGAACGCCACTACTCATGGATTCTTCTCTAAATTCCTTCCAGCAGACACGATAGAAATAATGGATTTTATGAATGATCGTGAACCAGTTGATTTAATATATGACCAGATACGGATTCAATATGCTGCTATCATAAGAGCGCAAAGTATCATGTTTGTTGAGTCCAAGGAAGAAATGATTAGAGAACTCAAAAAACGCAAGTATGAAGTCAAAAACACAGGTGACAGACAAAATAAAAACTATAAGAAGTACCCTATTGAAGAGGAGTTCGAATTCCAATTTGCTTGGGATCGTCATGCTACATTCTTAAATGCTCAATCAAGGGCAATGTCTGAATTCCGATCATTGATTAAACAATTTAATGAACTGGCCTATGAGGACGATGAGCGCAGACTGAAACTGGAACAAATGCAATTGGCTGTTGATAAGGCTAAAGCGGATCTAGAAGATGGCATTGACGGGGAGGAATCATCCTTTGAAATCGTGGTGAAAAGGAAAGGTGATTCATCATGAGTACTGCACCTGCATTAAGAATTGAAAAAGAAGTCAATGATCACTTTGAGGATTTTCTTTTTGATTGGAACCAAAAGTTTCAACTGCTTGTTGGTGGTTATGGTTCCAGTAAAAGTTATCATGCAGCATTAAAGATCATCTTCAAGTTGTTACAAGAGAAGCGTACAGCATTAGTTGTTCGAGAAGTGTATGAAACCCATAAGGACAGTACTTTTGCATTATTCAGTGAGATTATAGAGGAAATGGGCTTGCTTGATGACTCTGGAAGGCGAAAGATAGCTAAGGGGAAGATAAGGCCTAAAGAAAGCCCCTATGAGTTACGCTTTTTCAACGGATCTAAAGTAATATTCAAAGGAATGGATAAGCCGGCCAAGCTAAAATCCATTCACAATGTATCACTTATTTGGCTGGAAGAGTGTTCTGAAATCAAGTACGAAGGCTTTAAAGAGTTGTTGGGACGATTACGACACCCAACATTAAAACTGCATATGATTCTATCTACTAACCCTGTTGGAGAAGACAACTGGGTTTTTCGTCATTTCTTCGTAGATAGACAAAACAAAGTCTACACCTTAGAGGATAAAGAACTTTATAAGAACCGAATCATGGTAATAGGTGATACATACTATCACCATTCGATGGCTGATGATAACTTATTCCTCCCTGATAGCTATATTGAGCAGCTAGAAGAAATGAAGCAATATGATCCTGATCTATATAGGATCGCGAGAAAAGGTCGCTTTGGTGTAAATGGTCAGCGTGTACTTCCTCAATTCCAAGTAAAAGATCATCGGGAAGTCATCAAAACTATTAACCTTATAAAGAAACCATTATTTCGTATAGGCATGGACTTCGGTTTTGTCGATTCGTACAATGCTGTTCTTCGATTGGCAGTAGATACAGAGAAACATTATCTATATATCTATTGGGAATATTACAAACGCGATATGACGGATGACTACACTGCTGTTGATCTGGATGACCTTCGCAAAAGTGGAGACCTCATTATTGCTGATTCATCTGAAGCAAAAACCATTCAATACTTTAGACAGCAAGGCTTCAATATGAAAGGTGCGTATAAGTATCCAGGTTCGAGACTGCAGAATACCAAGAAGGTCAAGAGATTTAAGAAAATCATTTGCTCCTCCAATTGTGAAAACACCATAAATGAATTAGAAGATCTTGTGTATGCCAAAGACAAGAATGGCAACATCATTGAGGATAAGTTTGGAATTGACCCTCACACATTCTCGGCTATTTGGTACGGATTAGACGGCTATGAAGTAGCTGACCTAAAAGAGGAAGCACAGAAACAGGCTAGACCATCAAGACAAAGATCAAAAGGAAGGAGGCGATAAGGTGTCAGAACAGACTGTGAAAGCAAGAGTATTAAAAGCTAATGTATCTTCAAATACTAAACAAATATATGAAGATGATTTCAAGAATCACTATGGTGATATCATAGAGCCTCCTTACAATTTGAAAGAATTGAAACTAGTAGGCGAGTACTCATCTATACTCCAGCAGTGTGTGGACGCTTATAAAACCAACATCATAGAGTTTGGCATCGGTCCTGATTACAACATCGACATTAATTCAGATGATGTATCAGAAGAGGATAAGAAAAAAGCTGGTGAAGAATGGACTCGTTTAGATGAGTTTATGAGATATCTGAATCTGGATGATTCACCAGAGAAAACTATCGGGGATATGATTGATGACCGTGAGAAGACAGGCAATGGGTACTTAGAAATCATTCGAGATGGTATTGGCAATCCAGTTGGTATTGAGTATGTAGACGCTCAGTATATGAGAGTTTGTAAAAAAACAGTACCTGAAGAAGTGGAATACACCATTTTTGAGAATGGCCAAGAAAAGAAAGTAAAGCGGAGGAAGAGATTCCGCAGATACGTTCAGATGATCGATGGTAAGAAGGTTTACTTCAAAGAATATGGCGATCCTAGAGTGATGAATTCGAAGGATGGGAAGTTTGATGACAATACTCCGGATAACTTGGTAGCTACTGAGATATACCATATGAAAATCGGCAGTGGTACTTATGGCAAGCCACGATGGGTTGGCAATCTTATCAGTTTATACGGTGCAAGAAAAGCTGAGGAATTGAACTTAACCTACTTTACTAATGGTCGACATATTCCTGCTGCTATAACAATCAGTAATGGTCAGTTGGATAAAGATTCATACGCCAATTTACAAGAATATATGAACGATCTAACAGGTACCGAAAATGCTCACAAATTTTTACTGTTGGAAGCTGAGGGGATTACTCAAGAAGACGGGATTGGCAATGAAAAGATCACTCCAGCGAAGGTAGAAATCAAATCATTGGCAGAAATTCTGCAGAAAGACGCATTGTTTCTTGAATATGACGAAAAAACAAGACAAAAGATTCGATCGTCATTTAGGCTGCCACCTTTATATACAGGTGAATCACAAGATTTCAGCAGAGCGACTGCAGATACAGCAAGAAGAGTAACGGAAGAACAAGTATTTAACCCAGAGCGGAGGGCGTTAGCAAGAACGTTAAACAGCCTATTCTTAGAGTCTTTGGGTTTTAAATTTGTCAAAATCACCGTAAAAAGTGCTGATTTAAGAGATCCAATTGAAATAGCAAGAGCCTTATACCCATTAATTACTGCTGGTGGTGTAACACCTAACGATGTCAGGCCTTTGTTATCTAAAATACTAGGTCAGAAAGTGGATATGTTTGATGAGGAATACAACATTCCACTTCAAGTATTGCTAAGGCGAAAAGAAGCTGCCGCAACCAATCCTATGGCTGATTTATTAGGCATTGAAAAATCTCATAATAAAGCGCCAAGAGGAGAAGAACTTATCAATCTATTAAAAGATATGCGAGACGTACTGGAAGGATTGCAGGAGCAATGATTAGCTTTGACAAGTTAGTTGAAAGCTTGAATAAGTTTATTGCCAAGGCAGAGGAAGCAGAAGGAAGCATTATCGATGAGATGGAGGACTTCCCTGGTCTCGAACTGTTACCAAAACTAATGGATGACTTTGAAACAGCGATTGCTAGGCTGCTTAGGGTGCAGAGGAAGCGATTTGTTGATGAGTTTAATGTCTTTATAGCTAAAGATAATAAAGACACGCTAGGGGCTTTCCTTGTGTATATGAAAGACAACCTTTTTGCGGAGGATGAGTTTGCAGAAGAGTTTGGAGAAGAAGCAGCTAGATTCCTAGAGTTGACCACTGAAGAACTATCAAAACGCATGATGGAATCAATTGATAGAGATGTTAGTTTTAATGTCTTATCCAAGCGTACTACTGATTGGATCAGCAACTGGTCAAGTGATCTTGGAAACATCATGAAATTGAATACTCATGAAGCGCTAGAAAAGGAATTGATAAATGCCATCGATAACGGTGAATCCATTGCTCAAGCAGAGTTGCGTATAAAAGATTTACCGCAATTCGATAGGAAGCGAGCCAAAACAACCGCGCAAACTGAGATTTTAACAGCTTCCAGCCAAGCGCATTATGAATCGTTTATGCAGAGTCCTGCTGTAACCGGTAAGAAATGGAAGCACTCCGGATCCAAGAACAACAATCCAAGAGTAAGTCATATGGCAATGGACGGGGTGGAGATACCTGTTGATGATAGATTCTATGTTGATGGAGAATTCGGTCTTTATCCAAGGGATCCTGATTTTTCGGCAAAGAATCGTGTTAACTGTAAATGTGTATTAGGTCCAGCTGTTGATGAAGATATACTAGGTTTGTCTAAAGAAGAGAAAGAACTGATAAGGCAAGAGGCACTGGATGAAATGAATTCAACTTCAGGTTCAGGTCTTGCCGCTGGTGGAAATAGAGATGATAATGAGAGTGAACCACTATCATTTGTCGAGAAAATTGAACCAGAAGACATACCAGAGGCTGTTCAGTTTTATGAGGATAATATTAGATATGAGCAAGTGGAGAATGCATTTATCATTCAATCTGATGGTGAGGTATACCATAAGAAAGGTGTTGCTGCGAATGTCAACTTTACTGATGATGAGTTAAAGCAAATGAAAGATGCCGTTGTTACACATAACCATCCTATCGAGGAAACACAATGGTCCTTCAGCAAAGAAGATTTTCAACTATTTGTTGAAACTGGTATGAGAGAACTAAGGGCAACAGATGAACAATTTACTTATTCTTTATCTGGGAAATCAAATACACCAGTTTCAAAATTAGTAGAAATATATCGTGAATCGGAATCTGAAGCTCTTGAACTAATTTTAGAGTCTGGTTATGATTTTGAAGAAATTGATTTTTATCGTCAACATGAAATAATGAAGATTGTAACTGACAAATTAGGGATAGATTACAGGAGGTGGAAGGTTGACTAAGTCTTTTGAAGAAGCTTGCAGTGAGTTAAAAGAAGAGACAATGGAAAGGCTTCGAGCGCTTGATGAGGAGAAACCACTTAAAAATACTCTTGATGGACCACAAACATTAAAACGACGAGAAATTCATCGTGAATTCGCTCGCAAACTGGTGGAATTAAGGAAAGAATACGGGAAGGAGTGAAACCTTTGGATTCTAGGACAAGAAAAGCACTTATGGAATGTAATACATTAGAAGAATTTAAGGCAATAGGAGGGAAGGTACCTTTATCCGAGTTTGACAGAGCGTTAGGAGATAGATTCACATATTTAATGGGTAAGGATGGATATAATGAGTTCAATGATCCCCGTCCCAAAGAAAAAATGCCTTTGGAAGGAGGTGAAAATTAATGCCGCGTGAATTGATCAATGCAAATATTACCCATGTATCCTATGTAGATAAAGGTGCCAATCAGAAGCAGTTCTTCTTCACCAAATCAGATGAGCAGCCGGACTTTCAAAAAGAGGTCAAGATATTCATCAGCAAAGATGATGAAGAGCAACAACTTGTGTATGGTATCGTGTATGAGCCGGATGTTGAAGACTCTCATGGCGATTTCATGAAAGCCGATGAAATTGAAAAAGCAGCGCATGGTTTTATGAAGGACGCTCGAAACATAGATAAGCAGCATAATTTCGAATCTGGGATGGGTGAAGTGGTAGAGTCGTACATTGCTCCTGCAGATTTTGAAATTGGTGAACAGTTCATCACAAAAGGATCATGGGTGCTAGTTACTAAGGCAAGTGATGAAATTTGGGAATCCATAAAGAAGGGCGATATCACCGGTTACAGTATGGCCGGTAAAGCAGAGACCTTTGAAAAACAAAATAGCAATAAGAGTGAAAAGCCTGTTTCTAAGTCTGAGGACGAGGAATACAAAGGCTTTTTTAATTTGCTCAAAAACTTCTTTGTTAAAGGAGAAGTCCGTGACCGTTACGAGGATAATCAAAAACGTCGTAATGTTTGGGCTGCATGGGATGGGTTGGAAAGTGTTTATTATGAGGCTATCTGGGACAATCGTACTGTTGATGTTGCTGATTTTGACAAATTGGAGTCTGCAGCAAGTGATTTTCTTGAATTAGTCCAAGATATCAGAGAGAGCGGTGACATCCAAAAATCATTGGAAGGCAAGCCGGAAACTATCGGAAAGGGTGAGAAAGAGATGAAAAAAGAAGACATTGAAAAGTTGCTAGATGACAAATTAAGCCCAATCACTAAACGATTGGATGAGATTGAGAAAGAGGATCAGCCAGAAGAACCAGCACCAGATGAGGATAAAGATGGTGTATTGAAGGAGTTTGCATCCATCTTGGATGAGAAGCTGAATCCTATCAATGACCGTTTGGAAACTGTAGAAAAGGCTAGGGGTGTTTCTAAGCAAGCTGATCCGGATGAAGAATCCGAGCAAGCAGAAGTTAAAAAACACTATTTACAAGGTCTCCTGTAAAAGCAGGATACAAAAAGGAGGAAAACGAACATGCCAACTAATCAACAAATTATGAAAACCACCACAACCGGTGACATTACTTCCGGATTACTTAATCCGGAACAAGCACAGAAATTCATTCAACAGACTTTTGAAGCAACTGCTCTTGGGGGTCTGATTCGAAAAGAAGTGAAAAGGGCTAAGACAGGTGAAATCGATAAGATTGGTATCGATTCTCGTATTCTAAGAAAGAAAACAGAGAATACGGATGATGGCTATCGCGCAAAGCCTAAGTTCGATCGAATTGAATATGCTACAACAGCTGTTCGTTTACCATGGGAGATCACTGAAGAGTCCTTCCGCGAGAATATAGAGGGTCAAAGCTTCGAGGATATTGTAACTAATCTAATGACAACCCAACTAGGTATTGATTTAGAAGATTTATATATCAATGGAGATGAAGCTACTCCTGAAAGTGATGCGGATTATGACTTCTTGAAGATCAATAATGGTTGGTTGCAGCAGTTAGAAACAGGTTCTCATATTGTAGATCGTGCGCCTATTAATAATGGCGATCTATCATTAGATGTCTTTTACAAAGCATTGGAAGACATGCCAAATAAATATAACAACGGTACCCTAAAGTGGTTAGTCGCCCCATCACTTAAACAAAGATGGGAGCAGTATTTACTTAACCAAAGCATTAGTAATGGTGGCGGTCTTTCTGAGTCTGTCATGCGTGCCCCGGCTGGTATCGAATTTGTACCAGTTCCACGTATGCCAGCAGGAGAAATCATTTTGACTAACCCTAAGAACTTAACTGTTGTTAATACGTATGATGTGAAAATCCGAAAAACAACAGAGGGTAAATCTGCTATCATGCAAGACAAACGCTTCTATGTAGTACATTTAGATTTTGATCCAATCATCGAAGAAAAGGATGCCGTTGTTAAAGTGAAAGGATTGTTCCAACAAGCCGATAATGGCGGTGGTACTGGTGACTAAACTGAAGCTTAAGAATGCATTATCCTATAGAGGTATTGTATCTGCAACAGCAAAGAATCCTTTTGTAACTGTAAAGGATGAGAAACTTGCTAAAGCAGCAGTTGAAACTGGATATTTCGAGATCGTGGAGCAGGAACAACAGCATGATCAAGAGGCACCAAATGATAACAACCAAAATAAGGCTTACACAAAGTCTTACTTAAAGAAATTGAATAAGGACCAGCAAGAAAAAATCATTGCTGAACTTAGTGGTGATCCATCCGATACTGGCAATGAGGAAGAACGTATTGCACTCATTTTAGAGTTGCAAAACGATACCATGTTGCAATTACAAGGAGACTGATTGGCATGGCCATCACACCAGAGGATTTAAGGAATTATACAACATTTGAGTCTGTTAAAAAACGCCCTGATGCCCAATTAGAAATGGATATCCTTGAAGCCGAAATCTACATTAATAACAAAATCGAAAAGCCACTTGATGAATATGATGAGCTACCTCCTGAGTTAAAATTAGCTTGGTTGAAGGTAGCTCAATTTTATGCGCTTATTAATGGTGATGAGTCTATGGCTAAAGGCTATAAGTCTGAGAGAATAGGGGATTATTCGTATACCTTGTCTGATGGCAGCAGCCTAACCATGCCTGATATTTCATCCTTGCTAGAAGATTTTCTTCCAGATGGGGGAAACAATGGCTTTTTTATGAGGATTAGGCCGTTATGAGTTATGAAAGCTTATTAACTGATACGTGTAACATCTATCATTTGAAGTCTAGGGCGTCAGGTGGTGAATGGGGCATTCCATCTGATGATAGGCAACAGGATCATTATTATGCTGATGATCCTGATGTGTCTGATCAGGCATGTTACTTTGTCGAAAAGTCTCAAAGTATTACTCAGGGTGATCCTAACAACGAGATTTTTCAAACTTATCATGTTCACTTTCCTATTGAGGCGGATATTCGTCTTAATGACAAGGTTGTTTGGGATGGGATTATTTTGAAGGCACAGAAGCCTCGAAAGATAAAGGATCATCACATTGAAGTTAACCTTGCGAGGAGGAAAAACCTGTGAAAGGTGAAATGAACTTTGACCTAGAAATCGAGGGATTGGATGAGTTTATAAGTGCATTGAAAAAAATTGAAAAAGGTGGATTTGCTGAACAAATAGGTCTTTGGCTTGAAGCTGTAGGAATTGATTTTTTAGACATTGTACAGGATGAAATTATCCGAACTAAAACAGTAGATACAAGGTGGCTGCTTAACTCATTCCAACGAAGTGGAGCAGCTAATATTTGGTCTATTAACAAGAATGGGTTAACTCTTGAAGTAGGAACAAATTTAAACTATGCTTCTTTTGTTAACGATGGACATTTCACAATAGATCCTTCTAAAGGTTTGGATCGGCGTTGGGTGCCAGGTCATTGGGTAGGAGATCGTTTTGTTTATATGCCTGGTTCAAAAACTGGAATGCTCCTTAAATTCACTTGGATTGATGGTACAGGCTACTGGGATAATGCACTTGCAATACTTGAAAAAACCTTTGAGAAAAGTCTTGACCGGCTACTTCAAAAGTGGCTTGATTCTAATTTTTAAGGTGGTGGTCAATTGAATCAAGAAATCGGATCCATCATGGCATATCTGTATAAGTTGTTCCCGGTGCAGGTATACGATTTAAAGCTGCCGGAAGATTTCAAGGTACCATCAATGTATTTTCCTGTTCCAACATCCTTTAGCAGCAATGACACAAATCAAACGTATCTTAAAAGTTACACTTTAAACATCAAGGTGTTCCATCACGATACAAAACAAGCGTATTACAAGGCTGAGGAACTTGCTGACGCGATTACAAGTAATCGAGAAGCAATACCTATGGTGGAAGTAGGAGGCGCGGTCACCGGCGACTATGTTCGATTTAACAGGGTTGAAACTAGAGATGGAGATAATGGTGTGGCTATGCTTATCCTTAATTGGGATAGTCGTTACTATTATCACCGAGATGAGGTACCAGCAATTGAATATGTTGATATTACAAGTGGGGTGAAATAATTGAGCAATGAAAAAGCGAATAAAAAGGTTGCGGAATCTGGCAAAACAACTGTTTCCACAGCTAAGACCATTAAAAAGGAAACAGAGTTTCCCTTGTATGAGTTAAGAGAGCACAGTCGAGAACTTTTTGGTGTGAAACCAGAAGTCTTTGACGGTGCTTTTTTGAATTATAAAAATGGGCAAGCGACTAAGAAACAAGCTGAAAACCTTGTTAAGTCCTTTCTCAATAAGGAGGTAAAGTAGTATGAATGGCGGAACATTTACACCTGGCGTTGAAAAAATTCGTCCAGGTATTTATTTTAATTTCCAAGTGAGAGCCAATGATAGGATCAATACAGGAGATCGTGGTAGAGCAGCACTTCCCCTTGTATTGGGGTGGGGAAAACCAAAAGAAATGATTGAAATTAATGGCGAAAATGACGCAAGGAATCGGTTGGGAGTAGATATATCTGATCCTACCATGTCCTTACTTAGAGAGGCCAAGAAAAAAAGTGCTACAGTACTTGTTTATCGAATCAATGAAGGAGAGAAGGCTACTGCAAATTTGGGAGAAACTCAAACTGTGACAGCTGCTTATGGTGGTATAAAAGGAAACGATATTCATATCGTGGTCAGTTCAAATGTTCTTGATGACACAAAGAAAGATGTAAAAACATTCTTTGGGCTTCGAGAAGTAGATAAGCAGATAGTTTCCACATTTGAAGAATTGCAACCCAACGATTTTGTTGAATTCGAGGGTTCTGGTGAATTAGAAGACACAGCTGGTGTTAATCTTTCTGGTGGTTCAAATGGAACTACTACAAGTGAGGATTATATTGATTTCATCGGAGCAGCAGAGTCAGAGTATTTTGATACTATTGGCTTACCTGTAGATGATGAAGCATTGAAAACTACTTTTGTTTCTTTTATTCGACGTTTACGTGATGAACAAGGAATAAAGGTACAAGGTGTTTTACCTGAATATCAAGGCAACTATGAAGGGATCATCAATGTAACCAATGCTGTAGTATTAATTGACCGCGAATTGACCATTCCGGAAACTGTAGCATGGGTTACTGGGGCTAGTGCTGGTGCCACATTACAGCAATCTCTTACTTCCATGCAATACGAGGGTGCAATTGATGTCAAGCCAAGATTTGATAATGATGACATTGAACGACGTCTTCAAAGAGGAGAGTTCTTGTTTACCTATGACGCTCGTGATAAGAGCGTTGCTGTTGAGCAGGATATCAACTCTATTACTGGGACTAGCAAGTTGAGGAAAAATAAAATTGTCCGTATTTTAGATGCGATTAACAATGATGTTACACGCAGCTTAAAAGAATCGATTAAGAATCGCAAGAACACAGGTCAAGATATTCCGGCAAATGCTGATGGTATTCAAATTGTTCAGACGGCTATTTCGGTGTACTTGAATGAACTTCAAGAAAATAGCATTATTCAAAATTTTGATTCGAGCGAAGATATTGCTATTGAATTGACCAATGCAGGCGATGGCATAGAGGCAAATGTTGGAGTGCAGCCAGTTGACAGCGCTGAAAAATTTTATTTCAACGTAACCGTAGAGTAAGAAATCAATTAAAGGGATCCTTAGGGGTCTCTTTTTTAATTCAAAAAGGAGTGAGTATACATGGTATTGCGTTCTAGAGATGTGATAAGCGGAAAAGAAGGACGTTTATTCCTCGATGGTGAAGAGATGGCTCATATCAAATCATTCGAGGCCACTGTTGAAAAGAATAAAGAAGAAGTACCGATTATGGGGCGTCGTATGATGGGTCATAAAACAAATGGTGCTTCCGGATCCGGAACGATGACTTTCCATAAGGTGACTTCACAGTTTGTAAAAATCATGATCAACTATGTGAAAACAGGGATTGATCCATATTTCACCGTACAGTCTGTACTTGATGATAAAACATCTGGAAGGGGCACGGAGAGGGTTACTCTCTATGAGGTAAACTTTGATAGTGCTAAGGTAGCCGGATTAGACGTTGAGTCAGCTGCACTAGAGGAAGAAGTTCCATTTACCTTTGAAGATGTTGATTTACCTGAAGAATTACTATCTACATTCAACTAATAATTACCAAAGAGCGACTAACCTCGCTCTTTTCCCAATTTATTGAAAATAGAGGAGAGATTTAAATGATTGAAAACCATGATAACACATTTGAAAATCAAGAAGAAAGTACAACTGTAGTGAACGATATTTCCTTTTTTATGCCTGGTAAGGCTGAAGAATCAGAAGAAATAAAGGCGCCTATTTCTAAACGCTATAAAGATAAGCAAGGAAAGATTATTCCATTCGTATTTAAACCAATTACTACTGAACGTGTTGATGAATTAGAGAAACAAAGCATGAAGATGGTGAAACAAAAAGGACGACATATTGGTCAAGAGTTGGATCATGCACGTTTTATGGCTAGAATTGCAGTGGAATCTACAGTGTTTCCTGATTTCAAATCTAAGGAACTTCGTCAGGCCTATAAAACAGAGGATCCGATTGAAGTAGCCAAAAAAGTATTAAATGTTGCTGGAGAATTTAACGGATGGTTATCCAAGGCATCAGAAGTAAACGGTTTTGATGAAACACCTGACGATCTGGAAGAACTAGCAAAAAACTTATAAAAGAAGGGAATAAAGACGCGGTTTATCTGCATTATGCATTTCACGAACTGCATTATTCTCCTTCTCAATTGCTCGAACTGTATGAAGCACCTAGGTTCTTCAAAGCGTTCCTATATGGTTCTATAGAATTTTTATTAGAAGAACGAGCCAAAGAATCAAAGAAAAATAATACATAGAAAGGAGGCAAATCATTGGCAAAACTAACCGCAAGATTCGACATGGTGGATAGAATTTCTAAAAAAATGCGTGCTATGCGTGGTGAATTTGAGTTTATCCAAAAGCGTAAGAGAGCCTTGGAAAAACCAATGGTCTTTGAAGTAAGAGATCGAGCAACTAAGCAGATGAAAAGTATACGAAAAACTGCTGAGAAGCTTACATCTCAGCGGACAATTACACTATCTGCTGTAGATAAAATCACTAAGCCTACAGAAAATATCAAGAAATATCTAGAGCGAAGGTTTCCGAAGTCTCATACTCTATTAATGCAAGTGAAAGATAATGTTACCAGAGATATGAGGAATATCAATAATTTCATTAAACGTCGCATGCCTAGAGCACATGAAATTATGGTGCAGGCTCGTGATCGATCGAGGACAGTTCTTGATAGAATTCGAAATTACCTAGGCAAAAATATACTAGGCGTGCACATGCTTGAAGTGGTAGTCCGTGATAAAGCTATGCCCACACTACACAAGATTGCGAATTACACCAAACGCCAGCTTGCAAAAGGATATAATTTCTCTGTTAAAGCCATTGATATTGCAACCAAGACGGTTGGTCGTATCGCTTCTTATGCAGATCGAACTTTGCCTCGAATACGGAGTTTCACCATTCAGGCCTTTGATAGTGCGTCTAGGGTGATCGGATCTGTTAAACGTGCTTTATTTTCTATACCAACTATGATCACAGTGACTTTAGCTGCAGTTGGAATTGGTAGTTTAGGGAAAGCAACTGTGGGAAGGGCTATAGATTATGAAAACTATGGTGTAGCAATGAGACACTGGTTAGGTGGAGATGAAAAAGAAGCAGAAAAACTAGTTAGTTGGATGAGGGATTTTGCAGATAAAACTCCATTTTCTAGTCCGGATTTATTTCCTGCATTGTCTAGGGGTATTGGTATATCAGATGGTGATGTCCAACTTGCTAAAGATTATTTAACTTTGGCTAGTGATATGGCTTCTTTATCTGGAGGGAAAAAAACTGTATCGGATGCCATGGAAGCTATAGGTAATGCGAAAATGGGCGAATTTACTATGCTTCAAGGTTATAATGTCCCAATGAGTAAGGAGAAATTTGATTTATTAGGCGGCATGTCTGGATTATATGATTACCTTTATGAAGGAGGAGAAGATGGTTTTATAGGATTTAAAGGTGGAGCTGAAGATTTTTCCGAATCATCCTATGGTTTAATAAGTACTATTAGAGGTTATATATCAGGTCTGTTTGCAGAAGCAGGAGATGGAATATTAGAATCACTGAAGCCAAGACTTAAAACAATAAAGGATTGGTTAGATAACAACGGGGAAACATGGGGTAAATGGAAGGATACTATACAAAAGGCTGGTGAACAAGGTGCTGAATGGATACTAACCAAGCTAGAAAATTCCTTTTCATATATTCGCGACAATTACCTTGAAAATGATGATTTTAAAAAGCTTGATTTTGAAGGAAAAGTCAAATTTATCATGGATGATCTGGGTCAATGGTGGGACGACAAAGCACAACCGTGGCTTGTAGATGTTGCGAAAGATGTTGGTAGGGCGGTTTATGATGGTGTTGTATGGGGAATAAAAGAGGGTTTTAAGAGTGTTGGTAATATGTGGAGTGATTTTTTTGAAGAACCCTCTGTAGATAATTTTATTGGTGCTGGTATGGGTACCTTAATTGCAGGGTCAATTGCTTCTTTTGCCCTTGGTCCATTAATTGCTGGTGTTAAAGGGATAATAGGGACAATAAAAGGTGTTTATGGAGCAGGTAAAAAAATTGGAGGATGGTTCGGAAAAGGGAAAGCACCTGGTCCAACAACCGTTCCAGTTGGCTCAGTCCCCAAAACTTCTACACCTAAAACATCAACTCCTAAACAACCAAATGGCAAGCCTGTTTATACGCAGCCTTGGTTTAATAAGGGTGATAAAGCTACTACCAATATGCCTAATGAGTTTAAAAAGGCAAATAAAGGCTTGTCTAGATTTAGCAAGTACCTTGGTAAATTAAAGCTTCCTGTTCTAGGTACTGCGCTTGGAGCTGTGTCCTTATTTAGCGCTGATAAGGGAGAAATGCCAGGTATTTTAGGTGGAATGGGTGGAGGAATAGCCGGCTCATCTATAGGAGCTGGAATAGGTACAGCTATTTTCCCTGGTATTGGAACAATCATTGGCGGATTAATAGGCGGTGTAGCTGGATCATTCGGTGGTGAAGCACTGACCAACTGGTTTGTTGATAACTTTGAATCCATTAAACTCAAAGCAGGAGAATACGCCTTAAAAATTGGGAGTGCCTTTATAGGCTTTAAAGAAACTGTATCTGAGACTCTATTTAATGGTCAATGGTGGTCTGAGAAATGGAACAGTGTTAAAGAAAGAACAGAAGGCACTATGTTTGATGGCAGCTGGTGGTCAGAAAAATGGGATAAAACAAAAGGTTGGGCGGCTGAAAAATGGAGCAATGTCACTGATTTATGGGATAAAGCAAAAGAAAATATAGCCAGTACATTGTTCAGTGGGGACTGGTGGCTAGAAAAATGGAATAGTATCAAAGACTTTGCCACATCTACTTTTTTAAGTGCGTCATGGTGGGCTGAACAATCTGGTTATGTATATGGTTACCTTGAAAGCACCATTTTCAGTGGAGACTGGTGGACTCAAAAATGGGAAGGCATTAAGGAACTAACTGCAGGTACCATATTTGATGGTGCTTGGTGGTTGGAAAAGTGGGAAAGTGTCAAAGGTTGGGCAAGAGAAAAATGGGAGTCAGCAGTCGAAATATGGGACTCAGTAGTAGAAAAAATCAGTAATACGATCTTTAGTTCAGAATGGTGGCTTGGCCATTGGGAGTCAGTGAAAGGATGGGCGCAAGCCAAGTGGGATTCTGCAGTTGAGGTCTGGGAGTCCATAAAAACTAAGTTTGCTGAAACAGTGTTTAGCAGTGAATGGTGGCTCGGTCATTGGGACAATGTCAAAGGTTGGGCACAACAAAAATGGAATTCAGCCCAAGAAGTATGGGACTCAATAGCTACTAAAATTAATGAGACAGTATTTAATAGCGACTGGTGGCTAGGGCACTGGGAATCTGTTAAGGGCTGGGCGCAGAGTAAATGGGACTCAGCTCAGGAAATTTGGGATTCTATTTCTACCAGAATCAATGACACTGTTTTTAACGGTGACTGGTGGAAAGGCCATTGGGATTCGGTTACAGGCTGGGCACAAGATAAGTGGGATGGAGCAGTTGAAATATGGGAATCTGTCAAAACAGCAATTGGTGATACTTTATTTAGTAAAGACTGGTGGACTAGCAAGTGGGAAGATGTAGTTGGTTGGGCACAAGGTATTTTAGGTGGAATCGGCGATTGGGTTGGCGAGCTTATCGGTGATGTAAAAGAAAGCTTCTCTACAGGGCGAGAAAAAGGTCGAGAAGCTGCCGGCAACTCTAGTTCAAGTTCAAATGTAATTGCTGGCTATGGTGTAGGTTCTGCTTATGCTTATGCCAATGGAGGAATGATCAACCGTCCTCATCTTGGATTAGTTGGTGAAGCAGGACCAGAAATGATTATCCCTCTATCTGAAAATCGCAGAAATCGAGCAATGGATTTATACAATCAAACCGGTCAAATGTTAGGTGTTCGACCTTATGCGAATGGCGGTCAAGTTGGTGGATCTGTCAAAATACCGAAACCTCAACCAATCTCTGCTGCAGTAAACGTTGGCTCTCTAGCAGTGCAGAGTGTTGACAAAGAAGCCAAATTGTACGGTCAAGCCTTCACAGGTGCGGTTGCCAAAGGTATTAATAGCAATGTGATATCTATGAGCAACTGGAAGAAAAACAACATTGAAAATCCTATGCAAGGCGTTGTCCAAGAAGCTGTCGGTTTCGGTTCTAGTACCGTTACCTCTTTTTCACGTGGTCAAAATGCTACACCTACCAATACCACTGGTTATTTAGACAAACAGGTTAAACACCCATTTAGAGTAATTGAAGGAGGCGCCTCAGCCCACGGATCCGGTACTATATCTAAGTTCAGAACTGGTCAGAATGCGACGTCAACAAATACTAATGCTCATTTAGATAATCAAGTTAAAGCACCATTCACAGTAATTCAAGGATCTGCTCCGCAATGGGGTGCCAAAACAGTAACTGGTTTCCGTTCGGGGCAAAATGCTACACAGACTGGTACAAGACCATACCTTATATCTAATGTTCATACTCCATTTGAGGAGACCAAAGCCAAGGGATCCGGATGGGGTTCTGGTGCTATATCCCAATTTGTTGCTGGTATGCGGTCAGAAGCTTCTAAAGTCCAAGAGGCTGCTAAATATTTAGCTGAACAAGTAGAAAAGACATTCAAAGCAGAGTTGGGTATTAATTCTCCGTCCCGTGTCATGGAGAAAGATGGTATGTGGACTGCTCTTGGAATTATCAAAGGTTTGGGATCAGTTGATATCAAGGGGTTTGCTGAGAAGCAAGCAGGATCTCTTGCAGCTGCGTTTTCAGGAATGGGTGCTATTGGTGGAAATATCAGTGAATGGATTCGAGCTGCGATGATGATTACGGGTGTGCCGTCATCTTGGTTGGGACCGTTATCTGTTATTGCTCAAAAAGAATCTGGCGGTAATCCGTTAGCACAAAACAACTGGGATATCAATGCTAAACGCGGGATTCCGAGTAAAGGATTAATGCAGACAATAGGTCCGACGTTCAATGCTTATAAAGGCAAAGGTATGAATGATATCTTTAATCCGATTCACAACGCTGTGGCAGCTATCAACTATATTAAATCTCGCTATGGCAATGTGTTTAATGTACCAGGTATTAAATCTATGGCTGCAGGTGGTGCTTACCGTGGTTACTGGACAGGAACTAATGGTCCACTTCGAAGCGCCCAAACAGCGTGGGTTGGTGAACGTGGTCCAGAACTTCTTCATTTACCAAGAGGTTCTGAAGTTCTTTCTAACCGTGAAAGCAAGAGGGTCTCATCTGATCATGTTTCGGCTGCAACAGGTGTCTCAAAACGAAGTTCATCTGGTGGAGGAAAAGGTACTGTTGTTGTTAACTTCAATGGTGACAATTATTTCTACAATGATGAGGATGAAGCTGGATTTGTTGGCAAGGTTAAGAGCGCTGTTGAACAGATTGTGGAAGATGAATACAACGAGGGAGGGGAGATGGTAGTCGATGACTAAAAGTGTTTATGAAATATGGTTATCAACAGCCGATAACAAGGAAAGACTGCGACTGCCAGTCCTTCCTTCATCGGTTGGTTTATCTATAGGGAACAAAAATGAATCAATTGATATATCTAACTTAGGTGAGGTCACTGTTATTCAGGAGCCCTCACCTAAGACTGTTCAATTTTCTTCATTTTTTCCTGCAAAAAGTACTCCATTAGTGGAATATAGCAGTTTTCCTAAACCATGGGACGCTATTCAAAGAATTGAAAAATGGCAGAAGTCTAAGAAGCCATTAAGGCTAGTGGTGACAAAAACGAAAATCAACATACCGGTTTCGATTGATAGCTTTAATTACCAAGAAGAAGGCGGAGCAGTTGGTGATATCTCCTATGATTTATCACTGAAAGAATTTAAGTTTGTCTCTGTACGCAAAATCAAAGTAAAGGTACCGAAAAAGCCCAAACGGCCAAATCCTAAACCAAAACCGAGGACTCATACAGTTAAATCTGGTGATACTCTATGGGACTTAGCAAGGAAATATTACGGAAACAGCTTGGAATGGCGAAAAATATGGAATGCCAATAAGGCTATGATGGTGAAGCGAGACAAAAGGAATTTGAAGCAACCAGGCCACTGGATCTATCCCGGCCAACGCTTAGTTATCAAATAGATAGTGAGGTGATTCAAACGATCGAATTATTTCTTGTCAAAACCGGTGAAATGGTCGAAATCCCTACTGAATCTATCACATGGAGTGGACAGCGATACAAGGCAGCTAGAAAGATCAATGCCAATATCCTTTATACAGACAAGGGCGGATTGCAATTCACGAAAATGGAGGAAGGTAATACTGTCCTTTTTAAATGGAAAGGAAAAGAATTGTTCCGTGGTACCGTGTTCAGTAAGAGCAAGACAAAGGGTGGACTACTAAGCCTTGTCGCCTATGACATGCTGCAGTATCTTCTTGTTAATAAAGATGTCTATGTGTTCAATAAGCGACGTGCTGATCAAATCATTACTCGTATCTGCCGTGATTTTCAAATTCCTTATACGTCAATTACCAATACTGGTACTGTATTAAATGAGATTCACGTAAATGAAACGACATTATACGATATGGTCCTAAGTGCAATAATAAACACAGAGAAGCAAAGTGGTGTAAGGTACAACCTATACTCCGAAAAAGGAAAACTACGGCTTGATGAACAAAAGGTATCCAGTGATCAATGGGTTCTTGAAACAGGTGTCAATTTAATTGATTACAATTACTCCACATCGATCGAAGAGACGGCAACGCAAGTCAAATTGGTTAGTGGTGACGAGAACAATCCAATATCTGTTACTGTAACTGATAGTTCTGGCCAGAAACAATTTGGCGTGCTGCAGTACTTCGAAAAAGTAACAGACAATTTAAATCGTGCACAGCTAAATAGCAGAGCCAACAGTCTTCTTAATAAAAAGAAGGGCATCCAAAAGGAATTAGATGTGACGGCATTGGGGATTCCCGAAATAATCAGTGGGAAACCGATCTATGTCATAGAAAATGAAATAGGTGTTAAGGGTACCCGATATGTGGATGAGGATACTCATACTTTTAAAGGGGATCATCATGAAATGCAATTGAAATTGATTAGTCGAAATACAAGGGCGGTGTTGTGATGGCTAGTTTAGGTCAAATGTTTAAGAGAATGGCAACAGATGCAGTAAGCGCTGGGAATCCATTGCAATTAGTAGAAGGTGTGATTCAATCCACTTCCCCTATTACCTTAAAGTTAAAGCAAAATGATAAGCTGATTATTCCAAGTGATTTTATCCTTGTGGCACAACACTTAATGAGTCATACAAGAACAGCCACAATCTCAGCTAGCAGCGTTGGTGAAACAATGACTGAGGCTGGAGATCCGGAACATACGCATAACATTCAATCGATCACATTGAATAATGCTCAAATTCAATTTGCAAGTGCACTACAAACAGGTGATAAAGTAATGGTTGCTGTCATTCAAGGCGGGCAATCATTTTTTATTATCGATAAATTTTAGATGGTGAGGTGAGATAATGCTATCACCAGAAATTGAGATAGAAGATTTTGATAATGACGAATTGGAAGAAGAGACATCCAGAACGTATCGTATTGACTTTGAGAAGGGTGTTGTCACGAACGAGATAATAACCGGCATTGAAGCGATACGCCAGTTTATCTATATGGCTTTAAACACACCAAGATTCGCTCATTCTATTTACTCTGATGAGACTGGTTCTGAACTGGTAGAGTTGTTATCCGATAAAGAGGTGTCACCGGATTTTATTGAAATGGAGATTCCAAGATTAGTTGAAGAGGCTCTTATATATGATGAACGCATTGATAGTGTCTCTGATTTTGAATTAAATCGAGTGGACGATGAGCTGCATATTAAGTTCACGGTAACCTCCATTGAAGGAGAATTGGGTATAGAGGAGGTGCTTTAATTTGGAGGAAGAACAAAGCTATGAGGCTATATTGGAACGTATGCTTGAAAGAGTACCTGCAGACATCGATAAACGTGAGAACAGTGTGATATGGAATGCACTTGCTCCTGCAGCTGCTGAGTTAGCCATGAGTTATATCTGGATGAACCAGATACCAACATTAGCATTTGCAGATACTTCAGAAGGTGAATACTTGGAACGTCGCACAGCTGAGTTCGGTACCAACCGAAAAAGAGCAACTGCAGCTGTAAGGCGTGGCTTATTTTATGGAGAAAATGAAACAGCATTCGACATCCCTATTGGGAGTCGTTTTTTTATAGATGATCTCCATTACATGGCCACTGAAAGGCTGTCAGCTGGTCAATATTCCTTGACGTGTGAGGAGTTGGGTACCCAAGGAAACAATCCGAATGGTGCGCTTTTATCTCTAAATACAATACCTGGACTAGAACAAGCCATCATGACAGATATTATTGCAGCTGGTGAAGAGGAAGAATCGGATGAATCTCTTAGATCACGACATTATCAAATGGTTAATGAACCTGCATTCGGTGGGAATATATCCGATTACCGCCATAAAATCAATGCTATTACTGGTGTTGGTGGAACTAAAGTATTTCCGACTTGGAATGGTGGAGGTTCTGTTAAATGTGTGTTTATTGGCGCGAATTTTCTGAAGCCAGATAACGCCCTAGTGTCATCTATCCAAGATGAAATAGATCCGGAAGTAAATCAAGGGCAAGGTCTTGGAGTAGCTCCAATTGGCCATGTCGTGACAATTGAAGGGGTAGAAGAAACGCCTATCGAGATTGAAACGTCACTGACATTAGAAAGTGGTGTGTCGATTCGAAGTGTCGAAGACAACATCAAGGAAATTTGTGAGAATTACATGCATGATCTGCGACAAATGTGGGAAAATGAGCCGAATTTAGTAGTCAGGACAAGTCAAATCGAAGCCCGAATACTAAATGTATCAGGAGTGCTGGATGTTGCTGACACGCTTTTAAATGGGCAAGGAGCTAACGTTGAGATTGGCTCTGTAAATATCCCAATGCTTGAAGGAGTGGTCTTGAATGAATCGACTTCTTGAAAGACTACCTGATTTACTTCATAATCTCCGTGAAATTAAAGATTTAACAGAAACAGAAGTTGAAGAGTTCGACCGATTAGCCCAGAGTATCGATCAAACACTTGATGATCAATTCATCGAAACTGCAACACTCAAGGCTATTGAACGTCGAGAGCATATGCTTAATATCATTGCTGATCCATCAACTGAGACATTAGAAAACAGGCGAATCAGAATACTCAATCGATACCAGACGAAGCCACCATTTACTGTTCGTTATTTGCAGCAGCAGCTAGATATGCTGTTGGGTGTGGCCAGATCCAATGTAACTGTGAATCCAGAGGCTTATATCTTAACTGTAACCACCAGTATAGATGACGCTTTTCTATTTCGAGAGATGGAGTACACAATCAATACTGTTAAGCCTGCCAATATGCTTTATCAGCAAGAAACATCCATAATGGAGCGCATAGTGATAAGAGAATCAGCCAAAAAACAGGTACTGACTCGTAATACAAAGCTAGGTACGACATGGAAGCTTGGACGAACACCATGGGCTGATAGAGGGGAAGAGGTGGTCATTTTTGATTAGAGAATCATTTATAAATGACGTGGCAGCATACATTGAGCAGCGAATATCGGCTGTAAGGTTAAATAACTCCCATATTATCAATCAATTTGTTGTGAAAGAAGTGCAGGGTTGTTGTGTAGCTATGGAAATAATGGTGCCACATGGCATTGTCAGTACTATAAATGTTATTGATTTATTAGATGAAAACCTTGAAGTAATAAGTACAAATGATGTGGTTGTTCCAATCACTGCAGACACGGTCATCCTACAATCATTTGAAGTAAGGGAGGGATAATGTTGACTTTCGATAAGAAAACATGGAATTTTGATGACACCCCTACTGAAGAAGATGCGAATCGTTGGGAAGAAGGAATTAACGAGGCTCTTAAATCCATAGTACCAAAACATGTAACAGGTGATTGGAATGATATAACTGAAGACGGCATTTACCATGGGGAAGCTACCATGTTAAATGCTCCTATTTATGTATATGGTCCTGACTCTTATAAATCTAGTGCTGCGAAGGTCTTTGTTAATACTAATCTTAGTATTCAAGGTACTGTCTGTGTCCAACTAGCTGTGGTAACAACGTTAACCGGAAGAGTTCATGAAATGCTACAAGTACGATATTTGTTATTAGATGGTACGTGGAGTGCCTGGGAGGGTTTTTTAGGTCGCAATGAGTTTGTTCATTTTATAAATAGACAGGATAATCCGCACGGTGTTACAAAAGAGCAAATTGCGGGGCTGAACCATAAAATTGTAGAAATAGGTGAAAATACAACAGTTAATGAATCTACAAATCCAAATAATCAAGGTGCTATAGTTATAGGAAGGAACGCTCATGTCACTATGAATTCTATATCTATAGGTCGTAACTCAACCACAAATAATTACAATTCAGTAGCTATTGGATATGATTCAGAAGGAAATGGAACTTATTCAACGTCATTGGGTTATTACTCAGTCGCATCAGGTTCAGGTACAGCATTAGGAAGAAGCGCCAAAGCAATAGGTTCAACTTCTGTTGCTTTAGGAGGTTATTCAATAGCTGACGGGACTGGTTCAGTTGCAATAGGTAGAGGTTCACATGTAATAAATTCAGGTGAAGGAGTTTTGGGTGTATCAAATACTGGTGCAACACCAGGAGTATGGACAGTCCCTGGCTCCTTTTCGGTTGGTGGTAGCAAAAACTTTGAAATACCACACCCTAAACCTGAAAAATCAGCTACGCATAGAATTAGGCATGGGGCAGTTGAATCCCCAACTGCAGGCGATACACTATATCGTTACACCGTCAAGGCAACAGATGACAATGACGTTCAATACATCGACCTACCAGATTATTTTATTTATTTGAATAAAGATGTGCAGATATTCGTCACTCCACAAGGGCATTTTAGTAATGGATATGGCGTACTTAACAGAGAAACAGAGCAACTAGAAATACATTGTCAATCACCAGGAGAATACAATGTAATTGTCATTGGCACAAGAAACGACTATCACCAATCTATCCAAGAATGGGATATACGAGGTGTTGAGCGTGAGATTGGCGAATCATGGGCTGGTGAGACTTATGCTTTTTCTGTAGATGAAATTGTGGAAGTGGAAGAAATTAAGGAGGCGGAATAGATGGAAGTCATTATCAAATCAAGCAATATACAGTTCAAAAACCCACAGATTGGGCAGCCTACTCGAGCAGTAGCTGACCATTACAATGGCCGTAGAATCACCGCACTAGTTGATGGAGAGGAGCAATTATATCGCTTTAAAAAGGATGAATTAGCTTTTGAGGTGGACGAAGATGACATGATTGAGGCGATTGAGCAGCGAGAGAGGGAATCACAGGAGACAGAACAAGAGGAAGAACCAGAAGCCGAATAGGCTTATTTTTTTATGACTTAAAACAGGGAGGAATGACGTTACTAGGTAGACAGGCAATTAATAATATAAAATAAGGGAGTGAGGTAATTTGGAAAATATCACTAAATCAGTAGTCGGACTGTTAGGGGCGACTATCTCATTTTTATTTGGAGGTTGGTCGCTTTTGTTGCAGGTATTAGTATTTTTTATTGTATTAGATTATGTGCTGGGTGTGTTGGTTGCAGGAACGTATGGCAAACTTAGCAGCAAGGTAGGCTTTAGAGGAATAGCGAAAAAAGTGTTGATCCTAGCGCTTGTAGCTGTAGCATATTCGATTGATAAAATCATGGGAGATGGCACATTTATCAGAGACGCGGTCATCTTTTTTTATCTTGCAAATGAGTTGTTGAGCATACTGGAAACGGTAGGTAAGACGAATTTACCGATTCCGGATATTTTGAAAAAAGCGGTAGAAACATTAAGTAATAAATCTAAGGGTGACGATTGATTTCGTTGCTCTTTTATTATTGTGGGTAGCTAGTCCAGTCGGGCAAGCTACTTTTTTATAAAATAATTAGGAGGTTTTAATATGGCTAAAATCGGGTTAGACATCGGTCATGGGAAAAATACGTACCCACCATCTAAAGGTGTGAC
>NZ_JAFBFA010000036.1 GCF_016909015.1 Gracilibacillus alcaliphilus
GATTGCTCTTTTTTTGTCTGTCAGACCGCTGATGACGGACAGCTCTGAGGGGATTGCTCTTTTTTTGTCTGTCAGACCGCTGATGACGGACAGCTCTGAGGGGATTGCTCTTTTTTTGTCTGTCAGACCGCTGATGACGGACAGCTTTTGGGACTTGCTAGTTTTTTGTCCGTCATCTGTTCTTATGGACTCTGGAGCCGCTTTTCCTCTTCTTTTGTCCGTTATCATTGAAATCTTGGCATTCCTTCTCTTCCTATCACACATATTACGAAAGACCGGGCACCCGTGCCCGGTCTGTTGCCAGTAGCCATAGTAATTTCACTATCTATAACCCTCTAATCAAATATTTTCCCCAGTTTCGCATAGCTGACATGTCACCCGCTTCTGCAGCACGTTCCAGCCAATACTCTCCCTCATCGATATTCTGCTCAAGTTCTTCGCCTTTGAGTAAAAACAAGCCCAGTGACCGCATAGCTACAGATTCATTATAGTCTTCAGCCGCTTGGCGCAGCCATTTCTCCCCTTCTGCTACGTTTTTCTGCAAACTATCCCCCTTGATCAGACGATAGCCCAATATCCTTGTCGCTATCGGATCTCGAAGATGAACGGCTTGACGCAGCCACTGCTCACCTGCCTCTGCGTTCTGAGGCAGATCCTCGCCGTCCAGCAATCGAATAGCCAACTCAACAATTGCCCACAGATCATTCTTCTCTGCGGAACGGTGCAGCCATTTCTCTCCCTCACTGATATCTCGCTCCACACCTGTACCGGTCAGAAACTGAAAAGCTAACTCATTCATCGAACCAGTGTCACCCATTTCAGCCGCCTTTTTCAGCCATTTCAGACCTTCTTGCGTTTTATCAAATTCTCTCTTTTTCTGGAGGTCAATAACTTCCGTCTGCTGTACTTCCAGCGAAGTGGTTTCCTCATCTAGCTGTTCTTCCAGTGAAATGGTCTCTTCGTTTATCGGAAAATATTGCTTGGCAGAATCAAAGATAATCTCTTCATCCTGGCCGACATACCATGTTAAATCATTCTCATCATACTCTTTTGGGATAACTGTATAATCCATTGTTTTCAATTGCCGAACCATAAACTGAAGCAGTGCTGTTGTATTGACGGCAATGACATACTTCACATCAATATCCCGGCCGAATCGGATAATTTGACCATTTACGCCTTCTGTATCTGGGTCAAAATCTAAACCAATATTATTACCGCCATAATCTTTACTAATAGGAAGCCAATTTCGATTAATATACATTGTTTTTACCCAGCCAGGCGGATCTGATTCGGTCTCTAATAAGTTGGCATACTCCTCCTCTAAGTCTTTCCATATTTTCCATTCATTCATCATTTCATCGAGCGAAAGGAAGGGCTGCCCAAAAAACAGACCTGGACCAGATTCTTTCTCCCCATTAAAAGTGAGGTATAATTCCCTTAAATCATCAGGGAAAGTAATCTGTATGGTTTCCTCTACCTGTTTGATTTCCTCTTCTGTCGCAGGAGGATTTAAAAAGTCAGGAAATACTTTCGACAACTCTACCTTTAATTCATCTAAAATGGAATGCAACATTCTATTAGCCCCTTTGTCGATAAAGTAAGACTTCCATCAGCGGGGTTCTCAGCCCCATTACTGCTTTGCGAAACTTATCAGGGTGCCCGTTGTTCCCCAAACCTGTCTTCTTAAGCCTAGAGGCGGGACTTACGGACGGTTATCACCGGGATAAAGTAACGCCTCCACCAGCGGACTTGGATTTCCACTGAGGATTTATCAGGCTGCTGATCCATCAGTGCCTGAAACATGATGTTAACGCCTGAATAGTTCCAAGGCTTTATCCTAAATTTGCTTATACTTATAGGATTATTTTATAATACATCTGGCATTTTTACTACAAAAAAGCAGATACAGCCTTAATAATAAAAAGAGGTTGTATCTGCTTCTTATGGGACACTATTTATGTAAAATACTATTACATATAAAACAAACACCTCTTCGTCTGAAGCATATGTTCCATGCTTTCTACCCTTACTGGCTTACTGAAGTAATATCCCTGCACCTCATCAATTTCCAACTGCATTAATGCTTCTAGTTCTTCTTTCTCCTCTACGCCTTCTGCTACCACAGTCATATCCAGACTTTTCCCTAGTTGAACCACAGTGGAGGCAATTTCTTTCTCACTGGATTGTGTTGAAATACCTCTAATAAGAGAACGATCGATTTTCAAAATATCGACTTTGAATTTTCGCAAATAGGCTAAAGATGAATAACCCGTTCCAAAGTCATCTAATGCTACATTAATGCCTTTAGCCCTTAATTTCTCTAATACTTCCCGCACGTTTTTTTCATTTTCAATCAACAATGTTTCAGTTATCTCCACCTGAATCCAAGCTGGGGCAATTTCGAACTCTTGTAAAATATGAAAAAAATGATCTACAAAATGGGCCTGCATAAATTGACTGGCAGATAAATTAACTGAAACCGGAATAGGGTCATAACCTTGAGATCGCCACGCATTGATTTGCTGACAGACCGAGCGAATCACCCATGTTCCGATCGTATTAATCATCCCTGCTTCTTCCGCAATCGGAATAAACTCTGACGGCGGAACGCTTCCAAACTCAGGGTGCTCCCAGCGTATCAACGCTTCAAAGCTTTTGATAGACAAGTTTATTGGGCAGATACGCGGTTGATACACCAGATAGAATTGATCCTCGGTTAATGCCTTGCTCAAATCGTTCTGAATCTGAAAAATCCGCTCATTTAACGCATTCATATCAATGTTAAACATCTGATAGTCATTCTTTTGTTCATTTTTCACACGATACATAGCGATATCTGCATTCTTCATTATTGCTTGCGGATTGGTTCCTGCTTCTGGATAAGTGGCGATTCCAATACTGCCTGTAATATTCAACTCATAATCCTCAATATAGAAAGGCAGTTTAAATCCTTCAATGATTCCTTCAGCAAACTGCTGCATATCTTTATCCTGCGTAATTCGATCGATAAGAATAGCGAACTCATCCCCGCTAAAGCGCGCCACTTTCCCTTTATCTCCTACTAGCTTCCGGAATCTTTCCCCCACTTCGATCAATAGCTTGTCCCCAATGAAATGGCCCAATGTATCATTAATATATTTGAAACTATCGAGATCAATGAACATAATGCCAAATTGGCTCTTATTTGCCTTGGCAGAGATACTGGCCTCTTTTAAATAATTATCAAACATGCGCCGGTTGGCTAGGCCAGTGAGGTGATCATAGTAAGCCATATAGCGGATCTGTTCTTCATTTTTCTTCTTTTCTGTAATATCAAAGCGTATCGATAAATATTGATAAGGCTTACCATTCTCGTCCTTGAAAGGAACAATCGTTGTATCTACCCAATAATACGTGCCGTCCTTCTTTCGATTGCGAATTTCCGCCTTCCATACCTTTCCAGAGGCAATGGTCCGCCATAGATCTTTAAAAAACTCCCGAGAATGATACAAAGAGTTAATCAATCGATGTGTCTGGCCAATAAGCTCCTCTTCTCGATAACCTGATATTTCGCAAAATTGGTCATTTACATATGTAATCTTACCGCGCCGATCCGTGATAGCCACAATAGCAGCCTGATCCAACGCATACTTCATATCGGCTAATTCCTTGAGTGATTTAGTCAGCTGTTCTCCTTTTTGTCTCACATCTGTAATGCACCCAATAATTTTACTTCCTTCTTCATCTGCATGAAATCGATGCCCATACACATCAAGAATAATTACTTCATTTTGTTTGTTATGAACTAATGTTGTAGAGTGAACATCGCTTTTCTTTCCTTGTACCAATTCTGAAAATAATTTCGCAATACCCTCATCCATCCACTCTATTAATACATCATAATAGTGCAGGCCTTTATAGGGATTAACTTCCAAGTCTAGTATTTCCAAGCAGTTTTGATTATTGTAATAAATATGCTCATTAGCAATAACGAAAATACCCTGCTTCAATTGATCACCCCCTGATTTGATGTCTGCTTATCCATTCGATTATACCATATATTTGTACTAACCACTTGCCAAACAAGGGAAAAAGCACCTAGATAACTTGCAGTCAATTTCACTACAAGCGCCTGTTCAAAAAGGGCGCTAAACTGAACCATCTCCAGTTAAATTCGCAGCCTCTATTACAATACTGATATTAAAACAGCCTGTATATTGAAAGTGCAAGTCAACGCAGCAATTCGCCGTGTCATTTTTATTGTTTTTTTAAACAAATCTCTATCACTATCTTACTTGAAAATTCCGCCTCTATCCGTCATGTTTATTCCAAGCTGACTTTATATAATGTGCCGCTAATTTAGGCTGCCTGTCCCTTGTAAAGAGCCCTTTTCGATTCACGATCACTCTGGAAGGGGTTTGGCTTGTTTTGAAGTCAGCAAAGGCCCAAATATGGGCACCAATCGTATACGGTTTATTGGCGATAATTTGATATTGACGCAAGACCATTTGTGCTTGATATTCCTCTGAGAACTGTTCCGGCGGATCTGTATGCAGGCCTGCCACTGCATCGGCCCCAAACTCCGTTATCATAATCGGCTTTTGAAAAACTTCAAAACAGCGATCTAACTTCTTACTCAGCATATCGCAGCCTTCATCCAAACGTCCGGCCTGCTCATACCAGCCATAGTATCGATTTAAGCTAATAAAATCAAAATATTGTAAAACCTGATCTTCCTCAATATCTACGCAGTTGACTGCCGTAATTAACCGTGAAGGATCTAGCGCCTTTGCATGATCATACAACTCTTTATAGAAAGGACCGGCCTCCGCTACAAAGGTATCACCCTCATTGGCCAAACTCCAAGCAATAATGGATGGGTGCTGTCTGTCTCTCACGATCATCTCTTGTATGACCTTCTTTGCCTGTCTTCGGATTCTATCATTCTGGTAATGGCTTCTTACAAAACCGACAAAAGGAGTCTCACCTATGACCAGCATCCCCTGCCGGTCTGCATATTGCAAAAATTCCTCACTATAGGGATAATGCGACGTGCGGAAGGAATTGGCTCCTGTCCATTTTAATAAATTCATATCCTTTGCAATGACAGCATGGTTCATCCCTTTACCTAGCACAGGAAAATCTTCATGAAGACCAAAACCATTCAGGAATAACGGCTGACTATTCAAATAGAGCTGTTCACCTATCAACTCTACTTCTCGTATCCCTATATCTAACCGATAACTGTCCACACATGTTTCTTTCTTAAGCAATTCAACTTGCAGACTATATAAAAAAGGGTCCTCTAACCCCCATAACCGCGGTTGTTCTATCGTTAACTGTCCTTTCACAATCCCCTCATCATCTGCAACGCCCTGATCTGCAATCCCTTCAGCTAATTGCACGTGAACAGAACCAGCAAAAGCCTGATTAAGCTGGACTTGATAGGTCAGGACAGCCTCTTTTTCACGTACATCTGTCTGTACCTGGATTCCTTTTATGTAAGTGTGGGCTGTAGAATATAAATAAACCGGGCGATTAATCCCTCCATAGGGGAAAAAATCATAATAATTATTCGGATATTGGCCTTTAAAACCGATAATCTGTTCATCTTCTACATCACCTGGCGGCAAACGGTCTGACTTGATCCGCGCATCTACCGAGACGATAATCGTATTCTTCTGACCGCACTTCACATACTGAGATATCTCAAACTCAAATGGTAAATGAGCTCCCTCATGTGAACCAATATATTGGCCATTCACCCAAACCTTGCTTATATAATTGGCTGCCCCGACTCGGAGCCAGACAAGTTCTGACTGATAACTAGCTGGAATTTCCACACTCGTCTCATACCATCCCGTCTCAAAAAAATACATTAAATCTTGAAATTGTTCATTCCAGCTTGCCGGGACAGCAATTTCCCTCTCTCTTGGAATACCATATTGCCATTGCTGCTCTTCTCCATTATTATCTTTATCGACTGCAAAATACCAAAAACCGTTTAATTCTGTTAACATCCGTTGTCCATTCAATTGTGGATACAGCATGTAATACATCCCTCCAGCATATTTCTTATTTTCTCTATTGTATCTAGTACATTGCCAAGTTCTCTTGTTTCATTTTGGGCAAATTGTGAACAATTTTTACTTCCTGCACTGCACAAAAACAAGAGGCCTGCACTTTTACGCAAGCCCCATCCTTCTTGTCTTCATATGTTTAAGAAAAACCAAGAAGAGCATTTGGTCCTTTTCCTTTTAGCCAAGATAGATGTCCGCTGCGAGAAGCCACAGCGGCGGCCTTGCTCTTCTTAATTCTAGAGAGGTTATTTCTAAAAGAGCTAATAATAGCTAGCATTGGATATACTTTCTTACTAAAAAGACAGCAGTGAAGCGGGCAAAGCCTTCACTGCTGACCGTACAGCCTGATCACTGCTTATTTTTACCGTTATTAACCAAAACTTTTACAGTGGCCTTTTTATTTCCATCTTCTGTTGTAACGGTAATGGTAGCAGCTCCTGGGTGATGCGTTTGAATAGTTCCATCGGCAGCAACGGTTGCCACTTCTTCCTTATCACTTGACCAGGTAACTTTTTGATTCGTAGCATTCTCCGGTAAAACGGTTGCCTGCAATTGGTAAGAGCTATTGTTCCCCAGCTTGACCTTATCTTCCTCTAATTCCACCCCTGTTACAGCAATCATTTCAGCAAGTTGCAATGCTCCAATGGTAGGATGCTCTGGATCGATTGGATTACCTACCATATCTGTTTCACCCATACCATCAATAACTGTCCCGCTATTAACAGCTGGTGAATCAGGGTGTAATTGGAATGCCTCCATATTTTGCTTCCAAACTTCTTCATCCCATTCATCCATCTGTGTATATTCAATTTCGGCATTCGCAAACATTGGATCTTCTTGAATTAGTCCTGGATATGGATTAGGACTGCCTGGGAGATCCAACAGCTCTGCCGGATAAATAAGATTATGAGACATATTCGTTCCATCAAATGATTGGCCTTGCTGTGAATAGTTTTGTAAATTCCCTTCTACATAGAGAAGATTATTCTTGAAGAACATATTGCTTATATCATTGTCTTTAACCAAATATTGCGTATCAATTTCTTCACCAATATATATCGTATTATTGTAAATCTGTGTACGGTTATTCATTACGTAAAATATCTCAGTTCCCTGTCCATCATTATAGCTGACATTATGACGGAAGACATTATTCTCTCCCGCACTTTTCATGGTTAATAAAAAGCCGCCGCGGTTGTTTCGGCTGTAATTGTACTGAAACACACTATTCTTCGTGCCAATATCAAAGTCAAACGCCTCGCCATCATTATAACCAAATACCCCATCAGATACTTCATTGTATTGGATGACAGCATTATTAGCTTCATATAACCATACCCCTGCATAGTTACGGTTGTTGTTATTACTGCTGTGGCGGCGCACAATATTCTTCTCTACTAATCCGCCTGATTCTACCTCTGCCAACACGATACCGTCTCCAAAGGTGTCCTCAATGAGGTTCTTACGGAAGACCACATCATAGTTGCGGATGGCATTGGTATCTGAACCATTGCGATATGTTTTCGTTCTCAATCCTTCGATTGCTACATGATGAATATGGGAGTTCTCCACCGAAATATCTTTGAATCCTGATTCTATATTTGTCACATTCCCCTTTTCATCACGAGTATCTGCCAGAAAGATAACCCCGCCAGAAAGCTTAAATGCATCAGCACCAGAATTCACATCATGGACATGGACATTATCAATATGCACATCTTCGACATAACCGTCTCCACCTGCTATTACAATAATCCCAGCCCGGCTGGCATTTATTATTTCTTCCCCTTCATTGGTCACTTCCAAATTATTGATGCGCCAATGAGACAGGTTGTACAGATGCACGGCCCCTTCAGAAAAGATGCTGCCTGTATCCAAATTGGAAATACCTTCCCCTTCTATCTTAGGCTTTTCTGCTGCATCACCATAAGCATCTAGTGTAATCGGCTCGTCTTCTGTACCAGACCCATGCGGTCGTAATTGCCCTTGCCACACACTGCCTCTTTTTAACAAAATAGTAGAGCCTGGCTGAAATTGTACGGTATTCAATTTCTCTAGTGACTGCCATGCCGTTTCTTCGGTTAGGCCATCACTGGAATCATCGCCTGCTTGACTGTCAATATAGTAAACAGCGGATGCCGCCTGTTCTAATCTTGTAACCTTATAAGTACTTGTAGTCTGATTTCCTTCTTGGTCAGTGGCGGTAATCTCAATTACATTCTCGCCTAATTGCAGCGGCAGATCATAGAGACTGTCTTCCTTTGCTGTGACCTCATTGCCGTTAACGAATACCTCGGTATCGACTGTTATCGACTCATTGATACTACCGGCAGCAATTGTAACATTTTCGATCGTACCTGTTGTATATACCTTGCCATCCTCTAAGCCTTCCACCTCTAATTGCGGAGCCGGGAGACCCTCTACTAATTGCAGCTGAACAGCCTTATCTTCATCTTGTTCTTTACTCGTCATGAAGACACCTTTTTGATCATGGCCATTCTCGATCGTTAAAACAAAATGGATTCTTTCCATATCTTCAGCGTTTTGTAGTTGTTCGTTAATAAATGACGTAATATCTAACTCGCCATATGTGTCCGATTTGGAGCGGTCATATTCTGCATCCGCTACCTTTTGACCTCGTTCCGGCGCATTATTCCATGTTAATGTCCCTTCATCAAATTCATCTACCTGATAAATCGACACCACCTCTGAAGTACGATCCGTCCCCATTAATTCATCGATATAAAATTGAATCGCAGCCTCTTTTACATACGGTGCATCATATTCCGACAGATCAAAAGATAAATATGTTTCGCGCTGATTAGTTGGTGCACTTGCTGCCTTCTTTACATCTAATCTCTTCGCATTATGATTTTCATCAGGAGACCGTAAATCGGTATACGTATCAGCAATCACTGGGAAGGCAGTAACCGCTTCTAATGTAACCTGATATTGCTGCACCTCAGACTGATTGCCAGCAGCGTCCTCCGCACTGATCTCAATTACATTTTTTCCTTGCTCTAAGTGGATCGTGTTTGTCCCATTTTTGGCACCTTCTACTGCTTCACCATTGACTGTCAAATGGACAGCCGGCTCTTCATCATGGTTATCCTGTGCCTGTATCTCGATATCTAGCCCTGGATTAGTTACCGTAGCACCATCCTCTATTCCCGTTACACTTATCGTCGGAGGCAAGGTATCTTGATATTCTCCTTGAAAAAATTGCAAATACGGTGTATATGCTCCGCTGTCTTGATAAGCCGAATAGAACCTTATACCCCCTTGATCATCTTCTTCCTCGACTCGAATGGCGATACCAAAATCTTTATCGTCGGCTTCCTCTAGATGTTCCTTGATAGCTGTCACATCGATTTCTACCCATTGTGAAGCATCTGATTCTGTAAAAGTCTGCTCCCCGATTACTTCAGCATTATCCAATAAGCTGTTTGTATTATTCCATGTCCAATTCTCTTCACTTAAATCAGACTTATCTGTTAGTAAGACTTGAACGGTATCTTCTTTGCCTGATCCCGTATGTTCGTGTAAAAATAACGTCAGCTTAACCGCTGCTGTGTCTTCCCAATTAATATTATCGGGTATCTCGAACTCTAAGTGACTTCGTCTGCTATAACTTTCATCACCAGCTGTCTTTGCCTCTAAAATTTCTCTTGGAATTGTCGATGAACCTGTTGCTGCAGACAGATCAGCATAGCTTCCGCCTCTAACCGTTGCCCCGTATAAAGCATTTGCTTTCAAAACAGATGAATCCTGAGGAGCAGCCTCTGCCTCTCGATACGTAAAACTAAATAATATAGCAGCTAACATACTGCATATAACCAGTTTCTGTTTGACTGTCTTCACCATATATAGCTATTTTTTCGTTACAGCTTGTAACACGCCCTCCACCATACATAACTTAACAAATCCACCCCCTACCATTGAAACCGCATACAAAATGTTTTTCTGCGGTACATAAATAGCTACCAAAGTGACAGTACACAAGCACTTTGGTAAGTTGGTTTTATTATAACACCGCTTTCAATGAAACAAGACCTATCTTCCAGGATGGTCAAAAGATTACACAGGTTCGTAAAAAACTCACACACATCTAATCAGTTAGGCATGTGTCAAAAGTTCAGCATTGTTGGAAATAATAAACACAAAGGTTGTTCCGCCCCATTTGTTTGTTTCTATATCTATGGTTACATTCTGGTATGTTAGTTTTAGTCTATGATAAACATTCTTCACACCAATATGATCTGCAAGATTATCATGATGATGAATAGTATACAGTACTTCTTCCCGCTTTGATTCATCCATACCTGCACCATTATCGATCACTTTGATTAAAATATCTTCTTCCTGCTTCTTGATATTTACTTCAATGACCGGTGAATCTGGCAGATCGGAAAAACCGTGAATAATAGCATTTTCAACAATTGGCTGCAGCAGTAATCTTGGTACCTTAAAGGAACACAAATCATCATCCATATTTGTTCTTAATTCAATTTGCAGATCGCTTCTCAATTTCATAATTTCAATATAATCATATAGTAACCGGCATTCTTCTTTGACAGTTGTGAGTTCCTCCGCACGCATATTTGCCCTTAATAAGCGCGTTAAAGACTCGATCTTCTTACTATGTACCTCATCATCTTCTAGCAATAAACTGCATTTAATAGAATTTAGTGTATTAATCAAAAAATGCGGCCTGATTTGTGCGAATAATGCACGCAACTCCAGCTTCCGTTTCTCTGCCTCTTCCTGCTTCACCTTGTCTAGTAAATCATTAATCTGATTTAACATATGGTTAAAGGCTCGCCCTAATAAACCAATCTCATCCTTCGTCTCTACTGGAAAACGGACTTGCAGATTGCCTTCACCAAACTCTTCTACTGTACTTTTCAGCCGACGTAAAGGACGGTAAATCGTACTACCAATATAAAAGGAAATAATTAAAAAAATAAGTACACAAACGGCGATTAAGATCGCATAAAAGGAAAAAGTAGAGGTAATCTCTTTCATAATATCCCCTGCAGGCACATAATAAACCAGTTCCCAATCCGTCGATGGCAGTGCAGCACGGCTGACTAAAAGGTCATTATCCTGTGTTAAATCATCAAAACGCGCGGAACGAATAAGCGTTTGTTTCTCTTTGTCCAACAATTGAAAAGCGCCTGTTTCTACATCCTGAAATAATTGTTCAAAATAACTTTCTGGTATGCCTAGGAACAATATCCCCATCATTTCATTACTGACAAAATCCTTATATGATCTCACTGCATAAATCTCAGCAGCATGGTCATTGATATCGTGCAAATCCAGCTCCGAAGCACGCAAAAAATACAATCGATTCGGATTTTTTTGCTCCATCCAGTGTTGGTCGACAATTGTTCTTAAGCTTGACTCTAGCTCTTGATGGGATAAAACATTGTTATTCCCTCTAATAATTAGGTTTTCACTGTTCATAAAGAATGACTCTGCATTGACGCTGGAAACACCTGAAAAAGTAATACTTAAATACTCAGCTATTTCGCGGTAGTCTTGATAAACATCATAGGAAGAAATAGATGTACTAGCTGCAAAATTCTTCATACGATCTAATATGTCGGTTTGCGACCTGCCGTACAGATTAGTCGTGTCAATCATCTCATCCACCATATCATTCATATCAGAGGCCATCATATTCACTACATTTTGGTGTGTATTTTCGACCTTCTCAATTACTAAGTTTCTGATTAAAATAAACGACACCACGGATGCAATAATTAATGGAATAATAATGAAAATAATCATCGTAGATTGGATTTTTTTATAAAACGATGAATAAAACAGGCTTTTCATGATCCAATCACTCCTTATCTTTATCCCGTGTTAAGACCCAGCACACTGATAGCAGTCTCGCTTTATCATTATATCATGTCTGGAAACTGTATAGAGGCAGCCATGCTGGCCGCCTCTATTTACTAATTATTTATTGATTTCGGTCAATAATATCATTGGCTTGTTGTACCATTGCTTCCTGTGCTTCACTTGAATCAATACCATCTAAGATATACTGACTAAAGCCATCTTCCAGCACACTCTTTAATTCATTAGAATACGCTGTCGAATAGGCTGGATCATAAGGAATAAAGATATTATCATCATAAACAGTAGCTGCTAGAGTGTCTTGATCAATAAGGTCGGCATTATCACCAATCATCGTATCGATTACTTCACCTTGATCCACGTGTCTTGAACCAGGGAAATCAGAAATCACTTCTACTTGCTCTGCCATATACTTCGCAAACTTATAAGATTCTTCTTTATGTTCAGAAGATTCACCTACCGCAAGATAGTGTCCACCCATATACATAGAACCGATTTCTACATCTTCTGAAGATCTAGGAATTGGTGCAAATACCGTTTGGAAATCGTGCGGATAACTTTCTTTGTCTTTAATCATATCGATAATGAAAGAACCGATTGGAAGCATGGCTGCTTCCTCATTGAAGAATTCCGTAGCATAATGCGTTTCAGCAGCAATGACATCTTGGAACTTCCGTACAGAACCTTCCTCTTCCATTTCACGTCGTAAGTCAAAGAAATCTGCAAAAACTGGATGATCAAAAACTGGTTCTTCACTATCTGTTAAATATGGATGTGGCAATTCAGCGTAAGCAGGAAAGTTAGCAAATTCACCCCATGTATGGAAATAAGCTCCATACTGATCATCTGTTGTTAATTGTGCTGCATACTCTTGGAAATCATCCCAAGTCCATCCCCATTCAGGTACGTCTAAACCTGCTGCATCTAACGCATCTTTATTAATAGCGACAAACCAAGGCTGTGATAAATCTTGAATACCAAAAGTCTGTCCATCATATTGCGGAGCTACATAATATTCTTCTGTCGGATCAATCGAATCCGCTTCCATAAAATCATCTAATGGCGCTAACACTCCGCGGGCAGCACGCTCAAGCAGGAAGTCTACATGAGAAAAGGCAACCACATCAATAGAATCACCAGTTCCTACTTTAATATCTAGCTGCTGATAAAATTCTAATGAATCATTACTTGATACTAATGTCTCATAGTTCACCTTAATATCTGGGTTTTCTGCTTCAAAATTCTCGATAATCTCGGCCACAATTCTTTCCTTCTCATCACCTTCCCAAGTGTAATAGTTAATAGTAACCGATCCATCGTCATCTCCGCCAGCCTCGTTACTGGCGTCATTATTGCCACAAGCAGCTAACATCAATACCAAACTCACTAAAAATAAACTAAACATGCCTTTTTTCCAACTCATTTGAACCCCTCCTGTATTTTTTATTTATTATAAGTGCTAACCATCTGGGGAAAATCACCACAGATGGAAGTCTCACTTTATCACGGTGACAAGCGTTCGTAATCCCTCTGCTTTGTATACTTTATCATAAACAAACTACTCCAGAAAAACTGTGTCTGATTTTGGGCATTGTGTGAACTATTTACACTACCCCTTCACACCGCCTACTGTAATACCATCAATTACATGACGCTGCAGGATCAAAAAGACAACGATAAGCGGCAAAATCGCGGATACTGCTGCCATCATGGTGGTCGCATAACTTGTACCAAACTCACTTGATAATAGCTGCATCCCTACAGTTATGGTATACAACTGTTCACTTGTCAAAAAGATAAGCGGATTCTGATAATCATTCCATGTCCAAATAAATTTTAAAATACCTGCTGTGGCAATAATAGGTTTCACCATTGGCAACATGATCTTCCAGTAAATACGGAAATATCCTGCTCCATCCATTTTGGCTGCCTCGATATATTCATCACTAATCCCTGCCATAAATTGACGCATAAGGAATGTCAGCGGAATCGAAAAGGCCATCATCATTACTAAAGCTGTATGTGTATCATAGAGCCCTATCCAATTAATCAGGATAAATCTCGGCACTAATGTTGATTCGGTTGGCACAAGAAAGAAGGCTAACAGAACAATAAACAGCACGTTCCTCAGTGGAAAATGTAATTTAGAGAAAGAATAGGCTGCCATCGAACTAATGATAATGGTTAACAAGGTGGTAATGACTGCAATTTTTAACGAATTCCAATAGAATAAATCAAACGGGATATCTTCCAGCCAAACCTTTGAGAAATTATTAAAGAAATTCCATTCTCTAGGAATCCATTCAATAGGATATGTCATCACATCTTGCTCCACCTTTGCTGATGAGGAGAGCATCCATAACAAGGGAGAGATAAATAAGAAGGCTAACATACCCATGATGATCGTTCCAATTACTTTTGAAGTTTTTAATTTTTCCATCATAAATCCCTCCTGTTAAAATTGCTGCTTCTGTGATTTTGCTGTCACGATCGTGATGGCAGCTACAATCAGGAATAATATCCATGATAAGGCGGAAGCATAACCCATTCTGAAATTTTGGAAACCTTCTTCATAAATATAATAAACCAGTACATTCGTTGCATTATTAGGCCCGCCCTGTGTTAAGAAAGCAATTACATCAAATACTTTGAATGAATTAACAATCGACGTAATCAATAAGAAGAAAGTAGTTGGCCCTAGCTGCGGGACGGTGATATAGAGAAATTGTTTAAACTTACCCGCCCCATCTATTTGAGCCGATTCATATAATTCTTTAGAGATTCCTGTGATTCCAGCGATATAAATAACGACATTATAACCGACCACTTGCCACACCGATATAATGATAATCCCCCATAAGGCCGTATCCGTACTGCCAAACCATCCAGGCGGATTTTCGATACCGATCGACATCAAGAAATTATTGACTACCCCTAATGATGGATGGAACAATACAGCGAATACAGATGCAACGGCTACCATTGTAGAAATATAAGGGATAAAAAAAGCGATTTTAAAGAAATCCCTAAAATAAACGGCAGACGAGATCGCAATTGCAATCAACAATGCCAGTATAATACTGGCTGGCACATAAACCGCTGAAAAGATCAGGTTATTCTTTAATGTTAGGAAAAAGGCAGGATCTTGAAATAGATACCGATAATTTTCCAGACCAATAAAATTAATAGATTGTAGACCACTGACTAAATCCCAATCGGTAAAACTCAGATACAAAGAGAAGAATAAAGGGAAAATCCCTAATAAGAAAACACCAATAAATTCTGGTACTAAGAATAAATAACCACTAATGGATTCCTTGATTTTATTATTCCAAAGACTAGGTTTCTTTTTTGTCTTATAATTAGAAACTGCTTTTTCGCTCAAGATGTACTCACCTCACATTTGATTTTGATATATTCCTAATGTAATAGAAATACCTCCATATACCCATTAAGAATTTATACATCTCTGTGTATTATTTTTACCTCGTGTATCCGCTTCCTATTTTTCATCTAAAGAAGGTAATAATTAGACACACGTTTGTAAAAATAGTATACGAAGACTAGTATCCAAGTGATTTATACTAAAGGTGCGTGTTCAAAAAGTTCGGTAAAAAGTGACTTTCTTGAACAATCTCTAAAGGGAAATAACCAGAAGAGGGGGAACCTTATGCTATCAAACGGGCCTTTTAAATTGTTATATTTGATTTGTGAATGGATCATGATCCTTGTCTATATTAATGTTCTGTGGGTTATATTCACTCTTCTCGGCGGGGTTGTCTTTGGCGTGTATCCAGCCACATTGGCCACCTTTGCGGTTGTGAAGAAATGGTTAAAATCAGAAGATGATGCAGCTGTTTTTACAACGTTTTTCCAATCTTATAAAAATAACTTTATACGTGCCAATATAGTTGGCCTTGTACTAACATTGACTGGTGTGCTAATTGCGGTTAATTTCCACCTTGTCCATTTTGAAAATGAGATCATTCATTTTTTCTTTTTAATGATCCTGTTTATGATTACTTGCTTTTATATGATGGTATGGCTATATATCTTTCCATTAATGATAGACTATCAATTAAGTCTAAAAAATTACTTTTCACAAGCAATTTTAGTCGGCATTGCCACCCCATTCCGTACTATGATGATGGTCGCCTTTCTATTCGGGACAGCCTATATATTCTTTCTGCTCTCAACCTTGTTAGTGTTGTTTGGCGTCAGTTCCACCTGTCTCGCTCTTGCCTATCTTACAGATCAGTCACTGAAGAAAATAGCTGGCAAAGCAGCTACATCCAGCAAAGCCGTTTTATTATCAGCAAAACAAGGCGCACATAACTAAAAAAGAACCGGAGACAGCTTTACGAAACTGTCTTCGGTTCTTTGCTTTTTGTTTCCGTTATGTTATTCTGGCCCAGCTATCCATAGCTAAGGAGAATACTCGATTGCTCTACTTAACCATGTTATACAAAGGTTGCTTGCGTTTTATATTCACCTGGACTGTACCCTGTATGTTTCTTAAAAATTTTAGAGAAATACGTTCGGTCAGAGAAGCCTAACTCACTTGCCACATCTTCAATCGTCTTATCTTCTAACAGCATATTCTGTGCCAAATCTATTTTATATTTTTGAATATAGTCGGTAAAATTCTGCCCTGATAACTTCTTAAAATAACGCGAAAAATAACTTGGATTCAAATATAAGTGTTTTGCCATATCAGCAGAGGTTAAATTTTTGGATAAATGCTGTACAATATATTGTTCAATTTCCTGTAACTGCAGCTTATTGTTAGATGTTTGCTTTCTAGACTGTGCATAAAATATGATACTTGCAGATAACAGCTGCAGAAGATCCGTTATCTTAGCAGCCCGTGTCATATAATATTTAAAATCTTCTAGTTTTCCTGCATGCTGTTGGTCCACTTCCATCCTAGCCAAGCAAAGCTCTGCCAGTTCGATCACTTTCTTCGGATGTATCTGATAATCCATTGATACCCTGTACAGCTCCTCTAATAGCCGCTTAAGTTGTGATAAATCCATCACTTTAAACGCTTTCATAATTTTCATTTCAATCGGCTGTAACAGCTGTCGCGAATCAATACTCCAATTCACCGCTTCGAAGGCAGCCCTTGCTTCATTAGAATAAAAGGTCTGGTTTGGTTGATCACGTAATGCTAAGATACCTGCTTGCATCTCCTCCTTCTCCATTCGATAAGGATGATAGATAGTACAGATAGATATCCTTAAAATTTCCTTTACCTTTTCTTCCACGGTCAGCATATAAGTTTGGAATTGCTGCAAATGTTTTTGCGATAGAGAATAACGAAAATTCAAAAACAGATAGATATCACGCTCATGATCCATAATCGGTGTAATCCCCTGAAAACCCTTCGCTATTTCTTCGGCTATATTGTAAATACCATACTTAATAATTGGAATATCTTTGACAGCATAATATTCGGCAACTTTTGCGTAATTTAGCAAAACCCGTCCGATAAAAAAATGAGGAAATTCCCATTTGATTCCCAGTTTACTTCCTTCTTTCATCACATGCTCCACCTGCTTACTGTCCATCAATTGCTCTAAGAAATTCTGCCGAAGCACATATTTATTTTTATGAAATGTTTCCTTAAATGACTGTAAATCATATTGGTTCTGAGATTGGCGGAGATGCTGAAGTGATTTCTGAATGCTTGTCATTAATTGTTCTTTATCTAACTCATCTTTTAGTAAATAATCATCTGCACTCATTTCCATAGCCCTTCTCGCATAATCAAAACTTTCATGACAAGTTAAGAAGATAATTCGTATATCCGGCTTGATTTGCTTCAATTTCTCTGATAATTCAAGCCCATCAAGCTGGGGCAGGCCAATATCAGATAAAACGATGTCCGGTAATGTCTGTTCAAACCGGTCAAGCGCTTTCATAGAAGAGTATTCTGCACTGCAAACCTCCACTTCAAGATTAATGTCTCTAACTAACTTTTCCAAATATCTTAACATTGGTACGTCATCATCAATTAGCATTATTCTATACATGTTATCCTCCCTCCGCTTGACAATCGTATTCGCTGTGTCTAAAAATGTGTTCATATACTACCATTATAAATCTTCCTACATTTGACGTTAAGTAATCTTTTTTTCTTCTTGTGCACTATTTTTACTTTTTAAAAATATTTTGATCAATAGGCAGTGATGGGAGACTTTCATTTCCTCTGTGTTGAATAGACACTATATCAAATTCTAAACTTTCTCTAGAAAAATTCAACTAAGCCATTTCATCGAAACCGTCTTTCATGGCTGCATTCCTTGAGGACAAAGTTCTTTTCTTGAAAGTTATAATTTATGCTTCTCTACAATGTGGGGCAGTTGCACAATTAGATAACTGATTGTGCAACTGCTTTTTTCTGCTTGTATACGAACACAAACAGCTTGACTGAGCATATATTATCCATTGAAAATTTAGAAATGGAAGCTTGATGGTGATATTGTCCATTTTTCTTCATCGAATGCTTCCATCAGAAGTAATTAAATAAGCGGTTTTAGGGAGTAGCCAGTTATGATACTATTTCTTGCATGAAGTGTGGAACTATTTCCTAGCGCAGGCCAATCGCGAAGACTACTATGGGAACAGAGCGAGCCTCAGCTAACTTGAAAAGCGAAGGGCTGTTGGAGCGAATCTTTGCACGCTTATTCAGTCAAAATAATGATAAAGCAATAAGGGAGAGCTGATCACGCAATAATAAATAAGGTGTAGGTGCATGTTTATGCGTGTGAAAGGTGAGTATAAATCAAACGGAATCATCTAACATACAAAAAAGCTGTCGCAAAATGCAACATTTATATTTTGCGACAGCCCCTTCCTAATTCCTATTTTCCAGCCATTCCGTACTTTCCTGTTGTGCCTTATCCAATGCTTCTTCGGCTGATCTTGATCCTGTTAAGGCAGCCTCTACTTCAGATGTTAAGATATAGCGCGGCTGTGAGGCACCCCATGGATAACGCGGTGTCCAAGGTGTACTCATTGCTTCCAGCATAGGATCCAATAAGTGTTCTACTTCTGCATAGCTGTCCCATTCTGAAGCAGCCTTAATAACAGGCATGGACCCCAAATTCTCGTAAACATATTGCTGTGCAAAATCACTTGTCGCAAATTTCAGCCATTCCCAGGCCAAGTCTTTATGGTCACTGTCTGCCGAAATGGCAATTGGGCTTCCCGCTAACATACCACCTAATCCTTCGTCATTTTTAAATTCTTGTGCAATACCAATTTTATCATCAATTCCCTGAACCATTGCAGCCTTTACGATTTCACCTGGGCTTTGGTGCAGCATAATGGCGATATCATTTTCTTCTGTTAACCAGCGCTCATTTCCTTGGTTACTCGTAATACCTGAAGGTGCATATTCCTGTACGTCTAATAACCATTCCAACCCGGTGATCATTTCTGGGCTGTTGAACTCAAATTCGATCTCATCCCACGCAAATCCTGTTCCCCATCTGCCATTTTGCCCCTCTGCCAAATTGATTAACGGGAAGGCAGAATTAAAGTCGCCGCGGAACCAAACACCATAATTTTGTTTACCGGTAACTGGGTTCTCTCCTGTCATTTGCTCCGCCTTTTCCATTACTTCTTCCATTGTCGGATGATCAGATAGATACTCAACACCCCAGTCATCAAATATTTGCTTATCATAGGCAATAAAACGAGCATCTCCTTGAAATGGCAAACCATATGTCTGTAATTCATCAGAATCTGGTCCTAATACTTGCCAGCCTTCGATCTGATTATCAATAAATACTTCTGGATCAAACTCAGGATCTTCATCAATATATGACTGTAATGGTTCCAGCACACCTTGAGGAGCAAAATCAGCAATACCTGGCATTTGATAGACATCTGCCTCACCAGAGGTGATCATTGCCTGGGTTTTTTCGGTATACCCTTCCCATGGCATCGTGATAAATTGAACAGTTGCCCCTGGATGCTGGTTCTCAAATTCCTCTTTCAGCACATATAACCCTTCGGTTGTCTCGCCTGTAATTGGATCTGTTGCATCTTCCATATCAAAGTCTCCAATTAAATGAACACGCAGTGTTTGGCCAGCCCATTCACTGTCAGTGTTCTGATTATCCCCTGCATCGCTGTTCCCATCTGTGTTGCTGCAGCCTGCTATCGCTATTCCCATCACCAACAGAAACAATAGTGTTCGAAAGGTTTGCTTTGAAAACATTGTTTTTCCCCCATTCATTTTTGGTTCTCTATGTATCTCATACGGTGTTCGTTATAACTCTGCGCCTTGGCTTTAATAATTGCTTTATTAGCCGCTATTTACAAAGAGAAAACCTTACACACGGCCTTGTGATATAAAAAGAGGGCAATTTATTGATTGCCCTCTTTTTTTGTCTCGTTAATTCCTATTCTCTAACCAGTCTGTACTTTCTTGTTGTGCCTTGTCTAGTGCATCTTCAGCTGAACGGGAACCAGTTAAAGCGGCCTCTACTTCAGATGTCAGTATAAAACGCGGTTGTGAGGCACCCCATGGATAACGCGGTGTCCAAGGTGTACTCATTGCTTCCATGGTTGGATCCATTAAGTGCTGTACTTCTTGGTAGCTGTCCCACTCAGAAGCAGCCTTGATAGCAGGCATAGCATTTACATTCTCAAAAACATATTGCTGGACAAAATCACTGGTGGCAAATTTCAGCCACTCCCATGCCAACTCTTTATGGTCACTGTCTGCTGCAATCGTAATCGGGCTTCCAGCTAACAAACCACCAATTCCATCATCATTCTTAAATTCTTGTACAATTCCAATTCGATCATCGATACCTTGTGCACGGGATGTCATAATAATATCCCCAGGACCTTGGTTAAGCATAATAGCAATATCGTTATCCTCTGTTAACCACTTCTCACTGCCCTGATTACTTGTTAACCCTGATGGTGCATATTCTTGCATTTCTAATAACCACTCTAATCCCTCAATCATCTCAGGGCTGTTAAATTCAAATTCCATTTCATCCCAAGCAAATCCAGTACCCCACTGCCCATTCTGACCTTCTGCTACATTAATTAAGGTAAAAGCTGAAGACCAGTCACCACGGAACCAGATACCATAATTCTGTTCGCCCGTTACCGGGTTTTCCCCTGTCATTTGTTTGGCCTTCTCCATCACTTCTTCCATCGTTGGATAATCAGATAATGGCTCTACGCCCCACTCCTCGAATAATTGTTTATCATAGGCAATAAAACGGGCATCACCTAAGAACGGCAAACCATATGTCTGTAGTTCATCAGAATCAGGCCCCAACACTTGCCAGCCTTCGATTTGATTATCAATAAACCGATCCGGATCAAATTCTGGATCTTCATCAATAAACGGCTGTAACGGCTCAATTACACCTTGAGGAGCGAAGTCAGCAATACCTGGCATTTGATAGACATCTGCTTCACCAGAAGTGATCATCGCTTGGGTCTTTTCTGTATAACCTTCCCACGGCATCGTGATAAATTGGACGGTTGCACCTGGATACAGCCGTTCAAATTCATCTTTTACGACATGCAGTCCTTCTGTTTTTTCTCCAGTGATCGGATCGGTTGAGTCTTCCATGTCAAAGTCACCAATCAAATGGACACGCAGTGTTTGACCTTCCCATTCGCCGCTCTCATCCGGCTCTAAACCGCTGTCTCCAGAAGTGTCCTCATCACCTGAGTTACTACAACCTGCAATGATGACACCCATGACTAAAAGAAACAATAACGTCAGAAATGATTTTTTTGCAAACATGGTATTACCCCCAATTTTTTTATTATGGTAAAGCCAGTAAATCTAGTAAAAGCCGTTATCACTCCCCTTTCACGCCGCTTAATGCGATACTTTGAATAATATATCTTTGTAAGAAAAGATATAGGACTACTATAGGCAGGACACTTACCGTTGCTAAAGCCATCGTTAAACCACCCAGACTTGTACCGTTTTCTAGAGAGAAACTGGCTAGATACAGCGGCACTGTATGCAAATCTTGATTATTTAAGACAACCAATGGCCACATAAAGTCATTCCAGCTCCAAATAAAGGATAAAATCACCATGGTAGCGGCAATAGGGCCAGCCAATGGGAAATAGACTTGGAAAAAGATTCTAAATTCACCTGCACCATCAATTTGCGCCGCTTCACGAAGTGTATCAGGAAGCTGGTCAAAGAATTGCTTCGACAAGAAGATTAATAAACCAGAGATAACTGATGGCAGAATTAAAGGCCAGAATGTATTCAATAAGCCGATTTTGTTAAATAAGGTATACAAAGGGATTAGTCTTGGCTCCATTGGAATCATCAATGTACAAAGGACAACAATGAACAAGAGGCGCTTAAACTTAAAATCACCCTTAGAAAAGGCATAACCTGCAAATAATGAGGCCCCGACCTGAAGGACAACCGAGCTGATTGTTACAATAGCAGAGTTAATATACGCGCTAATCAACCTCCCATTCTCCAGAACCAGACCATAATTAAAGATGGATACCTCCTCTGGAATCAATCTCGGCGGAAATGGCATCGTGATGTTTGCCGTCCGGTCAAATCCAACACTGACCATCCAGATAAAAGGCATCATCAATACGATTCCACACAGAAATAAGGCTGAAAACGATACAATATTATTCGTTCTTCTCATTGTTTTATCACTCATTATGCTCCTCCTCTCTTACAGCTTCATTTTCGAAATTTTCAAATTAAAGAATGTAAAAATAAGTATGATCACAAACATGATATAGGTTGCTGCCGAGGCAATTCCAAACTCAAAGCCTGTAAAACCCCGTTCATAGATAAATGCTCCCATCGTTTGAATCGATCTTGCCGGACTTCCGCTTGGGCCGCCTAAGACATAAATCTCGTTAAAACGCTGCAAGCTTCCAATCCAACCGGTAATCAACAAGAATGCAAACGTACCGCTCATATTGGGAATGGTGATAAATAACCATTGCTGGATTGAGCTTGCTCCGTCGATTCGTGCGGCTTCATACATTTCTGGAGAAATAGCTTGTAAATTAGCCAAGCAAATAATAACGACAAAGCCAATCCAGTGCCATACAGACAGTAAGATAACCCCCCACTTGGATGTAGTTGGATCTGAAAACCAAGTTGAAGTCGGCAAACCTAATGCATCTAATGCATAATTGGCAACCCCCATCTCTGGGTGCAGTACGAATTGGAATATCATTGCTGCTGCCACAATCGACGTTACATTAGGAAGAAAGTAAACTACCTTAAAGAAATTCTGCCCGAACCGAACCGAGTTAATTAATGAAGCAAAGATAAAACCAAGCGGAATCGTAATCAGAATCTGAAAGATCCCGATAAAGAACGTATTCCAGACAGTATTCCAGAAAGTTGCCGATGTTAATACATATTGAAAGTTACGCAGCCCAATAAACGTTTCCACCGTACCGTTTGACTGGTAGAAACTCAGTCGAAAGGACTCCACGATGGGATAGACCATAAACAATAGAATGCCTAGAAAACTTGGTAAGAGAAATAAATACCACGTAAAGGTAGATCTTCGTTTTTTACTCTTTATTGTGTCTACGTCTGCGTTAGCAGCCATGCTGGACGACATTTGTACAGCCCCCCCTGATGTTGCTTGTTTCTTTTTTACCAATTTGTTCCCCTCCTTATATTGACAACGTTTTCAACATTATCAATAACCTATTTGGATAATTTTAAGTTTCTATATTCGGTTGGACTGACATGAAAATGGTTTCTAAACTTCCTGCTGAAATGGGAAGAACTTTCAAAGCCAGACTCCATGGCAATATCAAGCATCGATTTATTGGGATACATCTCTAACAAGTACTTCGTCCGTACCAACCTTCGATTCATTAAATATTGCATAATCGTCATGCCTGTAGTATCTTTGAAGATTCTCGACATATAATACTTGCTCAGATGAAGATTTTCGGCCATCTCATCTAAGGTAATATTGCGCTGATAATTCTGGTCAATCCAGGCAATCAAGCGGTTGACATGATTGTTCTTCTCGTTATTGGCCATTGGAATCTGGATGAACTCCTTGTTGCTAATCTCATAGATGATAAATAATAACTCCAGTAAGTGATTGGCAATCTGGCCCTCTAAGAGTCGTTTTTCCAGATCTGATGCAGTTAAATCTGCCAGATATACCTTCTTTAAATGCAATGTCTTGAAAATGGTAATCATTTGATCAAGTGACTTCTGATCAATCCCCCGATATAAGAAATTGGTTAACTTCTCAAACGGATCTAAGAGCATCGGTACGTTTAACTGCTTAATAATCGGATGAATCCACTCTGCCGAGAATTCTACTACCGTACGGATATAAGGCACACCCCGCTGCGGATGCGGACCATGCAGAGAAGAACCATTCATAATAATGAGGTCATTCCTCTCCAATTCAATCACATGGTCATCAATTAAATATTTACAGTCTCCTTCATGGAAAAAATAAATTTCATAGTGTGAATGTGAATGGGTATAAAAATTATGAGTATAGAGATCGACAGAAGTGTTTTTATAAAAGACATTAATATTCTCTGCTTGCTCGTTCACAGCACTTCTCCCCTTTTTCTAATGATTTCATCATCGCTCCATCCCATTAAAAATGGTATCTAAAAACCGCTTCACTTGGAAAGCTTCCACTTCAAACTGCTGCCATTCGCATTCCACCGAGATTCGCCAGGTATATTCAGCTTTATCTAACTGCTGTTTGAACTCCTGATACGGATAAGTCCCTGTACCAGGGGCATGTCTCCCGCTGTCAGCCACATGAATATGCCGAAGCCGCGGAGCAGCCTCTGTTATATGTGTCAGTGACTCCTTTTCCTTTTGCATATGATAGAAATCGGCCAGTACCTGAATAGCTGGGCTATCTACTTGTTCTGCTACCGTAACCGCCTCCAAAACAGTATTGATTAGATTACTTTCCTCTCGATTTAAAGGCTCAATTACAATGGTCAACCCTAGTGGCTCCGCATAACCAGCTACACGTTTTAAAAAGGCAATGATTTGCTGTTCCGCTGCTTGTTTAGAGAAACCCTCTGGAAACGAGCGGGCTCCTCCGCTGCCAAAAACAATGGTATCGGCACCTATCGCTTTGACACGTGGCAGCATTTCTTTTAGATAACGATCTATTTGCTGGTCATCTACATTTAATCCGGTTAGTTTCAATGTACTTGGCAAAAAGATATTGCATACTTCAATTGGTAAAGGACTTGACCGATATTTTGCTATGATTTGATTCACTTCTTCTTCACTGTCCCCTAGAAGGGATGTCACCGGAACCTCTAAAAAATCAAACCCTGCTTCGCGTAATCGTGCTGCTTCTTCTATACTTGCGCAACAACCAATTTTCATCTTATTCCCCCTTACCTCATATGTTACCTGTAACAATTCTTAAACTTGTGAGCAATACAAATCAAAAATGTAATCGCTTTATCGAATCTGTAATACTGCTATTTTAACAACAGTTATTGGTTCCCTCTCGCACCTCCTTGCTTTGGATTTGACTGAAATTGCTGTGATGTACGATTATTTGCTCAGACTTATGCTTGTTGCACCTCCTGCCTATAGCTTTTGCAGTTTACTATGATTGCACTGGTTTTTATCAGTAAGTATTGGAATTTGGCTCATTTTGTAAAATACTCACTTATTTTCAATTTAACCCAGCCTCGACATAAATCTTATGATACTGATGACAAAATTACTATCTGTGTTCAAAACCAAAAGAAGAACTGAAGTTTAATGACCGCCAAAAAGCTATGGTACAACAACACGTTTTTCCCCACAAAAAAAACTGTCTTAGAAATATTTCTTCCAAGACAGTTCTCTTTCACTTATTTAGATAACTTTAAACTTCGATACTCGGTCGGGCTGATATGATAATGATCCTTAAACTTTCTGCTGAAATGGGAAGGGCTCTCAAACCCTGACTCCATAGCAATATCAACCATTGATTTATCAGGATACATTTCCAGCAAATACTTCGTGCGCACTAACCTTCGATTTATTAAATACTGCATAATTGTCTTGCCCGTAATATCCTTAAAAATTCTAGACATATAATACTTGCTAAGATGCAAATTGTCTGCCATCTCATCTAAGGTAATATTACGCTGATAATTCTGATCAATCCATGTAATCAAACGATTAACATGGTTATTCTTTTCATTATTGGCGAGCGGGATTTTGATTAGCTCCTTATTACTAATCTCATAAATCATAAATAATAATGCGACAAAATGATTAATAATCTGTCCCTCTAACAGGTCCTTCTCTAAATCAGACAGGGTTAAATCAGCCAGATACATCTTTTTCAAATGTAACGCCTCCAAAGCAGCGTTTATTTTATCCAATGTTTGCTGATCTACCCCTCGGTATAAGGAATTGGTCAACTTCTCAAAAGGATCTAAAAGCATCGGAACTTTTAACTGCTTGATAATTGGCCGGATCCATTCTGCTGAGAATTCTACCACACTGCGGATATAAGGCGTCTCTTTCTGCAAATATGGGCCATGTAAGGATGTTCCATTCATAATAATTAGATCATTATTCTCCAGCCTAATCACATCATCATCAATCAAGTATTTACAGTTCCCTTTATGAAAATAATAGATTTCATAATGCGAATGGGAATGCGTGTGCAAATGCTGAGTACCGTGATCAATAGAAGTATTTTTATAAAAGACATTAATATTATTTATATAATGATTCATAGCTTGATCCCCTCCTTCCACTGGATGGAATAATTGGCAGTGCAATCTGCCAATATCTATAACTGTCGTTTAATCCTGCTCATACCAGAAGCCAAATTATCCACCACTATGAATTCTCCTTGCCTTTCCCCTTCTATCCATTGATCATTGATCAAGATTTGCCGATGATCCATCGCCAGCTTAGGGATATATAATTTAGCCGAGAATCTCTATACCTATAGACAATATCATATTACTGATTAACGATAAAGTGTGATTGTTCTTAGCAAAGCTGATGAATGCTTGCTGGAGCCAGCGTAATATTATACTGGCCACTCAAGATCATTTACCGGTCACTCGCTACTTCTTTATGGCCACTCACTTCTGTTGTATTACGGCAAGTCGCGGTTCAGTGCCTGCTCGCTCATGTTTACGACATAAAAACCCCTAGAAGCCTCTGCCTGCTTCTAGGGTTTCGTTCTTCTACTACTCTACTTTTACTGCTTTATCTTGGGCAATCAGGCATAGCTCTGCTGCTTTAAAGGTATGGTCTTGTGTCATCGCATTCTCTGTACGGTGGATACAGTCTTTGATCAACTCACCGAAGAATGGAAAACCAACTTTTCCCTGTAAGTTGAAATGCTGCTCTCCATTTTCATTCACTAGATACAGCTGGTTGCCGCCCTTATCTGTAGCAAGGTCGACATATTTACGGATTTCGATAAAACCTTCTGTTCCTGTAATAAAGGTTCTGCCATCTCCCCATGTACTCAATCCATCTGGCGTAAACCAATCAACCCGGAAGAATTGTGTTGCACCGTTTGCTCCCACCAACGTGGCATCACCGTAATCCTCCAATTCCGGATAATCTGGGTTGTTATAGTTAGCCACCTTACTATGAGCTACTTCCGCTTCGGCATTTCCTGTAAAAAATAGAAATTGTTCAATTTGATGACTGCCAATATCGGCCAAAATCCCGCCATATTTCTCTTTTTCAAAAAACCAATCCGGCCTGCCTGGGGCATTCAAGCGGTGCGGGCCGAATCCTGTCACCTGCAAAACACGTCCGATCGCACCTTGTTCTATTAATTGGCCTGCGAACACAGCACTTTCTACATGCAATCTCTCACTGTAATATACCATATACTTCTGACCAGTTTCTGCCACTACCTTCTTTGTTTCTTCTAATTGCTCCAGTGTAGTGAACGGCGTCTTATCCGTAAAATAGTCTTTCCCTGCCTTCATTACACGATTTCCCAGTGCACTGCGTTTAGAAGGAATCGCTGCAGCTGCTACTAACTGGACTTCTTGATCATTAAGGATCTCTTCCAGTGAACTTGCTTGTTTAGCTTGTGGAAAGGCCTCTAAAAAGGCATCCACTTTCGCCTGATCTGGGTCATACACCCATTTCAATGTTGCGCCTGCTTCTACTAACCCATTACATTGTCCATAAATATGTCCATGATCCAAGGCCGCTGCCGCAAAGATAAATTCTCCTTCTTTTACCACTGGATTTGGTTTACCTTTTGGTGCGTAATTCATACCATCTTGTTTACTCATTTTTCAACACTCTCCTTTTGAAATTGGTTATTAAATGGGATTGTTTGTTTTGTTCGTGATGATTCATAGATTCGATCAATCATTTCCATTGATACTTCTGCCTCTTTGGCATGAATATAATGATCACCATTTTCTAATAACTGTTGATAGAAGTTGGTAATTAATTTAGCATGACTAGCCCCATAATAGAATTTGGAACCGGGCAGCTTTTGATCCTCTATGACCTTTTCCTTCTTATTCCCCTCTTGAGCAATGGTTAAGATACTATCTTTAATGGTGAGCTTAGCTTTCTCCAATGTAACCTGAAATTCCACCGAAGAATTTTGGGCATTGGCATTGGTAGCAAAGAACAGTCCCGTCGCCCCGTTTTGGAATTGAATATAGGCACTGGCTGTATCTTCAATATCATAACCGTTATCTAACAATTGATCGACAGAACCGCGGATAGCCTTGATTTCCCCGCCAATAAACTGCAGTAAATCCAGTGTATGAATGGATTGATTAATCATCACACCACCGCCAGCCGTTGCCATCGCACTGCGCCAAGGTTTGATTTCATAGTAAGCCTTTGGGCGATGCCATGTAACTAAGCCCTTTAACCCTGTTATCTTGCCATATGCTCCACTCTGGACCATCGCTCGTAGCTCTTGCACGGTTTCATTGAGACGGTTTTGCAAGCTGACGCAAATTTTTACGTCTGGGTGGTTTTCCTCCAATTCTACAATGGCTCTGCTATCTGCCAAATTATCGGCCAGTGGTTTTTCTAATAAAACATGGACCCCCTGCTCTACTGCTGCCTTAACTGCTGGATAATGCAAATGATGCGGCAGACAGATATGAACACAATCGAGGTCTTCCTCTTCCAGCATCATCTGGTAATCCTGATAAAATGGAACCCCTTTTACTGCTTCACGCAACCCCTCATCTATATCGCAAGCGGCAGTCAATTCTGCCTGTTCATACCCCTTAATAACTGGCAGATGTATCTTAGATATATCACCAAGCCCTATAATTCCAATTCGCAGCATATACGCTAACCCCTTTCTACTATAGTAAGGATTTCTTATTTCTCATAAAAAGTAATAATTTCTGCAATGAAGTTTCACTTATCAGGACGTGTTTAAGGTAAAAATCTCCTCATTTCGGCTTATGACGATCCATAAGGTGATAAATCGCAAGCCGCTCCTGACGATATTGTCTGGCTGTCATACCTACACTGTTCTTGAAAAAGCGACTAAAGTGGGAGGCGCTTTCAAAACCGCATGCATCAGCGATTTGCTGGATCGGTTTGGCCGCCTCTGCTTCTAGTAAGTATTTGACTTGCTGCAGTCTTACTGCCATTACATACTCCATAACGGTATAACCTGTCATTTCTTTAAATACATGTGATACATAAAACTTACTGACATTTAAGGCATCGGCAATGATTTGAATCGATAACTTCTGATGGAAATGTTTCTGGATAAAGGTTGCGATATTCTCGGCGTGTTGTGCCTTCTCGTATTTATCGACAGCCTTTTTATGTGATTCTTGTTTCCCCAGCCGATTGACCACCAGCAATATCTGTGCAATTAACAGTTTGAGTTCCCATTCCTTTTCATAGACAGACATGGACTCGTTTGCATACACCTTTGCCATGGCTTGAAACAAGGATTCCACTCGTTGAATCATCTCCGTCTGATTGGATCGAAACAGGCAATGATGCAATTGACTAAACACATCTAATAAAGACTCAGCACCTATCGTCTTTAACAAAGGGCGGATCATATCTGGTGAAAAGTGGATATGACTTCTAATATAGGAACTGTCACTTGGCACATTTGGCTTATGTAAGGCTAAACCATCCATTAACAGAATATCTCCTGGCTGCAAATCATAAATTTGATTATGGATGAGATATCGGCACGTCCCTTCATGGAAAAAATATATTTCATACTCCTGATGTGAATGTGCCTTCGCCTCTCCTAGATGGCCCTGCAATCGATAACTTATTAATAAGAGCTTCTTCTGCATGCCTCTCACCTGCATTCTTCCAAAATAGAATATGGCTCCCATCTTCTATCTAGGATAGAGATTCTAAACTTTCTCTAATACCATTATTTTATGGTATATGTTTAGATAATAACATGGCTAATATTGTTCTATTTTACGGTTTATTTGCCTGAGAGTGTTCTTTGAAAAAGGAAGAAAAACATGTAAATGTATTCTGGATATTTTCACATCGCCACTAGGTGAAAAGGAATACCTTTTTTCTATATTTTGTAGATTTCGCTAAAAAAAGATTGCCAACTTCCTAGTTCAATTATATAATCTTCTCATTGGGCTTGTTATTTTATCACGTGTTCTTCCTCCTATTAAACTCCTAGACAGATAAGGCAGAGAGAGAAAAGAACGGATGTTGACACGCTGACAAGTTGCATTTCCAGTCGTGAAAAGATAGAAGCCTCATTTTATTGAAAAGAGGAGAAGAGATGAGAAAAGCGGCAGTTATATTAATAGCATTGATACTATTTATTGCTGTTTTACCGAGTGCGGTCAGTGCTCAGCCAAGCAACGCAGAATTGACAAACTACCTGAACAAGGTAAGCAAGGAAAGAGGTTTTACGGTCACACAAGCAGATCTTGAACGTTCCCTTAACCTCTATGATGCTACACTTGATGAATTTAACATAGAAGACTTGGAATATTTCTTAGGAGATGTCATCCAAGCAGACGGAAGTAATTTGATATCGTTATATCAAGACTATCAGCTGAAAAAAGCAGATGTAGAAACCCTTTTAAAGAAAAATGGGCAAACCATTGATGAATTTATCTTTGTGGATAACCTTTACTTCACTATTGATGATCTTAGAGAGCGTGAGCCAGATTTTGATCAAAAACTGGAGAGTTATCTGGAACAAGTCAGTCAAACTAGAGGGTTCACCGTTACAAATGAGCAGATTGCGTCTTCCCTTTCTTTATATGACGCTTCATTAGATGATTTCAAAACAGTCACAGAGCTGTCTGACTTTTTGAATGAAGTGATCAAGGCGGATTTAAGCAACCTTCCAGATTACTTTGCTATGTCCTTAGAAGATATTTTGCAAATTATGGAGGAAAATAACTTAGATATAAATGATTATATCTTCTTGGATGACCTTGCCAATGATTTAGACGGCTTCATCTATTGGGAAGATGATTTTATTGACTTAGCATTTTTCATGGAACAATATGACTTAACCGAGGAGGAACTGATCCGCTTAGAAGAGCACATCCTGAGTATCCCTGATATTACTAGTGATGAAACCATCGAACGTATCTTGGATTTATCATATCGGTTGATGGATTTTGCAGATTTTGAGACAGTAACCGAACTGGCTCCAGCTCAAGTAGCAGAGTTGCTCTCCATCTACAAAGAATTCATCTCTATTTTTGAATTGAAGACAGAATTCATGCTTGTGCGTGATGGAGCAGAAGAACCTCTCTCACTAGAAGACTTACTTTCTTTAACAGAGCTTGTTAATGCCAGCTTAAAAGTGAACATCTATAATCTACAAGGAGATTTTCTTGCAGATCTTATTATTACTGGAGAAATGGTTGATTCTGATGCCCTTCACGAAACAGGAGGATCATTGAATGAAGTCATATCTCCTATCTCACATACTATTACCTCTGTGGAAAAAGAGGTCATTACTGCTCCAACCGTGATTGAGAGGGAAAAAACAGAAAAAGAAACCCCTGCTATAGAGGCAGCCATCACAGAGACAGAAAATAGATTACCTGATACGGCAACTAATTATGCCAATTACGCCCTTATCGGTCTTATACTTCTGTTGGCAGGCGGAGGCGTACTATTCCTAGCCAGACGACAGAAAGATACTGCGTAAATACACACAACAGAAAGCCTGTTCCATTCCCGGGACTGGCTTTTTGGCTTTGTATATATTATGTAAGGAGAGGATAACAAATGGGGTATATAATGGAATTAAGAAAGTTAGTAGGCACGCGTCCGCTTATCATGGTTGGAGCTTGTGTCATATTAATAAACGATCATAAAGAGATACTGTTGCAACTGCGCCAGGATAATAATTGCTGGGGATTGGCCGGAGGTTCATTAGAGTTAGATGAAAACTTAGAACAAACGGCTAAACGAGAGTTATTCGAAGAAACTGGATTAACTGCAAATCAATTAACATTATTCAATGTCTATTCCGGTGAGGATTTTTACTATAAATATCCTCACGGAGATGAAGTGTATAATGTAATATCTGCCTATCTATGCCGTAATTATACAGGTGTATTAAAAAAGGAAGCAAAGGAAGTTCAAGAATTAAAGTTTTTTAAGCTTAAACAACTCCCTTCAAACATTAATCCGCCTGACTTGCCCATATTACATGATTATATAAGAAATACTGATGAAGCCACACCTCACTTGGATGGACGTAGGTAGTTATAACAAGGATAGATGTGCAGCTATATGTTATCGTTCATCTATCCTTGTTTCCAACTAGTTGTTCCAATTCAAAATATCGCGAACACTTTCCATAACATAGGTAGGTTTTGGATGGGAGGCAGTGAGCATGGAAGGTTTCGTTATTCCGGTTAATACAAGAATCGTGTGTAAGCCGTTATCAATACCCATTTGGATATCTGTTTCCAACCTGTCACCAACGATATAACAATTTTCTGGCGCTAGTCCTAGCACTTCATGAACTACATATTGCGCTGCAAAACGAGACGGTTTGCCAACCACATAATCAATTGGTTGTCCTGTGGCACCTTCTATTGCACCTACAATGGCTCCGCTGTCTGGAACTTGTCCATCCCCTTCTGGACAAGTTCGGTCAGAATTGGTTGCCAGAATTTGAGCCCCATTGGTGTACCAGGCTTGATACGCTTTGTTTAATTTCTCATAATTAAATTGCCGATCCCAGCTGAGCAGCACAAAGTTTGCCTTATGCGGATCTTCTGTAATAGGAATCTTTTCCTGTCTTAATTCATCCAGTAAGGGTTTTTCACCAACGACCAATACCGCCTCCCTATCTCTAAGTCTCTTTCGCAAATAGTGAGCAGCTATACTGCCGGAGCTGATAATTTCATGACATTTTGTCTCTATTCCCATATGAGTTAATTTTTTTACATAATCGCTTCTTGTAGAAATGGGCTTGTTGGTTAAAAAAATAACTTTGTCTCCATTATTCCTTAAATATTGAATAGTTTCCTTAGCCCCTTCAACAGGCCTGTCTCCTACATAAATAGTGCCATCTAAATCAAAAATAAATCCTCTATTCACGTTGAATGTTATCTCCTTCGATTGTGTGCTCAAAAATGCCAAGAAGTTCAGTATGACAAAGCTGACACCACATCATATTGCTGGACTTGTAAACAATCCCTTCTATCTCACTGTCTTATCATCCTCCCAGTAAAAAGACAAATCTCTACAGATAGGATGTTGGTCCAGTTCTGCTACGAAAACAAGCTATTTAAGAGTCATCAACCTGCACCTTTTTTGACCCTCAAATAGCTTTGGCACCTTTCCTCTTCTGTCCTTTCTCTTTACTTCTATCCTGTTGCAATCAGCCCCATCCACTTCAAGGTCTTGCGGGATGTCACAACAGTCTAAGTGGAGGCTAACCCCTGATAAATCTCGCTGTCTATCAGTGTAAGGACGTGCGAACCCCTTCACTGATGGCTATCTAGCCGACTAATTGTTGAAATAAAAGTGGTTTGTTTGTGATTAATCCGTCCACACCTTGCTCCAAGTATTTTCTGCCCAATTCCTTATCGTTAACAGTGTATGGGTAAACCTTCACCTTATGTTTGCGGGCCTTCTCTATCATCTCATCCGTAACATAGAAATAATTTGGATGGATGCTGTAGGTCTTCACTCCGCTATTTTTCAGATAATCAAACACATGCAGCAAATTCATATGAAGGATAAAACCTATCCGAATCGTCTCATCTAATATGGCAACCCTCTTTAAACAATGGTGATCAAATGAAGAGATGAGGATACGATCTTGCATATCATATTTATCAATCAGATCAACCAATACCTTCTCTATACCCGGCTGCATAACTGGACCGTTTTTTATTTCAATATTAATATCTACATCCTTGTCTTTTAACAACTTTAACGTTTCCTCCACTGTTGGAATTTTCTCTCCAACAAATTCTGAATCATACCAAGCCCCAAAATCATATTGCTTCAGTTCTGCCAAACTTGATTGATGGATGGCCGCTGTACCATTACTGGTTCTTTTGATCGTAGGGTCATGGCAAATAACGGGAACCTGATCTTTTGTTAAACGAACATCCAATTCAATTCCGGTTGCCCCAGACTCCACAGCCTTTTGAAAGGCGGCTAATGTATTCTCTGGGGCATACCCAGATGCCCCGCGGTGTGCAATAATCTCCACGAAAATCCTCCTCTAAAGCATTTATTTCACTCCATCATAAGCAAACTTACTCTTTCTAAACTATGTTACAATAAACACCGCTTAGCCACCTTATATCTATAGAGACCCAGCCACAGGCAGGAAATACCCTGGACCAAAATATCAGTTACCTGTTTCCAGCGATGTTACTAGGCCATGCTAGCTTTCTTGATAACGTTCGTGTGCTGCTGCCTCAATTTGCATATATTCTTCTAATCCCATTTGATTGATTTGATCCACAAAATCATCCCATTCACTAAATGGTCTGGATCCATTAATAAATAACTCTTCCTGCTCTGTTACAAATGTCTTCAAATCCCCTCCCGGTCCTTGCATAAACGCCAACTCTTCTTCTGTATAGTTAAAGCCATTCCAAATTTCTTCAGGGACATTTGGTCTTGCCTTCTCTCCTGCTTCAATCGCATTTGGCAGTGATTCAGATCCTTTGAAATATTGTTCCTGCACATATCCTGGGTAACTTCCGCCCATCCATGTGACATACGGAGTTAATGCCTCATCCATTGTTAGTCCATCTGGATTGTTGGTAATCTCTTCGACATATTCGTATCCGCCATCCTCTGTCACTTCATATGTTTCTCCTTCCACTCCCATGAACTGGAATGTCGCACCTTCTTCACTGAAGAAATAATCAATCCATCTTAAGGTTGCTTCTGGATGTTCATTTGCACTGGTAATAGCAAAGGCACCTACATGAATTAATGGCGTCTTTACCTGACTGTATACTTGATCACCATGTGGTCCTTCCAATGCACCTAGTCCGATAAAATCTTGCTGATTCATTACAGTAATTGGGTTAGGAGAGATGTTAGCTCCAAGAATATCTTGGGCACCTTTGGCATTTAGTGTCACATCGTCCATCGTGAAAATCTCTGGATCAATGAGTCCATCTGCATACAGGTCATGAATATATTCCAGCATTTCTTGATATTTTGGTTCAGTTGGCATAAACCTTAACTCATTCGTTTCTGGGTCCACATCCACAAACTTATTACCGACCCCTCTCGTACCGAATCCCCAAGCACCTTTCAACATATCGCGAATCTCACCAATACTAGCGGCACTAAATGGGATCTCGTCATTCTCGCCATTACCATTTAGATCTGTTTCTTGGACAGCTTGTAAATATTCGGTAAATTCATCTATGGTTGTTGGTTCTTCCATGCCTAACTCCTCTAACCATTTCTCATTTACCCATAAAGGTTTTCCAATCAGCATCGGCAGAAAATCTGGATTATAATAAGATGGAATGGAATAGATATGTCCGTCCGGCATGGTCAGCCCTTTTCGTGCATCAGGATGTTGCTCCAGAAAAGCTTGAATATTAGGAGCATACTCTTCAATCAGATCATCCAAAGGAATAAATACTCCTTGCTGACTGTACGATACAATATCTGCGGAAGGGATCCTGGCTGAATAAAAGACATCTGGATATTCCCCGCTTGCTAAGGTCAGATTTCGCTTCTCTGTCAATGTGCTAAATGGTACCTCATCAAAGTTGACATTAATACCTGTTTGTTCAGCGTATGTCTCGAAAACTAATGTTTCTTCATAGTTATCCAAATTGGGCTCGTACTTTCCGGTAAAGAATTCTAATTCAATAGGTTCTTCCACAATCGGAAAACCTTCCTTATTTACATTTTCCCTTGACTCCTCTGACCCTGCTTCCCCGGCTGAATCATCATTCTGACAGGCAGCCAAGATAATTACCCCTATAATAGAAACCAACAGTATAACCAACTTTTTCCTCATTTTTTCATTCCTCCTTTATATTTATCCTTTCAATGAACCAATCATGACACCCTTAATAAAATATTTTTGCAGGAAGGGATAGACAATCAACATAGGTAAACTGGCAATCAGCACCACGGCGTATTTCAATCCTTCCACTCGTAAGATGTGTTGTGCCACTCCATCTGTTCCCGATGTTGACATAGCGGTCATGTCATCTTGTATCAACATCTGCCTTAAAAACAACTGCAGCGGAAATTTCCCTGAATCTTGCAGGTAAATCAACGCATCAAAATAGGAATTCCAATGACCTACCCCATAGAACAGCGCCATTACAGCAATGATCGGAGTAGATAAAGGTAAGACAATCTTCCACAAAAAGTGCAGGTTGGTAGAACCATCAATCGCTGCTGCTTCACGTATTTCCTCGGGAATCCCCTGAAAAAAGGTCCGCATAATAATCACGTTATATACAGATACAGCTCCAGGTATCGTTACAGCCCAGATCGTATCTACCATTCCTAAATCTCTTACAAGCAGGTAGGTAGGGATCATACCCCCGCTAAAAAACATCGTGAAGATAATAAACGCCGTAATTACACCGCGGCCATAGAAATCACTTCTTGATAATGGATAAGCAATCATGATCGACAGTGTTAGATTAATCAATGTCCCTAATACCGTATAGAAAATGGTATTGCGGTAACCCATCCATATATCAGAATTTTTAAATGCCAACACGTACGAATCCAAAGTTAAATCCTTCGGAAACAGCCATAATTCTCCCAGCAGCATCTTTTCCGGATTACTGATAGACGAACTGACTACATAAACTAGTGGATAGATCATCAGACAAACGACTAAACATAATAGAGCATAGTTAATTACTGTAAATGTCACATCACCTTTACTCAATTTAGAAAACATGGACCTTTCTCACCTCACTTTTTACCATAGACTGACTTTATTCACTTTTCTGGCTATATAGTTCACAATGATCAAAATCGTAAAATTAATCACCGATTCGAACAGCCCGATCGCCGTGGAATAACTATATTGCGATCCCAGTATACCGGCACGATAGACATGGGTAGCTATGACATCAGAAGCTGCCATATTCAGATTATTTTGCATCAAGAATATCTTCTCGAAACCAACACCAAAGATACTTCCACATTGAAGAATCAGCATGATAATAATCGTTGGTTTAATGGCCGGTAAGTTGATATGCCATATTTGCTGCATCTTTGAAGCTCCATCAATCATGGCCGCCTCTTTCAGCTGCGGGTCAATACCGGCAAGGGCTGCTAAATAGATAATCGAACTCCAACCCATCGTCTGCCAGACCCCTGACAACACATATGTCGTCTTAAACCAACCTGGCTCTGTCATAAAGGCGATTGGCTCACCGCCAAAAGCTGCAATAATATTGTTCACTACACCAGTGACTGGCGACAGCAGCATAAAGAGCAAGGCCACCACTACTACAGTGGATAGAAAGTGTGGTGCATAGGTTACTGTTTGTACAATTTGTTTAAAGCGCTTGTTCTTCACCTCATTGATCATCAATGCTAAAATAATTGGAATGGGGAACCCAAGTGCCAGTTCATACAATCCAATAAGTAAGGTATTTCTAATTAGCCGCCAAAAATAGAAACTGTCAAAAAAGCGGATAAAATGCTCAAACCCTACCCATGGACTGCCGGTAATCCCTTCTACTGCCAGGAAGTTCTTAAATGCAATTTGAGCACCATACATTGGGTAATATTTAAAGATCAAAAAATATAAGATAACTGGTAAGATCAATAAATATAAATCCCAATTCTTACGTATGCTTTTTAAACGGGATTCCCGTTTCAACGCAGAACCGCTTTTGTCTTGCTTTGTGCTACCTAATATCTCATCCGCAGTCTCCTTAGGTTTCAATAGAATCACACCTTCCCCAACATTCACTTTTTACAAGAACTAGTTTTATCACAGTGCAGCTGTCTGTAAGACTCCTTCTTTGCGAGGCTTACTTTATGTGATTGATTATGAAATCTATTACTGTCAATATCATATGTCGCAATCCAAACCCGAGAAATGTCAAGGTAATTAATCATTGTTGCTACCACCTCATTCGCCCAATGAAAAAACACTGATTGATCGGATCCATTCCACAAACTGTCTCGTTCAACAACAAATGTACCATCAACAGATATTCTCCGTTTTATCAACTTCACATTCCACGTTGTTCCCTTGAACTTTCCTTTGACAAACAAGCAACAGCTAATCATTCCTCTGTTCACACGACATACAATTTTATCAACCCCCTTCTCATTTAACTGACAAACCATTTATTTTATAGAGCCTGTCCAAAAAATTTGATGTGTCACTTTTATTAGGCTTTTTGAACAGCCTCTTATATAAATTGAAACTCTGCACAGCGGGTTTTTCTTCACTCTCCGCTGGGCCTAACCGGGGTGTTAGCGTCCGTTATCGCTCACCTAAGCTATTCTGTTTTACTCCTTGTTTGCAGATAAGTGTTTTACAGACTTGTACTAGGGTGAAACAAACCACTTTCCCTAGTTTGTGCATGGTGATGATTCTTTTGTCCATTAAACGGTTATCTAGATATCTAGTTTAGAAAACCGCTATTAATCCCAAATAAAGTGACAGTAAATAAATTGTAAATAACTATTATTCCTTCCTACTGGAAATAATAGTTCCTAATAGCCCCCTTTTTTCGAGGCTATTAACATCTATTTTTTTACTTTTATTCCTAAAAATTCTAATAAAATAGAAAAAGAGAAGATAGGAAATTAGACACACCTTTTTTCTGAAAAGGTATATATCCAACTCTATCTTCTCTTAAGACTCTTAGAGTTATTTAATTGCTTACATTATAGCAAATGCCTTTGAAAATGCAAGTAGCTGTTTTACTTTTTACATTATGTTTACATTGTTCCTCACTTTATTCGGGCCAAATATCGTCATTTCAAAGCATATTTAACTATCACATTCAGATTGTGAAGGACGTACAACCTACTTCATTTTATTTGAAACGCAAATATGCTACGATAGTATTAATCACCATGTAAGTATCGATTCTTATTGTTGCGGCACACACACTATAAGGTCATACAACTAAATTTTTCGGAGGGGGAAGCGCTATCATGCATCAAATTACAGATATGGTCCAATCACAGGTTATTGCCTCTATAAAAAAACCAGAAGATATAGATAAAGCTATCCATTCACAAGCTAATATTACGTTCCTGCTGATTGGCGACTTAATGAGTACTGGAGACTACATTAAACGATTAAAGCAAGCCGGCAAGAAAATATTCCTGCACATGGATTTCATCGATGGATTGGCCAATTCACACAGTGCTTTACGATTTATTGCTGAGAAATGGAAGCCAGACGGTATTATTACCACAAAAAGTGGATTAATCAAAAGTGCACGCGAAGAGGGATTAATGACCATTCAGCGCATCTTTTTGATTGATCACAGCGGTCTGGACAAAGGGATTGAAATTGCCCACAAGTGCAATCCTGATGCGATTGAAGTTCTGCCAGGTATTATGCCTGTTATTATCGATAAGCTAACCCAAAAGACACACTTGCCTATTATTTCTGGCGGTTTAATCAGTACAAAACAAGACATCCTGCAAGGCCTCCGTGCTGGTGCGTTAGCTATTTCAACCGGAAATCCAAAGCTTTGGAACTTGGATTTGTAGGATGGAGATCAGGTCAGCTCAAATAAGAAGCTGACCCGCCCTCTCACCCTATCCCAACATAAACCACTCCCCAGCTAAGCTGCTGCCCCATTTTTTTGCACTCTAAAACAGGTACAAGCAAGTGCTCTGACGTATTATCAAACCTTCTGATTATTACAGCTTATTCTGACTGGAAATCGAGAAGATGTGGGGATTATCTGTAAATACCCCATCTACACCATAGCTTCGCAGCTGATCATATCGTTCCAAATCATTCACTGTAAAAGGAAATACCTTACAGCCAAGCTTATGACACTCCTCTATGATTTGTTGATCGGTCCAATCTTGGGAAGGGTGGACACTATATACTTCCAGACTGCTTTGTTTTACATGATCCCACAGTTGTGGAAGATGGTGAAGATATAACAGGCCAACTCTGATATTAGGCGCTATTCGCTGTACCTTTCTTAAAGAATTATGGTCAAAAGCTGAAATAATCGTCTGATCTTCAAGATTGTGGTTCTGCAAACGGTCGATCAGCATCGCTTCGATTCCCTGATGAACTTTTGCATGTTTAATCTCAATATTTAGGATAATATCTTCTGGTAACAATTCGAGTATTTCCTCTAAAGTAACAAAAGATGTTCCTTTAAATGCTTCAGAAAACGCTGAGCCTACATCCACCTGATAAATTTCTTCCATTGTATACTCCCTTATATTTTTCGTGAAATTAGGATTATACCTTTCCAATGTCCGGTCATGAACCACGACCAGCTGCTTATCTTTCGTCAGCTGGACATCCAATTCGATCGCTTTCGTCTTATGCTCCAGAGCCTTCTGAATAGAAGGTATCGTATTCTCCGGTGCCTCTGTTAATGAACCCATATGTGCAAAATTAAGAACCATGTTTGTTGCTCCTTCCTAGAAATAAATTAATTATAGAATACTTTTTAAACTTCTGTTATCTATTTATCATTTCTTAATGAACTAGCATCGTGGAGATCTAACATGTTAAGACTCTCTAACGTTGTAGAATCAAACCACAGCGGATGCCGATCGTTTCGACTCCTGTTGAAAAAGTGACAAGCGCTGAATAAAAACGTAGGGAATGGACGGTTATAACTGAGATAAAGGAATCCTCGGCAGACTAATATCGTAACGTCTGCACTAGTACGTCCTGTACGTCGAAAAGCGAAACGGCCAGCCGCAGCGGTGCCTTGCCTGATATATATCGAAACACCTTGTCGAGCTCAGCAAGTCGAATACAAATAAAAAAAGAAGCAGGCAAATTAGATATACCTTTCTCTAAAAGGTATATATCCAACTCCATCTTCTCTTTAGACTCTTAGAGTTATTTAATTTTCTATCATTATAGCAAACGCTTTCCAAATTGCAAGGATTAGCAGTAAATCTTTATAAAATATTTACATGAGCAGATTTGCCATCATGCCTTGTTTATGGATAGTTTATGCATAGAAAATACTGCTTATGCTATATTTCTTCCCCTTTATCAACAATTCCCTTCGTAAAAAGGGCTGCCCTGTGCTAGAGAGCAGCTGTAAAAATCAATTATTCTGTCAAAATATTGTTTACGCTAGTTTCTGCTTCCTCCAACACACTGCTAATATCTTCACCTTGCACCAGTTTCTCAAAGGCCTGGGCAATTTGCTCATCAATATCCAGCTGTTCCAGTGACGGACCGGCAGTTGCTGGAGATGGATCTGTATTAATTAAAGCGTCATATGCTATTCGAAACTGTTCATGTTCTTCATATGTTTCCTTTAGAGGAGAAATATCGACAGCAGCAGTTGTAACAGGTACATATCCTGTGGAAGCGGACCATTCTGATTGCACCTCAGGGCTGACCATATATTTGATAAACTTCCAGCCGGCATCTATTTCTTCTTCTGTCGAATTACTGGAAAGCCACAGCTGTGAACCTACTTGATTGACACCTGCCCATTCTTCTCCATCAGGAACCGGCATCGGTGCTGTAGCAAATTCAAAGTCCAGCGTTTCTAACCAAATACCTGTTACAGCAGAAGAGTCTAAATACATGGCTAATTCACCAGATGAAAAAGCTAACTGTGTATTAGACCAAGTCCGGCCATAATTCCCAAAATTCCCAGCCTGATTCATATCATCAATCCATGCAAAAATTTCCTCTCCAACAGGTGAATTTAAGAAAGTCTGGGTAGGCGCTTCTCCTAAACGGCCATTATCATTATCGTATACCAGTTCATTTTGTACGGCAAAAAGATTATAAATGAACGATGTATTAATCGGAATGGAAAATCCTTTTATCGGATCATTGGTTAATTCTGAGGCTGCTGCTTGCACCTCGCTAAATGTGGTAGGGGGCGATGCAGGATCTAATCCAGCCTCTTCAAACATTTCTACATTATAAAACAGCAAAGACACAAAGACATTAAACGGCATGCCATTTAACTTTCCATCTAAAGAATGGTTTTCCAGCACAGCTTCATTTAAATCCTCCTTCTGGAAGGCATCATCTTGCTCAATCATATCTTCAATAGGAACGATATAACCGCTTTGACTATAATAAGCATTATCTCCTCCTAGAAATACAGCTGGAGCAGAATCTGTATTTCCAACGGTTCGTAATTGCTGCTGAATATTATCCTGGAACGAAGGATTCACTTCCACCGTATCAGATTGTTCATTAAACGCATGAATCATACCTTCTAATGTTTGGGCATTATCCCCATCTAGGTTGTGCCAAAAATCGATCACTACCTTCCCGTCTTCTGTAGTGGATGTTTCCCCATTCTGGTTACTGCAAGCTGTCATGATCAGACCAGCTATAATCAAAACCCCTACTGTTTTTTTCATCATTAACATCCTTTCATTTGTGGTTATCATTGAAGAGATGGTTCCAAACCAACATGTCCTGACAGATACCACTACCTACGAAAATTCTAGTTAACCTCCTTTTTTGGTTCATTCATTTTTGGGCACGCACTTTAATCTGATTATCCCTTGATCGAGCCGGAAAGCAGGCCTCTTCTGATATATTTGAGGCCAAGGAATAGAATGATTAAAGTAGGAACCAGCGCGATAATCGCCCCTGCCATCACAATCGGCCAATTGGTCGAAGCTTGTGAACTGACAAGCATTTTCAGCCCTATCTGAATCGGACGTACATTATCATTACTCGTCATAATAAGCGGCCACAAATAACTGTTCCAAGAAGAGATAAACGCAAAAATACTCAAAGCTCCCAGTGTTGCTTTAGACAATGGCAGTGCAAATGATAAATAGTATCTAAAGTAAGAACACCCGTCCATTTGCGCTGCATCCCAAAGTTCCTTTGGCATTGTTAAGAAATGCTGCCTTAACAGAAACACGCCAAATGGTGTAACAATGGTTGGTACAATCAATGATTGATACGTATCGAGCCAGCCTAAGTTAATCATGGTGACATGGTTAGGTACAATTGTTGACTCAAATGGAATTAACATCGTACTTAACAGCAAAATAAACAAGACATTCTTTCCCTTAAAGGGGATAAACACAAAGGCATATGCGGCTAAACTGCAAAGGATAATTTGCCCTATCATGACAGATGTAGCAATCAAGAAACTGTTAGCTAAGAATTGCAGAAGTGGGATCCGATTTGCTGCTTCTTGATAAGCATCTAACGACAGACTGGATGGCAGAATGGCCGCATTATTTATATCACTAGCAGACATAAAACTTACGGAAAAGGCATAAAGTATAGGTGCAAACATGAAAAATGCACTAATAGTCAGCAAAATGTACAAAATCATTTTTTTCATCACTGATAATGCACTCTCCTTTCGCCGACCTTAAATTGAATGAGGGTGACAAACAATGTAATCAGAAACAGCACTACTGCTTGTGCGCTAGCAAAACCATAGTTCCCATACATGAAAGACTCCCTGTAAATAGAATATACAATTAAGTTAGTTGCCTCACTCGGCCCCCCTTCCGTCAAAATATGGATCTGACCAAAGGATTGAAAAGCATTAATAAAATTTATAATCGTGACAAAGAATAACACGGGACTTAGTAAAGGAAGGGTTATTTTAAACAGCTTGGTCCAGTAACCTGCCCCATCTACTGTTGAGCTTTCATATAAATCTACTGAAATATTTTGCAAACCGCCTAGTAATAAAATAAAATTCAGGCTTAGTCCCATCCATACGGTCGCTAATGCAACAGAGAACAAAGCCCAGTCAGGGGAAGTCAGCCATTGTATATTCGGTATTCCAAAAAAGCCTAGCACATTATTGATTGTTCCTAATGTGGGATGAAAAAAGAACAACAGAATGGCAGAACTAGCAGCTCCAGAAATGCCTAGCTGAGATGAAAAGATCATTTGGAAGAATCTCGATCCTTTCAGTTTTTCATTTGCAATAACTGCTAAAAAAAGGGATAGAATAATGGTTATTGGCACGGTATACAGAACAAATTGGAAAGAAACTTTAATACTGTTTAAAAAGGAGGATGAATCGAATAAAGCTAGATAATGTTTCAAACCTACAAATTCATCCACTATTCCTCCGTCCAATACGTCAGAAAAACTAAACTGAAATGTCTTCCATATTGGATAAAACAGAAACACACTCAAAATAACGAAAGTTGGAAGCAGGTACAGGATTCCCATACCGAATAACTTTACTTCTTTGGTAAATTTCTTCTTATTCATCGTCTCACCCCCAATAGATAAGCACAGAAAGTCAGATTCATCCCATAAAAACGGTCGCTAACATTAGATTGATTACAACAAACTATTTAATGAAGGTATTGGATAACTTTCCAAGACGTTCAATCTCTACGATCATTTCGTCGCCCGGCTGCAGCCATTTCCTGCCTGAAGCAGTATTTCCTAACACGACTCCTTCAGGGGTACCGGTTAGGATAACATCCCCTGGAAGCAGCGTCATATGCTGCGAAATATAGCTAATTATTTCTTTGCAGTTAAAGATCATATCTTTTGTATTAGAATGTTGCCGCAACTCGCCATTTACATAACAGCTGATTTCCAGCTGATCTGGATTATCTATTTCGTCTTTTGTTACCAGATACGGCCCTAATGGACAAAAACCATCCAAGCTTTTTCCAAGCAGCCACTGACCTGTTTTCATTTGCAGATCTCGTGCCGATAAGTCATTCGCACAACAATAACCAAATACATAATCCAGTGCTTCCAATTGATCCACTTCTTTCGCCTCTTTCCCAATCACAATCGCCAACTCTGCTTCATAATCAACCTGATCTGATACAACAGGGAAATCAATATCCTCGTTATGGCCAGTTAAAGCATTATTATATTTATTGAACAAGATAGGTGAAGTGGGAATCTCTTTATTGGCTTCTTCCGCATGTTTCTGATAGTTTAATCCTACACAAATAATCTTCTCTGGATTGGCTATGCATGAAGCAAACCTTACTTGATCCTCATTTACGGCCTCTATATATCCCTCTTCCGCACGTTCTTGCAGCTGAGCAATTTCTTTTAAAGCAGGATCTCCACTTTGGATAATATCGAGTACAGCATGAATGGCCGGTATTTCTTTTGTGACATTGATCATTCCTTTTGCGGTTTGCAGTCCTACTTCATTTCCTTTATCGGTTTTTATAGTCAACAACTTCATTTTTTATCCTCCTCTTATTAAAATTCACTTGCATTTGCTAAATGTCCGCCATCTATCACCAGCGTGGTACCCGTTATATAGGAAGCGTCATCAGAGGCTAGAAAATAAACACCATTTGCTACTTCCTGACAAGTTCCCATCCGTTTCATAGGTGTATGCCGTGTCACGTCATCAATCTGCTCTTGCTGCTTCAATGATTGATCTAATGGCGTATCGATAAAACCGGGTGCTACAGCATTGACACGAATGCCATGTGCTGCTAATTCCACGGCCATTGATTGTGTAAGCATATGAACACCTGCTTTTGATGTATTATAATGACTCAATTTTCCGCTGCCTGCTAATCCATTTTTTGAGGTAATATTAACAATCGAACCTCGCTGCTGATGCTGCAGCATTTTCTTAGCTACCAGCTGACTTATTACAAATGTACCTCTAAGGTTCACATTCATGATTTGATCCCAGTTGGCTAAATCGATATCAAGAAAATCCTCGCGTCTTGCTAAACCAGCATTGTTAATTAATACGTCAATTTTCCCCATTTCCTCCCAAATAGACTGAACCGCTGTTTTCACTTGCGCTTCATCTGTTATATCACACACTCTGGCAATAGCAAGTTGGCTGTTTAGTGGCTGTTCTGCGATTGTCTGTCGTAACAAATCTTTATCTTTATCCAGAAAAACAACATCTGCCTGCTTCTGGAGGAAACGTTCTGCAATAGCCTTGCCAATTCCTCTGGCAGCCCCGGTAACCAGTACTGTTTTACCCTCCATCATCTGCCTTATCCTCCTCTATAGCTTTAACCCTGTATATTCTTTTAAAAGCTGCAGATAAATATGAATTGTTTTCTCTAATTCATCAATTCTTACATACTCTACCTTATTATGAGCCCTTGATTGATCTGGACCGTAACAGACAGTCGGAATGTCCATTTCGTTCACGAAAATACTTGCATCAGTAACTAATTGCTTGCCCGCCAATGGAATATCGATATGTCGGATCTTTTTTACCGACCTTCTTAAGGCTGCTACAATCTCTTCGTCTGGCTCGATTCGATAACCATCCCTGACCTTTTTCATATCAAGGGATATATCAGCACCTGTCTTACGGGATACTTGTTGCAGGACATCTGTTAATTCCTTGTATACCTCTTGATAGGACTCCTCTGGCCCATACCTTCTCACACCTTCGATACATGCCTTGTTGGGCATTTGATTATAAAACTCTCCGCTGTGGACACTCCCTATAAAATAAGATGGATTTCCTACTCCTTCCACTGGTGTACATAACAGTCGATGATTCGCTTGTTCGATACGCTTAATTACCTCTGCCAACACAGAAATCGGATGAACCGTACCTGCCGGTGTAAAAAGCTGGTGGCTTGGCTCTCCTTCCCGCTCAATGGTAATAGTGAAAGTAGCCGATCCCAGTTGGGCGATGGTACAATCATAGGTCGCACCTTCCATCACTACTGCTGCATCTGCTTTTACTTTTCCACTCTTTGACAGCGCAGATAAATCTTCTCCTCTGCCATTTGGGCTTTCATGCATACTATTGGCAATGATGATTATTTCACCATCAAAATCTAGCTTAGATGAAGAAATAAGTCTGATTACCTCTAACATACAGGCCAGTGAACCCTTCATATCACAAGTCCCTCTTCCATAAATCTTACCGTTTTCGACAAAAGGTGCTTCATGACCTAAAGTCACTACATCCATATGGCCGTTAAAAATAATTGTTTTTCCCTTAGATGGGTTTGGATTGCTATATCTTGCAATTAAAGTAGGATTACTTGGTATTAGCTCGTATTTCTGCACATCCTGACATCCTGCCTCTTCAAGCAACTGTTGATACAGGACAGCAATCTGTTGTGTATTACCTGCCGTATCCTGTATTTCCGAGAGCCTAACGGTGTCATTAATCACTCGATCAAGATTGATTTTTGGGAAATTTGTCTTCATATTACCTCCTCCATATTTACCATTTGTGTACATCTGGAACCGTGACAGGCACCCCGCCGTGTGCAATCGATGCTTGTGACATAATTCCTGGCAAAGTGAATTCCAAGGAACGATAAATATCTATTGGTACAGGTCTCCCCTCTCTGATACACCTAACAAAGTCCTTCACCATAAAATAGTCAGCGCCCCAATGATGGGAGGTTTTCGCTGCCTCCGGAAAATCAATCAGCTCCTTTGGGAGAAAGGCCTTATAGAAATTGGCTAAGGGTAACCACTCTTCACTAGAAGCAGCATAATCTTTTAACCAAACGCGGTGCTCCCCACCTGGAACTCTCGGGGCTTCATAACAGCCCTTGGTCCCCTGCAGCGTATAATATCCCATGTTATGCGGCCTGTTGGATATCGTATCCAGTCTAATATTAATCAGTCCGCCGCTTTCCGTTCGGCATAACATGATCGTACTGTCATCGTTTTTATAGGCTGGTACGGTGTGTGATCCGGAACCAAGACAATTAACAGAGATTACTCGAGAATCAAACCAATTGATAATAGGTCCCAGACTATGCGTGCCATATATCGCTCCTCGTTTAGATGCTATCTCTTCCAGCCGCCAAGTAGGTTCACCTGCCGCCGTCGAATAAAGATCTACTACATTATGCAGGTATTCCCCTTCCGCATAATACAGTTCACCAAATAAACCAGCCTTCACCATGTTGCGAACAGCGATATTTTCCCTAATATAACAATAGTTCTCTGCCATCATATACTGTGCTTTACTTTTCCTAGCTGCTTCCAATAAGATCATACAATCATACAATTTAGTAGCTGCTGTTACTTCTGACAAAACATGAATATTCCGCTCAAGTGCTGCCACAGCTTGCTCGACATGCAGCTGGATGGGAGAAGCAATAACCACTGCATCAATATCACTATCCAGTAAGTCTTGATAATCTGTCAGCGCCTTGACTGCTTTATACTTGGAACAGAATGCTTGCAGCACTTCTTGATTAGGATCCATAACTGCAATCACATCAGCTCCATCCACTTTTGTAAAATCTTCATAAAAATGTCTTCCCCTGTTTAAACCAGCAATGCCTATTCTTAAGTTACCCATATACGCTTCTCTCCCTATGCTCTAGTATCCCGTTTCTTTAACGGCCTGCCGCTTCTCCCAACCTTCTGAAAAAAGGGGTAAAAAGTTATTATGCTGATAAGGATGCTGCTTCACTATCTCCAGATTCAATTCCGTTCCCCAGCCAGGGCGGTCACTCACTGTAATATAGCCATTCTCCACTTGGACGGGATGTGTCAGCAATTGCTTGGTCCAATCACTATTAAAGTCATCAAAAATTTCATGCAAATAAAAATTAGGTGTAGCACTATTCAAATGAGCACATACCAGCGAACATAATGGACCTTGTGCACTATGAGGAGCAATCACTCCATTATTTGCATGTGCCATCGCTGCTACTTGCTTGGCCGCTGTCAATCCTAAATATTGCGGCTCTAACTGAATAATATCTACTGCATGATGAGCCAGCAATTCTGAAAATTGTTCACGGCAGTAATAATCCTCTCCACAAGCGATCGGCACAGGGCTGCGTTTGGCTACTTCCACCATCGCAGATATTTTTTGTGGCGGGACAGGCGCCTCAAACCAAGATGGATGATATGGTTTCATTGCCTCAGCAAACTGCAAAGCCGTCTGTACCGTAAAGCGGTTATGTCCTTCAATCAGAATATCCACCTCGTTACCCACTGCTTCCCTAACGGCAGCAATATTTTCAATAGCATGATTAAATGAGGTGCGATCGACTGTGCGCCACGCAGCTCCAAAAGGATCAAATTTCAATGCTGTATACCCTTTTTTGATTACCTTTGTTGCATTCTTATAAAAATTATCCGGTGTACTGTCCGTACGATACCAGCCATTGGCATAAGCCCGTAACTTGTGGTGGCATTTCCCTCCCAGCAGTTTATACACCGGTAATCCAAGCGCCTTTCCTTTAATATCCCAGCAGGCATACTCGATACCAGCGAGAGCTGCTCCCTGTACCTGTCCCCCATCAGAATAATAATCTCGAAATAAACGCAGTGATATATCCTCTACATCAAAAGGATCTCTGCCAATAACCAATCTTTTTAATTCATGGACAGCAGCTTCCGTTGTTTTGGCAAACCCGTTTAGCGTTGCTTCACCAAGGCCTGTTACCCCTTCATCTGTTTCCACCTGTGTAAACACCCAGTTTTTCCAGTCGTTACCATCTATATATGTCTTGACATCGGTAATTTTCATCTAACAATCCTCCTTATTTACTATGCAGATCGAAAAGAACGCTTTCAATTATATCAAGGGTCTGATCGACTAATTCATCCGTATGGCTGTAACTAATATGATTGCGTTTAAGATTCATAGGCATTTTAAAAATACCTTTTTCAATAAGTTTTTTCCGGTAGGCCACATACAGTTCTCCGTTATTGTTCTGCAAATCATCATAATTCTTAGGCAGTTCACTCATAAAATACGTAGTCCATACCGAACCAAAGCCCGCCACAACCGCCTCTATTCCTAGTCGTTGATGAATTTCCTCAATACCGTTGCGCATTTTCTTACCTAAACAAAAAATATGTTGATGAACCGGCTCCTTCTCCAACATTTCAATCGTAGCAATCGAAGCTGCGGTACCAACTGCATGACCATTATAGGTGCCGGCAAACCATACATCCCCGCCAGGCTGCGTGTTATACCGAGACATATACTGCTTCTTACCTGCCACTGCGGCCATCGGATAACCATTGGCCATCGCTTTCCCCAAAGTAGTAAGATCAGGTGTGACACCGCTCACCTTTTGATAGCCACCTATATGATGTCTAAATCCTGTAATCACTTCATCAAAAATAAGTAATGCACCATGCTGATCACAAAGATTTCTTAATCCCTGTAAAAACCCCTCCTCTGGTAATACACAGCCAATATTATGCGGGATAGGCTCTACAATAATCGCCGCAACTTCATCCGCATTTCCTCTCAGTATTCTCTCGACATCTTCTAAGTTATTAAACTGACAAACTAGTGTATGATCGATAGATGACTCTAACATGCCGGCAGAACCTGGATCTCTCTTTCCAACCTTATCCCAGTCACTCAGCATATTACGTGCAACATAATCATGCCAGCCATGGTAGCACCCTTGAAACTTGATCAGCTTCTGTCTCTCTGTCACGGCACGCGCCAGCCGGATAGCGTGATATGTTGCCTCTGAACCAGAGTTGCAAAACAAGACTTGTTCCGCAGACGGGACATGCTTACAGATCTTTTTACTTAATGTAATTTCTAAATCCGTTGTGCCGACACCGAATAGGTCTGTACGCTCGATAGCTTCGATAACCTGTTGATTGACATAAGGGTGATTATGCCCCAAAATCATCGGGCCAAATGCTGCTTGATAATCAATATATTGCTTATCATCAGCATCAATGATATACGGCCCTTTCGCCTCTTTGAAAATTAAATGAGGAGCGACATTTCTAATAGATGTATGCACTCCACCCGGAGTATAGACATTTGCCTCTGCATACATTAGCTCATTCTTGCTTGTCATGATAAAACCTCCTTGTTATGGCAGCTTTTACACTGAACCTAAATTTCTGGAAATAGCCTTAGCCGTCGCTTGCACCTGACGAATTAAATCCTCACTGACATCAAACTGTAATCTTGATGTATGATTAGCAATACTCACTGCACCTATAACGCTTTCATCTTTGTGGCTAAAAATAGGTGCTCCAATACATCGGACTCCCAGCTCCCCTTCTTCATCTTCTAAGGCATAGCCGGCTTTTTTAATCTCTTTCAGTGCTTGTTTAAACATATTTATATCTGTCACTGTTTTATCAGTATGCCGTGGAAGCCCTTCAGCAGATAATATCTCATCCACTTTTTCCTCATCCATATAGGCAGCTATCGCTTTGCCTAAACTAGTAATATGAAAGTCTGACTTTAACCCCGGAAAGGTAGAAAACTTGATAAAAGTATCTGGTTCCTCCTTCGCTACATAGAGCACCTTCCCTTCGTCTAATACACCTAAATGAACCGTGCACCCTGTGCACTCCATTAATTCCTCCATATATGGCTTCGCCACGGAAGCCAAATCTATTTTGGACATGTAAGACATGCCAAGTTCATATAGTTTGACACCAATTTCGTATTCGCCTTGCTTATTCTTTTTGACCATATCATATGATTCCAGTACGTTAAGTATGGTAAAAACAGTGGCTTTGGATAATTCCAGATGCTTATGAATTTCTGTTACCGTGGTTTTATGATTGCGAGTGGCAATCATCGATAAAATGGCGATAGCTTTTTCTAATGCTGGAACACTATATTTTTTCATTTTCTTATACTTCCTTCCTTTAACCTGTAGAGTGAGACTGTCATCAGGGTGTTAGCAGCCGTTATTCCTGTGCAGACGGGTATTTTACGGATGGTTTACAGCCTGATACGTATTGTCACAGACTATCCAGGCTCTATTAATTCGTGAGTACATCGGGTTGGACAAACAAAGGTGGTTTGTGGAATGTGGTCATGTATTGCTGGGTTCATCTGATGTAAGAAGGAGATAAAAATAATATCATTATTTTCAACTGGATTAGAGGATATAAGAGGCGGAAAATTACGTTCTAAAAACTGCATCTCTTCGATATAATTGGATAGATAGGGGTCAAAATAGCAAACGATACCTCGCGATTTTAAGACAAGACTAGACTGCCCTAAATGCCAAACAGCTACTGCAGCGTCAGCTATCAAGGTACCATTCATCTGTGCCAATAATGCTTCTTCCGACAGATCTACATGGCTTTTTCTCATGCTTCTTCCACCTCTTTTTTTGTTCAGTATACGGAATTAGATTTTGTATACTGAATTATAAGTGAATATATTTTCTTTGTCAACAGTCATATTAATTTTTATCGTGAATGCTTTAAATGACATAAGATGTTTGTATGTCTGTCTTGTGTAAAGATAGAATTCATCTTTGACAACGCTTTCTTAATGTGTTTTAATATTAGATAATTTAACACTTGGATGGAGAAGCAGAGATCCACATAAGCTCCCCCCTGTACATAATGAGACAGGGGTGTGTTTGAGGGGTCTTTTTGTCTTGTATTAATTTCGCCCCTGACACATATATCTCTTTACCAAGAGCCAAATAAAGTGAAACTTCGTTCAGTGGGGTTTCGACACATAGGATATGCTAATGCAGACGTCGGGGTTTGGTACGTTTTTTCTCCCACTGAACGTTAGTTGAACCAATCGGGCTGCTGGATCTCCTACTTAGAAATAATGTGCTCCCTTATTTCTTGAAGCAGGAGTCTTACAGCCAGTTACACTGCGATAAATAGGAGGTTGACTGCATGCTTGTCCGGAGGAATTACCATGATCAAAGACGTAAACAAATCAAAGAAGAAGTGTTAGAAATTTTAGCTAACATCAATCAGATGATGCAAATGTTTGATAATTTCCTGCTTCATCCCACCGCAGAAAACAAAAATATTATTCTTGAAAACGAAGATTTTATTGATAAACACGAGAAAAAAACAGAAAAGTATATTATTGAAATTATTTCTTTAGAACAGTTGGATACAACAGAAATCAAATGGCTGTTTTCTATGGGGCGCATCATTCGTGAATTAGAACGGGCGGGTGATCAATTGGCAAATATTGTCACCATTAGTGACATGATTGATACGGTCGAGTTTCGCCCATTAGTTCGTGAGTTTTTTCACTATGAACAGGAGATGATCAACTGGCTGATTATCGGGATTAATGATGATAAAGAAGATAAACTGGAAGCCGTCATACATCATGATGAACATGTCAATGAATTGAACAAGGAAACCTATCAACACATGGCTAAATTAATTAAGAAGAAAGCTAATTTTACTGAAAACCAGCTTAAAATGGTAATAATCAGCCGTTTTTTAGAACGAATGGGAGATCATTTGGTGAACGCAGCCAGGGCGTATAAAGAGACGGTTTTCTTTTACAATGGGGCTGGTACAAAAAAATAGTTAGGAAGAGGAATAGATATGTTAGTTAGTTTGTTAGGTTTTTTTGGCGGATTAGGAATTTTTCTATACGGCACCCACCTGCTGAGTAATGGCCTGCAAAAGGTTGGAGCTGCTAAGATGCGTAAATCTTTAGCTGTTATTACCAATACACGCTGGAAAGGCCTCTTGAGCGGCATCGCTGCCACCTTTTTCTTACAAAGCAGTACGGTTACCAATATTCTTGTCGTTAGTCTTGTCAGCGGTTCATTGATCACACTGGCACAAGCCTTTGGGATCGTGCTGGGGTCAGCTATTGGCACTACCCTCACGGTACAAATTCTAACATTCGATGTGGCACAGTATTCGACAGTTTTCATTTTTTTGGGTGCTGTTTTTCTGATATTTATTCATCGACAGCTCTGGAAGATGATAGGCCACATCATGCTGAGTATCGGCTTTATCTTTTTTGGAATTGGACTGATCACTTCTTCGTTAGAACCATTAAGTGACCATGAAGTGGTATTGCATTTCCTAGCTGAGCTTTCTGAGAATCCGTTATTATTTATGTTAGTCAGCACGGGACTGACTGCCTTGCTGCATAGCAGTGCGGCAATGATTATGATTGGCATTGCCTTTGTCACATCAGATATTCTCACCTTGCAGGCTGTACTGCCATTAGTACTTGGGGCTAACTTAGGTGCAACACTGCCGGTCGTTCTTTCTGGCCTGTCTTCAAAGTTAGAGGGTAAGAAACTAGCACTCTTTTATTTTTTCTTTAAAGGTATCGGTGTAGTACTAGTGATGTCGCTTTTACTAATCTACAGCAAATGGGTTAGTCTGTTACCTGGAAGCCCAGAGCGGCAGATTGCCCATTTCCACACCTTATTCAACATAGGTATTGCTCTATTATTTTTCCCTTTTCTGCCATGGATTGCGCAATTATTCAAAAAAGTGTTCCCAGCACCCAAAACAACAGAGGCCGCCTTTCAAGTACAGCTGGATGACAATTTGTTAAATATCCCGGAAGAAGCCTTACTCAATGGCAGGCAGGAGATTCTTCGCTTGGCTGATTTTGTGCGCTGGAAAATGATTAAACAATTAGCCGCTTATATCAAAGGTACCATCACTAAGCGTGAACTTCAGCAGGCAGAACAGATGATTGACAGCTCCTATATTCAGATTCAGCAGTATTTGTTAAAACTCGGCCAGCGCGATCTCACTAATAAACAATCTAATGAAGAAGTGAAACTGCTGAACATTCTGAATGATCTCGAGCATATTGGCGACATTGTGATGCGTTTTATCGGCAAAACCGAGAAAGTAAGTGAAAAAAATATCTCTCTGGACGCAGAGGAACAGAAACAGCTGGATGAATTATTAGTGTTTATTGAACAATCTTATACAGATTCTTTGACGGCGTTTAAAGAGGAGAGCCGTCAGCTGGCGCGCAGTAATATTCAAAACCAAGCAGCTATCAGCCAATTGGAGAAGGATATTAAATTCGATCATTTTAATAACTTGATTAATAAAAGAGAGCACAATCCAGATATCAGTGCCGTTTATCTCGATATGATCAATCAACTGATGCAAATTTATCACCATAACCAGAATATCTCCCGGACGGTGTTAGGTTTGATTTAGAAGAGGCACATGCTATGCTGGCTTCCTTTTTTCGGAGGACAAAAAAGTCTTTAAATTCAAGTTTAAATATTTAGCACTTTTTCTATTTCGTTCAGATGTTGATAAGCTTAAAGACATTAATGATAAACCTATTAGATAGAGGATTCATATCTATGCTTGATGACGGACATTTGCCAGGGATGTTGCGATTTTCTGTCCGTCACTTCCCTGTGCGTGCATCTGTCAAGTAGACAATCCTATTTGTCCGTCAATTTTTCTTTCTTGCCATGAGGATACCTATGCCGTTTATCCGCCATCCTTGT
>NZ_JAFBFA010000037.1 GCF_016909015.1 Gracilibacillus alcaliphilus
ACATCAGGCGATGGGCTTCTTCCTCCATTTCAATGACATTCGTTGTATCCTTTATTAATTCATATAGTTTTGATATAATTAGTTCCATGAGAAGGTCTCTTTCGTAAATGTATTATACCCTGCAAAGCATACATTTTATGATAGAGTACCTTCTCTTTTTTGGCTAGGGGATTTTTTATCACTTTCGAGTATTATTTTACACATACGCATTGATTTGTATTAGATTAATGAATATTTGATCTGTTTAAGAGGTAAATAAAACTAACATACGCTGCTATGAAAACTTTAACCGCCCTTCTAATTTTTTTCGCGTGAATCAAACAACTGCTGGGTTTAATGTTCTCGTATAAATGTTAAATAAAAATAACAGGTCGGATATCGGAGATGGGAATAGGGGGATTTTTATTAAATGTTCACATCGTGTATGCCGTGTAAAACTCAGCATTCCCTGTGTCAGTCCGTTACTCATGTACCATGATATGGATAGCATTATAGCAGCTACAGGAATAAGATGTAACTATGTACCGCGGAAGCATATAACACAAGAAAGGAAGGATTTATGATTCTACTCTATTTTTATGTATAAGACTGCCCAGAAAGCCTTGAAAATCATGCTAAATGAATAAAGAGTTAAATATTTGAAAAAAATTTTGAAAAAGGACTATACTATTACCAGAATACATGTTAGAATGATACAGTTTCAAAAAGATGAAACTATTAGAAGCGTTAATACGTAGTAAATAGTAAGAATTAACGTTTTCTTAAAATAAATAGAAAAGTTTGTCGAACGGAGAATTATGAGAAAGTAAGTCCCATTTGCACAAAACAGTGACACAATGGTTGTTCACGGTTTGCCAAAGGGAAAATGAAAAGAAAGGTGCGTTGTTAGCATGAAAAAAGTAAAGAGCTGTATGGACGAAAGCATCCTTGTCTGTGTATACTATGGCCCGAATGGCGAACGTTTAATTAGAAGAGGACATAAATTGGCACAGATTATGGATTGCCCTTTATATGTTCTTACAGTCGATCGGTTACCATACGATGAATTTGATCCGGAAAAATCAGAATATGTAGAAAAGTGGAAAGAGCTTTGTGATGAACTGGAAGTAGATGAGTTTATTATTCGCGATAATGAGAAACGTCCTTCTGTAAAAGTAATTAAAGAGGTAGCGCATCAGTTAAATATCACACAAATTATTATGGGACAAAGCCCGCAAAAACGCTGGGAAGAGATTACCAAAGGTTCCTTTGTCAATGTTCTGTTACGGGAACTAACATTTATCGATCTTCATATTGTATCTTTAGAAAGAACATTAAAAGGGATAGATGATGTTCCTTACGAGAAAGGTGTGCGCGGCTTTTTGCAAAAAGACGAGGAAGGAATCTATCGTTTAAGCTTTGCGCGTTCAAAGCATAATTTATATGAAGGTATCTTCTACAAAGAAGTAGGTACCGACTTTAATAATGGTATATTCAAGTTTGTAAATGACCAAGGGAAGGTAAGCAAGGTACACATTACCGAAGATATATGTACAGGCAAGATAACCGATCCCCCTAACGCAATCAAATAATGAAAAAACAGCAAGGCTCCCATTTTTTGATGGGAGCTTTCCCTTTTTTATCAGGAATGAAGCTAATTTTTGTGCTGTATTTACTTTATTAATGAAAGATCATGTATTTTATGCTAATCTAGTTTTCATACTAAGCATATGTGGTATGCAGAAAACTGGATGAACGGATCTGTGTAGAGATAGAATAAAGGTATTAGTTGAACCGTTCATAAAGACTCCCGCCTCTGGATTCCAGGAGGGGGAAAAAGGTAAAATAGAAAATAAAGCACAACCGCTGTAATGTTTCGCCAAGCTGAGCAGGAAAATGCCCTGCAGATGAAGGTCTCCCTTTATCAGTGTGTGAACAGCTACAAATATGCTGTTGATGACGAAATCATTTTATATAAAATAACAAAGCAAAAAAGTCATGGAGGTGTAATCAATGACAGAAGAAGAAAATAAGCATGAGTGGCAGCAAGAGGAGCAACGGGTGGCAGAAGTAGTCAAAGAGATTGAGAAACGAATTTCTGAGTTAGAAGGCAGAAAAAAAGGCCTGAAAGAAGATGTCATTGATATTAGACGAGACTTTTGGGAGGATGTTACAGTCAATATTGAAGAAATGGATGACAAGATTGAGACAGAGGCAAGTATTAAGCAACAAGCAGAATTCTTGTCTGAGAGAGAGCGCAGCCATGGACAAATCAGTGAACGGATTGATACGTTATTACGTTTAATGGATAAGCCATATTTTGGCCGGATAGATTTTAAGGATGATGAACACGCTGAGGAACAGGCCATTTATATCGGTTTAGCTTCTGTTTTGGATAAGGACGAGAATGATTTCCTAGTATACGACTGGAGGGCGCCAATTTCGAGTATGTATTACGATTTTCCGCCTGGTCCGGCAAATTATGACACCGTAGAAGGAAATATTTCCGGGGAAATAACCTTAAAACGACAATATATGATTCAACAAGGGCAATTAAAAGGCATGTTCGATACAGGACTGACAATTGGCGACCACTTGCTTCAATCTGTTCTAGGCAATCAGGCAAGTACAAAAATGAAAAGTATTGTATCCACGATTCAGCGGGAACAAAATCAAATCATTCGTAATGAACGGGCAAAGATACTAATTGTTCAAGGTGTAGCTGGCAGTGGGAAAACGTCTGCTGCCTTGCAGCGGGTTGCCTACTTACTTTACCGCTATCGAGAGACGCTGACATCCGAACAAATTGTGCTGTTTTCTCCTAATCCGTTGTTTAACAGCTATGTTGCCACGGTTTTACCTGAATTAGGGGAAGATAATATGCAGCAAATGACGTTTTATCAATATTTGCATCGCCAATTAGATGACCGATTCCAATTAGAGACACCATTTGAACAAATGGAGTTCTATTTGCAGAAAGAATCGAATGATTACCAGGCTAGGATAGAGGCTATGCATTATAAGGCGAGTCTCGATTATAAGCGCCTTGTCGATATTTTCCTGGAAAGGCTGGCACATCAAGGCCTTAAGTTTCGTAACATTTCTTTCCGTGGCGAAACGATTATACCAAAAGCAATTATCTCTAAACAATTTTATCAAACAGATGACTCCTTACCGCTTGTAGAACGGATGGAAAAGGTAGCCCATTGGATACTTCAGCACATAAAGAAAGTCGAAGCGGAAGAGTTAGAAAAAGATTGGGTGTTAGAGGAAAGTGAACTGCTTGATACAGAAGATTATGTTGATGTTCATCATACATTGCAGGAAGAAAATAGTTTCACGGAGGATAGCTTTGATGACTTTGATCGAGAAGAGGCTTTGCTGCGAAAACGTGTTATTACTGATAAATTGAGGCCTCTTCGCAAAAAAATTAAACGATTAGCCTTTGTTGATATATTGCAGACTTTTCGTCAGCTATTTACAGATAATGACTGGGCACAAGATGCCGATTTGATCCTTCCAAGTCGTTGGGAAGCGATTTGTCAAATAAGTGAGCAATTTCTCCAACGGAAATATTTAACATGGGAAGAAGCACCTGCATTTATTTATTTTCAAAAGAATATATTAGGGTTTAAGGCACAGCGGACGATTCAGCACTTGTTTATTGATGAAGCACAGGATTACACACCATTTCAATTTCATTTGATGAAAAAGATGTTCCCGGTGAGTCGAATGACCCTGTTGGGAGATATAAATCAAGCGATTTATGCTCATGCCCTTCGAGAAGAATCATTGCTGTCAGACAGGTGGCCGGAAAAACATGAACGAATTGTTTTAACCCGAAGCTATCGTTCTACAGCACCAATCGTAGAGTTTACTAAATCATTTGTCGAAAATGGAGAATTAATCGAGCCTTTTGAGCGGCCGGGCGATAAGCCGCTGTTGATGGAGGTCGAACAACAGAAAATATTAGATCAGAAAATTGTCGAACAAATTAATCAATACTTACAAGAAGGCCATGAAACCATTGCATTAATTGGGAAGACGATGGCGGAATGCGAAGAATTATACCGGCGCTACCGCCGTTATCTGCAGATGGAGTTAATGACACAATCTGCTCATACGTTTGAAAAAGGGATTGTGGTAATCCCAACTTATTTGGCAAAAGGAATTGAATTTGATGCGGTCGTTATTGCTGATGCTTCACACAATAATTATCAAGGTGAGTTAGAACGACATTTATTCTATACTGCGTGTACCAGAGCAATGCACCAGCTGGCACTTTTTACAGTAGAAGAGCCGACAAAGTTTATTGAAGAGGTACCACAGTCCCTGTACCGGCGTTTCAAGGTGCATCAAATAACTGCCAAGAAAGGCAAATCATAAAATAGGTTTCAATGTGGTTCCAGAAGGGAATAACATACCAAAGTGTGCAATTTATCATGGTGCAAATCGTCGGCTTTCCCTTTTTTGCTGAACTCTGGAAGGTGAAAAGCAGGGATACGGATGACAGCACTTTGATAAATTTGCTTGTCATCTGCGGTGAAATTTTTTGCAGATGGATGAATATAAATGAATTAGAGGAGGAAGGAATTTGGTGCTTCATTTACAATCAACAACCACGTTACACAATGGAGTCGAAATGCCGCGATTTGGGCTTGGTGTATTTCAAGTAGAAGATGGAGAAGAAGTATATAATTCTGTGAAATGGGCATTAGAACATGGCTACAAAAGCATTGATACTGCTGCTATCTACCGCAACGAAGAAGGGGTAGGCCGAGCTATTAAGGACTCTGGTATTCCTCGTGATGAATTATTCATTACCTCTAAGCTTTGGAACAGTGACCAAGGCTATGAGGAGGCATTTCAAGCATATCAAGCCAGTCTGGATAAACTAGGATTGGACTATTTGGATCTATACCTCATCCATTGGCCGGTTCCGAAGCAGAATAAATATAAAGAATCGTGGAAGGCAATGGAGGAACTCTATAATGACGGAAAGATTCGTGCAATTGGTGTCAGTAACTTCAAGGAGCATCATTTAGATGATCTCCTGCAAGAAGCAGCGATTACACCGATGGTTAATCAGGTAGAATACCATCCACACCTGCAGCAAAAAAGCCTGCATGAGTATTGTAAACAGCATAATATTCAGCTAGAGGCATGGTCTCCGTTAAAACAAGGAGAATTACTGAACGACCCGACTTTAATAGAAATTGCCGAGCGACATGGTAAATCTACTGCACAGGTGATTTTACGCTGGGATTTACAGCAGGAAGTGATCACGATTCCTAAATCGGTCAAACAACATCGTATTCATGAAAACGCCGATATCTTTGATTTTGAATTAACAAATGAAGAGATAAAACAAATTGAAGCAATGAATAAAGATGAACGTGTTGGTTCAGACCCAGATGAGATGAATAAGTATTAAGCTGGCAAGATCAACTGGAGGAACGGCGGGTTTCGTCTATAGCTTTGCGAATCATCTTTATTTTAAGTTGGATCTGGTAACATAGTTTAATAAAAATCCTATGATGATAGGTAGAATTTTTTTATCCCACAATTGGAACAGATTGTGGGATAAAATAGTTATGGCAAATCAGAGGTATGCTGTAAAGGAACGCACTTTTAGTCCAATAAGAAAAACTGTTAAGCCGCAATTTTTTATTCTGTGTTTAATATGTTGGGAGAGGGGTGTGCAGTGAGAGTTTTTGATGCCCATTTTCATATTATTGATTTTGATTTTCCGATTTTCGAGAATCAAGGATATACACCGCCAAGCTACATGGTAACAGATTATCAAAATGAAACTGCTGATTTGAATGTAGTAGGCGGAGCGGTTGTGTCTGGATCTTTTCAAGGATTTGACCAAGGATATCTATTGAATGCACTTAAACAAATGGGACCCGCATTCTGCGGTGTTACACAATTGCCCTTTACTGTGACGGATGATGAAATTGTAAGCCTGCATAACAACGGGGTAAGAGCATTACGATTTAATATCAAACGGGGCGGGTCAGAAGATTTATCAAAGCTTGATTATTTTGCAAGAAGAGTTTACGATTTGGTTGGGTGGCACAGTGAACTTTATGTGGATGCAAAAGAATTATCTGAAATTGCCTCGACTATTGAAAATTTACCTGCTATTTCAATAGACCATTTAGGATTGTCTGAAGAAGGACTAACGCATTTATTAAAATTAGTGGATAAAGGTATACACGTAAAAGCAACAGGCTTTGGACGTGTGGAATTAAATGTTGAAAATACTTTGAAATCGATCTATGAAACAAATCCTGATGCACTTATGTTTGGCACAGATTTGCCATCAACAAGAGCGAAAAGACCTTTCGAATATGAAGATATTGAATTGATTCGACATCTATTTGATGAAAAAGCTACTGATAAAATCCTATATACAAACGCTCTAAAATGGTATTTTAAGTAGTTTGGTTCCTATTAGATTCAGAATGAGTGAATAAAGTTTTAGAGGCACTTAGACTGTGGTGTTTTTATTTCAAATCTCGGATGTTATGTAATGGTAGGAATACACTTATCATAATTATATGGGAGAGGAAATTTAATGAACACAAATCAAGTTACATTTAGAGAAGCAACTATACAAGACCTCGACAGGATTGTGTATATGCTCTCAGACGATGCTTTAGGAAACAAAAGAGAGCTTTATAAACAACCTATGCCAGAAAGTTACATAAAAGCATTTCAAGCTATTGACGCTGACCCGAATAATGAATTGATTGTGGCTTGTTATGGTGAAGAGATAATAGGTGTTCAACAGATTACATTTACTCCATTCATTACTTACCAAGGAGGATGGAGAGCTACAATTGAAGGTGTTCGCACTGCTTCTTTAGAACGAGGCAAGGGTGTAGGATCTATGCTAATTCGATGGGCAATTCAACGTGCCAAAGAGCGAGGCTGTCATATGGTTCAACTAACAACAGATAAAAAAAGACCTGAAGCACTTTCTTTCTATGAAAAATTAGGTTTTCATGCATCGCATGAAGGATTAAAATTGCATCTATAGCACAATAATGGTTATTACACTAACAAATGCTAGAACGATCTTCAACAAATGGGCGTGATTATGGAATAACAGTATTCAGAAATGATCAAACACGTTTATAAAAGGGGCATCATCAATTAAAATGAAAATCCCCATTTAGATTCTCTTATTTCAAAATGGGGGTGTTGGACAGCATTTTTAGTCAGACTCTATTCTGAAAGTTATACTAGGAGCGTCTTTTAATACTAGCAAAGATACGCCGAGTATTTGAGAAAGTATAAAAAAGGTGATACTGCTTTTGTATAACAGGTATCACCTTTTTTGTCTGAAAACCTTGAGATCGATAAAGAACTTTCCCCGATTTTTTCTGTTTTATCGTGATATAAACGCCTTGATTATTTCGTTGAGCAAATTATGGTTGATTGGAGTACCAAATTATTTAGTTAGTTGTGCCTGTTTACCAAGTGATGTATGTTTCACCCGTGACAGCAATAAAATACCAATAATCGCCCCGGTGATGCTGCTTACCAGAAAACCTGGCAGAAAGGCCAATACTCCAACCGATGTTCCCATCAAGAGTTTAGCATAGGGAACACAAAGCAGTGATCCAATAATTCCTGTTCCAACCATTTCTCCAATCCCTGCCGCCCATTTGCGTTTGGTCCACTGATAGAGCAATCCAGCTAATAAGGCGCCAATCATCCCGCCAGGAAAGGCTAATAATGTACCTAATCCCAGCAAATTTCGTAATAATCCAATAATAAAGGCGATAATGACCGCTGGTATAGGACCAAGCATCACAGCAGCTATTACGTTGACGGCATGCTGCACCGGATAAGCACGTGCAACCCCCGTTGGAAACCAGAGAAATTGAGAGCCCAGTGTGCCAATTGCAATCAGTACTGCCATTGTAGTTAATAGGAGTACTCTATTCATTTGGTTTCCTCCTTTCATTAAAATAACATGCTGGGGAGGCAATGAAAAAAGCCAGCTTCCTCAGCACATTAGAAGTTGGCTTTCGCATAGAAATAAAGCTACTTCCCTCCGCTGGTCATCAACCAGATCAGGTTCATAGAGTTAAAAAGCTTCCCAGTGCTTTTCTCTCAGCCTATACTGATAGGCACCCCTAGTAGTACATGCATATATAATTGTAAGTAATTGTATCAAACCTTGCTGGAAAGTCAACAGCTTCTTTATATAAAGCGAGACTAAACGGGGGGTTAGTTCACCTGCCCTCATTTAGCCTTCTTGGAAATCTAAAGTTTTGAAGCGGGAGTTACGGATGGTTGTACTGAGATAAATCTTGTAATATATGATCTAAATCATGTTGCTTACTATGAAAGAAGATATATTTCTTCGCAAAAACTTTTCTGATTAATGTTTTAAGGTCTTGTTTATCAGGATGTGATTTGTAAAAAAAGGAATCAATGCCTTGATATAGATTGGTATTGATTTCATGACATCCCTCTGGTTTGTTTTCTAATAAATATATACCTGGTCCTTCGAATTGTCGGCTGATCGCTAATCGTTTACTTTGAAGCATAGCTTGTAATCTTTCCCGTCGTTCCGGACGTAAGTTATCTGGATAGTGTAGATAGCTGTTTATATGTTCATATAAAGGCTCATCGATAAAAAAAGGTCTATCTGGAAGTGCCTGAAACAAAGAAAATAAGAGATCACAAGTCTTTCCTGAGATAGTAATAGGCAGAAAATATTTCTCGGAAGAATCATTTACTGCTGATAGAATGTTGGTGAGACTCCTTTTATAAGGCATGATTTGTGCGGCATGTCCGCTATCTATCAATGCATACTCATACCTGTCTTTATCCGGCATATCGGTTACTAGCAAGGGAGAAGAAAGCACGATATCCCCTGAGAAGAAGATTGATTTCTCCCGCAGCTGTAGGCTGTACCATACACTCCCAAGCATATGCCCGCTATAGCCCCATGTAATCGAAAAATCTTCTGTAAATGAGATAGCCTGTCCACGTGTATGTTTGGCAAAAGACCGAAAGTGCAGATTGTTTATTAATGGATCGTGCCATTTGCCTAATATGGCTGATAATTGTCTAAAGCTGGCTTCACTCATCCACACATCCCCTGTAAACCCTTTTTGAGCTAACAAAGGTAGTGCCCCGATATGATCATTATGCACATGTGAAATAAATACGGTCTGGATTGATTGTGCGATTGTCTCTGTAATAGGTGGATATACTTCTGGATTGCCGTTGCGAACGCCGCAATCCAGCATGATGCGTGTGTTGGTTGCTTGATCCATCACTAAAAAGCAGTTACGGCCATATTCTCCTATTCCTCCAAGGGCGCTTACATCAGTCATTAAGAGGTGTGCAGTGCCTTTCGCTGTAATCGTTCCATAAGAAAGATACATAGGATGGTTAATAATACTGTAATTACTGCCATGGCCATTCCCTTAGCTACATCCCCTTGTTCAAATTGGCTGTAGATAAAGGTAGCACTAGTCTCAACTGATGGAGGGAGAATAAGCAAAGAACCAACTAATTCACGCATTGAAATAATAAAGGTCATCATCCACCCGGCTAAAATTCCCTGTCCTAGTAAAGGCAGCCAGACCCTCAATAGAATGACAGAATAGTTATTTGCAAAAATCGCATTAGAATGATGTATGGATGGATGAAGCTGTGATAATGCTGACTTGGTATACTGAACAGAATAAGGCAAGAACAATACAATATAAGTAAGTATAGGCATCCAGATGGTATTATAAATGGTTGCAGGCAGCAAAGCACTATTCCAGAATAGAATTAGACCTACTACAAAGACAATTCCAGGTATAATATTGGATAACAAACTGGTAAAATCAAGCAGTTGTTGTGATTTCCTTTTGGCATCAAAGATATATAACGCCATACAGAACCCTATCAAAGCGGCAATTGTTGCAGCTGCAAAGGCAAAGCTAAGGCTGTTCATCAATGCCTGGAAACTGGAAGAACCAACGGTAAAGAGCTCGCCATAGTGACGGAGTGTGAGATTGCTGAATGATAGGGCTTCTCCGCGAATGTTCAATAAAGAAGTAACAATAATAGAAAAGTAAGGAACCCCAATAGAAAGCCCTAATATAAGAGACACATATCCGATTGACATGTATCGAATCAGAATTGAATCTTTGATTGAAGCAGTGCTTGGTGATTTACCAGAATGGATGCCGTAAGTGTATTTACGACTGATTATATTCTGAATGTACCAAATTAACATACACGCACTCAGCAAAACCAACGATAAACTAGTTGCGCCTGAAATATTAATAGGCCAGCGTGATAAGTAAGCATGAATTTCTGTCGTAAAGACATCATATCCGATTCGCTTACCGAACGTAGCAGGCGTCCCGAACTCTGCTAATGTCTTGATAAAAATAAGTAGTGCAGCCATCACATAACTGGACAGTAGCAAGGGCAAGGTAACCCGGATCCAATTTAACAATGGGTGACCACCGTAAATGAGTGTCGCCTCCTGAAAGGAACCGTTCATTCTCAGTAAGGCATTCTTGAGCATTAAATAAAGAAAAGGATAGAGATGCATGCTCATGATAAACACCATTCCAGCGACATTGAAAAAGGTAAACGGGGCCTCTTGAGTAAAGATCTGCTCATAATAACCATTGTGCTGCATAAACAGAATCCACCCCATCGAACCGATATATGGTGGTGTCATAAAAGGGATAAGAAAAAGAATATCCAGCCATTTACTTTTAATGAGAAAGGTCTTAGTTCTTATTACAGCTAAGGGGAGGGCTATACAAGTCGTAGCAGCCATCACATAAAGGCCGAGTAATAATGAATTTTGCATCGTTTGCATAATATTGTTATTGTGTAAGATCAACCGTATTGATTCAAAGGATAAGCCCCCATCTTCAAAGAAGGTATAACCGAGTACGGCGAAAAGCGGTAACAGGGCTAAGATACTAATGGTAATAAATAAGATAATAAAAGGTGCTTGTCTTCGTACAAGCATGTGTATTCCTCCTTTCCTGATGATTTGCACAGGAACCTTATGCAATGATCAAGACATATTAATTCATTGATGTGAATTGGTTGATTGTTTCAATCTGTTTCTCTTCTGCATTTTCCCAATCTACTGGAAGAGTAGGGATCTCATCTAAGGCCGCACGATCATTTAGTTCGATCGATTGATTACCAGGTAAAATATAAGCCTCGGCTACCATCTCTTGTGCCGTGTCTGATAATAGAAAATCGATATATGTCTGGGCACCCTCCATATTTTGTGCGTCGGCTAGAATAGCAGCAGCCCGTGGACTGATTACCGTTCCGCTCTCTGGATAGTAAATATCAATAGGTTCACCGTCACTCTTAGCCTTATAGGTCATATAGTCAACCGCAGAAACAACCACATCCTTATCGCCGGTGATGACTGCGTCTAATGATTCTTTGTTTGCTCCGGCCACCAGTAAATCATTATCCATCCAGCTCTGTATAATATCCCATCCAGATTCATTGGCGTTCGTTAAGCCATAGACAAAATCAACGGCAGAACCAGAAGATGTAGGATCAGGCATTGTCACCCGTCCTTGCCATTCCTGTTCACTGAACTCGCTCCAATCTGCGTCAAGGAAATCGATTTGATTAGTATTATAGGCAACCCCTAAAGCAGTAGCGCTGTACCCATAGTAATAGAACTCTTCATCGCTCCACTCTGGATGGAAGCTGTCCCTGCTCTCTGCTTCATATGGCTGTAACTTGCCTTCTGTTTTCAGGCCTTCCATGGATGGAATGGAAGCTAGTACGACAACATCTGCTACTGGGTTATTTGCCTCTGCTTCTAATCGTGATAAAATTTTGCCGGTAGTGCTCTGAAACATTTCTACTTTTATTCCTGTTTCTTCTTCAAACGCCTCTTGAATATTCTCTGCGAGTCCGCTAGGTCCAGCAGAATAAACAGTAATCATATTGTCAAGGTTGTCAGCAGCAGTCTCGCTGCCGGCGGCTTCATTATTCTCTGCCCCACAAGCTCCTAAGAGTAACGTTGATGTAAACAGTCCTGCTAATGTAGTTAATTTTAGTTTGTTCATGATAATGCCTCCTTTTTTTCTAAAGAATGGATATAGTTTTCTTCGACATAAAACTTGATGTCACGCCCTTGTTCGTGAGGATGGCTATCATAGAATTTCCATATGTAACCATCCGCCTCTGCAAGGATAAGATAGCGATCGCCTTCATACATGCTTTTCTTAACAACCCCTGATTTAACCGTTGTATGTTTATATGGATGAAGATGGATGTTCTCTGGACGAATCATCTTCTTACAGTCTTCTACCCAATTTGTCTTTCCAATGAAGTTAGCTACAAAAGGATTAGCTGGGGAATGATAGATCTGCTCTGGCGAGCCAGTTTGGACAACATCGCCACTATCCATAACAACCATGCTGTCAGACATAGCCATTGCCTCTGTCTGATCATGGGTGACAAAGATCGCTTGGGCACCGATGGATTGTACAATGGTCAAAATTTCTTCACGCATTTGTTCTCGCAAAATGGCATCCAGTGCACTGAGTGCCTCATCAAATAAAACCAGTTTGGGATTAATAGCGATGGCCCGTGCCAAAGCGACACGCTGTTGTTGACCTCCAGACAATTCGCCAGGTTTCATCGCTGCTTTTGCCTCCAATTTCACTTTTTGTAAGGCGTCATGCACAATATCGGACCGCCGTGATTTGGACATTTTGCCACGAAGACCGAAGGCCACATTGTCAAAGACCGTCATGTGTGGCCATAATCCAAAATCTTGAAATACCATGGCAATTTGCCGTTTGTTTGGCTTAACATGAATTTTCTTCGATCTTGAGAAGATGGTTTGGTTATCGAACAGGATTTCTCCAGATGTGGGATCTGTCAGCCCTGCTAACATTTTTAACAGAGTTGTTTTGCCACAGCCGGATTGGCCGAGAATCGTTACAAAAGTGTCTTTGATCGTTAAATCAATAGGCTTGACTGCGTGGACATTACCGAATTTTTTTTCAACGCCTTTTAGTTGAATAATCATGTTATCCTCTCCTTACGATTAAGTCTAGAGTAGGAATGTTTAGCAAATATTAACTAACTGTTAACATTAAATTAAAACTAATCTGATAAAGTTTATATCTAGTTAGATAAAATCTAAAATACTTTAGGGTGATAAAGTGAATATTCAAAAACTAAGTGTATTTATTTCACTTGTGGAAACGAGGAAAATGACAGAAACTGCTCATTTATTAGGATTGTCCACTCCCACTGTGTCGTTCCATATCAAGACTTTGGAAGAGGACTATGGTATTAAAATCTTTCGAACCAATGCCGGGGGGTACCGACTCACCGAGGCGGGAGAACTGCTCTATTATTATGCCAAGCAGCTGAGTCAAATCAACCGTACGCTAGAAAAAAGTATCGAAGATTATAAGAATGGAGAACAGGGATCAATTAAACTAGGAGCAAGTGGAGTTCCGGCACATTTGTTCATGCCAGAACTAATTCATCAACTTGCAGAGCGCTATCCTAGAATTAAGGTATCATTAAATGTAAATACTGCCCCGGAAATAGAAAACAGTCTGTTATTACAAGAGTTGGATTGTGCATTAATGATGGAAACGGGTAATAAAAAGTCAGATCTTATTTATGAACCGATCACAACAGATAAGATAGTACTAGCTTTCAGTAAAACTCATTTGTTTGCAGGGAAGACAACATTGGCAGCGAATGATTTATATGATCAGACCCTGCTTGTGCATAGATTATCCAGTTCGACAGGCTACTTTTCGAAGTCATGGTTATACGAGAAGAAATTAAGGATGGAAACTATTCAGCTAGATTCTGTTTCTACCATTACTAAGATGCTGTCTTATGGGAAGGCAGTAGCGCTTATTTCTAAAAGATTAATAGAAAAAGAAGACAATTTGTCTTATATCGAACTGCAAAACCAAGATTTAGAAAGACAGATTTATTTTGTTTATCACCGTAATCTATGGAAAAGTAAACCTTTTCAATATTTTCTAAAGCAAGTACAACGATTAAAATAGACGGAGGGGGCTATAAACTTGATCATTATAAAAAAACACCTCGGAAAAAGGTTGCTTCCCTTCGTTAAGAGGAGCAATGAAAGCAACAGATTTTTGATGCAAAGGGTTGTAGAATTATAGCTTATCATTTATACTTTTACTAAACCGATTTACTAAACCGTTTTATTTTTACGTAGTCTGTTCGAATTAACCATTTTTAGATCCAAATGAGGAACAGACATGAACAAAAATGAAGGAATGAAAGCTATGAAGAAGGTAACCATTGCCGATGTTGCAGCATTAGCAGGTGTGTCTAAGAGTACTGTCTCTCAATATTTGAATAATCGTTTTGATTATATGGGGGAAGCAACCAAACAGAAGATTGCCGCTGCTATTCAGCAATTAAATTATCGCCCAAATATGGTAGCAAGAAGTCTGAAACAAAAGTCGTCCACAACGATTGGGGTGATTGTGGCGAATATTTTACATGTTTTTTCAACACAAGTCATTCGTGCAATTGAAGATTTTTGTCAGGAGAAAGGTTTTCATGTAATTGTCTGTAATGCCGATGATAACCCCGACAAAGAGCGGAATTATATCCAGATGCTCCGCGCAAAGCAAGTAGATGGCATCATTGTTTTTCCGACAGGAGATAATGTTGAATTATATCAACAGTTGTTGGATGAGCAATACCCGCTTGTTTTTATGGATCGTATTGTAGCTGAGCTAGATATTCCTGCCGTTTTATTAGACAATCATCAAGCTGTTCGTTTCGTAGTTGCAGAAATACTCGAAAAAGGTTACCAGCGGCCAGCTATTGTTAGTTCACCTCTAAGTCCGCAGCTGACACCTAGGGTGGAGCGGGTTCACCGTTTTCAGCAAGTGCTGGCAGAACAAGAACTAGATTTGTTTGATGATTATATTGTAAGTGGAGAGATGAGTGAACTGCAGCCGAAATTGGCGAAATTATTTGATAAAGAGCAACCTCCAGATGTTGTATTTGCGATTAATGATCGCGTATTACACGAGGTTCTTGCCTATACAAGAAGTCAGCAAATGAAGATACCGGACGATGTAGGTGTGATTAGTATTGATGATGTCTCTTTTGCTCATTTCTATACCCCGCCCCTGTCTACTATTTCACAACCGGCATTTGACATGGGGCGAAAGGCGGCAGAAGTATTGTTTGCCTTCATTCATCCCTCTGGTCAGCCGCAGCCAGCTACTATCTACCGCTTTGAACCGATATTGAACAGAAGAGAATCATGTTAAGAAAGGGTGTTTACAATAAAAGATATTATCACAACCATCACCAATGAAATACAAGAAGTACTCACTAATTTGAGTGAGAAAGAAGTTATTCAATTGGCAGAATTCATTCAGACAGCGGAGCGGGTTTTTATTGCTGGTACTGGCCGTTCAGGTTTGGCTGGAAAAATGTTTGGAATGCGTCTGATGCATAGTGGATATCCCGTTTATATTGTGGGAGAAACCATTACTCCAAGCTTATCATCAGGTGATTTGCTGTTATTGATCTCTGGATCAGGAGGAACCCCTTCTTTACTGCATTATGCTAGAAAAGCCAAAGAGATCAAGGCAAAAGTGGCACTTGTCACCACCAATCCACAGTCAGCTATTGGGGAGGAATGCGATCTAACTGTTCACATTCGGGCTGCAACGAAAAAGCGGTTAGTCTCTGAGCCGAATACAATCCAGCCATTGGGCAGTCAATTTGATCAATCTGCACACTTGCTGCTGGATGCGCTTGTTGTGTACTTACTGCAAACCTATCCTGCTGATCGCAGTGAAAGCAGCTTACAACAGCAACATACCAATTTAGAATAAAGGAGCAAAGAACATGTCTATTATTGAAGGAATCAAACAGGAGAAAGTCGTTGCCGTTATTAGAAAGGCCAATCAAGACAATATCGTACCTATTTTGGAAGCGCTTGCCGATGGCGGTGTGCATCATGTCGAAATAACAGCAGAAACACCTCATGTTACGCAACTAATTGAAAAAGCGGTAAAAGAGGTGAGTACATCGATTAAAGTTGGCGCAGGTACAGTTTTAGATGCTGAAACTGCCCGAACTGTTATGATGGCTGGAGCAGCATTTGTTGTATCACCTACTTGGAATCTGGATACATTGCGATTATGCCAGCGTTATGGTGTAGAGCATATACCAGGTGTACTGACACCTACAGAGATTTCCACTGCCTATGAACATGGCGCCCGAATGGTCAAGATATTTCCGGCCGATGCGGTTGGACCAAACTATATCAAGAATATTCGCGGTCCATTGCCACATGTGACTGCGATGGTCACCGGCGGAATTACACTGGACAACATGCAGGATTACCTGAAGGCAGGCAGTTCTGCAGTAGGGATTGGAAGTAATTTGGTCGATGCGCTCACATTAAAAACAACCGCAGATTATCAAGAACTGACAAATAAGGCTAAAGCCTATCGGCAGCAGGCAGATCTTATAGATAAACAGTAAAGGGGGGAAACAGAGATGAAGGATGTTATTACAATAGGAGAAGCAATGGTTTTGTTTAATCCAGGGACAACTGGTCCAATGAAGTTTGTTGACAGCTTTCACAAAAAGGTGGCCGGAGCGGAATTAAATTTAGTGATTGGCTGTGCCCGTTTAGGCTTAAATACGGGTTATATTAGCCGGTTGGGGAATGATGAATTTGGCAAAGCGATTCGTACGTTTATTAAAGGAGAGGGAATTGATGCCTCGGAAGTATTGCTTGTAAATGGTTATCCCACTTCTCTTAATTTTAAGGAAATATCGGCAGATGGCAGTGTCAGGACTTTCTATTATCGAGATAAGTCTCCCACATTAACCATGACACCGGAAGAGCTGAATGAAGACTACATAAAACAGGCTCGTGTCTTGCACTTAACCGGAATATTTCCAGCTATTGGCGGTCAGAACCGCGACATATTATTTCAAGCGATCAGACTTGCCAAAAAACATGGTGTCAAGGTTGCCTTTGATCCTAATATTCGCTTGAAAATGTGGTCTAAAGAAGAAGCGAGGAAGACACTGCTTGAGATCCTGCCGCATGTGGATATCCTGTTAGCAGGTGATGAAGAAATGGAAATTATTATTGGTGAGAAGGATCCAGCGAAGATTATCGAACAGGTAAAAGGATTGGGAGTACCTACTATCGCCATCAAGCAAGGAGAGCAAGGCTCTGTTGGGTATGATAAGGGGGAGACAGTGATTTCCCCTGCTGTAAAGGCTAGCAAAGTGGTCGATACCGTAGGGGCAGGCGATGGCTTTAATGCAGGCTTCTTATATGGATATTTACATGACTGGTCTTTAGAACGCACGTTGCATTTTGCTAATACAATCGGCTCTATGGTAGTAGGGGTTGTGGGAGATAATGAGGGATTACCTTATTATGAGGATGTACAGGAACGATTAGGCGAGATTGAGCGAGTAGAGCGGTAAAAATAGAAGAAGCCGATGTGTGGAGACATTGGCTTCTTTTTTTGCAAAAATATATGTCGTAAAAACTTGTGGATAAGTGAAGTTTGGACTCTTATTTGTTTCTCCCCATGCTTTCCCTGTCTTATTTTGCTATACTGAAACAATAGATGAAAAAAGGGGGACCTAATATGGCATTTCAACCAAAAGCGATTTGTTTGGATATGGATGGAACCATTTTAAATCATGATAATACGATTACAGAGCATACGCTGCAAGTGATTCAGCAGCTGAGACAGCAAGGCATTCGCGTGTTTATTGTCACAGGCCGTTCATTAAAAGAAGTGTATGATGCAGCACCAGCCGATATAGAGCTGGACGGCTTGGTTACGTCTAATGGTATGATCACTTATAGAGGTAAAGACAAAATAGCGGAGTATGAGTTATCTCCCCGCATTGTGAAAGATGTCATACAACTGGCACAGCAAGATCAGATCTACTATGAAGTACATCCAAATAATCATCATCGCTGGGCTCTGCAGGCGGACTATTCTTACATGGAAGCAATGATCGCCCAAGAGAAACCAGAGGATGTAGGAGTTCATGAGTGGACTGACCGAGTGGCAGCGATGGATGGAGATATCCTTTGGCCGGAGACATATCAAGAACAAAAGGCAGCCAAGCTGTATTGTTTTGCAAGTGATCATGAGCAAATGCAGGCTTGGATTGCGAAGTTAGAACAGCTAAAACAAGACGCGGATTTTACTACATCTTCCTCTTCCCCGCATAATGTCGAAGTAATGGCAGCAGGAATCAATAAAGCAACAGGCATTCAGATATTGTTAGAGCATTATCAGCTGCGACCCGAAGAGGCTTTAGCAATGGGAGACAGTAATAACGATATTCCAATGATGAAATATGTAGGATATCCAGTGGCCATGAAGAATGCAACCAATGAAATCAAGGCACTGGCTGAAGAAATAACAGCTGCTGATAATGACGAAGAAGGAGCCTGTCAGTATTTGCAAAAATGGTTACAGATATAGAAAAGGTGAAAAGTCTCTTTTTGATAGAGGCTTTTCTTTGTTTATGATAGAATAAAAAAACAACATAAACAAAAGAAAAACCACATGTGTAAAGGGAATAGATGATGTGAGGGAAAGGTAAGGTGGATCATGCTAGTAATGGAGCGTCGCCAACGATTGTTAGAGGTGGTAAATCAACGCAAGAGTGTTAGAGTATCAGAATTGGCCAAGCTTTTTTCGGTGACTGATGAAACGATCAGGCGGGATCTGGAGAAATTAGAAACAGAAAAAAAGCTAGCCAGAAGTCATGGCGGGGCAGTAAGTATCGCACCTGCTCAAGAAGAACCAGAGATTCCGGTGCAAGAGCGAGAAGTAATGTATGTAGATGAAAAGCGAGAGATAGCGCAAGAGGCCGTAAAGCATATTGTGAAGTCAGATAAGATACTATTAGATGCCAGTACTACCGCTTGGTATGTGGCCAGAAATTTACCCAATCAAGTGATGACGGTATTAACCAATTCATTGAAGGTAGAACTGGAATTGAGTAAAAAAAGTAATATTACGGTAATCTCGACTGGCGGAACGCTGCAAGGCAGATCTTTATCCTATGTAGGACCGCTGACAGAACGCGCGCTGGATTTATTTCATGTCAATAAAGCCTTTATCTCTTGTAAAGGTATTCACATGGATTATGGGATTAGTGAATCCAATGAACAAGAAGCACATGTGAAACAGAAGATGATTGAGATGACAGATACGGTTTATATTTTAGCCGATCATCATAAATTCCATCAACAAGCATTTGCCCATGTAGCTTCACTTGATAAGGTAAGCCGGATGATTACGGATAGTAAAGCAGAAGAGAGCGATATTTTACTTCTTCAAGAGGCTGGAATAGAAGTAATGAAGGCATTTCAATAATAATGAAGTGCTTTTTTTAAAGAAAGTATATCCAATGTCAGCTAATTTTAGTTATTTGAAGAAGATATAGAGAGCAAGGCAATCGCTGCAGATGACCGTTTCGCTTTTCGATGCGCTAGTCATCGACAATTGACTTTCAATAGTGAGAAGAACCAAAGAAACAAGACAGATAGATCATCCTAGGTGTATAAGACGCGGTGTATCCATTAATAGGGAGGATGCCTCTCTATTGATGGCAGTCATAGTCTATCGAATCAGTTCGTGCAGTTTTTTCACAATCTTGTCTTCAACTGTGTCATCGAATGGAATTTGTTCGTTTGCATAAGGTGCGAGCTGTTGGTTGGCGCCAATCATCACACTGTATGCGGCATGTTGAAACATGGTTTGGTCATTAGCATCATTACCAAAGGCGGTATAGCTAGCCTCTGTTAAACCTAACTGCTGCAGACCACGCCATTTATCTATGCCTTTAGGGCTGACATCTAATACTCCTTCTTCTCCATGGGAATGGACGACAACTTCTAGTTTATGCAGATCTGCTGCTAATTCCTCCATATTATCAGCGGTTAAGATTAATATTTTTAACATGGATGATAGTTGAACTAGTTCCATCTTCTTAGCGCGCTGCTGCGGATCCAGATTTTGCAGAATGGGATGGGAAGAAGGACCAGTATAAGCATAGTCCCAATCACTATCTATTAAATAAGTGGCATGATAGGCCTTGATTAGTGATAGAATCTCTTTTTGAGTATATGAATCGAAATGAGCGATGGAAAGCAGTTTCCCATCTTGATAAGTCATCGATCCATTTCCGCCAATCATGGCATGGCGATGCCAATCTTCCGGCAAAATCGGTAATAAATCACGGATTGGTCTAGCAGAAGCAAATATTACTTGATGGCCTTGCGCTTCTAATGCTAGTAATGCTTGTAATAGTTGTTCAGATACAGGCTTGCCATGGAAACAAATGGTTCCATCCAAGTCAAAGACAAATTTCATTTTACCACTCCAATATAGTACTTATCGCTCATCCTTAGTCTAATATAGTTTCACTGGAAGTCAAGCGTGCTATAATAGAGAAAAATAGACGGTTCATTCACCCTGATTCAACAGCTGCAGGAAGCAGCAACAATGGTGGATGGGAAGTCTTATTCCAGCTTTTTCAGTAGACATATAGGAGGTTTTTAGATTGACAGACGGTAATGATAAAAGAAAACGTTCAAGATTTAATAAAATACTCCAATCCATTGGTTTACAGCAATCAAATAAGGAAGAGAAAACAGAACAAGAGGTGCCTCCAACACCTCAGAAAGACGTCTCTAATGTGATCGATTTTGCAGCGGAGAAAGAGAGGAACAATTCGCAAGAAGGAGAAAAGTGGCTTCGTAAGGCTGCTGAAATGGGTGATACTGGTTCTATGAATGAGCTTGCCTACAGTTTTCTAACAGGCAATGGGCTGCCACTTAATAGAGAAGAAGGAGAGAAATGGCTGCGCCGTTCTGCAGAAGCTAATGATCTATGGGCAATGGTAGATTTAGCTGCAAGATTACTAGATGGAGAAATCGTGGCCAAAAACCCTGAAGAAGGAATGTACTGGCTGGAGAGAGCCGTCGAACGTCGTGATCCGGTGGCTGTGAGGATATTAGGTTACCGGCTGGTGACAGGGATGGGCATAGAACAGGACATTGAAGCAGGTGAACGCATATTACGGCAGGCAGCAGAGGAATTGGGAGAATTGGTTGCAATGCGTTGTCTAGGGATTTTTCAAATAAAAGGTGAATTTCTGCAGAAGAATGTAGAAGAAGGCGAATACTGGCTGAAAAAGGCAGCAGATGCCGGTGAATCAGTTGCTATGAGAGAATGGGGTAAGCATTTGGTAAGAGGACTGGAATAAGTGCGACATATACCGATCAGACAAACACCTGAACGCAGGGAGCGTCAGGTGTTTGTCTGATTTTATTTAGTTGGCAGAAGTTTCTGCTTCATTTTCTGCCCATTGTTCTTGCTTCATGGCAACTCGCTTGAAGGCCTGATAGCAGATTCCCATGATGATAAAGGTTGGTACACTGCCGCAGAAGAAGACCAGTGTAGCTGGGAAGCGAAGCATTAAATATACAACAGCAACCGAACCAACCACTATCGCAATATTATGCAACGGATGAATCAGCATAATCAGAAAGGCATTTTTCCAAATTTGCAGGAATTTCAAATCATAATGGACGTAAGTCGGAATAACGTATACCATGATTAACGCAAGGGCAATCATAGCAACATATAGTGGTATTTTGATAGTGTTAAAGAAACTGCCGGCATCCACGGTTAATAAGAATGTTGTATTGATAAAAAAGACAAAACCGATGAAATAGAATATGAGGCCAAACAAGTTACTTTTCAAAAATTCTTGCTTGTAGGCTTGCCAGAAAGTAGTGAAGACTGGCAGGTCTGTATCTCCCATAATCCATTTTCTTGTAATGGTGAACATGGCTATTGTTGCTGGAAATAGTCCAAAGACAATCAGCCCCAACAAGGTGAAGCCAAGCCAAAGAATATTAATATAGGCAAGTCGTGTAATCCATTCTGTAATAGCAAACAGTGTATTTCGCATTGTTTTCTCTCCTAGATGAAATAATATACACTTATTCTAACATAAATATGGTGTGATTAAAACGCTGTCATTTAGTTTATCGCAGTGTAACTGGCTGTAAGACTCCCACTTCAAGCAATAAGTGAATACGTCATGTCTAAGTGGGAGATCCAACAGCCAATAACGGCCCGATTGGTTCAACTAACGTTCAGTGGGGAAAAAACCCCACTGAACGAAGTTTCACTTTATCCAAGAGTTACCTTTTGGCAGTCGAATCACAGGTGAGAAACTTCTATCGAGCTCTTCTTACTCTTTACTATTTCGAATCGGTGTTAAGGCATGATAAAATAAAAAGAAGAGAGGCTGTTGATATCAATAGGGGTAGGGGTGTCTGCTAAGACATACTGGTTTGATGAAGGAGGTAAATCATGAATCAGTTGTACATAAAACAGAAGGTGTTTAGTCTAAGTGAGAAATTCACCATCAAGAATCAGTCAGAGGAAGATGCTTATTATGTGGAAGGCAGTTTTATGCGAATTCCCAAGACTTTTTCTATTATGAATCAACAAAGAGAAGAAGTCGCCTTGATTACAAAAAAGGTGTTCAGTTTTTTACCAGTTTTTTTGGTTGAAGTGGATGGTCAAGAGGTATTAAAAATTAAGAAAGAATTTTCTCTCTTTAAGCCGCGCTATACGATTGATGCAGCAGGTATTGAAGTGCGCGGAAACTGGTTGAACATGAACTTTCAAGTCTATCAGCATGGTGAAGAGGTTGGGGAAGTGAGTAAGGAGTGGTTCACTTGGGGTGATAGCTATAAAGTTCAAGTATGGAAGGACGAGATGGAGACCATCATGATTGCACTTGTTGTTGCCATTGATTGCGTAAAGGCTGATCAAGCGGCCAATTCATCAAATGCCAATTAAAATGAGAACTTAATTGTATACACGGTTTAGAGTAAGAGGAGTTATAGGGATGACTTTCTAGAAAATGTGGCTGTTGCACAATTAGGTAATGATTGTGCAACAGCTTTTTTTTATCTATGCACTAACACATGCAGATCGACTGAGCGTATATGATGATCCCCCGAAAAACTGCATACCATCTATAGACATAAGTATTTGTAGTTAGTTCGATTGACTTCTGGACAAAGAAAGCTGCAGATGTTTCAACTTATGGAAGATATCGTGAGTAAGGCAGCCGCTGCGGCTGACCGTTTCGCTTTCCTAGGGGCATGCTCTTCAGCTAACTTTCGCCAAGAAGATCACTTGACAAAAGTGGATCTTCAGATCATGCGAATCCCTCAGGAGTCGAAACGGTCATCCTCCGCTGTGGTTTGATTCTACAACGTTTGGGAGTCTTACCATGTGAGAACATCTTCTGTTAGTTCCTCAAGGAATGATAAAAGGATAACAGATGTTAGGATAATGACATGATGTGGATCAAGCTTAACTATTATGGCTGGGGTAACTCAGGATAGCTGACCATCATGTTGTTTCATTGATTGTAAGGAATGAAAGGAACTTTGATAGTGATGTTATCCATTTCCCTTTATAGAATGTTTCCATAAGAAGTAAACAGATAAGCTGTTCTAGGGACCATACAGTCATGATGCTATTTCTTGCATAAAGTGTAGAACTATTTTTCAGCGCAGGCCAACCGCGAAGACTTCTGTGGGAACAGCACGGGGTGAAGATCCACTTGAAAAATGCTCTTCTTTTTCAAGTTAGCTGATGCCGTGCCCACGAAAAGCGAAGTGGTTGGCCGGAGCGAATCTTTGCACCCTTATTCAGTCAAAATAATGACATGGCAAAAGCAATAAGGAAGAACTGATTACACAAGGATAACAAGGTGTATGTGTTTGTTTATGTGTATGAAAGTTGAATATAAATCAAGCAGAATCATCTAATACACAAAAGCTGCTGCAATATGCAATATTTACATTTTGCAACAGCCCCAAGCTGAACAGGTATTTATCCAACCCACGCTGAACGAAGTTTCACTGTGTTACCCTTTGACAGATCCCATCATACCTGCAACAAAGTGACGCTGCATAATGAAGAAAATAATCGCTGTTGGCAAGGTTGCAATAACAATAGCTGTCATAATTACACCGTAATCAGGAGAGTAACCAGATCCCAAGTTAGAGATCAATAAAGGGATGGTTTGGTTACTTGGCGACTGTAAGACTACTAATGGCCATAAATAGTTATTCCAGCTATTCATAAAAGCAATAATCGCAGCTGCCGCATAAGTAGTTTTCATCGTTGGGATATAAATGCGGAAGAAGATCCCTATCTCGCCTAAACCGTCAATGCGGCCTGCTTCTACTAATTCCTTCGCAAACATCTTTGTGTTCTGTCTGAACAGAAAGATGAAGAAGGCAGTAATAATCGTAGGTAACAAAGCTGCTGCCAGTGTATCTATACCGATCAGCGGTGCATGAGCTGAGATTTGGCCAAAGAAACGATAGAGCGGGATCATAATCGCTGCAAAAGGTATCATCATCGATAATAATAAGATGTTAAATACGATATCTTTGCCTTTGCTGCGGTAAATCTCAAATCCGTATCCTGCAAGCGAACCGATTAGTAAAGTCAGAATGGTTGTAATCGCTGCAATGACAAATGAATTCCATAGTGCAGTACCTAAATTAACGGTTTCAAACAGCGTACGGAGATTTTCTAATAAATGAGCGCCGGGAAGCAGCCTTCCTTGTGTTACATCCACTGATTTATTCGTTGTACTGACAACCATCCAAAGGAAGGGAAAGATACTGATAAAGGAGGCCACACCAAGAAAGGCATATGTGAAAATACGTTTAAATTTCTTCAATCTCGATCACCTGCCACTTTAAATTGAATGATAGATAAGATGACTACCAAGAACACAATCACATAAGATACGGTAGCAGCATATCCGAAGTCTGGCGTATACTCAAACGATAAGTTGTAAATATACATCGATATCGACAGGGTGGCGTTACCAGGTCCGCCGCTAGTGATGTTCATGACCTCATCAAATAATTGTAAGGTTCCAATTGTTGACATAATCGATGTAAATAAGATAATCGGCTTCAATAATGGAATCGTAATAAAAAAGAACTGCTGCAGGGCAGAAGCGCCATCGATTCTAGCCGCTTCATACATCGATTTATCAACATTCTGTAAAGCAGATAAGTAAAAAATCATATTATACCCTGTCCAACGCCAGGTAATCGCAATGATAATCGTAAATTTGGCCAGAGTAGGGTCATTCAGCCATTGTAAGGGCTGGTCAATGATATTTATATTTAACAAAAAACGGTTCACTAAGCCATCTGCTGCGAATAAATATTTAAAGACGACGGCATAGGCAACCAAAGAAGTCACCGCAGGTAAGAAAATAGCGGTTCTGAAAAAGCCTCTAAACTTTAACGTAGGATCATTTAGTAACACAGAAAAGATTAGAGCGAACAGAATCATTACTGGTACCTGTATCAATAGATAGATAAAGGTGTTCGTTAATGCAGAGGTGAATGTAGGGTCATTAAATAACCGTATATAGTTATCAAATCCAACAAACTCAAGGCTTGCTCCCATTCCGGATTGAAAAGATAGGATCAAGGCCTGCACCATTGGATAAAAGTAAAAAATACTGATACCAATAATCGATAATAGAATAAACCCCCAGCCGATAAAACCAGCATGAAGCCTGCGGGGTTTCCACTTTGCTTGATCGTTTATCGAAGCCAACGTTATAACCTCCTTCATTTTACCGATAACGTATAGAAAGGGATTCCCATATAGAGTAAGCCTCTATATGGGAATATAGGGATAGCTTTATCTGAATTGGTTTTCTGCTTGGGTTTGTGCATCAGACAGCACATCTTCGACAGATTTCCCATTTAACATTTGCTGAAATTGTTCTACTAAAATATCAGAGAGTCCATACGTATTTAGTCCATAGTTAACGGCAGGCACGTCTTCCATCCATTCTGATAGTTCAGAAATAAGCTGCTGGCCGCCAAAGAATTCATTTTCAAACTGATAGCCTTCACTTTCTGCTGCTGGAATAAATGTACCTAAAGCTCCTACTTCCTGTACTAAGTCGTTATAGAAATCAATGTCAGAGCCGAATGTCGCTCCCAAGAATTCAGCTGCTGCTTCTTTTCCATCGATATTCAGTACATAGAAGGAACTGCCGCCATTATTGGTTGCATTGACAGAACCCTCTGTACTTAAGCGAGGGATTGGTGCCATTTTCCATAGTCCTGCTTGTGACTCTTCTGCTTCAATACTAGGGACAATCCAGTTACCTGTCGGTACAGTAGCCGCCTCGCCGCTATTAAAGGAAGCTAAGAAGCCACTCCAATCGTTGTGTAAGCTTACAAGATCTTGATCGACTAATTGATGTAAAATTTCTAAACTTTCCTTTAAGGCTTCATTATTTTCTAAGTTGATTTCTCCATCTTCGGTTGTAAACCAAGTACCTGCTGATTGAATCATCATCCGTATAATGCCAAAGTCACTCGGATCAAATGAGAAAATAGGGTGTCCTGTTTCTTCTTTGACATCTTTAGCAATATCGATATACTTTTCCCAAGTAATATCGACAAGGTCCTCATGAGTGTAGCCTGCTTCCTCTAAATAATCGCTTCGATAAAATAATCCTGTTACACCTGTATCAAAAGGCAGTCCATATTGTTCTCCATCTAAACTAGTTGGAGGTATCTTGTATTCGGCAAAGTCTTCTGTATTAAAATAATCACCAAGAGGATAGAAGGCATCCGGATAAGATTGCAAGAAACTTTGTGCACGTTGATCTTCAATCAATACGATATTTGGCATACCGTTCATCGTTCCAGAACTTAACCCCGTGTTCAGTCGTTGTACGATATCATCTTGTGCATTTTCTTGGATTTCTAGTGTGAAACCTTCTTCCTCATAATGCTCTTCTGCTAAATTTATGGCAGCGATATTAAAGTTTGGATCCCATGCCCAGACTACAATACTGTCACTGTTTGTGCTACCGCCTTCATCACTGCCAGATTCATTATCATTGCTGGAACATGCAGCCAGAATAAATACTGTAAAACACGTGATTAATGCCGTGCTGATCCATTTGTTTCTATTTTTAATCATTTGTGAAACCCCCTGTAAATTGTGTATTTAACATAATTGAATCCGCTTTCAACCATGTTGATCCTATCTTAGCAAAGAAAAGCTAAAAACCTCTAGGAAGATTTTTAGCAAAAAATAAGACTATTTTTAGGTGTCTATTTTGACAATGGTAAAATCTTTAGGTTTGGTAATTTCTTTAGTTAGGCAAGGATGGGCAGCTTGATCGTAACATTTGTACCTTGTTGCGGCTCACTTGTTACGGTAACACCATACTTATTGCCGTATAATAGCTGGATTCGTTCATGCACATTTTTGATGCCGATACCGCTGAATAATTGTTTTTTGTTCTTTAAATGAGCAAAATCTCTGGTCTGCTCCATACCATCTCCGTTATCTATTACTTCACAGACAAGCATGTCTTGTTTCTGAGCAATTAATATTTTGATAAAGCCTTGTTTCTTATCGACAAAGGCATGGAAGAAGGCATTCTCAATAAATGGCTGAATAATCAGCTTTGGTATTTGTAAAGACAGGCAATCCGGTGATACTAAGAAGTTCACTTGGATTTGTTCCCCATATCTGGCATGGTTAATTTGTACATAATGGCGTAAGGTTTCTACTTCCTCTGCCACTGTCGTTGTTTGATCGACTGTATTTAAAGAGGCCTGTAACATCGAGATAAAGGAATCCATTGTCGTAAGCGCTTTGTCGTTTTGTTTTTGTTTAATCATAAACTTGATCGACGTTAGTGTATTATAAATAAAATGTGGATTAATCTGATGCTGCAGAGCGGTTAATTCGGCCTTACGCTGTTTTTCTTGTGTATTCAGTAAGATATTGACATAGTCCTGTAGCTCATTGAGCATATAATTGAAGGCAATGGCAATTTTTTTCGATTCATAGCCCCCTTTAACCGGCAATGCCCGTGTGAACTGATAACGTGCCATGTCGGAGATATTATGGACGATATTACTAATTGAAACCGTCATTTTTCGCAAGGTGAGAAACGAGAATATCAGGGCAATTAAAGTAATAGTCGCACTGATAAACAGAATTTCCCGTGTGTTGATTAAGTTGCTGGTAATCAGTTCGTGATCAATCAAATTAACAAGATAGATATCTAAGCTGGGAATGTATTCGGCGAAACAGAGATAATTTTGACCCAAGACATTGACATCAGAATATCCGCTTAGTTCGTCCTGATCAGCTTGGACATGATGGAGTAAGCTGGTTGCATGTTGACCTAATAATTCTCCTTTGCTGCTGGAAAAAATAGTACCTGTTGCATCCATCAATAGAATGTCATTACCTTCTGATGTATACCCTTCATAGAGGCTTCGCAAATCGTTCTCGCGTATTGATAGAAACAGATAGCCGAAGACATTGTTGTTTTGTTGATAACGTAAGGCCTTGGAGGCAATAAACATTGGAATATGATTAGTGATCTCAGACGACTCAAATTGATAGGTTATATCATGTTTATTGGCTTGTGCCCGATTGGTCAGTTCATGCTGTAATAATTCTTCTCCCGCTACATCCCAATTTACATAATTGGTGGTGAAGGTATCCAGGTAGTTAGCAAGCAGGACAATGTTGGTTTCTCGTGGTTCTAAAATGGCATGAATTTGTTCGATTTCTTGCTGAATATGGTAAAATGCTTGCGATTTTTCCACAGCTGAGCTGGGATTATTATGCAAATACTGTTTAATAACAGGATTGGTTTCTACCTCTTTGGAAGCCAGAAGCAGCGAATCACTAAAGGAGGTCAGCTGTGCTGAAATATGACGAATGCTTTTGGTATTCGTCATGCTGAAAGTATCGATAAATAATTGACTGGACATGCGAATATTGCTAAAGGTGATGAGCAGGGCAACCGTGCCAATACTAAGAATCATCACCAAGAATATTTTTAAGAATAGTGCATTGCGGTAGATAAGCTTCTTTATTTTTTTCAACTGGGTAACCTCATTCCGCTTGTTTCATTGCCTTTCGATAGCTTCTTGGCGATTGCTGCTCCATTTTCTTAAAGACCTTAGTAAAATAGCTTGGATCAGAAAAACCTACCGCTTCACTGATCGCAGTGATGGATTCATTGGTTGTTCGTAATCTTTCTTTTGCATATTTAATCCTTACTTTGTTTAAATACTCACTAAAACCTTCCTGATGATGCCTAGTAAAATAACTAGAAAGGTAAGAGGGATTGAAATGAAACTGATCTGCCAATGTTTGTAATGTCAAACGTTGATGATAGTATGTCTCGATATAGTCCAGAATCAATTGAAAATGAGAAGCAGCATGCTCCTCCTCATCTGGCAGCTGCTGTTCCACTTCTGATATAAACTCCTCCAAGATATCCATTACTTCTTGAATATGAAAGGCGTCTGTGATTCTGGTCAGGTATTGATATTTTTGTTCTTCAAATCCTTTAGCAGTTAACGCCATATTGCTCAGTAAAACCACGATATTAAAAATAATATTCTCCAACCAAGATTTAAAGGCAAAGATCTCCATTTCCCGCTGTTGCTGTAATAGTTGGATATGTTTGCGTAAATAATGAATTGCCTTCTCAAACTGTTTTTGTTTAAAGAGATCGATAAAATGATTTAAATCAAAATCCTCTTGTACAGCTTCTTTAGCTGGCAGTTGTCCATATTGGAGCCATTTCTGATCAGGTAAATAAAAATGATCCTTTTCCATTTCAGCGAATTGCTCTTGGCAGATTCCTGCCAACTGATCTAGGCTGGTAAATGGTGTACTGATCATCCATTTTTGCTGGTTATGATTGGTGTCAAAATAATCTATCGTTTGCAATAGTGCTTGCTGCATAGCCGGCCATTGTTCCTTGGTGAAATTGATAAGCGCCAAACAATGGTCATGATCATTAGATAGATCGATAATTTCACAAGCTGAAAAGGATGTGGTTAGGATTTGTTCAAAAGGATGATAGCTGATATGGTGTGTCACCCCTTTTTTCCAGAAGATCTTAATTAATACGAAGTGATCAAATGAAAAATGTTTTTTTACTGTTTCCATTTCACGAATGGTTTGGTAACCGTCGATTATTTTACGCAATATTTCCTGAATCGAGACGGCTGGCTGTTCGTTGTCTATATGGGCCAGTTTTTTTGTAATTCCTTGCAGTGTATGTAAGAGATCATCTGACTGCAGCTTTGGCTTGAGGATGTAATCCGCTACGCCATATTGGAAGGCCTGTTTCACATATTCGAAATCTTCAAAACTGCTCAGGACAATAATCTCTATTTGAGGATGGTGTTCTTTCAGATATTTTACTAATTCCACTCCGTTTAGTTCAGGCATAACAATATCACTAATTACAATATGCGGCTGTCGTTCAGTGATCAGTTTAATCGCTTCTTTCCCATTAGAAGCTTCCCCGACAATTTGAAAGCCCTCTTGTTCCCAATCCAAATAATTAATAATGCCGCGACGAATGAGCAGTTCATCATCGACAACTAAAACTTTGTAAAATGATTTCATATATGTCTAACCTCCTTGTGAATAGTGTTTGATTAATACTTTAACAGAATTCTTTGAAAGAATGAAAGTTATTCAATGGACGGAACAGCTGTAAGAAAATATGTACGATCAATAGATAGAGGTATGATAATTGCTGTATTCCACTACAACATGGAGTGTGATATATTTATGTCGATACTAAAGCAGAAAGCTGTCTAATCTTGTCTATATCTTGCTAGGAAGAAGGGAGTTTTTATGAAAAAAATAATAACCGCTTTCAATAAGCTGTTAGTCTATCAAAAAATGATTGTTATTTTTGCTGTATTGCTGTTATTTTTCTATATTGTCAGTCTGATGTTTACTAATTATGGGAAACAGAGCATTGAGGAGCAATACCATGAATCAGTGATCTCCAAGGTGGATTTTTATGGGGAATTATTAGGGGAACATATTTCCTTTATTAGAACACGGCAGTTGCAGCTTTTTGCTGATTCGGACGTGGAAAAGCTCAATTTTCTTGGCGGTTTTGCAACAACCTATGAGGAAGTGGAATTGGTGCGCGGAATTAAAGAGGAATTATATATGATCAACAACTCTAGTGAACTGGTGACCAATAACGGCATCTATTTGAAATCGTATGGGGAAGTAGTGCCAATTAATAATGTTTCCTCCCAATATCAGCGGATAGAATGGGATAATGTCATTATGGAAGTGCATGATAACAACGATACGGCTTTGCAATTTATAGATGATCAGCTCTATATCATTGCTTCTGATATGAGTAAAGAGATCATTTCGTATATTCAATTATCCGAGGAACAGTTAATTCATAAATTAGCGGCTATTATTGAAGGAAAGCAAGATGCCGGTGTATTTCTCGTTGACCATGTTACCGGTAAAATAATTACCAGCCCAAATGCAAATCAAGCTTTGATTGATGAAATCATGGAAAGCCCAGGGAATACAGATCAATCCACGAATGAATCTGCTGAGCATGAGGTCAAGACAAAAAATATCCGAGACAATCCATATGAAATTACGACTAGCGATCTGCCATTCTTGAATATGACGTTATACACCTATGTGAACAGTAATGAAATGACAGAGCAGCTGTCAGCATTAGAGAGTGGTTTTTTGATCTTGACAATTGTCTCCTTCCTCTTGTTTATTTTGTTTGCCTGGCTGGTAAACCAGATGATCCATAAGCCTTTAAATAAGCTGGTGGAGTTATTTCAATATCATCAAGAAAATATCCGAGAACAAATTAATCCTGCGCGAATTGATGGGGAATTCGCTTATTTATACTACAAATTTAATGAAATGACCGACCGGCTCAATCAATCGATTAAGGAAAATTACCAGCAAAAATTGGAGCTGCAGAACTCAGAATTAAAGCAGCTGCAGTCTCAGATTAATCCCCATTTTTTATATAACAGCTTTTATAATATTTATCGTTTGAGTAAGATGAACAATCTGGAGCAAGTGGCCACCTTGTCGCAAAAATTAGCGAGTTATTATCAATTTATTACGAAGAGCGGAAAGGATGACGTGCCATTTGAACAGGAATACAGGCATGCATTAGATTATTGTACGATTCAAAAGATTAGGTTTTCCAATCGGATTCACTTTTACGCCCCAGAGTTAACGGAGCAGATGCAAGACATTGCAGTACCACGCCTGCTTATCCAGCCGATTATCGAGAACGCGTTTGAACATGCATTTGAACATGCGGAGCTAGGAATTATTAATATCCGAGTACAATACGATCGGAAAGAATTGACGATTACGATTGAGGATAACGGTGATCAGCTTACAGATGAGAGGTTAGAGGACATGCAGCAGAGATTGCTAGCCCCAGAGCAGGAGTTAGAAAAGACAGGTATATTTAATGTCTGTTCTCGCTTGAAATTGAAAAATGCAGCCAATGGAGTGTTTGCAAGCCGAAGCCATATGGGCGGCTTAAAAATAGTCATGAAAATTCATGGGAACGGTTAACCCCGAGAGAAAGAAAAAGGAGGAAAAGACACATGTATCGATTGTTAATTGTAGATGATGAACCCATTATTGTGGATGGATTAATCCAACTTTTTGTGGAGCAAGAGGAACTGCATGTTGATCTTTATTCAGCATATTCAGTGAAAGCGGCGATGGCACAAGCTGTCAAGGTGAAGATAGATATACTGATTACCGATATGAGAATGCCAGAAAAGAACGGTCTAAGACTTGTCGATGAATTGCAAGCTCTTTGGCCGCAATGCCGCATTATTTTTTTATCGGGATATGATACCTTTGACTATGTGTATGATGCCGTCAAACGAAATATTGATAGTTATATTTTAAAGACAGAGAGCGATGATGTGTTGCTGCAAGCCGTACAAAAATCGATTACCAAGATAGAGGAAGAGAGATCACTGCACCATTTAATCGAATCAAGCAAGCGTCAGTATGACTTGATGATCCCTTATGCCAAAAGGGATCTATTAGAGATGGCGGTGAAAGGGGAGTATTCATTAGACCATTGGAATCACTCGATGATTGATAAATCCATCTTTACTATTCATCTAAATGAGCCCTGGCTGACGATTGCCGCCAAAATAGAGGAGCAAGGATTAACTAAAGCTAATCGTAGCAGACAGCAATGCTTGTATTATTTGCAGCATTTATTTCAGCATGAATTACATGAGCAATTAGCGGTAGAATATGTCACGGTAGATCAGCTTGCTGTTTGGTTTGTCCAGCCTAAACAGCTGCAAGGTGTGTTTTATGAGCAGGAACAGCCTCAATGGTTAGTTATTAAAGAATATCTGAAAGGTTTTTTAGAGAATGGACAGGAAAATTGCTATCGGCTTACACAAATGACGATCTCCTTTGTTCTTAGTGAACACCCGTCAAATCTTGATGATGTGAGTGAGGATTTTGCCCAAGTTGATGAAACCATCAAAATGATGTCTTATTTCAGCGGTGAAATGATGATCGTTGACCTCAGCGAGGAGAATCCTTTTCTGAAAGGGAAACTAGCTTCCTCTAAAACTCCTACTTGGAAAAATGACTTACATATACTGGAAAGCATGATTATAGAAGGGGATTACCGCCAGGCAATGGATATTATTGATCGTTTATTCGAGGGATTATTTCATGTACCAGAATATTCTAAAATAGAAGTGACGGAATTTTTGTATGCCATCTCCCATTTGCTGCTGGGCTTTTTGCATCATAAAGATTTGTACCATTTTGTAGGTAAGGATAATGACGCCTTTATGCAGGAAGTGATGGGGAAAATCCCGATTATACTAGACTCAAAAGAGAAGATTGCTTATTTGACAGAAAAGATTTGCGCCTATCAATTAATGAACAAGAAGGAAGGGAAAAATAACATCATTACCTTTGTAAATAAGTATATCAAGGAGCATATTGCCGGTGATCTGTCACTGGTAGCTATCGCAAAGGCGGTCCATTTTAATCCTTCTTATCTGTCGCGCTTTTATAAGGAGCAGTCAGGGACCAATATCTCTGATTATATTAATCAATTAAAACTTCACAAGGCAGAATATTATTTGAGTGAAACGGATCTGTTTATTCAAGATATTGCTTGTAAACTTGGGTTTAGTTCGCCATCTTATTTTACGATGTTTTTTAGAAAATATAAGAACCAATCGCCACAAGATTATCGGGAGCAGTATTTAAGGAGTAAATAGAGTATAAGGATGTAAAGATATTCTTATTGAAAGCGTTTCCATACAAATGTAACATAAGCACATAGATAAATAAATTTTGGAAAGTTGGTGTAAAGATGAAAAAGAAACAAAGTCTATTATTTCTTTTCTTGATGGTAATTGGTCTTATATTAGCTGCCTGTAATCAGGAGGAGAGTAGCGGGGGTTCTGAACAGAACACGGACAGCGGTGATAAGGATCCTTTGGGGAAATATGAGGAGACAGTGACATTTACCCAAGTATTGGGGCATGGCCAGCCGGAAGATCCAAACACCAAACAAGGGGTTACACCACAAACGAATGGCTATGTGACAAAACTAAAAGACATGCTTAATATTGATATTCAGTATGATTGGACAGTACCTACCGAACAATTTGAACAGAAATTCTCGTTATCAATTGCTTCAGGTGATTTGCCGGATGTAATGACAGTTGATATGCAACAGTTTGAACGATTTAAGAACCAGGGCATTCTTGCCGATTTAACGGATGTTTACAATGATTATGCCTCTGATGAAATTAAAAGCTATAACGAATTTGATGATGGCAAAACATTAGAATTATTTAAACAAGACGGACAGCTATTAGGTATTCCAAGTTTTGAAGACCCTTACATGTCTGCCCAATTTCTATGGATACGTAAGGATTGGCTCGATCATTTAGGGCTTGATGAACCAACAAGTTTGGAGGAATTAGAAGAGGTAGCCCAAGCCTTTGTGGATGAAGACCCTGATGGTAATGGCCAAAATGATACCTATGGTATTGCTTTAAATCAAGAACTTATTTCTTGGGGATTCGATGCCAGAGGATTGTTCTACACAATGGGAGCCTATCCAAAGGCGTGGATCAATGACGGCAGTGGTCAGTTAGTGCCGGGAGAAACATTGCCAGAAACAAAAGAAGCTTTGGAATTAATGAGTAATTGGTACCAGACAGGGATTATAGATAAGGAATTTGGTTTAAAAGACATTGAACAGGCAATCGAGGATATTGTGTCTGGCAAGGTTGGCATTACTTTTGGAGAATGGTGGTACCCTAATCATCCGTTGAATACGTCTAAAGATCAAAACCCTGAGGCAGATTGGATTCCACTAGAATTACCGACTTATCAAGGAGAAGAGTCTAAGACATTGATACCATCCTTAAGGCTGGGGCATGTGGTGGTGGTGAATAAGGAATTTGAACATCCAGAAGCGGCTATCAAAGCCATCAATTTCTATCCAGAAATGAGTAAACCAGATTATGCTGATGAAGTGAGTGCAGAGAATGGTTATGTCTATAACTGGTATCAGCCAAAAGTATACCAGCCGGATGACTTTATGCAAGCCTATGAAGAAGTAAACCAAGCAATCGAAGAAGGTGTTGAAGAAATTGATTCAACTCATTCCACATCTATCGATTTATTTAACGAAGCTCAAAAATATCTAGACGGGGATGAGTCAGCTTGGGGAATGTATTACAGCCGTGTTGCTCCAGATGGCGGTTGGGGCGTAGTGGAACGCATTCGAGAAAGCGGCAATGTTATTTACGATGAATTTGCAGGCGGTACCACACCAACGATGGTATCTAAAGGCAGTTCACTAGATAAATTGACGGACGAAACATTTGTCAAAATCATTATGGGAACAGAATCGATCGATGCATTTGATGATTATGTGAAAAGTTGGAACAGCCTCGGTGGTGAGGACATTACAGCCGAAGTTAATGAATGGTATCAAGAGAATCAATAGTTACCAAAGAAATCTTTTTAAGTGTTGATAGAAATGAAGGAGGGGGCGGTGACTCCCTCTTTCGTTTCACTAGAAAAGCAGTAATCTGTTGTGTGACCTCATGGATACAATCGGAAGAAAAAGTAATCTAGAGTCCATAAGAATGACGGACAAAAGAAGAGCAAATGTTGAAGAAATGTCCGTCATAACGAGAATGACGGACATAACACAAGTGGAAGGAATAAACCTGTCTGTCATCCTAGTCGTGATGAATAAAATATCGAGAAGACAGCTTGAAATGTCTGCCCTCCCACCGGGAAGAAGCTAATGTTTGCAAGATCTTAGTCATGAAAGGTGGTTATAAATGTGAAAAGAAATCCTTTTAAAAAAGAATTACCATTACATATTATGTTGCTGCCAGCACTTATCGTCACCCTGATTTATGCCTATGGGCCAATGTTCGGAATTGTGATGGCCTTTCAAGATTTTCAACCATATTTAGGTTTTTTTCAATCAGAATGGGTAGGGATGGACAATTTTGAATATATCTTCAATTTACCAGGTTTTGGTCAAGTAATCTATAATACATTGCTTATTGCTGTATCCAAAGTGATCTTAGGCTTGTTAGTTCCGCTTATTATTGCCTTATTGCTAAATGAAGTGAGGAAAATTTGGTTTTCCCGCCTCATTCAAACGAGTATATTTCTGCCTTACTTTCTATCATGGGCGGTACTAGGTGCTGTGGTTTTTGAATTATTTTCCTTAAATGGCCCAATCAATGCCATATTGACTTTTTTTCATATCGAACCGATTATGTTCCTGGGAAGTAATAACTGGTTCCGAACCATTATTATTGGTACCGATGTATGGCAAGGAATGGGCTATAATATGATTATTTTCTTGGCGGCAATTGTTGGTGTGAATCCCAGTCTGTACGAGGCTGCCAAAGTAGATGGAGCGACAAGGTGGAAGCAAGTATGGCATGTGACGCTTCCCGGTATATTACCAATTGTTATTTTCTACACTTAGTATCGGTGGAGTTCTTAATGCCGGTTTTGAACAAATTTTAATCTTGTATAATCCAACGGTGTATGAAGGTGCCGACATTATTGATACGTTCGTGTATCGGCTTGGTTTATTTGAACAGCAATATGCACCTGCAGCAGCAGTCGGGCTCTTTAAATCCGTTATATCTTTAGGGTTAGTTGGGCTTTCTTACTACTTGGCATATAAATTTACTGATTATCGTATCTTTTAATCTACTATCAAAATATAGGTAAGAGTTGATTTCGCATTCCACAGGCTGCTTAGTAAAGAAAAATTGACTCACCAGTGGAACGTGACTTTCTGAGCTGACATCTCACTGAAAATTCAACAGTAATGGGTTTTTTCTAAACAGAAATGGAGTGATCGCATGTTTTATAAAGAATCGCTGGGAGAAAAGGTGTTCAATGTTGCCAATATCATTTTTTTGACAGCAGTGACGTTAATGGGGATCTTGCCTTTCCTGCATTTGTTGGCGATTTCATTAAGTTCCAATAGTGCAGCGATGGCAGGAGAAGTCTATTTATGGCCGGTTAATTTTACTACTGTTTCTTATCAATACTTAGCAGAGAATGCCGAGTTCTTTGCTTCATTATGGGTAACCATTCAGAGAGTGTTCTTAGGGACTTTACTAAATATGCTCTTGATTATTTTTACGGCTTACCCCTTATCCAGAAGCAACAAACAGTTTCGTTTTCGGACAATTTATGTATGGTTTTTTGTCGTGACTATGTTCTTTGGTGGTGGCTTGATCCCTACCTATATGGTGGTTAGAGCTACTGGAATTCTTGATACACTGTGGGCATTGATCTTACCAGGCGCACTGAATGTGTTCTTTATGGTTATGTTATTAAACTTCTTTCGCAATATACCGAAGGAATTGGAGGAAGCGGCAATTGTGGATGGAGCAGGTCATTGGACGATGTTATTCAGAATCTTTTTGCCTATTTCTTTGCCTTCTATCGCCACTATCTTATTATTTACGATTGTGAATCATTGGAATTCTTGGTTTGATGGTATTTTATATATGAATTCACCAGCGAATTACCCTTTACAGTCTTATCTGTCTACCTTGGTTACGTCGATAAACGTGCAGGCGATTTCGGTAGAAGAATTAAGTATGCTACAACAAATGGGGGAGAAAACATTAAGAACAGCACAGATTTTTATGGGGATTCTGCCAGTGCTGCTGGTCTACCCATTTTTACAAAAATATTTTATTAAAGGAATTACAGTGGGAAGCGTGAAGGAGTAATAAGCAGCGATAAAAAGGAAGGTGCACATGGAAATCAAGCGAATAAAGATAGTGGACAGAGAAAAGCAGATGCCTCGTTCACTGAAATTAAAAGTTCCCTTCTCCGGGTACACAAGGAGAAGATTCCGAGCGAAAGCAATAACGAACAATGGAGAAGCCGTGTTATTATCCAATGTGATCTGGACACTATCTCCACAAGTTAAAGGAATGTCGATTGATCAAGATGGGCTTTTAACGATCACACCCACAGTGGAAGCAGGGACCTTTTATATCATTGCAAAATATGCCGAAGATTCTAACAAGTATGGCATCATGAAAATCAAGACAATCCCTGCTCAGGGGAGAGATATGCCGCCGAACCCGATAGAGAAAGAGGGATGGGAGTTATTTGCTCATGATGAATTTGATGCCGGGGCACTGAATCGCTCGATTTGGAGTGAACAATATTTGCGTAATTGGTCGGATGATGTCGGCTCTAAAGCAAATTATGTACTGGAGGATGATAAACTAATCGTGAAGGCAGATAGCGATTCCGATAAATGGAGTCCCTATGACTCGGCAGAGGTATCCAGCATTACTTCTTTTGAAAAAGCCTATCTGCACAGATTTGGTTCCAATAAAAATGAATTCAGCAGGATCATCCCGACTTTTGATGGCTTGGCAACAAAGTATGGTTATTTTGAAATACGGGCTAAGTTACCAAATACAGGTGATGGCAGTCATGTAGCTTGGTGGATGATTGGGGTACAGGATGATCAGAATATATTCCCATTTATAGAAGACCAAACAGTTACAGATCATCGTTCTTCCAATGAAACAGGAGAAGTAGATGTTATTGAGATTAGCCTGGATAATTTATCATTATGGAGGCCTGTCATGCATCCGAATGGCAGTACTGCCTTAGAATATTTGCATGTGCCTGAAACAAAATTACCATTTGATCCGGGGAATGAATTTCATATTTATGGATTTGAATGGGATGCCAACGGGACGAAATATTATGTTGATAATAAGCTGGTACAAGAGACAGATCGTACTTTTGATTATCGGATGATGACTTTTTTAGGTGTATATGCACAAGGCGGGATGGGGAAGGCAAATAACATTTTTCCTAAGGAATTTGTGATTGGTTATTTTAGAGTATATAAAAAGGATGCACCTCCAGTACCCAATGATATCCAGTTTGACTGTAAGTATCATGCCGTCAAGAAACCGACCGCTTCAACCAATACAACCTTTTCTATCACAGCAAATGTATTCGATCAATTTGATCAGCCATTAGAAAATATACCGCTGTTATGGCAATTTTCTGAGTCTATCTCTGGTGAGGAGATAAAGCCTGTTCCAGGTGCTGCTATTGATAGAGAAACAGGTAACATTACATTGACTAAGGATATAGCGGATATAGCGGATCTATTTGTGACGGCAAAGGTAGCTGCCAATCAACAGGTGAAAAAAGTTTGGCATCTAAGGGTATCGACAGAACCAGCAAAGCCGCATTTTATGGAGATACAACCTAAACAGAAGGTTATCGGAATCAAGGTACCTGAAGAGACAGCGATTTATCAAATGACATTTCAGGCAAATCTGATCGATCAATATGGCAGAATAGCAGATGGCTCATGTATTTGGCAGTTAGCAGATGGAACGGCCTTATTGGATGTGGCGGAGTTTGAAGGAGTGACCATCGATCGTGAGCAAGGTCTGTTAGAAGTATCTAGTGCAGCAACTGCTGGACAATATATCGTTGTTCAGGCAAGAACAACTATCCAAGCGAAAGACAGTGGAGATTGTTCCTTGGATAATGAAATATATGGTCACCAGCTAATCAAACTTGTATAATGGAAAAAAGATTGAAAGAGGGGGAATGTAACCGTGAACAAACTGACTTTTAATGAACAGTCCTTTTTGTTGAATGGGGAGGAAATAAGATTATTAAGTGCGGCCATGCACTATTTTAGAACGGTTCCGGAATATTGGGAAGACCGGCTGATTAAATTGAAAGAGTGTGGTTTTAATACCGTAGAAACCTATGTTGCCTGGAATATACATGAACCAGAAGAAGGTCAGTTTCACTTTGAGGGACTGGCAGATGTGGAACAGTTTATCCGGACAGCAGAGAAGGTAGGGCTGCATGTGATTGTGCGGCCAGGTCCGTATATATGTGCAGAATGGGAATTTGGCGGACTGCCGTATTGGTTAATGACCGTACCACAGATCAAGCTCCGTTGTTTCAATCAGCCCTATTTAGAAAAGGTGGATAACTATTTCGATGTGCTATTTGACAGACTTCGGCCTTTATTAGCTTCTAATGGCGGTCCAATTATAGCGATACAAGTAGAAAACGAATATGGCAGTTTTGGAAATGATCAAAGATATTTGCAATATATGCGTGATAGTATCCAAAGACGGATCGGCGATGAACTGCTTTTTACATCAGATGGACCAGAGCATGCGATGTTAAACGGCGGTATGATTGAAGGTGTATTGGAGACCGTCAACTTTGGCTCAAGGGCAGAAGAAGCTTTTCAGCAATTGAAGACGTATCAGCCGAACGGCCCTCTGATGTGTATGGAATTTTGGCATGGCTGGTTTGATCATTGGGGAGAAGAACATCATACTCGACCTGTAGCAAGTGTGATAGAGTCTTTAGAAGAAATCTTGCAAAATAACGGCTCTGTTAACTTCTATATGGCACATGGCGGCACTAATTTTGGTTTTTATAATGGTGCTAATCATCATGAAGAGGTCTATCAGCCAACGATTACCAGTTATGATTATGATGGATTGTTAACAGAATCAGGAGATCTGACGGAAAAATTTTATGCGGTGAGAAAGACGTTTGAGAAGTATGTAGAACTTCCAGAACTGAACTTGCCAGCCCCAACTGCTAAAAAATCTTATGGTGAGATTCATTTTCATGAGCGAGCGGCGTTATTAGATTCATTGGATTTATTAGCAGCTCCACAGCAAAGTGAAGCTCCGTTAACTATGGAAGCTTATCAGCAAGGGTACGGCTTTATTGTCTATCAGACACAGGTCAAAGGAGCCTATGGGAAGCAAGTGTTAACTGTACAGGATATCCATGATCGTGGTCAGGTTTATCTCAATGGTAAATATGCAGGGACGGTAGATCGGATGAGTGGTACATCACAATTAGAGGTGGATATAACCGAAGTAGAAACAAAGCTGTGCATTATTGTAGAGAATATGGGACGGGTTAATTATGGACCAGCCCTTGTAGACTACAAAGGTATTACAGAAGGTGTGCGGCTAAATAATCAATTTTTATTTGATTGGACGGTCTATCCGCTGCCTCTAACAGAAGTAAGCCACTTGCATTATACCAATCAATCAGCTGCCAATAATCATCCTTATTTCCATCGCGGTATATTGCATGTAGAGGAACGAGCAGATACCTTTATTGATATGTCCGGTTGGTCTAAGGGAGTTCTGTTTGTTAATGGTTATAATCTGGGCAGATACTGGGAGATAGGTCCGCAACACACATTATATCTGCCTGCTCCTCTCTTACAAGAAGGGGATAATGAGATTATTGTATTTGAATTACATCAACACCATGATGTTGTTTCATCTATCGATATCCCTAGATTAGGATAGAACGATCATAAAAAAACCAGTCTGGCCAGGCTGGTTTTTTATATGAATAAATATCAGTGCAACCCCGTATTTTACCACGTTTATCACTTAATAATTGGCTGTTCATTAATCAACAGAAAAGGACGTGCAAGTGTGAGCTTTTCTGAAAAGTTATGTTATTCAGCACTGCAAAATTCTTACCGCTAGAAGGCTGTCTTTATGCGAATTCCCCTTTTTTTATGGCAATTCGGGTGAACGCGTGGTAGGAAATAACCATGATAATATAGGTCACCATACTGCCGGAGAAAAAGAATAAGGTCGCTGGCAGCTGCAGCAGCAAATAAATGGAAAGAGCTGAGGCAATCACCATAATCATATTATGTAAGGGATGACTAATCATAATAAAGAAGGCATTTTTCCAAATTGTTAGAAGACGCAAATCATAATGAACATAAACAGGCAGCACATACAACATGATTAAACCAATCACACACATCGAAAAATAGACGGGGATTTTTACAGAATCATATATACCGCTGTCAATCACACTTAAGAGCAGCACATTAATATAAAAAATAAATCCGATCACATAGAAACAAACGCCTAATAAATTACTTCTGAAGAATTCCCTTTTATAAGTCTTCCAAAAAGACGAAAAAATTGGCTGATCTGTTTCCTTTCTCACCCATTGTCTTGTTATCGCAAACATGGCAATCGTAGCAGGAAACAGGCCGAGAATAATCCCGCCCAGCAAGGTAAACGCAATCCATAATACATTAAGATAAGCGAATCGTGTGATCCATTCTGTTATACCGACAAATGAATTTCGCATAATTACTCTCCTAAATGATATAGTATAGCTGTTATCATTGTGCTAACAGCCTGCAAATGCTTCACAAGCACAATCATAAACCTTCTTTATTATTTTACCATAACTCACAATAGGAATTAAAGCGCTATCAAAGTAAGGAATAAGGAGGGGAAAGTGCAAATTAGTTTACACGTGAAACCGCATACTTTCATCTAATGCTGCAATCAGATATACTAGAAATGATAGATATCTGAAGCCTTTTATCAGTGGGCTGGTGTTTTATCTCCACTAGGCTAGAAAATGTTTCGGGATGTTCGCGTTCGTTAATACCTTGCCAACGCTGGAAATCAGGATCTGACAGACGTTTACATCGGAATAAATTGGAAAGAGGAGGTCACATATGCAGTATCGTTCATTTGGTAAGACAGGTATGAAGATTAGTGAATTGAGCTTTGGCACTTGGGCCATTGGCGGCTCGTGGGGGAAGACAGATGACAAGGAAGCTTTAAATGGGCTGGCACGTGCGATAGATAAAGGCGTGAACTTCTTTGATACCGCCGATGTTTATGGGGATGGTCATAGTGAAGAACTACTGGCAAAGGCAACAAAAGGAAAAGAAGATCATATTTATATTGCGACCAAATTCTGCCGGGCAGGTGATATTCATGATCCGGCTAACTACTCTGAGGCTTCTGTGACAACATATGTAGAAAACAGCTTACGTCGTTTGCAGCGTGAACAGTTAGACCTGATTCAGATTCATTGTCCGCCAATTGAGATTTTGCGTGACGGCAGTGTGTTTGAGGTATTAGGTAAGCTGCAAGAGCAGGGAAAAATCCGTCATTATGGTGTGAGTGTAGAAACAGTCGAAGAGGGGCTGTTGGCGATGGAAAATCCAAATGTTGCTGCTTTGCAAGTTATCTTTAATATTTTTCGTCAAAAACCTATTGCAGAATTATTTCCGGTTGCCAAAGAAAAGCAGGTCGGCTTGTTGGCACGTGTTCCATTGGCAAGCGGATTGTTAACAGGTAAGTTTACGAAGGATCATAAGTTTGAAGGCAGTGACCACCGCGAATTCAATCAAAATGGAGAGGCTTTTAATGTTGGTGAAACCTTTGCTGGCCTGCCGTTTGCCAAAGGGGTAGAACTGAGTGAGAAGCTGAATTGGATTGCAGCAGACAGAGGTAATCTAACACGAGCGGCCTTACAGTGGATTTTAAGCTATGATGCGATCTCATCCGTTATCCCCGGGTTCAAAAACGTTAAACAGGTAGAGGATAACTTAGCGGCAGTGGAAGTTCCTCCATTTACAGAAGAAGAACTGCAACAATTGCACACATTTTATCAGGATGAGGTGCATGATTCGATTCGTGGTCCTTATTAATTCTTATGAAATATGCAAACACACAAACACTGGCTGTCCATGTTTGTGTGTTTTTTAAGGATTTGGAATCGATTAACAGACCTTCTCTGAGTGTGCTATACTTAATTAAGAGATTTAAGAAAGTAGGTACAAGTATGCAAAGAGGAAGCTTTCAATGGATGAAGTCCTTAAATAAATCGATTATTTTAAATAAAATTCGTATCGATGGCCCGATTTCCCGGGCGCAAATTGCTAAAGAAACCGAACTGACACCGCCAACAGTAGGAACGATGGTAAAGGAACTGTTAGCGCAAGGACTGATTAAGGAAAGTCAATTGGGCGCCTCTCAAGGCGGAAGAAAACCAACGATGCTTGTGTTACATGTGCAAGGTTTCCACATTATTGGCGTCGATGTGGGGCCGAGTCAGATTCGTTTTATTATTTCCGATTTAGCAGGAGAAATCGCTGATGAACTGCTTCAGGAAATCGATCCATCTATTGAGAATGAAGCCTTTTTGAAGATGTTAAAACAGGGGATTCAATTGCTGATGAATCAACATCCGAGCCTGCAATTCATTGGTATTGGTGTAGCTATGCATGGGGTGGTAGACGCTGAGCAAGGTATTTCCATTTTTGCCCCTAATTTAGACCTCCGCGATATTCCGATTAAGGAGACGCTCGAACAAAGCTTTGCTATGAATGTAAAAGTAGAAAACGATGCCAAGGCGTTAGCACTTGGTGAATCATGGTTCCAAGTAGGAACAGCAGAGAAAAGTATGATCGCGATAAATATTGGCCAAGGTATTGGGGCTGGTATGGTGATTGATGGCAAGTTATATCACGGGGAGCATGGTATTGCTGGAGAGATTGGTCATATGATGATTGATCTGCGCGGGAAAAAATGCAGCTGCGGCAATCATGGCTGTCTGCAGACGATTGCCTCAGGGCCTGCGATTGCAGACAGAGCTCAGGAATTGATCGATGCCGGCAATTCATCCATTTTGGCACAGCAACATATGCCGCTCACGGCAGAAATGGTCCATCAGGCGGCAGTTGCAGGTGATGAGTTGGCTAGGGCGATTCTTCATGAGGCCGGAACCTATTTAGGAATTGCATTAGCTAATCTTATTCATACGTTTAACCCTGGTTTCGTTATTATTGGCGGCGGAGTTGCGAAAGCAGGGTCTTACATTCTAGAACCTATTATGGAAGCAATGAAGTCACGTGTCATCTATGACAGAGCTCAAGATACAGTCGTTCAGTTATCGAAGCTGAGTGATTACGGCTCGTCACTTGGAGCTGTTGCTTTAGTGCTGAGTGAATTGTTTCAACCGGAAACTTAGTCGCTTTGAATAGGTGAGTAGCGTACTTGTTTAGGTCATTGCCCTCACAATGTATTCTGAGAGAAGCCCCTACCGCCAACTCCGCCATACGATATCTCATTTTATCGAGCTTTTTGAACAACCTCTATAAGAAAGTAGGGATAGAAGTGGATAAGAAAAAGCGATTCACTTTTTCTATTTCAGAAAATCCGCTGCCGTTATTTATTGAGAGTATTGGATACAATCCGCATGAATTGGACTTTAATCGGCCGGAGGGATATCCATACTACCATTGGCTGCAAACCATAGTGGGAAAAGGGTCTATCGAGATAGCCGGTCAAGCTTATCTATTGCCGCCTGGTTGTGGTGTTTTATTAACACCTTATACACCGCATAAATATTATTCTGACCATAAGGCAGATATACTTTGGCAGACTTATTACATCACGTTTACTGGTGTTGCTGTTGATCCGATCTTAAATGCCTTAGATATGAATTATTCTGCCTTTTATGAAGAAACGGCCAATATTTCGTTTACAGATCATATGGAAAGAATGCTGGACAAACTGGAAAGCTATGATGATCCGCATTACTTGTCACATGAAATATCCGTCGATCTGTACCAGTTCCTGATGCATTTAAATAAGTATGGGCAAATGAATAATAAACTATCTGTCTTGCAATCGTTTGAGAAGATTAGAGAGGTCGTGGAATGGTTAGAACAAGTTTACCCACAAGATATTGGCTTACTAGAAATGTCGAAAAAGGCAAAAGTCAGCTCACAGCATTTAAACAGTATGTTCCATGATACATTTGGGATCAGCCCTTATTCATTTTTAGTTCAATTACGCATTCGCGAGGCAAAACGGATTCTAATCACAGATACAGACCTATCTTTGAAAGAAATAGCGAAGCAAGTAGGATTTAACGGACTCAGTCATTTTGTGGCTACCTTTAAAAAGCGTGAAGGAATAACACCAAGTACCTATCGAAACCTGCATCAATCTTGATGCGGGTTTTGTTTTTTGAAACTAAGTTAGAATAATTTGATATATAAATGGATATGTAATCGCTTTATAATAAATATGTGGACATAATTAAATTAATTTATTAAGAGGAGGTCACATAGTTGATGAAGATAAAAAAAGTTTGGGGTTTGTTATTAGTGGTTGTCATCGCTGTTGCTTTGGCTGCCTGTGCACCTGAGCGAGAAGAGGTATCACAAGAAGAGAACCAATCTGAGGAGAAGCCAGAACAACTAAAGGTATGGGTCAACGATGAAGAAGAGGCAATTGAAGCTGCGGAAGAAATGTTTAGCAATTATACCGAAGAAACAGGTATAGAAATCATTTTAGAAAAGGTGCCGATGCCGGATCAGCTTCAGAAACTCAGCTTGGCTGGACCGACAGGGGATGGACCGGATTTATTCTTTCAGCCTCAGGACAGATTAGGGGATGTTATTGCTCAAGGATTAGCAGTTCCAGTGGAATATACAGAAGAAGAACTAACTGGGTATAGTGAGGCGGCAATAGAGGCTTTTACGTATGAAGGTGAACTATACGGCTCACCAGTCACTATTGATACGTATTTTGTTTATTATAACAAGAGTTTGGTTGATGCACCGCCTGAAACTATCGAAGAAGTGTATGAACTCTCACAAGAATTGACAGAGGCGGATAAGGATCAATATGGATTTTTAGTTTCACCAGAATTTTATTACTTATATTCGTTTATAAATGCATATGGCGGTTATATTTTCGGTGAAGAAGATGGTGTCTATGATACCTCTGATATTGGTTTAGATAATGCTGGTTCGATTGCTGGTTTAGAAGAGTATAAGAAGTTTATTGATGAAGGCATCTTACCGAAGAGCTTAACTGTTGATGTAATTGATGGCTTATTTACAGAAGGCAAGGTAGGGATGGCGATTAGCGGACCATGGAATATCCCTGTTTATCAGGAGGCGCTTGGTGAAGACTTAGCGACGGCTCCGCTGCCGAAAATAAATGGTGAAGTGGCACCTTCTTTTGTCGGGGTCAAGGCGTGGTTAGTATCTTCTTATTCAGAATATCCGGAATGGGCTATTGATTTAGCGAAATATATGACTAATGATGAAAATTCTCAGCTTTATTATGACTTAACAGGGGAGGTTCCGCCACGACCGGAAATTCTAGATAGCATTGAAGATCCTATTTATGATGGGTATACGGCTCAAATTCCTAACGGAACGTCAATGCCGAATATTCCTGAGATGTCCGTTGTATGGGATATGGATGATGCCATCGAGTTAATTGTCAATGGCGGTGATGTGGAAGACAATTTGCAAGATGTTGTAAACAATATAAAAGAAAAGATACAACTTTCAGAATAGCAGTTCATTAGAGTGAAAAGGCTCCCTTTTCACTCTAAATATAAATAAAGGATGATTGAAATGTCCAAGCATGATAATTCTTCTCACCATGTTCAGGGTAAGAAACACAATCCCAATATCGCAACAATACTGTCTATTATTTTTGCAGGGCTGGGCCAATTATATAATAGACGGTACTTGAAGGGGACCATTCTGATTTTATTGGAGGTAGCCTTTCTTATTACATGTGCCGATTTTATTAATTTAGGTTTGTGGGGAATCAGTACATTAGGAACTCTAGCTGGAGTAGATCATTCCATCTTTTTATTGGTATATGGCTTAATCTCACTGATTCTGCTTGTTTTTGTGGTTATTTTCTATGTTCTGAATGTGAAAGATGCCAGAAAGCAGGCGAAACTGATTGCACAGGGGTGGCAGCCGCCAAGTATAAGAGAGTCTATGAAAATCGCATACGATAAATCCTTTGTCTATCTATTGACAATACCAGGATTTATATTGCTAATTTTCTCTGTTTTGCTGCCTCTATTGTTTGCTGTTTCGTTGGCTTTTACCAATTATGATCTCTATAATTCACCGCCGAAAAACTTATTAGACTGGGTAGGGTTTGAAAACTTCGCGAAGTTAATTACAGCACCATTATGGAAGGATACTTTCGTAAGTGTCTTTGCATGGACAATTATTTGGACATTAGTGGCAACCACTTTTCAAATTGTATTGGGATTATTCTTGGCGTTATTAGCCAATGATCCAAGAGTTAAATTCAAGAAAGCAATTCGAACTATTTTGATTTTACCTTGGGCAGTACCAGGGTTTGTGTCGATCTTGATTTTTGCAGCAATGTTTAATAATGAATTCGGTACGATTAATCGTGATATTATTATTCCTCTGTTTGGAGGGGACGGGATTCCATGGCTGTCAGACCCATTCTACACGAGAATCGTTCTTATCCTGATTCAAACATGGTTAGGCTATCCCTTTGTATTTGCCTTATTTTCAGGTGTATTGCAAAGTGTATCAAAGGATTGGTATGAGGCAGCAGAAGTCGATGGGGCGACAAGATGGCAAAAATTTAAGAATATTACCTTGCCACATGTGTTATTTGCAACAGCTCCTTTATTAATTATTCAATATACGACCAATTTTAATAATTTCAATGTTATTTATCTATTCAATGAAGGTGGTCCTGCTGTTCAGGGACAGAATGCGGGTGGAACCGATATATTAATCTCTTGGGTATATAAGTTAACATTCGAAACGAATAATTACAGTATGGCTGCAGCGATTTCTTTAATTATCGGTATCTTGATTTCTATCTTTGCCATATTACAATTCCGCCGGACCAGTTCTTTTAAGCAGGAGGGTAAAATCTAATGAATGCCAAATTCAAATCAAACCTAGAAGTAGCAGGGATCTATCTTATTTTTGGTATCATGACTGTCATTATCGTCTACCCCATTATTTGGGCGATTGGCATGTCACTAAACTCTAGCACCAGTTTTTACTCATCTTCGATTATTCCAGAAAACTGGTCGCTGGTTCATTATAAATGGCTGTTTACAGATCCTCATAGTGATTATCTCAGCTGGTATAAGAATAGTATGATTGTATCTGGCGCAACGGCTGTCTTTTCTGTCGTAATGACATCTTTAGTCGCCTATGCTTTCTCAAGATATAATTTTGTCGGCAAGAAGTCAGGATTGTATACGTTCTTGATTTTGCAGATGTTTCCAGCGATGATGGCAATGGTTGCTTTGTATATATTACTAAATCTGGTTGGCTTACTAGATTCATTAACCGGATTAATTCTTATTTATGTCGGTGGGCAAATACCATTTAATGCTTGGCTGGTAAAGGGGTATTTAGATACTATTCCCCGTGAATTGGATGAGGCTGCTCGAATTGATGGTGCAGGGCATTTTACGGTATTTTTAAGGGTTATTATGCCTCTGGCAAAACCAATTCTAGCCGTAGTAGCTTTATTTAATTTTATGAATCCTTTATTCGATTTTCTTTTGCCGTCGATTGTACTGCAAAGTTCCGAAAATTATACCTTAGCATTGGGGTTATTTAATTTTATTAATGATCAATTTTCCAATAATTTCACTCGTTTTGCAGCTGGTGCCATTCTGATTGCAGCTCCGGTAGCGGTGTTGTATTTATTCCTGCAAAGATATTTAATATCTGGTTTGACCGCTGGCGGAACAAAAGGATAAAGCTATTCCGGTATAACAGCCTTTTGCGGGCAGTCTCACTTTATATTAATAAAAACAACTATAGGGGAAGGACATGATATTTTGAAACAAACATTTATAAAAGGTGTAGATATTTCCATTTTAGATGAGGTTGAAAGATATGGCGGTGAATTCTTTTTAGATTTTCAGAAAAAAGATTTATTCGATATATTAAAAGTGAAAGGGGTTAATACGGTCAGACTTCGGCTGTGGGTAAACCCATTTGATACACAAGGAAATCCATATTTAGGCGGAACCAATGATTTACCAACGACTCTTAAACTAGCAAAAAGGGCGAAGGCAAACGGAATGGCATTAATGCTTAATCTGCATTACAGCGATTTCTGGACAGACCCAAAAAAACAACAGAAACCAAAAGAATGGGCCGATTTAAGCGGGCAAGCACTGAAAAATAAAGTATATGACTACACAAAAGAGGTATTAGCCGTTTTTGACGGTGAAGGATTGAGGCCAGAATATATACAAATAGGGAATGAAATAACCAATGGCATGTTATGGCCGGATGGTAAAACACCAAAGTTCCAGTTTGAAGACAAGGAATTTGAAGCTTGGGAGGAACAGGAAAGAGAACAAGCATATGATCAATTGGCTGATTTATTGAAGGCTGGCATTGCAGCTGTAAGAGAAGACTATACTTCCGATCAGATGAAGATTATTTTACATCTCGATTTTGGCGGTGCCAATATATTATATCGAACTTGGTTTGATGAGATTTGTCAAAGAGATGTAGATTTCGACATTATTGGGTTGTCTTATTATCCATACTGGCATGGCAGTTTAGCAGACTTAGCGTTTAATTTAAGAGATACAGGTGATCGCTTTGGCAAGGATCTATTGATTGTAGAAACCGCTTATGCCTTTACCGATGAGGCACCTAAAGGAGAAGATAGTATTTTTAATAGGGAATTATCTGATATAGCAGGCTATCCTCCAACTGTGGACGGACAGCAAAGCTTCTTAATGGATCTAATGGCATTGGTAAAAGGCCTGCAAGCCGGTACTTATAGGGGTTTAGGAATTGTGTATTGGGAGCCTGCATGGCTGCCGGTTCAACACACAAGCTGGGCGAGTGAAGAAGGGATGAAATATGGTGATGACCTAGGCAATGCAGGAAATCATTGGGCCAATCAAGGTTTGTTTGACTTTGAAGGAAATGCTTTAGAATCGTTAAATGTCTTTAAGTTATTCTGAACAACATTTTAAAATATAGGAGGACATGATATGAGGAAAATAAGTATTTGCCTGTTGGCAGCAGTATTGTGGCTAGGATTCTTTGTTCCAGACAGTATGCTGAGCCTGAGAGAGATGAGCAATAACGTTTATGCTGCAAGTAATAGTGACTTTATTATGGGTGGCGATGTATCGATGCTGCATGAAGTGGAGGAACTTGGAGGTGCTTTTTATGAACAAGGTGTAGAAAAGGATGCTCTAGAAATTCTCAGTGCCAATGGAATGAATTATGTGCGGCTGCGATTATGGGTTGATCCTTATGATACACAAGGCAATCCTTACGGAGGCGGAACGAATGACCTGCAAACTGCCCTTTCTTTAGCAAAACGCGCTAAGGCACAAGGCATGGAAGTATTACTTAACTTGCATTACAGCGACTTCTGGGCAGATCCAGGTACACAGACCAAGCCCAAATCATGGCAGAACTTATCTTACAATGCATTGAAGAATGAAGTATATCAGTATTCCAAAGGGGTAATAGAAGCATTTAAGCAGGAAGGTGTACTGCCGAAAATGGTGCAAGTAGGGAATGAAACGACTTCAGGTATTTTATGGGACGATGGGAAAGTAGGAGCGGGTTATAATGACTTCACCCAGCTGGCAGAACTTTTCTCTGCAGGTATATCTGGGATACAGGATGCACTTAGCAGTGAAGAAGAGGTAGAAATAGTGTTGCACCTTGACCATGGAGGAGACAATCGTTTATATAGATGGTGGTTTGATGAAATCACTAATTTAGGGGTGGATTTTGATATTATTGGCTTGTCTTATTATCCGTTTTGGCACGGAACAATGGGGGAATTGCATTATAACATGAATGATATTAGTAACAGGTACAATAAAGATGTCATGATTGTGGAAACGGCATATGGCTTTACACTTGACGATGGTGATGGCTTAGGTAATTCTTTTTTTGAAGAGGAAGAAAGAATAGGTGGTTATCCAGCCTCCCCGCAAGGACAAATGGAGTTTATGAACGATTTACAAGAGATAGTGGAGGATATTCCTGATGGCAGAGGCAGGGGAATATTCTGGTGGGAACCTGCATGGATTCCGGTAGAAGGAGCAAATTGGGGCACGGAAGCAGGGAAGCTTTATAATGATGACCATGGTTTGTTATCCAATCCATGGGATAATCAAACATTGTTTGATTTTCATGGTAATGTTTTAGAGAGTGTGGCTGCTTTTCAATATAATACACCAGATAATTTGGTAAAAAATCATGACTTTGAAGTAGACGGCTGGACAAACACACCTACAGACTGGGGTGTGTGGACAGAAGCAGGCAGTTCAAAAGAAGCGGTATTTACCGAAAGTCCTGGAATTAATGGTGATTATAAATTGACGCACTGGAGTGATCAGGATTATACGGTTTCTACCTATCAAGTCATAGATGGACTGGAAGATGGCGACTATACCTTCTCTGCATGGGTATTAAACAGTGGTGGTCAAGATGATGTATATATCTACGCTAAAAACTTTGGCAGTAATGAATTACAACAGGCTTTACCAGTTAGTCCTGATCAGTGGGTGAAGATAGAGATCGATCATATTACTGTCACAAATGGCCAATGTGAAATCGGCATTATTTCTTATGCCAATGCAGGTAATTGGATGAATATAGATAATGTGAAGTTTTATAAAAATTAGCAGACACTAGAGAAAGCAAGGTGACCATATGAAATTCAAACCCATAAGCAGCAAGATACCAAAAATACTTCATGGAGCGGATTATAATCCCGAACAATGGGAAGATCGGCCAGATATATTGACGGAAGACATTCGTTTAATGAAGCAAGCCCGTTGTAATGTCATGTCTGTCGGCATTTTTTCATGGGCAAGGCTGGAACCGGAAGAAGGACAATTTAGCTTGGCGTGGCTCGATGCAATATTAGATCGTCTGCATCAAAATGGGATCTATGTCTTTTTGGCTACTCCCAGCGGTGCACGGCCGGCATGGATGTCGGAGCGATATCCGGAAGTTTTGCGTGTAGGTGCTAACCGGGTCCGCAATCTGCATGGGATGCGTCATAATCATTGTTATACCTCACCAGTTTATCGAGAAAAGGTGACGATCATGAATACGAAGCTGGCAGAACGCTATGCCAGCCATCCGGCTGTTATCGGCTGGCATATCTCCAATGAATACGGAGGGGAGTGCCACTGTCACTACTGTCAGGACGCTTTTCGCAACTGGCTGAAGCAAAAATATCAAACATTAACGGCCTTAAATAAGGCATGGTGGACCACTTTCTGGAGTCATACCTATACCAGCTGGTCGCAAGTAGAATCGCCTGCACCTCATGGGGAGACGATGGTGCATGGGCAAAACTTGGATTGGAAGCGATTTGTAACCGAGCAAACACTTGATTTTTACCGCCATGAAAGAAAACCATTGAAGGCGGTAAAGCCGGAATTGCCTGCTACAGCTAATTTTATGGAATTATTTGCAGGATTAGATTATGCAAAAATGGCAGACGATATCGATATCATTTCCTGGGATTCCTATCCAACTTGGCATGATCAGCAAGACACATCATATTTAGCTGCTTATACGGCAATGAATCATGATTGGTTCCGTTCCTTAAAGGATGGCCAGCCCTTCCTGTTAATGGAAAGCACGCCCAGTTTAACAAACTGGCAGCCAATCAGTAAGCTGAAAAAACCAGGTATGCATGTTTTATCTTCCTTACAGGCAGTTGCGCATGGTTCTGATTCGGTTCAGTATTTCCAATGGCGGAAAAGCAGGGGATCTAGTGAAAAATTCCATGGCGCTGTGGTTGATCATGCAGGACATGAACATACGCGTGTCTTTCAAGAAGTACAGCAACTAGGGAATCTGTTAGATCAATTGGATGAGATTGCCGGTACGACTGTAGCCGCCGAGGTGGCCGTTATTTTTGACACGGAGAACCGCTGGGCTGTCAATGATGCCCAAGGGCCGCGCAACCAAGGGATACATTATGAACGAACGGTAGTGGAGCATTATAAGGCCTTTTGGGAACAAGGGATTACTGTGGATGTGATTGACTCGGATAAGGATTTATCCAAGTATAAAGTCGTCGTGGCACCGATGTTATATATGGTGAAACCGGGAGTGGCAGAAAGAATCGAACAATTTGTCCAAGCTGGCGGTACATTTGTTGCTACGTATTGGTCAGGTATTGTTGATGAGCATGATCTCTGTTTCTTAGGCGGCTTCCCAGGCCCGTTACGAGAAACATTAGGGATTTGGTCAGAAGAAATAGATGGTCTCTATGATGAGGAAACCAAACAGATCATCTGTCGAGATGGAAATGACCTGCAGCTGATAGGCAGCTTTGAAGCCAAAGAATTATGTGATCTGATTCATGCCGAAACAGCGGAAGTGCTTGCCGAATATGCCAGCGACTTTTTTGCTGGCCGGCCGGCTTTAACTGTCAATCAGCAAGGCAAAGGAAAAGCTTATTATATTGCTTCCCGTAACGATGCAGCATTTCATCAAGAATTTTTCCGGAAATTAGCTGATCAAACCGGCTTAATACGAGCCACAGGTCATATCTTGCCAAAAGATGTAAGTGCCCAAATTCGTACAGATGGTACCAATGACTATCTGTTTCTCATGAATTTTTCGGATCGACCAAAAGAAGTCTTGTTAGAAGAAAGTGTTTATACAGACTTATTTTCCGGTGAACAAGTAACAAACAGCGTTCGATTAACTGGATTAGGTATCAGCCTTTTGAAGCGATAGTTTTAACCTCAAGTATTGGTCACAGTATGTGTAAAATAATACTCGAAAGTGATAAAAAATCCCCTAGCCAAAAAAGAGAAGGTACTCTATCATAAAATGTATGCTTTGCAGGGCATAA
>NZ_JAFBFA010000038.1 GCF_016909015.1 Gracilibacillus alcaliphilus
TACCAGTTAGTTTTTCAGGTTCAGCTACTGCCTTGCCTGTTTCATCTACATAGTTTACTTCTATTGGTGCGCCTTGTGTTGGTTCCTCTTCTATTGGTGCATAGACATAGGTGACAGTTTGTGCTTCCTCGGTAAACTTACCTGTTGCATTCTCTGGTGTTTCTATCAGCTGATAACCTGTTATTACTTTTGGCTCAGTTTTATAGGCTTCTCCCAAATTACCAGTTAGTTTTTCAGGTTCAGCTACTGCCTTGCCTGTTTCATCTACATAGTTTACTTCTATTGGTGCGCCTTGTGTTGGTTCCTCTTCTATTAGTGCATAGACATAGATGACAGTTTGTGCTTCTTCGGTAAACGTACCCGTTGCATTCTCTGGTGTTTCAATCAGCTGATAACCTGTTATTATTTTTGGCTCAGTTTTATAGGCTTCTCCCAGGTTACCAGTTAGTTTTTCGGGTTCAGCTACTGCCTTGCCTGTTTCATCTACATAGTTTACTTCTATTGGTGCGCCTTGTGTTGGTTCTGCTTCCTTTGTCGTTATCTCCACCGTTGCAGAAGCAGCATTGCCAGATGGATCGATTGCCTCGAGTTTGTAGAGATAGGTCGTACCTGCTTCCACGGTCTGATCTGTATAGGTGGTCGCTTCCCCGTTGATACGCGTGATTTCTATGCCATTTCTGGATAGAATGTACTCCTTAATTCCCCCTGCGTCTTGTGCGGAAAAAATGAACGTGATTTTCTCTGTAGTGACTTCCGTTATTTCCAGCGTCACATCATTTGGTGCCGTCGTATCTATTACATAAACGGTACGCGTAACACTGGCAACATTATTGGAGCTATCTGTTACAGTATAGGTGACGTGATAGGTTCCTGTTTTGTTGGTAAGGACATCTCCTGTGATTCGAATAGCCTCGTTCAAATTGCCATCATAATTATCAGAGGCCACAGCTCCTGCTTCTTGATAGCTGTCACCTAGTTCTAGCGTAATTTCTGCTTCGCCATTCAGGGTGATTTCTGGTGCTGTTGTGTCAACTACTTCTACATTACGAGTGGCTTTGGATTTGTTTCCAGAGTCATCTTCCACCTCATAGGTGACTTGATAGCTTCCTAGTTTGGACGTATCGATAGTATCGGTAATTTTCATTTGTTCACTAATGTCGTTCCCTGCTTGATCTGTTGCAGTTGCACCGGGTTCTTCGTAGGCTGTACCCACTTCTAATATGAGTGGGTTTTCTCCATCTAAGAGGATGATGGGAGATTCCTCATACACGACATGTACTGATCGGGTCTTGCTTGTTTCATTTCCTGCCATATCTTGCACCTTGTAGGTCAGCTCATACACATCTACTTGGCTGGTATTTACTTCTCCTGTCACTTTCACAGTTACATCCTCAGTAAAGTTATCCTCCACTTCGTAGCCAGGATCTTCAAATATTTCCTTATATCCAACGTACATAGGATTATCACCTAACAAGGTTAGTGTGGGAGCGTGACGGTCGATTTTGACCATGGCTTCGGCCACCTCACTTACATTTCCTGCTTGGTCTACCACTCGGGCATAAATTTTTGTTATTCCCTCTTCTGAAATTGCCATTCCTTCTGTATAGGTCAACCAGCCTTCTTCTGTATCATTCAACTGATATTCGAGCGTTCCACCCGCTTCATCGGTTGTCAGCTCCACAGAAACCATCTCTGCATTCGTCCAATCGCTTGTTTCCACATGGATCACTGGTTTAGCCGGTATGTTCCGTTTTATTTTTACAATAACTTCAGCTATGTCACTGATATTTCCTGCTTGATCAATGGTACGTGCTTCGATCTTTGTCTCACCTGCTTCGTCGATGGATAAAGGCTGATCATAGGCCGCCCATTCTCCTTCCCCGATCCGATACTGTGTCTGGTCTACACCACTTTCTTGATCTTCTCCGGCAATGATGGTTGCTGTTACCACTTCGGCATTCGTCCAACCTTCTGCACTCAACTGAATGACTGGTTTAGAAGGAGGTGTTTGATCGATACGGATGGTGCGGGTTTCTTCCGCCTGATTTCCTGCCTTATCCGCCGCTGTCACTGTTAGCGAATGTGTTCCTGCTTTTGTGATGGAAAAAGCATGCGTAAAGTTGTTTACATCTGCCACAATCTCCCCATTGACCTTAATCGTCCAATCCTTGATGGCTTGATCTGTCACTTTCAGTGATAGATGTACGGCTTGATGCGTCCAAGTATCGTTTTCATAGGCCGTTCCATCGTTACCTTGTGTCATGTCTATCGTAATTTCTGGATTACTTCGATCGATTTTTACCGTTACGTCAGCTATGTCACTGATATTTCCTACTTCGTCTATTGCTCGGGCATAAATCGTTGTTTCGCCTTCCTCTGTAATAACCAGTTCTTCTTTATACTCTCTCCAAGCCTCATCCTCTGTTCCATTGAGTTGGTATTGAATGGTCGCATCTTCTTCCTCCCCCTCGATACGCACAGTGACATCGTTATTTGTCCAATCGGCTGTATCTGGATGTATCTCTGGAGCCTCTGGTGGCGTATTATCCAACACAAAAACATTAGTCACCGCATATGCTTGATTTCCCGCACGGTCTGTCGCTTGAATATGCAAATACCAGTCACCATCAGCTCTTGTTTTTGTCAGTTTTTCTCCATTGGTAAAGGCAGACCATTCCGCCTCCTCGTCTGGTGACGTCTCACTTTGTGACCAAATATAGAAAAGAGAATCTTCGTCTACACCACTTCCCTCATCTGTCACCGTTACCTTTGTAGAGCCTTCTTTTGCCACTTTATTATTACCATTCGGATTAAAAGCAATATCAGGTTTCGTTTGATCGATTTTGACTGTTACCTCCGTCACCTCGCTCTGATTTCCTGCCCGATCAATCGTACGTGCTTGTATCATTGTTTCTCCTTCTGCTTCTATCTTCACTTTACCTGTTTCATCAAGTGTCTGCCATTCTCCCCATTCCTCGTCATCATTTCCTTGAAGTCGATATTTCGTATCATCCACACCACTGTCTTCATCTTCTCCAGCTGTAATTTTCACTGTTGGAACATTCGTCCACTCGGTTGGTGTGTCGATTGATGGGGCTGTTGGGTTTCTATTATCTATCTTAAACACTTTCGAATGTATATGAAAATCTCTATCGGTGATGTCTTTCCCTTGCATATGGAGATAATATTCTCCTGTCGCTTTTTCTGGCGTTTTGATAGATTTTGCTCTACCTTCCTCATTTACTTCTAATGCTTTCCAGTCTTCCTCTTCATTTGGTTTCGTTGTTTCTGTCGACCATGTATATTGCACATCAGAAGCCTTAACAAATTTGTTTACTGTTACCGTTGTTTCGTGTTCCTGTGTCCATGTATCCCCTGTTCCGTTTGGATCAAACGTTATATCTGCCACAATCAATTCCTTCTCATCCAATACAAAGATGTCAGATTTCAGAGTCAAAGCTGGACGTACAGCGAAGTTGCAGACGCTCACATGACAAGCACCCAGAATACCAGTCTGCCCTACATACCAAACGTCAGTATTACGACTGGAAGAAGGTGTCCGTAACCACATTTCACGTTCAGGGTTATCTAAAAAACCATTACTGCTATTATAAAATTTGCTGTACTCCTCCCATTCTCCATAAGACAGTAAACCAATGTTGGTGTTGACTTGATCCGCATTCTCATCTGTCTCATCTCCAATTCCCCAGTCTCTCGGTTCAATGGCAGATTGTTCCGCAGAGGTGAACGCTTCGTTATAGTAATCCACATTCAAATAATGAGCAAGATTATATTGCTTCCATGGATCAAATCGGTTTGAACTTTCCAGCCACCAATTTGTATTAAACTGTCTATTTCTAATCGATTCCTTCCTTAAGACATACCCCTCATCCGGCTCCAGCACAATCCATTCTGTACCGGCAAAGGTAATTTCCTCTCCTTGCTCTAAATCTTGCAATTGTTTGGGAGGCAATATTACTTCATTGTCATCAGATACTGCGATGTCAGATTTCAATGTTAAAACGGGATGCATAGCTAAGCTGAGATTGTACACAAGAGCTCCCATTGGACTCCCGTACCAAGCGGTCCAAACAGCACCATCCGTGGAGGAAGTCGGTGTCCGTAACCACATCCTGCTTGCAGGATCATCTAAAAAACCATCACTGCTATTATAAGATTTGCTGTACGCACGCCATTCTTCATAGGATAATAAACCTATATTGGCGTTGACTTGATCCGCATTCTCATCATGTTCATCTCCAATTCCCCAAATTCTTTCTTCAATGACAGCTTGTTCCGCAGATGTGAACGCCTCATCATAGTAGTCCCCATTTAAATAGTGAGCGAGATTGCTTGCATCCGATGGGTCAAATCGGTTCGACAAAGATGTCCCGTTATCAAACTGTCTATTTCCAATTGATTCCTTCCTTAAGATATAGCCCTCGCTCGGCTCTAGCACAATCCATTCCGCACTAGCAAAAATGATTTCCTCTCCTTGTTCTAACTCTTGCAATTGTTTAGGTCCTGATTCTTCAGCATAAACATTCTGTGTCTCTATTGGGGGAAATAACGCGCTGATCAGTAAGATAATCAGCAAAAAAATTCCTGTTTTGCATTTTCGTTTCGACATTTTATCCATCCTTTCCTGTCCAATCGCGGCGTATTAGTCTTCCTAATTTATATATTTGTACAATGAGTACTTGCACGGGGGAAGTCGGCTGCTTTTTTCATGCCAACTGTATGATCTCCACCAGCAGCGACTTGAACAATGTTCTCCCAGTTTTCTACCTTCCTTTGACCATAAATCATTATTTCCACCAGTAATTAAGTTTTTTAATTAAGCCCAATCGTATGGCCTGCCAGTGATGACCTCTGTAGTACTGTCCAGCCCTTTACATCCAGATGATTGAAGGCATTCGATTCAGTGATAATAACGGTTCCATCTTTTTTAAACTTGGCTGTGAACACTCTTTTCTTTTTTTTCATTCTGACTCCTCCTCTTTATAAAAATTAGATCAAAAGTTCTACAAAAGGTATTTACAGTCACAGATATAGATTAACTGTGGGATGGATTTTCTCGTGCAAATTTACTACTTATTTTATATTACTTATAAGTAATATTCAACTAATATAATTAAAAAAGCTGTATTTGGACGACTTATTCATTAATCTGAAAACCATGTATTAACCAAAAGGTACTTATTTTACAAATAACCACTAATATGTATCTGGCCTATTTTTATAGGTGATTAGTTTCAGATTATATAGGTCGTTTTAATCAAAAATGAATTTTCTTCAAGGAGAGTGATAATATTGTATGGATTATAATTTCATAGAAAGAAATATTTTTGTATATTACTTTTAAATAATATGTTAAGTCAAGTAGTTGTAGAAGTAGCACCAGAAAACACTAAAGAAGAGTCCAAAGAATCAATCACAACAACCGAGATTATACCGCCTATTCAGTGGCGCCAGATACAATTATTAAGGTAAAGGATACGCAGACATCGATTCAACTGCTGCTTGATTTACCAGCAGAGACGCTGCTGCAGGTCAATCACTTCAGGATATGCCAATGGGGATTATATCGGTAAGTTTATTCTGACGATGGGAGTAACAGAAGAAAGGTATAAGGGATAAGAAGACTAGACTTTATTAAACGAAAAATTCGAATGATCATTAAATGCTAGTATGTGAATGAGTTCGGATTTTCCGGTAGGTTTATTAAAACATTCATAACAGCAGCTTGTCTGTGAGGAATGAGTACATGCTTGCTAAAATAAAAGAGCAGAAATAAAAAAAGTATTAACTCTATCTGTAAAAAATTAATTAATTCTATTGGCTGTAATTAACGGAACAAGACACATAGATTCTTTAAAAATATTCTTGACTTGTCTTACTGTATATGCTATATTGTTATTTGTCGTCAGTGATACGGAGGAGTACCCAAGTCCGGCTGAAGGGATCGGTCTTGAAAACCGACAGGGGCTTCACGGCTCGCGGGGGTTCGAATCCCTCCTCCTCCGCCATACCATTAAAATAATGAATATACATACATAGAAAAGTCGCTATCTTTATCGGTAGCGACTTTTTTTAGTATATAGGGAGAGTATCAAAAATGGGTGTGTAATTTCTCCAGAAATAGGCTCCGTTTTCCAAGGGTTGAAGCCATGCCCCCGGAAAGCGACTTTTCGGAGCGGACACCACACTTGGCTAAAAAGTCCCAAGTACTACTTGCTTTTTCTTAATTGGGAAATCGCTTTTTGAAAGAATTTTTATAAAATCCCTTGCATCTCACGTTACGTTAGATGATAGGATAAGATTAACGAATAGGAGGTAATGTATGATGGAGGAAGAATCCTTTACCGTTAGTCAATTTGCGACCTATACCGGTGTCTCTGTTCGAACCTTGCACTATTATGAAGAGAAGGGACTTATGCAGCCGAACCGTAACCAAACAACTGGTCATCGCACATATAAGAAGGATGATGCGATTCGATTACATCAAATTATGACGATGAAATTTCTCGGTTTCCAGTTAGGGGAAATCAAAAAGTATATCCAATCCGACCAGCTGGATTTACGTTTTAAAGATACCTTACGGATGCAGGAAGCTAAATTAAAAGAGGATAAAGAACGGATTGAAATGGCCTTAGAAACGATTGAGCGTACCGTTCATCTAATAGATCAAGAACAGGAAATTGACAGTCAGCTTCTGTTCAGTCTATTGTCAAATATGCAATCAGAGAAAAGACAAATGGAGATTGCCAAACCGATTATGAAAGAAGAGGTATGGTCTAGGTTATTTGACTCCAGCGTAACAGAAAAGATGCGATGGGAGCAGTTTATGCTTCAATTTCTAAAAGAGGTGAAACGGGTAGCTGGCATGCCGGTTGATGATCCAGAAGTAACCACATTGCTAAAGCAGCTCCTTAACTATTTGGTCGAGTTGTTAGGATTAGATAGTCTGGAAGATTTGGAACATATCTTTCAAATAGATATATATCAACAGGAGAATGAGGAACAAATCAATCAGTTTTTGAAAGAGATGGAGAAGCTAACCTATATCCCCTTAACAAAACAAGAAGAAGCATGGCTGGAAGCAGCCTTTGGCCATTTTTATGAAAGTGCTAAAAAGGAGAATGAACAATGAAAGCAGTCCTATCTAGTCTGCTGCTGCTGACTGTTTTGCTGGGCTGCGATGCTGAATCGGATTTTTCAACGGATCAGCCTGTTATTATCGCAACAACCGCACCAGCTGGGCCGATTCAAATTCATGAATCATTCTACCGTAATATAGCTCTTTATGAGGACGGACGTGTAAATGTATACTCAACAGAAGAAAACGATGGAGATATAGACCCAAAAGCCCCGATAATAGAAGTACAAATTGTCCCAGAACAAGTACAACAAGTAAAAAAGAGTATTACGGATCATTCATTCCATACATTAACGGAAGATTTATCGACTAATTCGGAAGATGGACGCTTTGCTTATCTTACCGTGAACTATACCGATCATTCCAAATCAGTCGGAGGTCTGAATCCAGATCATCAGGCTTTTCTTGAAATTCAGGATGAGGTGATGGAAGTTATTCCTGACGGCGTGTATAAAAAGTGGCTCGAAGAAACGATGAATTATATGATGGAAAAGGAAGAAAATGCTCATAAGGATGTAGGAGAATGAGAAGATTATCTGTTTTATTTGTATTACTGCTGCTGATTTTGGGGGCAGTTATTATCTGCTGCATGTAGGGATGGTGAACGACATAATTTATATTGCTATAACACTTGCGATAATATTTATTGCCACATTATCAATATATGTCTTATGGATTAGGCCGCATGCGATGTCTAAGCGTTTGGTCTTGCATGCCGTGTTAAGGGAATTTCGTGTAATCTATTACTCCCTGTTTATTTGGTTTAAACCGCCTAATGTGGATACAGAAAGAGATTTTACGTATCATAAGGATTCGCAAATAAAAACCATCATTATCCTATGTTTGATTCTAATTACGGTGGAGGGAACATTGTTTCATTTTCTCCTTCATCAGTGGAGCAGTATAGCGGCTTGGATTTTTACAATTCTGCATATTTATGGCCTATTGTATATGATTGGTTTCTATAATTCGGTCCGTTATTTGCCACATAAGTTAGAACAAGATGCACTGCTTATTCGATTAGGATACCAGAGCAGTATTACTGTAGCTGTTGACAATATTGAAAGCATTAAGCATGCTAAGGCAGGGGATTTATTTGAAAAAGAAGTAAAACATACCTATGATTCTTTATTAAAGATCGATTCACCACAGTATGAGATTTTCTTAAAACAACCAGTACAGGTGAAAGGATTTTTTGGCAAGCAGAGGTTGGTAAATTCTGTTGTGTTTAGGGCGGATCAGCCCGAGAAGCTGTTAGAGTCTATCAGGGAAAGACAAACGGATGGATAGAAAAACTTATTTCGACAGTCTTTTTTACAAGGTCAGAAAGTATATAATTTTTCATGCGTACATTTTTATTTAAGAATAGCCATTTCCAGCTCCAAGCGCCACACTTTAGAGATTTCATGTCACGCCCTACGATAAGTCCACATCGACTCCTTCCGTCGTCGTGTTGCCTTTATCTCCGTTGTGACGCTCCAATCTCTACGTTTTTAAAAGGGCACTTTGCGCTTTTCGTTCCAATCTGAAAGTTCTAAAACAGATGATTACACTATGAAGTAAAACTTTAAACTAAAACATTCTAGTACCGTGACGAGTTTTTCTGTGTGGTCATTTGTAAAATAAGCGGTATGGATGAAAAAGCCGGCACTTGCATAAATGTTATATGATAGAGGAAGAAAAGGTAAAGGAGGAATGCAGTAATGACGGATGTCCAAATGATGTGGGTATTTATGTATTGATAGTAGAGTCGATGAAGAAAAAAGTAAAGCATAAGGAGATATGATATGGAAAACCAATCAGTTAAAGCTTTTGTATCACTCATTTTTTCACTTAAACTGCCCAAGTTTGTTTTAGTGCTCGGTTTACTAGGCAGTGTGTTAACCACATTGGTAGGCTTAACCATTCCATTACTGACCAGAGAATTAGTGGATGGATTTTCTATTACGTCTATCAGTATCGGATTTATCGCGCTGATCATTGGTATCTTTATTCTGCATGCCTTAATAGATGGTTTTTCTGCCTATGCGCTGGCTTTTGTCGGGCAAAAGGTAGTGGCTGGATTGCGGGAATCGATTTGGTCTAAGCTCATTCGGCTGCCAGTACGTTATTTTGAGCAACAGCCGAGTGGCGAATCGGTCAGTCGTGTCATTAATGATACCGGAATTGTGAAAGATCTGGTATCTCAACATTTTCCCCAGTTTATATCTGGTTTAATTTCGATTATCGGTGCGGTCATTATACTTTTAGTAATGGATTGGCGCATGACCTTAATGATGTTTATCGCGGTGCCGCTTACCGTAGCCGTGATGATGCCATTAGGTTCAAAAATGTCGAAAATATCCAGAAAATTGCAGGATCAGACTGCTACCTTTCAAGGAGAAATCCAGCAAACCATTAGTGAAATTAAGTTAATGAAATCCTCTACCGCAGAGGATGTAGAGGCTAAAAAAGGTAACACAGGTATTCTTCATTTACTTAAAACTGGATTAAGGGAAGCAAAGATTTTTTCTGTAATCGCACCATTTATGTATATGATCGTTATGTTGGTGATCGTCGCTATTATCGGTTATGGCGGGATTCGGGTCGAAGAAGGAACGATGTCAACGGGGTCATTGGTTGCCTTCTTGTTATATCTATTCCAAATTGTTTTCCCGATTACAACCTTTGCTATGTTCTTTACCGAATTACAAAAAGCAAAAGGTGCTACTGGCCGTATTATGGAGATTCTAGATGAAGATGTAGAAGAAAGGAATCAAGGGGTAGACCGTTCGATTGATGGGTTACCGCTAACCTTCCAAAATGTTCATTTTGCTTATGAAGAGGGAGAGCCGGTTATTACCGATATGTCTTTTTCGGCTGCTTCTGGCGAAATGATTGCCTTTGCTGGCCCTAGTGGCGGCGGGAAAACAACGGTATTCGGTTTGATCGAGCGCTATTACAATCCAACCCAGGGTCAAGTATTGATTGGCGATCAGTCGATTGATGAATTATCGATGCGATCTTGGCGTTCACAGCTTGGTTATGTATCACAAGAAAGCTCCATGATGTCTGGTACAGTCAGAGAGAATTTAACCTACGGCCTAGCGAATGCCAGTGAAGTAACAGATGAACAGCTATGGGAAGTAGCAAGAATGGCTTATGCCGAACAATTTATCAAAGAGCTTCCGAAAGGATTAGATACAGAAGTAGGAGAAAGAGGAACCAAATTATCAGGCGGACAGCGCCAACGGATCAATATTGCCCGCGCCTTCCTGCGCAATCCGAAATTATTGTTGCTGGATGAAGCGACGGCAAGTCTTGACAGCCAGTCAGAACAAGTGGTGCAAAAGGCATTGCATCGTTTAATGGAAGGCCGAACAACCTTTGTTATTGCCCACCGTCTGGCAACCATTGTCCATGCCGATCAAATTATTTTTATTGAGCAAGGTAAGATTACAGGGAGAGGGACTCATCAAGAGTTATTGGAGCAGCATGAACTGTATCGTTCTTTTGCTGAACAGCAATTGACTTAATATTTAGAAAAAAAACGCCAAGTACAGACTTTTTGGCGTTTTTTTCGTGTTGAATGGATAGATTGCTATTCCGTCGATTAGAAAGAGAGGGGATGCCCTTCATCTTCCTTATGAAAAACGCATATCTGCATTTTTGACTAGTTAGTAGATTGCTCCGGTTAACAGACCTGCCAAGAGAAATTCCTTCGTGTGCCCCCGTTTTTTGTATAGAAATCGAAGCTAGCATAAAAATGAATAATTCCCAGCACAAGCATGTAAGTGGAGACGATCCTGTTATCCGCAAGGAAATCAAGATTAACCGGCTTCATGAACAAATAGAAACAGGTAAAATGGACAAATAAATCATGCAGTGATATCGGTCCAATTTCTAAGCCCAGTGTTTGCGCCTAGCTGTGCTGTTGCTCTGTTAAGGAGCCGTAGACCACATTCCAGCTAATTGGTGTGTGCTCAGGACTTGGAAGGGTTAAGTAAAGGTATCAACTGCTTTTGACTGTTCCTGTAATGGAGACCCCTTGTTCCATGTTCCATCAAATTATCATTTGTATCTTGTAAGATCACTTTTCCTTGATCAATGATCACACCTCATCAAATAGATATTCCATTTCAGAAACAAGATGCGTGGATAAAATGATCGTACGAGGGTATCGTTCTTGATCAACCAATATTTCTTGATAAAAGATTTCTCGGGGTAGGCCGCATGTTAATTACCTCCCTTTTGCCTGTTTAATTAATTCAATAATTTCATTCTCACTAATCTGCAGCTTCTTAGCTTCTTGTACTAAGCCAATTACATAGTTATCCATAAAGGCTTGCTTCCGTTTCTGTATGAGCTTTTGTTTAGCTCCTTCTGCCACAAACATACCAACACCCCGTTTCTTAAACAAAATTCCTTCCTCAACTAATTGAGTGACGCCTTTGGAAATGGTCGCATGGTTAATTTTATAAAACTGTACCAGTTGATTAGTAGAAGGGGCTTGCTCTCCTTCTTTCAGCTGATCATTAACAATCTGGTCTTCAATTCGTTCACGTACTTGAACAAAAATAGGTTTACTATCGTGAAATGAAGTAGACATCTGTCTTTCACCATCCTTTCGTCCCGTTTAATCCGCGCTGTATTTATTTAAAAATTCGAATAGTTTCTGATCGCTATCCTGTTTTGCCTCCATATTGGCCTCTTCTGCTCTTCTGTATCGCCTAATTTCATCCCGACCAGTTGAGGCGGTGCACCAAATACATGTCCTGCTTCTGGATAAATTACCACTTTGCTTGATCATCTAAGACTTCCCCGATTTCCTTAGCAGCAATATCCCCTTCGTTTTGTTCACCGGCTAACAGTAAGGCATGACCGTCAATGTGAGATAGATCAATTCGCGCTTCTTGGCTGTGATCATTCATCTCAACAGCTGTTTCATAAGTGGGACGATAGGATACAGGGTTTAACACAAACATATCAAACATCAATTTGATAAAAGAAGGGAAACTGGATTGTGTGTTATATCAATATAAAGCATCTCGGTATCTTCCCATATCCAAGAAGATCTTGCTTCCTCGTTAAAAACTAAGCCTTGATAGATATAGCTGCTAGGTGTGTATAACACCAAATGATGGACTTCGTTATAATAATTAGTAAGCACTAAAGCGAGCTCTGCACCTTTTGAGCCTCCAATAATCGTTATATCCTCATTATTTAATTCGGCCTCATCCAAGAAATCTTGGAAGAATTCCAATAGTATTTTGTTCAATGTATCCACCTGATTATCGGCTCCAAAAAAGAACAAGGAATACACCTCATAGCCTTGTTCGGATATTTGTTCTGCCAAAGGGAAATTACTGCTTCCTTCAGAGCCGCCAAAGACAACAATGGGTTCCGCCGCTATCGGTGTATCTGGTTGTAAATGAAAACCACTTGCCATTCCGTTTTTAAAGTACCGGACTGTTCCGTATGAAAATTGTTCTGGATAATCGGACAAGTCATGATAATTCTCTGTTTCTTGCATGTCTGAGACATTATATTTATTGACGTTATAGAATCTCAAACTAAATAAAGTAATGACGAGAACTAGGATTAGAATCGCTGCAATAAACAAAATCGCGCAGCAATTTTTTCACGTGAAACACTCCTTGTTTAATGTAGTCGAATCGTTACATCCTTTACTAATCGATAATTGACAGTAATTAAGGCAAGAAAAAGCAGTGCTGTGATAAGATAAGCAGGAAAACCTGTAATCATCCAAGCGTCCGGAAAAAGTGAGATCGGAGCCGTGCTAAATAAGCTGCCGTGTAATAGTTCCAACAGACTGACTAATACAACACTGGCCGCAACAAACAGTAAGCCAATTTTCCAGAGAAAACGATAAAAGCCAAGACCTATTAGCCAGCCAATCAAAAAATAAGCGAAATGAGTGATCGTGAAGGTGCTGAAGCTAGTCAGCGCCGATAGAATGCCATTTTCACTGATTCCCTCTGTCCAAGGGATCGGAATGCCTATTAATGAAAACACACCTTCTAATAAAAGGACCATTAGGACAAAGAAAAAGGCCAAGACGATCGACAATAGGACAGAGGCGAAAAGGGCTGCCTTAAAGAAATTCTTTCGAGTTATTCCGAATTTAACATAATAATCAAGGAATCCATATGTGTACAGGATTCCGACAATTAGCATAAAGATAGCCGAAGCATTATTACTAATCAAAAAATCTTCTAATTGAATTCCTGCAATAAAAGTAAGTCCAATCAAAATGATAAACATAATTACTAAAAACCATGCCGCCCATTTTAACTGTTCACTTAATAATCCCCAGCCTAACTTCTTGGATCTTGTTATAGTCTGATTCATGATTCTTCCTCCTTCGTTACATGTACAAACAAGTCATGAAGAGATAATCTTCCTATTTCTAATCCCAATTCTTGCGCCTCTCGTTGTTGTTGCTCGGTTAAAGCACCATAAACCATCACTGATTTCGTTCCGCCTAAGCTGTGGCTGTTAATTACCTCAAGGGTATCGGTAAAGGACTCGACATCAGCTTGTGCTCCAGTAATAGAGACGCCTTTTTCCATTACTCGCTCATTACTGTCCTGCAGCAGTAGTTTTCCCTCATTGATAATCAATATCTCATCAAACAGATAATCCATCTCTGACACCAAATGGGTAGAAAAGATGATGGTTCGTGGATATCGTTCCTGTTCTGCTAATATCTCTTGGTAGAACAGCTCTCTTGTCGGTGCGTCCATCCCTAGATAGGCCTCATCAAAGATTGTAAGCGGAGCGCGGCTTGCTAAACCAATGGTGGCTTGAAAGGCTGATTGCTTTCCTTTTGATAATTGATCGAGGCCTTTATCTAACGGAATCTTGAACTTTTTTGCCAGACTGTGGGCATATTCTACATCATAATTCGGTCGAAAATAACGCATTTCTTTTAACAGTGTATCGACTTTGTCGTAATTGTAGGTATGATCTTGGTCATAAATAAAGGCTGTACCTTCCATAATGCGCTCGTTTTCAAAGGGATCTTCGCCATCAATTAAGACGGTCCCTTGTTTTGCTGGGCGAAAGGAAGCTAACACCGTTAATAAGGTTGTCTTTCCTGCCCCATTCCTTCCTAACAGGCCATGAATCTTGTTTGCTGTTAGACGGAAACTCAATTGATCAATTGCTTTAAACTGTTTATAACTTAAGGTTACATCTTTTACTTCTACAGAATAACCCATATATATTCCCTCCTTTTTGGAAATTAGGTATTACTGTTATATGGTTATATACTTATGTGTATAACCATAACAGTGTGACAATTAATTGTCAAGTGAATGTTAGAGAAATTTGTGTAAAAACGTATCTCATTAAGGCAAAGCAGCCTTTTTCTAAAAAAATAAATCAGCATAAAGCCCATGATATCAACATATAAATAAAATAAATTATTTCCTTAAGGAAACATTATTGACAAAGGGAAATTTAGCGTGTAAATTAGTAGACAGACAAAAAGTTTCCTAATGGAAAAGGAGAGGGTCATATGAATAATTGGAAAAAAATAAGTGTTTTTTTCGCTATGTTTGTATTATTTTTAGCAGCTTGTGGTTCATCAAATAAATCATCCGAAGCAGGATCAGAAGAACCCATTCATGTATTAGCAACGATTGCGCAAATTGGTGAGCCATTATCTGTTATCGGCGGCGAGCATGTGAAAGTGGAAACTCTAATGGGGCCATCCGTTGATCCTCATTTATATAACCCAACGAATAGTGATATTAATAAAGTAAATGAGGCAGATGTCGTCTTTTATAATGGGTTATACTTAGAGGCACAGATGGAAGAAATGCTTGAATCGATTGCCTCAGAAAAACCTGTGCTGGCATTAGGAGATGCTCTTTCGAAAGATCAATTATTGGAAGATGAAGAAGGAGCAACAGATCCGCATATTTGGTTTGATATTGATTTATGGGAGCAGGGATTAGAAGCAGCTGTAGCAAAATTAAAGGAATATGCCCCAGAATATGCAGATGATTTTGACGCCAATATGGAAAAATATTCTGTGCAGCTAGAAGAACTAAGAGAGGAAGCAGAGCTTCTGCAAGAGATCCCTAAAGAACAAAGAGTACTAGTAACAGCTCACGATGCATTTGGATATTTCGGCAATTCACACAATATGGAAGTAGTTGGATTGCAAGGATTGAGTACCGAATCAGAAGCGGGTGTTTCTGATATCAATGATACGATTGCTTTAATTGAAGAGTATCAAGTACCTGCTATTTTTGTAGAAAGCAGTGTCAATCAAGACACCATTAATGCCGTGGTGGAAGGTACCAAAAATAACGGTGCAGATGTATCAATCGGTGGAGAATTGTATTCCGATGCTATGGGTGAAGAAGGCACGGAAGAAGGTACTTATATTGGAATGTATAAATACAATGTAAACACCATCCATGATGCATTAACAGGAGGGGGAAATGATAGTGAGTAACTCCATTATTCAAGTGGAACATTTATCAGCTGCCTATCAAAAAAATACAGTATTAACAGATATCAATTTTGAAGTGAAGGCAGGTACGTTAACAAGTATCGTTGGTCCTAATGGTGCTGGTAAATCTACTTTAATCAAAACGATGTTAGCCTTACATCCAACCTTAACTGGCAAGGTTAGTTTTTTTGGAAAATCGTTTGAAAAGGCAAAAAAACAAATTGGTTATGTCCCGCAACGAGGTTCCGTTGATTGGGACTTTCCAACCAATGCCTTAGATGTCGTTACCATGGGGTTGTACGGCAAAATTGGTTTTTTCCGTATTCCTATGAAAAAAGATAAACAGAAAGCTTTTGAAGCCCTTGAAAAAATGGGAATGTCTGCATATGCTAACCGACAGATCAGCCAATTATCCGGTGGACAGCAGCAACGAGTGTTTCTCGCCCGGGCTTTGGTACAAGAAGCTGATCTTTACTTTATGGATGAGCCGCTTGCTGGGGTGGATGCCTCCACAGAGAAAGCGATTATGGCTATCTTAGAAGAACTAAAAAAACAAGGCAAAACAGTCATGGTAGTTCACCATGACCTGCAGACTGTACCAGAATATTTTGATCATGTGTTATTTTTAAATCACACGGTATATGCCCACGGTACAGTAGAGGAGACATTTACTGATTCAAATATCATAAAAACGTATGGCGGTAATATGTCTTGGCTGAGAGAGGGAGATAAAAATGTGGTCCATACTACTTCATAGTAATACCATTTGGGTTATGCTTAGCACTACCATACTAGGCATTGCTGCTGGTGTGGTCGGCTGCTTAGCCTATTGGAAGCGGCAAAATCTGATGAGTGATGCCTTGTCACATGCAGCATTACCTGGAGTAGTGATCGCCTTTTTAATTATCGGAGAAAAAAATCTGCTGATATTAGTGATTGGTGCTGCAGCTACTTCCTTAGTTGGAGCGTTATTGATTCAATGGGTCACCACATCCAGCCGTATTACCGAGGATACAGCAATGGGGATTGTGTTATCGGTGTTTTATGGCTTCGGCGTTATGCTGCTGTCGATTGCGAACCGATCGGCAGGAGGTAATCAAAGTGGTTTAAACAATTTTATTTATGGGCAGGCTGCTGCCATGGTAAGGTCGGACGTAATCACCATGATTGTCTTAGCTGGTTTTGTTATTTTTCTTATTGCTGTTATATTCAAAGAGTGGAAGCTGTATTTGTTTGATGCTGGATTTGCTCAAGGTTTGGGACGTTCCATCAAAGGAATGAATACCTTATATACGATTATATTAGTCATTACAATTGTGATTGGTATTCAAGCAGTTGGTGTAATTCTCATGGCAGCTATGCTGATTATTCCAGCAGTTAGTTCTCGCTATTGGACTCATTCGTTTAAGAGTATGATTTGGCTGTCCGGCATATTTGGAGGAATGGCAGGTGCGCTAGGTACATGGATCAGTGCAACTGGAAGCGGACTGCCAACAGGTCCGTTTATTGTGATTGTTTCTGCGGGACTCTTTTTAATAGCCCTGCTGTTTGGTAAAGAAAAGGGTCTTATTATTCACGTCCTTCAGTTTAAATCGCAACAAAAACAATTTACGGTTAGAAAGAAGGAAGTGTCATGACATTTACAGCTTGGATTATTGTAACGGCTGCCTTAGTCGGTCTTTCTTGTGGTTTAATGGGGGTCTTTTTGATTCTGCGTAAACAGGCAATGATGGCCGATGCCATTAGTCATACGGTATTATTAGGCATTGTCGTTGCTTATATGGTGTCTCAGCAAATAACAGGAATGTCTATGTTGATTGGCGGTATATTGGCCGGCTTATTAACGGCTTTCCTTGTTCAGTCTCTACATTCGATGAAAGTGCGGCATGATGCCTCCTTAGGTATTGTGTTTACGACCTTGTTTGCGATTGGGGTTATCTTGATTTCTACTTCGGTAGGTAATGTACATTTAGATGTACAGCATGCATTGATGGGAGAGATAACCTTTATACCATTTACAACTACCTATGTACCGGGGTTAGGGGATATACCTAAGGCAACCTTATTACTAATGGTGGTACTGCTTATCGTTGTGTTCTTTATTATCGTCTTTTATAAAGAATGGAAAATCACATCATTTGATCCAGTATTGGCGGCAAGTTTGGGGCTGCCTGTTCTATTGCTTCATTATTTATTTATGACATTGGTGTCTATCACTACCGTTGCGTCATTCGATGCAGTAGGAGCTATCTTGGTAGTAGCGATGTTAATTACACCGGCAGCTACGGCTTATCTATGGACTGATCGATTAATGTTGATGTTGATATTGAGCGGAGGCTTTGGCGTGCTGTCGGCCTTTATTGGTTATGGTATTGCTGCCTGGTTAGATACATCTATTTCTGGTGCGATGGCACTAACAACAGGACTGATCTTTATTGTTAGTTTTCTTTCATCGCCCACGCATGGCTTACTTTCAAGATGGGTGAAACCAAAACAATTGATATAGAAAAATTGAGGTACCCAAACTGATGAAAGAGTTTGGGTACCTTTTATGGTAAATAGAATAGGTGGTATCTAAGATAGTTGAGGCTTTTTTTCATGTCACCATAAAATCAACAAGAAATGGGGGAGGAATCGATGGAACATTTAGAGAAACAAGAAAGAATGGAAATGTGGAACAAGATTCAAGAGGCATTAATGGAGGAACAGATTAGCCAATTTCGGGCTGAGTTTTTAGCTTTGCATCCATATGATCAAGCAAAGATTTTTGAAGAACAGCAAGAAGATATTCGTTTTTTAATATATTCCTATTTATCTCCGGAGGAAGTGGCAGAGGTAATGGAAAATGTAGACCGGGATTTGGAAACCACTTTTATTACAGAAATGGTGCCGGCTTTTGCTGCCAAGGTGTTAGAACATATGGCGATTGACGATGCAGTAGATATACTGAATGATTTAGACAACAACAAACTAGCCAGCTTTTTAACGATGATGGATCAAGAAGAGGCGGATGAAATAAAGAAGCTTTTGCATTTTGAAGAGAAAACAGCTGGAAGTATTATGACCACGGAATATGTGGTTATCCATACACAAATGACGGTAAAAGAAGCCATGCGTCATTTAAGGAAAGAAGCACCTGATGCAGAGACGATCTATTATATTTATGTCGTTGATTCCAATGAGAAGCTAGTTGGGGTTATTTCATTAAGAGACTTGATTATTGCAGAAGGAAACCTGAAAATCCAAGATGTTATGAGTGACCGGGTTGTTTCCGTACCAGTTGGGGAAGATCAAGAAGATATTGCCCAAATGATGCGTGACTATGATTTCCTTGCTTTGCCTGTTGTTGATTTTCAGAATCATTTGCTGGGGATTATTACGGTTGATGATATTATGGATGTTATGGAGGAAGAGGCAAGTGAGGATTATTCCAAACTGGCTGGTATTTCAGATGTAGACAGCAGTGGCGATACGGCCTTTTCGTCTGCTAAGAAGCGTCTGCCATGGCTGATTATTTTATTATTTCTTGGTATGGTAACGGCTAGTGTAATTGGTCGTTTTGAAGCAACATTAGAACAAGTAGCGATTCTGGCTGTGTTTATTCCATTGATTGCTGGGATGGCTGGTAATACAGGTACACAAGCATTAGCAGTTGCAGTAAGAAGTATTTCAACTGGTGAAATGGACAAAAGAGGCAAGGCGTCTGTTATTTGGCAGGAAACGAAGACTGGTATGATTACAGGTGTATCTTGTGGCGGCATCATTACCTTGCTGATCGCTTTCTTATATAGTGATTTTTTCTTGGGCGTTCTGGTAGGTATTTCTATTATGGCAACCTTATTGGTAGCCACCATATCTGGTGCGGTTATTCCGTTAATTATGCACCGCTTAAAGATTGATCCAGCTGTTGCCTCTGGACCGTTTATTACTACGTTGAATGACTTAATTTCCGTTTTTATTTATTTTGGTTTAGCAACAGCCTTTATGCGTTTTCTTATTTAGACAGCTGCGGATCATTCTATTCAAACAAAGCCTCATTACTTTATGGAAGGGGGCTTTGTTTGATTTTGCTGATGTCAGGATAAAGGTCTTTCATTGTAGGTAAGATCCACACTGATGGCAGTCTCGCTTTATTATAGCAAGAATGATAGGATAATAATAACTAACTTTGGATAAAACGAGAGCGAGGGAGTAAGCTTTGAAAGAGTTACAACAATTTGCTAAGCAGTACCATCAGGAGATGAATTGGGAGATTTCTAATGAGACGTATGAGCAGTCAAAAGCTTCACTTTTACAAAATTATATGTTATTAACAACTGAGGTAGCAGAAGTGGCAGAGGAGTTGCGTAAGGCGTTTACAATTGCCCATAAGAAGATCGAAGCTGGTGCAGATCCAGAAGAGGCATTCACATGGGCCAAACAAGAGGTGAAGGAAGATATCAGTAAAGAATTTGCCGATTGTCTGGCTTATATGCTTAAGTTTGTGAATTATTTTGAAATTGATTTAGAGGATAGTTTTTATAAAAAAATGGCGGAAGTCAAACAAAGGAAGCATAACAAATATGCTTGACCAGGTGGTAAATCTGTATACATACTCAGTATGGAAAGTATGTCTGTCATAAATTATAATAACAATACAGCAACAAACAAAGGATGTGTCGTGATGAAAACAATAGTAGGATTTCTAGGGGCAGGGTCGATGGCAGAGGCGATTATTTCCGGAATGACGGCCAAGGCAGTTATTCCAGCAAAACAAATCTTTGCAACGAACCAATCAAATCGGGAGCGGCTCGAGGAATTACAGCAAAGATATGGGATTCAAACCACTACATCAAAACAAGCATTATTGACACAGAGTGATGTGATCATTCTAGCGATGAAGCCGAAACATATCAAGGAATCACTGGCTGAGATCAAGGATTGGCTGACAGAAGATCATGTGGTTGTGTCGTTATTGGCTGGTATTTCTACAGCCTTTATTGAGCAGCAGCTACCATTGGATAATCCAGTTATCCGTGTGATGCCTAATACCTCTGCAATGATCGGGGAGTCTGCTACTACGATTGCTGTTGGACAGCATGTGACGGCTGAACAGACAGTATTAGTGGAGCAGTTAATGCAATCGATTGGGACAACGACTAGGATCAATGAGGCAGATATGGATGCCTTTACGGCTATTGCAGGCAGCGGACCAGCCTTTTATTATTATATGGTGGAAGCGATCGAAGCATTTGTGAAGGATAAAGGACTTGATCCAGAAGTAGCCAAACCATTAATTAATCAGACTATTAAGGGTGTATCCGAAATGCTGGCAGTCTCTACTGATTCACCAGCCGTCTTACGGAAAAAAATCACCAGTCCAGGCGGCACGACAGAGGCCGGCTTAAATACGTTAGCCGATCATCAGTTCAAGCAAGCGGTGATCGCCTGTTTAGATCGTACAGCTGAGCGATCGAAGGAAATGCGGGAGATGTTTGAAGACTAAAGATTAGAAGAGAAATATTGCAAAATGGCCTATTTTTTATTATCATAGATGAGGCGAGCAATATTTCTTTTCTCCATGACCTCGTAGCTCAGTAGGATAGAGCACTTCTCTCCTAAAGAAGGTGTCGGAGGTTCGAATCCTCTCGAGGTCGCTAGGTAAAACGCTTGTCCTGCAACGGATAGGCGTTTTTTTGGTCCATATTGAAAAAGAAACCCATGCTGCCTATATCAGAAATCTGCCCTTCTGAACACATCAAATCAAAAAAATGCTGATCATTAAAAAAATTAATGTAACATAAAACCCAATTCTTGTAATAGATTCTGCTGAATGGTTATATCTGGATAGAAGCGAAACCACTATTAAATAAAATCCCGATATGAACAGGGCCGCGAAAAGAGAAATTAACCATCTTTGCTCTTCGATCGAAACAAAAAGACCTCCAGTAACCCCAAATAAAATAAAAAGAATCATAAGAAATAGTTCTGCCGCTATAAAAATAAACGGTGCCTTTTTCCAAAATTTATTTTTAAAAAAGTCTTGATGTTTCTTGATTTGAAAAAAAGCATAAGGTAATTAAATCCTAAAATCACCAATATAAATAATGCAATACTTAGTTGCATTTCGTTTCCTTGCTGAGAGGATACAAGTGAAGAAAAAAAGTCATGTCCTATCTTTTCAACAAAAAAGAAAAAAATACCTAAGCCTATTATGCTTATGATTTGGTATACGCTGCATTTCTTAATTATTTACATCCTCTTTGTTTATATTTAGCGCTTCCATATTACCATTTATCGGAAGGGTTTTTCTAGTCATACCATTCCTAGTACGAGAGATAGTAAGATAGGTAAACTCGCAGCCTTATTCCAGAATGAGCATGTCGTTTTAAATTCAGTTATTTCCGGCATCTACAGCTGTGAGAGCAAGATAAACACAAAAGGAATTTTGTTCCAATTTTAGCTATGTAGAGTGTTAGCCCTGAAAAAGGGAGTTTTATGTTTATCAAAAAATTTTTACAACCGATCCACACCTCTATACCAATGATTCGCGGGGATTTTTCCTTTTTGTTGTAATTTTTTCTAGCGGAAATTCTTGCTTTCTCATTTGATTGCGTTACAATGTATTTGTAAGAGTTTACATTCATTTATTGATTAATTTATGTATGCGTTAACATTATTGGAGAGGTGATTTAGATGGATATGACAAAGGTACCTTCAAGATCAGGTAACCATAATGTCGCTGACCTTGAAGCATTAAGAGAAAGTTTCGATTGGGAAGAGATTAAAAAAGAATTTAGCTGGAGTGAAACCGGTAAGGTCAATATGGCTTATGAAGCTATTGATCGTCATGCAGAAAATCCTGAGAAGAAGGATCAAGCGGCCTTAATATATTCTGCACCAGACAGAGAAGAAACCCTGACATTTGAGCAATTAAGCAAACTAAGTAATCAAACAGCAAATATATGGAAGAAATATGGTGTGGAAAAAGGAGACCGAGTTTTCTTATTTATGCCGAGATCACCTGAATTCTATGCCTCCTTTTTTGGAATATTGAAGGTAGGGGCGATTGCCGGCCCTTTATTTGAGGCATTTATGGAGCAAGCGGTTCGTGACCGCTTAGAAGACAGTGAGGCATCTATGTTGATCACCACGCCTGAACTATTACACCGGGTTCCTGTAGATGAATTGCCAAACTTAAAAAATGTTGTATTAATCGGTGACGATGTAGAGGAAGACTATATCGATTACCATAAAGAAATGGAGACAGCCTCAGAATCCTTTGATATCGAGTGGGTGGACTTGGAAGATGGGATGTTAATCCACTATACATCTGGTTCTACCGGTAAGCCAAAAGGGGTTTATCATGTTCACCATGCGATGATTCAGCATTATGCTACCGGTAAATGGGTGCTTGATTTAAAGGACGATGATATTTACTGGTGTACAGCTGATCCAGGTTGGGTTACAGGGACTAGTTATGGTATCTTTGCGCCTTGGCTTAATGGTGTAACCAATGTGGTGAGAGGCGGACGTTTTACACCAGAGTCATGGTATGAAACATTAGAAAAATATAAAGTAACGATTTGGTATACAGCACCGACCGCTTTGCGTATGTTCGTTAGTGCTGGTGAGGATTTAGTGAAACAATATGATTTTTCGCATTTACGTCATGTCCTGAGTGTAGGTGAACCGCTCAATCCAGAGGTTATTACTTGGGCACTTCGGGTGCTGGATCTGCGTATCCATGACACATGGTGGATGACCGAGACTGGCGGACAATTAATTGTGAATCTTCCGTGTATGGAAATCCGTCCTGGTTCGATGGGGAAACCAGTTCCAGGTGTAGAAGCCGCCATTGTTGATAATGAGGGTAATATATTGCCGCCGAATCAGATGGGGAACTTGGCAATTAGAAAAGGCTGGCCATCGATGATGCGGGCAGTATGGAAGAACCCAGGTAAATTTGAGAGCTATTTTATTAAAGATTGGTATGTTTCAGGAGATAGTGCCTATATGGATGAAGATGGCTATTTCTGGTTCCAAGGCCGTTTAGATGATGTAATTAATACGTCAGGTGAACGTGTAGGACCGTTTGAGGTAGAGAGTAAACTAATTGAACATGAAGCTGTTGCTGAGGCAGGGGTTATTGGTAAGCCAGATCCGGAGCGCGGTGAAATTATTAAGGCGTTCGTTACCTTAAATCCGGGATATGAAGCGTCAGATGAATTACTGGACGATATCCGCCAATTTGTAAAGACCGGTCTAAGTGCTCATGCGGCTCCACGTGAAATTGAGATTAAGGATAGTATTCCAAAAACACGAAGCGGTAAAATTATGCGCCGTTTGCTGAAATCATGGGAGTTGGGACTGCCGACAGGCGATACCTCTACATTAGAAGAATAAATATAGGAAAGAAACCTTCTGTCATGAGCAGAAGGTTTCTTGCTGTTTTTACGATAAAGCTAATGTCCGCTACTTTTTAAAGCAGCGCAGACGATGAATTTATGCCCCTAAGCTTCCTTTTGGACCAAAGAATTCGTAATAAATATGCGCCGGATTAATTCCCCAGTTGCTTAATGCTTGGCTAACGGTTTGCATAAAGGGTGTAGGGCCGCAGAAATAGAAGGATGCCTCTTTATGCGGTACAACGGATTGAATAAAATCCAGATCAATAAAGCCTGTTTTGTCACAGTTATTGGCTTGTTCTGGCTGTTCATAAATAGTGAATGCCTTTACTTGTTTATACTGATCTGTAATTTCGTTTATCCTTTGCTGTAAGGCATGTACCCGTTCATTTTTTGCAGCATGAATATAATAAATCTCCCGCTGCGGCTGTTCTGTGACGGCCGCTTCTAACATACAGATTAACGGTGTTAGGCCGACACCACCGCTGATTAATACAAGCGGCCGCTCTTCGTTATCTAATACAAAGTCTCCTGCAGGTGCACTTAATTCAAGGATATCGTCTTCCTGAATCGTCTCATGCAAGAAATGTGATACAACACCGTCTGGATTTCCTACTGTTCCTTCTTCCCGTTTGACACTGATGCGAAAATAATCAGGATTTGGCTTGCATGATAAACTGTACTGACGCTGACAGGTATAAGGGACACCTGGAATATTTACTTTAACTGTGATATATTGTCCAGGTTCATAGTCTGGCAGTAACCCTTCATCATTCGGTTTTAAATAGAAAGAAGTAATCACATCACTTTCTTTTACCTTTTTGGCAACAAAAAAGGAACGATAGCCTACCCAGCCGCCTGGTTTCTGTTCTATTTCCTCATACATTTCTTTTTCTACTTGAATAAATACGTCTGCAATTACATTGTATGCTTTTGCCCAAGCCTCGATAATTTCATCTGTAGCTGCTTCTTGTAAGACATGTTTCATGGCTTTTAATAAATTCTCGCCAACAATCGGATAGTGCTCAGGTTTAATATGGAGACTGCGGTGTTTATGGGCAATTTGCTGGACAACTGGTAAAATGGTCTCCAGCTGATCAATATTCGCCGCTGCTGCATATACGGCATTAGCTAATGCTTGCGGCTGTTCTCCTTTACGTTGATTAGATTGATTAAAGATGTTTTTCAACGAAGGATGAGTAATAAATAATTGTTGATAGAAATGAGCTGTAATTTCTTTACCACGTTCTGCTAGTACTGGTACGGTAGCTTTAATAGTTTCAATTGTTTTTTGATCAAGGTTTGTCGTTGTCAAAAGTAACACTCCTATACTTTTAAACATGTATTTATTATACATCTTTAATTATAGGAGAAGAAAAAATTTGATTCAATAGCATTTTCTAGATAAATATGACAATTTTGTTAAGCATAGCGATCCTAATGATTTTTCGGTAGAATGGAAGAGGGGGGAGTTTACTTATGCGATTGAAAAAATATACAGACTACGCGTTAAGGGTACTTATATATACAGGTTCTAGTGATAAGAAGGTCAGCATCAAGGAAATTTCTGAAACCTTTTTTATATCGACAGAACATATCCGGAAGGTCGTTCATCAGTTAAGTGTGAATGATTATATTCAAACGACAAGAGGAAGGAATGGCGGTATCAGACTGGCAAAAAAGCCAGAAGATATTAATATTGGTGATGTAGTCCGGTTGATGGAGAATGACTTTTACCTAGTGGAATGCTTTAATGAAGGGGAGAATCAATGTGTAATTACGCCAGCATGTAAACTGCGCGGCTTACTAGGAAAAGCTATGCACGCCTTTTTTGACGTATTACATCAATATACTTTGTCTGACTTGTTGGCAAACAAAGAGGAATTGCAAACATTGATGGGAATAGAAATAGAGCAGCCCTAAAAAAGAGCCGCTCCATTTTTTTGCTGAAAAAGTTTCATAAAAATAGTGTAGCGAATGGTTGGAGCTGGTAGTGGAACCGCTACTAAGATCACCTTCATCAGAAGTCAACACTTCCTGAGCAATCCGTTTTTTTAAAAAGAGATACTTTTTCTATTTACAAAATCCGCTGCCTTCAAGATATATTTATATATGCCGGCTACCGAAGTTTTTGGACATAGAATTGATCGGTTAACAGTAACCAATTCTGCGGGAAGGACAGTCCTAACTTCCAATAGCTGATCCCTAATAGCTGTTTTTCCTTAATTAAGTCAAATTTTGCTTCAATCGAACGAGCATCCTCAAACCATACCTCATGCCGATTGCCGTCTTCGTCCGTATAGAAAAAGTAAGGTGCCATTGCCCTCTCATCGAACAGGATAGCTTGCTGATAATCTCTGGCAATCTGGATGGCCCGCTGCGGACTGATGGCTCGGGCGTATTCTCCGCCTGGCTCATATGGAAGTGTCCAGTCGTACCCATATAAATTCTGACCTAAAAGAATTTTGTTGGCAGGCATTTCACTTAAGGCATAATTAACAACATCACGGACTGGGCCAATAGGAGAAACCGCCATTGGCGGGCCGCCGCTGTATCCCCACTCATAGGTCATTAACACAACGAAGTCGACAATTTCCCCGTGTGCTTTATAGTCATGAGCTTCATACCACATTCCCTCTTGGGTGGCACTGGTCTTTGGTGCTAAAGCAGTAGAAACTTGTAATCCTTCTTGATGAAGCCGCTCGGTTGCTTTTTCTAAAAAGCGGTTGTAATCTTCTCGATTCTCTGGAGGCAGGAACTCAAAATCAAAGTGAATATCGCCAAAGCCAACTTCCTTTGCAGTGGCAATAATCTGATCTAACAGCCTATTCTGCACTGTTTCATTGGTTAAGATAATCTGTCCTAAATCTGCACTGAAGGCTCCCTCTTCCAAGTTGGTAATAGGCATCATCAACGTAACCCCATTTTCTCGGGCAATCGCTGGAAAGTCATTGAGCGGCGGGGCAGTCAGGTTGCCTTCCCGATCTACACGATAGAAGGAAGGGGCTAGATACGTAAGTTTTTCAGCATGTTTTCTGGCGGCACTTTCCAATGCAGGAGAGACGGTATTTCCAGTCGGTTCAATATAAGCATTTGCAACAATGTCTGTTTTAGCCTGTTCCGGGATATATAAGGTCATACCGATTGAAAGTGGCTGATAAACATTAATTTGATTGATGCTGGCAAGTTCTGCTACGGAGATCTGGAAACGCTGGCCGATCGTATACAAACTGTCTCCTGGCTGAACCGTATAGAAACGGCCATAGGTTGGAATCACAAGGGCTTGACCTACTACTAAGGACTGTTCAGGATTAATTTCATTAGCGGTTGCGATCGCCTCACTTGAAATACCAAATTGATTGGCAATTTGATATAAACTATCTCCTTGTTTCACGACATAAATTTGCACAAAGCTGTTCTCCCTTCTTATCGAAAAAGATATTCCTATCACTTATATGTATGATAAAAAAGGAGAAATAGAACTAGGATCAAATCGGGCTGATATTAGCTTTAAATACCTCTGCCATTAATTTTAATGCCTCTTGATTATGTTGATCTGTATTAGAAGCAACACAGTTTTCCGGAATATGGAGGGTATAGCCTCGCATATGCGCATCATTGGCAGTAAACAATACACAGATATTGCCTGCTATTCCGGTGAGAATAAGATGTTCTATGCCTAAATGCTCCAATAGCGAACGCAAAGGGGTACGGAAGAATCCGGACATTTGAGGTTTCATAATAAAATAATCTTCCTCTGCCGGTAGTCCAAGCTCAATTACTTCCGCATTTTTCGCTGTTCTGCATGTCTCGGCAATTTTCTTATAGTCCGTTTCCCATGTCTCATAGTGATCATTGATATAAATAATTGGATACTGATTGGCTTTGGCATAGTTCTTTATTTCTTGAATGTTAGGTAAGATTTGTTTGGTATTTTCCAGTAATTGTTCCCCTTCGTGAAAATTAAAATCATTGATTAAATCAATTACTAATAAGGCCTTCTTCATATAGACACTCCCTAGAGGTTATTCTCTTATCTGCAAGATACCCTATCTTAGCAGAAAACATGCATCGATTACTTGCACTCTTGGTTTTTTTTCGGCACTATAGGACTAAGGAATGTGTACGAAGGAGGATTCTTATGACTGATCAAGAATATATGTTACTGGCATTGGAAGAGGCGAATAAAGCTGCCGTATTGGGTGAGGTTCCGATTGGAGCGGTTATTGTTCATCAGGAGGAAGTGATCGCGACGGCTTTTAACCTGCGCGAAAAGCTGCAGACGACTAACTCACATGCAGAACTCTTAGCGATTGATAAGGCAAACCAAGTGCTTGGCAGCTGGCGGTTAGAAGATTGTACATTATATGTTACACTTGAGCCGTGTCCGATGTGTGCTGGTGCCATTCTGCAGGCAAGAATCCCGCGGATTGTATACGGAGCAAAGGATCCAAAGGCAGGCTGTGCCGGTTCCCTGCTGAATCTATTAGAGGATGATCGTTTTAATCACCAGGCAGAAGTGGTGCCAGGTGTAGAGGCGGAAGCATGCAGTCAGCTACTGACCGACTTTTTTAAAAGGTTGAGAGAAAAGAAAAAGGCAGAGTCCAATATACAGGAATAGTATAGAATGATATTTTAGTGGTCTATTTACAACGGTTAGCTGACTTTATCGCTACCTTAAATAATGAGGAAAAAAATGGAGGAATTACCTTGTCACAAGCTGGAGAATCTCGGCCTTGATTACACACTGGAAGGTGTCGAACCACCGCAATGCAATTGGATGAAGGTAGTATCCGAAGAGAAATGGAGCTAGTTAATCCGATCGGTCCACTGCAAAACAATCCGAATATAGGCGCTGAAAACCATGTACCTGTATGGCAAGAGTAACTGTGGAGAAAACGGGCTGTTTTGTATATGGATCAAGGGATACTGAGCCGGCATGATAGTAGCTTTTTGATGGTATGGATTGCATTTTTGCGTAAAACAGGGTATACTAGTTATTGCGCTTCTTAATTAGCGCATTTCTGTATGCATCTAAAAACTTGCCGTGCTAGGTGGGGAGGTAGCGGTGCCCTGTACTCGCAATCCGCTAGAGCGAGACTGAGTTGCCTTGCTGAGGTGTCGTTATTTTATGGTCTGCCGTAACGGAGTAGTGTTGACGCTCGGGTCCTGCGCAACAGGAACTCGTGAACCATGTCAGGTCCGGAAGGAAGCAGCATTAAGCGAATCTTTCTGTGTGCCGTGGGGAAGCCTGGGTCTAGCTATGAACTTACGTAACGCATAGGGTAACGCCATCGAAGCTTGGCGCACGGCGTTACATATAACACTAGTACATAACAGGACATCCGTCTAAAATGGGATGTCCTGTTTTTATGTATCAGGAGAAAATCAATTTTATGAACATGTTATAGTATAAGGTTGTGTCTTCAAAATCAGCATGCATGTTAGTTTCGAGCGAAAAATCAATCGCTTGGAAGGAGGCGGTTTCCATTACATCAGATGTGCAAATCATAGATAATATAATGTAACAAATTGTTTCAGAAACATTAAGAGCTGGAGTTAAGCTGTCGTCGGAAAATGAACTTTCAGAAAAATACAGAGTGCCTAGAATGACAGTCAGAAATGCATTAACAAAGCTTGAAGAGCAAAGGATTGTCTAAATGTGATGATAAAATAAGAATTTTTTTACTGCTTTATCAATTGTTTGCTTGTGATTTTGCATTTTTTTCCTTTACTTTCTCTAGATTGGAAAATAATCTTTGGGAATACATTTATGAAGTAAGTACTCTTACCCTGTTTTGATAAGTATTCTAGGTGTTATTAGTGCTATTTTTAACTTAAAAGGAGCTACTCTAATATTTTCTTTGAATTTTCTTACTAATACACTTTGGATTTATTTACCTAATGCAGTTTACGGCTTTCTAGAATGTACGGTCACCGCTCCGGCAATATACTTCGCTTTTACTCATAGGGCACCAGTCAACATTGCTTCAGTAAACTTTCGCAGTGTTTCCTATATGTGGGCACGGTTCTGCTAACTTTTCAAAGTGGATCCTCAGCCCGTGTTGTTCCACAAGAGGATACGTATTTTGTCTACGCTGCGTCAGAAAATTATGATTATTAGAATTCTCATTCTCCCTATTTAGTTATGTCCTGGTGTTTATTGGGGGTACTAAGCCAATAAGAAGAATGTCTCTGGGGAGACCTAAAAAATACAACTCATTCATCATGCTTTTCAGAATTAAAAACAATTATTTTCCGAATATTTTATACGTAAACGCTGACTTATTGCTTGCACTTAGTTAATGGATAGTGGTATCTGTCAGGACATACTGGTTTTGAACACGCACTTAAATATAAGTAATAGTTGATGTAAAATTGCATTTATCATTGCTCATCTTCCCCCCGGCACTTCACTTTTCAAACAGGAGAAACGGTCGGCCTCCGCTCCGGTTTGATTCTACACTGTTTGAGAGACTTACCAGAGATAGCGCGGCTTTGAGTAACGGACTTTCACAGAAGTTGGTGACTTCTAGTTGCACACAAAGGTTTTCGGTGAGACGAATAACCGTAGTCCAAGGGCAGCGGCGGTTTTAGTGGAAGTTCCACTAAGATGTGTCCTTTGTATCTGACTTTTTAATCAACTGTTTGAGAAAAATCGATTATTGTATGCCATTTGCCTATCGTTATCCGTGTGTTCTTGTATTGATTTTACATACTTTGTTACAAAATACTTTTAATAAGAAGAAATGTTTAGAAGAAATGTTTGATAAATATAAAGTATTATTTATAATAATGCTATAATACAATTTTTGTAAACGCTTCCTTAATGGGCGTATATTAATTAAAACAGACTGAAAGGAGGACGTCACATTGAATAGAAAATTTTTTATCAAGCCAAGAATAAAAAGGTTAAGGACACGTTTTTGGGTTGCAATGATTTCCCTGGCTATACCTTCTATGATTGTGCTAGGGGCGATTTCTTATCTTATTTCTAAACAAACAATAGTAGATAATCATGTTCAAAATTATGAAGATTTATTAAGAATTTCGAGTGAAATGTCTGAACTTACATATGAAAATGTGATTAACCTACACAGGTTAATCCTATCCAATGAAGAGATTAGAAATGAATTGTTACTAGCATCCAATGAATCTGCTGAATATTATAAAACTGCAATTATTCTCCATGATATTCTTTCAAAATATTACTTAAACACCAAATATATTGAATCCGTCTGTTTATTTGATATTGAAGATAATTCATATTGTTATGGTATATCTAGAAGAGGAACATATTTTTTTAATAACGTACAGGAGATAAAAACAAAAAATTGGTATAAACAGGCAAAACTAGCTGAAGGGAAAGAAATTTTTCTTGGGTATAATATTTTAAATGGAAGTAATGATAGTTTCTCCTCTGTGAAATTTTTAAGAAATCCAAACAATTTATATCAAGATGAGTTAGGCGTACTCGTTATAAATTTAAATAAAGAAATGTTTGATGCTATATCAGTAAACTATAGAGATAATACCTTTATGATAGTAGATTCTAGTGATGATGGTGCAACATCACCTATATATGTTAATAACCAACATGATGGACTTACTAGTATTGATTGGAAAGATGGAGAGGGCATTGATATGGAGTCATTTCAAAATAATGGTTATGTTAGTAGTTATTATACAAATCCAACAACCGGCTGGTCTTACATCCATCTCATTAAACAAAGCCATCTGTTGAAAGATTCAAATAAAATTGGTTTGATTACCTTTACAATTGTGGGAATAATGGGAACTACTGCGGTATTAGTATCTATATATCTTTCAGGATCTATTTTATATCCTTTACTAAAATTGAAGAAAATGGTTGCTAATACTGGAAATCCAGCTTCAAATTTTGAAGAAGTATTTGATGATGATGAAGTTGGGAAAATCGGAAATCAAATCAATGTACTTGTTAAAAATAATTTGGATTTGCGTGAAAATTTAATGGAATCCAGATTAAAAGAAAAAGAATCAGAATTAAGGGCGTTACAAGCACAAATAAAACCACATTTTTTATATAATACTCTATCGACTATTTATTGGATGGCACGTAAAAATAATGAAAATGATATTGCAAAAATATCTATTTCCTTATCTGAAAGTTTTAAATTGAGCTTAAATAAAGGAAAAGAATTTCTTAGGGTTCAAGAAGAATTAGAACATATACAGCACTACTGTTCGATTCAATCAATTAGATATGGAAAACGGTTTGAATATATTGAATGTGTTCAACCGGAACTGAAGGATAAATTAATACTTAAATTAGTACTTCAACCTTTCGTAGAGAATTCTTATTATCATGGTTTGGAAACGAAGGTGGGGGAAGGTTATGTTAAATTAACAGGATATTTGGAGAATAACTGTATGATTTTTGTAATTAAAGATAATGGAGTAGGGGTGGAAGATATTAATTTCTTAAATAGCGGGTATGGAATTAAAAATGTTCGGGAGCGTTTAGATTTATTATATGGAGAGAAGAGCTCGGTTGAGGTGAAAAGCGAACGTAATGTAGGAACCACTGTAAAATTGAGAATTCCATTAAAGTTGGAGGTAGATTAGATGACAAAAGTAGTGATTTTTGATGACGAGGAAATTGTTTTGGATGGAGTCCAAACAATTATAGATTGGGAACGGTGGGGATTAACTTTAGTGGGGACAGCTGCAAATGGTATTGACGCTTTAGAGATAGTAAAGGAGCAAAAACCTGAGATTATCTTTACAGATATAAGAATGCCTGGTCTAGATGGTTTAGAACTAATAGAGGAAATAAATAGAATGGCTCCAACTACCCAATGCGTCATAATGAGTGGTTTCAATGAGATAGAGTATTATAAGAAAGCGATCCAGTTTGATGTGGTGGATTATTTGGAAAAACCGATAACTGTGGAAAGAATCGAGAAGAGCTTGGACAAGATGTTCAAAAAAATCCAAGCAACTTATGAGTTTCAGCACTTAAAACAGAAATGGAATGATTCTCAAAGTTTGATCGTAGAGAAAAAAGTACTTGATATCCTAAATCAAGGTGATTTTGTTCAAGAACAGTGGAATGAGCTTCTTGGGATTAATAAAGAATTAATTAGCGGAGTGAGAGTTGGTGTCTTTTATTCAAATCAGTCATCTTATGAGGATGTTGTTGAGTTAATGACAGTTTCGAAATCATATCCTGATATGAAGGTGTTTCTTATAAAGAATGGAAACCATCGAATAATTCTATGGGTTCAGACTAGTCATCCAAATCGAATATCCAACATAATAGAGAACTTAACGGAATTAAGTATATTAATTGGTGTAGGAACAATTTATAGGGAACCTAAAAATCTAAGGAAGTCGTACTTGGAAGCCCTTGATGCACTTAGAATGGGGAAATTTATTAGAGATGTCGGTATTATTGGGTTTGAGGAACTAAATTTTAATCACAGACTACCAGAGACCTTAACTACATTGGAACAGAATATTATATTTAGTATCAGATCAGCTGATAGTGAAAAGATGCTAAAACTATTACAAAGATTCTTAGTAGACATACAACAAAATAACTTATCACCAGACGTTATTAAACAAGAATGTCTTAGATTAATTTATTTAGGATTAGAGGTTGTACAGGAAACAGGCGTAAAATACCCGATAGGAAATGGTTTTATTCCACATAAAGATATTGAAAAACTAAACTCATTAGATGACATTGAGGAATGGCTTCGAAACCGTTTTAATGACATGCTAAACTGGATGAGGAAATTAAGGAATAAACAAAGACATATATCTGTCCAACAAGCTTGTGCATTTATAGAACAAAATTTTCCTAATGATATTTCTCTTGAATCGATAGCCTCAATGGTTAAAATGAATCCGTCTTATTTTAGTATTCTATTTAAAGAGGAGGTTGGAACGACTTTTATTAAATATGTAACCAATATAAGGATTGAAAAAGCAAAAGAAATGTTAAAGCAAGGAAATAGTATTCACAAAGTTAGCGAAGAAGTAGGCTATATCAATCATAGATATTTTAGTGAGTTATTTAAGAAAAATACAGGATTAACACCAGGTCAATATAGAAAACAGTCAAACAACACAATTTATTAAGTGTTGTTTATTTTTTTACACCTACATGGATTGGGGTACATAACGCTGAGGAACGAAATAGTATCAACTTCATCGATTAAACCAAAAACAGATGGAAAACATAATAGAGTGAACAAAGGTTTACGAATAAACATTCTACCTACTTCTGAAAAATCCAAAAAAAACAGAACAAACCTAAAAAAGTTAGCGCTTACAAATGTAGAATAGTGATGGTATTCTAATAACGAAGTTTACTTAAGCTAGAGGAGGAGAGGTTAAATTTAATTAGAAACACATGAAATGACTAATTTTTGGGGGTGAGGACATGACGTGGTGGACAGAAAACCACCTAAGATTGATTCAAAATAATATAAGTGAAACAAATGCCAATTTAGATGTTGATCAATTAATTCAACAACTAAAAGAATTTTCAGCAAATACGCTTATGTTAAATACAGGTGGAATAGAGGCTTTTTATCCGACTAAATTAGAATATCAGTATTCTTCACCATATCTAGAGAAGGATCTAATTAAAGAAGTTATTCAAAAATGTCACGCCAATCATATTAAATTCATAGCTCGATTTGATTTTAGCAAAGCTCATGAAAGCATTTATGCGAAGAAGCCGGAGTGGTTTTATCTTTCAAAGGATAAAGAGATCGTAAATTATAATGAGATGATTCACACTTGTGTAAATGGTTTTTACCAGAAGGAGTATGCGTTAAAAATAATTGAGGAAGTTATTGATCTATATGATGTAGATGGAATCTTCTTTAATATGTTTGGCTATCAGACAAGAGATTATAGTAATAATTATTATGGAATTTGTCATTGTAATAACTGTAAAACAAGGTTTAAAGAAATGTTTAATCAAATGTTACCAACTGAAGAAAACCCTGATGATCCAGTGTATCAAGATTATATTGCTTTTAAAGATATCACGACAAATGAAATGCTAGATCGCATTCATACATTAGTTAAAGCAAAAAATAAAAATATTGCAATTTCAACTTATCATGACCAAAAAGTGGATATTGTTCGTAAGGAATCCAACACAGCAATAGATAGACCTTATCCTAAGTGGTTGTATTCAGCATCGGAAAACGTACAATCAATAGAAGATTCCTGGCAAGATAAATTAATTAGTAATTGTGTTATTAATGCAGTTGATATCTTCTATAGATTTGTTGGGGTTTCAAAACATGAAATTGAAATTAGACTATATGAGAGTATAGCGAGTGGCTCAGGACTGGATTTTTGTATAATAGGTGACTTTGAAGGCTATCCTGATCGTGATAATTTCTCGGTGGTAAAAGATATCTTCCACTTTCACCAAAAGAATGAAAGGTACTTTGGCAACTTCAGCTCAGTTGCTGATGTATTATTGATTAAGCCTGAACAAAGCGCGGGAAGAGATTCTGTAATGGAGTATTTGGGTATTTATAAAATGTTAAAGGAGCAGCACGTTATATTTGATGTTTTATTACAAGAGAACATGAAAACCCCTGTCCGTTCTCTAAATGAATATAAAGCAGTTATCTTTCCAAATATAAAACAATTGAAAGAAAATGAATGGAATATAATGGAATCCTCCTTAAAATCAGGTGTTTCTATGATTGCTACTGGTCAATCCTTTACAGGGAATTCATTTAATCGTAATAAGCTATCTAATGTATTTGGTGGCAGTTTTAAAGGTATTAAACAAAATTCTCGTTCCGATTATTTTGAAGTGAAGAATAAAAGCGTATTTTCAAGCTTTAAAAACCGAGATTGGATTTTTATTGATGAAGAATTCACTAGGATAAAGTTCCAATCGAGTGTCACAAGATTATTGCCGCATATAGAAACAGCCCGTTTTGGCCCCCCTGAGAGAGTTGGAGGACATCGTAAAAGTAATGATTTTGGAATGGGTAGACATACGCTAGAAGAAAGTGAAAGCGTTTATATACCATGGAAAATAGGTTGCCTATATTACAAACATGGATTTGAAGATCACAAAAATATTATGACAGATCTTATTGATAATCTCCTTCAGGACCATGTTGTATTGACAACAGATGCACCTGAAAGTGTAGAGATATTCTTAAACAAGTATGACAATAAGAATTATTTACTACAATTTTTAAATCTTTCTGGGTTTAATGGAACCACCTATCATGCTGCCAATGAAATAAGGGAAGTGAACGTAAGTATAAATGATTGCGCAATAAAAAATATTTATAGTTTAGTTAAAAACAATACAATTCCGTTTGAAATACAGAAAGATAGGCTCAAGTTAAAAGTTAATAAAATAGAAAAATACGAAGCATTAGTTTTGCAAATTTGATTTTATCATTAATATGGGGAGGAATTTGCTTATGAGAAAATTGCTCTTATGCGGATTTATGATTTGTTTGTCATATATGATTCTAGTTGGCTGTTCTAATCAAAATACAGGAAGTAGCTCTGATGTTCAAGAGGACGAATCAAATGTGGAGAGTAGTGAAGAAACTCTAAATATAGAGATTATGACAGGGTTATTTTCCGAAGTGCCTGATATGGATAACGAGTTTTTCTCAGAGCTTCAAGAGAAGACCGATACAGAGTTAGATATGATATGGGTGCCAGATGCTGAATATAATACGAGGTTTGATCTAGTGCTAGCGTCAGGTGATATCCCAGAAGTTATTTGGCAATTAGATTTTACAAAGCCCACATTATTGCAATCCATAGAGCAAGGGGCATTTTGGGATTTAGCGCCTTTCTTGGGGGATTTTTCAGAGTTTCCAAATTTGGCAAACAATGTAACACCAGGCATCTGGGATTTTGTTACAGAAAATGAACAAATTTGGGGTATTCCTAGATCACGATCATTAATTGATTCAGGTATAAAGTTCAGAAAAGATTGGTTGGAGGAGTATGATATTCCAATTCCTGAAACTTTAGAAGATTATAAAGAGGCACTTTCTATTATTGTCGAAAATGATCCTAGTGGCCAGGGAACAATAGGTGTTGCAGAAGGAGTTACTAGTTCATTATTGATGGCATTCGGTGCAACAACACCTACCTATAATGAAGAAGGCGGGATGATAAAAGATATCTTAACGCCACAGTATATTGATTTGATTGAATGGTTGAACGGACTTTATGAAGAAGGGCTTATTGCAACAGAGTTTTCAGGGTTAAATGGATTTCAGCAACAAGACATGCTTCGTTCTGGTAGGCTAGCAAGTTATACCTATAGTATTTACAGAGATTTTTCTTGGACGGAAGATATACAAAAAGTGCAACCAGAAGGGGAATTAATGACCCTCCCACCTTTAGAAGGACCGGCTGGCTATACAGCTCAATTAGCTACAGGGTCAAGTGGAGCATATTATATATCTAAAAAAGTACCTGAGGATAAAGTCAGAAGAATTCTTCAGTATTTTGAACAAACAGCAAGTGAAGAGATGACTGACTTTGCCTATTATGGAATAGAAGGTGTACATCACGAGATAGAAAATGACATGAAAGTATTAACTGAGCTAGGTAGAGAGCAGGTTGATACAACTGCATTACAGCCATTTACTCCAGGTTATGTGAAATGGGGGAAAGTTCATTACCCAGGTGCATCTAAAGAAGAAAATGAAGCAAAGGAAGAAGAAGTGGCTGGATATGAGGAGCTTGGAAAGCAGAATCCCTTCAATTGGTTACATTCTTCAACATGGGTGGATGTTTGGCCTAATTACCAAAGTGAATTTGATAGTAAAGTAACTCAAGCAATTGTTGGCGAAATATCAATCGAGGATTTTAGATCTTATGTGGAAGAACTGAGGAATGACGAACAGATTAAACAAGCCTTTTTAGAATTTGCAGAATCATATGAACCTCATAAAGATAGAGAACTGATATTAGATTAATTTCTCTTATTTACTGTAGGTAATCGCAGTGGTATTTCTAAGCGAGGGTTAGAGTAAGAAAAAGTAAATAGTTAATCTAGATTCACCAACTATAAATACCACTGCCTCATTTTAAATAAATAACCTGACTAGATAATAAGAGGGTAATTCAGTAATTCCTTGGAGGGAGAAGGATATATGAACCAATTAGGAATGGAAACACAAAATATATCTTCGAAAGCAAATGGGTTATTAAAAAGGATACTAAGATACCGATATGTATATTTACTCGTAATGCCTGGTTTTTTATTCTTAATTATTTTTAAATTTATTCCGATGTGGGGGTTAATTCTATCATTTCAAGAGTATAACCCTTTTCAAGGGATTATTGGTAGTGAATGGGTTGGACTCAAAAACTTTAAAGATTTGTTTACTAGTGAGCAATTTTATATGATGTTTAGAAATACTTTAGTGATCAATATTTTTAGTTTAGTATTCTATTTTCCCCTTCCTATTATTCTAGCTTTAATGCTTAATGAAGTTAGGCATGAAGTTTTTAAACGAGTAAACCAATCTATCGTTTACTTACCTCATTTTCTATCATGGGTTGTCGTGGTAAGTATGACATATTTTATGTTGTCTGCCGATGTAGGAGTATTAAATAAGTTATTGAATCAACTAGGTATGAATCAAGTAGCCTTAATGTCAGATTCAAAGTACTTTTGGATATTACTAACTCTTCAAAGCATTTGGAAGGATGCTGGATGGGGTACGATTATATTTTTGGCAGCTATAGCAGGTGTAGATCCACAACGATATGAAGCAGCAGTGATGGATGGTGCAAGTAGACTGAGACAAATATGGCATATTACACTGCCAGCTATAAGACCTACCATAATCATTCTCTTGATACTGCGTCTTGGTAGTATGATGGATATAGGATTCGAACAAGTTTTACTCATGTACAGTCCTGTTGTTCGTGATGTTGCAGAAGTTTTTGATACTTATGCCTATACACAAGGAATCTTACGCGGACAGATAAGTGTTGGGGTTACGGTAGGGATGTTTAAAGGAGTAGTAGGCTTAATATTAGTGGTTGCAGCAAACCGAATTGTGAAGCGCATGGGTTATGAAGGTTTATACTAAATATTTAACGGAGGGTTTATAAGTTGAGCTTTGTTTATAAAAAAAGATTAACAACCATTGACTGGATTAATTACGTCTTATTGGCGATCATAGCAATCATAAGTTTGTTCCCTTTTGTCTATGTATTCAGTGTTTCATTTACAGATCCTGAATCATATATCCCTTTAAAACTTTACCTCTTCCCAGAAAATTGGTCTCTAGCAGCATACAAATATATTCTATCTACTGCTAGTTTTATTAATTCTTTGATGAGTACAGTTTTTATTACAGTTGTTGGTACCATCCTAAATTTACTTTTTACGTTGACGATGGCTTATGCTTTAACAAAAAAGAAAGTTCCTGGAATGAAGTTTATGATGGGGTGTGTTATTTTTACGCTTGTTTTTAGTGCTGGGATTGTACCTAATTATTTGCTCGTAAAAGAATTAGGGCTTTTGAACTCATTATGGGCGCTCATACTACCTAATTTAACCAATGCATGGAGCCTTATTGTAGTCAAAAGTTTCATAGATAATTTACCAACAGAACTTGAGGAAGCCGCGATTATAGATGGCTGCAATGAACTAGGTGTGTTTTTAAAAGTGATTTTGCCTTTAAGTATGCCAGTAATTGCTGCATTTACCTTATTCTTCGCTGTTGCACATTGGAATCAATATTTCCAAGCATTAGTTTATTTAACTGATTCTGAGAAATGGACTTTGCAAGTTTTAGTTAAATCCCTTGTAATTGATTCAGAAGCAATAGGGGCAGCATCTAGTGGAGCAGTTAGTGATGATTCAACTCAACCTCCTTCTGAAACGATTCGTATGGCATCTATTGTCTTATCAATGCTGCCCATATTAATAGTTTACCCATTCTTGCAAAAGCATTTTGCGAAAGGTGTTATGCTCGGTTCTATTAAGGGTTAATTATGAAAATAAGAGGTGATAATGTGGAACGTATTGGTTTTATAGGTCTTGGTATAATGGGAAAACCAATGGCTAAAAATTTAATTAAAAGTGGTTATCAATTAGTTATATATAATAGAAGTCGAGAAGCAACTCTTGAGCTAGCAGAAGAAGGAGCAGAATTTGGTCATTCTCCTAAAGAAGTTGCTAATAAGGTGGATGTACTCATAACTATGTTACCGAATGGCCCTGATGTGGAAGAAGTTCTATTAGGGGAAGATGGGGCAATTCTAGGATTATCGCCAGGGAATACAGTAATTGATATGAGTTCAATTTCACCTATTGTTGCTAAAAGAATAGCTGGTGTTCTTCATGAAAAGAACATTGCTATGATAGATGCACCAGTAAGTGGTGGAGAACCAGGAGCTAAAGAAGGTACTTTGGCCATCATGGTTGGAGCTAATAAAGAGGATTTCTCTAAATGCTACGGCATATTATCTGCTATGGGTAAAACTGTCACACGAGTTGGAGAAATCGGGAGTGGCAATGTAGTTAAACTAGTCAATCAATCGATCGTTGCGCTAAATATTGCAGCTATATCGGAAGCGCTTTTATTAGGTGCAAAGTGTGGAGTAAATCCTCCGGATATCTATAAGGCAATTAATGAAGGTTTAGCTGGAAGTAATGTATTAAACGCAAAGTTTCCTATGATGATGGAAAATAATTATGAACCAGGGTTTACGTTGGAGCTACATAAGAAAGATTTAGATAATGTTCTAAGCACTGCTGATTCAATAAATTATAAAATGCCACTAACCTCAATGGTAACAGAATTTGTTGATGAGTTAATAAAAGATAGGCAAGAAAAAAGTGATCATAGTGCATTACTAAAATATTTTGAAAAGCTCTCTTCTTTTCAGTTACTAAAGGGTCAAGACTATAAAGCTGAAAACTAATCTTCCGTAAGCTCTTCACTTCCAGACTTGGAGAGATGTTAAAGTAGTCTAAGGGGGGATAACGGCTAATACCGATAAGCCCGCTTTATCGTTTACAATATATTTACTTTTGTTTTATGGCGGTTCAATGAAAGCTCTCTATAATTAAGAAGGCAAGTAGATAAGAAATGGTTTTGAGTCAATGAGACAATCTTTAATAGATCACGGCAGAATGTGTTGCTATGTATCTATTAAGGTTGTCTTTTAATTTATGGAGGGGGTGAAAAATTTGAAAAAAGACTGCAAATAGTACAAGACCGTTTAAATAGTTAAAAAATTTCTTCGGACAAATCACCGAATCATATTGAGAAGAGCGTTAGAAGTGATATGGCATTCATTATCGCTTATTTTATTGCAACCATTTACTTTCAATCGGCTAACTTTCCATACACCACTGTAACAATTGCATAACCATAAAAAAAGCCCAACTAACATCAGCGGCAGTCAAAAATAACTCACCACGGATAATAGGAAGGCATTTATCACAGAAACAATCAAGCAAAGCACCCTCAACAATTGGATTTTACCATTACATTCTGAATAACGATTATGGTGCTAATCCATTTACCGCTTGTTTGGTGAGTAGTCTTTTGCTTCTTAATTTAGGTATTTAAAAGAGCTTGCCATGCCGATATAATAAGGTAGTCAGTCTTTCTAAGGATAACAAATAACAGGTATATCTCATCGAATATTCATTAGAAAGAAAGTAGCTGTCATATACATTTTGGAAGGTAGTGATCATCTGTTTAGACATCGCTGCAATAATTTCTTCTTCTGTAAAGTTATGGACAGCAAGTGTTTGTTTCCATTCTAAATAGGAGACAATTACTCCCCCTGCATTAGCAAGGATATCTGGTATGATAACAGCCCCTTTTGCTTCGAGGTAGTTATCGGCCTCCGTAGAGATCGGTGCATTGGCTCCTTCTACTAATACCGAGGCCTGCACTTGATCCATATTCTCTTTATGAACCTGCCCTTCAATCGCGGCCAGAACGAGAATATCGCAATCTGCAGTAAGTACAGCTGTTGCCGGCAGGAGCGTTGCTTTAATGCCTGCCTGTTTTAATTCAGCAGCATTTGTAGGCAGATCACCGCCAGATTGATTAGTAAAGGTAATTAAGGCCTCAATATCTAAGCCATCTGGATGATATAATGTAACTGCATGATCCCCTACGGCGACGACAGTGTATTTATTCTTGTCATATTGAACCGCTTCTTGAGCGGATACACTTCCCACATTGCCAAAGCCTTGGATAGCTACTCTAATATTTTTTCCTTCTTTCGTCTTTTGACGCAGGGCTTGGAGTGTCTGCCATTGTTTAGTACGCGGGATGGCTTGATTCTTGTCATACTGTTTGGCCCAATGATCGATTAACCAGGAATAACTTAGAAACACTCCCCTTCCTGTTGATTCGCGCCTGCCTTTGACCCCGCCATTAGCAACACTTTTACCAGTGAAGGATCCTGCATAGGGTTTTCCTGGATTAATGGTTTTATATTCTCCTACCATCCAGTCAATCACTTTTTCATTGGTTCCTAGGTCAGGGGCAGGTACATCTTGATTTGGCCCGATATCACGGGAGAAATTCTGTACATATTTTTTGCTGATCAGATTAAGTTCTCTCTCTGATACCAAACGGGGATTAATATGTACCCCGCCTTTGGCACCGCCGAAAGGAAGCCGATGCAGTGCGTTTTTTAAGGTCATTAAAATGGCTAAGTTCTCTACTTCTTCCTCTGTTACCACTTCGCTAAATCGAATTCCACCTTTATAGTAGCCACTGATATTGTTGTGCTGTACACGGTAAGCGGGTATACGGACGATGCCATTTTTCTCTGTGGAAACCCTTATGTAACATTTAATGATTTTGTCGGTTGTCTTAATAATTTCCTTGGCAGATCCACAGATGGTTTTTCGCTTCTCTGGATCAGAAATCCCTAAGAAATTGTCTTGATGACTTAAGCTGCTCATTACCATTTCAATTAATGCCTGTGTTTCTTTTCGTTTCATGAAAATTCCTCCTTGATGAAAGTAGTTTTTGACTCCGTTATATTTAAGTAGTCTTCCACTTTATCAAGGTTGTTACGCCTTGATAAGTTTCACGCGAACCATCGGCAAGGAAAATAGGCCTTTTTGAAGGACATCTTAACTTTATGATGACATGAGTAACCGCCTTCATTATCAGTACAACAAACTCTCATAACAAATGTCAATAGAAAAGTAACAACTGCTGTTTCGAGTGGTATTCGTAATATCCTATGCTTTTTTTCAGGAAATAATAAACTTCTTGCAAGAAACATGGCTTCATATGGTTAGGAAGCAAGAGGTAAACGGACTAAGTAACAACAACCTTTCTATATGTCAGGATATTTTCACTCGTTTTTCAAGGGTTAATTTGCTACAATATAATAATGAGGAATTTATTTAGTAAAGGGGAAACGTTATGGGCTATCAAGCATTATATCGCGTCTGGCGTCCAAAGAATTTCGAAGATGTAGTAGGGCAAGTGCATATTACCCGTACTTTGCAAAATGCGATTATGCAGAACAAGTTTACCCATGCTTACCTCTTTTCAGGTCCCCGAGGAACGGGTAAGACAAGTGCTGCCAAGATATTTGCCAAGGCGGTAAACTGTCAAAATGGACCTGCCTTGGAGCCGTGCAATCAATGTGACGCTTGTAAAGGAATTCAGGATGGCTCAATTTCCGATGTAGTCGAAATTGATGCTGCCTCAAACAATGGGGTAGAGCAGATTCGTGATATTCGTGATAAAGTAAAATATGCACCGAGCGTCGTGACTTATAAGGTATATATTATTGATGAGGTGCATATGTTGTCCATTGGTGCCTTCAATGCATTGCTCAAAACGCTGGAAGAACCGCCAAAGCATGTCATTTTTATTCTGGCTACCACTGAGCCGCATAAGATACCATTAACGATAATTTCGAGGTGTCAGCGCTTTGATTTCAAAAGAATTGCACAAGCAGCGATAGTAGAGCGAATGAAGCGTATCATTGAGGCGGAAGGTATTTTGGTAAGTGATGAAGCCTTAGAAGCTGTTGCTTTAGCAGCAGAAGGTGGTATGCGTGATGCACTTAGCCTTTTAGATCAAGCGATATCCTATAGTGAAGATCAAGTTGAGGTGGAGGACGTTTTAGCTGTTACAGGATCTGTCTCTCAGGCCAAACTAGCCAAGGTTGTCCAAACGATGCAGGCAAATGATGTCAATCAAGCTATTATAGAGATTGACCATTTGATTCAGGATGGGAAAGATCCCGGCAGGTTTGTCTTTGATTTAATTTATTATTTACGTGACTTACTCTTATACCAAACAGCACCAAGCCTTGCTGATGTGTTAGAACGAGCGATCGTAGATGATATGTTCCAGCAGCTGGCAGAGCAGTTGGATTCTCATTGGATTCAACAGGCGATCAAAGAACTTAATCAGTGTCAGCAGGAAATCAAATGGACCAATAGTCCTAAGGTATTTATCGAAGTAGCTGTATTAAAAATTTGCAGCCAAGACCCAGCCAGCAAGTCCGTAACATCTATACCGCAAGTTGAACAATTGAATGAACGTATCAAACAATTAGAACAGCAGCTGCAGCAGATACAATCTCAGCCGCCTTCCCAACCGTCCCAACCGTCCCAAGCGGCACAGCAAGCAAAACAGAAACGAAATGCACCAGCAACACGTAATAGCTACAAGGTACCTTTTGACCGCATACGGCATGTATTAAATGAGGCCTCTAAACCTGCTCTCCAAAAGGTCCGTTCTCAATGGTCATCGTTTATGGAGGCATTAAAGCGTCAGAGTGCACCAGCACATGCAACGATTCAAAACAGTAAGCCAAGTGCTGCTTCCGAGGATGTAGTAGTGATTGCTTTTCGTTATGAGATACATTGTTCACTTGCATTAGAACATAAACAAACGATAGAATTAATGTTAGCAGAAACAATGGGTCAGACCTTTAGCTTTATTCCTATTCCAGAAACAGAATGGACCGGTCTGCGGGAAGAATATGTTCGTAAACAGAAGCAACAGGAATCAGCCGATCAACCGGAGACTTCCCCAGCGGAAGAGTCAGCCGATCCATTAATAGATGCGGCAAGGGAACTAGTTGGAGACGACCTGTTAGAAATACATGATTAAAAAATAAAAGATAAATATTAGGAGGTATTACCATGCGTGGTGGAGGAAACATGAACAAGATGATGAAGCAAATGCAGAAAATGCAGAAAGATATGCTGAAGGCACAAGAAGAATTACAGGAAATGACGTTTGAGGCAACAGCCGGCGGTGGAATGGTTAAAGTAGTTGCTAATGGAAAGAAAGAGATTACAGATATTGAAATCAAAGAAGAAGTAGTAGATCCAGATGATGTGGAAATGCTGCAAGATTTAATTATTGCCGCAACAAACGAAGTGTTAAAAGAAGTAGAAGATAAAACGAACGACACCATGGGTAAATTCACAAAAGGATTAAATTTACCTGGAGGCATGTTCTAGGAGGGTTCTTTATGTATTATCCTGAACCGATATCAAAGCTGATTGACAGCTTTACTAAATTGCCAGGAATCGGTCCCAAAACCGCCGTCCGCCTGGCATTTTTTGTTTTGAGTATGAAAGAAGATGATGTGCTTGATTTTGCCAAGGCCTTAGCTACCGCCAAGCGGGAGCTGACACACTGCAGTGTCTGCGGTCATATTACAGATACAGATCCATGTGCGATTTGTCAAGATGATTTGCGTGATCAATCGGTTATCTGTGTTGTCCAAGATCCAAAGGATGTAATTGCCATGGAGAAAATGAAAGAGTTTAATGGCAAATATCATGTATTACACGGGGCTATTTCCCCAATGGATGGTATTGGTCCGGAAGATATTAATGTTGCTTCCTTAATCAACCGCCTGAAGGATGAGGAAATCAAGGAACTGATTTTGGCAACGAACCCGAATATTGAAGGGGAAGCAACGGCAATGTATATATCACGGTTAGTAAAACCGTCTGGTATTAAAACAACGAGAATTGCTCATGGCTTGCCAATGGGAGGCGATCTGGAATATGCGGATGAAGTCACGTTGTCGAAGGCGCTGGAAGGAAGAAGAGAAGTCTAAACAGTAGGTGAGAGATATGTTTCGTTCAAAAAAAATCAAGAAGACAGAATTTAACCAGCAACTATTGGATCAGATTTTTCATATGAAAAAGGAATGGTCATACTTAGAAGACATTATGCAACGCAGCATCGAACCAACAGAGCAAGGGCAATTTGATCTGGCTATTACTAAGGTGAAATATTTTTACTTATTAAGAGAAGCCAAAGCCCAGAAGCTGTCTGCCATCAAATAAAGACAATGTACCTCTGCCTGTAAGGGGTATATTTCATGGGCTCGTCTCATATATATATAATACAACCTTGATAGAGAAAAGGAGACGGGTTTATGAATTGGTGGATTATTGGCGGAATAGTTATTCTGATCGGGCTGTTATTGGCAAAGGGCATACCTGCCAATCTGGTTAAAGGCAGCGGGCGCATAGTGATGAAAATAACAATCGGTGTCTTGTTTTTATTTTTTGTTAATTTGTTAGGTGCATCTTTTGGACTCTATGTGCCTATTAACCTATTTACGGCTGGTATTGCCGGTATACTGGGGATTCCGGGTATTGTGTGTTTAACGGCTCTGCATTTTTGGGTAATATGAGGAAAAGAGAGAAACGAAACTAAAGCAGCACCTGTTTACCTTCTTGCTAGGCGTCTGTTGACCAAGAGATTTTCTTGGTTTTTTTTATGTTTGCCTATTTGAGAGAGGGGGATAGAGCATGTCTTATCGAAGTAAATATTTAACGGATTTGGCCAAAAAATATATTCAAGAATGGGAAAAGCCTGTTTTATATGCTAGTCTGCATGGATCGGTTGCCAGGGGAGAGGCAGATCAGTATAGTGATGCCGATTTAACGGTTTATCTGGAAGGAGAAGCCTCTGCATATTCCATGGATACTTATTACCAGGGAGAAATTTTACAACTACATATCCAAGGGGGAAAAGAACTGCCACTTCAGGAAGAGATTACTGCCAACCCATGGGATTATCGGTCTTTTATCGAAACAGTTATTATCACAGACTCCGCGCACCATTATCAAGAATTAACAGATTGGGCAAAGAGTTATTTGCTTTCCGATCAAGGAAAGCAGCAAATGATAAAACAAGTGAAAAGTATAGTGGAAGAAAGGTCTCAAACAGCATATGCCTTTAGTGAACAAGGATTTGATTATGCCGCCCATATTGCAGCTGCGGGTGCATGGACAGAGGCTGCCTTTTTACTTCTGTTTCTCGAGAAGCATTCTGTTGCTACAGGTGCACTGCTTCCTTTTATGGAAGAGCAATATGATTTAACAGCATTTCAGCAAATCATTTCTGTCCCAGGTGAACTGACTCCTGCGAAGATATCTCTGGTATTGCGTGAGTACCGGGATTTCTTACGAGCAGCAGGCTATAATCATTATGAATTAGCTGATCTCCACCATGGGCTCTGTGAACAGAAAATAAAGAGATTAAGTGATAAGAGGCAGTATTTTCATACATACTGGCAAATGTCTGGAGAAGCCTTGGGACTATATTTCGCAACATCAAGAGGTAAAGTGCTTGATCATTATCTGTCAGAACTGCCGAGCTCATTACAACAGAATTTGACTACCAGCTTATTTCTTCCTTTAAAGCAGCGGCAAGTACAGGCATTAAATAAATTAAGTAAGAAGTTGATAGAGAAGGCAATTGTTTAATTGCCCCGCATGTTAGAGAGAAACAACTAAATGCGGGGCTTTGTCCATACTACTTCGGATGTACTTCCTTTGCTAAGCGGTCATTAATATAGGTGATTGCTTGATCGATATTCATAATATAGTGGAGGACATTTTTCACACCAAGTCCTATAATCTTCTCCACCCTTCTTAAGTCAATTTAGAGATTCCTAAAGATCCTCCTCCTAATAATGGCTTTCCGCCTGGTACTTCTGAATAACCGAATGAGGGAAAATCAGTGTTTTGATTGATTCCCGAAAAAAGGTTCATATAAACAATGATCATAGCCACATTTCCTTTGATAAATTCAGTAACGCATCCCACCAATTAGCAGATAAATTCAGCGCTTGATTTAGGCTGTCAAAATAGGTTTTGAAGGCCTTAAGAGCCTTGTCTTTGTCTAGGCCTATTTTATTGTTAGATTGAAATAGCGAACCACTTTCTGCATAATACCTTAGTAAAAACTCAGATGCGATAATTTCTGTATTGCCAGTTGTGACACAAGTTCCTTGTAATTCCATATTGGCAGTAGAAAAATCTTCTGAAAAAAATTGTGCTATGCGATTATATTCTTCAAAAATTACGGGCGGTTTTAATTCTTGTTTATGTTTCTCATAAAACATACGCTTGACCATAGAGTCTTGAAAGATATCTTTGCGATAAAACAGCATCTGGATACTAGGATCTAAAGGAACAGCGAATGGTGTCCCCTTTACTATAGAAAAGTGGTCCAAAATCAATTGAGGATAATTAAAAACTAACTCCTTTAAATGATCGTTTAAGGGCTTAAAAGCATTTTCAGCAAACCAAGGCAGGCTTGCCATATCTATTCGGATGATGTCATATTTTTGTACGTTCCAATATTTAATAATACTCCATATATTTACTAATTCCTGTCGTTTTCTTGAAGTGTGGTATCAATTTCTTTAACCCTTCTGTTGAAGGACTTGGTAACATTAGAATGTTTAGTTTTTGATTGCTTTTGATAATCGGCATTTTGATTGGATAATTACAAATCCATTACTATAGCATATTAGCTAGGCAGCAATAGAGGTGGATACATGGTTAAACTCAATTAAAATCGAGATTCAAACCTTTGATTGGGAAAAGGAAAATAAAATATTAACAGAGGAAGAACTTTCTATTACTACATTTCCGGCAATACATGGTATGCCGAATGTCGGGTTACTCATCGAATGCAAAGAGAAGATAATCGTATATTCATCCGATACGTCCATCAATCCAATTATTAAAAATTTTAAAAAGGTTGATTTTCTTATACATGAAGCAACCACTGCACAGGAAAAATTGCCTTATCATACGAGTTTAAGGGAAATAATCGACTTTCATCCTTTGCAAGATATAGAACAAGTGATTTTGGTGCATTTAAGTGATGGTGAACCTTATGATCAACTAATTATGAATGCTTGTCTTAAAAAAGGAAAAATTAATGTTGCGTATGATGGGATGATGATTCAGCTATAGAAAAAATAATAATCACTATGTGTGTGCCTTATTGGATTTTCACCGCCTCCATGATGTATACTTAATATTAAAGGAATGTAAGCGAATTCTTCAGTTACTTTAATTGTGATAACCCAGAATAGGAATAATGATGAAACACTAATTTGTGTTCATTAATTATTCCTATTCTGTATAGGTATGGAATAGAAGGGTATTACCCTTTTAGAAGAGTATCATTAGGAGAGAGAAAAAAATGGACATAGGAACAAGTTTGCTTAGGCTTGGATTAGCTGCTTTATTAGGGATTATGATCGGGTTGGAGAGGAAGTTGAAGAATAAGCCACTTGGGTTAAAAACATGTATTGTCATTTCAGTATCCAGCTGTTTGTTAACTATTATTTCCATTGAGGCGGCGGTAAGATATGGGGAAATGACCCATACGATGCGAACGGATCCGATGCGTTTAGCGGCACAAATAGTGAGTGGTATTGGTTTTATAGGTGCCGGGGTAATTTTGAAACGAGGAGATAATGTGATTTCCGGCATTACGACTGCCGCCATTATCTGGGGAGCTGCTGGCTTAGGTATCGGCGCCGGGGCTGGTTTTTATTTGGAGTCGATTATTGGGGCACTCATTATTTTGTTTAGTGTAGAGGTGCTTCCATATTTAGTGAAAAAGTTTGGACCAAAACAATTTAATCGACAAGACTTAAAGGTTACGATTTATTCGAACGAAGAAAATGTGTTTGATAATGTGCTGCAGAAAATGAAGTCACATGACATGATTATAAATAAGATGAGAGTGAAGGATGTAGATAAGAATGAGCGTTTATTGCAGTTAAATATTACACTTCACCAAAGTTTAAACGCCAATGATGTTTATTCGATCATCCGAGGTATTCCTACAGTTAAAAAAATAGAAGTAGAAACCACGTAAATGGAGGTGTTTACCGGCAGGGGTTTTCCTTGATCTCTTTAGATGAAGCAATAAAGAGACCATTCCTTTTACCTTGCTGGTCTCTAATTGATAAACGCTGAGCACTGACTGTGCCCAGCGCTTTGTTTAAAATACTGCTTATCTTTGCATGCCAGGGAACTGCCAAATACCACTTGCGCGAATTAAGTCACGGTAGATCACCAATTCCTCATCTTTCGTAGCTTTTTCAGCTTCTTCCTCATTATCGAAATCCATGTAAACTAGATTGCTGATATCCCGTTCGATATTTTCTCCTTGTTTTTGCAGCATATTATTTACTTCATTAAAAATAACTAAAGCTCTTCTCATATGTGTTGCACTGGAGATGACGGTAATATCCTTGATTTCTTCTTCTTTAGCAATGTTCATAGAGAATAATGCGTTTTCGATAGTATCGGTGGCAAGTTCTTCCTTAATAATCCGCTCTTCTTCAATGCCATTTTCAACAAGCCAATCAAACATGACATCGGCTTCTGTAATTCCTTGTTTTGGTACACCGCCAGATACAATAATTTTTGAATTAGGATAGGCCTCGGCAGCTTCTTTAGCAACCTCTAGTCTCTTAAGGAGCGTATCTTCCATTTCTCCATCATCAGAAAGTGCATATCCTAGAAGAACAAAGGCATGATTTTCCTCATTTAAATCGCTGGGTATCTCGGTTTCTAATGTAACTCCTTTTATTTCATCAACCATAGTGATTCTGTCCGCATATTCCTCGGCTTTTATTTCATCTAACTCTTTTAATTGTTCAAAATCGGTTTCGAAAGTTTCGTTATCTTCCTCTAGTTTTGAATAAATTCCATGCATTAACCAAGCATTAAAATACTCTTCGTCATAATTTATGATTTCTTCATAAGTGTTTAAAGCTTCTGAGACCTCTGTTTGCAAAATTTGAGCGGAGGCTAGAGCAAATTTTAAGTCCATATCATGTGGTTCGATAGCTATTGCTTGTTTAAACGCTTCTTCAACAACATCATAGTCACCGTGTAAGGTAATGCCTTTAAATACTTCTGCTTCCGCTTCTTTTAAATCACCGCCATACCAATAGTAATGCATTGCAATATCTTTTAAGGCTTGAATACGTTCGCTGGTAGGAGAATTGTTTCTAATTTGGTTAAAGAGTTCATCCACATCTTGTTCTTCTGCGTCGGTTTCCTCTGTACTTGTGTTACCCGACAAGTCTGTCTGCTCAGTTGTATCATTTTCTGCATTTTCGCATGCTGCTAAACCAGCTATTAAAAATATGCTGAACAATAAGGTTAAAAATTTCGTTTTCATTAATTTAAAGCCTCCTGAAATGATTTTTAATAAAATAGGTCATAACCAGCTGTTCCTTCTACCCCCCTTTGTTTTAGATAAATAAAAAAAGGCATAGTGAGAACATCAGCTTTTAAAGGCCAATATACTCACCATGCCTAATCGAGTTAGTCACATGATAACCTATTTTATGTTTCCGTAATTGTATCATACTTGCTCTGAGACTATCAACAGTGGATCTTTTAAATTAAAAGAAATAAGAAGGGAGGATAATATCTGCATAGTCATTCTATAAAAAGTTCATACTAAGATAATAAAAAAAGACTTGCTTTTCTTAATTGAATATGACAGAATGTAAAAGTCGCTTTTTTACATGAAACAACCTAAATAAGTTTTTTTAAAAAAGTTGTTGACTTCAAAAAGTGTATGTGATATATTTAAGAGGTCGCCAAAAACGACGAAAGAATTACATTGATCATTGAAAACTGAACAAAACAACCAGTATGTAAAAGAAGAAAAAAGCAATATGCTAGCTTGTCAAAAGCGAGCACAAGACAACTATA
>NZ_JAFBFA010000039.1 GCF_016909015.1 Gracilibacillus alcaliphilus
GACACTCTCTATACTACCAAGGGGGATTCTTTTCTGTAAAATTGATTCTACGCTCATTTCCCCTCATATTTCTTCATTACAGGAATGCTTTCTATAAGCTATTCAGAAAAACGGATAAAAAGGACACACATTTTAAGATAAGAAAAAAGCAAGTGAGCGATGCACTTGCTTTTTCTGTCTTGATTATTTATTTGTTAACTTTTCTAATACTACTCGTTCACCAGTCTCATTTGATTGAGCTGCCGCTTGGTTAATCAAGGTAAGGTTATAGAAATCTTCTTCTTTTAAACTCGGTTCTGCTGTTTTATTGATCGCATGTACCCACTGCTCCATCGGCATTGGCGCTGACACTTCATCCGTTACTTCTTCCCAGCCCTCACCTGTGCGTAAACGAACCGCTTCTTCTTCTACTAACAGTGTTCCTTGTGTTCCGTAAAGCTCTAACTGGAATGGACTGCCACTAGATAAGAAACTTGTCTCAAGAATACCAATCGCACCTGATTGATAGTCCACTAAGACCGCTGCATTATCGTCTACATCATATTTATCACCTGTTGACTGCAGTACGGCAGAAACAGAACGAGCAGGTCCTGCCAAACGGTTGGTCAAGTAAATCGGGTGAGCTCCTAAGTCAATCAGGGCTCCTCCGCCACATTGCTCTTTATCAAAGAAGTGTGCTGGCAGCCAGCCTGTGTCACTATTTTCCGAAGGCACGGCACCGTTATGGGCGAAACGACAGCGAATTGTTGTTAATGTTCCCAACTTGCCTTCATCCAATATCTTCTGAGCACGGAGATAATAGTCATCCGTTAATCTTGGCAGTGATACCATTAGTTCTACACCAGCCTCTTCAATGGCTGTTATAATTTCTTGATAATCTTCTAGTGTAATCGCTAGCACCTTTTCGGTGAAAATATGTTTCTTATATTTTGCTGCTTTCGTAATTACTTCTTTATGCATATTCGTCGGTGTATCTACTATCACACCATCAATATCTGATTGTGATAATAGTTCATCCAAATCTTGATAGAATGGTACGGATAATTCTTCTGCCCATTTCTGTCCCCGCTCTGGATCTTCATCCCATACAGCGCTTATTTGGATATCCTCATTTGCCTGTGCTTGTCGTGCATAATCATCTGCATGTACATGCCATCTACTAAGTAAAGCTACATTTACCATCTTATTTTGCACTCCTTCATTTAAATATGTATTGTTGAATTCGCTTTCTTAAAGACTAAGGTATTCCCTCTGCACTCACCTTAACAGTATATCAAATTCATTTGGTCTTGACTAATAATCTTGTTTCGTTTTTCTTATCAAATAACTAGGAGTGATCATATACCCTGCTAGATTAAGATTTATGCCAAAATATATTTTTTAAAAAATGTTTAAAAAGAAAGACCTGTGGACTTTTTCTTCAAAATACAGGAGCTGCTGTATTTTGAAGAAAGCATCATAGGCCTTTCCTATATAATAGTTACCCGACTAGCACATGGTTTGGCTTTTCGATATATTCCTTATGCCATACCATAAACATAAGGACGGTCCAAATCTTGCGGCTGTAGTCTCCCTTATCTTGACAATGCTTGTCTAATAGTTCAAGCACATATTGTTTATTAATATATTCGTCTGTTTGACTTTCATTAATTAAGGTCTTTGCCCAATCATTTAATTCATTTTTTAACCAAAGGCGAATTGGTACAGGGAAACCTAATTTCTTTCTCGTTAAGACATGATCTGGTACAATACCTTGCACCGCTTCACGCAGGATAGACTTTGTCGTATGATTAGCAATCTTCAACTCTACCGGCAGTTCACTTGCCACTCGGAAGACCTCTTTGTCCAAAAATGGTACACGAAGCTCCAATGAGTGAGCCATTGTCATCCGGTCAGCCTTTAATAAAATATCGCCACGCAGCCAAGTATGGATATCCACATACTGCATTTGATTAACTAATGGATAGTGACTAGCCTCTTCAAATAACTTAGCTGTAACATCACGGTAGGATAAAGACGCATCATATTGCTTCATTAACTTCGCCAATTCATTTCCTTCAAACATCTTAGCATTGCCAATATACCGTTCGGAAAGCGGTGTGGTTCCCCGCTCTAAGAAACTCTTTCCTTTTACCCCTTCCGGCAATACTTGAGCAACCTTACTCAATAAATGTTTAACCGGGGAAGGGATCGATTCAAACATGCTTAACGACTCTGGTTCACGGTAAATATTATAACCGCCAAATAATTCATCTGCCCCTTCTCCAGACAACACTACCTTCACTTGTTTTTGCGCTTCTCGTGCTACAAAGTACAATGGCACACAAGAAGGATCGGCTAATGGATCATCCATATGCCAAATAATATTTGGTAAATGTTCTACATACTCTTCAGGACTGACCATATAAGCTGTATTCGAAACATTTAATTTCTCGGCCGTTTCCTTCGCTACATCAATTTCGGAATAACCTTCATGCTGAAACCCAACAGAGAAGGTTTGAATCGATGGGTGAAGCTGTTTAGCAATCGATGCAATAATAGATGAATCAATTCCACCGGATAAAAAGGAACCAACTGGTACATCACTGCGCATATGCTTTTCTACCGAATCAAACAGTACATTTTGAATCCGTTCGATCCATTGTGACTTCTCCATCAATACTGGTTTGAAGGAAGCCTTCCAATAACAATGGCGCTCCATTGCTTGATGACGTCGTTTCACAAAATAGTGACCAGGCTCTAATTTAAAAATTCCTTTGGTTAACACATCTGTTTCTGGCACAAATTGAAAACTAAAATACTGTTGCAGTGCCTTTTGATTAATTGTTTCTTTTCCACGGAATAAGGAAATACTCTTTCTCTCAGAAGCACAAATCAACCGATCCTCTGTTTCTTCATAATAGAAAGGTTTGATACCAAATGGATCACGGGCACCAAATAAAGTTTCTTGCTCTTTGTCCCAAATCAAGATAGCAAACATCCCTCGTAAATACGTGAAGGCTTGCTCCTTATGTTTCGCAAACATTGCCGCAATAACTTCTGTGTCTGACTCTGTTTTAAATGTATAGCCCTCTGCGATTAACTCTTCTCGTAATTCACGGTAATTATATACCTCACCATTAAATACCATCCATATCTTCTCGTCATCATAAGTCAATGGCTGGCTGCCAGTCTCTATATCAATAATACTTAAACGGCGAAAACCAAAGAACACACCGTCTTCATTATAATACCCCTCATCATCTGGGCCACGGTGTGTAATCAAATTATTACGTTGTTTAAACTCCTCTACTTCTTGTTGTGTAAATGAATGCTCCTCATTAAGAAAAAGTCCTACAAAACCACACATACATATTCTCCTTTAAGGCAAAAAATTGGTTCTTATTAATATATATTTCTTTCCGCCTGCTTTGAAGTTCCCAGCATATACCTTAGTTCCTGTTATCGTCCATTAATACCGTTTGCCAAATACCTTATGCTTCTCCCATTAACGTTTGATATCCTGCCAGCTGTATTATAAAGGGAGCTTCTATCTCAGACTTACAAATATTTAAACATTCCACATACTTACAAGCTATTTAACTTGTAAGTATCATCAGTCTAGTACCCTTTCCTGCGTAACTAGCAATTATAGAACCTCATTCTTTTATTTATATCAAAAACCGACAGTTATAGCAAGCTTTTTTGAACCTTTTCCCAAATATTTCTTTCTTATAAAAAAGACGTGTGCATGATTTGAGGCATACGTCTAAAAACTATTTATCTAATCAACTATTTTCTTTTTTGGCATAGACAGAGATATTCAGAAGAATTCCCATGGCCGTCATGGTAATAAGTAAGGAAGAACCGCCATAACTGACAAATGGCAAAGTAATTCCCGTAATAGGCAGTAAACCTAACATTGCGCTCAAATTAATACATGCTTGCATTGTAATTTGAAAGATAATGCCGACCGCTAATAATCTTCCAAATAAATCTGGCGCATTTTTTCCAATCTGTAATCCTTTGATCAATAAAAATGCATAAAAACTGAGGACAATCAATACACCGAATAACCCTAACTCTTCTGCAATGATGGACATGATAAAATCGGTATGCGCTTCTGGCAGATAACCTAGTTTCTGTACAGATTGTCCTAAGCCAAGACCAAATACCCCACCAGTATGAATCGATATATAGGAATTAATCAACTGATAACCAGTTCCTTCTGCGTCAGCAAATGGATCGAGAAAAGAGGTAATCCGCTCTAATCGGTAGGGTGACCGGATCGCAAAAAAAACGAACGCGGCCACAGCAAGGAGCAGCAAGGACAACAAATAACGGTAAGGTATACGGGTGAAAAAGAGGAGTAAACCGCAAGAAAATAATAATAAAGTGGCGGAACCAAGATCAGGCTGCATCAGGATCAAGCCGAATACGATAACTAATACGATGAGTGGCGGCATAACCCCTTTGCCAAAATGGTGCACTAAATCCTGTTTTTTACTGTAAAAATAAGCAAAATAAAGGAGCAGTGTCATCTTTGCAATTTCAACAGGTTGGAACTGCAAACTACCGAAGCCCAGCCAACGTCTGGAAAAATTGCGTTCTATCCCAATTTGCGGCACCAGTACCAAGATAAGCAACACAAAAGTTATTAATAACAGAATCGGCGTCAATCTACCATAGATTCGATATGGTATATGTATTATCACATATAAGAATACAAGACTCATCACGCCCCAGAACAATTGCCGGTAAAAATAGTGTTCTGGATTCTCAAAGCGGATATAAGCATAAGGAAAGCTGGCACTGTAGACCATCACGATACCAAAGATGATAAACATTATTAGGATAACGAACAAACTTTTATCTATTCGCTTGATTTGTTTCAATGCTTATCCCCCTCATGCTGTGACTTCATTTTCCGAAGAGAACATGTAATCCTTCGACCTCAGATAGATACTTTGTATCAAACCTAGTGCAATCATATTGGTGATTAAGGCGCTCCCACCATAACTAATAAAAGGCAAGGCAATCCCTGTCACGGGCATTAAACCAATCGTCATTCCGATATTCTGAAAGACTTGAAAGGCTATAAGCGCAATGACCCCAACACAAATATAGACACCAAATATGTCATTTGCTTTGATAGCAATGGTAATAATCCGATAGATTAATAGAAAATACAACAGAATTAACATACTTGCGCCAATAAAGCCAAATTCCTCCCCTATTACCGCAAAAATAAAATCAGTATGTGCTTCAGGCACACGCCCACTCTGCACTTGATACCCTGAATTAAATCCTGATCCAGTTAAATGTCCAGCACCAATTCCTAGCATGGCTTGCCGCAATTGATAGCCGAAATCCATCGCATATTCGGTAGGATCTAACCAGCTATTAATCCTGCCCAATTGATGAGGCTTAAAAATAACCGAAATAATATCTTGCCGATATTGGAATAAGTAGACAAGGAGATACACCCCTGAACCAATTGCTGCTATAATCGTTCCTATCATCTTATTACTAACACTGGACATAAATAATATTGTTAGCGAAGCGACGGCAATCAGCAAGGCCGTTCCTAAATCAGGTTGTCTTAATATAAGGAAGAAAGGGATAATCACCACGACCATCACCTGTAATACAATCGGAATACTTTTTACAAAAGTAATCTTCTGCGTGCCTATCTTTTTCAAGATGGCCGCTAAATAAATTACTAAGAATATTTTCATCAGCTCAGAAGGTTGAAAATCCATAAATTTAAGATCAATCCACCTTTGCGAGCCATTCTTCTCCATCCCGAAGAAGCGAACCAACAATAGTAAGCCTATACCAAACACATATAAATAAACAGCCCACTTCTCCAGCAGTTCGTAGTCAAAACGAGCCACTACTAACATAATCAATCCACTAACCACATACCAAATCAATTGCCTCCGGGCGTAGTAAAACGAAGCACCATCTGTATATTGCCCTGTACCACTGTAGACAGCAGCCAGGCTAATCAATAATAATCCAATTAGAATCATAATCATTAAATAATCCACCATTGGTTTCTTTACCATTCAAATCCCTCACTGTTTGAAAGACAAGGACTGCATCACGTATTGAATAACTAAAGCATCATCTAAATAACCAACTGGTAACATATAATCGGGAATAAGGTCCATAGCGGTAATAAAATAAAACAGAGCACCGCCTATTAATAAAAATTCTTTCTTAGGACACTTTTTATCGATAAAGATGCTATACAATATTTTTAGTCGTTCTACAAAAGGGCCTTGTCCATTTAATTCTGATAATTTGGCCGAAAACTGTTGTGTAATCTGTTTTTGCCCATGATCAGTCTGGCTAATTTGTTGATATTCCGCTAACTTTTCTTCTATGTCAGTCAAGGTGAACGGCTTGATTGGTAATTGCATATCTTGAATAATGGCACGTACGTGTTCCAGTGAAAGGCGTTCTTTCCTCTCCGCTTTCTCTTCCTTGATTAATTCTAACAGCGGAATATCTAAAACCTGTGAAATAGATCGGAGATGACTGAGTGTAGGTTTGCGTTTGCCGCTTAAAATCCTCGAAATAGTGGAAACATTAATGTTTGTCTCCTTAGCCAGCTGTCGCATGCTCATACCCTGCTCCCGAAGTCTTGTTTGAATACTCTGTTGATACACTGCTGTCATATCTGTATCCACCTCGTTTAATTGTTTCAATCATCTTTCAAGGTTATCTGAGTGTTGACTAATTGTCAACAGCCTTTCCCAGTCGTCACAAAATATTAATAGATAATTAAAACTAAACAGCAAATTTAGTACTTTGCTGTTTAGCCAAGCAGAATATTCACTCACTTTTTATTCAAGAATACATACACAACACCTAAGGCTTCACGTATCAATTAATGACGCAAAATGAGGTAGCTGTTAAAGATATTTTGTGTAATTAATGATCAAGCAAGCGGTACTTATGATTACTCCAGGCACGGAAAAGGATGCATTCAACCACTAGAAGATTATCACAAACCTGTTAATATGTTTGTTACCTATGTATAATACTGCCTAATTTTTCTCACACAAAAAGGAGCTGTTGAACAATCAGCCCCTTCGCTGCCTACTATTTAATCTATGCCTGCCCTCCACAGCTGTCTCTAATCACCAGTTTCGTTGGCACCGTTACCTTGAGTGGAATCTGTCTTCCTTCCATGCGATCCATTAGCAGTTTAACTCCTGTTGCACCCATTAACTCAATAGGCACATGAATCGTTGTCAGTGGGCAGCTTGCAAACGCAGCCATCTCTACATCATCAAAACTAACAATTGCCACGTCTGCTGGTACTTGCAGCCCTTGTTCGCGAAGGGCGCGCAATGCTCCGATTGCCATTGGGTCACTCGCAATAAAAAATGCCTCAGGCAACTTCCCTTTGCTGATTGCCTCTTTCATTAGACGATAGCCTTCTGACATGGTGAAGTCACCAATAAATACCTGATCTTCACGATATCTGCCTTCTTGCTTCATTCGTCCCACAAACGCTTGATGACGCTCATCCATTACTACCTTTTCCCCGTAGTCTACCGTATGTTCAATCGTGTAACCACCGATAAATCCGATTTGCTGTGGATTCCTCTTCAACAGATGTGTCAATGCTAAATTCGTTGCTTTGTCAAAATCGATCATTACCGAATCATATTTATCTTCATTTGGCGAACAATCGACATAAACAAAGTGCTCCACCTTATCCTTCAATGCATAGATTAAACTTGGATCTATCTTCCCAACCAAGATTGCTCCATCTAACTGCTGGTAGATATCTGTCGGTATAGAATTATTTAACCGATATACCTCTGTTGTCTCCAACCCCATCCGTGTACATTGGTCCTCTACCCCTTTACGCAACGTAAGAAAATAAGGATCATTTAATTCCTCTTCAATCGACTGATTTACAAATATACCAATTCGATAAGGTAACTTTTTGTTCATGGTAGCCTGTTTTCGACTTTTCACGGTTTTATAGTTTAAGCTCTTAGCAACACTAATAATTCGCTCACGTGTATCACTAGTTACAGAGAGCGAACTATCATTATTCAAAACCCTTGAGACGGTAGCAGGTGAAACCCTTGCTTCTTTTGCTATATCTTTTATTGTTGCCATAACAGTTATCGCCACCTCTTCTAATAATAGATTATCCGTTTTCTTTTCTTTTGTCACGCTTTGTTAACTGCACAGCCCTGTATAAATCTCAATTAAAACAATTGCTTCAGAGGATCCTAGCAGTATATCAAAAGTAAAAGAAGCTTACTTCCTATTATTAGGAAAGGGAGTTCATCTAACATAAAGAGCGATTAATTTTCATTTAATCGCAGCATTTCTTGCTTCTCTGAAACTTTTGTAAAAACATGTAAACAAGTACGCATGATAATATACGCAGTTAAACTACCTAAGAAAAAGAAAACAGCATTCGGTAAAAACAACATCATTAACAAACTAATCCCTAAACTGATAAGCATGCCTATATTATATATCGGATGAATCAACATCAGATAAAAGGAATATTTAAATACTTCTTTTAAAGAAACCTGATAATGAACATAGACAGGGATCACATACAGCATCGCTACAGCTAAAACAATCATCACAACCATTAACGGGACCTTAATCATTTGGTGGAAACCAGTTTCGTAATAATTCATATATTGGATATTAACATAACTCAAGAAGAAAACAACAAAAAAAACTGCGCCTATCCGATTACTTTTCCAAAATTCCTGTTTATAGATATCCCAAAACATCCGGAAATCCCACTCTTGGATAGTCCCCATTAACCATTTTCTAATTATGGTAAACATCGCAACAGTTGCTGGGAAAAGGCCAAAAACAACCAGACCCGCTGCTGTAAACAACAGCCAAAGCACATTTAAGTAGGCAATTTTAGCAATCCATTCCATCACATTCATTACATTTTTCATTTAAACACCCCTAAAGAATTGATCATCCTTTGTGACTGCTATGCAGCGAAGGAGAACCTTCACTGCATATGTGAACAGACATCTTAGTCTGTATCTAAGATAATTATCCTTTAATACCTGTCAAAGTAATTCCCTCAATAATATATCGCTGGGCGAATAGGTACACCACAATTACTGGTACGACAGAGATAGTAGCACCCGCCATCATATAGGACCAGTTTGTCACATATAACCCTTTAAAGTTATTTAACAATAACGGAACCGTGAAATTTTGCGGTGACGATAAGTAAATCAAGGCATCAATAAAGTTATTATATGTTCCCATGAAAATAAAAATTGACATCGCCGCTAAGGCAGGTCGGATCAATGGCAAAATCACACTCCAGTACACCCTGATTGGATTGGCTCCATCCATAATCGCAGCTTCCTCTAATTCTCTCGGAATCCCGCGAATAAATTGACGCAATAAGAAAACCGCAAAGGCGTTAAATAATGCTCCCGGAATAATCAATGGTAAGTGTGTATCTAACCAGCTTAACTGATCCATAATTAAATACAATGGAATCATTGTTACCTGCTTAGGAATCATCATTGTTGCTAAGAATAAAATAAACAAGACGCCTGACCCTTTAAACTTCAATTTGGCAAAGGCATAGGCTGCCATAGATCCGGTAAATATTTGAGCCACCACAACAACCGCAGTGATATAAAAGCTGTTCCAATAAGCACGATCAAACGGCATCGCATTAAATGAATCGATATAATTCTGCCATACCACAGGGTTAGGAATCCAAACCGGCGGAATCGCAAATATCTGGGTCATATCCTTCAATGAACTGCCAATCGTCCACAGAAACGGAAAGACCATCAGAAAAGATCCAATGATAAGGACAATATGCAACAAAATTCTTACTGGCGATATGTTTCGTTTAGTCTTCATAGTACACCCACCTCTTCTGCAGCGAGAATTGGATTAAGGTAATGACCAGAATAGCCGCAAATAAAATCATCGCCGCCGCGGCACTCATACCAAAACGGAAATCAATAAAGGCATTCTGATAAATATGATATACCAAGGTATAGCTTGCCTTACCAGGACCACCCTGGGTTAATACAAAGGCCTGGTCAAACACTTGGAAGGAACCGATAATCGCCATTATCGTTAAGAAGAACGTCGTTGGCGACAACATTGGCAACGTGATTTTAAAAAACTGCTGGGTCTTGCTGGCTCCATCAATTTCTGCTGCTTCATAGTAGGATTTGGATATCCCCTGCAAACCAGCTAAGAAAATAACCATATTATAACCTAACTGCCACCAGATACTTAAGATTGCAATAGAGATCATCACCAAGCTTGTGTTGGTTAACCAATTCGGCCCCTCAATACCGATCATTGCCAGCACTTGGTTTAAGATACCGAGATCCCCGTTCAAAATCCACATCCAAATAACGGCAATCGAAACCGAACTCGTCACTACCGGCATAAAGAAGAATAAACGGTAAAATTCCTTCCCCTTAATCTTATTCAAAGCAACCGCTAACACTAAGGCTAAGAATAATCCTACCGGCACGGTTAATATCGTATACAGAATCGTATTATAGGTGGCCGTCCAAAAATCCGACTGCGAAAATTGGCTGACATAGTTTTGAATGCCCACAAAAGTCCGCTCACCAAAGCCGTCCCACTTCATAAAACTCAGTACAAAGGCAGAGACCAGCGGAATAATCGCAAAGGCAATTAAGCCAATTAACTGCGGGGTTAGAAAAAAGAACGCCCACTTTGCATTACCTTTTTGCATATGCTTACACCCCTTACAAGATATAATAATCATGCGTCATGACGGAAAGATCCCCCTAGACATTGTCTTCATCAGCTAGTGTAAAGAAAGGGGACGAGAATCCCGCCCCTTTTTAATTTACTCTTCACTTCGATACTCTTCAATGATCTCTGTACCGACTTGATCAATTTTTCCTATCGTTGTATCCAGATCTTCTTGTCCTAAGAATAACAAGTCTAAGAGACTATTGATCTCTTCGTCTAAACCAGGAATTGTAGTTTGTTTATCCTCTACTTGACCGATATTTCTTACATCAACCAAGTAAGAAGCATGTTCTGGGACATCCGCATTATCAATAATATCATCGGCAGCTTCTACAGATGGTACGGCATTACCGCCATCTGTTAATCGATCACGCTGTCCTTGTTCGGAAGTGTAATAAGATAAGAACTTCATCGCCTCTTCCACATTGTCAGAGTGCTCTCCAACTGCTAAATAGGCTGTTGCAATACTTGCAGTTTCTAATGTTTCCCCTGTGTTTGTCGGCCATGGAATATAATCAAATTCTAATGCCTCATTTTCACTGAACATTGGTGTTAACCATCTTCCTGCAGCCACAAAAGCCGTTTGATTCGACATAAACATCGCGTCTGGCCCTTGTCCTTCAGGGAGTGCCCCTGCATAGGTAAAGTTACCTTCTGCAATATTATCTGCAACATAGCCAAAAGCTTCTTGTGCCTTCTCATTATCAGCTAAGATCAAATTTGCGTCCTCATCGTACATCTCACCACCATTTGTCCAACTCCAACTAAAGTGGTGCAGCGCACTATTTTCTGCGACAAATCCATATTTTCCGCTTTCTGCTACTTGACGATTTAATTCAGTGAAATTATCCCAATTCCACTCACCAGCTTCATATAATTTTTGCGGCTCTGTTGGATCGATGCCTGCTTCCTCTAATACTTTTTTGTTATAGTAGATTAACATTGGATTCGAGTCCACAGCTGTACCGTAGATACCGTCTTCGTTTCGCGCAGGTCCCCAAAGCCCTTCAGCAAACTCATCCGGCTTCACATAGCTTTCATCTGACTCCAAAAACTCTGATAATTCCATCACTCGTCCTGTGGCAATTAACTGTGCCATATATTCCGCTCCAACATAGAATAAATCAGTAGCTTGGCTTCCTTGCAATTGTGTAAAGAGCTGTTGTCTGTACGTATCACCTGGCGCTGGGATTAACTCAATGGACACCTCTGGATTTTCCTCCATATAAGCGTCCAATGCTCTTTGGTATACTTCTTGTTCAGCTGGATTTCCCCATGCCGTCATCGTTAATTTTACCTCAGCGTCAGGATTTCCTCCGCTGGAACCACTATTACCGTTACCGCCACCTGAATCATTAGAACATGCTGCAAGAATTAATAAGAACATACTTAAGACAAGTAATACCAATGATTTTTTCTTCTTCATTGTTTTCTCCCCTTCACATTTAGTAAATTAAACAGATACAATTCACTTAATTCCGGAATTTTTTACTAAAAACAGGCCTTTTAATAACGTTAGTTTGATATTACCACATTATGAATGCGTTTACAATAGTTTTATTTACAAAAAGGTTACAAATAAGTTACAGAACAAAGAGTAATACATTAAATAAATTTACTAAAACAAGAAAATAATCGTACCTGCTCATACAAAAAGGACTGCCCAATTTATAAGTATGCGACAGCCCTCTATTTATCCTATTTATTTATATTATTTATACTCTGGCAGCCAATCACCATGTGCTTCGATAAGATCATCACATAGCGCAATAATATCATCCATAGATAATTCTGCAGATGTATGCGGATCTAATAGTGCAGCCTGATAGATCTTCTCTTTTTTCTGTGTTAATGCCGCTTCGATTGTTAACAGCTGTGTATTGATATTCGTTCTATTCAAAGCAGCAAGCTGTTCTGGCAAGTCGCCTACATAAGTCGGCGTCACACCGCTGGCATCTACTAAACACGGCACCTCTACTACTGCGTTTTCTGGAAGGTTACTAATTAAACGCCCTGTATTCATGACATTACCACCAATTTTGAATGGCTTATTTGTTTCCATTGCTTCGATAATGTACGAACCATATTCATGAGAACGCTCATGTGTTAAGTTCTGATCATTCACTAAATCATCACGCATCTTCTTCCAACCCTCAATTTGATTCACACAGCGGCGAGGATACTCATCCAACGGAATATTAAAGCGATCAATTAACTCAGGATATTTGCTCTTAATAAAGTATGGATGGTATTCCGCATTGTGTTCGGATGATTCCGTAATATAGTAACCGAATTTATCCATTAACTCAAAACGCACCATATCTTTGTGCTTCTCTTTTTGTTTTTCTTTCGCACGCTCCTTAATTTCTGGATAAAGATCTTCCCCATCACGAGTAATTTCTAATAACCAAGCCATATGATTAATTCCGGCAATTTTCCATTGCACATTATCGGTTGGCATTTCTAAAGATTTTAATAATTCACTGGCACAAACCTGGACACTGTGGCATAATCCTACTGTTTTAATGCCTTCTTTTAACATGATATTTGTCAGCACAGCCATCGGGTTTGTATAGTTTAAGAACCAAGCCTCCGGACAAACCTCTTTCATATCACGTGCGAATTCTTGCATAACAGGAATTGTTCTTAGATTACGGAAAATACCGCCAATTCCCAATGTATCGGCAATCGTTTGACGCAAACCATATTTCTTCGGCACTTCAAAATCAGTGATTGTACATGGATCATAACCGCCAACCTGAATCGCATTAATCACGTATTTCGCACCGCGTAATGCTTCCTTACGGTCTTGGTAGGCCTTGACCGTTACCGTAGAATTCATGCTCTTCTTCATATTATTTAACATCATTTCTGAATCATTTAAACGTTCGTGATCAATATCAAATAAAGCAAACTCAAAATCCTGTAAAGCGTCAACTGTCATACAGTCTCCTAATACATTCTTTGCAAAAACGGTACTGCCTGCACCTAGAAAAGTTATTTTGGACATTTCTTATTCCTCCTTAGAAATCGTATGAAATTGCTATTACTTATATACATGGTAATGCGCTTTCTAATCGTTTTCAATCGTAAATATTTTTGAAATAAGTAATATATTGCTCTTTAAATCAATAAATAAACTACTAGAATCTCTCATCCCCAACAAAGGGGTAGCTTTGTAATAACTAATAAATAGAGATACATAACAACTGATTTTATCTAATCAATAAACCAAAGTATTCTGCTGTTTGTTTGTTTATTTACTAAAAAAACCGGCTGCTTTTATCTATAAGCAGCCGGTTCCCCCCTAATATTAAATCTTAATAAGATAGCTAGTCATCATAATAGTTAAGCTAATACTTATTCCTCATTTTTGTACTCTTCTATAATCTGCTTCCCTACCTGATCGATTTTTTCCACAGTCGTTTCTAAATCTTGTTGACCTAAGAATAACAAATCAAGCACAGCATTTACTTGCTCATCTAAACCTGGAATCGAAGTTTGTTTATCCTCTACTTGCCCGATATTTCTAGCATCAATTAAGTAAGCAGAGTGTGCAGGGATATCAGCATTTTCCACAATATCATCTGCCGATTCTACAGATGGTACGGCATTCCCTCCATCTGTTAATCTATCTCGCTGGCCTTGTTCTGATGTGTAATAAGATAAGAATTTCAAGGCTTCCTCAATATGATCAGAATGTCCGCCTACTGCTAAATACGCGGTAGCAATAGCTACCTTTTCCGTTTGTTCACCAGTATTAGTTGGCCATGGAATATAATCGAATTCTAGGGCCTGGTTTTCACTAAACATCGGTGTATACCATCTCCCCGCAGAAACGAATGCCGTTTGATTGGACATAAACATCGCATCTGGACCCTGCCCCTCCGGCAAGGAACCTGCATACGTAAAATTGCCGGCAGCGATGTTATCACGGAGATATCCAAAAGCCTCTTGGGCTTCTTTATTCTCTGCGAAGATAAGATTACCATCCTCATCATACATCTCACCGCCATTTGTCCATATCCAGCTAAAATATCGGCCCGGTTTATTTTCTGCCACATAACCATATTTCCCACTTTCTGCAACCTGTTCACTTAAATTAGCGAAATTATCCCAATTCCATTCTCCTGCCTCAAATAGTTTCTGTGGTTCATCAGGATCAATCCCTGCCTCTTCTAGAACCTTTTTATTGTAATAGATGAGATAAGGATTAGAATCCACAGGTACACCATAAATGGTTTCTTCATTCCTTGCTGGCCCCCATAACCCTTCCGCAAATTCATTTGCCTTTACATAACTTTCATCTGAGTCTAAGAATTCATTTAATTCAACTATCCTTCCTGTTTCAATTAATTGCGCCATATATTCTGCGCCTACATAAAACAAGTCGGAAGCTTGGCTGCCTTGTAATTGAGTAAATAATTGCTGTCTATAGGTATCACTTGGTGCAGGAATTAATTCAACCGTAATATGCGGGTGTTTTTCCATATAGGCGTCTAATGCTCGTTGGTATACTTTTTGTTCTGCTGGATTTCCCCAAGCCGTCATCGTTAGTTTTACCTCTTCTTTTTTATTACTATCTTCTGTGCTCTCACTCTGATTACCAGTGTCAGACGTACATGCAGCAAATAAGAACAACATCATACCAAAAAGCAACACTATCCATACATGTTTCTTCCCCATTAATTTCTCCCCCTCCATCCTATCGAATTTTAAAATGGTATGCAGTTAGTTAATCTAAATCTATTTTATTTACTTACACCAGTCTGTTTACAAACGATTAAAGCATACCACCGCAAACTGAATGCGTTTACAACATGATATGCATAAAACGCAACTTCGTTCAGCAGGGGTTCGCCGTATAGGATGTGCTAGTGCAGACATTGCGACACGACGTCGCGAACTTAGTCCGTTTCCTCTCTCCCCTCACTGAACGTTAGTTAAACCGAACGGGCCTGTTGGAACTCCCGCTTAAAAATGACCTATTCCTTTATTTGAAGCAGGAGTGTTACAGACAGATACACTGCAATACAACTGATTACCGATCCCCATTTCAATGGCACAATAAATGAAATCCCTGATAGGAACAATAACAAAAGCCCCAGTTAAGAGATGTTTGTCTCTTACTGGGGAGGCAGCCACTGGTATCTAATCAATAAATAAACGATCCACCGGCATAACCGACGTATCCTGGCGGTAATAACTCGGTGTACTGCCAACCATTTGTTTAAAGACTTTGCTAAAATAATTACTTGACGTATAGCCCACTTCACGAGCAATCTCTTCAATACTTTTTTCTTTTATTGCCAATAAACTTAATGCATGCTGGATTCTGATTTTTGTTAAATACTGAATCGGTGTATCATTGACTGCTTTCGTAAACAAACGTGTAAAATGATACTTCGATACCCCCGATACCTCTACAATGTCATCCAGCGTTATATCCTCTTGATAATGTTTTTCCATATAATCAATCGCTTTGGTAATTGCTGGCGGAACTTGTTTCGGCTGTTGCTGGCCATATTCCAGATACTCTAAACATTCCATCAAGAAAGAATAGGCATAGGCTGAGGCTTCATAACCATGATTAATTCCTGTTGTCTCGACTTTTTCCAACGTTCGGAAAATATGCCGAATTGGACCAGCTTGACTAGGTAATTGAAACAGATGTCCATGTTTTTCCGTGATCTGACGAAATAGGTTGACCGCTTCTTTCCCGTATATCGTAAAAAAGATAAACTCCCACTGTGCAGAATTTTCTGGCAGGTAATAGCAGTGATCACTGGGAATCTGGACAAAAAAGGCATTCCCTTGTGTTATTTCATGGGTCGTTTCGCCAATTCGAATCGCCCCTTTACCATTTAACGTATATTGAAAAACAAGCCGGTCATTTTCCCCTCTATCTAGACCATTCCAACGATAGCTGGGGTTATCACGCCTTTCAAAACCAATCGCATGCAGCCCTGCCACTCGCTCTTGATAATCCCCTTTAAATCGAAAACCATATGTATTATGCTTAGAATATTGCCGCAATTAAATCCCCATCCTTTTTATTCAGACATGAACCATCAGCAGGAAAGGAAATTCCATACTGGCTGAAAGTTTTTTCTCATTGTACCATATCCATTCATAACTTAAATCTGCTGCTTAGATTGACTTCCTAACCTAAATCGCTTAAGCTTGCTTTATATATGAAATATGGAGGAATTATGATATATGTTACAAGCTACAAATGTTAGTTTACGTTTTGGAGATAAGAAGTTGTTTGAAGATGTGAATATCAAATTCACAGCAGGTAATTGTTATGGACTAATTGGGGCGAATGGAGCTGGGAAGTCTACCTTCCTCAAAATATTATCTGGTGAATTGGATCCTCAGTCAGGTCATGTATCACTTGGCAAGGATGAGCGTCTAGCGGTGTTAAAACAGGATCACTTTGCTTATGAAGAATATGAAGTGTTAACTGCGGTTATTATGGGCCATGCTCGCTTATATGAAGTAATGCAGGAAAAAGACGCCATTTATGCCAAAGGTGAATTTACAGAAGAAGACGGTATGCGTGCCGCTGAACTAGAAGGTGAGTTTGCCGAAATGAATGGCTGGGAAGCAGAATCTGATGCTGCTATCCTGTTAAAAGGGCTCGGTATCGATGAGAGCCTGCATACAAAGAAAATGGCTGAACTATCTGGATCTGATAAAGTAAAAGTTTTACTGGCACAAGCTTTATTTGGCAATCCAGATATTCTGCTGCTGGATGAGCCGACCAACCACTTAGATATTCAGGCGATTCAATGGCTGGAGGAATTTTTGATTAACTTTGAGAATACAGTGATTGTTGTTTCACACGACCGTCATTTCTTAAACAAAGTATGTACTCATATTGCAGATGTTGACTATGGTAAGATTGAATTATATGTCGGAAACTATGATTTCTGGTATGAATCCAGCCAGCTTGCCCTGCAGATGGCTAAAGATCAAAATAAGAAAAAAGAAGAGAAAATCAAAGAACTGCAAAACTTTATTGCACGCTTTAGTGCGAATGCTTCCAAATCCAAACAGGCCACCTCACGGAAGAAAATGCTTGATAATATCACCTTAGACGATATTAAGCCTTCTTCCCGCCGTTATCCATATGTTGCTTTTCAGCCTGGTCGTGATATTGGGAATGACTTATTACGTGTGGAAGGAATTTCTAAAACAATTGATGGTGTGAAGGTTTTAGATAATGTCAGTTTTACTTTGAACCCCTACGATAAAGTCGCTTTTGTCGGACCAAATGAGATCGCCAAAAGCACCTTATTTGATATCTTAATGGGCGAAATGGAGCCAGATGAGGGAAGCTTTACCTGGGGTGTGACCACTTCCCAGTCTTACTTTCCGAAGGATAATGCTGAATTTTTCGAAGGCAATGAGATGACCTTGGTGGAGTGGCTTCGCCAATACTCACCAGATGACCAGACCGAAACCTTCTTACGCGGATTTTTAGGCCGCATGCTCTTCTCTGGGGAACAAGCTTTAAAGAAAGCCAGCGTATTATCTGGTGGAGAAAAAGTAAGATGTATGTTATCGAAAATGATGTTATCCAATGCCAATGTGTTGGTGCTAGACGAACCGACGAATCACTTAGATTTGGAGTCCATTACTTCTGTCAACAACGGATTAATCAACTTTAAAGGTTCGATCTTATTCACATCACATGATCATCAGTTTATCAACAGTATTGCCAATCGCCTGATCGAGATCACACCGAACGGTATTATTGATAAAGAAATCAGTTATGATGAGTATGTGGCGGATAAGAAGCTGCAAACGCAAATACAGGGGATGTATGTTTAAATAACTAAGCCTCTCAAAAATTAAACCGCATGAAAAGGATAGGCCTATCCTTTTCATGCGGTTTATTCATTTTACAAGCAATATGCTAAATTACTTTAACCCACCGCTCTTCGCTTTCTCGCCATAAAATAAGCTGTCATTCCTGCACCAACTAAGATTATCCCCCATAACAAGAGATTATATTGATTAGTGAAAGTATCAGGCAGCTTACCTTGCTGATCCGCCTGTTCTGATGACAGATCCATCTCATCTGTCTTTGTCGTACCATTTTGGTCAGATATTTCATTGTTTTCTGTTTGCTTATTATCTCTTGGCACTTCATCACCAGGGCAATCTGCTTCTGCTAAACAGTTATTGTCCTCAGGAACCTGACCAGCTTCTGCACAGCTGTCTCCAGTCAGATTTCCATCGTTTTCTCGACAATTACTTTCTTCTGTCTTTTCCTGTTTTTCTGAACAATTAGTTTCTTCGTCTGGACAGTGATCCTTTTCTGGAAGCTCCTCTTCTTCTGAACAATTATTTGCTTCCGGACAAGTTTCTTCTTCAGCGATTTCCTCTTCCTCTAAATGATATAAAGATATCACCTCGTCTGGAGATAAAACTTGTCCATTATACACCATCACTTCATCGATTAATCCTTTAAAAGGAGCATCCCAATAGTTGACACCTAAAGCAAATTGCGACTCGTCAGCAGTGAAAACATGAGGGAAATCCTGACCGGAAAATACCACTTCCCCATTGATATAAAAAGTACCTTCTCCATCATCTACCGTCAAGGCTAGGTGTGTCCATTCATTTGGGGGTATGACATCATTTGCTTCCGCATCATACCAATCATTGTCATTGTGAACCCATACCTTTGTTACATTGTGTGCATTAGGAACGATACTGACCCAATTATTCTCTGTTCTCGTTCCGAAAAAAGTCGTTGTAAACTCCGTGATTTCTTCGGGGTTCACCCACAATGAAACGGAATATGCCGCATGATTGATCAAACCATCTGCTAATTTTAATCCGGACTGACCGTCAAATCTTGCTGCTTTGCCGACAACTCCGCCTTCAAAGGTTATTTCGCCACCCGTATTATGGATACGATCTCCTGTGACAACCGCTTCCTCTACATTCCCAGTCTTATCCTTCAAACCAGCATCAAAAGAATAATGGGCAGCTAAGCCTGCTTCCTTTTCTGCCAGCACCTTTATCTGAAAAACCACTTCTTTCGTGATTCCACCCAAAGTAATCACTGCCGTTAACTCGACTTCGGTATCCCCCATGCCAAATGCTGGTCTTGTAACGGTCCCGTCAACTGTTAGCACATCTGGATCAGAAGAATGCCAAGTAATTTGGGCTCCTTGTGTCGCAGTCACAGGCAGTAATAAATTGGAAGCAGTTTGTTCTGGAATAGTGTTCATTAATTCATTTTTTATACGATCTAGTACTTCCTGTTTATCCCTATTCTCTGCGCGGCTGCCCCAAACAACTACTCCTTCATTGGACATAGCGCTAAAGGTCATTACATAGCTTTCGGAAGTAGGATCGTATTGTTCTATAAATACACCATCATAAGTTTGATCATCAATCGTTAAGCCGACTCTGTAGTCATCATATAATTCCCATCTCCCTGAAACCGCTCCTGAAATGGTTTGATCATCATGAAGTTCTATCCATGAAGAAGAAGTTAATTCACCTGTAATCTCTTTACCGTGATTAATATATTTGTAATGTCCTGTCACATCGCCCAAAGAAACCGCCTTCATTTCCTCGCCAGTATAGTGGTATGGCATGGGGACAGGCCAACCATCCTTATTCTTAAATGTTTGATGTACGCGCACTTGATGCATTTCTCCTTGTTCTGGAAAACGTGTATGGGTAATAATAAATTCTTTACCTAGGTCTTCATCTATCAAATAAGAATTGTGACCCGGAGCCATATAGCCAGTACCAATTCCTTCGCCTGTTTCACCTAAGTCTCTCGCAAACAAGAAGTTTCCCATCATTTTATTGCCAATATTCTGATGATCATCATTACCAGGAAAATTACCTGCCCCCATATCAAAACTATCCGGAAATACTGCCTGATTTCCAGCTGCATCTTGGTATGGCCCTTGTATATGTTCGGACCGGAATTGTCTCATTTGATAACCGCCATCAGAGGCAAGTCCTCCATATGTGACATACAGGTAATAATACCCTGTTTCTTCATCATACACAGCATATGGTCCTTCCGCTGAACGCCCAAAACCTCCGGCTATTTTTGTTCCGAAGTAGCGGTCAATCATTCTCCCATCAGCAGTTTCCCCATCTGTCCCCGGATAAATAGGCAAGCCTGTCTTTTTATCTAACGGCAACACATAGATACCGCCTGACCACGAGCCATAGGTCATCCATAAATCACCATCTTCATCATAGAGGACATTGGCATCAATCGCATTTGTATATAACGCATTATTAAATTGCCCATCATCTGTAAACCAATCCGAATTCGGGTCTTCTATTACCCCATCTTCAATCAGTGTTGAGATATTGGTATTTTCCCATTGCTTATTGATATTGCTGTTATGATCATAAGCTTCTTCTTCCGTAAAACCGGAATACATGACAGTATCAACATACGCATACGGCCCTTCTATATCCCGAGACACCGCAATGCCGATGGCTGATCTAATATAAGTGGAAGATACACTATAGTAGATCATATAAGCTCCGGTTGTACCGTCTTCCCAAAGATAGTCACCATTCCAAATAATTTCTGGTGCCCAGACGGCATAACCTCCTGTACTGTCTGCATCGTCTTCTCCCGCCCATTTAAACGACTCAGCAAGGTTACTGGATAAATCACCATAGATAGGGTTATTCTCAGGTGTTTGGTATTCACTTTCTACTAAAGAGGTCCAATTAATTAAATCAGATGATTTGGCAGCAGAAATATGCGTACCAAATAGATAATAAGCATCCTTATCTACTTTAATAATAGATGGATCATGAACAGATACGCGGTCAAAATGAATAGGTTCTATATCATCTTGCTCCTCTCCAAGTGCAGTCATTGGCAGCATTAATCCAAACAACATCACCACAAATAATAATTGTCTCACTAACTTTCTCATAGATACTCCTTTCAAGTATAAATAAGTTATTGGTTATCTACTTCCCACTAAGATTCTGTAAAATTCACATCTCTTATCCCTTCCTCTCTTTCATTTTTGAATTACAAGGATGGCAGATAGAAGCAGCTTTCATTTTCGATTCACTACCTCAAATATTCTACTCTGCCAACATGATACAGTTCTTTTCTAGCTTACCACATATAAGTACAAGATTGATTATAGCATCACACTTATTAATAAAAACAATTGTGATACCCCTTATTTTGATAGAAATCATACGTATATGTGTGGTACAATTGAAGTGAGATAATAGCTATCTCATATAACAAATCGATAAGGAAGTAATCATAATACTCAGACCCACCTCAACAGGAACGGGATCGGCAGGAGGATACAAATGAATAGAGGGGTTACTACATATATATCAATAGGCGAATGGCTGTTTAAGATCATCCTATTAAATATTTATTGGTTTGTATTTAGTTTGGCTGGGTTGTTCTTGTTTGGCCTATTCCCTGCAACTGCTGCCCTTTTTGCTACGATTCGGCAGGAGCTAAAATCAGAAACAGATGTGAAACTCTTCCAAACTTATTGGCACTCTTACAAGCAAGAGTTCCTCAAGGCTAATCTTTTAGGTTATTTAATCGGTGGAAGTGCTGGCTTGCTGCTGATTAATTTACAAATACTTGGACAATTAGAAGGTTCATTTATCCATTCTTTATTTATGATTATGACTTATATATTATTGGCCGTTATTGCATTAATTTCTGTTTACATTCTTCCTATCTATGTACACTATCAATTCTCACTCATAGGTTATATAAAGTACTCCGCTGTCATGGTGCTAGGGAAACCACTGCAAACCATTTTACTTTTGTTATTGATCGCAGCAACATGCTACTTTTACTACTCGTTCCCTGGTTTTATACCTGTGATCGGCACAAGCCTGCTTGCTTACATTATCATGCGAACAGCTTATCGCTCCTTTGCAGATTAAGACAGGTTTTGTGTGTTAGCCGATTCCGTGTGGTGTATGTTCAACGTTCACACCTTTAGCGAAGGCCGATCGTTTCGACTCCGGAGGGATTCGCATGATCTGAAGATCCACTTTTGTCAAGTGCTCTTCTTGGCAAAAGTTAGCTGAAGAGCATGCCCCTCGGAAAGCGAAACGGTCAGCCGCAGCGGTGCCTTGCTCTCGATATCTGCCAGACGTTGAAATAATTGCTGTTCTCTCTGTTAAGAAGTCGATCTACTTGTGTTAGTATACAGGCAGAATAAAACTGCTGCATAATTAATTATTTAATTGTGCAGCAGCTTTGTTTTTTCATCCTTTTACTGATCCAATTAAAACACCTTTCTCAAAGTACTTTTGGATAAAAGGATATAAAACTAGCACTGGTAGAGAAGAAACAATGATTACCCCATATTTTACTTGATCGGCATAGCGCTGGGCATAACCGCCGCCGGTTCCTCCACTTCCAGCACCTTCAGCAAATACTTGATTGGATAATAAAATATCACGCAAAACAATCTGCAAGGGCTGGAGGTTATAATCTCGAATGTAGATTAAACCAGTAAAAAAGTTATTCCAATGTCCGACTAAATAATAAAGACCGATAACCGCTGTTACTGCCTTAGAAAGTGGGAGCACAATGGTTGAAAAGAACTTGAAATGGGAACAACCATCCATTGTCGCTGCTTCAAACATTTCATGAGGAATATTATTCTCAAAAAAGGTTCTCGTAATAATAAGATTAAAGACATTAACAGTCAATGGATTAAAGATAAATACCCACGGTGTATCCACCAAACTTAGATCACGCATTAACATGTACGTCGGGATTAAACCACCGTTAAAAAACATGGTGAAGATAAAGAAAAACATCAGAAAACGTCTGGCTCTGAATTCCTGCCGTGATAATACATAGGCTGCCGGCAAGGTAAATAATAAATTGATGAAGGTACCAAACAATGCGTAAAACAACGTATTCCGATAACCAATCCATACACGTGTATCAGCGAATATTTGCTCATAGCCAAATAAACTAAAGCCTTTTGGCAGAAACAGTACCTGTCCTGTCGAAACAAACGTTGGATCACTGATCGATGCAATCACAATGAAAAAGATCGGATAAGCCACTACAAAGAATATGAACAAACAAAAGAAAATAATAAATGTATCAAACAATAGATCTTTCGGTTTTTTTGCTTTGATTTTGTCAATGGATATGGAAGCCATCTTGTTTCTCCTTCCTTGTCACGTCAATTACCACAAGCTGATTCGGGCTACACGTTTGGCAATCGTGTTTACAATAACCAACATGGTAAAGTTAATTAACGTATTAAAGAGCCCAATTGCCGCTGCATAACTAAATTGATTGGATACAATCCCCGTCTTATACACATAGGTTTCAATCACTTCCGAAATGGGCAGATTAAGCGAGTTTTGCATCAGGAATATCTTCTCAAACCCTGTACTAATCACACTTCCCATATTCAAAATCAACAAAATAATGATTGTTGGGATAATCGCTGGGATCTCGATATTGCGAATAATCTGCCATTTATTAGCACCGTCAATCTTGGCTGCATCGTATAACTGTGGATCAACGGAAGCAAGGGCAGCCAAGTAAATAATACTGTTCCAGCCGACATGCTGCCATACATCAGAGAGCACATAAATGGGCACAAAGGCTGTTACAGAAGCTAACAGGTTCCCTTCCACCCCTAGCTTGGCAAGTAATAACCCTAGCACACCAGTATTCGGTGACAGCATCACATTAAGCAAGCCAACTAACACCACAATCGAAATAAAGTGAGGCAAATAGACCGTTGTCTGCAGTATTCGCTTGCCTCGTTTCCAGCGGATTTGATTCACCAATAATGCTAAGGCAATCGGCGCCGGAAAACCTACCACAATCGTCGTGATACTAATTAACAAGGTATTTCTAATCAAGTCCCAAAATAGATGACTATTAAAAAACTGTTCAAAATATTTTAAACCTGCCCATTCCCCGCCAGTCAGTCCCGCTGTAAAGTCATATTCGCGAAAGGCCAGTTGGATCCCATACATGGGAACGTAATTAAAGATGATGACACAGATGATCGCCGGAAAAATCATTAACCAAAGTTGGTAGTCTCTTCTAAAGGTACTCAGCACGGTTTCTCTTTTGGATCTTGAGGCTGTTTTTGTTTTCGATACTTGGGTAAAGGCCATCGTATAGTACGCTCCTTTTTAGCAAAAGTAGGCCTATCGCCAAGCACACTTGGCGACAGCCGAAAAAATTACTCGCTTATTTGTTGGATATAATCATCATAGTAAGTTTGAATGATCTCTATATTGGACGGTAAACCGATCTGTTCAACCTGCTGAACATAACTATCCCACTCTTCTTCGATACCGCCACTGGTCACCCATTCACCAAATTTAGCAATCGCTATATTCATAAAATCGGTATTAACCAAGGTCATTTGATTCTGATCTTCTTGTGAATATTTCAGCATCATGCCTGGGAAGACATCGTTTTCTTGATCTAAATTCTCAAATACTTGTTTAAATGGTTCCTGCTGTGCCTCCACATCCTGCATATCGACTGGAAGTTCTACATCTATTTCATCCGAGATAAACATGGGACCATTATCTGCCCATGAAGATGTCCATTTCCATGTTCCCGGATCCATTTCTTCATCTTCAGGCGGCAAAATTTTATAAGATTGATCCCCTGTCTTTTCAATATTCGGACCGATTGAACCAAACAATACTTGTAAACTTACTTCTGGATCATACAGTTCATTAATAAAGCGCATCGCAGCTTCTTTATCACTGGCCTGTGAGGATATTTGGGCAAAGTTGACCCCATAATTCAACTGGTTATAATCATATGTCCAAGATACCTCATCATCAGAATCTGCTGATTGCTGCATCGGGGCAAATGTTTGATACTGGTCAGCAATATTCAGGCCAAATCGGTCTGTTTTTTCCCAGCCAAAGGTATAACCAATCTTGGCTACATCTCCCTCTCCTCTTGCCACTGCTTGGTATTGTGAATAATCCTGAGTAAATGCCTCGTCATTGATCAAGCCATTCGCATACAGCTTATTCATGAAAATAACAAATTCCTTATAGCGCTCATCAATAAAGAAGTTCTTTACTTCTCCATCCTCAAGGAAATAGCCTTGACCTCCGCCGCCAACAATCGTCATGCCTGTGCTTCCCAACAGTACTGTTGGCTGGAAGAATCCAAATCCGCCTTCGCCAATCGGAGCAAAATCCATCGGGATCTCATCATTTGGATCTCCGTTTCCATTGGCATCCTCTTCTTTAAACGCCATCAAAACATCGAATAATTCGTCCCAATTGGTTGGGACCTCCAATCCTAAGTTATCTAACCAATCTTGATTAATAAATTGCATCGTTGCTGTTTCCGGCCAAAACCTTTGATATTTTGATAAACCGTAGATCGCACCGTCTGGGTAGGTAGACAAAACTTCTGTCAAAGGCTGTTCTTCAAACATAGCTTGAATATTTGGTCCATGTTCCTCAATTAATGGGCTTAAATCCTCAAATACCCCTGTGAATTGTGCGAAATCAGCATCTGATATGGCACCAGGGCCGATGATAATATCTGGGATATCGCCGCCTGCCAACATCGCCCCTTTCTTCTGATCCCAATCAGCAGAGACCTCTTCCCATTGAATTTCTACACCTGCACGTTCCTCCGCTTCTGCCAGCCATTCCATCTCTGCCACTTCTTTGGTCAATGCGTGCTTCAGAATCAATCCGGTCAAAATCGTCTTGCCATCCTCTGTCTCTTGCGGCTCTGTAGCAGAATTATTACTACACGCGACAATGGTTACTAAAGATATGATCATTAATAGACATAGTATCCTTTTCATTGCTTTGCTTCACTTCCCCTTTTTAAGAATTTGCGCACTTATGCTGCCTATTGTTATCGCTTTCAAATTAAATTACATCTAAACATTTATTTTTTGTACGTACAAGTATAAAAATGCTTATTCATATTATGCGTGCAAATTCTTCGAGTTGGAAGTCAATTTTTTTGGAATTGATATCTTTTTTATCGATTTCACCAAAAATAAACCGTTGCACATACGTACAACGGCTTTATCTTTAGATGGGGCTATAAAAATGCCATTAATCTAACAAACTATCTTGATTCTCTTTAGCTAATAACTCAAATATCTCTTCTATTAATTCCTCTGTATTTCGCGTAGGGGACAGCGGGGGAAGTTTATCTCTTTCAAAAAAGCCAATCTCCTCTGTCTCCATAAAATCCATCGTGTCTTTTCCTGTTATTTCACATAGAATAATCACCACATACACATGGACAGATGTTGGAGGATATTGATGTAATTGTGTATCAATGACTCCTAATAATCGGACAGCCTCAGCAATAAAACCCGATTCTTCCTTTATTTCTTTCACTATCACTTCCTGAGCTGACAGCCCTATATCCGTCCAGCCACCTGGAAGCGACCAGCGGCCGTCTGCCTTTTCTTTTACTAACAACAGTTTATTCTCTTGTAAAACCACGCCGCGCACTGCCAGCTTTGGTGTGATAACTCCTGTTTCGCTTTCAAACAGATCATTCCACTTAGCAGTATCGATATCGTAGTATGAATCTGCTATCTGCTCACTTAAAGCACCAAGCTCCTCAAATCGCTGGATATCAAACTTGTCCTTAGAGTAGGTGGTACCTGCTTGACTGATTGCCTGCAATTCTTTGGCCCATGCTTTCCATTTCGATTCCATCTCCCTCACCCTTTATATTGATTTTTCAGCCGATTTTATTGAAATCCTACATCTAATTTATACTAAAAAAAGAAAAGCCATTGCATTACAAACACAATAGCTTCTCTTTCCCCTTGTTTACTTACTCTTTGCCGCTGCAATCAGCTCTCGAATTGCCTCGCGTTCGCCTTTATGCAAGGCGTCGACAATTTTACTGCCGACAACCACACCATCACAATGTGTTGTGAGCGATTTGACATGGTCTGGTGTCGATACACCGAATCCAGCTAATACTGGTGCATTACTCTGTTTGCGTAATTTCTCCAAATGCTCACCAAGATTCTCTTGGAAGGAACTGCGTACACCGGTTGTGCCAGTTACTGTTACGGCATAAAGGAACCCTTCGGTGCGCCGGCCGATTTCTGCTAACCGCTCTTCCGTACTGGTTAATGCAGCTAGACGAATCAAGGCGATATCATAGCTTTGCAAGGCCGGAACAATCAAACCTTCCTCTTCCAAAGGTAAATCAGGAATAATTAGTCCGTCGACTCCAGAATCGGCACAAGCCTCAGCAAATGCTTCGATTCCATAGGTATGAATTGGATTTATATAGGTCATTAGGACAATCGGCATTTGACGTGTTGCTTTTGTTTCGGTTAGTTTCTCTAATACGGCTCGTAAAGACACACCTTGCTCTAAGGCTCGTAATCCTGCCGCTTGAATGGTCGGACCGTCAGCAACTGGATCAGAAAAAGCAATTCCTAATTCAACCGCTGTTGCACCAGCTTCTTCTAAAAAAGCTAACTGTTCATTTAATTGATCTAAACCGCCATCGCCAGCCATAATATACGGTACAAACGCCTTGTCCCCTTGATCTAATACGGCTGCAAATGCTTTTTCTAACTTATGTTTACCCATTTGCTTCACCACCTAATGCATCTCTTACTGTTTCCACATCTTTATCACCGCGCCCGGATAAACAAATCACCATGATTTCATCCTCGGACATCTCTTTTGCCAATTTAGTCGCATAAGCGATCGCATGAGAGCTTTCCAACGCTGGAATAATTCCCTCTGCTTTGGACAAGAATTGCAGACCTTCTAGTGCCTCCTGATCGGTGATATCGACATAGTTCACCCGGCCTTGATCGCGTAAATAGCTATGTTCCGGTCCGACACCGGGATAATCTAATCCTGCTGAAATAGAGTGAGCTTCTTGAATTTGCCCATTCTCATCTTGAAGCAGATACGTCATCGTACCATGCAGAATACCTTTTTTGCCATAACTTAATGTCACAGCGTGTTTGTTGGTATCCACGCCTTCTCCGCCTGCTTCTACACCATACATGCTGACAGTTTCATCCTCTACAAATGGATAGAACATACCCATTGAATTACTGCCGCCGCCAATACAGGCCACCACAGCATCTGGCAAACGCCCTTCCTTTTCCTGAAGCTGCTGCTTCGTTTCTTCACCAATCATGCTCTGGAAGTCGCGGACAATCTGTGGGAATGGATGTGGTCCTACTACAGATCCGATAATATAGTGGGTATCATCCACATGGCTGACCCAGTAACGCAAAGCCTCATTCACTGCATCCTTTAATGTCCCGCTGCCTTGATCCACACTCTCTACACGTGCACCTAACAGTTCCATCCGGAAGACATTCAATTTCTGACGGCGGACATCTTCTTTCCCCATAAAAATCACACACTCTAAGCCAAGCAGAGCACAAACAGTGGCCGTCGCTACACCATGCTGTCCTGCACCTGTTTCTGCTACCACCTTCTTTTTGCCCATGCGCAAGGTTAATAAGGCCTGACCTAATGCATTGTTAATCTTATGTGCCCCAGTATGGTTCAGATCTTCCCGCTTTAGATAGATCTTTGGACCGCCTAGTTGTTTTGAAAACCGCTCTGCATAATATAATGGCGTCTCACGACCGACATACTCCTTGAGATAATATTGGAATTCCTCGTTAAATGCTGGATCATTCTTTGCTTCGTTATAGGCCTTTTCTAGCTCCAATACAGCTGGCATCAATGTCTCTGGTACAAATCTACCCCCGTATTCACCATAATGGCCTGTTTCATTTGGTACATTATAGACCATGATTGTCATCACCTTTCTTTGCTGCTTGTATAAATGCCTTTATCTTGGCAAAGTCTTTCACGCCGTCGGTTTCAACACCGCTGGATACATCCACACCAGCCGGGCGCACTTCTTGAATCGCCTCAGCTACATTATGAGCGTCTAAGCCGCCCGCCAATAGAATTCGTTTGTCTAAAAAATCATAAGCGGTTGTCAATGACCAGTCAAAGGCTTTACCGCTTCCGCCCCGATATTGGTCAGCAGGACTGTCTAATAAATAATAGCCACAATCATAATCCGCTAATCGTTCTAAATCTTCCTGATTATGAACTTCAAAGGCCTTAATAATAGGTAATTTCAACGCCTGACAATATGCTGGTGTTTCGTCACCATGCAGCTGGATATAATCTAAACCAACTGCTTCTGCTATTTCATGAACAGTATCGATCTCTTCGTTAACAAAAACACCGACCTTTTTTACCTGTTCCGGAATAGCGGCTGCAAGTGCAGCGGCTTCTTCCTTTGTTACTTGTCGCTTACTTTTGGCAAAAACAAAGCCAATAAAATCAGCACCAGCTGCTACAGCAGTCCGAATTGCTTTTGGATCTCGAAGTCCACATATCTTTACTTGGGTCATTGCTTATTCTCCTAACGGTATCTGTAATGCTTGGAACGTTTCCTGTAAATCACCAGATCGCATCATCGTTTCTCCAACCAGAATGCCTCGTGCCCCTGCTTTTTTCGCTCTCTCCACATCTGCCGCTGTCTTCATCCCGCTCTCACTAATCAATAGTGTCTTTTCGGTATCAATCTGAGCTGCTAACTGCTCGGTGATAGCAAGATCGACATCAAATGTCTTTAAATTACGGTTATTCACACCAATAATTTGGGCACCAATTCGTTTGGCTGTTTGCAATTCTTCCTCATTATGCACCTCAAACAAAATCTCCAGCCCCTTCTGGTCAGCATAACGATATAAAGCTGCTAAACGTTCTTCCGGCAAGGCAGCCCCAATCAGTAAGATCAAGTTTGCCCCGGCATCATAGGCACGGTCAATTTGAATGTCATCGATAATAAAATCTTTATTTAATACCGGCACCTCTACTGCTTCGCGTACCTCCTGCATATCCTGAATCGTTCCTTGGAAAAACGGTGTATCGGTTAAAACAGAAATGGCTCCTGCACCGCACGCTTCATATAAACGACCTTGTTCACTTGGCACTATCCCGTCATTGATTAACCCTTTTGACGGTGAAGCCCGCTTTATCTCCGCAATAATACTCATTTTATCTGCCTTCATAAACGTATCATATAAGGAAACATCAACTCGTTTGCCTTGAATCGAACCAGGCTGATAATGCTGCTTTAATTCAGCTACCTCTTTTTCCTTTTCTGCTAAAATTTTATCTAAAATTGTCATACTACACCTCTTGTTTTTACTCGGTTACTAATCGTAATAAGATTCTCCAATTTCGCCAGCGCTGCACCAGAATCAATCGATTCACGTGCCATATTTATCCCTTGCTGAATGGTTTCTGCTTTTCCATTGGCAAAGATTCCTAAGCCTGCATTCAATAAAACGGTATCACGATGCGGTCCTTTTACACCTTCTAATACTTGACGCAGTATCAATGCATTCTCTTTGGCATCGCCACCTTTGATCAAATCATTAGGAATGACTGGTAAGTCTATTTCTTCTGGATTTAACGTGAATCTTGTTATTTCTCCTTGATTTAATAATACCAGATGATTTTCTCCAGCTAAAGAGGCTTCATCCATATGGCCCGCTCCATTAATAACCAAGGCACGCTGGCGGCCTAATTTGTGCAATACATTTGCCATCGTTTCTAACGACTCCCGATGATAAGTTCCCATTAATTGGGAAGTTAATTTAACAGGATTGGTCAATGGACCGATGACATTAAAAATGGTCGGAATACCTAATGCCCGTCTCACTGTCATCGCCCGTTTCATTGCCGGATGTACATTTGGTGCAAATAAGAAGGCAATGCCATTCTCTTTTAAAATTTCATATGTCTCTGGGCGCGTAAATTCTAATGGAACACCAAGGTATTCTAGGACATCTGCACTCCCTGTCTTACTGGAGATACTGCGATTCCCATGCTTTGCTACCGTAATTCCGGCACCGGCAATGACAAAGGCTGACGTTGTACTTACATTAAAACTTTGCGAGCCGTCTCCCCCTGTTCCACAGTTATCCATCGCATCGGTCAATTCATCCGGCAAAGCAAGCGGCGAAATTTCTAATAATACATTGACAAGTCCTGTTATTTCATCTGATGTCTCCCCTTTTGCCTTTAGTGCCGTCAAAAATGCTCCAATTGCAATATCACTCGTGTCCTCTGAAAAAATAAGTCTTGATGCCTCTTCCATTTCTGTTAAGGATAAGTCCTCTTTATTTAATACTTTCTGTAAATACTTTTTCATGCCTTTTGCTCCTTTCTAATCGCTTCAAAGAAATTATTCAATATTTGCTTGCCTTTACCTGTACCGATCGATTCTGGGTGGAACTGCAAGCCGTATACCGGTAAATACGTATGTTTGACTGCCATAATCTCATCGTCGTCCATTGCTGTTGCTGTCACTACTAATTCATTAGGCAGTGAAGCTTTATCAATTACTAATGAATGATAGCGCATGACCTCTAACGGCTGTTCCAGATAACTGAAGATTTCATCATTTTGGTGGCGTATCATCGATGTCTTGCCATGCTTAATCTGTCCTGCATGTATAATGTCTGCCCCATAGGCTGCACCGATGGCCTGATGTCCCAGGCAGATACCTAAGATTGGGAACTTATTCGCTAACTGCTTGACAACATCGATACAAATACCCGCTTGTTCTGGTGTTCCCGGTCCCGGTGAAAGAATAATCGCCTCAGGATTCATCTCGGTGATATCTTCCAGTGTCAATTTGTCATTGCGGATAACTTCTACCTCTTTACCCAGCTCTGTCATATATTGAAATAAGTTATACGTAAAGGAATCATAATTATCGATTAATAAAATCATTTGCTGCTAACCTCCAATAACGATTTGGCTTTATTCAGGGTCTCTTGATATTCTGACTCTGGATTAGAATCATAGACAATACCGGCACCTGCTTGAACATAGGCATGTTCTCCCTTGATAACCATAGTGCGGATCGCTAAAGCTAGGTCTAGATCACCGTTCATATTGATATAACCGACGGCACCTGCATACGTGCCTCGTTTCTTCTGTTCTAACTCATTAATGATCTGCATAGCACGTATCTTGGGTGCTCCAGATACCGTGCCTGCCGGCAAGGCAGAAATTAATGCGTCTAAGCCGGTATAAGCAGCCGTTAATTCACCATGTACTTCAGAGACAATGTGCATAACATGTTGATAACGTTCAATCGTCATATATTTCGGAATTGTAATTGATCCAGTCTCACAAACCCTGCCTAAATCGTTACGGCTTAAGTCAACTAACATCTTATGCTCTGCCAGCTCTTTCTCATCTGCTAACAGCTCGGCAGCTAGTTGCTTATCTTCTTGCTCTGTCTTACCTCGAGGCCTTGTGCCGGCAATCGGGTTGGTCACCACATGGCTGCCTGTCGTTTTGATTAGACTCTCTGGTGAAGCACCTAAAACAATATAATCATCAAAGTCGATAAAATACATATATGGTGACGGATTAGCCACCCTTAACTTGCGGTAAAATACAAATGGATCGGCCTCAAATGTTGCCTTCATCCGCTGAGATAACACGACTTGAAAAATATCACCATCGACAATATGTTGTTTGGCCTCTTCTACCATTTGCAGGAATTCTTGTTTAGGAATAGACGGTGCAAAGCTGACTGCTAATTCTTTATCAGGAGAAAAACTCTCTGGTGTAAGAATCTGTTCCTGCAGCTGATGGAGCTGTTCTGTTAATAGAGCCTCATTCCTTGTGCCATCTAAATCAACCGTCATAATGGTAATCAATTGCTTCATATGATCAAATACAATCACATCTTGATAGAACATCATGTGGACATCCGGCATATCAATTTCGTCCTCTAACATTTCGCCAATATATTCATATTGTCGAATGGCATCATAACCGATAAAACCAATTGCTCCGCCATAGAAGGCAAATGGCAGCGGGATATCCTCATTTGGGATATGTGCCTTGACTACCTCCAGCGGCTTCTCTTGCAGATGCTCTTCTGTAGCCTTTGTATGATCCACTACAACAGTATCCACCCCTGTTCCAATTACTTCTTTATATGGATTTAATCCGATAAAGGAGAAGCGTCCTTTTTCACTGTGATTGCCGGAAGACTCCAGCAAGAATTTCTTTTTTCCTTGGATGCGATTAAATACCGAGATCGGTGTAATGGTGTCACCATTTAATGAAGAACTTTTATAATTAACCATTTTCTACAACTCCTTTATCTTCTTCTAATAGAGATTGTTCAAATTTATCGATCTTTTTGATACGCACTATAGTTACTTAAAAATAAAAAACCGTCCTTATATATACTGCTATCAATATACATAAGGACGGTTTCTGACCGTGGTGCCACCTCTATTGAAGACAGATTGAATACTGTCTTCCACTCATTATCTCTTAACGGAGATCAGCCGTTGCCTTGTACTCCTATTTCCAAGGCTCTCTCAAAGGTCCATTCCAGATTGCATGTATACCGGGTTTCCAGCAGCTCCGGCTCTCTATCATACAGTGGGAATCTGTACTCTTCCTTCTCATTGATTTTATAATATAGTTTTTATATACAAAAAGGGTCTCCACATCCGCAAAGGACGAGGAAACCCGTGGTACCACCTTTATTAGCTGCATCAGCAGCTCACTCATCATGCCATATCAGCATGTGCCCAATTGTAACGAGTGGGATTCTCGCCAAAGCCTACTAGTCTATCGTTCGGTTTGGAGGCTCAGAAGTCCATTCACTTATCTCATACACTGATTCACACCGGCCATCAGCTCTCTTGTTGTATGAAAGATTAAGTTACTACTCTTCATCCACGCCAGAATATTTTGTATTTATACTATGCACTACTTTTTTTTATTTGTCAACTATTTTATTTAATTTTCAGAAAACTCCAGCTAAAGCAAGACTATGATCGGCGGGAGTTACTGAGGATCAGCACAATTAAAAAATTCCATATGCTGCTTCTCCTGTTTGTAGTAATCAATTCGATCCTTTAATGTACCTGTATGCAATTCTAAAAGATGACCATCTGGATCCGTAAAATAGATCGATTGTTTATCTCTTGGATCACGCGTCCTTCCTTTTAACACATGCACATTCAGTTGTTGAAATTTCTTTCGGTAGTTAGCTATTTCAGCTTCGCTAACAGTAAATGCAATATGTGTATAAGTGGCCGGATTCTGCTGTCTAGGTATATTTTTTTCCTCATTTAGAGCTAGCCAAAGACCAGCCAAATCTAAATACGCCATGTTTCTTCCCTTTACCAGCAGAGTTGCGTCTAATGCTTGTTGATAAAAGGCAATCGATGTCTCAAGATTCGAGACAGAAAAAGTAAGATGATTAATACCTTGTATCAATGTTTGCGCTCCTTTCATGATTGATAACCATAATCAGAAGTTTTATTATTTACTCAACTTTTGCACACATAAACAAACACATACATCTTGCTATCATTCCGTAAACCTATGCTTTCTTATCGCCCCTGTCTTATTATTATTTTGACTGAATTAAGTATGCGAAAATTCACTCCTGCCTAATCCTTCGATTTTTCGACGTACAGGACGTACTAGTGCAAGCGTGGCGATTGTCGTCGCGACGTTTGCCTGCCATCGGGAAGGCGTCAGCTGAGATAACGATAGTAGATATTTTTTGCCTCCATTTGATCCATTGTTCCATGGATCAAGGCTCTCCCATCTTGAAAAAGAACAATCCGAAAGGAATCCACTTCAAAGGAGAGCAGGTACGGATTCCGAACTAGCTGTATCTGCTTATTCTTCTGCAGTTCTCGGGCAACTTCCGCCAATTCAACCTGCTTGCTCTGAGGACGAAGCTGAACGGTATCCCTGCCGCATAACACGGTTGTTTTCATCCGAGCATCATAAGCCAAATTGGGGTAGCTTCTCGCTTCGGAACATGATGGACAATCCGGGTTTCGCAAGGTTGCGACATCGACCTCCGTATGCTGATTTTTCCATAGATCAAAGGCGGTCAGCTTGCCTGACAGATTCGCCTCATTACCAGTTAACAATTTCAATGCTTCTGTTACTTGATGGGAGGTGACTTTCTGTACCACGGGCTGAATCACACCAACACTGTCACATGTGGCACCCTGCTGGGGGATGTAGTCCTGTAAACATTGTAAACACGGAGTTTGGTCAGGGATCACGGTAAAGGTGATCCCATAACTGGCTACACATGCTCCATAAATCCATGGTTTGCGATATTTTTGTGCAAGGTCATTCAACAAAAGCCTTGTTTCAAAGTTATCGGTGGCATCGATAATCAAATCTACTTGCGATACAAGCTGACTTAAGTTATCTGCCTCAGCGTCCCCTACAATGGCCTCAATCTCAATCAAGCTATTCACTGCAGCAAGTCGCTGTTTGGCCGCAACAGCCTTTGGCAGCTTATTTTTCATATCCAGCTCACTAAATAACTGCTGTCGTTGTAAATTGCTCTCTTCCACATAATCACGGTCTATCAATGTTAACTTACCAACACCGGCACGAGCTAACGCTTCGGCACTGCTTGAGCCTAATGCACCTACTCCCACAATCAATACATGACTCTGGCTTAACTTTTCTTGTCCCGCTTCTCCAATTGGTGCGAACAACACTTGACGATGGTAACGATTAGCTGCCAATACTGATCCCTTCTTCCGGACTGCTTGCTGTTGCATATCTCTTCTTGTCTATTCTGCCGGCCTTATATCCAAGCCGTCCTGCTTGAACTGCATATTTCATTGCTTCTGCCATTTGCACTGGTTTTTTTGCACTTGAAACGGCTGTATTTAGCAGAACTCCATCTGCTCCCAGCTCCATAGCATAGGCCGCATCAGCCGGTGAACCAACACCAGCGTCTACGATAACCGGTACATTCGCCTGTTCGATAATAAAAGAGAGATGCAGCGGATTAATAATTCCCTGTCCGCTGCCGATTGGAGAGGCACCAGGCATAATCGCATGAGCACCTGCTTCCTCTAGTTTTCTTGCCAGTACGATATCATCTGATGTATAAGGAAGAACAGTAAATCCCTCTGCTACTAGCTCTTTCGTTGCCTTTAATGTTTCGATAGGATCAGGCAGCAGTGTCTTGTTACAGCCGATCACCTCTACTTTGATCATATCACATCGGCCTGAAGCAGCTGCTAATTTAGCAATTCTTACTGCCTCTTTGGCATCTTTCGCACCCGCCGTATTTGGCAGAAATGCATATTTATTTCCATCAATTTTTTCTAAAAAATTAGGCAGGGTTGGATCATAAATATTCATCCTCCTCACAGCAAAGGTAAGTACCTCTGTTCCCGATTTCTCTACCGCTTGCTTCTGTATATCAAAATCGGGATATTTACCCGTTCCCAAAAATAAACGAGAACTGAATTGATAACTGCCAACTTTAAGCATATGTTTAACCTCCTCCAACAAAATGAACAATCTCAATCTTGTCTCCTTCTGTTAATACGGATTGTTCATGTGCTTCTTTTTGTAATATTTGTTGATTATGTTCGACAATCAGCGGTTTATCTGCCACGCCTAAATAATCGAGTAAATCCTTGATATGCTTGATATCTTCACTTACTGCTAATCCATCTCCGTTTACGATTATCTTCATCGCCATTCACCTGCCTTTTCCAGTTTATGACTCACTTGTCGATCCAACTTAAAATTCTCTTCATACAGCGGATCTACAGGCTTATTTTCGATAATATCTGCCATATAGTGCCCCGTAATTGGTGATAACAATATCCCATTGCGATAATGACCTTTGGCGGTGTATAACCCTGAAACACCTGGTACCTGCCCTAGATACGGGTTGCCGTCATCAGTAGCCGGCCGGACACCTGCCCAATAACAGTCCAGCTTAGCAGCAGACAATTGCGGCATCATTTGTTGGGCATGTGTCAACAAATGATGGATCCCAGCTGCACTAACACGCTTATTGGTCTGCCCTGGTATCGACGTTGCCCCGACAATTACCTTCCGCCCATGTTTGGGCACAAGATAACAGCCAGCCATTGAAATAGTTGATTGAAACAACGGCTGCTCCAATTCCAAAGCCAGACACTCTCCCTTAACCGGCCGTGTCGTATAATGGGGAGCTAACAGTTCATCGCCAAAGGCACCTGTTGTTATAATTACTTGATCGGCATAATAGACCGCTTGCGCTGTTTGAACACCGCGGACTGTCTTCCTTTCGACCAGCAAATTGTTCACTCTTTCCTGTTCATGTAATACAGCTCCACGATGAATCGCAGCCAAGGAAAAGGCCTTAGTAATATGACGAGCTGAAACCTGACCATCGTCTGGCAGAAACAGAGCAGCAATCACATCCTTTGATAAACCTGGCTCCTTTTTTCTCGCTTCTTCTGCTGACAATAAATACGCTGGATTTGCCATTGCCTGCTGAAACATTGCCATTAGTTCCAATTGCTGATATTGCTGCTGATCATAGGCCAGCTTTAACATCCCTTTATGGATATACTGAATATCAATACCTGCCTCTGCCTGCAATTCCTCAGACAAGTTTTGAAATAAAGCTCTGCTTTCTTGTGCTAAGCGAAACAGAGGGCTATCCTCTGTAAATTCGGCTTGAGCACCTAACATCCCGGCCGCTGCACTTGAGGCCTCACTGCCAATTTGATTCGCCTCTACTACCAGTACTTGGTAACCCCTTTTGGCTAATTGATAGGCAATCGAACAACCAATAACTCCACCGCCAACAATAATTTGATCGAATCTTTTGTTCACCTGCAACCTCCTATTTATTCAACACCATTCGGTAAGCCTTAACTACTTGCTTCGGATCGCTCGCCTGCCAAATACCTGAAATCACCGCTATTCCTTCTGCACCTGCCATGATCACCTGTTTGGCAAGTTGGGGAGTTATTCCTCCAATTGCATAGACTGGAATCGAGAGACTAGCTGTCACTGCCTTCAAGTCGCTTACACCCTTTGGCTGCTGATTCGGCTTGGACTGACTGGGATAAATATGCCCATACAGTAAAAAGTCAGCTTGGTCTTGCTGCGCTTGCCGTGCTTCTGCTAAGGAATGGACAGACCTTCCTATCTTTAATGTCGGAAAGGTGTTCCTTACAGCCTTTACCGGGAGACTATGATAGGCTAACTGGACTCCTCCACACTGTTTAACCACAGCTACATCGACACGGTCATTGAGGATAACTTTCTTCATTGGGAGTTTAATTTTTTCTAATTCTGACAAAATGGCTAGCAACTCTTGCGCTGTCTTCGCCTTTTCTCGTATATGAACATAATCAATCTCATGGTGAATCTGCTGTAGTATTTGTAAATGCCTTCTAGAGAAACAGCCATCACTAATCAGGTGTAATGATTTCCCCATCTGCATGCTCCTTTCTCCTGGTTGGAAGGAAGAATGAAAAACCGCTTACCCAATAAGGATAAGCGGCCATCATGATATATAAACTTATATATAGTATCATTTTCCTGCCACTTCCCTACGCTAGTGCTAACCAGATCAGGTTCAAAGGGTCCGAAATTATCGTCTCAGCCAAAGGCTCCCCTAGTGTTGATTATTCAATTTTCGATTGACATATTTAGGATAACATAAAACGTTTTCTTCTGTCTAGAGCATTACAGTTCTGTGATCTCTTCTTCTATTTTTTCTCCCAGATGTCTGCCAGGCTGGTCAATCCTCACCATGATAAGATCCCCTTCTTTTAACGAACTCACCTGTTTTTCCTGATCATCTGGAGCTAAAAGATGGACACTGTCTGCATCCTGCAATGTCGCCGAAATCTCCGTCTCATCAACTTTGGCAACTATTCGGATAAAGGGGCGTTTTTCGATTTTTACACGACCAACTGCTATTGTGCGTGTTTCACCCTTGTGATTGATAACATGAATAGTATCTCCTGGCTTTACTTCTGCTAAATAGTTTGTTTGTTGTCCATCTTTTACTAGATAATGGTGAATAGCTCCACAATTGACTCGGAACGGTCTTGCTGGATAGGTATCTGTTGTTCGATTCTCTGCCAACACTACCATATAGCCATGTCCTGTATTGCCGATCAACACTCCCTCAGTTGGAGTGAGGCGATCCACAAAATCCAGACAGACCCTTGCCCCTTCTCCAATTCGCTCCATGTTGATAACCTCTGCTTCTTTCAGGATATTTTGCATATTTCGACCCCTATTCTACATTTTTTTGCAATTTACACAAAATTTATATAGTTTTTCTCTAAATTATCATATACAATATATTTTGGATTGACAAATGGGAGGAAAATCAATGAGAAAATTATTAATCTTTGTATTTCTTCTATTAATCACTGGCTTCAGCATGCTCGGTTTCTCAAGAGAGAGCCATTCCATAAATAATGACATCATTGAAATGGAGCAAGATCAATAGAAAAAATAGCGGCAAAAAGGTTGTGATGGCAGATAGAATCATAACCTTTTTTTATGCTTTTAATTGATTCAGCAATAGCTCGATCCCAAATAAAAAGCTGGTCTCGATATCTTGTTCCAATCCAAAGGAATGTTGCACTTCTAATAGGGTAAAGCCATGCAGATAACTTCTTAGAGTCCGAATAAAATAGATTCTTTCATCCTTTGACAAGTTAAACCGTTCCACTATCTTCTCCAGCAAGTGAACCGTTTGATAGGATATTTCTTTTGTTTGACTGCTCTTCCAAAAAGAAATCCTCTGTGTCAGCTCATATTGACCGGGAAACTGTTTGGCAAACTCCCGATACTCCTTTGCTATTGCCATCAAGGCCTCCTTTTTCTCCAAACCGACTGTAGCTAATAATAAATGTTGATAAAGGTTCCTGATACTCTCGTAAGCCATCCAATCTAATAAATCCTCCAAATTCTTGACATGGTTATAAAGAGAAGGAGGCTTAATTCCTAGATTAGCGGAAACAGCTTTGATCGTAACCGCCTCGATACCTTGCGTATCAAGGATCTCCTTTGTCACGTCGATAATAGCTTGTCTAGTTATTTTCGCTTTCATGATGATTTCCTGCTTTCTGCTTTTTGAATCGCCTGTTGCATGGCTTGTTGCGGCTCCTGTCGCATATTTCCATGCCCCACTGCCAATAACTTGGGTTGAAACGCTGTTAATCGTTTGGCACTATTCAGTGCCTTGTCTTCATCCCAAGTTGCAAATTTCGGAAATGGGAACAGAAGGTTTAATGTACCGGAAACAGCTAAACCACCGCGGATTTGAAAGGCATCGCCCACGATTAATAGCTGATGGTTGGGCTCATAAAATGATATCGAACCAGGTGTATGACCAGGGCTTTCGACCACACTTATCCCTTCGATTTGCTCCTTATCTTCCATGGTAAAATCAAACGGGATTTGTGTGTTTGGGAAACCGCCCTTTATTTTCTTTTGACTTTCACCCTTTTTTAATTCAAAGTCACCTGTTAACAAAAGAGAATCACGTTTGGAAATACCAATGGAGACATCCGGAAACAGCTGCCGGAAATGCGGGACACCATTTACATGATCTGCATGGGCATGTGTTAACAACAAATGACTTACCTTTTTTCCTGTTTGTTCACTGATCTTTTTCACCTGATCTGCAAATGGGCGGACACCCATATCAATAACCAACAGTTTTTGTTCCTGCTCTATGACAAAACAGTTAATCGGGAACATCGTAGGTAAATAAGTGATTTGATAAAGATTCTTATATTTACTTATTTTCATCTTTAACACTCCTTTAACTAATCATATTAGTATTTTAACTAATGTTATTAGTTATTGTCAAATTACTATCCTTATTCTCAATTTATGATCTGATAGTTCCCTTTTATCTAATAAACAGAAGATAATGATTTTCTACAGACTTAGAATTGATCCATTTGATATCTGTTAGATTTGTTTTTATGGACTGAAGAACTTGCTTTCTCGTGTTTCTGTCCATAAAGACTGAGGAGCATATTCCTTGTTCCCTGTGTCCACACAATTTGGTCTTGCAATTTGCCCCCTCTTTAAGAGGCTAAAACCACCAACGCTTCATAGACTCACAAGCTGCTAATCTAAACCAACTAGAAAAACTGGACCTGCAACCAGATCCAGTTTTTTCCTATTTAACGCTTTAAATCTACTAAACTATCTACCTTAACAGCTTGCCCTGTTGCTAGGGATTGGTTGCCTGCTATTCCGGTTAAGATCGAGACAGCACCATCAATATGGGAAGCTGCCCGATGAAACGTATCTTCTTTTGGTTCACCAAATAAGTCATTCAGTAATTCTGGGTCACCACCGCCATGGCCGCCTTCTTTCTCTTCGACTTCTACTTCATATGATTCACCAAACATCGGGATCACACGAAGTGATTTCTGTTCCAACTTGCCTTCGTCACTCTTTTTCCCGCCAGAATTAATATAGGATTGCTCGCGAACTGATACTTCTATCCGGCCTTTTGTGCCATTAAAGGCGATTTGGAATCCTTCCCAGGGAAGATAGGCATTTAAGGAATAAGTCAAGATTGCCTTATTTTTATAGGTGACATTGACACCTAGAGTGTCTTCAATATTAATACCATCACCAAAAACACTTTGATCACGGTGATAGCCGTCTTCATGCTCTGCGTCTAGATACATCCCTTTTAGATGTGGATTGCTTTCCATATCAATGGCAAAAGGGTCATCCTTGGCAAGCTCGCTTCCATAAGCCCTTTCGTAAAAGGAAGTAACACCTCGCTCTTCGGCATTCTCTTTTCCATAAAAACGAAGACCACCAGTTGCATATACAGTATCAGGCTCTGTACCTAACCAAAAGTTCACTAAATCAAAGTGGTGGGTTGATTTATGTACAAGTAAACCACCACTGTTGCGCTTATCTCGATGCCATCTACGGAAATAATCTGCCCCATGCTGTGTATCCAATGCCCACTCAAAATGAACAGAATTAACCTGCCCAATCACACCATCACGAATCAATTCACGAATTTTTGTATTGTGTGGGGCATAACGATAATTAAACGTTACCCGCACTTGCTGACCTGTACGTTCTACAGCATCAATAATGGCTTGAGTCTTCTCTGCATCCACCGTCATCGGCTTCTCTGTAATTACATCACAACCCAGTTCCATGGCCCGGATAATATAACGGTGATGGGTTCGATCGACAGAAGTAACGATAACAAAGTCTGGTTGTTCTGCCTTGATCATTTCGTCAAACTGGCTAGCCAGGTATGTGCGAATCGCAGGGACACCATACGATTCCTCTAACAATTTGTTCGCATAATCCAAGCGTGTCTGGTTCACATCACAAAATGCCACAAGCTCACAAGTATCCTGAAAATCTCTTACCATAGATCCATAGAAAAACTCTGCACGACCACCTGTACCAATAAGTACATATTTTTTCTTCACTATTCCCTACACCTCTCTAAAAATGTAATCGCTTTAATAACAACGTTGTTAAAATTGTAAAATATATTCGCAAAAATAGCAACTTAATTTAACTATTTTTTTAGACTTTGATATAACTCTTTTTTCACAAGCCCATTTTGCTGCTAACAATGCCACTTTTCCACTCTAGAAAAACTTGGCTTAACGCCAAGAAAAAACTCTCCCACTGTTAGATGTGAGAGAGTTATGAAATAAATAGTATGTGATTATTAGTCTAAGATAGTAACATCTACTGAGCGAACTCCCCAGCCAAATGCTTCATCTTTAGTAGGTACGTGAACATCGATCTTGTTCCCTTTGATAGCACCGCCAGTATCACCTGCAATAGCTTCTCCGTAACCTTCTACATAGACTTTGCTTCCTAATGGAATAACACTAGGGTCTACAGCAATGACTTTCTTATCTCGATCAGATTTCAAGTCAATACCTGTAGCTGTAACACCTGTACATCCTTCACAATCTGCTGTATAGGCAGTCGCGGAAACAGAAATAGTTTCTCCGCTTTGATCAGAAGAAGATGTTTCTGCAGCCGGCCCTTGAGCTGGAGCACTTTGCTCTTGAACAGGAGCTTCTTCTTTAGGCTGTTCTTGTTTTGGTTGTTCAACTGGTTCTGGTTGAGGTTTTTCTTGTGGTTCCTCTACAGGTTCAGGTTGCTGAGGTTCCTCCTGTTGTTTCTCTTCAACAGGCTGTTCTTGAGGTTGAGTGGAAACAGCTTCCTTCTTGTTTGGTTCCTCGATTGTTAATTTATCGCCAATAAGAATAATATCTGATTTAAGTTCATTCCATTTCTTAAGTTGTTTAACAGATACGCCATATTCTTTGGCAATCTCACTTAACGTTTCACCTTTCTTCACCACATGTACTACTTCTTTATCTATCTGTAAAATCTGATTTGGTTGAATGATGTGTGTATCTAGCTGGTTAAGCTCCTTTATGTCTGCAACTGATGTGTTATGTTCGCTAGCGATAGACCATAAGGTGTCTCCTAGTTTCACCTCATGCTGTGCTGCAGAAATTGGTAATGCAATACAAAAACTAGTCGCTACAACGCCCATTGATATTAAAACTTTTTTCATCAATGTTGCCTCCTTTCATGTTGACAAGGCCAAATATAACACATAAAAAAATCCTTGTGGTTACACAAGTGTTAAAAGTGTGTAACAAACATTACGATGTTACAATAGCCTGTCACACTTGTCATTATTGGGCAACATTTAAGAATTTTATACATTTATCCGTAATATTTTTTTCTTTTTATGTTATTTTTGGTATTTAGTTAAGGTACTAGATAAATTGAATGCATCAAAGTTTTTAGTGTTGCTTCGCCCTTATTTTCCCCATTCTATTGGGCGTTTAAGTGCTCAGTCTTAATAGACGATTCACCGTGATCAATAGTTTTTAAGTTATTTTACAAAACGTTAACCTCTTATTTATATTCCCTTTTCATTTCTTTGTTATAGTTAAAGTGTTCCATGGAGTTATGCTTCATGTTTTTTCTCGCAAAACGATATATCCCTTTTTGCCGGTAGCAATCTGCTATCGGTACTTTTTTGCTTTTTATACTGGTTAAGACCTATTCCATGTCTTACGCCTGTCTTCTATTTGATACAAAACATGAGCATGACTTACCGAGAATAGGTGTCTAATAGTTCCACATAAAATTCTTTGAAGCTGCTCGATAACAGAAAAAACACCGGCTAGCCGATGCTTTATTCCATCACTGTTATTCTATCTTTGGCCGGATGTCTTGGAGCTGGTGTTGGTGATTTAGCAGGATAACCTACTTGAATCTGGCCAACCACTCTTTCATTTTCTTTCAGACCGATTAAGGCAGCCGTTTCTTCACACATAGCTAGTTTACCAGATTTCCAGAAGGTACTTAATCCTTGCTCCCAAGCTAACAAACTAAAATTCTGTATTAAGCAGCTGGAAGATGCATAATCCTCTTCTCTTAATTGTTCATTTGGATGCAATGTGTTAATTACAAAAAAGAGGAAAGGTACCTGATTAATCTTTTCATAGGCATTATCGCTGATGGTCTGCCGATCTTGTTCATTGTCTGTCTTGGTCTTGGAAAGAGCGACTTCACGGTTAATTTCTGCCAGCTTTTGTTTGGCTTCTCCCTGTACAAAGACAAATCGCCATGGTTCAGTTAGTTTATGATTGGGCACCCAAATGGCCGTCTCTAATAAATCTGCCACTAAATCTGCTGATACTTCTTTATCTTGATAAGCAGATATCGAGCGACGTTCTTTAATTATTTGTTTTAAGTTAATAAGGAACACCCCTTCTTATTGATAACGATTTTCAATTACCACCATTTTATGTTACATTTCAAGTACTTGTCAAGGTATTCGTTCACTTCGTTTAGGTAATATGGTATAGCATAAAAAACCTTCCTCTGTTCTTCCTGCAAACCTCCCTTTTCTTATGTTATACTGTACAGCAAATATATGAAGGAGGAGTTGCCTATGACTCACTTAAAGTATGAAATCAAGCAAATCCCTGCTTATCGAGCTATGGGACTAAGGGGTGATATATCCTTTCAACACATTGAAGCGATAGCAGATTTGATCCACACGTCCATAACTAGAGTTGACGAATTGCAATATGTTGTGAATAAAGAGGTAAGACTAGGATTGTCTTATCACCTCCGCCCAGATGGTTTCACTTATTATTCCGTCTATGAAGTACAAAAGAGTCAACCGTTACTTGAAGGCATGGTGGATATCCATGTACCGGAAATGACTTACTTCGTTACCAGCCATCAAGGAGGGAGTGTGGAAGCAACTTATCAGCAAATTATGGAATGGTTCAAAGAAAGTGAGTATATCCCCTTACGAGAAGAAGGTATAACTTACTTTGATGAACTGCCGATTAAACATGACATCCATCATCGTACATCCAATCCGAACGATCCTCATTTTGAAATACGTATACCTATTACTAAACCTTAATTATTCCCAGCAAGATTTGCTGCAAGTCAGATACATTATCCTTTAAGTGCTGACAGGCGTTTGTTCTCCATTAGTTATAGGTTTCTAAGTGCCTGTTATTCTAGTAACCTTTTACACTTTTGAACAATTTTTTCAAAAAAACCTTGCATTGTTCTTGGATTTAATGTAACATACTTACAAATGTTATAAAACTAAATATCTTTCTTATCCAGAGAGGTGGAGGGACTGGCCCGTCGATACCTCAGCAACCGTCTTATGATAGACAAGGTGCTACTTCCAGCAAGCATTCGCTTGAAAGATGAGAACTTATGTGTGAATTCCAATCTCCGTCTTTTAAGCAGACGGAGATTTTTTTATTTTTCCAGAAAAGAGGTGAAAAAGAAAGTGACGTCAATTCTTGAGAAACTGAAAGACCAAATTTTGGTAGCTGATGGTGCTATGGGTACCTTACTCTATGCACATGGCGGTGATCGCTGCTTTGAGTCCTACAACACAACACACCCAGAGCAAATCTTGCATGTACATCAAACCTATATTGAAGCTGGGGCAGAGTTAATCCAAACCAATACATACGGGGCTAATTATATTAAATTGTCGCGGTATGGATTAGAAAATGATGTACATGAATTAAATACGAAGGCCGTACAATTAGCCAAACAAGCAGCTGGCAGTAGGGCTTTTGTATTCGGCACTATGGGCGGAATCAGAGGGGTACAAAAACTCGATACCTCCAAACAAGATATTATCCGCGGCTTTAAGGAACAACTTTTTTCTTTACTATTAGAAGGTGTAGATGGCTTATTATTAGAAACCTACTACGACTTCGAAGAGATTCAAGAAGTACTCAGGATTGCTAGAAAAGAAACAAACCTGCCGATTATTGCGAATGTATCTATGCATGAACCGGGCGTTATGGAAAACGGGACCGCCCTCTCTACTGCCCTGCAGACATTAGAGGATATTGGCGCAGATGTAGTCGGTGTTAATTGCCATCTTGGACCACACTTTATGATAAAAGCTTTAGAAACTGTGCCACTGCTGGAAAAGGCTTATCTGGCTGCCTATCCGAATGCAAGTCTGCCATCCTATCAAAATGGCAAACTAGTCTACAACCAATTTAGTAACTATTTTGAACAATGTGCTAAGGATTTCCGTGACCAAGGTGTTCGCTTAATCGGAGGCTGCTGTGGTACAACACCGGAACATATCCAAGCATTGAAAACTGGAGTTGCCAATCTAGAACCGATTACATCGAAAGAAACGAATGTGATCCAATTTACAACAGAGAGACAGGAAGAGCCGCCTGCTACACGCGAAACCTTAGCAGACAAAGCGTCCAAACAGCATACTGTGATTGTGGAATTAGACGCTCCCAAGCACTTAGACACAGAGGAATTTATCCGAGGCGCATTAGCATTAGAAAAAGCCGGTGTCGATGCAATTACCTTGGCCGATAATTCGCTGGCAACCCCGCGTGTCAGCAACTTGGCTATGGCTGTGAAAATGAAGGAAGCGGGATGTCAAGTTACCCCGCTGATTCATTTAACCTGCCGTGATCGTAATTTGATTGGTTTGCAGTCCCATTTAATGGGATTACACACACTAGGATTTCATGAAATCTTAGCCATTACAGGAGATCCAACACGTATTGGCGGTTTTCCAGGGGCATCTTCTGTATTTGATGTTACTTCCGCTGAACTTACCAGGTTGATTAAACAAGGAAATGAAGGATTATCCTTCTCAGGCAGCTCCTTAAAAACCAAAACAAACTTCCAAGTGGCAGCTGCCTTTAATCCAAACGTGGCAAATCTGGATAAGGCCGTCAAACGGATGGAGCGCAAAATCGACAATGGTGCCGATTATTTCTTAACCCAACCCATTTTTAACCATGAACAAATTATCGCCTTACATCAGGCAACCAATCATATTGATAAACCGATATTCATTGGAATTATGCCATTAACCTCCCATCGCAATGCCGAGTTTCTTCATTATGAAGTACCAGGCATGAAATTGTCTGATGAAGTAAGATCACGCATGAAACAGCATGACAACCGTACCGACAGTCTCAAAGAAGGTGTCCAAATTGCTAAGGAGCTTATCGACACGGTCTTACAATATTTCCACGGCGTCTACATTATTACACCATTTATGCATTACCCCTTAACAGTAGAATTAACAAAGTATGTCCATGAACAAACGAAATTAATTACTAAACTATAAAGGAGTTTTTCACATGACAACTATTCTAAGCAGTAACCTAGGGTATCCACGTATTGGAGAATTAAGAGAATGGAAAAAGGCCATCGAAGCATTCTGGCAAGGAAGCATCAGTGAAGCAGACTTAAAGAAAACTACGAAACAATTACGCCTGCAAGGGTTGAGAAAACAAAAAGACCAAGGAATCGATCTTATTCCAGTTGGGGACTTCTCATTCTATGATCATGTCTTAGATACAGCGGTAGCCTTCAATATCATTCCAGAGCGTTTCCAACATCATGACCCATCTGAGTTATCCACCTATTTTGCGATTGCGCGTGGAGAAGCAAATGCCGTGGCAGCGGAAATGACAAAATGGTTTAACACTAACTATCATTATATTGTACCGGAACTGAAAGGAACTGCTCCAAAACTAAATGAAAACCGTGCTTTGACCTATTATCAAGAAGCAAAAGACGAACTCGGTATTAATGGAAAGCCTGTTTTAGTCGGACCAGTAACCTTTGTAAAATTATCGAAAAACTACCAAGAAAAAGACTTTGAACAATGGATAGAGAAGTTACTCCCACTTTATCAACAAGTACTGCAAGAATTAGCAGACGCTGGTGCTGAATGGGTACAGATTGATGAGCCAATCCTAGGTACCAATCTATCAGAAGCTCAATTAAGCCTGGTCGAAAAAGTATATCAAAAACTGACACAAGAAGTACCTGATATCAAGATTATTATCCAAACTTATTTTGAAACAGTGCAGCACTATCAGCGCGTGGTAGCATTGCCTGTGGCAGGGATTGGATTAGATTTTGTTCATGGGGATAACCTAAGCTTGATCCAACAGCACGGCTTCCCAGCAGATAAAGTACTTGGTGCTGGTGTTATTAATGGACGCAATGTATGGCGTGCCAATCTGGAAGACAAATATCAATTATTACAAGGTATTCAAGAAGCTTCCAATGTGGAGACTCTTTTGGTTCAGCCTTCTTCTTCCCTATTACATGTACCAGTTACGAAAGTGTTAGAGCAAAAGTTAGATCAAGTTGTAAAAGAAGGCTTGAGTTTTGCCGATGAGAAATTGTTTGAAATCAGCACGCTGGCAACTGCTTTAAAGGAAGGCAAAGAGGCGGTTCAAAAGGATTTTACAGCTAGTCAAGAAGCTATCCATAACTTGGATCAATCTGATTATCGCAATCAAAATCCAGAAGCTGCCACAAAAAATGCCCAACGCAGCCTGCCATTTAGCGAGCGTAAAAAATTGCAGCATGAGAAATTGAATCTGCCTTTACTGCCTACAACAACTATCGGAAGCTTGCCACAAACGCCAGAGGTGAAAGGAACCAGAACAAAATGGCGTAAAGGCGAAATCACGAATGAGCAATACGAAGATTTCGTAAAATCAGAAACCAAGAAATGGATCAAAATCCAAGAAGATTTAGGCTTAGATGTCTTAGTACATGGTGAATTCGAGCGTACTGATATGGTGGAATACTTCGGTGAGAAGCTGAAAGGTTTTGCTGTAACAGAGTTTGGTTGGGTACAATCCTATGGTTCCCGTTGTGTGAAGCCGCCATTGTTAGCAGGTAACGTAGAATGGGAAAAACCAATTACCGTCAAAGAAATTGAATATGCACAGTCACTGACAGACCGTCCTGTTAAAGGCATGCTGACAGGTCCTGTAACGATCTTAAACTGGTCGTTTGTACACGAAGAATTACCACGTTTCACAGTTCAAGACCAAATTGCCCTTGCCTTAGAAAAAGAAGTACTGGCACTTGAAAAGGCTGGAGTTGGTATTATTCAAGTAGATGAGCCTGCATTGCGTGAAGGGTTGCCACTAGATAAATTGAAATGGCCGGCATATTTTGAAGCAGCAGTCAATGCCTTTAAGATTGCTACATCTACCGTCAAGTCCGATACCCAAATTCATACCCATATGTGCTATTCTGATTTCGGTGCTATCTATGAGGCAATTGATGGTCTAGACGCCGATGTTATCTCGATCGAAACATCACGCAGCCATGGTCAAATGGTCGAAACTTTTGAGAAAAATGATTATGATAAAGAAATTGGCTTGGGTGTATATGATATCCACAGCCCGCGCGTCCCTTCTGTGGAAGAACTGTTAACCAATATAGACCGCGCCCTAGAAACGATCGATGTTGAACAATTCTGGATCAATCCAGACTGTGGACTGAAAACAAGAAAAGCGCCTGAAACTATTGCTGCGTTGGAAAAAATGGTCGAAGCAGCTAAAATCGCTAGAAAACGCTATTCTAAAGCAAAACAAAGTTAATCATGCGAGAATGCCATTAGTGGGGGACTTTTCGTTCCCCCACTGCCAATTTTTAGACTTATCAGGGCTTCACTTCATTCTCCCCTCCTCATAGAGCTTACGATTGACTGTAATTGGATTAATAAAAAAGTGATACGTTGAGTGTCACTTTTTTATTAATCTTTCATGCAGCCCCCACACACTGATGAAAACTTCATTTTATATTAGATCCAACTAAAGTATGTGTAAAATAATACTCGAAAGTGATAAAAAATCCCCTAGCCAAAAAAGAGAAGGTACTCTATCATAAAATGTATGCTTTGCAGGGCATAA
>NZ_JAFBFA010000040.1 GCF_016909015.1 Gracilibacillus alcaliphilus
AAATTAATAAAAAATCAAGTACAGCAATGGGTGGCAGGTTTACCTAACTATATCAAGGGTTACTTGTCTATTTCAGTGTGCGAAAGTTGAGTTATTAATTTAACTCACGCGGAAATTAGAAGAATCAATCTTTTTGGTGAAATAGTAAATAATTATGGTAATTTATCTGCTGATCATGACCCCTTTCAAATGGATCAAGTATTTCTACAAACAACATTAAACAGAAAGACAAAAGCCTTCCCAGATATATTTTGTGAGAATGATTATATTTATTATGGTCTAATTACATTGGAAAATAAAGAAAAAATATTAATCGGTCCTGTACAGATTGTTAATAAACAACATAATGATTTGGCTGAATTTATGATTTGTACTCATCAACTTCGGGATGGGCAAGCTTATAAATTACCTTATTGCGACCTTCATATATTCTTGCAAGGTATTATACTATTAAATCATCTTCTAACTGGACGGGAAGTCTATCTTTATGAATTATATGCTTGCAACGGCATCACAGAAGAAGAAATATATTCAACAAAAAATGAAATTAGTAATATTGTTTTCTATCATCGTGAAGTAGAGATTCCACACAATCCGTATGATCATGAAGCAAGAAAGTTAGAAAGTATTCAAAATGGAAATCTAGATCTACTGATAAAATGCCAAAAGGAAATCTGGATCGGACAACTTGGGAAGGTTGCTTATCATCCAGTAAGACAGGCGAAAAACATAGCAATTATTGTTATTGTTCTCGCATCAAGGGCAGCTATACAAGGTGGTTTATCTCCTGAACTGTCCTTTTCTATGGCAGATGGCTATATTTTAACTATTGAGAAGATGACAAGTGTGCTGCAGATTCAAGCAACCATGAATCAATCAGAAATAGAGTTCACCCATGCTGTCAGGAAGTTAAATAAAACGAGGAAAAAGCATATATTAGTTGAAAAGACGAGAGACTATATATTTAAACATTTACATCATGCTATTCGAGTGCATGAAATTGGGGAAGCCTTATCTGTAAATAAAGATTATCTCTCTACTGTATTCAGTAGAGAAGAAGGAATCACAATTCAGCAATATATTCTTCGAGAAAAGGTAAAGTATAGTGAAGAATTGTTGAAATACTCCGATTATAAGATTTATGAAATTTCTAACTATCTATCTTTTAGCTCCCAAAGTCATTTTAGTTTATCCTTTAAGAAAATAGCAGGTATGACACCGAAACAATATCGAAATAACTATGCAAAAATATAAGATTGGTGATAAAAAAACAATAAATATGATATATTTATTGTTTTTTGCTTGCTATGATTTCTTTATTAGACTAGATGGAGGAGATAGTATGCAAGTTCATATCCAAGTAAATGATAAAAGAAGCTATGGCCAAAGAAATCCAATGATTTACGGGCATTTTATTGAACATTTTCATCGGCAAATCTATGATGGTATCTATGATCCAGACTCAATTTTTGCGGATGAAGATGGATTTCGTACCGATATTATGGAAGCGATGAAAAAGATCAAAATTCCTATACTCAGGTGGCCGGGAGGGTGTTTCGTATCTTCCTATCATTGGAAAGAGGCTGTAGGAAAGGCAAGAACACCTTTTTTTGATAAAGCATGGCGTGTCGAAGATCCAAATACATTTGGTACAGATGAATATCTTGCGTTGTGTAAGAAGTTAGACTGTGAACCTTACATTTGTACAAATGCAGGAACAGGTACACTAGAAGAAATGAGTGATTGGGTGGAATACTGCAATTTGGATTATGAGGGACAGTATGCCAAATGGAGAATAGAAAACGGTCATCGTGAACCATATAATGTGAAATATTGGAGTGTTGGAAATGAAAATTATGGTGCCTGGGAAATAGGAGCAAAATCAGCAGAAGAATGGGGACGTTTAACCCGTGAGGCTGCAAAAATGATAAAACACGTGGATCCGCAGACAGAACTTTCGGCCGCAGCCCTGGCAGATGTAGATTGGAATGTTAACTTACTGCAAGATTGTGGAGAGTTTCTTGACTGGATTTCTATTCATGAATATTGGGACATGGTTCCAGAGAAGAATGATCTAGCAACATATGAGCAATGTATGGCATACACTATTGATATTGATCACACAGTAGATGAAATAAGAGGGCTTTTACAAGCAATGAAACTAGACAAGAAAATAAAGATAGCGTTTGATGAATGGAACCTTAGAAGCTGGTATCATCCTAATGTTCATACCATTAGACAAGGGGTAGACAAGAAAGATTATTTGGACCCTCGAAATGCAAACGATGACAATAGTCAATACACGATGGCAGACGCTGTTTTTACCGCAAGTTTTTTAAGTGCTATGAATAGAAATTGCGATATTGTCGGTATGGCTAACTTTGCTCCTGTTGTAAATACGAGAGGTTGTATATATAGTTATCCAGAAGGAATTGTCTTGCGAAGCACCTACCATGTATTTGACCTATATGTGAATTATCTTGGTGATACGATTATTGATGTATGGGCAGAGGAGCTACCTGTTATGCAGGTGACACATAAGAATGGCGAAGATCTGGAAATGGAGACGATCGATATTCTTGCTACTAAATGGTCAGATAAACCTGGCATTGCATTAGCACTCATCAATAAACATCCGATGGAATCTCAGAAAATAAAGCTTTCGTTTTCAGCCAGCGGTAACAATGTGAAATGGTATGGGATTTGTGGTGAAACACCCAATTCCTATAATGATGTGGATAAAAATGAAGTAACTATTTTTGAAGAAGATCTTGGTGATTTTACAAGTAATATGGAAGTCGAATTACATCCTCATTCTGTGAATATCATTCAGATCGTTTGAATGAGACGGAGCAGTTATCAAAATAGTATAAAAAAAGAAGTCAACTCTTCTTATACAAATCCGCTACTTAAAAATGTACAACATTTAAGTAGCGGATTTTTTCAATGAAAGTATATCCAATGCCAGTTAACTATTGCAGAAATATCCTCCGTAGAAGGTATGGAGAGCAAAGCAGCCGCTGTGGCTTCTCGTAGCGGATATCTATCTTGGTAAAAGATAAAGGACTAAATGATGGCAGTTCGTTTTTAGATATACTAGTAGCTTTAGCTATATTTATTAGTAAATCTCTTTTTAGAAAACAGTTATTAAATTAATTAAATTAAGAATCTTTGGATTGTTTGAAGTTTATATTTGTTAACTTAATTATGTTTAAATTTTAAAGATTAACATCCATATTCAAAAAGGTATTGAAAAAGTAAGTATATTTATATATAATTAATCCATCGAAAGTTATACGTACAATTAGAGGGGTGATAATTAACGTATATGCATATTTGCGTTCGGACAAATAACATGAACCTAATATATTTGCATGCTTGATAAATACAATGATTCACTATATTTTTAGGTCTGTCGAAATTGTAAGCGTTATTTCTGAGCGTATTCTAATTCATTTACTGGAAGGTAGGGGTTATTAGTGGTAAAAGAAACAGTCAAGGCAAGAATGGTAGTAGACAAAGATTTTCAAATTTCAGCAATCGATAAACGTATTTATGGATCCTTTATTGAACATTTAGGCAGGGCAGTTTATGGAGGAATTTATGAACCTGATCATCCAACTGCTGATCAGCTTGGCTTCCGCCAGGATGTACTTGATTTGGTAAAGGAATTGCAAGTGCCAATTGTCAGATACCCAGGTGGGAATATGGTATCGGCGTATAACTGGGAAGATGGAGTAGGACCGAAAGAGGAACGCCCTAAACGTTTAGAGCTTGCTTGGCGAGTGACCGAAACCAATCAAATGGGAACGAATGAGTTTATGGATTGGGCCAAAGCAGCGAATACAGACGTTATGATGGCTGTGAACTTAGGAACAAGAGGAATTGACGCTGCCCGTAATTTACTAGAGTACTGTAACCATCCGGGTGGTACTTATTGGAGCGACCTGCGAAAATCACATGGTTATGCAGAGCCGCATAAGATTAAGACTTGGTGTCTTGGAAATGAAATGGATGGTCCATGGCAAATCGGCCAGAAGACGGCTCAAGAATATGGCCGCCTGGCATATGAAACAGCTAAGGCAATGCGGGCAGTAGATCCAGATATCGAATTGGTCAGCTGTGGCAGCTCTAATTCCAATATGCCGACATTCCCAAGCTGGGAAGCAGAAACATTGGAGCATACGTATGAAGTGGCTGACTATATTTCACTGCACCAGTATTACGGTAACCGCAGTGGCGATACAGCGAACTATTTAGCCAAATCACTGGATATGGAGAATTTTATTGAGACCGTAGTGGCGACATGTGATTATATTAAGGCGAAAAAACGCAGCAAAAAGAATATGTACTTAAGTTTTGATGAATGGAATGTATGGTTCCACTCTAATGAACAAGATAAGGAAATTGAGCCATGGACAGTAGCTCCTCCTCAATTAGAAGATGTCTATACGTTTGAAGATGCATTATTAGTAGGCAGTATGTTAAATACGATGCTGCGCCACTCTGACCGAGTGAAGGTTGCTTGTATGGCGCAGTTAGTAAACGTTATTGCACCAATTATGACAGAGAATGGCGGTGCTGCTTGGAAGCAAACGATCTTCTATCCGTATTACTATACCTCTGTCTATGGACGTGGAGTAGCATTACAGCCGATTGTCAGCTCGCCGAAATATGATAGTAAAGACTTTACAGATGTTCCTTACTTAGATACAGCTGTTGTGCATAATGAGGAAAAAGAAGAGGTTGTTGTATTTGCAACCAATCGTCACTTAAAGCAGCCATTAGAAGTAGATATAGATGTACGTTCATTTGAGGGTTATGAAGTGGTAGAACATGTTGTCTTAGAAAATGAAGATGTCAAAGCGGTGAATCTAGCAGGACAGGAAAATGTCAAGCCACATAGCAACGGTGAGTCAAATGTGGACAATGGAAAGTTAGTTTCTATTTTCCCTAAATGTTCTTGGAATATGGTGCGTTTAAAGAAAAAATAAACCGCCTGTATCTGAAAAAACAAAGTCCGTCACTCTCTCAGCTCTAAATAAGAGGTGAGAGATAACGGACATTAACGCCTCAATGAATATGTACAACTTGTTCCGCAAAGGAGTGATGAAAATGGAGGCAAATCGAGCAATCGGTACAAAAAAGGAATCCAGCTCATTTATGAAATTTCTGAATTCTAAGAAAGTTGTCCCCTATATCTTTGTATCACCATTTATTCTTTCGTTTGTCATATTAACGCTTTATCCAGCTATACGCGGGGTAATAATGAGTTTTCAAAGTATATTGCCTGGACAAGTCAATTTTGTAGGTTTACAAAATTATGAGCGTGTATTTAATCCAGTATTTTATAAAGCGTTATCAAATACTACTATTTATGTGGTGCTTACGGTAACTATTCTGACAATCTTACCAATTATCTTAGCTATTATGTTGGATTCAAAGTTTGTTAGATTAAAAACTTTATTTAGGGCTTCTTTGTTTATGCCGGCTTTAGCTTCAACCATTGTTGCAGGTATGATTTTTCGCCTAATGTTTGGGGAAACGGATACGGCAGCTGCGAATCAAATATTAAATTGGTTAGGGATGGAATCAGTTGATTGGCGTTTTAATGCATGGTCTGGTATGTTCCTGATGGTTATGCTTTGTGTCTGGCGTTGGCTGGGGGTAAATATTCTTTACTTTTTGGCAGCGCTTCAAAATGTGCCGGCAGAATTATATGAGGCTGCCGATATTGATGGTGCCTCTATTTTGCAGAAGTTCTGGTATGTCACATTGCCTTTTCTGAAACCTGTTACGATTTTCGTTGTCACTATCTCGATTATTAACGGCTTTAGGATGTTTGAAGAGAGCTTTGTATTCTGGGAGGCAGGTTCTCCTAATAATATTGGCTTGACCGTAGTAGGTTATATCTATCAACAAGGTATCCAGCAAAATGACATGGGATTCGGTGCAGCGATCGGAGTTATTCTAATGATTATTATCTTTATCATTAGTTTCATTCAATTAATATTAACAGGTGCGTTCAAGCGAGGTGATCAGTAGTGAAAAGATCCAATAATCGCACACTTCTATGGTTTGCCAATATTGGTTTAGCTGTTATTTGTTTAATAGCCTTGTTTCCAGTGATAATGCTGCTTATTTCTTCTTTGAGACCTTCTTCAGAGTTAATGCGGACAGGGATAAGTTTAGCCTTTGACTGGAGCATGCTGAATCTGGACAACTACCTGTATATTTTCACAGAAGCCAATATCTATTGGTCATGGTATATGAATAGTGTTGTCATTTCCGCCATTACGATTGTATTGTCCTTGTTTTTCTCAGCCATGGTTGGATATGCCTTGGCAGTGTATGACTTTAAAGGCAGGAACCTTTTTTTCACGTTTGTGGTGTTTATCCTAATGGTGCCGTTTGAAATCCTGATGTTACCTTTATTTCAAATGATGATCCGTTTTCAATTAGTTGATTCTTACGTTGGTGTTATCTTGCCAATGGTTGTTGCACCCATTGCCGTCTTTTTCTTCAGGCAGTATGCATTGGGGCTCCCGGTACAGCTGATGGATGCAGCTCGAATCGATGGTTCCACAGAATATGGTATTTACTTCAAAATTATGCTGCCTCTGATGGCACCTTCACTGGGAGCGATGGCGATATTGCAAGGGTTAGGCAGCTGGAATAACTTCCTATGGCCGTTAATCGTCTTGCGTTCCAATGACATGTTTACCCTGCCGATCGGGTTAGCTACTTTGTTGACGCCATATGGCAATAACTATGATGTATTAATTGCTGGATCGGTAATGACGGTTATCCCTATTGTTATTTTGTTTATCTTCTTCCAGCGTTATTTTGTAGCTGGTTTAACAGTTGGAGGCGTGAAAGGATAGTAAATCTTAATTGGGGTGTGCACAATATGTTTGGACAACAAATAGTAAGTTCATTAGATCGATTTCTGAGGATTATTTTGAAAATGGCTTGGCTTAATTTCTTGTGGATATGGTTTAGTCTTATGGGGCTGGTTGTAGTTGGTGTTTTTCCAGCTACAACAGCTGCTATCGGTGTAGCTAGAAAATGGATACAGAAAGAAGAGGTATCTGCTTTCCAGATTTTTAAAGAGATCTATAAACGAGAGTTTGTGAAAGCAAACATTATTGGCGGTATACTGACCGGTATCGGAACCCTATTATTCTTGAATTATCATGCCTTGCTACAGTTGGGAAATCAGATTCCAGTTTTTGTGGTGTTTGCTTATTACTTTGTAGTGTTTCTGTACGGCATAGTCGCCATATGGATATTCCCTATTTTAAGTCATTACCAGACGACTATTATGCAATATTTTAAGCATGCCTTCATTATAGGGATTGTTAAAATGCCAACCACTATTATGATTGGTCTATCCATATTTGCCATTCTTTTTATTTCGCTAGAGCTTCCTAGCATGTTGTTGTTCTGTACAGTTAGCTTAATAGCTTGCTTGGTAGCCTTCTTAGCTTTGAGAGTTTTTGAAAATCTAGACGAACAGAATGCAGCGGCAAATTATTAATCGCTATCCCCTTTGTTATTTGTGTTAAATAATTGACATATTAAATGTTATGGAGGTAGAACCAAATGAAAAAGAATCTATTATTGTCTACATTTGTCATGTTTCTTTTGTTACTTGCAGCTTGTGGCGGTGGCGGTGACGAATCTGCGGATGCAGAAGATGTCACTACAGTTGGAGAGGATATTGAAGGTGCAACAGAATTATCACTATGGGTGTTTGCAGCACAGCATGTGGATTTCTACGAGGATGCTGCGGAGAGCTGGAATGAAGAAAACCCTGATCAACCTATCAGTCTAAAGGTGGAAACGTATCCTTATGATCAAATGCATAATAACTTGTTGCTAGCATTGCAATCGGGCAGCGGTGCACCTGATATTGTTGATATTGAAATAGGAAGGTTTCCTAACTTCCTAGAAGGTGAGCCTCAGCTATTGCCAATGAACGACTATGTAGAGCCGGTTATAGATGAATTTGTCGAATCAAGGTTTGAGATTTACTCGAAAGATGGTAATTACTATGGTTTGCCAACTCATGTAGGTGCTTCTGTCATGTATTACAACACGGAAATAATGGATGAGGCAGGGGTAGATATTGATTCTATTGAAACATGGGAGGATTTTAAAAATGCTGGCGAACAAGTAGTAGCTAACACTGATTCAGTTATGTTTAATTCGTTCCCAGGAGACCATTTGACTTTTTTCCAGCTTATTGCTCAGCAGGAATCTGATTATTTGGATGAAAATGGGGCTCCTACTATGAATCGTCAGGAAAATATTGATGCACTTCAACTGCTTGTAGATATGCAGGAAATGGGGATTGCTGAAGTTGCACCAGGTAATGAGCCTCATGCGGAAGAATATTATGCCTATATGAATGATGGAGGAGCTGCAGCTATTAATATGCCTATATGGTATATGGGCCGTTTCATAGATAACATGCCAGATCTAGAGGGGAAAATGGTCGTTCGCCCAATGCCGGCATTTGAAGAAGGCGGTAATCGTTCAGCCGGTATGGGTGGAACAGGTACAGTAGTAACCAATCAAACAGACTCTCCAGAGTTGGCACAGGAATTTTTGGCTTATGCGAAATTATCGGAAGAGGGAAATATCAAGCTATGGACTGTCCTAGGATTTGATCCAATCCGTCATAGTGTATGGGATGATCCAAGAGTGCTAGAGGATAATAGATATTTTGAATATTTTGGTGATGATATATTTGACACACTAAATGAGGTACGTGATGAGATTGCAGCGGTGAATGTTAGAACACTAACACCAGATGTAGCTACCGAAATGAATACTAGTGTATTAAATAATGTATTGCGTGATGGTTCTCAGACTCCTGAAGAAGCTTTGAATGCGGCACAAGAGACATTAGAGCCACAGTATCAGCCAGAATAAACAATAGAGTTACAGCAGGCAGATGGAGGGGGTTTTTTCTTCTTCATCTGCTAAAAAATGATTGTGTTTTTCACGAATAAACGACATGATATAAGTATCTATTGTGAAAAAATACATTCATTTTGAAGGAGAGTAGATACCATGGATCAACAAAAAAACTGGGCAGGCAATCTGATCTATCAAGCCAAACACTGGTATGAACCGGAAAGTGTGGAACAAGTCCAAGCCATTGTACAGCATGCCAGTCATGTACGAGTAGTCGGGTCGCGTCATTCTTTTAATGATATAGCAGACTCTAACGATACAATTATTTCTTTGGCGAAATTAAATCAAATACTTACATTAGATAAAGACAAACGTACCGTCACGATTGAGGGCGGTGTGAGATATGGGGAGCTAAGTTCTTTCCTGCAAGAGCATGGATTTGCCTTGCCGAACTTGGCTTCTCTTCCGCATATCTCAGTGGTGGGTGCATGTGCTACGGCTACACACGGTTCAGGTGACCGGAATCCCTGTTTATCAAGCAGTGTAAGGGCAATGAAAATCGTGACCGCCAATGGTGAAGAAGTACAATTTTCACGGGAAAAGCAAGGTGAAGAATGGAATGGGGCAGCTGTTAGTCTTGGTGCATTAGGTGTGGTAACTGAAATGACACTGGATGTAATTCCTAGCTTTGAAGTGAGTCAATATGTATATGAACATTTACCATTTCAACAGGTAGAGCAGCATTTGGATGATATTTTTTCGAGCGCTTACAGTGTCAGTTTATTTACTGATTGGAAACAGGATGGATTTAATAAAGTATGGTTGAAGCAGCTAGATGCAGAGTTCACTCCAGATCAAGCACGACCGGATATCTATGGTGCTCGTCCTGCGCTAGCCAATTTACATCCACTTCCAGGACTGGAGGCGATTCATTGTACAGAACAAATGGGAGTTCCTGGTCCTTGGTTTGATCGCTTGCCCCATTTTCGCCTTGATTTCACACCAAGCAGTGGCAGCGAGCTGCAATCAGAATACCTTGTACCTCGCCAGTATGCATTAGAGGCGTTGAAGGCGGTACGCAATATGCGGGAAACACTGGCTCCGCTCTTGCATGCTAATGAGATTCGGAGTATTGCTAAAGATACATTATGGCTTAGTCCTTGCTACCAACAGGATGCAATCGGAATTCATCTCACATGGAAAGATAATTGGGAAGCTGTTCAACAAGTATTACCGCAGCTAGAAGCGGCATTGGAACCTTTTCAGGCGCGGCCGCACTGGGGCAAGGTGTTTATGATGCCAAAAGAGCGTGTGCAATCTTTTTATGAAAAGCTGCCAGAATTTAGACAACTGTTGGAGAAGTATGATCCAGAGGGGAAATTCCGTAATAAGTTTATTAATACCTATATTTTTGGCTGAACAATATTAATCAAGGAGTGGAAATATGTCCAATAAAGTGATTATTAATGCAGATGCAACAAAAGGGAAGATTAATAAAAATATTTATGGTCATTTTGCGGAACATTTAGGCAGATGTATTTATGAAGGATTTTGGGTAGGAGAAGATTCAGATATTCCAAATACAAATGGTATCCGTAATGATGTAGTGGAAGCACTGCGGCAATTAAATATTCCGGTTCTGCGCTGGCCGGGTGGTTGTTTTGCTGATGAATATCATTGGAAAGATGGTATTGGCCCCCGTGAAAATAGGAAAAAAATGGTCAATACCCATTGGGGCGGTGTCATAGAGAACAATCACTTTGGTACACACGAGTTTATGATGTTATGTGATATGCTGGGTGCCGAGCCGTATATCAATGGAAATGTGGGCAGTGGTACAGTACAAGAAATGTCTGAATGGGTAGAGTATTTGACGTTTGATGGGGAATCTCCTATGGCCAACTTACGTCGGGAAAACGGCAGGGAAGAACCTTGGCAGGTCAAATATTTTGGCGTTGGTAATGAGAACTGGGGCTGTGGCGGTCATATGCGTCCAGAATATTACGCTGACTTATACCGCCGTTTTCAAACGTATGTGAGAAATTATGGAGATAATCGCATTTTCCGAATTGCAGGTGGGGCGAATGTTGATGATTATAACTGGACTGAGGTGCTGATGCGTGAGGCAGTACATATGATGGACGGACTTAGTTTACATTATTATGTCCATCCAGGCGGTTTCTGGGATAAAGGCCCAGCGACAGGCTTTGACGAAGAAGTTTGGGATATTACGATGCAAAAGGCATTGTTTATGGAAGAATTAATTAACAAACATAGTACGATTATGGATAAATATGATCCGGAGAAGCGTGTTGCTATGATTATTGATGAGTGGGGCGCTTGGTATGATGTCGAACCTGGCACAAACCCTGGTTTCCTCTATCAACAGAATACGATCCGTGATGCACTGGTGGCAGGAGTACATCTGAATATTTTTAACCAGCATAATGATCGTGTACAGATGACTAATATTGCCCAAACTATTAATGTGATTCAGTCGGTGATTTTAACAGATAAGGAGCGACTGATTTTAACACCGACGTATCATGTGTTTGAAATGTATAAAGCACACCAAGATGCGGAGCGGTTGGATCTGCACTTAGAATCTGCGTCAATCAAAACGGGAGATCAAGAGATACCACAGTTATCCGCTTCTGCTTCTAAAGCACAAGATGGCAGAATTACGATCACACTTTGTAACATGGATAAGCGTGAGGCAGCAGATATGGTGATCGATTTACGCGGGGAAGAGGTGTCTGATGTAGCAGGACGGATTATTACAGCGGACAAACTAGACGCACATAATACATTTGATAATCCAGATCAAGTGAAGCCTGTGACATTTGATCAAGTGCAACTGCATGGCAGCGAACTTTCTTTTGCATTACCGGCTAAGTCGGTATTAGCACTTACCATTCGTTAATGATATAAAAATGGAATTCCTGTTGATAATAGGAATTCCGTTTTTTGTATAATGTTCATAAAAATAACTAGAGCTAGTTTATTGAAAAAAGGAAAACCTGGTATTAACACGTGAAATCAGCCGGTTTTTTCTAGGGTGAAAGTTATTTTTCTGCTATATTAACATCTCTTTTTGGAAAAATACCGATTTGTTTTCTTCACAGAAATCCATCATAATAAGGCGGAATTCTTAAAAAGAAAGGGGATAATCAATGGTATATTCCGCTTTGGTACTAGAGAAGACATCGTCATATCTTGACCATGATCGTCTATTCAAAGAATTAATACAAACCTTTTTTGGGAGTTTATCGAAGGTTTTTTTCCAGAGGAATATGCTGTGATTAACTTCTCAACATTACGGTTTTTGGAACAGGAAGTGTATACAGACATTCTCAAGGGAGAGAAACGGAGAATTGATATTCTGGCGGAAGTAACTCTGGCAGGAAAGGAAAAGATTGTCCTTATCCACATAGAGCCTCAAGCATCTTATCAAAAAGAATTTCATGAACGGATGTTTATTTATTGCAGCCGTCTCTATGAAAAACACCGCAAACCTATTTTGCCAATCGCTGTTTTCAGTTATACTAATAAAAAAGAGGTCCCGACTCAATTTAATTTGGATTTTTCTACAAGTAATATAATCAGATTTCAATATTTACAAGTGCATTTCATTCGAGAGGATTGGCGTAAGTATATAAGAAGCGTCAATCCAGCAGCGACCGCATTATTGAGTAAAATGGGCTATACAAGACAAGAACGTGTGCAGGTCAAGTTAGAGTTTTTACGGATGCTAAGCCGACTGGAGTTAGACCCAGCCAAAATGGAATTATTGCAAGGTTTTTTTGAAACTTACTTAAAATTGACTGATGAGGAGGAAGTGCAAATGAAAAAGGAGATCACCAAACTGCCAAAACAAGAAGCGCAAACCTTGTTAAAGTTACCGAATTCTTATTTTGAGAAAGGTATGGAAAAAGGCATTAAACAGGGAAAACAGGATCAGGCAACAAAAATGGCTAAAAAGTTACTAGAAAAAGGAATGTCTTTGGATGATATTGCAGATGTAACTAATTTTAGTAAGAAGGAAATAGAACGTTTGGCAAATGATATGAATTAAGTGATGTGGAACATATTTGATAAGCTATACTTGAGCAAAATAAGCATGATATAATCCGTAAATTAGATGCATTAACGTTTGTTTTGAATTTTGTCTTCGTTATACATTGCTTTGGATAGGGATAGATTAAACAAAAGAAAGGAAGCGATTGCAATGGCGTTGAAAGTAGGGATTCAGTTATATTCTGTACGACAGGCATTACAGGCAAACCCGTTTCAAACGTTAGAAAAGATAGCAGAGGCAGGTTATAAGTATGTCGAGGCTGCTAATCACAATGCCCAGACAGATGATGGGGTAGGCTTTGATTTATCGGCAAAAGAAATGAAGCAGGCTCTTGATCAGCTAGGCTTACAAATTGTTGGCTGTCATGTCAACCCGCTGGATATTGACCGGCTGCCGGCAGTATTGGATTACCATCAAGAACTGGGAAATATGCAAATTGGCTGTGATATCGAATTTTTCCCTTATCAGGACATGGATTACCTGCTGCGTCGCTGTGAGCTGTTTAATCAGGTTGGCGAACTGTGTAAAGAACGAGGCATGCGCTATTATTACCATAATCACTATCAAGAGTTTCAGAAATTCGGCAACCAAACCGTCTATGATATTATTATGGAGAATACCGATCCGGATCTTGTCTTTATTGAAATGGATACATATTGGATCGCGAGAGGTGGGGCAGACCCATTGGCATTAATAAAAAAATATCGAGATCGTTTGGTGCTTCTGCATCAAAAGGATTTCCCTGCGAATGCCTCACAGCCAATTGTGATGTACGACGGACTGGTAAATCCAAATCAGGAAATTACTTACGATTTATTTGATAAGACTAAAGATCCGCAGAGCTTTACAGAGATTGGTACGGGAATACTGCCTATTCAAGAAATTATTGATACAGCCTTGCAAGCACCAAACCTTGATTATATTATCTTGGAGCAGGATCATACCAATCTCGATGAAATAGAATCGATCCAGGAGAGTATGCAGGCTTTCCGGAAATAATTCAGGAGTAGAGTGGAAATAACCTGTATGAGAGTGATCCCTTTTAGATGAAAGGATGATAATCTAAAAAATGAATAAGCCTTCCCATGTATTTGCCTGATATTAAGTTTTTTCTTAGCTTTTCTAATTAACTTGTTTTAGAATAAAAGGGGTGTTTAGCTACACGCTTGGTAAAATAGAAAGCGTTCACAGCTAAAGATAGAAAGTATGTTAACGAGGTGACAAGATGACAGGGAAAAAGCTATTATATTTTGATTGTTTTTCTGGGATCAGCGGCGATATGACAATCGCTGCATTATTAGATACGGGATGGTCTCTAGAGTGGTTAGAAGCGCAGTTACAGGCGCTACCTTTAGACGAGGAATATAAACTATCACTAGACAAAGTAGTGAAAAATGGTATCAGCAGTAATAAGTTTGATGTGCATTACCATAATCATACACACGAACATCATCATGACCATGACCACGCGCATGATCATACACACGAACATCATCACGGGCATGAGCACGCGCATGATCATACACATGAACATCATCATGACCATGACCACGCGCATGATCATACACACGAACACCATCACAGCCATGACCACGCACATGGTCATACACATGAACATCATCACGGACATGACCATGTGCATGGTCATCACCACCGTACATATAAGGATATCGTCCAATTAATTAATGAAAGTGAATTAAATGATGCTGTTAAGGAACTGTCACTGGATATGTTTCGGTTGATTGGCGAAGCAGAAGCAAAAATCCATGGTATGACCTTAGACAATGTCCATTTTCATGAAGTAGGTGCGATTGATTCGATTATCGATATTGTTGGGACAGCCATCATTATCGATGCGCTGGAAGTGGATAAGGTCATTTTTTCACGAATACCGGTTGGTTCAGGCAGTATTCATATTGACCATGGAGTGTACCCTGTGCCGGCACCGGCCACATTAGAGGTATTAAAGGGTGTGCCATTAGTGAATTCTTCGATCAAGGGTGAATTGACTACTCCGACTGGGGCGGCGATTGTGCAAGCTTTGGCAGATGGGTTCTCCACACTGCCTGCGATGAAAGTGGAGAAAGTGGGGTATGGAGCAGGAACGAAAACGTTTAAAGATCATCCGAATGTACTTAGGGTGTTAATTGGTGAGGAAACGAAATAAATCATGACTGAAGCTGACGATTTCGTCAGCTTCTTATTAAGCTTCTTTGTTTTTATACTGTGTCCGGTACTTGCCAGGAGTTGTTTCCTCCATTTTTCGGAAGGAGCGGATAAAGTTCTGTGAGTTATTATATTGCAGCCGTTCGGCAATTTCCTTCACGGATAGATCCGTAGTTACCAGCCATTCCTTAGCCTTATTTAACCGATAGCGCAGCAAGTATTCACTAAATGGGTATCCTGTTTCTTTCTGAAAAATACTGCTTAAATAATTCGGATTATAATGCAGCTCGGCAGCCACGATATCAAGCGAGAGATCTTTATCATAATTTTCATGAATAATTTGAATAATCTTATCTGATATTTTACGGTTTTTAGAATCATCCTTTTCATCAATACTATGAATTAATGGAAGGATGATTTGATTACTTACCCAATCATGAATCGCTTCAATGGAGCGCAGATTTTGATAGTGTGTGATCATATCGGTTGATTGAAACTGTTCTACGGCAGCCCCCAGCGATTCTTTCAGTTCATACAATTCATATAAAAAGCGTGACAAGATAATTTCCAGCTGTTGATGATGAATATCATGGCGGTCTACATACTCAAAGAATTTGGCTAGTTCTTTTAAGGCGACTTCTTGGTCGCTTAGCTTAATGGCATCGAATATTTTATCTTTAATTGCTGTCGGGTATGGAGCCACATTAGAATAACGCCTGTTCAGATTTTCATAGAAAATAATCGAGGCTTCCCCCATTTTGAGGCGGTATTTCAAGGCTTCTTTACTTTCTTTGAAAGCTAAATGAGCTTGATCTAAGTGCTGGTATCTCTTGCTTATCCCGATACTTACCGACAAATGGAGCAATTCCTGAACCTTAGATTGGATCAGCTCGACCTTTTGATTGACTAAACGTGTGTATTCTGCTTCATTATTCGAATTTGTCAGGATAATAGTAGCTTGAGTATCATTAATGACAACAGGTGTCAAGCATTCTTTCTCAGAAAGCAGATCCTCCATTAAATTATTAATTGCAAATAAGATTAGGTCTTGATCATTTTGGCTGAACTTCTGCTGGTCTATTTCATCTATTTTCAGAGAAAAGACAGAAAATAAGTTCCAATCCTGGCTGTAATTAAACGATTTACATTTAAGCGGTATTTCATTCTGGGATACTTTCCCTTGCAATAATCGAATCATAAACAACTGTTTCAGCTGGGACACTTGATTTTGCACCCGTTGTTCTAATAAATGATTTTGATTTAGCAGCCGTTCAATATGGGATTCAATCATGTCAAATTCATTAATAGACCGGTTAGCTGTAGATTTACCCTGGCCACTGCTGTCAATGATTTGCTGCAGTTTCTTCACTGGCTTATACAAGACCTTACTGCCTATAAAGGCAAAATATAAAGAAATAACTAAAAGAATAATAACAATCGATAAGGTGAGCCAGCCAATCGAGCTTGATCGCTTATGGAGATCGCTCAATTTAACCAAGGATAGATATGTCCAATTATTATAATCTGAGGTTTGATAGGAAATCTTATAATCAGTGTTATTAAGGCGATATTCGAATTCACCTTCAGAAGCGTCCCAATCAATTTGGTCAAACAGTTCATTGGGAATCTGATTAACCTCACTGGTATATTCGGTATTACTCTGGGCAATGGTATGGTTCTCTTTGTCTAAAATCAAGAAAGATTCGCTGTCATTACTTTTTAGCATGATCTCGCTTAATTCACAGGTTGGTATAATCACAGAAATTAAACCTGTATAATTAGTAGACAGGACGGGCAGTTTCTTCACTAGGTTAATATACTGTGAACAGCTCTTTTTGGTGGCATTAGGTATACCCAGTTGATCGGCCTCCTCGGTAATCCACATGGACTTGCCTGGCAGCTGAAGATAATTTTGATTAATTTGCTGGTAAGTTTGGTTATCTAAACGAACCAGACCATCATTATTTACCAGCCAGTGTTTCTCCAAATTTACTAACACGATATCTTCTATTCCTGTCTCAATGGTTTGCAGATGATTGAGATCCTTGCGCAGCTTATGGAAGTCACTAAAGGCATTGGCATGCATGTCTTCCCTAAGATAGGCTTGTGTTTGTGCAGAACGTACAAAGTAGGTCGTAGATAAGTCGATATATCGCAAGACTTGTTCCACATTAGTTTGGATTTGATAAATATTTTGCCTTTTTTCATCATTAGAGTAGTCAACGATAGCCTTAGAGGATTGCCAGTAAGACAGCCCACCTGTAATAATAACAGGTACAGTGCTTAAAATGACCAGAAAAGCAATGAGCTTGAAATAATGCTGAGAAGATATTTTTTTCATTGACCCTACTTCCTTTGTCTTGAATTATCGTTAACAACTTTAATTTTACCATGGACATTTATATTATGGTAAACGGCAGTGGAGATAAAAAACGACAGCTCTTTTTATCACGGTGTAAACGTCCGTAACTCCCCCATCTCAAGGGTTTGTGGATTTAAAAGAAGTCGAAGTGGGGTAAAGAAAGCCCCAGTGATGGCAATTTCACTTTATCATACAGTCATCTCCACTTTTTTTAACTGTTCTTGCTGTTTTTTGAATAGCTGGGTGAAACCTATGTGCGTAATGAACATCGTTGCATATGCACTCACACTAAAGCTGAAAAAGAGAGTCAGGCCGGGAAAGCGGAATGAAATAAAATAAATCCCCACCAGGATGGTCAATGCACAGATGGAATAATGTAAATTAACTGCTCCAATCGAGACAGCATAACGAATGTACTGCCAAAAGGTAAGCTGATAGTGTACATAAACCGGAGCAATATATAGAAGCAGCAACAGATAAAGGAATGCCGCTATCACAAAGAGACCAAATAGAATGACATAGATATTGGAGTTTGCCATAAACCCGGTATAGTTTAGAAATACCGATAAGAAATAACCAATCATATACAAAACAATACCAAACAAGTTCGCTTTAAGAAAAGACTGTTTATATTCGGAGAAGAAGGTTTCAAAAACGGGAATATCGTACTCCTTTACCACCCATTTACGCACAACCGCAAACATGGCAAAGGTAGCGGGGAATATCCCGAATAGAAGAAGTCCCACTAATGTGAAGGCAATCCATAACAGGTTAAGCCATGCCAGGCGTGTGACCCACACACTAATCCGATAAAATCCACCCCATATTCCTGATAGTTCCATATATCATCACCTAACTTTATATAATGTTGTATTTCTAACTTTATATAATGTTGTATTTATAGATAGCATACCGTGTCACCTAGTATTCGTAAACCTCTTCGTAAAACGTTTTCATTGGTATAATCATCATATAAGGCGAGGGGAACTATTGATGTGTAAGGGTTTACAATGTTGAGAGACAGCAGAATAATCATTATATCATTTCTTTTTCTTGGAAAATAACGAGATGATTATTTTAGCAGAAGAAGCGAAAATAACCTAAGTAATGATTGTGTTTCTCATTCCTGTGAAGAAGTGATTATATACAATATGAAGCGTTTTCACTATTATGAGAAGTGTACTCAGCGGGAACGCCAAAGTGCAAAAAAAGCTAAATATTTTGGAGGGTGGTTAATTTGAAAGATTGGAAAAAACTATTTGGAATGGCTTTATTACTACTACTTTTTGTTTTAACAGCATGTAGCAGCGACAGCAGTTCGAATGACAGCGGTAGCCAAGCTTCCGACGATTCCGGAGACGACGGGGAGCCCTATTCGTTTACGATTATGGCAAACCTGCATACCCCGGAAGTTCCTAATGATAAGGTGCTGGAGCAAATTGAAGAAGCAACGAATTACGATGTTGAAATTCAATGGGTGCCAGATAACAATTATGATGATCGCTTAAACACAGCCTTTGCAACGAATTCATTACCTGAAGCGGTCTTTTTAAAGAATCAATCTTCCTTTATTCAATTTAGAGAGGCAATTGAGGACGAGCAGTTTTGGGAAGTAGGTCAATACCTGGATGAGTTTGAGAACTTATCTAAATTAAGAGATGACGTGTTAGCAAATACACGTATCAATGGCAATTTATACACATTGTATCAAGGCCGTCCCTTGTCCAGACAAGGTATTATCTATCGAAAAGATTGGGCAGATAACTTAGGTTTGGAGGCACCAACAACCACTGATGAATTTATGGAAATGGCCAGAGCCTTTACAGAAGATGATCCAGATGGAAATGGTGAAGACGATACATTTGGTATCACTGACCGAAATGATTTGATCTATGGTGCGTTTAAAACAGTAGGCTCTTGGTTCGGTACGCCTAACAATTGGGGTGAACAAGACGGAGAACTATTACCGGAGTTTATGTTTGATGAATATAAACAAACAATGGATTTCTTTAGAGAAATGCATGAAAACGGCTATATCAATCAGGATTTCCCTGTTACAAGTAAAACAGATCAACAAGAATTCTTCAAGAATGGTACAGCAGGTATTTATGTAGGTGCTATGTCGGATGTGGTCAGCTTGTATCATGATGCGACAGCAATTAATCCAGATGTTGAATTGGATGTACACAACTATGTAGAAGGACCTCATGGTGAATACGGTATCTGGTCTATTCCTGGTTATGGAAGTTTAGTGATGTTCCCTAAGAGTTCTGTCGAAACAGAAGACGATTTAAAGAAAATCTTAGGTTTCTTTGATCAATTAATGGATCCGGAAGTAATGAATTATGCTTACTGGGGTATTGAGGACGAACACTATGAAGTAATTGACGGAGCCGCCTTACCTACAGATGATCAATCGCTGTTTGACCGTGAAGTCAAACCATATCAAGCATTAGAAATCGGTGAACCGGAAACAAACGGGCGTTATGAAGGATATTTTGATTATGAGCCTAAAGAAAAATCAGAACAATTATTTAAAGACAATGAAGAATATCTGATTGAGGATCCAACTGCTGCCTTATACTCTGAAACATATGTCAATGATGGAGCAAGGTTGCAGGAAATCATTACAGACGCAACCTACAATTATATCATTGGTCAGCTGGATGAAGCAGGCTTTGACGCTGCTGTAGAGAAATGGCAGTCAGAAGGCGGCGATGATATTATCGCAGAATTTAACGCTGCTCAATAACTAAACAGAACACAAAAGGGCTCTTAAAAAAATTTTAAGAGCCCGATCTATAGCTAAGGGAAAAGACAGAAGTGGTAATCATTTTCTTATATGGTGAGAAAGCTGCTATAAGAATTCTCCACCCTTTAATCTACAAGAGGCAGAGGTTTTGATAATCATGCACTTATATTAGCTTTCTCATCATTGTGGAGGGCGAAAAGCATGAATGTATACAAGAACAGCGATGAACGGCAGCTCAATATCAATATTCGCTGAGAAAATACGTGATGAGGTCTGATATCACGCTGTATAAGCAGTTGATAAGATAATGATTATTTACGTTATATCTCCTTTAGCATACGATTTTTATAAGCTATTCCAAAATAGAAACTTAAAAGAAAGGGTATTGCTTATGGAAACTACTACAGTAACAGTAAAAGAACAGAAACGAATCAAGAAATTAAAACGTTCCGAGACATGGCGCAATATTAAGAAAAATAAACTGATTTACCTGATGATTCTGCCTGGTTTTATCTATTTTCTTATTTATAAGTATTTGCCGATGTATGGATTAATCATTTCTTTTCAAGATTATAAACCGTATAAGGGTGTGATGGGCAGTGAATGGGTAGGGCTGGAACATTTTCAGCGATTATTTGCCAGTTCGGAATTTTGGATGATTTTCAAGAATACATTAATGCTCTTTGGGTTACAAATTTTCATCTTTTTCCCAATCCCGATTATTATTTCTTTAATGTTGAATGAAGTGCGTCATCAATTCTTTAAACGCAGTGTGCAGACATTAATTTATATTCCTCACTTTATGTCATGGGTAGTTATTGTGTCGATCAGTTATGTATTGTTAACCCTTGATGGCGGAATTGTAAACGCTATCCTGGAGACACTTGGTTTTTCTAAGGTTAATTTTCTCTTAAATGAGGAATGGTTTAGGCCTATGTATATCTTACAGGTTATCTGGCGTGAAGCAGGTTGGGGGACGATTATCTTTCTTGCTGCCATTACAGCAGTTGATCCGCAGCTATATGAGGCTGCCAGAATGGATGGGGCGAATCGTTTTCGTCAGATGTGGCATATTACGATCCCTGCCATCCGCAATGTAATTATTGTACTGTTAATCTTGAAAATTGGTGATGTGCTGGAGTTAGGCTTCGAACATGTTTACCTATTATTAAACTCTTCTAACCGAAATGTGGCAGAGATTTTTGACACATATGTTTATGTAGCTGGTCTGCAGCAAGGTCAGTTTAGTTATAGTACAGCTGTGGGTTTCTTTAAAGGCGGCGTAGGCTTGATTATGGTTGTATTCGCGAACTGGCTGGCGAAGAAATTTAATGAAGAAGGTATCTATTAAGGATGTTCAAAAAGTCCAATAAAAATGACACGGCGAATTTCTGCGTTGGCTTGCTTTTCCGCTACTCACGTATTAAAAGCATACGTTCCGTGGCTCAAAGCAGCGCCGCCTTGAACTTTCGACGTACAGGACGTACTAGTATCGGTGTTGCAACACGATGTTGCGAACTTAGCCGATGATGGTCCTTTTCCCGGACTTTTTGAACACGCACTATTAAGAGAGATAACAATAGACGAGGTGAAAAATAATGGCGAAACAACAAATTTCTGCGGGAAGTCGTGTGTTTGACTTCTTTAACTATTTTCTATTAGCGTTGCTGGCATTGATTACGATACTGCCATTTATCCATGTAGTAGGCAGTTCCTTTGCAACAAGTGCAGAGATTGCAAGAACGAAATTTCTGTTATTTCCAACGGAATTTTCCCTACAGGCGTATAAGTACATCTTTTCTACCGGTACGATTTTTCGTGCTTTAGGTGTATCTGTGATGGTGACGATCGGGGGAACAATATGGAGTATGTTCTTCTCCGTCTTGACAGCTTACGGTCTGTCAAGAAGGGATCTTGTAGGAAGACGTACACTGAATTTCCTGATTGTCTTCACCCTATTATTTAATGGTGGGATGATTCCGACATTCTTAGTGGTACAGCAAACAGGGTTATTAGATTCATTATGGGCATTAGTTATTCCAGTAACGATTAATGCATTTAATATGATTATCTTACGGAGTTTCTTTATGAATCTGCCTCAAGGTTTGGAAGAATCTGCCAAGATTGATGGTGCCAATGATTTTAGTATTTTATTCCGGATTGTATTGCCGATCTCCTTACCGGCTATCGCAACAATTTCTTTATTCTATGCGGTTACTTATTGGAACACCTATATGCACGCAATCCTTTACTTGGCAGACGCTGATAAATGGCCGGTGCAAGTACTATTAAGACAAATTGTCGTATTAGCAAGCGGGATGAATTATGATGCGGAATCATATACAGACGCACCACCTCCAGAGGTAACGGTCAAGATGGCAACCATTGTCGTGGCAACCGTTCCTGTGTTATTAGTATATCCATTCTTACAGAAATACTTTGCTAAGGGGGCTTTGCTGGGGTCTGTTAAAGGTTAATAAATAGAACAGCTTATGAAAAGGAGACGCGACGTTATGAAGAATTGGCGTGACCGGGAAACACTTCGTTTAGATACTTTGCTGGCAGATATAGAGCGTTGGGTATTGGAACAGTTTGATCAAGAAACGGGCGGATTTTATTTCTCCCGAAGTGCCATGATTGTCAAGGCTTATCCTCCTGATATTGAGTCGACAGCTCAGGCATTAAATATTTTGTTAAGGTGTAATCGTTTGGAAGTATTACCGAAAGAAAAGCTGATTGCTTTTTTTCAAGCTAAGCAAGACCCGGAATCAGGCTATTTCTATGATGAGCATCCATTGATGAAACAGGATGAGGTCATGGTACACAGGGCTTTAAACTACGCTGTCAACAGCTTGAAAAGGCTGGGTGCAAAGCCGTTGTATCCATTACCGATTGAACAGCAGCAGGCACCTGCCTATACGAATTCATTGGAGACGTATCGAAAAAAGTGGGCAAGTATCTCTTTGTCTAATAGCTGGAGAGGCTGCGATTTGCTGGCCTCCTCCACTATATATTTTGCGGAAATGGAGACGGAGAAGCGACAGGCATATGTCAAAGCTTTTGCTTCTTTTCTCGAGGAAAAGCAAGACAAGGAAACAGGTTTGTGGGGAGAAGGTTCACTGTATGTAAGAATCTCTGGCACTTTTAAACTGCACACCTTTTACCGTAAACATCAGCTTGCCATGCCGCGTCAGCAACAGATATACCAATCGATTTGGGAATGTCTGCATACCGAAGAGGCCGTGGATATGTGTTATATCCGTAACCCGATTGATTTGCTAGCCTATTTAGCAGTAGACATTTCAGATCAGGCGTTAGAAAAAATATCGCGATTGACGATTGATCATCTGAGCAGGTTGAAGCAACAGGATGGTGTTTTTTCCAGAGAGTTAGGACATTCAGTCAAGGCTCCTAATGTAGCCCAAGTGAAAGAGGGAGAATACTATCCTGATATGCCTGCCGCGGTAGAGCTAGGGCTTGGTTTGCCGGAAGGAGATATGAATGCTACGACGCAAGCAACATTGATTCGGAAACAGCTGCACCAATTATGGCAACAGTAATGAGATAGCTTAGCAAAACAAAATGGGAGCAGAAAGAAGTGGCTAGCTTGGGGAAGTTATTTCAATTAGATCAACGGAAAAAGTTATCAGCAGATGCTGTCAATGTTTTGATCAATCATGCTATTTTTCAATTTGGCGGCGCCTTATCGATTATCTTTGTCAATTTATATTTGTGGCGGTTAACCAATAGCTTATGGGTCAATGGTGCCTATAACTTTATTGCGATCTTATCACAGGCGATCACCACCTATATGATTGGGCGTACCTCTAAGAAAAAAGGAAGAACAATCATCTATCGTTATGGAATATGGATGACGGCTTTGTTCTATTTGTTGATTGTACTGGTACAAGAAGCAATTGTGGAACACTTCTACTGGTTTGCTCTATTGCGGGGGATCGCGCAAGGTCTCTATTGGGTTGCTTATTTTACGATTGTGCATGAGGTATCATCGAATCAGAATCGCCATCGATATTTAGGCTGGAATCAGATGGTGATGGGGGTAGCTAATTTGCTGGCGCCTGCCTTGGCAGGGTTTATGATCAGTCTCTTTGACGGGCTAATCGGTTATATTATGGTGTTTGCTATCGCCTTTTGCTTATTTTTCCTAGCCACGATAAGAAGTTTTCGCTTGAAAAAGGAAACAGCGCGGCACCGCAGTTATTACATGAAATATCTCGGGCAAATGATCCAGCGGCAGCCAGCATTTCGGTCGGCTTTGTGGGGCTGGTTTATCATTGGCTTCCCGCAAGGAATCCTGATGTATATTCCGCCTATCCTGATTTATAGTATTTTCGAGAACGAAGGCGTGGTTGGTTATCTGAATGCCGGTTTTTTAACGATCTCCATTATAGCCAGCTATCTTATTTCCCGTTTTGCCCAGATCGAGGATACCGTCAAATACTTATGGGTTGCTGCGATCGGCTTTTTCCTATCAGGCACGTTTTTGACATGGGAAATAACGGTGTGGAGCGTGGTGTTGTTTATGGTGACGCAGAATCTGTTTAAACCGTTACAGGCTAATGCTTATGCGGCTTACTATTTTCAATGGATTGACAGGCTGCCGTTAAAATCGGCATTCCGTGTCGAGTCCATTGTGCTTAGGGAAACGATTATTAATATCGGCAGGGCTTTAGGGATTGTGATCTTTATGCTGTTTTCTCACGAGATAGATGCCATGACAGCTGGTTATGTCATTTTAGGGGTAATGGCCTTGCAATGTATATTACCAATGTTAATTACTTTAATGGAGGATACATAATGACACGGAATCAATGGGAACAAGCAGAAGCAGGGGTAACAAGAAAAATTCATCCGCCAGGACAAAACATGATGATGATGGAGGTGGTTTTTGAACCAGAGGCTGAGGGGGCAAGTCACAGCCATCCCCATGAACAGCTAACTTATTGTTTGGAAGGGGAACTGATTTTCACAATTGATGGAAAAGAACAGAAGATTGTCCAAGGGGACTCTCTGCATATTCCATCACAAGCTGTACATGGTGTCAAGGCGGTAACCAAAAGTAGACTGCTAGATATATTTAACCCGTTACGGGAAGATCTGTTAAACAGGGAGTGAACAGTATGCTAGTTTTTAATATCAAAGATTATGGGGCAGCACCGGAGATGGACTGCACAGCTGCTATTCAGCAAGCAATACAGGCATGTGAACAAGCAGGTGGAGGAACGGTATACATTCCGCCGGGTATATACCAAACGGGACCAATCGCTTTAACTAGTTATATGACATTATACTTGGAAAGTGGTGCTGTTTTATCCTTCTCGGATGACTTTGAACAATATCCGGTTGTAAAAACACGCTGGTCAGGTTATGTGTGTAATGGTTTTATGCCGCTTATTTATGGGGCAGACATTCACCATGTTTCAATTAAAGGAGAAGGGATTTTAGAAGGTAATGGCCAAAAATGGTGGGATGTTAATCGGAAATTAAGAAAAAAACAAGTTTATCGATCTAATAAAACAAAAGAAATTGCCGAGGCAAATCAGACGTTTACAGAACCGGCAGATACGAATCTCGTAGAATGGCCGTCACAGTTTCTCCGGCCGCCTTTAATTCAATTCTATCGAGCGGCACATATTTCAATCACTGGTGTGACCTGTCGCAATTCTCCATTTTGGAATACACATCTGGTATTTTGTGAGGATGTCTCGATTCATCAAGTGACTTTTGAGAATCCATCGGACACACCTAATGGGGATGGGCTGGACGTTGATTCCTGCCAAAATGTTAGGATTACGGATTGCCATTTTGATGTGGGGGATGACTGTATTGCCTTAAAGTCAGGAATTAATCAAGATGGCAGAAATTACGGCGTACCAACGAAGAATGTCACAATTGCTAATTGCACGATGCACCATGGTCACGGGGGTGTTGTTTTTGGCAGTGAGAACTCTGGCGGATTAGAGAATGTGACGATTACTAACTGTGTCTTTGATGGAACGGATCGAGGGATTCGGATTAAGACCAATCGGGAAAGAGGCAGTTACATACGCAATATTTTAGTCCAGAATATCATGATGGATCGCGTGCTGTGTCCGATTGCGATTAATTCCTTTTATCGTCATGGTGTCAGCAGGAGTAATCAACATTTGCTGGACAGTGAAGCCATTGAGATTAGTGAGAAAACACCTATCATAGAAAATATCCGAATTAGTCATGTAACGGCAACAGAGAGTAGAGCGGCGGCTGCATTTCTGTATGGACTGCCGGAAATGCCCATTCGCCATGTGAAGTTAGAGCATATTAGTTTGGAGATGACAATGGATGAACACATGCCAGGCGGGGAACCGGATATGGTACGAGAGGTGATCGACATGGCAGGGGAAGGAATTTTCGCAAAATATGTAGAAGACTTACATCTCCATCATGTGACGGTAAGGCAGCGCAAAGGCCCTGCGGTATACCTGAGTCATGCGCAGCAAGTGACAATTGATCAGCTGGATACCGATTCTTCAGAGGGGCAAATCGAACTTGATCATACCGAACATATTTTTGTTAAAGATCCAAGGTTTGAGGAGGCAGGCAGAAGCTAATGAAAACTTTTAAAAACCCAATTATTCCAGGTTTTTACCCAGATCCATCTATTTGCCGGGTGGAGGATGACTATTACTTGGTAACATCTAGTTTTGAATATTTTCCAGGTGTGCCGATTTTCCATAGTAAAGATTTGGTTCATTGGCGGCAAATTGGCCATGTACTAGACCGGCCAGAGCAATTAAATTTGGATCAAACGCCTTATTCCAGAGGGATATATGCACCAACGATTCGATATCATGAGGGAATTTTCTATATGATTACGACCTTTGTCGTTAGTCCCACTGGTGCGCGAAGGAATTTTTATGTGACGGCAACTGATCCGGCTGGTCCTTGGTCCAATCCAATTTGGCTGCCAGATGCACCAGGTATTGATCCGTCACTGCTATTTGATGACGATGGCAAAGTATATTACACCGGTAATCGTAAGCCGCCTGCTGGTCAGTTGTATAAAAAGCATAATGAAATCTGGCTTCAGGAATTAGATACTGAAACAGGCAAGCTGATTGGCGAGAAATACAGCTTATGGGATGGGGCCTTGAAGAATGCCCATGCGCAAGAAGCGCCTCATTTATATAAAATAAACGGCTGGTATTATCTCATCATCGCGGAAGGCGGAACCGGCCATACCCATGCGGTTACGATTGCCCGGAGCAAGAGTGTGACAGGGCCTTATGAGATGACGGAAACGAATCCGATTTTAACCCATCGTCACTTAGGAAAGCAGCATCCAATTGTTAATGTAGGGCATGCCGATATCGTTCAAACCCAATTTGGTGATTGGTGGATGGTATGTCTGGCTTCCAGACCGTATGGCGGTTATTACCGCAATCTTGGCCGGGAAACTTTTTTAGTTCCATTTGTCTGGGAAGATGGCTGGCCGATTGTCAATCCTGGCAAAGGAGTGATTGAGCCAGAGATGGAATTTCCTCATTTACCAGAGCATAAATGGCCGGCACAGCCGTTGCATGATTCCTTTGAATCTACAAAACTTGCCGATCAATGGAATTTTATCCGTACGCCGCGTGGTGATTTTTGGTCGTTATCCGAGCGGAAGGGGCATCTGCGTCTAAAGGCTAAGCCAGAAAACATTATGGAGGAAGAGAATCCATCCTTTGTTGGCAGAAGACAGCAGCATATTAACTTTTATGCCGAACTCGTTGTTGAATTCAAACCAGAAAAAGCCACAGACAGTGCAGGATTGGTATTGTTACAGAATCATAACTATCAAATACGGGTGGAGATGGTGTCAGAAAATGATCAACTGGCGGTAAAGTTAACTAGAAGAGAGGCTGGAGAGGATCAACAGATTGCCCGGCAGCCTCTATCCATCAACAAGATTTATTTAGGAGTAGAAGCAGTTGGGCAAGACTATACTTTTACTTATGCAACAGAACTTAGTGAGTGGCGTGTGTTAGCTGAAAAGGTAGACGGCCGCATCTTAAGTACAGATATGGCTGGTGGTTTTGTTGGTGCCTATCTAGGCATGTATTGTTCAGGGAATGGTGAAGCAAGCACGGCTTATGCCGATTTTGATTGGTTTGAATATCAGGGAAGGGAATGAGTACAGTTGACCGTACAACAAATAACAGCACTTGGCTGGGCAAAGAAGGCCTGTGACACGCTGATGGATACATATCAGCCAGTTCAATTACCTCCTGCTAATCGCTGGCATTATCACCAAGGGGTATTCCTTTGCGGGGTGCAGGATCTTTATCAGTTAACAGGGGAAGAGAGATATTATCAGTATTATAAAGAATATGTTGATCAACTGATCGATGAGGAAGGCAATTTCTATTTTGCCAGAAGCGAACTGGACGCCATCCAGCCTGGTTTGTTATTATTACCATTATATGAGAAGACGAAAGCACGTAAATACCGTGCAGCAGCGAGTAAGCTCAGATATTTATTAAATACCTTAAATAAAACGAAGGAAGGAGGGTTTTGGCATAAAGATAAATATCCTTATCAAATGTGGTTAGATGGCTTATATATGGCAGGCCCGTTTGCTATTCGCTATGGTCAGATGTTTGATGAACCAGAGTTAATAGAACTAGTAATAAAACAAGAATCGTTAATGCGCAAACACACACAGAAAGAGAATGGTCTGTATTATCACGGCTATGACGAGAGTAAACAAACTCCATGGTCCACAGAAAAAGGGCATGCTCCTGAAGTATGGGGCAGGGCGCTTGGCTGGTACGCGATGGTGACGGTGAATTTTATTGAAATGCTGCCATCTGATCATCCCAAGGTCGAAGAATGGAAAGAAGTCGTTCAGCAATTAATCGAGGCATTGATCACCTTCCAAGATGAAGAGACGGGACTGTGGTATCAAGTCGTCGATAAGCCGAATGAACCGAATAATTATCTGGAAAGTTCTTGTTCCTGCTTATTTATCTATGCGATTGCCAAAGCAGTTCATAAAGGTTATGTAAACACTGCATTTTTACAAAAGGCAGAAAAAGGTTACCGAGGTCTATTAGAGCATAAGGTAGCAGTTGATCAGGCTGGCCAGTTTAAATTGCATGATATTTGTATTGGTACCTCAATCGGCACGTATGATTATTATGTGGAGCGTGAGACAAGTACGAATGATTTACATGGAGTAGGTGCCTTTGTCTTAGCTAGTGTGCAGTTAGCGATTGGAAAAGGAGAAGTATAATGACAGCGTTTCAGCTATTCTTAGCGGGAGATTCGACGATGTCTGATTATCCCGCAGATGACTACCCGCGAATGGGGTGGGGGCAGGTCTTATCTGATTACTTCGATGATAAGGTGTCAATTTGTAATCATGCGGCTTCAGGCAGGAGTACAAAATCTTTTATTGATGAAGGGCGGTGGGAACAGATAACAGCAGTTTGGCAGCCGGGAGATTATGTTTTTATTCAGTTTGGTCATAATGATCAAAAACCGGATGTGGAAAGAGCTACCGATCCCTTTACCAGCTATGCCGCCAACTTGCGTTTTTTTATCGAACAGGCAAGGGCTGCGGAAGTGACACCTGTGCTGCTAACTTCTATTGCCCGCAGACACTTTGATGATCAAGGAATATTACAAGACACACATGGGCTATACCCGGAAGCAATGAGGCAAGTAGCCAAGCTGCAGCAAGTCATGTGCCTCGATATGCTAAAACGGTCGAGTCAATTGTTGATGAAGCTAGGGGAACAGGGTTCTAAATCGCTGTTTATGCAGCTTGCACCTGGCGTGTATCCTAATTACCCATTAGGAGAACAAGATGATACACATCTGACAGAAAAGGGAGCACAGGCACACAGTAAGCTTTGTATCGAGGAATTAAGGCTGATTCATCATCCCTTAGCCCAATATGTGAAGGGAAATAAATAAACAACATACTCAAAGGAGGACATAAAGATGGACGTACGTTATGCAAATCATCCGGAAGAAATAAAAAGGTATAATACAGATGAATTGAGAGAGAAATTTTTAGTAGAGAAACTATTTGAACCTGGTCATGTACACTTAACTTACACCCATGTGGATCGAATGATTTTTGGCGGTGCCACACCGACAACACAAGAATTAACGATCAAACTGGATAAGCAATTAGGTGTGGACTATTTTCTCGAGAGAAGAGAGCTGGGTATTATTAATATTGGTGCGGCAGGTTATGTGGTACTGGATGGTGAGAAATACGAGATGAATCAGTATGACGGTCTGTATGTAGGCCGTGGAACAAAAGAAGTTTGGTTTGGATCTGAACACCCAGCACAGCCTGCCAAATTTTATTTGTTATCTTCACCTGCACATCACACCTATCCAACGGTTAAGATAGCTAAAAAGGATATTAAGCCTTTGGAATTGGGCGAAACTGCCACATTAAATGAGCGTAAAATTCATCAATATATTCATCCTAATGTCTGTGAAAGCTGTCAGCTGCAAATGGGCCTGACCATGTTGCAGCCGGGCAGTGTCTGGAACACGATGCCTGCTCATACCCATGATCGTCGCAGTGAGGTATATCTCTATTTTGATATGGAAGAAGATACGAGAGCTTTTCATTTTATGGGGGAACCTCAGGAAACAAGACATCTTATCTTAAAAAATGAACAGGCAGTCATCTCGCCAAGCTGGTCAATTCATTGTGGCACAGCGACGAGTAATTATACTTTTATTTGGGGAATGTGTGGAGAGAACATTACGTATACAGATATGGATCACATTCCAATGGATCAATTACGCTAGGAGGTTATCACATGGGAAAAGGACTGCAGGATTTTTCATTAGACTATTTCTCTTTAACAGGAAAAACAGCAATTATTACGGGAGGAAATACGGGGCTGGGTCAAGCTTATACTGTAGCATTGGCCAAGGCTGGTGCCAATGTATTTATCGTCACTCATGGCACTAATTGGGAGGATACTAAGCATGAATTAGCAGGAAGCGAAGGGGAGGCAGTATTCCATCAAGCTGATTTAGCAGATCGTGATCAGTTGAAACAAGTGATTCCAGCGTGTAAAAAGGCTTTTGGTACAGTGGATATCTTGATAAACAATGCAGGAACGATTCGCCGTAATCCATTGCTGGACTATAGGGAAGAAGATTGGGACGATGTATTGGCGTTGAATTTGGATGCGGTTTATTTATTAAGTCAAGCGGCAGCTAAGGAAATGGTCCAGCAAGGCAGCGGCAAAATTATTAATATTGCTTCGATGCTCTCCTTTCAAGGCGGCAAATTTATTCCGCCATACACCGCTAGTAAACATGCGGTGGCAGGTCTGACCAAATCATTTGCTAATGAACTAGCCTCGGCAGGTATTCAAGTCAATGCGATTGCCCCAGGTTATTTTTCAACGAAGAACACAGCCCCGATCAGGACTGACGAACAGCGGAATGCCGAGATATTATCGCGTATACCTGCTGGTGAATGGGGCGACCCGAGTGAATTAATGGGAACGGTTGTATATTTAGCCAGTAAAGCCTCTGATTATATGAACGGACATGTGATAGTCGTGGATGGAGGCTGGTTAGCCAGATAGTTTCATAGGAGGGGTATAGATGCAATTAGGGATTAGAGCCCATGATTTGGCCTTTGACCAACTGGACCAAATAGCAGAAACGGTAGCAGCCAAAGGCGTCCAGTGTGTCCAGCTGGCATTGGCGAAATCAATTCAATATATGTCGACAGCTACCGGTTCTTTAAGTCCAGGTTATGCGAAACATATCAAACAAACATTTGATAAATATGGTGTAAATATTGCTATTTTAGGCTGTTATATTAATATGATCCATCCAGAAAAGCAGCAACGAGATCATTTATTGGAGCGATTTAAAGAACATCTTCGTTTTGCGCGGGATTTTGGCTGCAGTATCGTAGCTTCGGAGACGGGAAATGTGTATGAAAAAATGGGCTATACCGAGGACAATTTTACCGAGGCGGCCTTTCAACAAGTCGTCAAGAGTGTCCGTGTCTTAACAGATGAGGCGGAGAAATGGGGGGTGATCGTAGGGATTGAGGGTGGTGTGAACCATCCGATTCATACCCCTGAGAAAATGAAAAGATTACTCGATGAGATTGACTCCTCTCAGCTGCAAGTAATATTTGATCCTGCCAATTTTATGTCTCCTGGTAACTGTCAGGATCAGGCTGCTGTTTTTCAAGAATCATTTGCTTTATTTGGAGATAGAATCGTTGCTGTGCATGCTAAAGATTTTATTTTGGAAGATCATAAGGTAAAGATGGTTCCAGTCGGGCAAGGGCAGTTGCGTTATGATCTTCTGTTTGCATGGATCAAAAAACATAAACCGTTTATCGAGGTACTAATGGAAAATACGAAAGAGCCTTACATAGATGAGGGGAGGCGTTATTTACAGCAGATGTATCGAGAAGCTTAAGTTAGATAGGTAAAAGGATAGGAAAAGACTAGGGAAGCTAAGGTCTCTAATTACGAAAGAGGCCTTCTCATAGAAACGATAAATAAAGCATTAGTTTATGTATTTTTCCGGAAGCCAGATTTTCCGTGAATCAAAAAGAGTGCTTGTTTCCTTATAAAAGGAAGCGGAACGTACGGATACCCTGGTGGGCAATATATGCTTTTTAAATCCCGTTAAATTGAATTTTTATCTAATTTTCCTATAGGGGGGTGGTTAAATATATAACGTTATAATCTTATCAAGTATGTATAGACTTCTCTAACGGATTGGTGATCACATTTCTTACAAAAGGGGCGATTTGATAATGAAGAAATGGTCGATAGTACTTCTTTTTTGCTGCGTTGTCTTAGCCGGGGGATTGCTTGTGGGCTGCAACAGTCAGGAAAGCAATACAGAAAATAAGCAAAGAACTAGTGACACTGAATCACAGGAAATTTCCATTATGCTGAACTTACATGTTCCTGAAGTTCCGGACAAACGTTTAGAAGAATTAATCGAGGAAGAAACGAATACCGAACTGGACATTAAATGGGTACCAGATAACAATTATGCAGAAAGTTTAAATACCTCCATTGCTACAAATAACCTTCCAGATGTCTTTCTCTTAAAAGATGTTACCTTAGAGCAACAAAAAGATGCGATTAGGGATGATCAATACTGGGAAATCGGCCCCTATTTGATGATTATCCAAACTTATCTAAACTAAATAAAGATATACTAAAAAACACTGCTGTTGATGGCAAGATATATACCTTGTACGCTGGCAGGCCGTTGTCTCGTCAAGGACTTATCTATCGAAAGGATTGGGCGGATAACCTTGGTCTTGAGGCACCTGAAAATTTGGATGAATTATATGAAATGCTGAGAGCTTTTACAGAAGATGATCCAGACGGCAATGGCGAGGATGATACGATTGGTTTAACAGACCGTGAAATCTTAGGAACCTTTGAAAATATTGCTACATGGCATGGCGCCCCTAATAATTGGGGGGAGAAAGATGGTCAACTGTTACCACAATTTATGTTTCCTGAGTATCGAGAAGCGATGGACTACTTTAAACGTTTATTTGATAACGGATATATTAATAAAGATGCGCCAGTGACGAGCAAAATAGATCAACAGGAATTATTTAAAAATGGTACGGCGGGAGTATATATCGGAACGATGGGCGATGTGGAAAGTATGTATCAAGATGCACTGGCAATCAATCCAGAGGTTGTCTTTGATGTACACAATTATATCGAAGGACCAGATGGGGAATATCGTACAAGAGCGATCCCTGGTTATGGAAGTATGCTGATTTTTCCAAAAGCAGCTGTGGAAACAGAAGAAGAATTACAAGGTATTCTATCATTTTTCGATTATTTGATGACACCTGAAGGGGCAAATCTTCTATTATGGGGTGTGGAAGGTGAACATTATGAAGTGGTTGACGGGAAAGGAAAAGTAATCGAAGAGAATAGAGATGCCTTTAACCGTGAAATATTACCTTATACTTCGTTAGAAATTGGCGAGCCTGAGACAAATGGCCGTTACACGGGCTTTTTTGATTATGAACCAAGGACAAAGGCTGATGAATTATATATCGATAATAATGATTATTTAGTTCATGATCCAACAGCCTCACTAGAATCAGAAACCTGGGCTTCTCAATCGGAAACATTGACACAAATTATGACAGACGCAACCTATCAATATTTCCTTGGACAAATAGATGATGATGGATTTGATCAAGCGATTGATAAATGGAAAGGAGCTGGAGGGACACAGGTTATCGAAGAATATAATCAACAATTACAAGAACAGAAGTAAAAATAGAATCCTTTGTGAGTTGAAATCTATCGCTTACAAGGGGTTCTATTTTTTTGAACACGCACTGAAAAGGCAATATTAATTAACTAATGATGAATTCTATGTTAATAATAGTAGAAAAGACAATGAGGTGATCTAGGTGCATCCACCAGATTATGAACATACTGATATCAATATGGTTAAAATGGAAGTGAATTTAGACGATACACCAGGTGAATGGCTGGGGTATGTCATGGATAAGTTATTTGAAGCCGGAGCAAATGATGTCTATTACACGCCTATTTATATGAAAAAAAACCGGCCAGCGGTTCAATTACAATTACTTTGTGACGCAAATTTATTGGAAGCAATGAAGAAAATCTTATTGGAAGAGACGACGACTTTTGGAGTCCGTTATTATCCATTGAGTGTATTTCGGATGGAAAGAGAGTCAAGACAAGTAGAGACAGAGTGGGGAACAGTTCGTGTAAAACAAGGGTGGTATAATGGACAATTGTTAAAAGAAGCTCCCGAATATGAGGATTGTCGGTCGATCGCAGAGACAAATCAGATTCCGTTAAAAGCAGTGTATGAGGCTGTTTGGAAACAGCTCAACTGAGGCAGCGGGTAGGTACGTCAGCTGAACTGTATAGTTTACATGATTGCCTAACATTTTGAATCACCAATGGAATACTCCCCTTATTTGAGAGCAGCTGTACTCTGTCGTTCCACTAAAAGAGGTTGCAGAATCAGGCTCTGTGATGGCTGGTCTGATTCAATTCGGTGAATGACTGCCTGAACGATTTCTTCTGCCAAAACTTCGACAGGGACACCAATACATGTCATTGGTACCTCCATTGTTTCCATTTTGGGGATGTTATCATAGCTGATCAGAGAGATATCCTCTGGAACACGGATATTTCTTTCCTGCAAGGCGCGTAATATACCAGCGCTGATATCATAACTCCCGCCAATAATCGCAGTAGGCTGTGTTGATAAGGAGGCTAGACCGTCAATGGCAGTGTAGCCGTCCACCCAGTCTAATCCATTAGTATCCATACAGACAGGGGACAGTTCTAAGGTTTCCATTCCTTTTTGATAGCCTTCTGATTTCTCTAACTGAAGTGTATCTGCAGTGTCTATATGTCCGACATATGCAATCTGGCGATGCCCTAAATCATATAGATACTGAACAGCTTGTTTCATTGCTTGTCCATGATTGGCATCAATAATTGGGTAACTAGCGTTGCCTTTTTTCTCTACACCATAGGCAACAAGCGGAATATCATCCTCTGGAATGATATGGCCGGATTCTGCAAAGACAATCATGCCATCTACTTGAAATTTCTTAAAGGTCTCTTTGGCAATATCGATCGGATCGACAGAGAGGATCATGGAGTAGCGGGTTGCTTCAAAGGCTTTGCTGATATTAGTGACTAAGGTAGCTAAAACAATCCGATCAATGGTAGGCCAAATTAAACCAACTACTTCTGTCTTTTTATTGACAAGCTGTTTAGCCGCTAAATTGGGGCGATAGCCCATTTGATTGGCTACTTTTAATATTTTTTGTTTGGTTCCTTCTTTTACTAATGGACTATTATTGAGTGCTTTCGATACAGTAGAATAGCTTACATTTGCTTCTTTGGCAATATCTTTTATGGTTACATTCATCAAACATCACCCCTGACTTTCAATATTATATCATTTAATGGTTGAGTTCTATTTTTAAATAGTATATCATAAAAATAACAACGTTGTTATGTGAAAAAATAAAATTGGAAACGTTCACAAAAAAGGAGAGGAATGTCGTGCAGCAATATCAACCAATTTTGGAATCATTACAAGCTGGTAAGCTTCCTGAGTCAACGGCGCAAGTACATGTATATGAAAGTTCATTGGAAAAGGCAGGTAAGACGGTTGCTGTCATGGTGAAAAAAGGGACAGAGAAGTATCTAGTGGCAGCAGGAGAGGGCGATTTAATGGATGCCTTAGAAGGCGAAAACACTGCGGAAGGAAAGGTCTGTCCACTTACACATGATAATGCCATTGTCCTAAATCAGTTTTTTGATTATACGAAACCGCAGGCATTTGGCACAGAGATCGCTACTATGGGACTGGGTGACCGTTTAGGGGTAGCCTCACCAGGTCATATTGAAACAGTAAAAGGTCATCAGGTCAAACCGATTTTGGCGCAGCAAAGCATTAGAGAATTGACATTATTGAACCGGACGATGGCAGACATTTTGGATGCAGCCACATTTGCTGTTTTCCAAGAAGGGTATAAGGATGGTTATGGTGCGGATGCAGATCATATCAAAGTAGAGAAGGATATTGCTTATGCCTTGGATCTAGGGTTTTCCTTTATTACGCTGGATTGTTCCGAACAGATTCGCAATGATGTAGAAGAATTAACAACAGAGGCCGTTCATAAAGAATTTGCTGATCTGCCTGTCGATCGTAAAGAGTACTTTGTCAGCCATTACTTAAATAAGTCGTTTGCTGTACAAGAGCTGAATATTTCCTTTGATGAGGACAGTCTGTACAAGAATATTCTCGTATACGGGGAAGCGATTGATTTTATGGAGCATGTCTTTAATCGATACATATCAACGGCAGATCGTGCCATTGATTTTGAAATTTCTATTGATGAGACAGAAACCGTTACTTCACCAGAGGCACATTTCTTTGTCGCCGAGGAATTACGCAGGCGTGGTGTAACCGTTCAAAGCTTGGCACCTAGATTCTGTGGTGAATTCCAGAAAGGTATTGACTATATAGGTGATATCCAACAATTTGAGAAAGAACTGCAAGAACATGCCGCTATTGCCAAGTACTTTGGTTACAAGCTGAGTATTCACTCTGGAAGTGATAAATTCAGCGTATTTCCGATCATTGGGAAGTACACCGAAGGATTGCTGCATATTAAGACAGCAGGAACGAATTGGCTAGAGGCAATTAGAGTTATTGCCAAAGTAAATCCAGACTTGTATCGTCGTATGCATCGCTATGCCGAAGAACATTTTGAAGAGACGCTTCAATACTATCATGTGACACCAGACTTAAGCAGTATAGCCGTATTGGATGAAACAGCAGATGAAGATTTACCAGCTTATATGGATCATGATGCAGCCCGTCAGTTATTCCATGTAACGTATGGTATTCTGCTAACAGCTAAGAGTGATTCAGGGGCGGATCTTTTCCAGACGGAGTTCTTTACAACATTAATGACACATGAAGACGAATACCGTCAAGGACTAGTAAATCATATAGGCCGTCACCTTGATTTGTTAGGAATATAATGGGGTTTGTTCACACGCACGGCGAATTGCTGCGTAGGCGGTAAAGGGACACTTGCTAAAACCGCTCCTGAGAAAGGCAGATTACTTTTCCGGGGCGACAAAACATTTCCTTTTACACAAATATTAAAAAAGAAAGCAGGGATAATGTGAAAGCTTTTATGGATGACAATTTTGTATTAAACAATCAAACGGCAGAGCGTTTGTATCATGAATATGCGAAGGATTTACCTATTATTGATTACCACTGTCATTTAAGTCCGCAAGAGATTTATGAGAATGTACAATTTGAAAATATTACAAAGGTTTGGTTGTACGGTGATCATTACAAATGGCGTGCTATGCGGGCCAATGGTATCGAGGAGAAATATGTTACAGGCGATGCCAGCGATTATGATAAGTTTCTGGCTTGGGCCCAAACCGTTCCTCAATTAATTGGAAATCCGCTCTATCATTGGACACACCTGGAGTTAAAGCGTTATTTCGGTGTGGAGGAGCCTCTTAATGAAAGTACAGCACCCATGATTTGGGAAAAGGTCAATAAACTGCTGACAAGCGGAGAATGGAATGTCCGTGATTTTATCGTTAAATCTAAGGTAGAGGTAGTCTGTACAACAGATGATCCGACAGATTCACTGGAATATCACCAGAAGATTGCAGACGATCCAACATTCGATGTAAAAGTACTACCAAGCTATCGCCCGGATAAAGGCTTAGAAATTAACCAGGATGGTTTTCAAGCCTGGGTGAAAAAACTTGCAGAAGCAGCGGAAGTCTCGATCACACAATTCCAGGATTTCCTGCAGGCTTTACAGAAGCGAATCGATTTCTTTCATGAAAATGGAGGACGTGTTTCCGATCATGCATTAAATACGGTTGTATATGAAGGAGCAACTGAGGAAGACGTAGCGGCGATCTTTGCTAAAGCTTTGAAGGGAGAGAAGGTATCTTCTCAAGAGGAGAAACAATATAAATCTTATCTATTAACCTTCTTAGGTAAAGCTTATCATGAGAAGGGCTGGGTTATGCAGTATCATATGAATGCTCACCGTAATAATAATACGCGGATGTTTAAGGAGCTTGGTCCAGATACAGGCTATGATTCAATGAATGATGATCTGTTAGCTCAGCCATTAGTGAGATTATTAGATTCGCTCGAACAGTCTAATGCTTTGCCAAAAACAATCCTGTATTCGTTAAACCCGCGGGATAATGTGACGATTGCCACCATTACTGGAAGTTTCCAAGGCGGGGGTACACCTGGCAAGATTCAATTTGGTACAGCTTGGTGGTTTAATGATACAAGACTTGGCATGATTGACCAAATGGAAACCTTAGCTGATATCGGTGTATTCAGCCGTTTTGTAGGTATGCTGACAGATTCGAGAAGTTTCTTATCTTACACACGCCACGAATATTTCCGGCGAATTATGTGTAATTTAGTTGGGGAATGGGTAGAAAATGGCGAGTATCCAAATGATGAGGCAACCTTAGCCGAGATTGTGAAGAATATCTCCTATTATAATGCAAAAGAATACTTTGATTTTTAAAAAACTTGGCTTGTATCCAATCGGGTACAAGCCAAGTTTTGTAACAGTGCAGAATCTTAACTATGTTCACCCTTCGATCACTTTAACATGAAATTTACGATAGCGTGGTCCGTCAAATTCGCAGAAATAAATCCCTTGCCATGTGCCCAGAACCAGTCGTTGATTGGATACAACCAATGTCTGGTTGTGCCCAACTGTACTCACTTTGAGGTGAGCAGCTGTATTGCCTTCCATATGTAAGTCTTCTGGGTGTTCCCAAGGGAAGACTTCACGCAGGCGTCTTAAGAAGTCTGTTTTGACGTCTGGATCGGCATTTTCATTTACCGTAATGCCGGCGGTCGTGTGCAGCGAGGAAACGATAACAATTCCATCTGTTACGTTTTGTTCCGTCAGAAATGATTGCACTTGTGAGGTAATATCAATCATTTCATCATGGTGATCGGTACGCAAATTAAATGTCTTTTCCATAAGGTAATCATCCTTTTTAAAAAAAGTATTGTATAATTATTCTACTAAAAATCAAAGTTATGTTAAAATTTTAAATAGTATATGATAGAGAAAGGATGCGATACACATGGTAAAAGCAATACATACAAACAAAGCTCCACAGGCGATAGGCCCATATTCTCAAGCGATTGATGCGGGTGATTTTTTATTTGTATCAGGACAAATCCCGTTAGATCCTGAAACAATGGAAGTCGTAGCAGGCGATATTGCTGCTCAGACAGAACAAGTAATGAACAACTTAGCTGCGATTTTAGAAGAGGCCAATGTATCTTTCGCTGATGTGGTGAAATTTACGATTTATATTACCAATATGGATGATTTCGCTACTATTAACGAAACATATGCGAAATTCTTACAAGAGCCCTATCCAGCTCGTGCGACGGTGGAAGTGAGTCAGCTGCCAAAAGGTGTCGGCGTAGAAATGGATGTTATAGTGAAAAAATAATATAGCGGTACAGCTCATGGATGGTGATAAGCTTGCAAAGGTTTATCACCATTTATTTAGCTGGACAATGATAATCACGTGTAAAAAGAGTTTCATTTGTCTGTAATAGGTAATAATATATACTAAAGAGGAGGAGATAGAGATGAGTATACCTGCCAAGAAAAAAGTATCTCGACAAGAATTTGACCAAATGGTGGCAGATACTGACGAACGTTTGGAATGGATCGAGGGGGTTGTGTTTATGTCTCCGTCTCCACCTGCTAGGCATCATAGGATTTCCGGCCGGATTCACGCAAACCTATTCTCCGTATTAGAGGGGCAAGCCTGTGAAGTTTTCCACGCACCGTTCGATGTAGAATTATCTAATGAGGAAGTGGAAGAGACACAGGTGGTGATACCAGATTTGTCTGTTATTTGTGATAAAGATGGCTTAGGAGAACAAAAATATGTTGGAGTACCTTCTGTGATTGTTGAAATTCTCAGTCCTTCCAATCAATCACATGACTTAGTTACCAACTAAATCTATACATGAAATACGGGGTGGAAGAGTACTGGATTGTCAATCCGCTTCTAAACACGATTCAATTGTATGTATTAAATAGTGATGGACAGTATATCTTGCAAGATGTGGCAAAGGAAAAAGGTCAAATCAGATCCGTGGTTATTCCAGCATTTCACCTGGATGCAGCAACTGTATTTGTTTAAAATTTTGTTGTAGAAAACGCTTTAATATGTGGAAAAAATATAGAAAGTACACAAATATTCTTCCCATATCTTTTTAAATCAAGCATAATATATAGAGTAAGTATCAAGATGTAAAGGAGTAAATCTATGAAGAAAATAACATGGATGCTTATTGCACTACTGTTAGCAGGCCTTGTCTTCACTCCCGCTTTATTAGCAAGCACAGGGAATAACGACGTCGTTATTGATGAGAAGAATGGCAAACCAAAGTTAGTCCTTGGTGAGGCATTATCAGATGAAGATAAAGATAAAGTAAGGACCATATTAAATGCGACAGATCCACAACAAGTTGACGAATATACAGTTACGGCGGAGGACTTAGTAACCTTTATTAATGGTGACCCAAGTTCTAATATGTACTCATCTGCTAAAATCACTCGGAAAAATGAAGGACATGGCGTGGTTGTCAATATCGTAACACCAGATAATATTACACAAGTTACGAATGAGATGTATGCGAATGCGCTGTTAACTGCCGGGGTGGAGAATGCGTTGATCGAAGTTGCTTCTCCAATGAAGGTAACCGGTCATTCTGCTTTGACTGGTATTTATAAAGCTTTTAATGTCGAAGGTGAATCATTAGACCAAGATCGAATGGAAGTAGCTAATGAGGAATTAGACGTGGCAACGGATTTAGCAGAAGAGGCAGGTATTGATCAAGAACAAGTGAGTCAGCTGCTAAGTGAAATTAAGCAGGCGATTTCAGAACAAAATCCAGCCACAAAAGAGGATGTGGAACGGATTGTCAGCGAGCAGTTAGACAAGCTGAATATTGAATTAAGCCCTGAAGATCGTGCCATGCTGACCAATCTCTTTGAAAAAATGCGTGACTTGGATATTGATTTTGGAAAAGTAACCGATCAATTAGAGGGGATTGTAGGCGATATTAAAGGAAAGCTAGATGAAGTAGCAGGAACTGATTCAGAAGGCTTCTGGCAAGCTGTAAAGAACTTCTTTGAGAATCTTCTAGAATCTATCCGCGGTCTGTTTAATTAAAGAGGATGTTCAAAAAGTCCAACAAAAATGACGCAGCGAATGTCGGAGTTGGCGGTCGAAGAACTTCTACTAAGATCGTCCACATCGTGTGGACACGCAGAAGTCAATACTTCCTGTGCAAGTCCATTACTAAAAACTGCGCCGCCTTGAACTTTCGACGTACAGGATGTGCTAGTATCGGTGTTGCAGCACGATGTTGCGAACTTAACCGATGACGGTCCTTTTTCTCGGCCTTTTTGAACGCACTTAAAGAAGCAATGGAAAAACCCTTCAAGGTAAATTACCTTGAAGGGTTTTAAACTTGCGGCTAGAGCAGTAATCCAGCCAATCTGTCACCGAATAAAAATACATCGCTGATACTAGGGGAAGGAGAGGCAAGTGTTTTTTATTCTTCTTGATGTTTAAGTTCTTCCTTTTTGTCTTCACTCATAATTTCTCCTGTTTCTGTACGATCTGCTTCCGCGTCTTGCTTCACTTGCTGCAATACTCCTTTTAGTTCATCTTCAATCGTTGTATCAGACATTTTCACGTTGGCCCGATAAGCCGCTCGAATAATGACATGACCAGCCACAGGGGCAGTTAAGAAAACAAAGACAATCCCTAACAAGAGTCTGACACTGTAGAAGCCTTGGTCAGAAGCAAAATGGATAAAAGCTCCCAATAAGGTAAGCAATACCGCCAGTGTTGAGCTTTTTGTCCCTGCATGAGAACGGGTATATACATCGGGGAAACGCATTATACCAATAGCACTAAGAAGAGCCATGACGGCACCAGAAAGCATTAATAATGCTGCTATAAACTCAATCGTCCCGTCTACTGTCAATGATAGTCCCCCTCTCAATATATTTTGAGAAGGCAATTGTACTGATAAAGGCTAAGATAGCCAGGATCAATATTACTTCAAGAAATGCCTTTGTCCCATAAGATACGGAAATAATAGCAATACAGGAGACCAACATAACGCCAATCATGTCTAATGCTACGATCCGATCGGGTAAGCTAGGACCGATAATGGTACGAATTACACTGATAGCAATGGCTATCCCATACAATGTCAGGGCTAGTGTTAACATTATTTCAATCATTATCTAGTCACCTCCATGATTGCTTTTTCAAACCTTTTCAGAGAACGCAGTAACGCATTTTTTGACTGATCTACATCCATTGCATGAATGTAGAAGGCATCCCCCTTCTGTGTTACTTCGACGACTACAGAACCAGGGGTAAGCATGACCAGTAACGCCAGTGCTGTAGTCTCCCAGTCCCCGCGTAGTGCGGTCTCATATTTAAACAAGCCAGGCTTGAATTTGATCTTCGGTCTAATGATGTGTCCCAAAACTACCTTAGCAGATAAGATTAATTCACGGTTAAAAATAAGTAACAGCTTAATTAAGGAAAAGAATCTGGATAAATAGAAACGTTCACCGAAAAATCGATGCATCAGAAAGACAATTACAATACCGACCAAATAACCTGCGACAAATGTAGTAAAGCTTAATTCATCTTCGTCACTGATTAATGTCCATAATAAAGCAATAAATACATTAATTAAAAATTGGGCAGGCATACTACATTCACCTCCTTCTGCATATGTTGAGTGTTAATCACTTGATAAGACAGCATCGATATATAGTTGAGGATCCACTAGTACTTGAGCTGCATCTTGAATATAAACCGATAAGCTTTCTGCACCTAAGCCAAGAGCGATTGACCCAATTGTTAATAGTGCACAAGGGATTAGCAATCCTTTTTTCATTGGAATTTCTTCGTCTTTACTAATAATAGTCTCTCCCCAAAAGCTTGATAAGAACACGCGTAATAGGGAATAAAGCACAAAGATACTGGAGATAAAGGCAAGGGCTAATAAGATATAAGAACCGTTTTCTAAGGTTCCTCCGCCAATTAAGACTTTACCGATAAATCCGCTTAGAGGCGGGATACCTGCCAAAGATAGTGTCACAATAAAGAACATCCAACCCAAGAGTGGATAATTTCGAATCAACCCGCTCATTTGATCGAGTTTCGTTTCTTTTGTCAGTGCAATCATCGTACCTACAAGTAAAAACAACAGTGCCTTCACGATCATATCATGTACTAAGTAATAAACAGCACCTTCGAGAGAGGATTGGGTGGAAACAGCTAATCCTACTAGAATAAAGCCAACCGCAATCACGACATTGTAGGAGGCAACCAAACGAATATCTTTATAGGCAACTGCTCCAATACTCCCGCCAACTAAGGTCAGACCCGCCAGTACACCTATGATGGTGTGGGTAATTGCAGGTTCATGATAGAAGAGCAAGGAGAAGAAGCGGAACATCGCGTAGATACCGACCTTCGTTAACAATGCGCCAAATAGAGCACCTACTACTGTAGATGGTACAGAGTAAGAACCTGGCAGCCAGAAATAAAGGAATAATCCGGCCTTTAAGGCAAAAACAGTTAGGAATACAATACTAATAACTGTAATAATTGGTGTTTGTCCATGTTCAGCAATACGCTCCGATAAGTGGGCGAGATTTAGAGACCCTATGACGGCATATAAGTAGCCAATGGCAACTAAGAAAATCCATGAAGAAATAACGTTAATAATCACATATTTAATCGATTCTCGTAATTGCCCTTTTTTCCCACCGAAAGCAATAAGGATATATGAAGCTAACAACATGATTTCAAAACAGACAAACAAGTTAAATAAATCTCCTGTTAGAAAAGAACCATTTACTCCAGCGACCAGAAGATTAATAAATGAATAAAAAAACATATGCTCATACGACTTCTCCACTGAAGAGAAAGCGTAAAGCAGACAGATGGCAGTAACGATACTAGATGTTAAGACTAATATGACGGAGAAGGAGTCGGCAACAAATAGTATCCCAAAAGGAGGCTCCCAACCTCCAAAGTCAAGGCGTAATATGCCATTTGATTGGATGAGCTGCAGCAAATAAATACTGATTCCAATATTAGCAATCATTACGATTAAACTAATTGTTCGCTGTATTTTGATATAGGGGCGTAGGAATATAAGTATGATTGCCGTTAAGACTGGGAGCATCATAGGCATGGCAATTAAGTTATTCATCTTGATCCCCCCGTAATTGATCTAATTTATCTGTTCCAATCTCTTGATAGGTTCGATAGGTTAATACGAGAGAGACCGCAGTTACGGCAAAGCCAATAACGATTGAGGTAAGGATTAATGCTTGTGGCAAGGCATCAACAGGCCCTGCATCTCCTTCTCCCAGGATAGGGACACTTCCTATTTTTAAACCGGGCACCGTAATAATTAACAGGTGGGCAGCATGCGTCAGCATCGCTGTACCAATAACAACTCTTATTAAACTTTTGGAAAGTAATAGATACGTAGCTACGGTAACTAATACTCCTGCTAGGATGGTCACTAACGTTTCCATATTTACTCATCCTCACTAATACTTAATATGATGGTAACAACAACCCCTACTACAACCAAAGCTACTCCAGCCTCAAAAATCATAACGGTGGTGAGCTCTGTTTTTCCAAAGAAGGGTAAGTTGAAGTAATCAAAGGCCTGGCTGAGGAAATTTTCCCCAAATATAAGAGCGCCAAAGCCAGTTCCGACCGAAAGTAGAGCTCCAAAAGCAGCTACCTTTTTAAAGTCTACAGGAATGCCTTTTCGGACGGTTTCAATATCAAACACAATCAATAATAAAACTAAGGCAGAGGCCAGTACCAGCCCGCCAACAAATCCTCCTCCAGGACTATGATGTCCGGCAAGGAATAAATAGACAGCAAGAGTAAGGATGATTAAAGAAACCAATTTAGCTACCGTTCGAAGGATGACGTTATTAATTCGATATCTGTGTTTAATCACTTTCCTCACTCTCCTTCTTGTTTTTTAAACGGATAAATACATACACACCAAGACCAGCAATCAGCAATACGATAACTTCCAACATGGTATCGAGCGCACGGAAGTCTCCCAAGATGGCATTAACAATATTATTTCCACCAGCTAGTTCATAGGCATTTTCGAAATAAGTGGAGATAGAATCAAAAGCTTTGTTTCCTTGAGCGGCAAGCGCCACAAAGGTAAAAACAGCCCCGACACCAATGGAAATAATCCAATTGGTAATACTTGCTCGACGTCTATTGCCCTCTTTTTCCCATTCTGGTAGGAAATAATACGCTACTAAAAATAATACGGTTGTCACAGTTTCAACTACCAATTGTGTCAGTGCAAGGTCTGGTGCACTGAACAGGACAAACAACATCGCAATGCCAAAACCAAGGATACTATTTAGGACAATGGCAGTCAGCCTGGATTTAGCAAATAAAATAGATATTGCTGCTACAGCCATCGAAAGAACAATAATGAACTCCAAGGAAGTAATGTTGGCATTTTCCGGGAGGCTAAAGGAATAGGCTCCGGTAAAAACAATAGTACCGCCGATTAAAAGAATGAAAAATAAGAAAATGTAAACCAAGTAATCCCGCAAGTAACGGGTCATATAAAAGTTCGTAACTGTAGTCGATTTACTTTCTATTTGATCCAGCAATCCACCGTACAGTTCATTTAATGCCAGATCTTCAGGGAATAGATTATAAACACCCTGCCAGTATTTTTTGGTTAGGAATAAGACGATCCCTAATAGGACGACACCTATGGTCATATACAGTTCAGGCACAAAACCGTGCCAAGCATAAATTCTCTGTCCTAATTCTTCCCCTTGTGCGATTAATTGTGGGAATAAGCCATTCATAGCAGGTGTTACTAAGTTCTTTCCAATTACATTCGGGAAGAAGAAAATCGCTATTACTAGAACAACTAAGATAATTGGAGAAACAAGCATGCCCCATTTTGGTTCGTGAGCAGGGTGCTCCAATCTTTCTTCTTGATAAGGCCCTAAGAATGTTTTAACAATAAAAATGGTGGAATATACAAATGTAAATACGCTGGCGATCCAAGCAATAACTGGCAAGATGATACCCCATGTTTCCAGCGCAAAGAAATTCGCCTCATTAATTTCTAACACAGCTGTAAAGAACATTTCCTTGCTTAGGAAACCATTAAAAGGAGGTAATCCCGCCATGGACATGCTGCCAATCAAGGCAATCGTAAAGGTGATCGGCATTAAGGAAATGAGTCCGCCTAATCTTCTAGTATCACGTGTACCTACACTATGGTCGACAATACCAACGACCATAAATAATGCCCCTTTAAAGGTTGAATGGTTTACTAAGTGGAATAAAGCAGCAAAGGATGCACCGGTATACACAACTGATTCTGTAGAATATCCTAAATGTAGGGCTGCTGAACCGATCCCAAACATACTCATGATCATTCCGAGCTGGCTGATAGTTGAATAGGCAAGTAATGCCTTTAAATCGGTTTGTTTTACCGCGTTGAAGGAACCCCAGAATAAAGTGAATAAACCAACGCTGGTAACTACCCAAAACCAAACCGCTTCTCCGCCAAAGACAGGTGTAAACCGAGCAACAAGGTAAATCCCAGCCTTGACCATGGTTGCCGAGTGAAGATAAGCACTGACAGGAGTTGGAGCCTCCATTGCATCCGGAAGCCAGATATGGAATGGGAATTGGGCTGATTTTGTAAATGCCCCTAATAAAATCAATATCATAGCGGGGATGAATAGATAATGATCATTGATCATAGACACGGAACCAATAATTTCTCGTATGCTCCATGACTCTGCGATAAATCCAATCATTAGAAAGCCAACCAGCATCGAGATACCGCCAGTGACAGTAATAAGCAGTGATTTTTTGGCACCATCTCTAGAACGTTTCCTTTGATACCAGAAGGCAATCAATAAGAAAGAAGAGATACTGGTAAGCTCCCAAAATACATAGAGACCAAGCAGGTTATCCGACATTACAACCCCGAGCATAGCACCCATGAAAAGCATAAGATAAGTGTAGAAGTGACTTAATGATTCCTTAGGAGATAAGTAGTAAATGGAATACAGAATAACTAATGTACCGACTCCAGATATAAGCAAGGCCAAGGTAAGGCTTAATCCATCTACATACGCAGAGAAATTGATTCCATAACTTGGAATCCATGAAAGGGTGGATTGTATCACATCTCCATTCGCAATGATAGGGGTGAGCTGAATGAAGTAGATAAACAAACTAAGTGGCACAAGCATTGCAAACCAGCCTACATGGATGCGCCTTATATATCGATGAGCAAACGGTAAGATAACAGCTGAAATAAAAGGAATAAGTATTGCAAGTATCAGTATTGACAAGCTCGTAAGACCTCCAATCAAAAAAATATATAAATGATAAACATTGATTTTGATAAGTTGAATATAAAACTGTCACAACTTGCGTTTTTTTGCAAGTTAGTCCATACCTCTATTATTTCTCTTCTTCGCTGGATTTAGTCCATTCGTTTTTCCGTTTTGCTGAAAGACAGCAGGTATTTTAGATAACCTAGAAATAAATTCGTTGATTTTATCTAAAAATACGTTGCAAATGGATCCAGATAGATGAGATTAGAGGTGAATAATTTAGTTCAACTTACTTAAGTATAGAAAAAAATGCATGTTCATATCGAATATTCAGTCCGGAGAACATGTGCATGTCGGATAGGGCTGCAAAAAAACATAGCCTTAAAAGGTAAAAAAGTGGAATTAACGCATAGAATGGTTAGGATGGTTAATAACCAAAGTGAATAGATATCCACAAAATCCATAACTTATTATACAAGAAAAAAATATTTTATGCATTTTTAAAGCATTGATTGTATGTGTCAAGTTTTTCTCGACATAGTTTTCCCACCAATATTTCAGGTCTTATCAAAATGTACACTTGCCTAGACTAACGCGCTATCGCTTG
>NZ_JAFBFA010000041.1 GCF_016909015.1 Gracilibacillus alcaliphilus
AATTTTATAATGAAGAACGTTACCAGGAGAAATTAAACAGCCTGGCACCGTTGGAATATCGGTACCAGACTGTTGCATAGATTTTTGTTTTTTCAATGTCTACTTGACAGGGTGCAGTTCACCGCCAAGGTCCTCTTATGATTATTGTTTTTCTTTTATAATAAAGTTAATAAAATCAATGATCAGCCGTGCTGAGATTTGTGAGGTGACATGTGTCGGATCATATAGAGGATTTACCTCTACTAAATCAAAACCAATCACGTTTCCTTTTTGGGCCACAGCTTCTAAAATGTCGCTGACCTCTTCATAAAATAGGCCGCCAGGGGAAGGAGAACCAGCTCCAGGTGCAATCGAGGCATCTAAACCATCGATGTCAATGGTCACATAGTATTTTTCACCGTCAGGCATATGTTCAAGTGCTCGCTCAATTCCTTGTTGTCTTAGCTGTCTTGGTGAGATAATTTTACTTCCATAGTTTCGGGCATCATCAAAATCTTCTTTTTGACTGCTGCCTACCCCTCGGATGCCGATTTGCGCCATTTTGTTGATATGATCCATTTCCGACATTCTTCGCATTGGATTACTTAGTGTAAATCGCTGTCCTGAGGCTTCTTTTAACCAATCCAAATGGGCATCAATTTGTACAACATTTACCTTTTCGTGGCTTTCTAAGGCGAAGGCAACAGGGTTCGTAATCGAATGATCGCCGCCCAATACAATAGGAATCGCTCCTTTAGCAATAATTGTTCGGATTGCCTCTTCTGTATTTTCATGGCTTTGCTCCACATCGCCATTAATAATCGAAACATCCCCGCAATCAACGATCGTAAAATCCTTGTCATCATAGACAATATCCTTCTCATGATCATAGCTGGCACCAAATGCATATAAGGAAGATTGCTCACGAATTGATCTTGGTCCCATACGAGCCCCAGAGCGCCAAGCCGTTGTCATATCATTCGGAACGCCGATAATGGCAAAATCGGCGTCTAGTTGATCTAGATCTGTACAGATAGGATATTTTTTAAAAGAAGTGATGCCGGTAAAGGGCATATCTAATTTTACTCTAGTATAGTCTTGCTTTTTTCCATATTTACTCATTTTGTATTCCCCTCATTTCTTAAAGTTCCTTTATTAAAAAATTGTCGATACAACATACAGACCATCAGTAATAAGCCGATGTAGCCGACAATTGGATAAACAAGATCAATAATCTTGGCAAATGGAAAGGCTCCACCAAAAAAGCCGACAACTGTTAAGATAATGATGATTATTTTATACAGATTGGTATTCCCACGTGAAAATTGAATCGATACGGTCCATAACATACCAACTGCCGTGGTGTAAATAGCCATTAACAGGATAATCGAAAAACACAGAGCGATGGCTGGGCTGATTTGATTTGCCAGAAATAATGTTGGAATCCCTTTTGTATGAACTTCTTCAATATTTGAAAGAATACCAATATAAATGGCGAAAACCCCTAATAGCATAATCAAACCGCCTACAGTCCCGCCTAGGATAACCGTGCGTCTATTAGTTTCATTTTTTCCTAAGTTGGCCAGGAAAGGAACAGCAACTAATAACACAAACGAAGAATAGACAAATCCTGACTGCCACCAGCTGCTGGTTCCTTGTAACAATTGTAACTCAGGAACTATTTTATTAGCTTGAATGATATCTTCGTAGTTAAAATTTCCTGCTCCAACGATGACAGCGAACAAGACAATGATGGGACCAGCAACTCCTAATATTTTAAGAATCGTGTTTAGGCGGGCTAAGGCAGTAATTAGTACGGCCACAGCCATGATGGTACGTCCCAATGTATCTCCTATGCCAAAATGTTCTGAAATGGTAGCACCTGCACCTGAGATCATTACAATAAAAACAACTAACATAAATAATTGCGCAAACCAGTAGAAAAATAGACCTAAATACTTTCCACAAAAATAAACAAAAACATCTTTGGCATTATCAGCTTGCAGCCGTGAACCAACGTCCATGGTATAAGCACCAAACCACATATGGATGACGGCTGCAACAATAATCGCTCCAATTCCCCAAAAACCAAATGGAACAAAGAACTGCATAATTTCTTGGCCAGTTGCAGTACCAGCACCTAAGATAAAGGACACAAACGCCCCAGCTAAGATAATAACCTTTGCTGCATGATTCATGTTATTTCCCTCCCAAATTTCAGTGGCGGTAATCTGCACCAGTTCCTCTGAATTTTTAAAATTTTCTAATAATTTAGAATTGGATACAATATTAGTATAAAAAAGGATGGAAGTATATATTATAATGAAGGTATTTCATACTAATAATTATTATTTTGCATCATTTTCTGGTGAATTATTAACTAAATGAAAAGTGGATGTTGAAGGGAGTTAGCAATGGATCCATTGGACATAGATATTATCAAACTGTTACAGGAAGATGGCCGTATGTCAATAAGTGAATTGTCGAAACACTTAGCACTCAGCAGGCCAAGTGTGACAGAACGAATGAAAAGACTACAAGAAAAAGGCGTAATTGAAGGGTTTTCCGCGAAGGTATCACCAACTTCGGTGGGAAAGAAGTTGGTAATCATGATTGAGTTAAGTGAACTACGTGTTTCCCATTATGAGTTTGAAAAAATAATTAAGGACGAACCGAAAGTACTCGAATGCTACCGAGCCACAGGACATGTCCATTATTATATTAAAGCAGCTTTAAAAGAGATGGATGAATTGACAGAGTTGATTGAACGTTTAATTCCTTATGGCCATACCAAAACATCGATTTTATTAGCCACTCCGGTAGTAAGTCGCGTTATTTTACCAGATTGAAATTGTTATTAGCTGAAAATGGCGCTTCCCTCTGCGTATCTAGTATAATAAACAAAAGTAAGATAAAGAAAGGGGAAGGAAAATGACACGAATTTGTATTGTACGACATGGAGAAACAGATTGGAACAGAACTGGCAAGATTCAAGGAAAGACAGATATTGAACTAAATGAAACGGGTATACAACAAGCCAAGGAATGCAGTCAATATTTGAGTCAATACGATTGGGATGTCATTATTTCAAGCCCTTTATCACGAGCTGCCCGCACAGCAGAAATTATTAATAAGAAATTAAATCTGCCATTGATTAAGATGGAGGAGTTTGTCGAGCGGGATTTCGGTACAGCAGAAGGATTATCAAAAGAAGAACGAGTAGCAAAATATCCAGATAAAAACTACCCAGGTCAGGAAACACGAGAAAATGTAGTACATAGGGTAACGAAAGGATTGGAATGGATTCTCCAAGAGTACCCGGAGCAGCGAGTGATTGTGGTTGCCCATGGCGCGGTAATCAATATTATTTTAGCTATCTTCTCTAATCATGAATTAGGTTCAGGAAAAACAAGACTGGTCAATGCCGGACTATCAGAAATTGAATATATCAATGGACGCTGGCAGGTAAACTACGCTAATGAATCAGGGCATTTATCACAGTATAGTGAAAAAGGGAAGATGTAAAGAGTGTGCCTGCGTCTATTTTTTCGATCAATTACATGGTTGACATAGAAAAAAGGAATCCGGTGTACGGGTTTCTTTTTGTTAACATAATACGAGAGTGGCTTGAAAATGGAGTTGAGTGACCTGTAAAGATCGATGAGTGGCCAGTAAACTAAGCTGAGTGGAAAGCCAAGTCAACTGGCCACTAAACATCTCTAAGAGGCCACAAAAAGCCGTGTTCACTCCAGCCATCAAGCAAAATGCAGTTGTGGGGCAACGCGCAAATCCTCTAAAAGTTCATACTGAGGGGCTATGCGGTTACCATCTTCGCCAAAAAATAAGACATCCTCTTTTGAAAAAGTAAGCTGCACCGGTTTATCAATGCTGTCCCATCGACTTGGTGTTTTTACATTCAGTTTGCCATACTCTGTCTTCACTCGATAAATGGTTTCTCCGCCGAGTTGTTCGGTAGACAGGAGTTCGCCATCGATCTGATAAGTATCTTCTGCTGGGTCAAAAGCTTGGACCAAGCGGATATTCTCTGGACGAATTCCAATTGAATAATCGCCTTGTTTCATAATATTAACTGGCGGTGAACCAATAAACTGAGCAACAAATAGATTCTGAGGATTGGTATAAATCTCTTTAGGCGTGCCTTGCTGCATGACTTCGCCTTGATTCAAGATAATAATATGGGTCCCCATAGACATTGCCTCCACTTGATCATGGGTGACATAAAGGAATGTAGTTTTTAACTGTGCCTGCAGCTCGATTAATTCTTGACGCATATGATTGCGTAACTTCGCATCAAGATTGGATAACGGCTCATCCATAAAGAAAGCGCCGGGACGTTTAACAATCGCACGGGCTAGGGCAACCCGCTGGCGCTGACCGCCTGATAATTGATTCGGCCTTTTCTGGGCGTGGTCAGTTAACTCTACCATTTCCAATACACCCGTTACCATTTGTTTTCGCTCTGCTTTCGGAATTTTCTTGATTTTAAGACCATACTCAATATTTTGATAAACTGTCATATGTGGGTAAAGGGCATAGTTTTGAAATACCATCGCAATATCCCGGTCTTTCGGTTCGTTGTAGGTAATCTCTTTTGTATCCATATAAATATGTCCAGAGCTTTCTTCTTCTAATCCTGCCAAAATTCTTAATAAGGTAGATTTACCACATCCAGAAGGACCCAAGAGAATCGTAAAAGACCCGTCTTTAATCTCTAGGCTAATATCTTTTAACACATTGGTTTTCCCAAATGATTTTTTTAAGTTCTGTAAGGTGATTTGTGCCATTCGTTTTTCCTCCTTTATTTGATTCCATATCGTACAAATGATTCAATAATATGTTTTCTCAAGATAAAATAAATCACTAAGATCGGCAGACAGGAAATCGTGGTGGCTGCCATTAAAGAGCCCCACATGTTCACATCCGAGTTAACAAACGAGCGTAAGCCGATTTGGATCGGGGCGTTTTCCATCTCGGTGGTAATTAACATAGGCCATAAATATTCATTCCAGCCATTGATAAACAGAAGAATACCCAAAGAAGCGATGGTTGACTTCAGATTTGGCAAGATAACCTTGACGAGAATAAAGAAATCTTTTTCCCCATCCAGTCTGGCAGAATCGATCAGTGCCTTAGGGAATGATCGAAAACTCTGATAGAGCGATAGGATGGCAAAGGTTGAAACAGATAATGGAATAACAATCCCTAGTAATGTTTCATTTAATCCCATTTGATTCACTAATACATAGTTTGGAATCATGATAACTTGCATAGGAATCAGCCATGATAAACTGATAAGCAGATAGATGAAGGTACTGCCTTTTACCTGCCAGCGTACCAAGGCATAGCTTGTCAGGATACTAGTAATCAGCTGAAAGGCAGTTAAGAGAGTTGCCATGACAAAAGAATTAAGCATCATGCGTAAAATCGGCATTTCCTGAAAGGCATAGACATAGTTAGAGAATGTCGCATTCCATGGAATGATACTGGAATTAAAGATATCAGCCTCATTTTTCAAGGAGGAGATGATCATCCAGTATAAAGGGAAAATAGCTATCAGGCTTAATAGAATCAATAACGTATGTTGTAAAATCGTGCTGATGGAGAGTTTTCGTTGTCTCACAGCTGTCCCTCCCTAATTATCATAAAAAGCGTATTTCTTGGTAATGTTGTTTAACACAAAGGCAATAATGCCAAAGACTACAAAGAATAATAAAGCAGCCGCTGCACTTAATCCCACGTCCATATTAGAGAATCCATATTTATACATCTCGTAATAAATATTGGTTGACGTACCAAATGGTCCTCCTTGGGTTAAAATATCGATATAGGCAAAGGTCCATTGACTAGAGAATAATAAACTCATCATCAAGACAAGAAAAATCATCGGTGATAACAATGGAAGTGTTAAGTCACGAAACTGCTGAAAACGATTGGCTCCTTCTAAGGAAATGGCTTCATAGTAATCTTTGCTGATCCCTGTTAAGGCTGCAGAGAATAAAATCGTACCGAATCCGATCATCTTCCAGCCGGTAATCAAGAGAATTAACCATTTGGCGAAGACAGGGTCGGAGAAAAAGGCGATATTGGAATCAATGAGACCAAATTGGAGTAACAGATCATTCACCAATCCGTTGGTAGGATGAAATAACCAGCGCCAGATCGCTCCAACGGAAACAGGTGCTAAGATAAGCGGAATAAAGAACATGGCACGATAGACATTCTTCATTTTGCCTTCCATCTTATGTGTCGCTACTGCTAGGAACAAAGGAATCACTATCGAGAAAGGAAGCAGACCAACCGTATAGAAAAGGGTATTGATAATGGAAATACCAAAATCCTTACTAGACAGCAGGCGAACAAAGTTATCGAGTCCTACTGGGGTAGGTGCTGTACCCGGAACCATTCCCCAATTTTGAAAAGCTAGCACAAATGTGGATAAGGTCGGATAATACATCCAAATCCACAATAAAATTAATGATGGTGCAAGATATATATATGGCTTGGTTAGTAATCGCCACTTTCTGGCGCGTTTGGACTTCGCTTGAATAGGCTCCAGTGCAGCGATATCAATAGAATTGCTTTGGTAATTAGACATATTCTTCATCCTTTATTCAATAGGTTTAGTGCTTTACCCATTAAGATGTGTAAAGCACCAAATGTTAAAGAAGTTGTTCAAAAAGTCCAATAAAAATGCTGCCTTGTACTTACGACGTACAGGACTAGTATCGGTGTTACATCACGATGTTGCGAAGTTAGAAGTTAACCGATGATGGTCCTTTTTATCGCACGTTTGAACCCGCCTGTAAACTATTATTTTAGTAGGATATTAATATTTTCTTCAGCGTTTTTCAATGTTTTTGTCACGTCTGCTTCTGTAGAAACTGCCTCAACAATCGCATCTCTGAAAATAGTAGATGCTTCGGTTGCCACCTCACCTGGCCAAATAGTAGCAGGCCGAATGTGTTCGAGTTGTGCTAGGTTGATCTGATACAGCGGATGTTCTTCGACAAAACCTTGTAAGTAGTTAGGATCCTCTGCTAAATCAGTGCGAAGCGGTAAATAGCCGATTTGTTCTGTGATCGTTGTATATCCTTCTGGCCCTGTTACATATTTAATAAATTCCCATGTGGCTGCTTTTTTTTCAGGAGAATCCGGTCGTACGGCAAGTGCACTTCCGGAGTTAACTGGAATGCTTGGCTGATCGCCAAATTGCGGAAGTCCAGCACCGTATAATTCCCATCCACCAGCTTCAGCTGCTGCTTTAAAGCCGCTATGCAAGGCGGTAGAGGTAATATACATTCCTAAATTGCCAGCCATAAATTGTTCTGGTACTTCAGTGGTAGAACCTGTTGCATGGGCACCACTGTTATAGATATCTTTCCATATCTCAATCGCTTCAATACCTTTTTCACTAGCAAAAACAGCCTCTGAGCGGTCTTCTGTCATAATATCTGCTCCATTACTGAAAAAGACACTATCTGTCACCCAGCCATTATCTGGTTCTAATCCGAATCCGTCTTTTCCAGTCTTTTCTTTAATTTGCAGCGCATATTCCTTCACTTCTTCCCATGTTTCAGGGGGATCGTTAGGGTCTAAGCCCGCTTCTTCAAATAATCCGCCATTGATAAAGACAATCGGTGTACTGAAGGTGAAGGCCAAACCATACATCTTATTATCAATCACGCCAAGTTGTAAGGCATTTTCCGAGATACCTTCCAGATGTTCTTCTAATTCTTCGGCAGGAAATACATCTTCATAGGCTTTAAAATCTAGATTTAATCTGGACGCATCCAAGGTGCCGAATGTATGTTGGATGACATCAACGTCTTTTCCGGCAGTAATATCTGCTCGATATTGCTGGTAATTAGGGTCTGCTACTGGTTCGACAATGACACCTTTTTCTTTTCCGACCGTGTCATTAAAGTCGTTGATTAACTGCTCCATACCTTCCTTCATTGTCGGAACGGCTAAGCTATACGTATAAAAGGTAATAGTCGTAGGGTTATCTGGGTCTAGCTCCACTAAGTCAGTAGAATTATTGTCACTTTCATTTTCGCTGGCATTGGATGTCTGCTGTCCCCAAATGCCGCAACCGGATAAGAATAGTAATAACAAACCAAATGCTAAGGATAGGCTTATTTTTTTAGTCATGGTGATATCTCCTTTTTGCACACGCACTTTTATTTAAAAACTTCATTTCATGTTCACAGCAGGGGAAGCCCCTGCTGATAGAAGTCTTACCTTATGAATGACTGGTCAGTGTCAGATCATAACTGAAAAGTACTTGATTATTGTCTGGCACTCGTGTTACCTCGATTTGCAGCTGCCCGTCTTGAATGGTACAAATATTAAAAGCACTGTTATTAGTGAAATCAGCTGATTCGCCATTAAACTCTACACCAAAGCAAGTTCCTTCTGCTGCTGATAATAGAAAATAAGGGTAGTTTTTAATCAAGTTTTTATGGATATGTCCACTTAACACAGCGATGATATCGTCATTATCTAGTATTTCTAATAATTGACTAGAGTTGACTAGGCTGTGCTCGCCAAATGTTTGCTCTTCATCAATCGGATGATGCACTGCTACAATCGTTCCGTTCTGTGATGGAACAGCTAACACATCTTTCAGCCATGATAATTGTTGTTCACTGACACGGCCTGTCCCGCTCTTATCATAGCTGGAGTCAAGGACAATTAAGCGATGCCCTTGAAGATCAGCGGTGTAAAATAACTCATCTTGGCAATTTAGTTTTTGTTCAAAGGCTTCCCAATAAGCACTAGTTACATCGTGATTTCCTAAGCATAGATAAATAGGTAGGTTAGTATAGGTTTCCAGTAGAGATTTTAAGTGCTGATAGTCGGAAACATTTCCTTCATGTACTAAGTCACCGGTAATCAGTAAGAAATCCAGTTTATCTTTGCGCGCTTCTGCATATTGGAGGATTTTGATTAATTGATCACTTGGATTAGATTGGATTTGATCAAGTCCCTCTAAGAAGCTGCCTTGGTATTCTTTTAAAACATGGGTATCGGTTAAATGGATAAATGATAATTTACTCATCCTAAACACTCCTTCTATCGTTTGATGTTTATCGCAGTGTAACTGACTGTAAGACTCCCATTTCAAGAAAAATAGAAAACAGGTCGTTTCTAAGTTGGAGGTCCAACAGCCAATAACAGCCCGATTGGTTCAAGCAACGTTTGGTGGGGGATGGAAAAAACCCCTACTGAACGAAGTTTCACTTTATTCTAAACAATAATCTTGTAATGTTTTACGGACTTCAGCTGTCATGCCATATTCTTCTGCTAAGAAATCTTCGATGGTTGGATAGTGTGTGAAAATATGTTGGTAAGACAAAGATAAGTATTGTTCTTGAAGTAAAAATCCTGCTTTAAATTGTTCAAATTGTGCCGGAGACATTTTATTTTCCACTTGAGTGAAGATTTGTTGATGATATTCCTCCAGCAATACGTTGGAAAAGACAAAATCTGCTACAATGTCTTCCCAAGCCACACCTAAGGCTAACAAGATAATCATAGAACCTATTCCCGTACGATCTCTGCCGCCAGCGCAATGGTGGATCAAAGGCAGATTTTCTGCTGGGTGTTTCATATGCTCCATTAGCTGCTTAAAGGAATAGTTTCCAATCGGTAAGCTGCGATATAGCTCGACTAAGAGATCATTACCAATGCTGTTCGACTGTTTAGTGGCAAATAAATCATTGAGCGATGTATAACTTGATGTATCTTCCTCTTTGTTGACGGATACCCGGTGATAATTTATGTTAGCTAGCTGTGGATCGGGACGTTCAGTAGCTTCTTTAGCCGTACGGTAGTCGAAGATCGTGCGGATGCCCAGCTCACGAAAGGTCTGGATATCTTCTTCTGTAACGTCGGTAAGGTCAGCTGAACGAAAAAGTAATCCTTGCTTAATCGTACGGCCATCTATAGTTTTCATCCCGCCAAAATCCCGGAAGTTGATCACGCCAGCTAGATCTAGAGCTTGACTGGTTTGCATCGCTTTGCTTACACTCAATCTGCATTCTCCTTTGTCTTTTTTTGAAATAGATAGTATCCTTACAATTACAAATCATAGCAGTCGGTTATTAAAAACAAATAAAGGATCTGTAAAGAAACATAAAGGGATTGTTAAGTTGTTATCTAAGTGTTAAACTGCGGTATATATAGAAAAAATAGGAGATAGATATTGATGAAACAAAATAAATATGATAATGAAGAATTTTTTGTGGCGTATCAAGAGATGCCTAGATCGGTAAAAGGCTTGGAAGCTGCCGGTGAGTGGCATATGGTTAAAGAAATGCTGCCAGAATTGAAAGATAAGGCTGTGCTGGATCTAGGCTGTGGATTTGGCTGGCACTGCCGTTATGCAAGAGAGAAACAAGCAAAATCCGTCATTGGGGTAGACATTTCTGAAAAGATGATCATCAAGGCACAAGCAATGACAGATGATCCAGAAATTTTTTATATCAAGGCACCAGTAGAGGATGTTGATTTTGAGGATGGTCAGTTTGATGTCGTATTTAGTTCACTGGCCTTTCATTATATAAAAGATTTTGCAGCCATTTGCCAAAAGGCTGCCGCTTTCTTAAAACCTGGCGGAGCCTTTGTGTTTTCAGTGGAACACCCGATTTTTACTGCACGGGCAGAACAGGATTGGTATTATGATCAAGATGGTAACATGCTGCATTGGCCGTTGGACCACTATCAAACAGAGGGACTGCGTGAAACAAGCTTTCTTGCAGATAATGTTCAAAAATATCATCGTACAGTAGCGAGTTATATCAACGAGGTGATTCAAGCGGGTTTTACTATTCAGGAAGTACAAGAATCGGTGCCATCCGCAGAAATGCTGGAACAAATCCCTGAAATGAGAGATGAATTGCGCCGGCCAATGTTTTTGATGATTGCGGCGGAGAAAGCCAAGTAATACCTCGCATTCTTGCTTCTCCTTACCTCGTTCTGTTAAGGTAAAGACCTGAGGGGAGAGAATAGTTATCAATAAATTCGGTATCCTTTAAAGGGCTTTTTTTGCATGCGGTTTGGTTACTTCATCACTAAAAATCCATACTAAAATGGGAAATAAAAGTGGTGCGAAAAAAATACTAAAATAACATAGTGAAGATAATAATTTGTTTCCTCCATTATAACAACTCCTAGATAAAGTGAGATTGCTCTTAATAGGGGGCTTTATTCCACGGGGTGGCTTACAAACGGCTGCCTCGGAATAAGAAAAAATAAAAGGTAATCAACGCTGCACCGGCAAACATAAGTTGTAAACTTTCTGAGACAAACTGACAGCTTCTTTGTTGCTATTTTATCGCAGTGTAACTGACTGCAAGACTCCCACTTCAAGAAATAAGGGAACAAGTCATGTCTAAGTGGGAGATCCAACAGCTAGTAACGGCCCGATTGGTTCAACTAACGTTCAGGGGGGGAAGAGGAAACTGACTAAGTTCGCGACGCCTGCACTAGCACATCCTATGTGTCGAAACCCCTACTGAACGAAGTTTCGCTTTATAAGAAATACTTATAGGCAATTAATTCATCATGAGTTAGCTGTTTTTTATAGCAAAAAGTGCGTACTTCTTTGTTTGTCTTAAAATCTCTTTCATTAGATCGATGTCAAGAAGTTGAACACTAGAAATGGTGCATTTCTGGACATCGATTCAGGTCTATTATGTTCTTATTTGTTATCTAAACCAAATAATAGTATAAAATAGTGATTCTTGGAATAATCCATTCTTTTATTTCAAATGTTGAATATAAAGCCATAATTGATAATTGCTAAATCTTTTATTTGAGCTCACTTCCGTACCGAACCACTGGGGAGGGGTGAATTGCTTTTGCTCTTCCATATCCTGAAATTCAACTTCCGCAACAATAAGCGGCACTTGTTCATATTGATCAATTTCTATATAAGAATCCATCCCGCTCAATTGACATACTGATCTGGTTTTTATAAGGGCTTGCTTATTTATTTTTGTGATGAGCTGTTCATATAATTCTTTTGAAATTTCATATTCGATTTCATTTCGAACAATTCCGCTTCCTTCTTTAAAGGTATGCGTGTATGTCGCCGAACCATTCTGTATATTTACCATTTTCCGTACCCTGATTTGCTGAGTAGGTTGGTAGGCTAAATAAGTTTGTTCAATCAGATTTGTAGAAAACTTTTTTAAATTTCCATTGCGGATTTCGTCAGCAGGAAATGTAGATAAGGCAAATTTCCTTTCTATTTCTAGGGACATGTTAATCCTCTCACTTTCTTATCTATTCATAGGTGTGACCAAATACGATTTGTTTATCTAAGGAATAAGTTTCTAGTCTTTGATCGTTTGTACTTATGGCATAGACAACCCAGTTCGTTAAATCGACAAGTGATAAATTGTACCCGTGACCTGCACCTGTATCAATCCCGATCATTCCTTTATGCAGCCAAACACGATCAACATCAGACCTCAGTCTGAATGTCGGTGTGTGACCAAATACGACTATTTTATCAGGGAAGTCGTCAAACGATGGAGGATTGATCCCTGTTAAATCTTCCATATGTTGTTCACGCAGTGGAACGTCTTTTTTTAAACCGGCGTGAACAAATACGAAGGGGGCTATTTCTTTCCAGAATGGTAATGAGGTTAGAAAAGGCTGCCAATTTACCGCATCTTTATCTATGGATTGCAACCATTTTAACTCATTATTACCTGCCAGTGCTACGGCACCTTCCTTACATAAAGCGTGAATCACTTGCAGGGTGCCAATTGAGTCAGGTCCCTTATTTATGTAATCACCTAACATAATCAATTGATCTATATTAGGTGAATAATTTGCTGCTTGTAATAGTTTAGTAAGTAAATGTCCATTTCCATGGACATCCGAGATTGCGAGTATTCGTTTTTCATTCTTCATAAAGATCGTTCTCCAATTTGCAATTTATAAAGCAAGACTTATCGGGGTGTTAGCGTCCGTTATCCGTCACTTAGTCTTTTTTGATATCTCTTCAAACCAGAGAGTGAGGGGTTACGGACAATTGCACCGGGGTAAATTACGATTTAAATATACGAGTTTGCTGCACAGAGAAAGAGATGCGTACTATTTCATTTAAAGGCAACTTCTTTGTATGCAGACCATCTATATGCTGTCCATCCTTTGTTTCTAACCGATACCTCCATCTGCTTCCTTCGTAAATGACTTGTACAATTTTTGTCTCTAAGTAATTGTCATGTTGATATGAGGTCGAATCAACATGAGTGGCTTCTAATTGAAGCATAATCGAGACATCATCACCAATGGTTAATTCGTTGTATGGGTTTGTGGGAGCAATTCCTTTTATCCTTAGTTCTCCACATTGAATGGTAGTTTCTTCTTCGTTTTTTGCGATAACTTTTCCTTTTAATTGATTTTGGTAGCCCATCAGCTGTGCTACACCCATTGTTTTAGGTTCTTCATACATTTGCTGGGGAGGTGCGAGTTGTGCTATTTTCCCTTCGTGTAACACAAGAATTCGATCTGCTAAGGCAAAAGCCTCCATCATATCGTGTGTGACATAGATCGTTGTAATGGAAAGCTTACGCAATATATCGGCTAATTCACTTCTCATTTCTGTCCGCAGCTTTACATCTAAATTAGATAACGGCTCATCCATTAGCAAGATACTTGGCTCTGTAGCTAAGGCTCTAGCGATTCCGACTCTTTGCTGTTGTCCTCCAGATAATTCGGAAGGCAGTCTTTTCAATAACTCTTCCAATTGGAGCAGTTTCGAGATGGATGCAACCCGTTCGTTTCTAACCGTCTCTGTTTTTTTCTCCATCTTTAATCCGTATTCAATATTCTTCCGAATGGTCATATGCGGCCATAGGGCATAATCCTGAAATACCATATTAATAGGCCTTTTTTCTGGTGGAATAAATGTATGCTTGTTCAGTACTTGTAAACCTGTCATGGTTATTTCTCCATGGTCGGCTTGTAATAAACCAGCAATGATTTGTAATAAGGTGGATTTCCCGCTGCCAGAAGAGCCCAAAAGACATATACATTCGCCCTCTGTCATTTCGAATGAAATACCATCTAATACTTTTGTCATGCCAAAAGATTTATGGATATCATTTATTTTTAAAATTGGTGACAATTAAATTTCCCTCTTTTCTATCTCGTTGATCCATTTTTTTGAAAATAACCTTAAAAACAAATTGAACAACGATAATTAATAATACAACGACGGTTCCGCCAAGAATGGAAGCAGCTGTAGCATATCCATATTTGGCAAATTCAAAGGCCTCATCAATTACTAAGGGCAAGAGTACAAAATTAGGTGGTTTCAGCATGGAAGCTGTAGCTAAGTCAAAAACACTTGTGCCAAATGAGGCTAACATGGCAATTAATAAAGTGTTTCTTACAATTGGTAGGATAATGGTCCACATTTTAGTCCATGTCGATGCACCTTGTACGGCAGCCGCATTTAATAATGACGGGGATAGATTGGCAAACGTCCCAAGCTGAACACGAACTGCGTAAGGAATTGCGCCGGCAACTGCTGCCATAACGAGTAAAGAGGGTTTTCCATATAAATGAAGACCAATTGGTTCTAACCATTTTTGATTCCATATAAATATGTATCCAATCCCTAAAACAACTCCAGGTACAGCTAATGAAATTAAGGTAAATACATGAAGTGAACTTTTGAGCTTCGAATTGGTAAAAGTTAATACATAAGCAACGATAAATCCAAGTATAACACTAATGATTGCTGCGACGGCAGCAATAGTAAGCGAATTTTTTAAACCTTCCATAATCGATAACTGGGCATGATCTAACTCGTCGCCTCCACCTAATACGGCGCTATAATGAGCGAGTGTAAAATTATCTAATCGTATCCCTGCACCAAAATGTTTCATAAATGATACAGCCGCACTTGAGCCAATGGGGATGCCTAAACATAAAAGCAGAAAAGCGAAGGTCCCAATATTTAATAACCAGGCATGTTTTGGCTTCTGTCTTGTTACTCGAACTGCTTTGCTATTTAAAAAATCTACTCTTGATTTTTGAATAGCAATAAATAAAAGTGCCATTGCCAGTGCTAGAATAAGCACTAAATAAAAAGACAATACTCCCGCCATATCGAATCTTACTGGTGATTGATTGATAGCTGAATAAATGGAATAAGGTAAGGTTGGAAAACGATAAACTGTTGCTAGTGCTGCCGGAAGTCCAAAGTCCCCGATTGTATCGATGAAAACTAGCGTCCATCCCGCGATATAAGCAGGTAAAGAAAGCGGGAGCTGTACCGTCCTCCACACTGTGAAAGGGTGAGCTCCATTTAGCCTTGCTGCATGTTCAAACCGAGATACATTCCATTCCATAGCAGCGACTATTGTTAAATATGCTAAGGGGAATTTTGTTAATCCCATAACAAAAATTAAGCCAATTGGCTGAAAAATAAATGAAGTTACCCACGACCAGTCTAACACACTGTTTGCTAACCCTTCGGAACTTGCGAACAATACCCATCCTTGCGCAATCATAAAAGAAGGAGCGATCAGTAAAATCCATACCGCTATATCTAACCATCGGCTCATTGTGTAATCCCATTTGGAACGGATTGTAGCGAGCACTCCGCCGAGCAGCGTTCCAAAGGTTGCCGCCCCAATCCCAAGTATGACAGAGTTTTTCAAGGAAATATACCATAACGCCCTTTCGAATATTTCAAAAATAATCTGAAACCCATTGAATGCTATGCTTCCGAAAAAGATGCCTGGGAATACAGCATTCAAAATAACGGCAAGCAAGGGGAAAAAGATAAAGATAAATAGAATAAGGGTAACTGCCCCGCCTATACGGTTTTCACTTCGTTTCATAATAAGTTTTATCCTTAATTAACATTTTGGTCAGCAAACCAAGTCTTTATTTCTGTTTCATACTCTGCTGCCCATTCTGCAGGGGGAAGTAAGAATGTACCATCTTGTCTACGCTCTTTACGCATGTTAGCCCCTTCACTAAATGGAGTAAACAAACTTGAATTCTCATTTTCCATTGATGTTAAGAAGTTTTGCGTATCCGGCTCTAACATATACTCTACAAATGCCTTAGCGGCTTCTAAATTTTTTGACTCTTTATTTATTGCCACGACTCGTAAACTACCCGGTGCTCCTTCATCAGGCCAAATGACACCAACAGGCTCTCCGTCAAGTTCAGCTTGATAAGCATTATGCTCTTGTAAGGCCGCGAGGTGAATTTCTCCATTAATTAACGCACTCGTCACAGGGCCGTTTTTCGGATATACGTAGAGCCCATCTTCCAAACGTTTCGCATATCGTTCTTTTCCTTCTTCGACTCCCCATTGATGAAAAAAGGAAGATACTAAAGGATAAGCTGGCGCTGCAACAGCTGGATCAGCATGGCCTACAGGACCGTCATAAGCAAAAAATTCATCCCATGTTTTTGGTGCTATTTCCTCCGTTAAGATATCTGTATTATAAGCAATGACAGCTGACGCATGTAGGCCGATTGGTGCGTACGCATGATCTTCTGGTACAAGTTCCTTTCCTTCGTCAGTCAGTAAGTCCAGATTTTCTGGTTCCCAATCAGTAAGTAAAAATCCACGATCTGCTAGGTTTCTAATCGATCCATGACCATCCATCATAACGACATCCCACTGTGGATTCCCTTGTTCGGCTTCAATTTGGGCAAGTGCTTCGCCGCCACCATAGTGAACACCTTCTATTTCATATCCTGTATCTTCTTGGAACTTAGGAGCAATTTCTTCAATAAAGTCATTTCCATAAAGTTTAATCGGTTCTCCGGTATCTTTTTCCTCTTCTTCATTCGAAGCTGAACTCTTTTCGCCTTCATTTGAAGCACAAGCTGTAAGAATTAGAAAAGAAAATAGACAAATAAATAATAAATTGTTCCTTTTTAACATGTGGCTTTCCCTCCATTTTTTTATTGTGAAATACTTACATAGTTAAAGATAAAGGATGAATATTAATCTGCTGTAAAAGAGTCGTAAACTTCATGTAAAACAATATCTATGTTATATAAATTTACATAGATATAATCTATAATAGAGTAAGCAATAATTGGATCATGTCAAAAGGAATAAAGAAACCGATCCAATATCGAAGGCTTGGCATGAAGCCTCTGCGGGTACGAATCTTTACGCAAGGACGCAGCTACTCCCTGTTGGCCAGTTTATTATGCTTGTCACTCCATGTAAGGCCTCCGTGAGAAATAAGATGTGATATCCATTCTTTAAAGAGAGGAGGGAAATTTTTTTCATCAAATCCATTTATATCAATGGCTCGACAAGTTTTTTGTGAAAAACTTTTGACAGTACCAATAGTTGAATAGGAGGGGAAACATGAATTTACAGCAATTAAAAGTTTTTGTATACACGGTAAAATATAAAAAGTTATATCTCGTTGCAAAAAAACTAGGAATTCGTCAACCAACGGTAACTTTTCATTTAAACAAGCTGCAAGAAGAGCTGGGGATACCTTTATTTTTTACGAAGTCATATCATACCATTCAGTTGACGGAAGCGGGGAATTCTCTTTATCATTACGCACAAAGTATTACGTCTCAATCAGAAGAAATTGAAGATTTAATGCAAGAATTTAAAGAATTGAAAGCTGGCTGTATTTCGATTGGAAGTACACATACGCCTGCAACTTACATTATTATTCCTTACTTGTCTAAGTTAAAAAAAGAATACAATGATATATCGATTGTTTTGGATGTTAATACGTCATCCGTAATTATCGAAAAGGTAAAACAATTTCAATTAGACTTTGGTATTATTACAGAAGTGAATTTAAAAGATGAGGAATTGATTATTACCCCTTGGCGGAAAGATGATTTGGTTATCGTTATGCATCCAGACCATCCTCTAACAAAAAAACAAACATTAACTCCGTCTGATTTATCTGGACAACCTTTAGTACATCATGAATCTGAATCTGTAAGTCGAAAATTATTTGATCAATGGGCTAACCAACATGGTGTTTCCCTCAAAATTAAAATGGAAACATCCGGGTCAGAAGCAATGAAGGAAGCAGTAAAACATGAAATGGGCTATGGCATTCTTTCTGAAAACATTATTAGCCGTGAAGTAAGAAGTGGTGAATTATGTATGCAGCCAATACCTGAATGGAAATACAAAAGACAAATTTTCTTAATCAGAAGAAAAGATAAGTTAGTTAGTCCTGCAATGCAATTATTTTTAGATCGATTTAGATTGGAATAAGTTTTAATTAAACAAAGCATCTACGTTCATAGAATCACAGTCATGGGCAGTACCAAGCAGTTGTATGGTTTACATGCAAACTGGAAGAGTTGTTTATCGCAGTGTAATTGGCTGTAAGACTCCCGCTCCAAGAAATAAAGAAGTATGTCATTTCTAAGTGGGAGATCTAACAGCCAGTAACGCCCCGATTGGCTCAACTAACATTCAATGGGGGATGAAATGAAAATCCCCACTGAATGAATTTTCGCCTTATGATGGTGTAACCGTCTGTAAATCTCTTACCTCAAGCTAATTACAAGGTTGGTCACACAAGGGTTTTTAAGGACGTGACGTTAGCTTGTGTTTCTTGCTATGCAGGGCGGGCAGTGGGGTGTCACCGTCGGGGCTCCGGCTCCCCAACCGTCTGTAGAAAGCGGCTTATATTTCTGAACTAGATCCTTACGCAATCAACAGGTCCGGAATTAGAGGAAGGCTTGTCTCTTCTGAAAATAGTTAATCTCATATAGGAAAAATACTATTTGACCACTTTCCAATTTTGGTTTGCAGTGGGAATAAATTCTTTTGTATTTTCTAATTCCTCGATGAGCATTTCGGTTATTCCGAATGGAAATTCTTTGATAATTTTTTCTGAACTAAACATATCATAGCCGCCTGTACCACTTGCACGATAGCTGCTGGTGGCAACACGATATGTTTTATTTGGATTAATAGGTTCGCCATTGCTGGTGAGCTGCGTGATTCGTTTGCCTTCTGGTTTTCTTAAATGGACGGTATATTCGATTCCTTCCCACATATCATAGTTATAGCCAAGCAGACGAGGCAGCTTCCATGATTCATTTATGACGATATTCTCATTCTGATCTAATGTGAGAAAAGTATTCGTAAACTCAAGAGAAGCACGTATTTCTTCTCCTGACACTTCCATTATCACTAATGTATTAGCGAATGGATAAAAGGTATGCATATCTCGTCTGGTCAGTGTTTGACCAAACGCCATCCCATGTGTAAGAAAATAGGCTGTTGCTGCCATATCTGCCCCAGTTACTTTCAGAAAAGTTTTATTCACCCACTCAATCATAGGATGTTCCTTTATCCAAACATCTGACAAAGGATCACCAATCTGCATGCTAGATGGATCAGTGATTGATGTGAGCGTTTCATCAAGCCAACCATCTACTTCTTTTTCAATATCCTCTATTCCAGATAAAACAGCCTCGTCAGCTGTCATATCTTTTACAGGAAGGAGAGAGGTTTCTTGTTGGACTAATTCATAAGGAGTGCTGCTATCCTTCTTTTCCACCCATAAATCAATACGACCGACAAATTCACCCTTTGTTCCTGATTGTATAACTGCCTTGTTATCTTCTGTTACAGCTTGATATACTAAGTGCTGATGACCTGTAATAAGTACATTTATCTCTGGAATGGCTCCCAGCAGTTCATTGCCCTGATTTTCTCCATTTCTGACTGCTATATGCTCACCAGTTATAGGATCCTGCTCAAATCCGCCATGGTAAGCAATAACAACTATATCTGCACCAAGCTCCTCTTTTAAATAAGGGACCCACTTTTTGGCTGTATTTATCGGATCTAAGAAGTCAAAACAATCAATATGCCGATCAGGCTCCCATAATGGAATGTTTTTGGTTGTTAATCCCAGGATGCCAACAGTAAGCTCACCAAACTTTTTAATAATATACGGTATTCCAAAATAAGGCTCCTCTGTCCCTTTTTTTACGGTATTGGCAGACAGCCATGGAAATGTCGAGTCCCTAACAGCCTTTTCTAACTTTTCCCGTCCATAATTAAATTCATGATTTCCGATAACGGCTGCATCATATTGGATTTTATTGCATGCAGCTATGACAGGATGTACGATGGTTTCCTTCTTTTTTTCAACAAGAGCAAAATGAGATAGTGGTGTGCCTTGCAGCATATCCCCATTATCAAGAACAATAACATACTCTTCCTGTTCCCTGACTGATTTGATGATAGAAGAGACCTTAGCATATCCTTTTCCATCATAACTTTTATCCTGGCTGTTATAGGGTGAGATTTTGCCATGAACATCACTTGTAAATAATATAACTATTTTCTGTTTTTTCATAGGCGTTGGCTCTTTCCTTTCTTTATTTCACAAAACAAGTTTTTTTATCACAGATCCGTAGACCTGATTCCCTTCGGTTTCTTCCGCAGCTCTGGCAGGGCAAGTTATTGCGGTTCCCGGTGGGAGAAAAGTGAAAACGCCCCCGGAAGAAAGCTTTGTTCTGTATCTGCCTTAAACAATTCGTTTTCTAAGCGCACTTGAAATCAGGTCAACGATTAATACAACAATCACAATGCCGATAATAATGATACTAACTCGGTCCCAGCTTCAGCCTTGGATGGCAAAAATTAATGATGTTCCAATTCCGCCTGCACCAATTAAACTTCCTACTTCAAGAAATAAGGAAGCACGTCATGTCTAAGTGGGAGATCCAACAGCCAGTAACGGCCCGATTGGTTCAACTAACATTCAGTGAGGGATGAAAACAGACTAAGTTCACGACGTCCTGTCGCAACATCTGCATTAGCACGTCCTGTGCGTCGAAAAACCCCCACTGAATGGAGTTTCGCTTTATTTTTTGATAGTCCTTGTTAAAATAGAGATAAGCAGCAACTTGGCAGGGGGTATGTCCACACTTCCATTAACACACTCGCCTGAAAAGAAGATGTTCACTGACCGTTTGTTGCCTTACTAATATGTTTCCATTTTATGCAGCATGCCATTTTCCATATAATAGCTTGTTTTTTCTGGAATAAATACAGCCTGTTTCGGATTGTTAGGCTGTACAAGTTCTGGATAAAGACTATGCCAAGGAATTAATAATGCTGGATGGAAAGCATCGATGAGCGCTAAAATATCCTTTTTCGTTGCATGCCCTGATACATTTATAGACTGATAGTGGATTTGAAAGTGTTCCAGATATTTCAACAAAGCGTAATATTGCGGATCAAACGCCCCTAATGGCATGCCGTTCGCATGAAAATAAAGCGCACCTTGGACCTGCAAATCTAATAAATCCACTAAATGATCAAAGCTGTTTTGGACAAAATATAAAGCTGGATTCTGATTGATTTCAGCTGTTGTTACTGTCGGATATTTTTTTATTAATTCTTCTTCCCAGGCAGCTAATTTCTTATTTTTCGGTAACAAAATAGAGAATGCACGATGAGCTGCGAAATAATTAGCGAGATAAGCTGTCTTTGTTTCTAAGACTACTTGGCGGTTTGCCCGCCGGCCTGCTTCAATTATATTATTAATGCGATCGACATTACGATGGTACATATTAAATATACCTAAATGTGTATGCTGCAGAAGTCTTTCTCCAACATAGGAAGCTATTTCCTGTTCTGATTCAGCAGGTGCTTGACGCTTATCCTCATCGCTCTCTGGTTCAACTGGACGAAAAGCAGTACCTTCCATTAGCAAAATATCGATAGATATATCTTTCATTGCTTGGATAAGCGCCAGATTATACTCTGGATGCTGACCATGCATGCGGATGTCTCCAGAGTAAAGGATATTTAAATCAGGTGTTTTAATAAGCATTGCTGCGGATCCATAAGCATCATGATCTGTCTGGTAGAGTGTCACTGTTATTTCACCAATCTGTACGGCTTGTTGATATTCGATACCTGTAATTTGACGTGGTCTTGTCAATCCCTCCCCAATTACCTGTAAATGTTCAAAAAGCTCTTTGCTTTGCTCAGACATATACACTGGTATAGCGTCTGCAATGGTATCCATTGCTCCCATATGGTCTAAATGAAGATGTGATATAAACACAGCTGTTTGTTTGTCTGTTTCTTCCAATGCTAAGGGCCTTGCTGCAGGGAAATCATCTGTTTGTATATCTGACTCAGCATATATACCATCTATTGGTGGTATGGCACCCAATTTTAGTAAGTCACTAACATATGTCTGCTGTCTGTTTTTATGATTTTGCACAAAAGAGGTGCCTGGGTCATAGACTAACCCAAAATCAAATATGACGCGGGCTTCTCCATAAGTTATTTCTGCTATATTCCCCCCGATAGTGTTTAAGCCGCCCCAAAATGTAATTGTTGTTTGCTGCATGATGTATCTGCCTCCTGTTTTTAGTGTTTATCGCAGTGTAAGACTCCCGTTTCAAGAAATAAGGAAGCACGTCATTTCTAAGTGGGAGATCCAAGGCCCGATTGGCTCAACTAACATTCAGTGGGAGATGAAAACAGACTAAGTTCGCGACGACCTGTCGCAACGTCTGCACTAGCACGTCCTATGCGTCGATAACCCCCCACTGAAGGAACTCGCTTTATGTCATGGTGCAATATCATCTATAAATCTCCGCTCAAGTGTGGAGAGCTTCAAAAAAAGTCTGAGCGGGGGGATAACGGCTAATTATCGCCGCTCATTAGTGAGGGAGGAAGGAACCTCCCGCTGATGGCAGTCTCGCTTTGTCATTTATCCAAGGCTCCCATTCTGCATGAATGTATTCTTGCTCCATGACAGCGGATTGATTGAATACATTAAATCCAATTTAGAACCCATTCTGCATGAATGTATTCTTGCTCCATGACAGCGGCGTACAACTCCGACCGTCCAATACTAGAAACTGATACATAAGCATTCTCCACTTCTTGGTCTCATTTACTGTAATGTTTCGTTTGCCCGATCTTGTGCATCGGTTAATCCTTCTTTTACCGTTTTCTGTCCAAGCTGAATATTGTCAAATTCCTCTAACAAGATATTTCTTACCTTGTTGCTGCCTTGAATACGAGCAGTAAAGAAACCTGCATCAAATTGTTCCGTACCTGCTTTATATTCATCATTTTCTTCAACAAAGGATTGATATTCCTCCAGCTCTTGCGCAGAATAACGGACTGGTAAATAGCCAGATTCCATAGACCAAGCAGCTGTAATCTCTGGGCTTGTTAAAAATTTCATGAATTTCCATGCGGCTTTTTGCTCAGCTGTTTCTGCTTGGTTGAACATAATGATATCATTACCTGCAAATACCGTTGCTGCTTCACCGTCCAATGTCGGTGTTGGTGCTGTTCCCCACTCGATGTTTCCTTCAGCAGCGCCTGCCACATGAGGAATTCCAGCAGAAGATCCAATATACATTGCTACATCACCGCGCCCAAATGGGTTAGACATATAATCTTCCTCTCCAGCTGTACGTGCAATTTCTTCATCAATCATGTCCATGATCAGTGACATCGCTTCTACACCATTTTCAGAGGCAAATTGTGCTTCGCTCGTTTCTTCATCAATAAAAGTACCGCCCATTTGGTTAAGAACCGCTTGGAATTCAGATTCATAAGAATTCTCAAACCCCATTCCGACTACATTGTCCTTTGTAACTGTTTCAGCAATATTTCGGACATCATCCCAAGTTTCTGGAGCTTCGAATCCATTATCCTCTAATATTTCCTTATTATAAAAAAGAACCCTTGTACTCTTGCTAAATGGCAGACTGTAGTACGTACCATCCCACTGGCTGGACTCTCTAAACACATCCACATAATCATCTAATTCTTCGTCAGATAGACCTATTTCACTATCTTCTATAAAATCATTTAATGGCATAATAAAATCATTATTCATATATTCAGGTATAACACTTGTTACAGCCTGAGAAAGTGTAGGCAGGTTACCGGCTTTTGCAGCAGCCATTATTTTTTGCTCCAGATCATCATAGCTACCCTGGTTAACCGGCTTTACGGTAATATTTTCATGCTCACTATTGAATTGATCAACAAAGCTATTAATCTGTTCTTCGTGAGGCCCGCTCATCGCATGCCAAAACTCAATTTCTACTTCTTCTGCTGCTTCATTTTCAGCGGCAGTATCTTCTCCGCCTTTAGAATTCCCTTCTCCACTTTCAGAGTTATCTTCCCCGCCCTCAGGATTACCTCCTCCACAGGCAGCCAGCAGCAAAATAAAACACATACTTAATAAAGTAAGCAATAAACTCTTCTTCATAATATTTTTCCTCCTCAAATAATAATGAATATACTTGAAAATAGGTTGCCTCTTTCAAAAAATGAAATTTTCTTCTGCAGGGTTTTTACGAACGATTCTCCGTGATAAACAACGCAGTCAACAGATCACCTCCTTGGAAAAGTGCAGAATCAGCCTTTCAATCCTGTCCTAGAAACACCAGCAATGATATGTTTCTGCATGATAAAAAATAAAATAATCATCGGCAGCACGACCATAGAGGAAGCGGCCATTAATAACTCATATTTCACACCAGCTTCTGTTGTAAAGGCTGAAAGTCCGACTGGCAACGTACGTAATTCCTGAGAGTTGGTAACAATTAACGGCCATAAGAACGCATTCCAGCTATTGATTACTTTTAATAAAGCTACCGTAATCAGTGCAGGTTTGGCTAAAGGAACCATGACATACCATAGAAATCGAAATTCACTGCAGCCATCAACCTTGGCAGCAAAAGAGAGTTCTTTCGGTATTCCCAAGAAAAATTGTCTCAGCAGGAAAATAGCAAAAACACTGGCAATCCAAGGTACAATCAAGGCTTGGTATGTATCAATCCATCCCAAATTGGATAAGGTAACAAAATTAGGTATTAAAAGGACCTCTCCCGGTACCATCATCGTTCCTAATAAAACAGCGAATATTACCTCTTTCCCATAAAAGTTAATTCTCGCAAATGCATAAGCTGCTAAAATCGTTGTAATTAATTCACCAATGGTGCTTAAAACCGTTACAACCACGCTGTTCATAAAATACGTATCAAAAGGAGCAACGCTTAATGCTTCTGTGAAATTACTCCAATTAAGTTCAGAAGGTATCCAAACAGGAGGCATAGTCATCACTTCATTCGGTGCTTTTAAAGACGTGCTCAGCATCCAAACGAACGGAAGCAGCATTAAAATAGCGCCAACAGAAAGTAAAAAATATATGGTTGTCTTGGTTAATGCTGATTTAATCATTGAATCCCCCTCAATCATAATGAACGAATTTTTTTCCGATAATCAACTGAACTAATGTAAATATGAAAACAATGATAAACAAGACGAAAGCTGCAGCAGCTGCCAAACTGAATTCATATTCTTCATAGAATTTCTGATATACGTAGTACACTACAGTCAGCGTACTATTCGCAGGTCCTGGCTTACCATTAAATAAGGCAAAAATCTCATCGAACACTTTAAATCCATTAATAATGGAGATAATGGAAACAAAAAACATCGTTGGTGACAGCAATGGCAGCGTCATATTTGTAAAACGTCTCCACGCTGAAGCTCCGTCAACCTGGGCAGCTAAATAGTATTGCTGATTAATATTTTGCAAGCCGGCTAGAAAAATAATGATATTAAACCCCAATCCTTTCCAAATACTCAAAATAATTAAAGCTGGCATCGCATAAGTTGGATCTGTAAGCCAGTTAATGGGATCTATTCCAAACCAGCCAAGAAAATAATTAAGCAGACCATAGTCCGAATGAAAAATCCAGCTCCAGACAATCGCTACAGCTACCACTGAGGTAACAAAAGGCAGAAAATAAATCGTCCGGAAAAAACCTAAAAATTTAATCTTGCTATTAAGAAATAAAGCAATCGTCAAAGATAATATAATGGAAATCGGTACAACACCAACGACAAAAATAAATGTATTCAGCGTCGCTTTTATAAAATTAGGGTCTTGGAAAAGATGGATAAAATTCCTTACACCTCGCTCATACACCACATTATTAAAGTAATCAAAATCTATATAAAAACTCATCAAAAAAGACTTGATAATCGGATAGATGTTAAAAATAATTAAGATAAGCAGTGCCGGCAGAAGATACAGGAAGGCTTTAAACGTGCTCTTCCAAGTTGGTTCTGACATCATGCGAAAACCCTCCTCCAATGCGTTCACTTGTATTCGTATCAAAGAAGTGAATCTGATTTTCTTCAATAGCCAGGCTGCAAGTATCACCTACTTGTAAATGGATTTTCGGATCTACTAAAGCACGTACTGGTATGTCCCCTTGCTGTACACGAATAAGCGTGTCTCTGCCAATGGTCTCGATATGAATAACTTCTCCTGTAATAAATGCTTCATTTTCTGCAGCAATTTCTAAATGTTCAGGACGCAACCCGATTTTAAGTGTTTCATAAGCCTTCAATGCCGGGTTCATGAAGGTGACCTGTTGATTCGTTCCGTCAATCGTGTACGTTCCAGCCTTGCTTTCTTCCTTGGTTAAGTTTAAGAAGTTGATTGGCGGATTCCCTAAGAAACTCGCTGCAAATACATTACTTGGTGTGCGGTACATTTCCTGTGGTGCACTATCTTGTTGTAATTCCCCTTGGTTCATAAGCATCACACGGTCAGATATGCTCAATGCTTCTTCCTGATCATGTGTAACAAACACAGCAGTAATTCCAACCTCTTGCTGTATTCTTCTAATCTCTTCACGCATTTCTAAACGCAATCGTGCATCTAAGTTTGACAAAGGTTCATCTAAGAGCAGTAGCTTTGGATTTTTCACGAGAGCACGGGCAATCGCAACCCGCTGCTGCTGTCCTCCTGAGAGTTGGGCTGGCTTTCGGTCAGTCAGATGATCAATCTGCACGAGCTTAGCCATTTCCATCGCCCGTTGCTTTGCTTCCGCTTTCGCAACTCTTTGCATTTTTAAAGGGAACATAATATTTTTTAATACAGATAGATGTGGGTATAGGGCATAACTTTGAAAAACCATTCCGATTCCACGTTTTTCTGCATCAAGATGTGTTACTCTCTTATCTCCAAAATAAATTTCTCCACCGGTAGGTTTGTACAGACCCGACAAAAGCATTAATGTTGTACTTTTCCCGCAGCCGCTTGGTCCAAGTAATGAGACCAACTCACCATTCTTAATGGTAGTGGTGATATGTTTGACTGCAGTTACATCATCAAACTGCATAGTTAATTGTTCTAAATGAATGTCCATCATTTTCCCCCTATGAAACTACTTTTTCTAGTGGTTATTCTAGCAAATGAATGTAAAAGAAAGATGATTATAGTGTAAATATTTCTTTTTATTATTTACTTATTATAAATAATATGGTATGCTATAATCTTGGTTATTTTTCGCTCTGTGACTGTCTCCTATATATTTCTTTCCGTATTTTTTCTTCCAATACAAAAATAAATAAACATAAGCATAAGACCGCGTTTAAAAACGATACCCAAAAATCCATACGAAGTCTCTAAAACGAAACTTTCTGCCATGGGCGTTTTCACTTTTCTCTCACTGGGACTGCGATTACCTGCCCCGCTAAAAACATAGATGAAACCTAAGGAATCAGGGAATTCGCCTGATCTCCCGTCTGCATAGAAGGGCTGCAAGCTTCTTCGTATATCGTGCTGGCTGGAGCAGGGAGTTTTACGGTCGAAAATGAGGTGGAATGCAAGTTAATAAGTTATATTAGAATGGAAAAGCGTAAATTCTATGTCCATGCAAGCTATTAACTCAACTTTCACGACAATGGGAAGGCAGAGCCTCGATTCAAGTATTAAAGCTGGAATTATTCCTGGGAGAAATAACGAAAATGAGGGAAGATCAACTACTGGAAGAAATACGTAAAGAAGTCAAAAGAGGAGTAGGGTTAAAGAAGATCCGCCAGCTTCAAGAGGTGTCTAGTCAATCTGTTGGTATCCAAGAATCCAGAAGACTGGCACGGATGAAAAATCCAAACATTATTGGATCAATACACCCTTCTTCAGGAAAAAATCAAGGAAGTATGGCATATGGTGGAATCGATAACAAGCACGATTCCAGGTGTCCAGGAAATGATGGATATAAAGGGTGGGTGAAACAACGATCGCTGCATTTCTAGCAGAGGTAGGCGATTTAAGCAGATATGATCACCCCGAACAAATCATTAAGTTAGCTGGATTAAACTTAAAACTGGCCACGTCAGGAAAATGGAAAGGTAAAACGGTTATTACCGAACGAGGGCGGCCTAAATTACGCGCCCTGTTGTTCCAAGTCATCTTTCCATTAGTGGGACACAATCCTGCTTTTAAGGCATTACACGAATATTTTACAACCAGAAAAGAGAATCCGTTAAAGAAAAAGCAGTCCTTGATTGCACTGTGTTGCAAGTTGATTCGCATTTTATTCACGATAGGAAAGAAACAAGTAGCTTTTTGTCCGGAAAAATGTTAGGGGACATTCCTCATTTTCCCATACAGGATGCCGCTTAGCGAAAGAAATAAAGTAGGCCCCCGTTTTCATGATAGCGAAGCGATTTCATTTATTTAAAAATAACCATCACATGAGAAGCAAGGAGCAGCCGGCAAATTTATATACAAACGGGCCATGCCCCTGTAAGAAAGCATGACCGGCCCCCACTTCATGGATAGACCGAACGAAGGAATGTATGCGCAATAGACGCTGTGAGATGTGGGAGGGTTTGTCACCATGAGTAAGGTGGGAATCAGTTTTATTCAGAATAAGGGGATAATTGATCAAGCAAGATGGATCGGAGACGGTTCAGTTAAAGTTATTATGGATAAGTGCTATGCGAAGGACGGTAGGATTAAAGCCTTCGACAACCCTCAATTTAATGAACTTAAAATTGAAATTGAAAATCATGGCGTTCAAGAGATTAAGCATAGTTTAACAGAATGGATTGACTTAAGAAATCAATTTACAACTCAACGAATTACTACTTACCATGACTAATCCATCACTCAATTACACATTAAAACGAGTATTCGCCGAGAACTCTTAGTGAGTTGGCAAGTGGTAAACGCCAACGAATTCAATTTGAACATTTAGATAAAATCGTGAATGTACGGAATATCAAGGATATGAATGAATTGTTTCGTATTGCAAGAAGATGAAAAATATAATTATAGATGTGTTTAATTGACTTTAAATTTTGCACACAAAAAAGACGTTAGCTGAAGCCATGCCTGCGGAAAGCGACTTCTCGCAGCGGACATCTATCTTGGCTAAAAGGTAAAGGATCAAATGCTCTTCTTGGTTTTTAAAACACAAGCTTCGCCTATTGAAATAAATGATGCAGCAGCTGGTTTCGATCTTCGAAGAATTGCTTCATCACGGAATAATGTTGGGTGTCTTCCAGTTTCTTTGCTTCCATGCCATCTTCTGATAGTTCAATGATCGCGGCATGAGGATAAGCCATTAACATAGGGGAGTGGGTCGCAATAATAAATTGTGAACCTTGATGAACCAGCTCGTCCATCCGGCTTAGCAATGACAATTGTCTCAGCGGTGATAAAGCAGCTTCCGGTTCATCTAAAATGTATAAACCATGCCCGCGAAATCGTTCATTAAAGGTGGCGAAGAAGGATTCGCCGTGTGATTGCTGATGCAATGACTTGCCGCCAAAAGCATCGACAATTCTTGCACCGCCCATTGGGTCCTGATCTAGTTCCTCTACATAAGTAGCTACATTATAAAAGCTTTCAGCCCGTAAGAAGAAATTATCCCTTGGGCGATAGGCGCCCTTGGCAATACGTAGGTATTGATCCAAATTGCTATGTGAATCATAATTGGAAAAATTAAAATTCCGTGTTCCGCCTTCAGGATTGAATCCTAATGAAACAGCCATGCCTTCCAACAAACTGGATTTCCCCATTCCATTCTCCCCAATAATAAAGGTGACATTCGGATGGAAATAGATATCTTTAAACTTTTTAATAACAGGAAGATTCAAGGGGAAATGCTGAAAAGACGGAATATATTCTGTTTTGAGCTTCAAACTTTTTATATATTGTGTGTCAATGTCTAATCTGCCCACTTTATCACCTCTTTCCTTACGAAATAAGGATTTGAATCCCTTTTACAATATTCCATATCAAAAAGTAAAGACTGATCAAAAAACAGACAACCATGGCAATCGAGGTAGAAATAAGCAACACCATACTAGCATTTTCAAGATTATTCTGAAATTGCCAAATACCTAAGAAGCCAATAACCAAAACGGCAGCGATGGCAGTCAGTGCAGGGATAATATGTGTCCAAAGTGCTTTTTTTGCATGTGGCTTGGTTACTTCATCACCAAAAATCCACACTAAAATAGGAAATAAAAGTGGTGCGAAAAAGATACTAAAATAGCATAGTGAAGATAATAATTTGTTTCCTTCCATTCTAACAACTCCTAGATAAAGCGGGGTTCTCTTGATTCCCTGCTAATGATATGAGGATATATATTAATAAACAAATAACCAATTAATAATCGATAAGAAAACAGCCATCACCATAATTCCAGTTACAACAATCATGTGCCGTTTGCGCTGCAGGGCGATGATCGCAATATATTCTCTTACCATGGCATTAGGCCAATAATACAAAGCTGTCTTGGCACCAATTCCTTGACTGTTTAGCCCTGCCATTCGGGCATAAATTCCTGCACGGAAAAGGTGAAAATTATTTGTCGTAAAAATACTGTGATAGTTTTGATCCGGCTTCCGCTGATCCATGATCTGCTTGGAGAAGAGCATATTTTCATAAGTGTTGCGTGATTGATTCTCTTGAATGGTATCCTCTTTCGGAATACCATGTTTGATGGCATACTCTTGCATTGCTTCCGCCTCAGGACGCCCTTCATCTGGGCCTTGTCCACCTGACAGAATAATTTTTGGCGGGGCGGCTGCCTTTTTTTGTTTCTGATAAAAATCAATGGCTTTATTAATTCGACTGGCTAACAGCGGAGGGACTTGATCCTTAATCAGACCACTGCCCAGCACAATAATAAAATCCTGATTACGTTTGGGGCGGTTAAATTGATACAGCAAGTAAGCCGTAAAGAAATTCAATAAATGTAAAAAAAAATAAAAGGTAATAAATGCAGCACCGGCAAACAAAGGTTGTAAACTTGCTGAGACAAATTGTGATAGGTTCAGTGTGTTGAGAAATAACAGCACGATAATACCAATGGCTGCAAGCAGTGTTAACGAGTTCGCCAATCTTTTGCCTTCTCGGCGCATAAGTATTCTAGCATTTAGAAAGAGCCCCCCAATTAATGCCACAATGGCAAATGGAATTAAAATCAATAAGGCGAGTAAAGGAAAAGCGATCAAAGAGCTTAAATATGTATTATTTGTTTCAAAGGCATATACGAAACAGAATAACAGAAAGGACACAATAAAAATATTAAATAGAAAACCATTGACTAATTTCCTCGGATCCCTCCAGTAAGAGATCAGAAAGGTAATTAAGAAAAATAAGGGAAAAAGGCCAAGCCACAGCAAGTATGATCACCTCTTTGTTGTTATTTTATCCTAGTAAGGCCATTTTGCCAGACATGTTAGGAAAAACAGGCTCCAGCTTCGATAAATCTCGTTTTATCGGAGCAATCAAGTTCTGTCTATATAATAAATATTATCGTACCATATTTAGCAGAAGACGTATAGAAGGATTGGGATTAGTTTGGTTTTGACATTTGGGTAAATATCTTTTACAATAAATGGTGAATAGAAAAGGAGGATTATTAAAAAATGACACATTCCATGAGACTTCGTTTCCCAACTTTGAACTAAAAGCAATTAAATAAGTTCAAAGACTCTGTTTGATTGAACAGAGCGAACGGGATAAGTCTGTCCTTTTTTAATAATCTTCATGAACAGTGAAATGGTAACGAAGAGAAAGGTGGATACGTCTGTCTTTCTTTATTTATCATGGTAAAAACGTCCATAAGTCTCTATTTTTTGGAGGATACCGGACGATAACACCTCGCTATCTATCGGTGGAGAGAGAGGCGAAACCACCCACTGATAGCAGTCTATAGAAAAGTAATCGCCGACTCCCCACCAGAAGACAGGAGGAGGCTAAGCTTTATTTAGATGAAACTATGGATCAGGATAGATTCCCTTCGCTCTTATCACAGGCAGATTGTCTGTGATTTTTTGATGCCAAAAATCAGAAATAGTGGAGGAAACAAAATGGAACAATTATGTTTTGAATTAAAGCAGGTACAAGTGACCTATTTGGATAAAGAAATATTAACTATTGAACGGTTGGCAGTACACCAATTTGACCGGATCGGTATTGTAGGAAAAAATGGTGAAGGAAAATCGACCTTGTTGAAATTGCTGGCAGGCAAAATAAAGCCAACTAATGGCTTGGTAGATCGTCATGTGGAAGGAGGTTATTTAGAGCAAACAGAGCCTCCTGCAGAACAGTCGGCAGATCCTGCCCTATTAGGAAAACTGGCGGTTCCAGCTTCGTCTGACCTGTTAAGCGGCGGAGAACAGACAAGGAAGAAACTGGCCCAATTGTTTACGGATTATCATGAGGCACTGTTGCTGGATGAGCCGACTACTCATTTGGATCAAGCAGGAATCTCCTTTTTAATCGATCAGCTGCGCTACTATTATGGAGCGCTTGTGTTGATCAGCCATGATCGTGCGGTATTAGATGAGCTGGTGACAACGATTTGGGAAGTGCATAAGGGAGAGGTTCGTGTCTATGCCGGCAATTACAGTGCTTATCTGGAACAGAAAAGGTTGGAGCGAGAGCAGCAAATCCAGGCACATGAGCAGTTTATTAAAGAGAAAGCTCGTCTGGAACAAGCGGCAGAAGCTAAAATGAAGAAAGCACAGAAGGTAGCACAAGCAGGGAGGCTGTCCAAAAAAGAAGCAAATGCAAAGCCGAATAAATCGTTTATGACCAAATCGAAAGGATCAAGCCAAAAAGCAGTGCAAAAAGCAGCAAAAGCGATAGAACATCGGGTGTAGCAACTTCAAGAAGTAGATGCAGTACAGGAAGAACGGCCGATCACCTTTCCTGTAGCTAGCTCATTGGCGTTGCACAATAAGTTTCCGATTATGGCGGATCATTATACCCTTCAAGTGGCAGATCGTGTATTATTAAATCAAGTGAATTTTCAACTCCCCCTTGGCGAGGTTATTGCTATTACCGGAGTGAACGGCAGCGGAAAGAGTACACTGCTGAAACAAATTGCCGAGCGAGATCCGGCACTGGTCATCTCACCTAAAGCGGAAATTGGCTTTTTTCAGCAGATGAGTTATCAATTTACCGCTAAAGAACAAGTATTGTCCTTTGTCAAACATCGTTCTGATTATGAGGAAGCTTTTTTCAGAAGTGTGCTGCATTCGATGCGATTTGAGGGGACAGATATCTATAAGGATGTTCGGTCATTGAGCGGTGGCGAGGCGATCCGTCTTCAGCTCTGTTTATTGTTTTTAGGACGGTATAATATCTTATTGCTGGATGAACCGACTAATTTCTTAGATATCGATGCGATCGAGGCATTAGAAAAGTTTATTGCTGGCTATCAAGGGACAATTATTTATGTCTCACATGACCAGCACTTTATTGAACGAACAGCAGATAGCATCTATCGTATAGAGAATCAGCAATTTGTAAGGGAAGATTAGTTATGGGTCCCGCCTGAACGAGAAATTCAGGCGGGGTACTCTGTTGTTATTATTAGGAGGAGATGATAGATATGGAGATCATTCGAGCTAGTGAGCCTTATCGAGAGGAATTTAGTAAGGTATTTGTATCCGGTTTCTGGAATGATTTATCTTTTTTTGCTAAAAATCCAGAGCAATTGGCCGAGGCAGTTGCCCATATGTTTGTACTAGAATCATTTTATATTGCTGTTATCGATGGACATATTGCTGGTATTACTTCATTTACAGGTATTCACGATGAAGATATTGTTATTCAACACGATAAAAAAATATTGCGAAAAAAATTAGGATGGATAAAAGAAGGACAATAGCTAATCATGTATTCACGAAGGAATTCCAGCAAGCTCCATTAAAAACAGGTGAAGGGATAGGCAATGTAGGTTTCGTCGTTACAGCACCCGATTATCAAAGACAAGGAGTTGCCTTTAGACTGATGCAATATCTATTAGACCTGCCTGGTTATCAAACATATATGCTGGAGGCAGTCGCTGACACAAACACTGCTGCACTAGCCTTATATGAGAAACTCGGTTATCAAGAATTTCGCCGCATCAAGCAAAAACACAGCAAATGGAGCGGGATTAATTATTATATTGATATGAAGTATGAGAAGAAATAGGCTGTGTGATTAAGATGGAAAAGAATAGACTTTCGTGAACATGACCTGAGTCCTGTGTTGATATGGATTTAGGTTGCTTTATGAAGAGATGGCTGCTTCAACAATTGTTAATGGTGTTGTACAACTAGTCACTTCTTTTTTACTGATCTAATATAAAAAGAACGAAAATGGCCACTGCGAAACACTTATCTTGTTGTGTCTGATCCATTATAAAAAATATATAACAAGAAATTAACTTTCACATAAATATAGTTCTGGTTAATCAGTTTCTATATTGAATTTCTTGTCTAATTAATATACACTTAACTATATCAAATTGATATAGTGAGGCGATTACATGAATCAAAGTCATTATTTATTATTAGGATTACTAGCCAACAGTCCTAAAACCGGTTTCGATATTAAGAAAGTAATGGATAAAAATATGAATTTTTATTGGAAAATAGGTTATAACCAGATTTATCCTTATCTAAAGAAACTGGAAGAAGTTAACTATGTAATAAAATCAGAAACATCAAGTAGTAAAGGACCAACTCAAAAAATTTATTCGGTTACAGAGGATGGGATGGAGGCCTTATTAAATTGGTTGGAAGAGGATTTAAAAAGTATCCCAACCTTCAGAAATGAGGTGCTACTGCGTTTGAATTTTGGTCATCAGACAGAAATGAAAAATAATATAACCTTAGTTAAAAACTATAAACAATTGGTCACAGACCGGCAGGATAGCTTAAAAGATATTCGCAGGGAAGTGGATCAGAATTGGAGCTCCCATCAGAGTTATATCTACTGGATATTAACACTGGAATATGGCTTAAAAATCTCGCAAGCAGAAATAGAATGGTGTTCGTTTACATTGAATAAATTAAAGGAGCATGGATAGTTATGCAAACATTTATCATTTATTGCGTCGGAGCTTTATTAGGCTGTATGGTTAGTTTGTTATTTAAAACAACAGAAAACATGCTGTTAACTGCTGCGCAGTTCTCTATAATTTTATCATTTTTGTATACGTTTATGGGGAGATGGATACCACCCGTGAGGGATTCGTTAATTCGAATGGTGCCTGCTCTTTTCCCGTTTCCAACATTAATTGTCTATGCTACAGGTATCATAGAATTGTTTATCGCAATAGGTGTTCTTATCCCTGCTACACAGCAAATCTCCAGCATAATCGGGATTATATTATGTATTGTATTATTCCCAGCTAATATCAAAGCATTTAAACAAAATATTCATCTAGGTACTAAACCGCCAACAAACATATATGTCAGATTCGTTGTACAATGCTTATTTATAGCTTCTTTTATTTTGATGGTTGTGTTTGGTTAACAATGGTTTGTATGAGACAGCGGTTTATTATAATGACCATAAATAGATTTGCTAAATCAATTATTATTTTAGCAAGTTTTGGTATGATCGTGTCTGTGTTAGGGTTAATTAGCTCCTTTTATTTTAAGTTACTTTATCTTTTTATTATTATTGATTAATAAACTCTTTCATGACGTCAGCAAAAGCGTTGTTATTTGCTTTACTTGTTCATTTGATTTAAGTTTCAAGAGGAGATTTATCTAGCGAGAACTAATCTCTTTTGCTTTTCAATAATTCAATTAATCGATAAAGATAATGAGCCCCACGCAGCTGCTGCTCAATCTGATAATCCATATAGGTTAAGGCGTCTGTGACAACCTGTCTGGCATCCATTAAACTATGCTGGTTCATTTTGTCGAGGATATCACGGACGGTTTCTAGTAAATAGACAGAAGATTGGACGGTGCGAATAATTAATAGCCGTCTCATATCTTCTCGAGTATACATCCGGTAACCATTCTCCGGGTTTCGGGCTGGTGTGATCAGGTCCTCTTTTTCCCAATGCCTGAGCGTGGTTGCAGGTACATGTAATTCGGCTTCTACCTCGCCAATTGTGTAATATCTTTGTGGGTGTTTCTTCATAAATTGCTGCATGTTATCAGGACTTAAGATATGCAGGGCGTCTGTGGCTTGTTCTTTTCGCTCAAATAGTTCCGCTTGGACAGCATTGACTTCCCATAACGCTTCTGTGAATTTATTTTCTTGCAATAAGGGCATGACACGGCGAACGGTTGCCATCCCGAATCCTGGATACATGGCTCGAATACACTGAAAGTATGCTTCATGCACTTCTGTATATACGCGATAACCATTTTCTTTTCGAATCGCCTTAGGAACAATTCCCCATTTTTCATAGTGTCTCAATGCGCTGGTTCCGACATCTAGCTTTTTGGCAATATCAATTGGTCTAAGTTCCATGACAACCTCCTAAAAGTTTAAACTAAAACTTTTTAGTACCATGACGGGTTTGGTGTTATAATTCCTTATTAAATAGTAACATGTTATAAAGAAGTTTGCACTTGCACAAATGTTATATGATGAAATAAGAAGATATGAAGGAGGAATGTGGCAATGAATGATGTCATGATGGTAAAAGGTGCAAGGGAAAATAACTTAAAATCTCTCTCTGTATCGATTCCGAAGAATAAACTAATTGTGTTTACAGGTCCGTCTGGTTCAGGGAAATCCACGCTGGCAATGGATACCTTATTTAATGAATGTCAGCGGCAGTACTTGGAGTCAATGGGAATGCAAGGTATCAATAAGCCTAAAGTAGACAGTATTAGCGGGCTGTCACCAGCGATTAGCATCAACCAGCAGATTACTAACCGCAATCCGCGCTCTACAGTTGGAACCATGACAGATATGTATACAAGTTTGCGAATGATATTTGAAAAATTGGGTATCAGACAATGCCCTCAGTGTCAGCAGACGATTGATCCAGTCGCTTATAGCGGGGAAGTGGAGAAAGAAGCAGACAGCTTTACTGAATATATCTTCTGTCCTCATTGTCAGGAGCGAATGGAAAAGTTGACACGGACACATTTTTCCTATAATAAAACTGAAGGGGCATGCCCTACCTGTAAAGGCTTAGGTGAAACCGTTGATATCCATCTTCCTTCTGTTTTCCATGAAGAACTTTCTTTACAGGATGGTGCTGTGGATATTTTTAAGGGGCGTTACGGTGAATATCAAATTGCGGTTCTTCAAGCAGCTTTCCAACATTATAACCAGCCATTTGAGGAAACCATGCCGATCAAGCAATTAAATGAGGCGCAGCGGGCGATTTTGTATTATGGTGTGGAAAGTGATCAAGTAAAAGAACTATTTCCGGATGTGAAGCCGCCAAAAACGGTGGAAAAAGGGAAGTTTCCAGGTGTATTAACGTCAATGTGGCGTCGATTTACGGAACATGGCGGCTCTTCTCCTGAAGCAGAGGCTTATTTCTATTCACAGATCTGTCCGGATTGCCGTGGTGAACGGCTAAATAAGACAAGCCGAGCGGTTAATGTTGCGGAAAAGACTATACCACAGTTAGTGACCCGTTCCTTGGAAGACATGCTAGCATGGGTGCAGGAGCTGGAGCAAGCATTGGATAAAGCCCGCTATCTATTAGTGGAAACTTTCCTTCAGGACTTGAAGACCAAGCTGACCAGAATTGATAAAATCGGCTTAGGTTATTTAACCTTAGATCGTCAGGTAATTACCTTATCTGGTGGAGAAGCACAGCGGATTCGCTTGTCTGCCTTGTTAGATTCTGCTCTTACAGGTGTATTGTATATTATGGATGAGCCTACTGTTGGTCTGCATCCTAAGGATACAGCAGGACTTGTCAGTGTGTTGAAAGGCTTGCGGGATCTAGGCAATACCATCTTGTTAATTGAACATGATGTCGATGTTATGAAACAGGCAGATTATATTATTGATATTGGCCCAGGCGCAGGAAAACTGGGCGGAACAGTAGTCGGTCAAGGTACATTGTCAGAATTGATGGAACAAAAAGATTCGGTGACAGGTCAGTATTTGCGACAGGATGAACCGGAACGGAAGTCGTATCGAACAGGCGCTGGAGATGGCATTACCATCTATCATGCCAATGTGCATAATTTGAAAGATGTGACCATTACCTTTCCAACTGGCTGTTTAACAGCAGTGACGGGTGTCTCTGGTTCAGGCAAGTCCTCACTTGTGTTTGATGTACTGGCTAAGGCAAATGACAAGTTTCATGAAGGATTTGAGAAGGTAACCGGCGTGGAGAGTTTTGATCAAATGATTACAGTAGGCCAATCTCCGCTTAGCCGGATGAAACGATCCAATATTGCGACTTATATGGATTTGTTTACACCAATCCGTACATTATTTGCCAAATTACCAGCGGCAAAAGATCGAAAATTAACGGCTAAACACTTTTCTTTTAATACAGCTGGCGGTCGTTGCGAGAACTGTCAAGGTCTGGGATATGTAACGACGAATATGCTCTTTTTTCCTGATTTAGAGGTAGTATGCCCGGAATGCCAAGGGAGACGATTTAAGCAAGAGATACTGGCAGTAAAATATCAAGGATATTCTATCAATGATATCTTAGAAAATTCTATTCATGAATGTCTGGCTATTTTTGAAGGAGAGAAAAAGATACAGCAAACCTTAAATTTATTGGTGGAAATTGGGCTGGGTTATCTCAAGATGGGGCAATCGTTAACCACGTTGTCAGGCGGTGAAGGGCAACGGCTAAAATTGGCCAAAGAGTTAATGAAACAAGGCAACAAGCAATCACTCTATTTATTAGATGAGCCAACGACTGGTTTACACCCGAATGATACAACCCAATTATTAAAGTTATTAGATCGCTTAGTAGATGCCGGTCATACGGTGATTATGGTAGAACATAACAGCCAAGTGATTAAGGCAGCTGATTGGATTATCGATCTAGGTCCAGAAGGCGGAGATAAAGGTGGTACGGTGATTGCAGAAGGGACGCCAGAAGTTATTAGGTGGCAGGAAAACTCTTATACAGGGCAGTATTTGTAGGGAGTTCACTTAGAAAAAGTGAGCCTTAGGCAGAAAAAATTTGTGTAAGTGAAAAGGTCTTAACGAGTCATAAGTTAATAATACATGAGAGCAAGCCTTTCTTGGTTTGCTTTTTTACACAAAGAAAAGGCTGTTGCTCATTTATTTTTCATTGTGCAACAGCCCTCTGTGATTAGTTTTTATACTTGATTACATTACTCATTCTAATTTAAGGAAACTAACATAAGCCTTCGCAAATATATACACAGCCTACTATTTCCGCCTTAATTGCTCTGTTTTCTCATAATCAATCGTTAGACTCTGCTGGCAAATGGCCACACCATAAGTCTTAGCAGCTGCAGAAAGGCTTACTAGTCCATTTTTTACATCTTCCAGAACCAACTCTGGTTCACGTTCAAACGGATCTCCCCAGCCTCCGCCGCCTGCACGGCGAAATTGAATAATACCACCTGGCGGCATTTTAACTGCAAAGGCAGTTTCTTCTACAGCTTGTTGATTATCTGCTCCATAGTTTACAATTACCAGATTACTTGGTGCGTCATGACCAGAAACAAAGCCTTTGGTTGTATTGCGGACACCTGCCATCATCACACTTGTGGAACTGTCGGCAAGGTGCTGAATTTGAACATCTAAACCGGGTGTTCCGCGCCATTTCCCTGCACCGGTAAAATCTGCTACATATTCATGTTTTAGCACCCTGCTTGGGTATTGTATTTCATTCATTTCAATCGAAGGCAGGGTAACCCCTGTCATAACGGGTGGATATAATCCCCAGCCGTCTGTTTCAAAAGCAGCTCCTGCTCCGCCTGTATAACCGAAGAAATTAAGGTTAACCCATTGGTTGCCATCTTCATCTACGCCATTTGTATAAGCCAATGGTAATTTGTGGGCATTTACGCCAACGCGTTTTGGTGCACATTTGGAAATCGCTAATAAAACAGCCTCCGCAATTTCTGCGCCGACACAAGCTGTGGCATGTCCACATGGTGCGGGCAGTTCAGGATTAACCACTGTTCCGACAGGGGCAGTTACCCGAACAGGGTTCATATAACCTTCGTTAATGGGAATATCTTCATCACAACATGTTGAAATCCCAACGAAGGCAAAGGAAGTGGTATTAGACAACGGACTGTTAATAAAACCAGCTGCCTGTTTCGACGAACCAGTGAAATCGATATGCAAATCACTGCCTGATACGGTGACCGTTGCTTTTAGTTTAATATCTCTATTGCCCTGAAAATCATGATCAGCAAATGTTTCAGCACTGTATGTGCCATCAGGCCAACTTGCGATCTCATCTCGCACTCTGCGTTCTGTATATGCTATCCGTTCATCAATGGCGCCTATCATCTGATCTGCTCCATATTGATCTAACATTTTTTGAATGCGATTGGCAGCTAGTTTACAGGCACCAATCATGGCATCCAAATCTCCCTCCAGCCAATGGGATAAACGGTTATTCGCAACGATTAAATCAAACACATCCTGCCGTTTTTCACCACGTTCGTATATCTTTAATGGAGGAATGCGGAGCCCATCATGCCAAATATCTTTTGAATTAGGGTTATACCCACCGGCAACTGGTCCGCCATTATCTCCCATATGACTTCTTACTGCGGGCAATAGAATTGGTTTACGATTATAGAATACAGGCATGACAATCGTCCAATCTAAGCTGTGTGAGCCGCCATGATAAGGATCATTAACAAGTAGGATATCACCGGGATGCAGGTCATAACGGAAGGTATCGATTAGATGGTCTACCGCTCCGACAATGGCATAAAGGTGTAACGTACAACCTGGTGCCTGAGCCACTAATCGTGATTTGTGGCCGGATAAATCAAAAATACCCGTGGTAAAATCGTGTGCTTCATTAAATAATGGTGATCTGGCCGTTCGCGTAACAGTTGCGCTCATTTCACGCGCTATCGCATCTAGAGAGCCGCCGACCACTTGTGATACGATCATTTTTTGATCCATTATTGATGACCTCCTCTCTCATATATAAAGGCAATTTCATCCCCGTGATTCAGCCGATTTCCAACCGTGCTCCCGTGTAATACCAGATTGTTTTCTTTGGTGTCCATTTTGATTTCACCGTAAGATCTGCCTGCTTTTTCCGGAATGATCGTGATGACATCAAAGCTCGCGCCTTGATTGATTATTTGAATGATCATCTGTTTATCTTTCTGTTCACGTTTTACCATTTTAAAATGATAATTGAATTCTAGCTCTTCTGCGGATACCAGCTTGCGGTCGCCGAATAAGGCAGACGGCCCCCAGCCTTGCAGCGATTCAGGAAAACCAGGTGCTAAGAACAGTGGTTCCGTTTCTCGTTCTTTTCCAAACGGAGGAAATAGAATGGCTTGTGGTCCTGGTCCGTGAATTTCCAGATAAAGATCGTCAGCAGTATCATTATTTTTCAATGCTTTGGTGATGACTTCGGCAATATAGTGACCGGTAATGACGGTGCTTAATCCAACAGCAGCTGGGAATTTCGGAGCAAGTACACTACCTTTAGGTACAACAACATCAAATGCCTGCAGAAGTCCTTCATTGATTGCAACTTCTTCTGCTATAGGTGCGAGCACTGGCCATACAGCATAAGCCTTGGTTGTTGACAATGCTGCATTAACAGGTGTCTGTACTTGCTTTGACGTACCTTCAAAATTGATTTTCAATCTATCTTTCAAAGCTTTAATTGTCACATGGAGGTTGATGACCTCAGCATTGCTGTTAAATGTAAGTTCAGAATGCATGTCTTGGTTTGGAAATTGTTTGATTTGTTCCAATATTCTGCGATGGCTATAGTCGCTCATGACGGAAATAGCATGATCAAGCTGCTTTTTTCCATGTTTCATTAATGATAACAGCTGTGTTTGTGCTGCACGTAAACAAGCATACATCGCATTTAATTCTGCTTCATACAGGCTTTTTACCCGACTGTTTGCTAACAAAAATTTCAGTACATCCCGCTGTAATAATCCCTGCTTATATAGCTTGATGGGCGTAATCCGCATACTTTCCTGCCAAATTTCAAAGGCATTTGGATGGAATCCTCCCGGGAATTCACCGGCTAGATCGATCATTTGTACACGAATAACGGGAAAAAGAACAAGCTCTCCTTGATAAAACAATGGTGCAGCCATTGTTAATGATTGTCCTTTTGTACCGCCATTATACGGGTCAGCTACTAGTAATACGTCTCCATCTGAGATATCAAAAGAAAAATAGTCAAACAGATGGGCGACACTTTCTTTGACAGCAAATAAATGCTCTGGTTTGAATTGATGCTGGACGGCAAGTTCTAATTCGTTTGTAAAGATGGCTGCGGCAAACGCTCGGTCTTGGGAAACTAAGGGTGAACGGGAGATTCGCTGCAATGTTTCTCCCATTTGCCGGCTGATGGCCTGAAGCTTGGAATATTGAATTTGTTCTTCAATCATTGGTTACCACCTCTAACCTGCTGTACCTCGATAACACAATTTCCATTTGCATCAATAAGTGCCTCTTGTCTTGGGTAGACAACGATAGTGGTGCCCCATTGTTCAATAATGGCAGGGCCGGCAATCAAATTACCTGAAGTGAGCTGGGCACCATCGTAGACAGGAATTGTTACAGGGTCTGGCTCAAAATAAACGATTCTTTCATCTGTTTTTGCCTCTATAGGATCTTCCTTACCAAATGGTTCATCTGCCATTTTTAGTTTCTCACGTACACCAATTAAATCTAAACGAAGGTTTAAAATTTCAATTGTTTGTTCGGCGTCCTGATGAGCGTAAAGCCGTTCATGCATTTCATGGAAATCTTTTATGGTTGCTTCCAGATTGAGTCTGGTAATTCTTTTTGTTCGAGAACGTACAGGTACGGTTACTTCATGGACTTCACCTTTATAACGCATATCAATATAGCGATGGGTTTCAAAGTGTCCTACAATATTTTCGCCACCTAATTTCTCACGGGCGGTTTTTTCCATTTGTTCAAAGTCTCGATTCATATCATCTAAGTTTAAGGTATCGATATCCTCGAATCTTGTTTTTAGCTCTGTCATCTTTAAATTGGCTGCGACATCGCCAAAGGCGGAGAATACAGGTGCTAGAGCAGGTACAATAACGGTATTTATACCCAAATCTTCTGCTTGTCTGCCGGCATGAATGGCACCAGCTCCTCCAACCGCCATTAGTGCAAATTCTCGAGGATCATAACCACGCTGTGAAGATACATACTGAACAGCATTTGACATATCGCTGTTTACAATTTGAGAAATAGCCAGCGCAGCTTCCATAGTTGTCATTCCTAACGGTTCGGCAATATATTTTGCGATTGCTCGCTCTGCTAAATCGCGGTCTAATTTCATTTCTCCCCCGAGGAAATTATCCGGGTTAATATAACCTAAAAGTACATTTACATCTGTTATGGTTGGTTCTGTTCCGCCTCTGCCATAGCAGGCCGGCCCTGGAAAAGAGCCTGCACTTTTTGGTCCGACTCGCAATGCACCGCCGCTATCAATCCACGCAATGCTTCCCCCGCCGGAACCAATCGTATGAATATCCATCATTGGTAAGGCAACACGGTATCTGCTGATCCAGCTTTCTGTTGTAATCGTGGGCTGAAGTTCTTCAATAACTGAGACATCATAGCTGGTTCCGCCCATATCCACCGTAATAATATTTTCATTGCCTGACTTTTCACCAATAAAAGCTCCTGCAGACACACCGCCTGCCGGACCTGATAAGAGACTGCCTGCTGCAAGCTTTCCGGTTTGCTCGACGTTCTGTACACCGCCATTGGATTGCATAACAAACAATTCACCGCGAAAACCATTTTTCTGCAAGTTTGCTTCTAAATGGTTTAAATAAGATTGTAAGGTTGGTCCTGTATAGGCATTGACTATCGTAGTAGATACTCGTTCAAATTCACGGATTTGCGGCAATACTTCACTTGATAAAGAGATAAACATATCAGGTGCTTCTTCCTTAATAATTTCTTTCACTCTTATTTCATGTGCTGGATTAACGAAACTAAATAAGAAACAGACAGCGATGGCTTCGATGCCTTCTGCTTTCAAGCGGTGAACAGCGTCTCTTACTGCTTGTTCGTCTAACGCTTGAATAATTTCTCCTTCTTTATCCAGTCTTTCTGGTATGCCGATACGATACCTTCTGGGCACAATTTGATGTGGTGCTTGTAAGCGAACAGAGAATACACTTTCTTTATAAGCGCGGCGGAACTCGATTTCATCACGGAAACCTTCTGTTGTCAGTAAGCCAACCTTAGGACCGTCATATTCCAGTAATGTGTTGGTGGCAACCGTTGTACCATGTACAATTAATGGACAGTCAGCTAGAAAAGTTTCCTGATTAACACCTAGTAAGCCGGCAATTTTGTTAATGCCATTCATGACACCATCCGATTGATCTGGAGTGGAAGGGGTTTTTGTTGAAAGTAGCTTTCCTTGTTTGGTAGTTACCACTAAGTCAGTAAATGTTCCTCCTACGTCGACACCTAATACCCAATGATTCGCGTTAATTGCTTGTTCCATGTGTAAGTCCTCCTTGTTACCTGGATAATGTTAAAAACCATTTGCTTCTTCTGATTTCTCTCCAATTTCAAAAGATATATTTAATTTGTTTAAAATAAAGGCAAGTACAATGTACAGGGCAAAACCGATTACGATGGCATTAATTGCAGTAATCCCCCAAATGATTTGGGAACTTATCCATCCAGCTAATACAGTAGCAGCAATGGCGGCAATATTCCATTTGGCATAGGTTGTCCCTGTTCCAAATTGATAAGATTTGCGCAGAATTTTAGGTTTTACAATCCAATGATCGGCTATCATGACACCCGCAATTGGTGGCACATAGGTACCTAAGGCATTTAGAAATGGTACAAAATAGTCCTGAATGCCGATAAGAGCGATGGCTAATCCAAGTATACCTAACACAGCGACAATAACAGTCTTTGGCATGTTTACTACATTTCGAAGCCCGAGAGAACCGGTATAAAGGTTGTTATCATTGGTTGTCCATTGGGCAAATACTAAGATTAAAAAGGCAAAAAAGCCTAACCCAATTTGACTCATAGCAGCCGGAATATTTGGTGTGGAGCCAATTGATGGAACTTGAGCAGCTAATGTCATGGCCGCACCGGCGATCACACAGAATACACCGCCTAGAAAATAACCGATGGAAGAACCAAAACCACCCTTGGTTGGCGTTTTACCGTAACGGGTGACATCAGCGAATACAATCGCCCCTGCCGCAGCATTTCCAACTACAATCGTAATTCCTGTAAATAAGGAAATCGATTCTCCGGTCGATTCAGCAGTAAACAAAGAATTCCAGCTTCCTAAATGATTGACAGCTGCTGTCAGCCCCCAAATAGATAGTATGGAAACCAATGGAACGGCGATCATACTAAGTGCTGCCAAACCACGATAACCAATAAATGCGGTCAGCATCATCAAAATACCGCCCCAAACCATTGCTAATTTTGGCTGGGCAAACCAGAGATCAGGAAACATCTCGGCAATCGTCATACCGAAAAAGGCAATCTGCCAGCCAAACCAGCCAATCCCCATGGTTAGTGCCAATAAAACTCCAAACAAATTGGCGCCATATCGTCCAAATACCTGCCGAGTGAGCATGGTTGTCGATACACCATATTTTGCTCCCATCCAGCCTTGAAAAAAACCGATAATAGCAAGAGTTAACATGCCAAATACGGCAGCTAGTACGGCGTCACGAAAATTCATTCCAGCAACTAAAGCTCCACCGGTGAAAATAGTCGATAAGGAAATGATCCAGGCACAGCTGGTAATAGAAATATTAAATGTACTTTTCCTTTTATTAGCAGGGACAGGGGTAATCGAATAATCTTCCAAATTAGTTTGATTCTTTGTCATTATTCATCTCTCCATCTATATAGCTGATTTGTGTACCTGTCTTTAATGTATTCCCGATCGTACAAGCTCTTTCAGCAGATTTAATTAATCTTTTGCGGTATTTGTCATCCAGATCCAGTGATAGCTTAATATCAACGGTAAATTGCTCTACCCTGGATGGGCCTTGTTCTGCTTTTTGTGCATGAACGGTAACTTGTAAGTCATCTTCATGAAAGGAAACACCATCCCGCTTTAATAATCTGGAAAGGGAAATAACGATACATTGTCCTAAAGCTCCTGTCAGCAATTCTATCGGAGTAAATCCTTGTTCTTCGGCATTCTCAGCGCCGATAACCTGATTATCTTTTGTGTTGCTTATTTCTAAGCTGTTATGAGACCACTTTACTATTGTTTTCATATTTTACCTCCTGAACCAACCAGTCCGAAAAATTCATAACGGACAATTTCCTCGGTGATGTCGTCTATAGAAGTATTTGGAGTATAGTCTAATTTATTCAACGGACCAAATAACCATCTAGACATAATCCCAGTAATAAAACTGGTTAAAATTTGCGCTTGTAAATCGACACAATCACGATCTTCCAGCATGTTTAAATCAATGGCGCGCTGGATATTGTTAGCGAATTCTGTTTCCATAGCAACAATGGTTTCAGCGATTGCTTTTCGAAGGTGTTCATCACCGCCATGTCCTTTTAATAAAAGCAAGATCATCAAATGGCGATGATTATTTCCAAAAATTAAGAGTTGTTTGACCAAATGTTTGGATGACTGTAACATATCTGAAATGTAGCCACTTTCCCTGCGGTAACCTTTGCGGACAACTTCTAACAGCTTCTCTCGGCCGTCTTCGATAATGGTAAGTGCTATTTCACTCTTAGATTGGAAGTGCCAATAGAAGGTACCTTGTGCAACGCCGGCGTGTTTCACGATATCTGATACCTTTGTTGCATGGTAACCTTCTGTTGCAAATAATTCTAAGGCTACATCCAATAGAAGTTCTCTAGTGTTTGTACTCAATTTGGTGTATCCCTCCTTGATTGACAAGTCAGTCAGTATTGGTGTGATAAATGAATAAATCCGATAAGTTTACTATAGATTGAGAAGTTGAAATTGTCAATCATCTGAATTGGCAGAGGTAAATTAGGTGTGGCACCATAATGAAATCCCTTGTTTTCCATATCAGTTGTTTATATTATATTTCTGAATGAAATGCAGTTAGGTGCAGGGAGTGAGAAGCTTTGTTTCATTACAAAGGTGTGTTAGTTTATACTTACCCGAAGAATGTAACGGTCAGGTGTCTGCAGACGGGGACAGAAAATAGAGGCTGTACAATAAACTATTGCACAGAACTTGTAGAATATGACAAAGGAAAGAAGAATAAATTGGGTGCACCATGGCTGTTTCTGCTGATGACAGGTGAAATATAACATAATAATAGACTCTCGGAATTTCAAGAGTGAAAATGACCCAATTTCCATAAAATCACTGGAAATAAAGCTTAATCCAGGCAAACAACGGTCATTTTCAT
>NZ_JAFBFA010000042.1 GCF_016909015.1 Gracilibacillus alcaliphilus
TCTGACCCGAATACTTCATTTAGTCCCTCTTCTTGTAGTAGTGTTAATCTATCAACGGAAGCAGATATTAAAAAAAGGATAGGGGAGTATTATCAACTGTTTAGTTATCTCGATCTCGTAGGAACAGGCGAACAAGTATATCATGAAATATTAAGTAACTGGAATACAGACAAAGCGTATCAGGTTAATAGCTGTGGTAACTGGTAAGCATTGTTAAAGAGGCGTTGCCATAAGACCGCATAAAATAATAACTATATATTGTTTAGTCCTTATCTTTTTTTATTATTTTGGATAAGGACTAAACAATTTTAGTTTTTACAGTAAAATTTATTAGAAGACTTTCCACCATTGGGATTCGAGCCTACCGGAGTGTAGGCTTCTTTTCTTTTACATACAGGTTCACTAACTCTTTCATAATACCTTTAACAAGTGAGGTACTGCTCATATCTATATTTTACTTAAAAATCTTGCCTCAAGTATAAAACATCATTCGAACTAGTAAATGCATAGACATCATTTTTGCTACGTTCCATTAACTTCTTTAGTGCAAATTTCTTTTCTTTCCTAGTAATAGGTTTATCCCCGCGAGAAATACTTATGATCTGACCATCTTTACTAAATTCGTGAACAAATCGTGTTGTCATACTATCATAAATTTCAAATTCAGAATCAGGCCATTGACTGGTCTTTTTCATTTGCCAAACAATAAATCTTAAGTCCTCAGTTACATTTTTTACTTTCATAAAAAATCACTCCTTGTTAAATAATAACAGTACATATGTTCTTGTTTTTATGATATAATAAGAACTAACGTTCGTCAATAAAAATGATGGAGGGATAAATATGATGGGATTATTAACTAACTCATTAGAAAAAAAAGGAAAAATTATGATTTACTATATGGACAATCAAAATATAGTTACTCAGAGGATTGTAAGAGTGATTAAGGTGGAAGATAATCGATTGATTGCTTATTGCTACTATAGACAGCAGGTGCGCTCATTTAAAATAGATAACATTTTATCATGTGGATCAGTGAAAGGGAGAGTAGGAGCATGAATGTCAATGATCGAGGAAATAAAAAGTGGTCAGCTATGATGTTGCCAGAACATGTTGTTGAACTTAAAAAGTTGAAAAAAGAAGTGTCACTACAACAAAAACCATCAATTGATGAACAACAATTTCAGGAGTTTAATTTTCGTTTGGCTTTAGCCCAAAAAGACAATTTGTGTGTAGAAGTGAAATATTTCCATTCAGGAAGCATAAAAATTGTAAAAGGATATGTGGATATGATTAATTATGTAGATCAATTTATGGTGATTGAAGGTATTAAATTAAATCCTGTTGAAATATTAGACGTAATAATCACATAAAAAAGGACATCCCATGTTTTTATTTGGGGTGTCCACGTATTGTCCACATAAAGTACACGGAATGTACATAAGGTAATATTTTCTATTTATTACTTAGAATAAATAAGTATGCTATTTATTGTTTTATCAATCTGTAGATATGTTAATGTTAGCCATTTATATGGTGATATATATTTGCAAGATATAAATGTTTTTAGGTTGGTTGGTTACTTTATAATCTTGCAAGACATTATTTTATCACGGTTTAAAGTTACTTTCCAGTCTTTAAAAGTGATTTGTAAATAACAGTCTAGATTTACATCAAATGTTGTTTGAATTTTGTTTTTGAAAAAAATGGAGAAAATGCACCGTATGTGCACCTTTCTCCATTAAGAAGTTTAAATCATGAATTTTATTGGAATAATCCTATCTAAGCAGCTGCTTTCTGCTCTTTATCTTTTTTGAAGACACCCATAAAACCTGCAATTCCAATTAAAATTGCGGAAATTAAATAAAACATAGAAATACTTATAAGGCCCCCAATTGCTGAAATTAATAATAAAATACCACCGAACTTGGCTTTTGACTTAACGACAACTGAACCCACAATAGCTAATGCGGAAAATAAGAAGGCTGCCCAGCCTAAGCCAGTAACTTCACTGGTACCTGTTTCACTAAATGCAGCATCTATACCGCCAACAAATAAAGCGAACATAGCACCAAAAAATCCAAAAATACCTCCAATTAATCCCAATACAAATTCTGTAGTTCTCATACAACTACCCCCTTAAAAAATTTTTTTATGTAATCTGTACAAAGGTATAGTTAGATCTATCTGTACAGTAATTACCACCTGTTAATTATAAAATATTTGAAATTAATCGTTAATGTATGTAATGATAAAATATACCTATATGAATGTTAAAATTTTTAGTTTCAAGAATAATTTAACTAATTTATATTATAATAATCCTATTTTATCATGTTTCTAAAACAGAAAAAATAAAAATTGCTAAAAATGTAAGCTGATTATGAAATTCCATTCCCTTATAGTCATCCATGTTCAAGAAGTATAGATCAATAGAACCAATCTTCCGATAATATAATGAATTTCCTCCTATTTGGATATCTTTATATTTTTTACGAGAAAAATCTTGTGAAAGCTGTAGGAATGTCTCTTACATAAACAACGATGGCACTAATGAGGTAACATATAAGAGGAAAAGCATTTGGGCTAGTGAAAAATTGTCAGATCAAAGACGATAGCTGTTGTCAGTCAGAAAGTTGAAGTGACAAAAAGGCCTTCGCTCTATTCAATATAGAGCGAAGGCCTTTTTAAAAGAGAATAAACCAGTCCATGTCTGATCTATTCCCCGTTATACCAAGCAATCAAAGCTTGCGTACCCCGATCTTCTAATCCTTTCTCAGCTAGTTCTTCGTATAATTCTAATGAAAGAGCAAGGCCTGGTGTGATGAGGTTCATTTTTTTGGCATTGGTTAAGGCGATTTTCATATCTTTAATAAAATGTTTGATGTAAAAGCCTGGATCAGTATCATTTTTAATCATTCGCGGAGCTAAATTGGATAACGACCAACTTCCGGCAGCTCCGGTTGAGATGCTTTTCAATACACGGACAGGGTCAAGCCCGGCTTTTTTGGCGTACATAATGGCTTCTGTTACCCCAATCATATTCGAGGCGATAGCGACTTGATTAGCCATTTTGGTATGCTGTCCAGCCCCTGGAGGTCCTTGTAGTACGATATTTTCTCCCATTAATTCGAAGATGGGGAGCATTGCTTCAAAATCTGACGGGGTACCGCCAACCATAATCGCCAGCTTGGCATTTATCGCACCTACATCTCCGCCAGATACCGGGGCATCTAAGCTATGTAATCCTTTGGCAGCAGCAGCTTGATAAATCTTTTCGGCTAATAGTGGATCTGAGGTCGTCATATCGATGAGAAAGGTACCTGTATTAGCATTGGCAATAATTCCGTTCTCGCCTAAGTAAACCCCTTCGACATCTTGCGGGTAGCCAACCATGGTGATAACTACATCCGACTGCTGCGTCAAACGGGCGGCATCGTCTTGCCAAACGGCGCCATCCTCTATTAGGTCTAACGCTTTTGCCTTCGTCCGTGTATACACATGTACTGGATGTCCTGCCTCCATTAAGTGGCGAGCCATACTTTTCCCCATCACGCCCGTTCCAATAAAACCAACTGTTTTCATCTAGTATCATCTCCTCGATTAGAAATTAAGCAACCGATTACATATTATTAATGTAACAAAAATAGCCAAGAGAAGAAAATAAAATGCGCAACAGCATTTTTTAAGAACAAAAGCGCAGAGCGCCCGTTCAGCAACGTACGAACTGGACTGAAGCGTAGGAGATAAAGGCAACACGGCGACGTAAGGAGTCGATGTTAACTTATCGTACGACGCTGAGGGAAGTTGCGCTAGTTGCTGGGCGCTCGGAGCTAGACGTGGCTATTCGTTTGCAAATAGTTATCCACAAGCGAGTATTTTATAATTTCCTAGACCATAAAAAAAGAAAACAAGCAGATTATTCCGCTTGTTTTCTGTAGAGAGTCTTACATATTTTCTTGTTCTGTGAGTGTTAGGGTAGTGGTTTGTAAGTTTCCATCGCGATAAAAGGTAATATTAACTTCATCTCCTACAGCTGTTTCACTGTATAGGTATTGTTTTAGGTCTAACATGGATTCAATCTCTTTTTCATCTATTTTGGTGATGACATCATAACGTTCTAATCCAGCTTCATCAGCAGGAGAATTAGGTTCAATTTGAGCAATCACTACCCCATTCTCTACACTTTCATCTAGCTTCAATGTTTCTTGGACGTTTCGAGTTGGAACAGTAGAAAGATCAACAGCGCTAAGTCCTAGGAAAGGACGAACTACTTGATTGTTCGTTTCTAGTTGGTCAATGATTGGTTTAGCATCATCAATTGGAATTGCAAAACCAATTCCTTCTACTTGGGCTTGTGCAATCTTCATCGAGTTAATCCCTATTAACTTACCATCTGCATTAATCAAGGCACCACCACTGTTACCAGGGTTAATAGCTGCATCTGTTTGGATCACACTGGTTGTCCAATCGGGCTGCCCATCTTGATTTAAATCTATATCAACGGAACGATCTAAGCCGCTAATAATACCTTGTGTTACAGACCCAGCAAACTCTTGACCTAATGGGTTACCGATGGCAATTGCTGTTTCTCCTACAGAAATATCATTGGAAGATCCCATCTCGGCTACCGTAGTTACTTCATCATTGGGAATGCGTAATACAGCTAGGTCTGTTAATTGATCGGTTCCGAGTACCTCAGCAGGGACATGCTCACCGTTTGTTAAGGTAACCTCCACTTCCTGAGCACCTTCTACCACATGGTTATTGGTGACAACATATGCATATTCCCCATCATCTTTATATACAACTCCGGAACCAGTACCAGCAGCGTCAGATTCCTCCCAGAGATTAACTTGTTGGATATTGGAGATACCAACTACGGCATCAGATACTTTCTTGACAGCAGCACTGACTATATTGGCAGTGTCTGTATTCACTAGATTTGTTGCAGCAGTGCTATTATCTTCTCCGGCTACTTCTTGAGTTGGGGCTTCTGTACTATCTCCAGCCGCCTCTGGTTCATCATGTACCATATTCCAAAAAATTCCGCCAGTGAACAGCGCTGCGATCACACCGCCAGCTACTCCGCTCATTAGCATAGGTAAGGTATTTTTTTCTTTTTTAGTAGATTGATTTGATTCCATATATATTCACAGCCTTTCTTGAATGGTTATTAAATTTCTTACTGTTATCATACTATTTATTTAAGGTACATTGATGTGATATTTGTAGAAAATATGTGTAAAAGTAACTAATTATCAATCATTACTTAAATTTTATTAGTAAATGTGAGAAAATATGAATAAAAGCCGTCCATTCGTGGTTTTTCTGTTGCTGATGGCTTGTACGGTGATAAATACAAAGAGGTGAAAAAAGATGAATCAATCTATATACATTGTAGAAGATGACGCAAATATTCGTGATATAGTAAAGGCTTATTTAGTAAAAGAAGGTTATCGTGTCACTTTGTTAAAAGATGCGGAAGAAGCATGGGAGCGTGCTCAAGACGGACAACCAGATATGTGGATCTTAGATATTATGCTGCCAGGTATGGATGGCTATGAATTGTGCAAGAGGATCCGGCAGGTTAGCGAAGTGCCGATTATAATTATTTCAGCAAAAGATGAGGAAGTCGATAAAATCTTAGGGTTAGAATTGGGAAGCGATGATTATTTAACCAAGCCATTTAGTCCTAGAGAACTAGTTGCCAGAATCAAGCGACTGTTTAAGAGAGCAGAGGCACAACCTGTACTAAAACAGGCAACAGATGATATCTTAAGGCTTGGCGCCTTAGAAATCGATCAAGCCGGCCGAATTGTCCATTGGCATGATAAAGAAATTGATGTGACGTCCAAGGAATTTGATATGTTAGTGATTTTTACAAAACAGCCTAATCGTGCTTTTTCACGAGAAGAGTTATTAACCTTTGTTTGGGGAAATGATTACTTTGGCAGTGACCGGGCGGTAGATGACTTAGTCAAGCGTCTAAGAAAAAAGCTGGAACACTTGCCAATTGAAACGGTCTGGGGCTATGGCTACCGCTTAGAATATGAGGAACAGCAATGAAACTTCAATATCAGCTAACGATTGCTTTTACGACTTTATTAGTGGTCATTATGACACTGGCTGGCATTACGATTTATGCCCAAATGCTGCAGATGTTAATTAAGGATGAACAGCGGCAATTGGCAGATAAGGGTGAGCTTGTTGTTGATTTTATTTTGTCTCAAGGACTAAATAATACGGATAATGTTCATCGCTTACTACAGCTGATAAGTGAATATGACCTTGAAGTGTTTGCTTACGATGAAGGGAAGGAATATATTATTTTTTCCTCCATGCCTAATACAGAGATGCTGGAAAACTGGGTAGAGCATTATAATCTCAATAGTCCTTCACAGCCCTTATGGCAAGGGGAAGAAGACCGTTATGTCGTATCGATTATTCCTTTTCTATCCCCGGTATCGACACAGCAATTAGTATTGCTCACGCCGTTGGATGATCTGCAGGGCGTTCAGAGCAGCTTGATCAATCGGTTAGTGATTATCTTTTTAATGGGAATCGCCGTAGCGGTCTTGCTTAGTCATTACTTAACAGTGAAACTGGTGACACCATTAACCCAATTGCGCCATCAGATGAAAAAGATTGAGAAGCGGCAATTCGATGATATGGAGACAATCAAGGCTAGCGGAGAGATTAAGGAAGTGGAAGAAAGTGTGCGGGAAATGGCAGATGAATTGAACAGTTTTATTCAATCCCAGCGTCATTTCTTTCAAAATGCCAGTCATGAACTGAAGACACCGTTGATGACTATTCAAGGCTATGCAGAAGGAATTCGTGATGGTATCTTTGATGGTGAGGAAAAAGACCGTGGATTTGATGTGATGGTTGCAGAGATTAACCGTTTGAAGAAAATCATTAATGAAATTATTTTATTAGCCAAGCTGGATAGTGAACCGGAGCTGTATCAACCTGATGTAATTGATTTGACAGAGTTTATGGAACGGGTGATGGAACGTGCCTTGCCAATTGCCAGTGAGAAGGGAATTGACATTTCTCTCACACAAAATGAACAGGTACGCCTGTATGCAGATGAAGAGAAATTATTGCAGGCAGTGATGAATCTGGTTGCGAATGCAATTCGGCATGCAACTAGCAAAGTGGAGATCATGACAACGATTGAACAGAATAAGTTAATGATGAAGGTTCAAGATGATGGGCAGGGAATTGATGACGAACTCTTAAAGAAAATCTTCCACCGTTTTATCAAAGGGGAGAGTGGAGATACTGGCTTAGGTTTAGCGATTGCCAGAGCGATTGTAGAGCAATCAGGCGGTACGATTAAAGCGATGAACAAGTCAGATCATGGTGCCTTATTTACGATTGCTTTCGCAAAATTCGAAAAAAATCCAGAAAAATAATAGTAATTTCTCTTAATTGTGGTATACTAGTTTAGTTGTAGAACGTGTAAATTGTCGAATGAATGCATGTTTTTAAGCGTAGGCTATCAGCTAATCACAAGGAAACCGTATCGATGTTTTTCTCACCGATCAGTAAAGCGAGTGTTGGTATGTTAGCTTCGTGTCTAATTTATAAGGAGAGAACAAAGATGACGCAATTAAGAGAGAACCTTCGAAATATAGCGATTATTGCCCACGTAGACCATGGAAAAACGACTTTAGTAGATCAGTTACTTCGTTACTCGGGGACTTTTCGTGAGCATGAACAGGTAGCCGAACGTGCTATGGATTCTAATGATATTGAAAAAGAACGTGGAATTACTATCTTGGCAAAGAATACAGCCATTAATTATAAAGATACTCGTATCAATATTCTGGATACGCCAGGACATGCCGATTTCGGCGGTGAAGTAGAGCGGATTATGAAGATGGTAGATGGGGTATTGTTAGTAGTAGACGCCTATGAGGGCTGTATGCCGCAAACCCGTTTTGTATTAAAAAAGGCTTTGGAACAGAAATTGCAGCCGATTGTTGTCATAAACAAGATTGACCGTCCAAATGCCCGTCCAAATGAAGTAATCGATGAGGTGTTAGATTTATTTATTGAGTTGGGAGCAGATGATGATCAATTGGAATTCCCAGTTGTTTATGCTTCTGCTTTAAATGGTACATCCAGCTTCCCAGATGAAGAACAGCAAGAAACAATGGAACCTGTCTTTGAAACGATTTTAGAGAAAATTCCGGCACCAATCGATAATGCGGATGAACCACTACAATTCCAAGTAACTATGTTGGACTATAATGATTATTTAGGCCGAATTGGGGTTGGCCGAGTGTTCCGCGGAACAATCAAAGTGGGCCAGCAAGTATCTTTAATGAAAACAGATGGATCAGTTAAGAACTTCCGTGTCAATAAACTATTTGGTTTTATTGGTTTAAAACGAATCGAGATTCAAGAGGCAGCAGCAGGGGATATTATTGCGGTAACTGGTATGGAGGACATCAATGTTGGGGAAACAGTTTGTCCAACTGATCACCAAGAAGCACTGCCAATCTTGCGTATTGATGAACCAACTCTGCAAATGACCTTTGTGGTAAACAACAGCCCATTTGCAGGACGGGAAGGGAAATATATCACCTCTCGCCAAATCGAAGAACGACTTATGTCTCAACTAGAAACAGATGTAAGTTTGCGTGTAGAACAGACTGCTTCACCAGATGCGTGGGTTGTCTCAGGGCGTGGTGAATTACACTTATCGATCTTAGTAGAGAATATGCGCCGGGAAGGGTATGAGCTTCAGCTCTCCAAACCGGAAGTTATTGTGAAAGAAATCGATGGAGTGCAATGTGAACCAGTGGAACGTGTCCAAATCGATGTGCCCGAAGAGTATACAGGCCCTGTAATGGAGGCGCTAGGTTCTCGTAAAGGCGAAATGATCGATATGGTGAACCATGGAACAGGGCAAGTGCGAATGGAGTTTAAGGTGCCATCCCGCGGATTGATTGGTTATGCCACAGAGTTTATGACCCAAACCCGTGGTTATGGTATCATCAACCATACCTTTGAAGAATATGCTCCACTTTTCAAAGGGCAAGTAGGCGGTCGGCGTGAAGGTGTACTCGTTTCATTGGAGAATGGAAAAGCCTCAACATATGGGATTATGAATTTAGAAGATCGTGGTATTATCTTTGTCGATCCTGGAACAGAGGTATACGCAGGAATGATTGTCGGCGAACATAACCGTGAGAATGACTTAACTGTTAATATTACGAAGGAAAAACATTTAACCAATGTTCGTTCTGCCACAAAAGATCAAACGGCAACGATTCGTAAGACGCGTAAGTTATCGTTAGAAGAGGCTATTCAGTATTTAAATGATGATGAATACTGTGAAGTAACACCGGAATCGATCCGACTTCGCAAGAAAATCTTGAATAAAAATGAACGAGAAAAAGCCGCTAAAAAGAAAGGCTGATTTCTTTGAAAATCCTCAGTGAGCATAAGGCTTGCTTGAGGATTTTCGTTTATCATGCTGTTCATTGTCTGGAAGCTTTCTTAGTTTGGCTGCTATTCGGAAAGGTGTTCATATCGATACTAATAAATAAAAAATGGATCAATTTAGAAACGGGGTGAAAGGATGCGTTTTTTTAAACGAGTTAAGTTCTTGTTTCAGTTTCGTCAGTCAATTCCTTTCTTCAAGGAGTTCTATTTATCACGGGAGGTAACAATTGCCTCTAAACTGATATCCGTCTTACTAATTATCGGTTACGCTGTTTTTCCGTTTGATTTGATCCCTGATTATTTGCTTGTTTTAGGTATTTTTGATGATATAGTAGTGATTAGTTTTATCCTGCAGTTAATGGTTAAGATGGCTCCAGATCAGCTCAAAACAAAATATAATTTGAAGCAGTAAGATATACTGCCATTTTTTTGCAGTGTAATTGGCTGTATGCCTTTCAATTCAAACAATAAGGCTAAGTGGGAGATCCAACAGCCAGTAAGTCTTGATTGGTTCAACTAAGGTTTGGTAGGGGAGAGAGGAAACGGACGAAGTTCACGGCGTCGTGTCGTAGCGCCTGCACTAGCGCATTCTATGCCTCGGCCCACTGAACGAAGTTTCACTTTATGGTAGAATAAATGAAAACAACATAGGAGTGCGGTATATGACAAAATTCGGGATGATGCTTCTTACCATCTTGCTATTATTGGCTGGGTGTGGAGAAAGTGATCAAACGAGCGAACCGAGTGAACAAATAAGGACACCTAAATTGCCAGAAAAAGAGGCCGTAGAAATTAACCCTAAAATAACTGTGGCTGCAGTGGGAGACATTTTAATTCATGACAGGGTTTATGAGGATGCTTGGGATGGTGATCGATATGATTTTCTCTCCATGATGACTGAGGTTGGCGAGTACTTAGAGGAACCGGACATTACCATGGCTAATCAGGAAACGATTATGGGAGGCGAGGAGATTGGTTTATCTGGTTATCCGTCCTTTAACAGTCCATATGAAATAGGAGATGATCTCCAAGAGACGGGTGTGGATATGGTAACGATGGCTAATAACCATACCTTGGACAGAGGAGAACAGGCGATACGCAATGCGATTGACTATTATGAAGAAATTGGTATGGAATACACCGGCAGCTTTAAAAGTGAGGCAGATCGAGAACGGATAAGAGTGTTAGAAACAGAACAAGGTATTTCGATTGCCTTTTTGAGCTATACCTATGGTACCAATGGTATTTCGACGCCGCATGGAAAGGACTACCTTGTTAATCTAATAGACCGGGAACAGATTGCCCAAGACGTCGAGAAAGCAGAGCAAGAAGCTGATATTACGATTGTTAGTCTGCATTTTGGCCAAGAAGAAGAGCGTTCTCCAAATCAAGAGCAGCAAGAACTGGCACAATATGCCGCTGATCTAGGAGTGGAAGTGGTGATTGGTCATCATCCTCATGTGCTGCAGCCAATGGAATGGATCGAAGGGCGGGACGGAAAACCGACATTAGTTGCTTATTCCCTTGGGAATTTTTTATCTGGACAGTATCAATTCTATAATCGGATTGGCGGGATATTACAATTCGATCTTGTCAAAGAGAAAAATGAAGTTACCGTACAAGCCCCGCGGTTTCTGCCGACATTTGTGACTTTTGATATAGAAGAGGATATCATGAAGAATGTGCAGGTAGTACCGCTGGAGGAAGTGCCAGAAGGTCAAATAGATGATCCTGGACAGGCTTTAGAGGAAATCGAAGCCCACCTTTCTCAGAATATGCCCGAATTAGAATTTATCAGGAACAATGGGACAGATTAGTTGCGCTAGTGTAAGGAAAATGCTAGTTTTTAATACAAAGGAACTAAAAAAGGAGAATGAATAATGGAAGCAATTCAAACTGTAGAACAATTTAACGATATTATTTCATCTGATAAGCCAGTAATTATCAAATTTTATGCTGATTGGTGTCCAGACTGCAAACGTATGGACATGTTTATTGGTGAGATACTAGAGCAGTATAATAACTATGATTGGTATCAAGTAAACAGTGACGAGGTAGCTGGTCTGGCGGAGAAATATGATGTAATGGGAATTCCGAGCCTGCTTATTTTTCAAAACGGTGAAAAGGTCGCACACCGTCACAGTGCCTACACCAAAACACCAGATGATGTTCTATCATTTCTACAAGAAGAATTAGCATAATCATAGGGGCTTTTACCACAATCCGCTGGTAGAAGCTCTTTTGTTGAAATCAACAGAAACCGATCCTGCCTTGGAACAGTAAAGAAAAATAAGATCCAGTGTACGCGCTGATTATTACGGAAAAGGAGCGAATGCTTATCAATCATAGGTATAGTACAAGCGATTTTCCCTCACAACATATCTAATAAAATTTCCGCAATGAATATGTCCATCGTAACTAACCTCAGCGGAAAGGAAACTTTTCACACTATTGTACCGTATGCATAATACATGCAACGGAATTTATTCCTTTTGATTGAGTCTGCCAACTTGACGGAGTCTGGGGCAGACATATGAGAGATAGCCATCTGATAAATGGAGGGAGGGGATTGTGTGCTAGAAGTGAACGGCTTAGAAGTATCTATTCAACAGCAGGTAATTTTGCATGAGATTAGCTTTTCACTGCAACAGGGTTCTATCACGGCATTAATCGGTCATAATGGGGCCGGTAAATCAACCATTATGAAGACGATAATGGGATGGCAGGAAAAACGGGAAGGGACCATTCAATTGAATGGAGTCGATCAAGATCAATCATTTGTGGATTTCAAGCGTCAGTTATCGTACATACCCGAAGAACCATTCTTATTGCCAGAATTAACAGTGATGCAGCATTTTCAATTATATGGTCAAAGTTATCAGCTAGAACAGGAATTATTTAGAGAACGCGTCCAAATATTTACAAAAACCTTTGAATTAGCCGATAAATTAAATGAATATCCTGAAGCACTTTCAAAGGGGATGCGCCAAAAAGTCCAGACAATTTGTGCACTGCTGCCCGATGTCTCCTTATTGTTAATCGATGAACCTTTTATGGGATTAGATATAGATGCCGCCGCCGATTTAACCGAACTTTTAAAAGAAAAGGCGGCTAAAGGTACCATGATTTTATTGACGTCTCACCAACTGGAGCGGATGGAGGAATTGGCAGAACATTATATCATGCTGCATCATGGAGAGATAGAAGAACAGGGATTGATGGTCCATTTTCAAGCTTTATCGAGGAGAACTACCAAATGAAAGCCACGATACAGTTGTTGCGATTCTTGAGAAAAAGCCGGGCACAAAAGAAAAAGAAGTTATACCAGCAGGCAGTTGGTGTGGCATTTGATTGGGTCATCATGATCTACCTAGCATTTTTTGCGGGGCTGGGTGTTTTTATTGGCTATGGCTTTATTCAAGAGGCTGCAGATATGTTGCTGGCTTATCAGTCCTTGTTGGCAAGTATTTTGCCAGTAGTGCTTCTTGGTATTGTCCTCAGTATGATAGGGCTCTCTTTCTATCAGCCGGGAATAGCGATTACTAGTACGGAATGGAAGCTTACTTCCTTGCCGTTTACTATGGAGCATATTTGGCTGTTACTTTATTTAAGGGCAATCGCACATAGGGCATTACTAGTGAGTGTAATCTTTTTTATGATCTTTATCCTCACCCCTTATCCATTAGAATTTGTCTTACCATGGTATAGTTACTTTTTGCTGGCAGCTGTCCTAACTCTCTTACCTCAGTGGTATATATTCCAGATAGAGGGCTGGAGAAAGCTGTTGTTTTGCCTTGTTGGTTTTGTCCTGATCATAATGGCAAGGCTGTTATTTGCGATATTGGATTTAGATCCTACACATGTCTTTATTCTTGCATTGGCACTGCTCCATGTTTATTTATGGCCAAGAAGGCTAACTCACATTAATTGGCAAAAGGTAATGGAAAAAAATGATGAAAAGGTATGGAATATTACGTTTGTCAACTATATGAGCGGTAATCATCAGCCCAAGATAAAGCGACATTATTTTGTCAAAAGCTTATTTGCCTCTCCACGGCGAAAACAGCCATTTGATTATCAAGATAAGATGAAGGTGATGCGCAAGTTATGGTGGAAAAGTTTTGAGCAAGAAGTTAATCAGGTGGCAAAATTTATCTCCAGTCTATTGGGATTAGTGATTGTATTACTATTTCTTCCATCAGAGATGCAAGGAATCATGAGTCTTGTTATTATTTTTTTATTTGTAACTATTTCGACCAGTTTCTTTCTATTTTATTTCAAGATAAATTAATCCATAGTATTCCATGGGATGTGAACGCCATCCTTCGATCTTTCTGGCAATTCGTTATATGGCCTGTAATTGGTTTACCGACTTTGATAATGATTATGATAGGAATTAGCCATACCTGGAGTCTATTATTGATCTTACAGGGCCTCTTTTTAATCTTTGTTTTATTATTTTTAATGGCGTTGCAATTGGAAGAAATGGCTTGTAAGTTGCAGAATAAATGGTATCAGATTTCTCCTTTCGAACGAGGGATTCGTCTGTTAACATACATCAGCGTGGCGGTAAGTTTTATATATCTGTGGATTATAGGATTAAGCATTGTTTTATTAGGGTATTGGAAGCTAAGAATAAAAAAAGATGTATAAAGTGAATGTTAACAAAGTGTAGTAGAGGGGACTAACATCGGCAACGACTTGGGCATATGATTACTCGTCCTGCCGAAAATATGTGTTGCTACCGATATGTCCGTCGAAAGTGCAATTAACACAAGAAGTTTGCCATGTCATTTTTATTAAATGTTTTGAACATCCTGATAAAGTTTAAAGGGGATAGTGGAAGGGTGATGAATATGTTGCAAGAGAAGAATGAATATATACAGAAGAAACAAGATCCGTCTCTGAAGTTGTTTGTTGTACTGTCTAAGGCTTATCGGTCGGTTGCTGATCAAGTCGCAAAAGACATAAGCAGTTATGGCCTTAACACGACTGATTTTGGTGTATTGGAATTGCTGTATCATCAAGGTGATCATACATTGCAGAAGATTGGGGAAAAGATTTTGCTGGCAAGCGGCAGTATTACTTATGTTGTAGATAAATTAGAGAAGAAAGGTCTGATTAAACGCACGCCATGTCCAACAGACCGCCGTATCACATATGCTTCGATTACAGCGGAAGGTGAGCAATTACTGAACGATATCTTTCCGCAGCATTGGAGACAAATAGAGGCGATTATGGGGGGCTTAGAGGAGGAAGAGAAATTAGCAGCGATTCAATTGTTAAAGAAGCTCGGGTTATATGCGAATAATCTTTCTAAGAAAAAATAGTTTGAAACCTGTAAGAGGTGGGTAGAAATAACTATAAGCATTTGTTCGAAAAAGTTTACTTAGAATGATATCTCGATTACGAAAGATTACTTTTTTGGTTTATGGAACACACCGTTAAGGAACCACAGGACCATGAGAAGGGGACTGTACTTCTTAAGCCATCATGTTATCTGTGCAGCAGAACAGTAAATCATACGTATGAGTCATATCGTTAGTTGTTTATCAAGGTATGGATGCATTCATGCTTTTCTCTCGGAGTTAATCGGTTAGCATGTGATGGAGTGGACAACAAATGGTTTCATTCTAGGGTAGGGAACTTTTTGAACACGCACTATCATCACTTTCTGAGGGGGTACATCCAGTGAATCAGCAAATAGATGTATACATCAGCGATAATTGTGCAGAATGTGAAAAGTTAATACAATTTTTAGAAGAGGCTAACCTATCTTTTTATGAGAAAAACACTACAAAAGATAAACAGAACTTAATGGAATTACAGCAACAAAATGTGTTTATCACACCTGCAGTTATTATCGATGACCATCATCCCATTATCGGGTTTCAACCAGATAAAATAATACGTTTAGTGAATTTATAAGTAACCATTCGCCACCCACTTGCATAGGCTAACAAAAAGCAGATCGGGTGGAGGGATAAAAATGGACTATTATAGGTATAATAATGGGTATCCAGGGCAATTTCCGAATCAGCAGGCTTCGCCTCATTATATGCCGCAAACATACACAACGCCATTACCAATGACACCTTTTCAATATTATCAGAAACCAATGATGCCCAATCCTTATGAAGGCTGGAAGCAAACCTCTTCTTCGCCAAAACCTTCTAATTCTATGTTACAATATTTTCAGGATAAGAATGGTGAAATGGATTTGGATAAGGTTTTTCATACGGTCAATCAATTAGCTAATACTTATCAGCAGGTGTCCCCTTTAGTGAAGAATATGGGTGGGTGGTTAAAAGCATTTCAAAAATAACTTGGCAATGTGCATAGATGAGATACCATGTAACAGATTCGCATAGAAACGAATTAATCCGTTTTCTAAATCAAAGGGAATTCTTTATTTAGCGAAACTAGAGGTATGCTATGAGCATGGATCAGGCAAGCTTTAGCTTGAACGTATGCCATTTGAAGAAAAGAATCGGGAGCAGGTCCATAAAGGGATCAGCCCCCGATTCTTTTCCTGCCGACAAATCCCATTGTTGTTTATTGAGCGTTAAGCTGCCGTAATCTTCTTTTTTTATAAGGAAGGAATGCAGTGATTCTAATGCGCTGCTCATTATTTACTAACTCGTGAGAAGTCGTCTTTCTGATGAAATCTCACTGAAAATAAAAGGAGTATGATATATATGCCAGCATGTCTTATTATACATGGATTTACGGGTGGTCCTTATGAGGTAGAGCCGTTAGCCGATTATCTTGCAGAATACACGGACTGGCATGTTGAGGTTCCAAGTTTACCTGGCCATGGATTAGGAGAAGATCAACGTCATTTAGAACTTACCTCGGTTTCCTATCAAGATTGGCTTGATGAAGCTGAAGGTGCCTATTTAGAATTGCAAAAAGAACATGATATCATTTATTTGATTGGTTTTTCCATGGGAGGGATGATTGCTGCTTATTTGGCAGCAAAGTATTCTTGTGAAAGACTAGTACTGCTGTCTACTTCACGACGATATATTAGCATCCCGCAGATGGGTTTAGATATGTTTCGTTTTGCCCAAAAGGCAGTCAAACGGCAATTAAAGGATGATCAATTATTTAACCATTATCGCAAGAAATATGGCACTGTTCCAGCAAGGTCCGTACGGGAATTTTTGCGCTGTATGAAATTCACTCGTCCATATTTGAAGGAAATTAAACAACCTGTTCTCATTGTACAAGGTTTGCAGGACGGCATGGTACCTTATTCGGCTGTACATTACCTGGATAAAGAACTGCCGGTCGAAGCAGAAATTATCTATTTCTACGATTCCAAACATTTGATTTGTTTGGGAGAGGATAAAGATGTTGTCATTGCCGCCGTGTTTAACTTCCTGACCAAAAAAGATATTTCCCAAAAGATACGCTCTGTCTAAGGAGAGGCGTATCTTTTTGTTGCATAGCAATATAGTCTTAGAAAGCCACTTCAGAGACTATCCCATTCCCCACAGATTCCACAGGAAATTTTTTCCGATAAGATCTTCAGCCTCCTTATTGGGAATTGATCGTGATAATTATCGTCTGTAAGATTTTAAATTGAGATATCAAATAACCAATGTATGAAACGGGCAAAACTTTTGCTGATATGACTAAATTGGAAATAATGACATACATAATTCAGCTTTTCAAATGAATATATTCTCCAGTTAAAGTTTATGTTAAGAAATAGTAAAAAACATTGGGGATAGACGATTTGTAGCTTAAAATGAGTCATGTCTAGTTTGGCAAATCACTAAAAGGGGGCAGCCATGAATAAATACTATGATGAAATTCCATATATTCGGGCAATAGCATGTATCATGGTGGTTCTGGTTCATGTTTCTGCTAATTCATATAGCAATTCTCATTTTGCTGATTTTTGGAGTCTTTATATTAATCAGTACAGTCGTTTAGGAACACCTGTGTTTGCGGTTATAAGCGGTTTCTTGCTGTTTCATTCAGTGAATGGCAGATCTTTTCGTCTTAGCAGGTTTTTAAAATCGAGAACAGCCAAGATTGTACTCCCTTTTATAATCTGGTCTATGGTTTATTTAGTGATAAGGGCCTCCTATGGAGAAGAAGTTTTTACGAGTATGCGGCAATTTTTAGGTCATTTTGTGTATGGTTCAGCCCAGTATCATTTGTATTTCATTGTGACGGTCATTCAGTTTTATCTAATTTTCCCTTTGCTTCAGATAATAAAAAATAGACGGATTATTCTGTGGCTGTTTTTTGTTAGTATTCCAATGCAATATTGGTGGTTTCAAGCGGCTACTGAGGTGAGCTTGCGATCGGGAATAGTAGATAATATCATTCATCATCATTCATTTTTACTGTATTGGCTTTCCTATTTTATCTTTGGAGGTGTATTACAGTTCTATTACCACGAAATCAAGGAATGGATTGCCAAATATAAGTATCTTGTTTTATCTGCTTTTATTATTACGCTTGTATTGATCTTCCGTGAAATAGAACAAGGGAGCTTGATTGCTTCATCAAGGGCAGAGAATATGTTGTATGTTCCCGTTTTTGTGTTGTTCTTACTAATGACTTTTCCCTATCTAAGCAAATACTCGTCATTTGCAGTGATATGGCGATTGGTTGGCAGTTATTCAATGGGAATTTATTTGGTGCATCCACTGATTATTTTTTTATTGGATAAAATAAATCCGCTATACCCGTTATTATCTTATCAAATCGTGCTGGTGTTTCTCCTTGTCCTTACCTTATCGATTTTGCTAATTCGTTGTATCCTCTTTCTCCCGCTTTCTAACTATATTATTCCAGTTGGGAGGAGAAAGTAAAAATGATGACAGACTATCTCAGGATAGCGTCATCATTTTTTGTCCTCTTATAGAGAAAGGCTGCCAGATGTTCTTATTCATGTGATATAGTAATTTTCATTTTGCGGTTGCGGCGTGTGCTGGCTACAAATAGTAACAGACCAAAGATAACGATTGTTCCGCCCAGCCATTGGGACCAAGAGATCAATTCACCTAAAATAAGGTAGGCTAACAATGAGGCACCGATTGGTTCAAATAGTATCGCCATCGATATATAAGAAGCACTCAGCCATTTTAAGGCCCAATTGAGTAAGTTAAGTCCAAAGATAGTAGGGATAACGGCTAAGGCAATAAAAATCAGCCATTCACTGGACTGAAACCCGGTTAAGGGATTTTGTCTGATAAGGTTATAGATAAGAATGATCACGGCGCCACAACCATAAGCGATAAAGGTATAGCTCATCACAGATATTTTCGTGCGTACTCCTTGCCCAAATAAGAAATAAATTGTGATAAAAACTGCCCCAAGTAAAGCTAGAAAGTCACCATAAAGTGCTTCGCCGGCTATTTGAAAATCTCCCCATGCAATGATAAAACTGCCAAAGATGGCGATGATCATACTAATCACGGTACCGGCAGAGAAGCGTTCATTAAAAAATAAATATGTACCAATAAAAGCAAAGATAGGCTGGAGGGTAACAATTACGGTTGAACTAGCAACAGATGTATATTGAAAGGATTCAAACCATACGATAAAATGAATACCAAGACTAAATCCTGCCAGCATGGTAAGCAGCCATTCCTTTTTTCCTAGTTTTCGTAGTTCGTCTTTCTTTTTTAAGACGATATAAGGTAATAATATAAGTCCGGCAAAAATGAGGCGGTAATTGGCTGTGACAGCTGAGGGAATGTCTCCTGCCAGTTTCACCAAAACTGCTGCTGTAGAGACAGACAGTACACCAAAGAATATTGCCATATATGGAATAAAGGTTTTTTTCATGATATTCACCTACATTTGGAATCGTTTATGGGTGGAGCAAATATAAGAATTAATTCTGTGCACTTGTCATTACTGAAAAATTCCCAGGATGTTTAGCTGAAAAGGCATGTATTTTGTATTTTCATTATAACTTAGTATAACAGTATCTTTGGTATTATAACATTAATTGTGCAATATTCTATAGAATTATTCATCATTATGTGTTATTATGTAATAATCCATTGAATGGTCATTCATGAGCCTCTTCCAAAGTGGAAGGAAGGCTCTTTTCATTGCGCTGGCTCAAAGCGTCCTTAAAGAGGTTGTTCAAAAAGTTCAATAAAAATGACACAGCAAATGTTTCTGTGATATGAGTAACCACAGCCTCATGATGTTGGGAACTTAACCGATGAGGTCCTGTTTACGGAACCTTTTGAACACCCACATATAGGTGGTATGTATCTTCGTATGAGCAGAGGCTGACGATAGAAGCATCACATAAGTAAGCAGAAAAAGATTACGATTAAATACTCATGTAAATTCTCTAACTTGGATACACTGGAAATAACGATGAAAATAATGATAATAGAGATGAGATATAGATAGTAAAAGAAGGAGTAGAATAAACAAGTGACAAATTTTAATGAACTAGGTATTTCAACCCCGATTATGAAAGCTTTGGAGAGGATGGGATTTGAAGAGGCAACCCCGATTCAATCTCAGACTATTCCATTAGGCCTGGCGGGAAAAGATGTAATTGGACAAGCACAAACAGGTACAGGTAAAACGGCAGCATTTGGAATCCCAATGTTGGAGAAAATTGATGTGAATCAACGTGTGATTCAAGGATTAGTGGTAGCCCCTACAAGGGAATTGGCTATCCAAGTATCAGAGGAACTGCATAAGTTAGGGAAAATTAAAGGTGTTCGTACGTTACCGGTGTATGGCGGTCAGCATATGGATCGTCAAATTCGTTCTTTGAAGGACCGCCCGCACATTGTGGTAGCGACTCCTGGACGTTTATTAGACCACTTGCGTCGCCGGACTATCCGTGTTGATCAAGTGCATACTGCTGTATTAGATGAAGCAGATGAAATGTTAAACATGGGCTTTATCGATGACATTCGTGATATTCTAAAGGCAATTCCAGAAGACAGACAAACCTTGCTATTCTCGGCAACTATGCCAAAAGAAATCCGTGATATTGCCACTACTTTGATGAAACAGCCAGAAGAAGTAAAAGTGAAGGCAAAAGAAATGACGGTTTCTAATATTGACCAATTTTTCGTAGAAGTACATGAAAAACAAAAATTCGATACCCTAACCAACCTCCTAGATATTCATGTACCAGAATTGGCGATTATCTTTGGACGTACGAAGAAACGTGTAGATGAACTTACAGAAGGGTTACAAGCTCGCGGCTTCCGTGCAGAAGGTATCCACGGTGACCTGACACAAGGTAAACGTACGTCAGTATTAAACAAATTTAAGTTTGGCCGCATTGAAATCCTTGTGGCTACAGATGTAGCTGCTCGTGGATTAGATATTTCTGGTGTGACACATGTGTATAACTTTGATATTCCTCAGGATCCAGAGAGTTACGTACACCGTATCGGTCGTACAGGACGTGCTGGAAAAACGGGAGAGGCTATCTCATTTATTACACCGCGTGAAGTACCACACCTACAGCTAATTGAAAAAGTGACGAAGAGTAAAATGAAACGGATGACGGCTCCGAGCTACGATGAGGCTAAAAGGGGTCAGCAGCAATTAACAATTCAGAAAATGGTTAAAACGATTGAGAAGAAAGATCTGCAAGATTACCGTGAAACAGCTAGTGAGATCTTGGACGAATATGATTCCGTCACAGTCGTTGCTGCAGCTCTTAAAATGTTGACAAGAGAAAGACGTCAAACGCCTGTCACTTTATCATCTGTTCAACCAGTTAGTGTGAAGAAGGCGAGTAAAGGTAATAACAACAAGAAGTTTTTCCGTAACGAGAAACGCAGTTATGGCAGAAAAAACAAACAAGGCAGCGGCGGCCGCAACCGCAAATTCCAGAATAAACGAAACAACAATAAAAATCGCTAAGTAAATATGGAAAAAGGATGAGCTGGGATCGAGATGGCTCGTCCTTTTTTGATTTTAGTCAGTGATGCCTTACAAGCAGACCAGACCTTTCATCTGACTACTCAAGACAGGATGAAGTGTAATTCTTGAGGGATAGCGTAATGAGAGGCAGGAATGCTAATATAGGTAAACGGTAGGATAACATTGACAACGGTTACATTTAGCCTTATACTTTAGGAGAAAAGTTGATATGATTGAGATATGAAACTGGAGACTCATTAAATGATCCATGCAGGTTAGACTGGATCCGTTTTGGTGAGTCTTTTTCTTCATTCAGCTAAGCAGATGGTAGGTGCCGTATACCCTCTCCTTCAAACTTCAACAGGAGTCGGTGAGACTTGACGAGAAGGGTGCTTTAGGTACGTAGCTGAACAAAAGTTCTATTGACGAAAAACTTATTTTATTAAAGGAGGAAGGCAATATGGGATTACATGAAGTAGCATTTCCGTCATTTAGTGAACAAGATACGATTAAGGGGTGGATTTATACTCCGATTCGAAAACCGAAAGGGATTGTACAGCTGGTGCATGGCTTTGGAGAGCATTCCAGGCGATATTTGCATATGATTTTGCGTTTGAATGAGGAAGGGTATATCGTGGCTTGTGACGACCATATTGGCCATGGTAAGACAGCATATGATTCGGGCAACTGGGAAAATTGGGGAGAGAAAGGCTATATGACGATGGCAGAAGATGAGCATCAATTCCGTCAGATTGTACAAGAGAAATTTCCTCATTTGCCATTTTTCTTATTCGGCCATAGTATGGGATCGATGATTGTTCGAAATTATCTGACCAAATATGGTGAGGGGCTGAGTGGTATTATCTTGTGCGGAACATCGGGTGTTTTCCCGTTTGCCGCAGAATTGAGTGTAGAGCTGAAGAGCCGAATAGAGGCTGGAGAAGGCGATCAGGTGGACACGGATGCGTTAGGCAAGTTACTGGGCTGGATGACAGAGCGAATTGATCAGCCGAATACAGCAAATGATTGGATTAGTGGTGATCCAGATATTGTAGCTGATCATGCTAATGACCCATTTAATAATTTTACGTCACCTCCTAATATCCGTTCTCTATACTATTTTGTGCAGATGATGGAGCAGATTGTAGGCACGGAGTGGGCGGAGAAGGTACCGAGCTCCATTCCGATATATAATATTGCAGGTGATCAGGATCCTGTTGGTTTATATGGAGAAGGGGTATATGCCGTATCCAATTGGCTAGCAGAGACAGGCCATAACGTAAAAACAAAGCTTTACAGCGGCTACCGTCATGAGATTCATAATTATCGTGATATCCGCGAAGAAGTAGAGGATGGAATAGTAGCCTTTATAGACGAAGTTTTACAAGGAACAGTCAAGTAAATAAAGCGGCTCAGAAAATGCACTTCTGAGCCGTTTTATTTATAGATCCATATCATTCTTTCTAAAGCAAACTCCCCAACAACCCAAGTACTACCAGTAGGATAAAAAAGCCAAAAATAATCTTTTTGAGATAGGGCTGGAAGCGGTATTGTTTTTTATTCCAGCGGTTTGGATCAAAGCCTACTTGTCCTTCTGGCACTGCTTTTCTTCGTATTGGCCGTGGGACAAACGCTGTTACATTTTTAAGGATGATCGGTCCGAGGGCAAACCCTGCAATAAAACCAAAGATGTGGCCGGCAATATTAATATTAGGACGAAGAAAGGTCATAACCAGGCCAATTATGGAAATAAGGAAAATTAATCGGGCGCTTTGCGGGTCAATCAGCTGTTTTTCAAAGAAAATCATAAACATATATAAACCAAAGAGTCCAAAGATGGCCCCGGAAGCTCCGACATGTGCATAGAGGGGATTTGGTTCAATAATATAGGTCAGGATATTAGCAGCGATCCCGGTAATCAGATAAGCTACTATGAATTTGAATTTGCCCAGCATTTGCTCCAAAGCTGGCGCAAATAGGATCAGTGAAAAGGAATTAAACGCAAGGTGAGCAAAGCCACCATGTAAGAAAATCGGGGTAACTAATCTCCAATATTCTCCCTGTTCGATGCCAAGATTGATTCCAACCCCTAAATAATATAACCATTGCCCCCATTCCGGAACAAAAGTAGTGAAAAGCCACACACTAACCTGCAAAATAATAATAGCCGATACAATGGGATAAAAATGCAAAAAACCTTTAAAACCTTCTGTTCTAATAAACATAGAATACTCCCTTTACTTTATAGATTGATTTTATGATTGTGGTAATAGTCTGTGATCCCTCCACTTTCAATGATACGAAGATCAAAGAGACCGAATGTTTGGATAACAGGTGCTAACATTTTTTGTAAGATGCATATAGTTGGATAAAGAAAGGCCTGACGGATGAAAACCTTCCTTTATTTTATCATAATCATGCCCTTTTTTACTATGAAAGCCGTCCTTTTATAGAGGATGTTCAAAATTTTATTGAACTTTTTGAATGCGCTCTTATATAGTTCTGAATATTCATAGAACTCTAATTATTTTTTCACATCCCTCTCATGGCTCTCTCATTTTTCAGCCCTATAATTTACTCAAAGATAAAAAACGAGAAGAAATGGGAGGCTATCAGAATGAAAATTGTAATCATACCATCAGGATTTAAAGAATGTTTAAGTGCGGAGGAAGTGGCTGCCTCAATGGATTTAGGAGTACGGAGGTTTGACCCATATGTACAAACAGTAATGGTACCTATGATTGACGGTGGGGAAGGATTTGCTGAAACAATTGTAAAGATAAAAAAAGGAAAACTAATTTCGCAAGAAGTAATCGGACCAGTTCATGACAAGATAGAGAGCCATTTTGGTATTTATGAAGAAAATGGAATAAAAACAGCGGTAATTGAAATGGCTGCTGTTGCAGGACTGAAACTAGTTCCACATGCTAAGCGCAATCCTTTGCAAACTACTACATTTGGTGTGGGACAATTAATCAAAGCGGCTTTAGATGCAAAGGTGACTCATATTTTAATCGGGTGTGGTGACTCTGGAACATCAGATGGAGGAGCGGGTATGGCTCAGGCACTAGGTGTGCGTTTTCATGACAAACAGCAGCAAGTACTGGATATCAGCGGCGGTGGGGACTTGCCTCAGATTGCCTATATTGATAACTCTGATATAGATCCAAGACTGGCAAACGTGCAGATAGATGTAGCATGTAATTGGCATAACATTCTTTGTGGAGACAAAGGAGTGGCACGTGTCTTTGCACCGCAAAAAGGAGCTTCTCCTGAAGAGGTGGAGCAATTGGCATACAATTTAGAGCATTATGCGCAACTTATATGGCAACACAAAGGAATTGATGTAAGAACTGCACAGGGGAGTGGAGCTTCAGGCGGGTTAGGAGCGGGCTTACTTGCGTTTACTGAGGCAACATTGCATCCTCGATTTGAAATTATTATGCAATATATTCAAATTGAGGAACATATAAAAGGGGCAGACCTTGTTTTAACGGCGGAAGGTTGTTTGGATCATCAAACGCCAAATGGGAAAATACCAGCGGAAGTTGCAAGGATTGCAGGGTATCTAGGCGTTCCTGTTATTGCAATCACTGGAACAATTGGTGAAGGAGCGAGCGCCAATTATACAAGTGGAATTGCTGCTTATACCAGTATTATTCAAAGTCCCATATCTTTGGAAAAGGCAATGAAAAATGCCTCTGCATGGATAGCAGATAGTGCAGAAACAGCTGTGAGACAAATTCAGGTTGGTTATCAAATAGCAGAACGAAAATATAAGCGAGAGATAGTATGAATATGAATGCGGTTACTAGAATGGAAAGAAGAAAATCAACGTCTTTTCAGCTGTTCAAAGGTTACATGTTTTCCTTGCCGAATTACGCCTATATACTTTTAAGTCTATTTATTGTATTTTGTTTTGCGGTTCTGTATGCCAGTTCATTGAATTATGATGGGAAGGTTACACTGATTGTTTTTGCGATAGCAATGACCTTATGGATTACTACCAAACTTCCTGCCGGTTATGTAGCACTTGGAGCCCTTTTGTTGATTATCCTCTTAAGAGGAAGTGATACAAGTCTGTTATACGAATCTTTTTCATTAGAAATTGTTTGGTTAATGATTGGCGCATTTGTCATCGGGGAGGCCATCAAGGTCTCTGGATTTGCCAATAGAATGATGGAGGCTGTTATCAGTCGTTCTACTAACTCGAATGGCGTGTTATTTTATATGATGGCTGCCTTGTCCCTGCTGTCTATTTTTATTCCTTCTACGTCAGGCAGGGCTGCTATCACTCTGCCTGTTGTAAAGGAATTAGCGAATGTCATCAAGGATAAGAAACAAATACAAATTCTGGCTTTATTTGTACCGACTATTATTCTGATGACAACTTCAGCAACTCTTATTGGAGCTGGCTCACATTTAATTGGTGTAGAACTATTAGAAAAAGCAACTGGCAAGACCATTTCTTATCTGCAATGGCTTATATGGGGATTGCCATTCGCTGTGTTTATTAGCTTGGTCACTTATTTGGTGGTGCGTTTTCTGTTGGTTAAAAAGAGTTCTATTCCTTTATCATCAGCAGAGATCAAGAATCAGAGTATGCGTTTAAAAAAGAGGAAAATGACGAAAGATGAAAAGCGAGCATTAATGATTATTGGAATGTTGGTGTTGCTATGGTTAACAGAGGGACTTCACGGCTATGATATTGGATTAATAACAATAATCGGTGCATTAGCTTTTATGTCACCTAAGTTTGGACTGATCTCATGGAAACAAGGTATCGAGGCTGTATCATGGAATTTAATTCTATTCGTATCAGCTGCGACTGCTTTAGGGATAAATTTGGTAGATACAGGTGTGGTCAAATGGATTGAGACATCTATTTTTCAGCTGATCACTAGTTTTTCTGACTTTTCTACGTGGGGGATGCTTTGTTTTATTTTAGTTGTTTCTATTACAAGCCATTTATATATCACTTCTCATACAACAAGGGCTATTGTATTTATACCTGGATTAATTCTGCTGAGTACTTCTTTTGGTTTTAATACAACAGCTGTACTATTTTTAGGATTAGTAGGAATGAATTACTGCTTAACGTTTCCGGTAAGTTCCAAAGCACTGCTTGTTTATTTTGAAGCAGAAGAGATGCACTATCAAGCCAAAGATCTCATGAAGTTAAGCATGGTATTAATGCCGGTTTATTTCATCAGCATGCTGTTATTTTATTTTACGTATTGGGAATGGACCGGTTTATCTTTGTGAAAAATAGAAGGCATGGTGGATGCTAATCTTAAAGGTTTGTCTATTTCTTGAGTGGAAAATAGTAATACGTTCAATGGTTATTTTATTTTTTAATCTGGTAAGCTATACTATGATATAAAGCGAGATTAATCGGGGTATTAGCGTCCATTCCTCCGCTTAGACATCTTTCCAAGTCGGAAAGTAGGAGCCACACGGACGACTGCACCGGGATAAACTCTAAATAATTAGATTGGGTGGAGCAGATGATAGCTGGAATTGGAATAGATATCATTGAATTACATAGAATAGCAGAAATGCTGGAGCGTCAGCCGCGTTTACTGGAGCGGATTTTGACAGAACAGGAGCGGGCAATATTAGAACGCTACAACCCTGATAAGCGCAAGATCGAATTTATAGCCGGGCGTTTTGCTGCAAAAGAGGCCTTTTCTAAGGCAATGGGAACAGGTCTGGGCAAGTTGAGTTTTTTGGATATTGAAGTGACAACCAATGCACAAGGTGCACCTGTCTTAGCGGCTAAGCAATTAAAGGGGGCAACTTGTTTTGTCTCTATCTCTCATAGCGACGATTATGCGGTTGCTCAAGTAATAATTGAGAAGGAATCGTCATAATAAGAGAGGTTGTCTCATACTATTTTAGTGCGGGTAGGAGGGAACAAGATGTACATCGTAACCGCGGAAGAAATGTACGAAATAGATCGGTATGCGATAGAAGAAAAGGGAATTCAGGGTAAAATTTTAATGGAGAACGCAGGTGCTCAAGTTGCCAAGGCAATGATCCATGATCATGGAAAGCGGTCAAAAGCCGCCATAGTAGTCGGAAGTGGAAATAATGGCGGTGATGGTTTTGTTATTGCACGCTATTTACAGGAGTTCGGCTGTGAGGTGACCGTTTTTCAGATAGTTGCCGATCACAAGATAGCAGGGGATGCTGCATACCATAAACAGTTATGGTTGCAAGCAGGTGGAGCGCTCACACAGATTAAGGAGGCTGCTGATTTAAAGGAGAGATTAGCTCTGTTTGATATCGTGGTCGACGCTATCTTAGGAATTGGTGTCAAAGGTAATCTTCGTGAACCAATTCGCAGTATGATCAATGCGATCAATCAGTTATCGGTTAAGACCATCGCAGTGGATATTCCAAGTGGTTTACCTGCTGCAGACGATCATTCGGTCGATATAGCTGTTGAAGCGGACTATACCTATATCATTGACGCTCCCAAACAATCATTATTTTGTGAAGGGATGACCTGCTACTATGGCAGTTGGCAGGTACTGCCGATTGGTATTCCCAGTCAAGCGTATGCTGCTATACAGAGGGGGCTGTGGCGGCAGCGAGATGTCCAGGCTAGCTTGCCGAGGCGAGAGGTATTTTCTCATAAAGGGAGTCATGGCAAAGGAGCGGTAATAGGTGGTCAATTAACGATGCCTGGTTCGATCTGTTTGTCAGCAAAGGCAGCACTTCGCTCAGGGGCAGGGCTAGTAACAGTCGCTACATTGAGAGAGAATATTGTGATTGTAACAAATCAATGCGTGGAAGCGACTTATCATGTCCTACCTGATTTTACCGCACCTTTAAGTGAATCTAGTCTGCATACGTTAGCCAGTTATGACGCAATTGCGGTTGGCATGGGGATGGGAAGAGAACCCTCTGAATTGGTCCAAGCGTTATTGCAGGATACGGATGTACCTTTATTAATTGATGCAGATGGCCTGTATCAGTTAAAGCCATTATTAGCGAAAGGCTGGAATCGAATGGCTCCGGTGGTGATTACCCCTCATTATGGGGAGATGGCTATGCTGACAGGACAAGACGTTGCTTCATTAAAACAAGCCCCTTTCTCCATATCACAACAGTTTGCAGCAAGATATCAGGTCTATGTGGTGCTGAAAGGTAAATATACCATAATCACCAGTCCAAACGGTCAACAAATGGTTAGTGATCAAGGCAATGCGGGCTTAGCTAAAGGCGGAACAGGTGACGTTTTATCTGGTATTTTATTGACGATGTTGATGCAGCATGATGAGGTAATGCCAGCCTTAGCAAATGGATGTTATGTGCATGGAAGAGCGGCAGAAATTCTCGTCGAGCGGCAGCATACGACCACAGATTTGCTGGCAAGCGATGTGATTGAAGGTCTATCGCAAGTATTTCGTACATTAACTTAACGTGTGATTGTTCCCTTTGTCCACTTTAGAGGAGGCAAAGGAGAGATGTCGCGATGAAGAAATATAGCCTATTGATTATTGGCGTGCTGCTGTGCTTGGTATTAGCTGCATGTGGGGAAAAGTCAAAAGAAGATGTCATGGAGAAATTGGAAAGCGTTGCAGAGGACATGGGTTCTTATCAGTCTCAAGCAATGATGACCTTAGAGATAGGGAAAGAAGAGCAAGTCTACCTTGTTGAGGTTGCTCATAAGAAAGACGATTTTTATCGTGTTCTTTTGAAAAATGAGCAAGATGATGAGGGAAGCCAAATCATTCTGCGTAATGCCGATGGGGTGTTTGTTCTGACACCAGCATTAAATAAAAGTTTTCAATTTCAGAGTGAGTGGCCGACCAATAACAGCCAGCCTTACTTGTTCCAATCACTGCTTCAGGATATAGAGAATGACAGTGAAGCAGGGTTTAAGTCAACAGAGAATTATTATGTGTTTGAGACGAAAACAAGTTATGAAAGTAACAGCAACTTACCGTATCAAACCATTTATTTTGATAAGAAGACCTATACACCTGTATTGGTCGAGGTGCTAGATCAAGATAAAAATCCGTTAGTAAAGGTGGAATTCAGCAGCTTTGACATAGATGCAGACTTGCCGGAAAATACTTTTGATATGGAAACGAATATGACAAGCAGTATCTTCGGTGTGCCGGTGATGGCTCAGGAAGATCTGCCAAGCACACTCACTGTTCTATATCCTAATGAACCAATGGGGGCAGAATTAGTTGAGGAAAATCAAATGGATACGGAAAATGGTAAGCGCGTCCTGCTTTCCTATCAAGGAGAGAAAGATTTTACAATCATTCAAGAGACGTTGAATGTTTCTCCAACAAGTGCTGCTATTCCAGAGACAGTTTCTGGTGAACCGGTCGATCTTGGCTTTACGGTCGGCGCCTTCTCTGATAATTCATTAGAATGGTACCACCAAGGCGTACAGTACTTCCTAGCTAGTGAGCAATTGACGAAAGAAGAAATGCGTGAGGTTGCCAGATCTATGTCAACAGAGGAAGCTATCAAGTGATGAAAAAATACTTGTCGTAACTGTTGAGAATCGACTTTCTCAGCAGTTATTTTTTTCACAAAAGGATCGTCTCGAGAAGGCGAGTGGCCATCATTCTCTTCAAGCGGCCATTAACTGTCACAGAGTGGCCAGTAAACAGCTATAAGAGGCCACTAGTACACCACACACACCTTAGGCTCAAGGACTGTCTTTGCGCTTTGCGTATAATCGGTTTATAATGATAATCGTGTTAATTAAAAAGAAGGAGTCTTACAATGAATAAAAATTTTTACCGAGATTCATGGGTAGAAGTGAATTTGGATCATATTATATATAATATACAGCAACTCCGAAATAGATTATCAGACAAAACGAAGATATATGCAGTAGTCAAAGCAAATGGTTACGGACATGGGGATGTAGAAGTCGCAAAGGCTGCTTTAGCCGGAGGTGCCGACCGGCTAGCTGTCGCATTGTTGGATGAGGCATTGCAATTAAGGGAAGCCGGTATTACCGCACCTATCTTGGTGATGGGCTGGATACGTCCGGAAGATGCTGTTACTGCTGTACAGCATGACATTACGATTACATGTTTTCAAAAGGAATGGCTGGAGGCATTACAGCAATATGACCTGCCTAAGCCGCTAAAAGTCCATATGAAATGGGATACTGGCATGGGCCGGATTGGGATTAGAAGTGAACAAGAATTGCTGGAGATTCTGCCATATGTAACGGTTGATCATGTGGAATTAGAAGGGATCTTTACTCACTTTGCCACGGCAGATGAAGGCAGTACAGAGCTATTTGAATTCCAACTAGCTCAATTTAATAAATTATGGTGCCTTTTTCAAGCTAAATGGGAAGGTGAGCCCGTATTGCTTCATACAGGTAATAGTGCTGCCAGCATGCGTTTTCCTGAGAAGATGTTCGATTATGTCCGCTATGGTATCAGTATGTACGGCTTATATCCTTCTCCTGTTGTCAAAGAGGAACAGCCTATCGATTTGAAACCAGCTTTCTCTTTACAAAGTCGTCTCATCCATGTCAAAAAGGTGGAGAAAGGGGCAACGATTAGTTATGGCGCCACTTATGCAGCGAAAGAAGAAGAATGGATTGGAACGATTCCTTTAGGATATGCGGATGGCATTCGCCGGGCTTTGCAGGGTGCCGAGGTGCTTGTCAATGGCGAGCGTTGTGAAATAGTAGGGCGTATTTGTATGGATCAATTGATGGTGAGGCTATCGAAAAGTGCACAAGTGGGCGATCTAGTGACATTGATAGGTGAACAAGGAAACCAAAGGATTGAAATGGATGAATGGGCAGATTATTTGGATACGATTAACTATGAAATCGCCTGTATGATTAGTTATCGCGTGCCAAGAATATATCTGTCAGAGAAAGAGAAAATTGTCGAATAAGCGAGATAAAACTTCTGTTACTAAAGATCTTGTTGAAAAATAATTAAAATATTAGAAAACCCCTTTGCAATGGCATATTTTGAATGGTATGATAGTGTTAATTGAATGAATTAGGTATGTTTATGTCGGTGGAGGTGGATGATTTTGTCTGAAGATCTAAAAGAAGTTGCGGTACGCTTACCAAAAAACCTGCTGAATGAGGTGGATGGCTTGATGAAAAGCGAAAATAGTAATTTAAGCGACTTTATTTGCCAAGCAACCAAAACTTACTTGCAGGAAACAAAAAAGCGCCATATACAAGAGGCGATGCAAAAGGGCTATATGGAAATGGCTAATATCAATTTAAATATTGCTTCAGAAGCTTTCCAAGCGGAAGAGGAGGCCGAAATCACCCTAGAACGCTTAGTGAGCGGGGTGTAGCCTTTGAAGGTCAAACGAGGCGACGTATATTTCGCCGATCTTTCTCCCGTTGTGGGGTCTGAACAAGGTGGCGTCCGGCCTGTGTTAGTTTTGCAAAATGATATTGGAAATCGTTTTAGCCCAACCGTTATTGTAGCGGCTATTACGGCGCAAATACAAAAAGCGAAATTACCAACACATGTCGAAATTGATGCGGAAAAGTACGGTTTCGAGCGTAATTCAGTCATTTTATTGGAACAGATTAGAACGATTGATAAACAACGATTAACAGATAAGATTACACAATTAGACAGTACCATGATGGAAAAAATCGATAAAGGATTAGAAATCAGTTTGGGTTTAACCGATTTCTGATCCATTATCCCCTAAGCACCCTAGCTTTTTGAATATGAGAGGCTGGGTGCTTTTTGTAAGGAAAATAAGTGTATAAGTATTTTTTGTTATTAGTGGACGAATATTCTGATAAGTTAACAGCGGGGACCAGCTGCTGGTGAAAGTCTGGTATATACATATGTACATCTATGATCGGCTTCGATGAAATTACCCCAGTAAAAATTGATTAGTCAAAACACCTCTTTATTCGTTTTATCCCTTTACTTAAGAAATGAGATTAGATATTTTTGGTCAGGAAATTGATGAAAAATGTCTAAGCTGAAAAGCGGCTTTATTTCAATATTAAGCGTTAACAACTGGTGCTTGAGAAGGACTGTCGTTTAATAGATACCAATGAAAACTTATTTAGACTTATATATTTAAGGATCGTCAAAGTTCGATTTCTATTGTACAATCAATATATAGAATTTATAGTGGAGGTTTGTGAAAAAATGCCAGAAGTTTTGCGGAAGATTGTCATATCTAATAGTGATGTTATTTCAAAGAAGTGGTTAGCAGAGATAACGGAAAAACGAAAACCAGACTATAATACTAGTATTTCAGACAGCTTGTATCATACCACCAACCAGGAATTTATTAATGTGATTTTTTCTAGTATAAACCGCCAAGGAAATACAGGGGCAATGGATGACTTTGCTGAACGCCTGATTAATTTAGGGTGGCCGTTAAGCTATATTACAGAAGGCTTGCAGACTTTTAGAAAAGTGACAGTTGACTTTATTCTTGAACAGTCAGATCAAATCGATTCTGGGGAATTTTCCAAAATATTAAATGTAGTTGAGGATTGGATATCTCCAATTATTACACAATTAGTAAATGAATATTCGGGCAGCTGGGAGAATACTGTCTCTCTGCAGAGAATGGCATTAAGAGAACTATCCGCTCCGTTAATTCCGGTAATGAAAAATATTACGATTATGCCTTTAGTTGGGACAATCGACACCGAACGAGCGAAATCGATTATGGAGAATTTGCTGGAAGGTGTGATGAAACACCATTCAGAAGTGGTTCTCATTGATATCACGGGTGTCCCTGTCGTGGATACGATGGTAGCCCACCATATTATTCAGGCAGCAGAAGCTGTACGGCTGATCGGTGCTACTTGTATTCTAGTCGGAATCAGACCAGAAATTGCTCAAACGATTGTCAACTTAGGGATTGATTTAAGTAAATTCCCAACAAAGAGCACCTTAAGAAAAGGCTTTGCTACCGCTCTCAAAATCACCAACCGTGAAATTGTTAACTTAGATAACGCAAACGAAGATGTAACACAAATTCTAGACTCATTAAAAAAATAAGGAGGAGGTGCTATTATGAGAATACCAATATTAAAGCTGCATCATTATTTATTGGTATCCATACAAATAGAACTTGACGACCAAACTGCGATTAATTTCCAAGAAGACTTGCTCGATAAGATACATAAAAGTGGAGCAACCGGAGTTGTCATAGATTTAACATCCGTTGATATGATTGATTCTTTTATTGCCAAGGTGTTAGGTGATGTGGTATCCATGTCCGATTTGATGGGTGCTAAAGTAGTATTAACGGGAATTCAGCCGGCAGTGGCAGTTACGTTAATTGATCTAGGCATCCACTTGCAGAATGTCCCTACGGCTCTTGATTTAGAACAAGGTTTAATCAAACTTCGCCAGGAGCTTGAGGAGTGATGATGATAACTAAGTCGAGTGTGCATATAAAAAAAGAATGGGACATTGTAGGGGCCAGACAAATGGGAAGAGAGCTTGCAAAAGATTTAGGGTTTGGGACTGTCGATCAGGCTCGAATTACAACAGCGATTTCGGAATTAGCTCGTAATATATATCTTTATGCGGGATCAGGACAAATCATGTTTGAAATAGTGGAAGATCTCAATAAGAAAGGTTTAAAGATTATTGCTGTTGACAAAGGACCTGGAATACAAGATGTAAGCAAGGTAATGGAGGACGGCTTTTCCACTTCAGGGGGTTTAGGAGCAGGGTTGCCTGGTGTGAAAAGGCTTATGGATTATTTTGATATTGATTCTGCTCCTGATAAAGGAACAGTAATAACCACCATTAAATGGGTACGTTAGCAAAAATCCTGTCTTTTCATAACACTCCTAGATCAGCAAAGTGTGGAATGCTTTGACCATTTTAATGGTGCTAACAGGTAATCTTTTCCTTAAGAAACGAGGTGGAGTGTTTAAGTACCTGGATAAGTTGGACTGACCATGTGTTCCAATATGGATAGAAGTCTTACTTTTTGTAGTTAGGAGGTAATGGAATGGAACCCTATAAACTAGATTTTGAAAATTACCGAAAATTATTGATGAAATACATTGAATCAGAAGATGAATCAACATTATACCAAGCTGAACAGTTTACTAGGACATCCATGCAACAGCACATTTCTCCAGAAGAGATTATTAATGTGCATATTCAAATTTTAAAAGAAATCTATCCAGATATGCCTCATGAAATAGATGCTTCCATGAAGTTTTTGTTGGAAACGATGATTTCTTATGGATTAGCTTATCAAGAGTTTCAGTCATTACGAGAGAAACAAGTGGAATTAGAGTCAGAGATCGCAGTCGCTGCTAGTATGCAGCAGACACTTCTGTCCACAACAATCCCTAAGGTGCAAGGACTAGAGATCGGGGCAGTCAGTGTTCCAGCCCATCGAATGAATGGAGATTATATTCATTTTGTTACAGGTGGAGAATCAAGTAACATAGGTATTGCCATCGCAGACGTAATAGGTAAAGGAATTCCAGCAGCACTGGCTATGTCGATGATTAAGTATTCATTAGACAGTTTCCCTGATGCTATGTGCAGCCCAAGTGAGACATTAGAGAGTTTGAATCGGGTAGTAGAGCGCAATGTTGATTCCAGTATGTTTATCACCATGCTTTATGGCTTATATAACCGTGAGATCAGTACCTTATACTTCTCCTCTGCAGGACATGAGCCAGGCTTTTATTATTCCGCGGCAAGAAAAGAATTTGTAGAGATTCAAGCAAAAGGTCTTGTATTAGGTGTTTCACCACAAGTGAAATATGAAGAATATGAGTTGAAATTATCCGATGGCGATATGGTTGTATTGTTAACAGATGGTGTGACAGAATGTCGTTTAGGTGATAATTTTATTGAAACGGACGAGGTATTGAAGGTGATCGAAAAGTATATGCATTTACCAGCCCAAGAGGCGGTTGATAGTGTGTATCGTCACTTTGAAAGGCTTCAGGAATTTCAATTAAGAGATGATTTTACACTTATCTTTTTAAAAAAATGAGTTTGGCAGGGAATGATATAGGGTAAAAAGGAATAGGTAAGAGTTCTTGCTGCTTATTTTATGACGCTTGCCGTCCATAGATCTCGCTACATGAAATAAGCAGGTGGCGAGATCTTGGTATATGCTCAGTTTAGTTTTCTTGGCAGCAGTCAGTGCTAAGTGACCCGCTTTATTGGCCGTCGTATGCCCAATTCTGTGTGTGTAGGTGAGTGATGTGAAGGATTACGGTGTAAATAAAATTAGTTGGTAAACATTCGGGGGAAGCTGTGAGAACCCTCAAGAATGAAAATCTCACTTTATGTTTAGAGACTTTATGTTTAGAGGAGGTTGCTTGTGAATTTAAGTATGGAAGTTCATGATAAAGATGATGTATTGGAATTAGCATTAATTGGTGAAATAGATGCGTACACTGCGCCTAGCTTGAAGGAAACGATTTTGCCGTTAACCGAGCAGGCCAATAAAACAGTCGTTGTAGACCTAGAGCAAGTCAATTACATGGACAGTACAGGTCTAGGTGTATTTATTGGTGCATTGAAATCGGCAAATGAACATCAAAGTGAGCTGCGCTTAACGTCATTACAAGATCGGGTTCGTCGTTTGTTTGATATTACTGGGTTGGATAGCATAATCACTATTGACTCAACGGTACGGGGTGGAGATTAGACATGGAATCATTTGACTTCATTGAATTGAAAGTTCCTGCAAAAGCAGATTATATTGGTGTAGTCCGGTTAACGGTTTCTGGTATTGCAAATCGTATGGGGTTTAGTTATGAAGATATGGAAGATCTCAAAGTGGCCATATCAGAGGCAATGTCAAATGCGACAGAACATGCTTATAAACAAGGTGAAGAAGGCGAAGTAGCAGTAGGGTTCGGTGTTTATCCAGATCGTTTGGAAGTAATGATTGCCGACCATGGAGCCAGCTTTGATGTGGAAGAAGTAAAGAAAGGTTTAGGCCCTTATCAGAATACTCCATCTATAGTAGAGTTGCGTGAAGGAGGGTTTGGTCTATTTCTAATTGAGGCATTGATGGATAAAGTAGAGATAAAAAACGATTATGGTGTAATTGTATTAATGACTAAATACCTCCGCGAAAATGAGGTGGATATGAATGACGACCAAATCTCGACCACACAATAATCGTGAGGATGAGGTTTACCAGTGGATTCGTGATTTTCAAGAGAATCCTGATAATCAAGAGATTCAAGAGAAGATTGTGCTGACTTATCAGAAATTAGTCCGTTCATTGGCGCGCAAATATGCCAAGAATGAACTTATTTATGAAGACCTGGAACAAGTAGGTATGTTAGGATTACTGGCAGCCATTAGAAGGTACGATCCAGAAGTTGGTAAATCATTTGAATCATTTGCGATTCCCACGATTATTGGTGAAATTAAACGGTTTATTCGTGATAAGACATGGAGTGTCCATGTTCCCAGACGGATCAAGGAGTTAGGGCCAAAGATTAAAAAGGCTACTGAAGTTTTAACGGCAGAGCAGCAGAAATCGCCGACAGTTAAAGAAATTGCTGATTACTTAGAGGTCTCTGAAGAGGAATTATTAGAAACCTTGGAAATGAGTCAAAGCTACAATGCCCTATCAGTAGACCGCAAGATTGAAGCCGATTCAGATGGAAGCGAGGTTTCCATCCTTGATTTAGTAGGTAATGAGGAAGCAGGCTATGAAAATGTCGACCAAAAACTATTACTGGAGAAAATATTACCAATTTTGAATGAACGGGAACAGCAGATTTTGACGTATACTTATTTTGAGAATAAAAGTCAAAAGGAAACAGGAGAATTACTTGGTATTTCGCAAATGCATGTTTCTAGAATACAGCGCCAATCACTGAAAAAGCTGAGAGAAGCCCTGCAGTCTGAAAATATGGGGGTCTTTCGCTAATGGGTCACGGAGAATGTGTAGAGATTTCTACTTTTCAAAAACCAAAACAAGGTAATTTTTTTTGTGGCGACAGTTACTATTATAAAGAATTTCCGGATAGATTTATTTGTGCTTTGGCAGATGGATTAGGAAGTGGTGAGTGTGCTCAAGAGTCTTCGCGAATTGTTATGGATGTAATCAAGCGGAATGAGCATGACTCGGTTACCGAAATGATGAAGAAGAGTAATCAGAAGCTCTTGGGTAAACGCGGTGCGGTCTTAGGCGTATTACAACTTGATTTTGTAAACAAGCGGTACGTATATTCTTCTATCGGCAATATTGGTTTAATGATCGTTACAGCTAACTCGATCAAGAAACGGAATATTCCTCAATCTGGTTATTTAAGCGGCTATGATCGCCCTTATCGAGAAATGGCAGATGATTTAGAGGATAACATGATCTTTATTATGTTTTCAGACGGAGTAACAGCAAAAGAATTAGCTACTCCTCATTTTTTGGAGAAGGAAGTTCAGCGGATAACCGACACATATGCCAATTTCTATCAGAATAGTCTAGACGACGATACAACGTTAATTGCTATGAAATATAATCCGAAATCTTGAGTTATAATCAAGGTTTCTTTTTTTTGAAAAAATCCTTTTCTTTCTCAAAACAGGGACTAAAGATAAACATTTTTTCTGTACATCGAAAGGATTAAAGCAGGAAAAAAGGAACTATTGGTGGAAAGATATTATAGTGTGTGAATTAAACATGCAGGACGACGAGTATTTATGGATAGCGGTGTCTGTTAAAGTATATTGGTTTTGAACATGCATCTATAGTATGAGCGAGACTTTGCGCAAGAGTAATATTTTGTTAGAATAGAGAAAGTTCGACTTGAAGGAGGAACTAGATTGGCGAATCAAGAAAATTATCAACAATTAATCAATAGTGTCACAGAGAAAACACAAATTAATTCCAAAATTGTTCAAAGTGTAATTGGATTATTAGATGAAGGAAACACTGTACCGTTTATTGCCCGATATCGAAAAGAACAAACGGGATCATTAGATGAAGTACAAATCAAAGATATTCAAGATGCATGGAGCTATGTGAATACATTAGCCGATCGCAAGCAAGAAGTGATACGCCTAATAGAGGAACAAGGGAAATTAACCGAGGAACTGCAAGCAGAGATTGAAGCTGCAACACAGCTGCAAAAAGTGGAAGATTTATACCGACCATATAAACAGAAGCGTCGTACCAAGGCAACGATCGCAAAAGAGAAAGGACTCGAGCCATTAGCGGTGCAAGTCTTGGAGAATCAGGCGTTAGATATAGAACAAGAAGCCGCCGCCTATTTATCAGAAGAACACGAACTACATAATATAGATGAGGTGCTCCAAGGAGTACAGGATATATTGGCGGAGTGGATAGCAGATCAGCCAGAATACCGTGAATATATCCGCCAGCAAACACAACAGAAAGGCTTGATCACTTCTGTCTTAAAAAAAGGTGATCAAGACGAGAAGAAGATTTTCGAAATGTATTACGAATATAGTGAATCGATTCGCAAGATTGTTGCCCACAGAACCTTAGCTTTAAACCGAGGAGAGAAGGAAGAAATACTAAGGGTGTCCATTCAGCCTCCTGTTGAGCAGATTCAAGCTTATTTGGAAAAACAGATAATCAAGCAGCAGGCTGCTCTGTTTGTGAAGGAATTTTTTATTCGTGTTATAGAGGATAGTTATAAACGTCTAATCCAGCCATCGATTGAACGGGAGATACGTACCGATCTGACAGAACAGGCTGAGGAACAAGCCATTGATATTTTTGCTAAGAATCTCAAAAGCTTGCTGTTGCAGCCGCCTTTAAAAGGAAAATATGTGCTAGGGGTGGACCCGGCATTTCGTACAGGCTGTAAATTGGCAGTAGTGGATGATACAGGCAAGGTAAAGGCGATTGATGTTATCTATCCAACGGCACCGAGAAATGATACAGAAGGAGCTGCTAAGAAGGTTTTAGAGTATGTAACATCCTTCCCAATTGAATTGATTGCGATTGGAAATGGTACAGCCTCCAGAGAGACGGAACAGTTTATTGCTGGTGTCATGGAAAAACATCATTTAGATTTATCCTATATTATTGTGAATGAGGCAGGGGCTAGTGTATATTCTGCTTCCAAGTTAGCGCGTGAGGAATTTCCAGAGTTACAAGTAGAAGAAAGGAGCGCAGTATCTATTGCCCGCCGTATTCAGGATCCGTTAGCAGAGTTAGTAAAGATTGAACCAAAGGCTATTGGTGTAGGTCAGTATCAACATGATGTGAGTCAGAAGCGGTTGACAGAATCCCTTTCTTTTGTCGTAGAAACAGCGGTAAACCAGGTTGGTGTAAATGTGAATACGGCTTCCTCTTCATTGTTGCAGTATGTATCTGGTCTGAATAAAACAGTTGCCAACAATATTGTGAAATATCGTGATGAGCAGGGAAAATTTACTAACCGTAAGCAATTAAAAGATATTCCGCGCCTTGGTGCTAAAACATATGAACAAAGTATTGGCTTTCTGCGGGTGCCGGATGGTGATGAACCATTAGACCGTACGCCGATCCACCCGGAATCTTATCCTGCGGTGAATGAAATTTTTACGCAGCTTCAGTGTTCGGTTGATGATTTAGGGACAGATATATTAAAGGAACGTATTCAAGAATTGAATATGAAGGATCTGGCGGCTCATTTAGACATAGGTGTTCCAACCTTACAGGACATTCTAAAAGCGTTGATCAGTCCTAACCGAGATCCTCGTGATGACTTGCCACAGCCGCTGCTAAAGAAGAACGTGTTATCCATGGAAGATTTAGAGCAGGGGATGGAACTACAGGGAACGGTCCGAAATGTCGTTGATTTTGGCGTGTTTGTAGATATTGGTGTTAAACAGGATGGGCTTGTTCACATTTCTAAAATGTCGAATAAATTTGTGAAACATCCGATGGATTTGGTCTCTGTAGGAGATGTGATCACGGTTTGGGTCGATCAAGTAGATGCAGACAAACAGCGTATTGCACTTACCATGATAGAACAAGCCTAGTTTCTTTCCTTATCCCAATAGAAGAACCAACATTGATTTAACAGAGTAATTTGATACTTATTTTTCCCTTGAAAGGCCTCTCTTAACTGTTTTTTTAACCATGAAGGCATTTTCATTACTCCTTTTCCTCAGTTATTTACAGCTATTCTATGCGGAGTAATCGAGAGGTGTGATTGGACCGTGAACCAAAAGGAATTAGAACAATTAACACATGATATATCAGAAACGGTTTTTGAGAAACCTTTTCTTGATAAAGTTACATTTAATAACCGTCTGCGGACAACAGGTGGACGCTATATTCCATCCAAACGTTTGATTGAATTAAATCCAAAATACTATCATGAATTAGGCTATGAGGAGTTAGTCGGTGTAATCAAGCATGAATTATGTCATTATCATCTTCATATCGAAGGCAAGGGCTATCAGCATCGGGACCCAGAGTTCAGGCAGCTGTTAAAACGAACGGATTCCCCCAGATTTTGTAATCCTTTGCCTTCGATGAATGATAAGTACGCTTTTATCTATCAATGCAATGATTGTCAACATATGTATAAGAGGCAAAGAAGAGTAGATGTAAAACGGTATCGCTGCGGCAAATGCAAGGGGAAATTAATTCAAATAAAAAATGCTAAGAAGTATTGACGATTTTATAGGAGTGTGATAAATTATATTGGTGTCACTTTGAGACAAGCTTTTCAAGCAGTGACAAGTGATACCAACATAATTTTTATCAGAAAAATGTTGACAAACATTAGTAAATATTATAAGATATTTAACGTCGTCAGCAAGCTTTTCAACATTATTCCACAGTAGCTCAGTGGTAGAGCAATCGGCTGTTAACCGATCGGTCGTAGGTTCGAATCCTACCTGTGGAGCCATGGAGAAGTACTCAAGTGGCTGAAGAGGCGCCCCTGCTAAGGGTGTAGGTCGTGTAAGCGGCGCGAGGGTTCAAATCCCTCCTTCTCCGCCATTACATTTTTAATGGCCCGTTGGTCAAGTGGTTAAGACACCGCCCTTTCACGGCGGTAACACGGGTTCGAATCCCGTACGGGTCATCAGAAACAATTACATAGGTCCGGTAGTTCAGTTGGTTAGAATGCCTGCCTGTCACGCAGGAGGTCGCGGGTTCGAGTCCCGTCCGGACCGCCATTTATTGTTGGGCTATAGCCAAGCGGTAAGGCAACGGTTTTTGGTACCGTCATGCGCTGGTTCGAATCCAGCTAGCCCAGCCATTTTTATTTTTTAAAATTACATTCGTCACATGACGAATAATATATTCCATTAACTTGATCGATGGTTCACAAGCTTTTAAGTTAATATGGAAATAGGAGTAAGTAACTGAATTCCGTCAGTTTGCATACTTTAGTTAAGAGCCATTAGCTCAGTTGGTAGAGCATCTGACTTTTAATCAGAGGGTCGGAGGTTCGAATCCTCCATGGCTCACCATTTTTAACAGGTGAAGTAGTATGGAGCGGTCGTGGCGGAATGGCAGACGCGCTAGGTTGAGGGCCTAGTGGGTGAATAACCCGTGGAGGTTCAAGTCCTCTCGACCGCATAAAAAAACTATTGACTTCTATATAATGAATATGATATATTAATGGATGTCGCTTTAATTAGCGCCCGTAGCTCAATTGGATAGAGCGTTTGACTACGGATCAAGAGGTTAGGGGTTCGACTCCTCTCGGGCGCGCCATGACGGGAAGTGGCTCAGCTTGGTAGAGCACTTGGTTTGGGACCAAGGGGTCGCAGGTTCAAATCCTGTCTTCCCGACCAGTCGGAATCACATGAATTTTATATGCGGGTGTAGTTTAGTGGTAAAACCTCAGCCTTCCAAGCTGATGTCGAGGGTTCAATTCCCTTCACCCGCTCCATTATATAAATGGGCCTGTAGCTCAGCTGGTTAGAGCGCACGCCTGATAAGCGTGAGGTCGGTGGTTCGAGTCCACTCAGGCCCACCATTTATTACATTGATCATTGAAAACTGAACAAAACAACCAGTATGTAAAAGAAGAAAAAAGCAATATGCTAGCTTGTCAAAAGCGAGCACAAGACAACT
>NZ_JAFBFA010000043.1 GCF_016909015.1 Gracilibacillus alcaliphilus
AATAAATCCCCCCTACGAAAAGTAGGAGGGAACAATAAATAACGGTTCAAGAAAACCTTGAACCGTCTGAATCGGCGAATGCCGAGAGTCTATATTAGTAAAAAGGAGGGAAAATAAATGGAATTTACAAATAAATATTTTTTCAAAGATATGAGTGTTATGTTTGGACGGTCTATGCGTCATATTTTTAGAAGCATGGATACAATCGTCACAGTTAGTATCACGCCAATAGCAATTATGTTACTATTCGTTTATGTATTTGGTGGTGCAATCGAAGCCGGTACAGAAAATTATATAGATTATCTATTACCAGGTATCATGTTAATGACAATTGGTAGTGGGATTGCATATGTTGCATACCGCTTGTTCTTAGATAAGCAGCATGGTATATTTGAGCGTTTTCACTCTATGCCTATCGCTCGTTCAACAGTACTTTGGGGGCATGTATTAACATCAATAGTCTCTAACGGAATTTCTGTAGCAGTTATTATACTTGTTGCATTATTAATGGGGTTTCGTTCTTCAGCAGGGTTTATAGAGTGGCTAGCGGTATTTGGAATTCTCGGAGTATTTACACTTGCTTTGACTTGGATTGCTGTCATTGCTGGACTTGCTGCAAAAACGCCAGATGGTGCAGGTGCATTCTCCTATCCAATTATCTTCTTGCCATTTATCAGTTCTGCTTTTGTACCAACAGATACGATGCCTACAGCGGTACAAACCTTTGCAGAAAACCAACCTGTAACTCCCATCGTAGAAGCTATTCGTAACTTAATAGCAAACCAACCAGTAGGAAATGAGATATGGACTGCTTTGACTTGGTGTATAGCGATAATGGTTGTTGCGTATATAGTTGCAATGAGGATTTATAAAAAACAATAATTTCCCTTTATACTATCTACAGGAGAAGGGTAGTTTGGGTAGATGTTAAGGAAGCATACAATCTTCCGATGCAGAAATCTATTCGAAGAAGATTCCCTTTATTCTTTGAAGAAGAGGACATTTGAAATACAGGTTGAATGGAATCATGCAGAAAGAAAATAAAGAGGAAAAAGCTACTATAAAAACTACTTAAACGTAAATATAATGCAACTAACGGTTGCGAATATTTGAAGAAGAAATCTGAAAAAAAGTTTCATTTGCGCACATTACAACGGTACTGTTAAAAAAACTATCTATGAGGCGATTACATCCAAAGTAATCGTCTTTTTCATATTTACTTTTTTACTTTATACTGTGCAGAAAGAGTCTACACACACATCACATATAAGTAACTTTGTGAAATAGTGCAAGTTCTTCATTTTCAGGATTTTAGAAACTTCCTCTTCCTAAATCTGTTAAAGCGTTTTTTACATAAGCACTCCATTATAACCTTTTAAATTAGTTCAGTTAGAATGAAAAATTTTGAGAAACAATCTTCTATAAACGTAAATAAAAAGAGTGTAAAATATACTTATATATAAAATCTTGAATGGATGGTTATACATGGGACTGTTTGATACAATAAAAAAATAATTGCAAACAGAGACAAATTACTGAACAGAAACAAGAAGCTAAATCTTCCAATCTTCCTCCCATAAAAAAAGATCATACGCTAACTGATCCAACAAGTGCATTTGTTGTTCATTCAGACATTGAAAACTTGATATGGATAAAGAATGGTCCAAAGCAAAACTATCTTCCAAAGAAAAAATCAAGTGAATCTTTCGCAGTTGGAAATTATACCATTACAATTTCATTATTAGGAATGGAAGAGCCGAGTTTAATTGATATAAATGCAAAGGTGAAAGAACCAAAAGATAATGTGAGTGATGAGAGTCGCCTTATTATCCTTCTTATTCAAGTTTAAATGCTGAAAAAAATATAATTATTGGCGTTTTCTTGCTAATCCCTATGATTCACAAGTCGATATTAGTTACGTTTTTATCCTTTATTATAGACTTGAAAGGCACTTTTTTACACATGATTTTGAGAAAGCTATTGAAGTGATTTTAAAGTTGAGAGAAGTACATAGCAACGAATCCTTTCAGTCATATTCAGGGAATGCAATTGTATTATCCTGCTTGCTGCATCGGCGAGCAGACTTAATGACTTTATTCATTCAATCGTTAAATAATGAATATAAAAGAAAATTTTCTAATTCACTGTACTTACTTGCAATACACAGTTTTGATGAACCTTTGGAAGCCCAAGTGTTAACAAGATTAGCAAAAAACTTTGATTTTACAAAAATGAACTATATTAAAGAATATCCAGACTTGTTCTATAAATATTTAGAACAATATATACGGGATGCGTTCAATCGGAATTTCTTGATATTAAGTGAGCTATCACCTGATATAAATAACCTGCCGTTGATTGAGATGAGACTGTTTGCAAATATGTCATTATCCGATAAAACGATTAAGGTTCCTGATTTAACAAAATCACATATCATTCAAAAAACGATCTTTGATTTATTAACAAATGCGCATGAGTCAGTGAAAAAGAAGTTAGCAGAAATGAGAAAAAAGACTATGGTGCCAAAGAAAACGGAAATAAAGAAGCCAAAAAAGAAGCTGCAGTTTAATTCTTCTGAGGAGAGACGCTTATTAGGTGAGCTTAAGAAGTATTACAACAAACCAATAGATCGTCATTTCACTTTGATAAAGTTGCAGGATTTTTATTACAAAAATAGGGAACTTGATGATAAGCACCTTCAAAAGTGTATTAAATATTGTTATGAGGATATCGAAAACCTTGAAGAATTAAACAAGGTTTATATTAAAGACGAAATAAAACGATTAAAGAAAATAGCTAATCTAAAGCCTAAAAAAGAAGTGGAGATTGAGATATCTGAAATTAAGCAGAAACAATTCTATTATAATATTCCGGCATTTAAGCGGCGCTATTATTTATGAAAAGAGCAAACAATATGATTATGTGATTGGTATATGTAAACAAGCAGTCAAATATTATTCTGAAAGAGGAGTGGATACTGAAGAATTTGAAAAGAGACTGATCAAATTAAAAGAAAAAACTAAATGATAGATACACAGTACAAAAATACTGGTAATAATATAAACATCTAGAAGACGATTACTTTTTGGGTGTTCATTTTTCTTAGTTGACAATTACTATGCATTAATCAACACCCATTTTTCTTAATTATGGTAAATGTTGTACTTAGAGTAAGATTGCGTTAGCTCAATTAACTCAAAAATTTAAAGTAGCCAAAATATGTCTTGTTTGCTTTATTAATGCATATTTTGGCTTGGTTATTCTTTAAAATCTAGGAGCTTGATTTGTGAATATCTAGTTGTTAGAAACTGCACCTTAATTTACATAAGGATACGTTAGCTTTCCAGTAGAGTGTGCCAGTTAATTTAACGGAAAATGTTTTATCCTATTAAGCGGTCACAGCTTTGATCTCTGCAACTCTGTACTTAGATAAACGGTTTCTTTATTTAACAAGTAAATATAGTCCATATGGTTTTAAAGTTGTAAAATGGTAAATAATTAGGAAAAGAGGATAAAACATTTTTTAAAACGTTAAAAATGTTTTATCGGTATATAACTTTATTTTTATATGGCTTTGAAGTGGGAATAGTGTTTTGAGGAAGGACTTTATAACATTGCCTTTAGGCATAAAAGACAGCGTTGGGGAATAAGGGGTGAAGGGGGATTTGAAAAAATTGAGAAAGTAATAGGGCATAGTTTTAAATAATTTAGATAGTTTGTTCAATTAAAGAACCACGTCGTTGAAGTTAGTTGCATAGAAGACTGATACTGTGCAGCAAGAGCCTTTACTTTTAAGTGACTTTGCTAAAAGCATTTAATCCCCCTTTAACACAATAATGAGGTTGTCATTATTGTGTTCTTTTACCAAAACAGTCCAATGGAATGATAGATAGTCACTTTTACTATTTCAAACTACTTTTTTCTAAAATGATTTCATGCTAAAAGTTTTGTTTTAACTGCTAGATAGTTGGTTTCTAAATAGCAAAGAAATTGAGAAATCACGGAAGAAATATTATGTATCAAATTATAATCGTAAATTCAGTTGGTACTAGTCCAATTTTATTTGTTCAATTTCTTTTTAATCCCATGTTCAATTGGATTTCAGTTGTCTTTTCTTGGTACTCTGTCCTCGGATATTGTTTTGGGAAAAACTAATTTTTAATGTGAAATTATAACAAATTAAGATCTGAGAGTAATCAATATGACTTTACAAAAGTAGCTGTTTTATTTTATAATGAAAATATATTCATTCATTAAAAAGGAGGAGTTATATGCAATTAAAGGATTATAAGTTTACAATAGTTAAAGCTAAAAAAACGGATTTAGATGTAAGAGGACAGATGGCTGAAATTTTTGCGGAAGGCTACACACAATGGCTTGGCTATTTTTCCAAAGATAGAAACATTATTGCAAAGGCTTTTTCTCATATGTTTATTTTAGATCAATTTTATGTAGCTATAACAGATGGCGAAATAGCTGGATTTGCAGCATGTACAGATGGGAAAAAAATTTCGGTAAGATTAAATAAAAAAGAGTTGAGAAAGCACTTAGGTTTCTTCAAAGGAAGCATGGCAGGAATCTTTTTAAAAACGGAATTTGAAGCTCCTTATGAAAATTTCCCTCCAAATACTGGATCAATTGAATTTGTTGGGACAGCTCCAAAGTTCCGTGGACAGGGTGTGGCATCTCAAATCATCCAACATATCATTGAAAACACACCGTACAATGATTACGTCATTGAAGAGGTAGCAGATACGAATATTCCTGCCATGCGATTGTATGAGAAATTGGGTTTTGAAGAATACAGAAGAAAACCGATGCCGAAAAAGCTGGCCAAGAAAAATGGAATTAATAATCTTTTGTCTTTGAAATATGAGAAAAATAAGGGGATTTAGATAACAGAAAATCGTGAAAAGGAATGAGAAAAATTGCCTAGAACAGAAGAACAATATAAAGAAATGAGAATTGCAACCCAAAATAAAATTCATTCGTCCGCAATAAAGTTATTTTCAAAGAAAGGGTTTGCTGCTACAAGTGTGAAAGATATTGCCGAAGGAGCGGGAATCAGTATTGGGCTAATGTATCGTCATTACAAAAAGAAAGAAGATTTATTTAATGAGTTAGTTACCTATGCTGCAGAAGGGTTGGATAGGACTGCGAAATTGTTTCAAAGTGATGACTCCCCCGTTAAGTTAATTGAACAATTTACACTGGAAATATTAAATGATTTTGATAAAGATGATGAATATGCACATTTTCAGATGCTTATGAATCAATCTTCAACGATAGAGGACCCTTCTCCTGAAATAAAATATCTTAACAAGCAAAGTGAAGCAATGTTACATCAAACTGCCCGATTAATCGAAAAGGGTCAGAAGCTTGGTCAATTTAAACAGGGAAATGCTATGGAGATGGCATTGTTCTATTTTGCATCCATTCAAGGGTTAGCGATGATAAAAACGACTATGAATGAAGTGTTCATAACTCCAAAACTGGAAATCGTAACATCTTTTTTGATTGAAGAATGTATCTCCCCATAACTTTCTTCGTTTCGGCGTAACTTGTTCTTACATATTGTGAAACATAGCACTTAAACCTTAGGTGCTTACCTTGGAGAAGAATAATAACAAAATAAACTTATTTACTGCGTAGTACAAGGATACTGTTCAACAAAAAATTATATTCAACAATCAGGCGCTTTAATTGAGAAATGAAAAAACTAATTCTTCACAGTTAATTGAGAAATTAGCTGTTTTATAACTTTAATACTTTCTCTTTAACAACTGTTCTTCGCATGTCCTGCCTCCTCGCTTTATTGAATCACGTAAGTAATGGGAGGTTTGGTGAATCACGGGCGTGTAATAAGGCCAAGCAATTGAAGGAAAGTGCCTCAAATACGTTTGGTATTTCCGTTGCGACAGATGTGTTTAAACTTCAAATGAAACTATTGTTAGAGCAAATCGAATCCATGATGATTGAAATCTCTCATCGTCAAGAGCATTTCTTAACGACTATCATACATAGGGATTAACGATGTAACTGCATGCGTGATTCTAGGTGAATTTGGCTCTATTGAAGATTTGAAAGAGCAGAACAACTTGTCGCTTTCGCTGGCCTAGATGCGTCTATTCATCAATCTGGTGATTTCAATGGAAGCAAAAACCCGTCCTTCCAAACGCGGATCGCCGTATCTTCGTCAGGCAACTTGGCAAGCTGCGTTCGTTACAAGTTTTCATGACCCAGCACTTTCACTACATTATCAAAAATTAAGAAAGCGTAGTAAAGCACATGGAACAGCTGTAGGAGCAGTCGCTCGAAAATTAACCCATATCATTTTTGCGATACTTAGAGATAACCAACCTTATGAACCTAGACCAAATGCCAAATAAGGAATTAACTACACCTTCTTTTTAAAATAAGTGAACAGAAGGTTTATTTAGCATGTTTACTTTAAGGAGAAGTTTTTTATTCATACTGCTAAGTCACTTTAATTTCTTTCTTGACTTTTAATAGCTGGTCTATTTATTAGATTATCATATTTTCCAATTGCAAAAAAGGACAATAAAAAGATAATTTTCGTTATTATTTTATCCGTACACAACATTTATAATAATAAATAAATCGCTTACTTAAAAGGAGGGATTCTATGCAAAAATGTCATATAGCTGTCGATATTGGTGCCTCAAGCGGCCGGTTGATGGCGGGCTATTTGAAGAATCAACGACTGGTATTAAGAGAAATCCACCGCTTTGATAACCATATGATAGAACAAGATGATCAACTATGCTGGGATATTGATAGGCTTTTTCAAGAGATTATCCAAGGGTTACAGGGTTGCCGCGAGCAGCAATTACAGCCTGTTACGATAGCCATTGACACATGGGCCGTAGATTTTGTGCTGTTAGACCGCAATAAACGGCGTCTCACTCATGCAGTATCATATCGTGATCACCGTACAGACGGAATGATGGAGGAAGTATTTCAGTTGATCGATTCTGCCGAGATCTATCAAGAAACAGGGATACAGTTTCAGCCTTTTAATACCATTTACCAGCTTTATGCACTGAAAAAACAAGATCCTGAGGTCTTACATCAGGCACAATATTTTTTAATGGTACCAGATTACTTGCATTATTTATTAACAGGCAAAATGGCAAACGAATACACCAATGCTTCCTCTACACAATTATTACATGCCAGTACACGGACATGGCATCAAGATTTTTTGGCGGAATTGGGACTGCCGAGCGAGCTGTTTTCCGAACCTGCTCAGCCACTGCAATCGTTGGGGATGATTACAAAGGAATTGCAGCAACAGTTAGGATTTCCATTAGAGGTGGTTCTGCCGGCAACACATGATACAGCTTCAGCTGTTTTTGCACTGCCAGCAGATCATGCAATGTATATTAGTTCAGGTACTTGGTCGTTAATGGGAGTAGAACTGGATGAGCCAATCACAACCAAAGAAGCATTAGCTTACAATTTCACTAATGAGGGAGGGGCGACAGGGACGATCCGTTTCTTAAAAAATATCATGGGCTTATGGATGATCCAACGGGTGAAAAAAGAGCTTGCGGAATCATACGAATACCATGAATTTGTAGAATTAGCCTATCAAGTAAAAGACTTTGATTCTATAGTAGATGCTAATGATACTCGTTTTCTCAATCCGAGCAATATGATCGCCGAAATCCAAGCTAGTTGCCGGGAAACAAAACAAAAGGTGCCACAGACGGCAGGTGAACTAGCAAAATGTATTTTCGACAGTTTAGTAGAAAGCTATCAGCAGACAGCGGTACAGATTGAGGTCTTAGCAGGTAAACAGTATGAAGCTATTCACATCATTGGTGGTGGCAGTAAAAATAAGTATATCAATGAAAAGCTGGCAGAAATTGCTGGCAAAAGAATATATGCAGGCTTAGATGAAGCAACAGCCATTGGCAATGTAATGGCACAGATGATAGCAACTGGTCAAGTTCAGTCGGTAGATGAAGGGAAAAAGATTATAGCAGAATCATTTACGATCCAACAATTTAATTAAGAGGTGATACAAATGGGTGTAAAAGAAACTTTTGAACAAGCTAAAAAACAATATGAACAATGGGGGATTTCAGTAGAAGAAGCCCTGGATAAGCTTAAGCAAATTCCGATCTCGATTCACTGCTGGCAAGGAGACGATATTGGCGGTTTTGAAGTAGAGCAGCAAGAATTGTCCGGTGGAATTGATGTAACAGGTGATTACCCCGGCAAGGCAACAACACCAGAACAATTACGCAGTGACTTAGAAAAAGCCTTATCACTGATACCTGGTAAACATAAGATTAACCTGCATGCCATTTATGCGGAAACAGATGGCGAGGTAGTCGATCGTGACGCAATTGAACCAAAACACTTCAAAAATTGGGTGGAATGGGCGAAAAAGAATCAGTTAGGGCTTGATTTTAATCCAACCTTTTTCTCCCATCCGAAGGCGGCCGATGGCTTAACCTTAGCCCATCCAGATGATGACATTCGCGAATTTTGGATCAATCACTGTATCCAGTCCCGTAAAATTAGTGAATATTTTGGAAAAGAGCTCGGGCAGACTTCTTTAAATAATATTTGGGTTCCTGATGGTTATAAGGATATTCCTAGTGACCGACTTACACCAAGGAAACGACTAAAGGATTCTTTGGATCAGATATTGGCAGAAAAGATCGATGAACGTTACTCTGTCGATGCGGTAGAAAGTAAGTTATTTGGTATCGGTTCTGAGGCTTATGTCGTAGGTTCTCATGAGTTTTATATGGGGTATTCCTTGAAAAATAATATTCTTTGCTTATTAGATACAGGCCATTATCATCCTACAGAAATGGTTTCCAACAAGATTTCCTCGTTGCTGCTGTTCCAAGATAAGCTGGCTTTACACGTGTCACGCCCTGTGCGTTGGGATAGTGACCATGTTGTTATCCTGGATGATGAGCTGCGTGAGATAGGGTTGGAAATTGTCCGAAATAATGCCCTAGATAAGGTAATGATTGGTCTTGATTTCTTTGACGCTAGTATTAATCGGGTTGCCGCTTGGACAATTGGTACAAGAAATATGATCAAGTCATTATTATATGCCTTGTTAATGCCGAATGATCATTTAAAACAATTACAAGAGCAAGGAAATTATACAGAACGTTTAGCTTTATTAGAAGAATTCAAGACCTATCCATTTGGTGCTATTTGGGATTATTATTGTGAGCAAATGGGAGTTCCTGTACAAGAACAATGGCTTGAATCGGTAAAAAACTATGAACAAGAGGTATTAAGTCAGCGTGAGGGCTAATTGATCCGCTTTGTTTGTCACATCATAACAGAACCTCCAGCAGGGGATCAAAACCCTGCTGGGGGATATTTGCGTCAAAGGGGATGTTATCTAATTATCTCTTACTTGTTTAAATAAGAATAATCAATAAAATATGTTGATTTATTTTTGTTTTCAGGTATAATAAAAGCAGAAATAACAACATAAACAAAAACAAAACAAAAAAGGAGGAGTTATAATGGTTCAAAATCACTGGGATAGTTCGCAGGTGGCAGCAGGGGAAGGGTTAGATTCATTAGTATATCGTTCCAATCTATTAGGTTCGGATCGCTCTGTCGTTAACATTGGCGGTGGTAACACGTCCTCTAAAACGGTAGAAAAAAACTTTAAAGGCGAAGAAATCGAGGTTATGTGGGTGAAGGGTAGCGGTTCTGACTTGGCTACCATGAAGGCTGAGAATTTTACAGGACTTAATCTTACTGACATCCGGCCGTTGTTTGAGCGTGATGATATGTCTGATGAGGAAATGGTAGGTTATTTAGCTCACTGTATGATTGATGCCAAACACCCGCGTTCATCGATCGAAACCTTATTACATGCCTTCTTGCCGTTTAAGCATGTTGATCATACTCATCCAGATGCGATTATTAGTATCGCTTGTGCTGACAATGGTAAAGAGATTGCCAAAGAAATTTATGGAGACCGTTTTGTATGGGTGCCTTATATCCGGCCAGGATTTAAACTTTCCAAGCTGATTGCTGAAGGGGTACAAAACAATCCAAATGCAGAATTAGTTATTATGGAAAAACATGGCCTCGTCACATGGGGAGATACATCAGAAGCAAGCTATGCAAAAACCATCGCTATCATCAATGAGGCAGAAGGCTATATTAATAAAAAGGCAGCAGAGCAAACTTTATTCGGCGGTGAAAAATATCAATCACTGGAGCCTAGTGAGCGTGAGGAATTATTGGCAGAAATAATGCCGGTTATTCGCGGCCAAGTCAACCAAGACCGTCCTATGCTGGTAACTTATAGTGATGCAGACGATGTACTTACCTTCGTTAATAGTCAAGATGCGCTAACCCTTTCTCAAATAGGGGCAGCCTGTCCAGACCATTTAGTACATACGAAGCGAGTGCCGTTATTTATTGATTGGAATCCACAAACAGAAGATAAAGAAACATTAAAAGAGAAAATTAAACAAGGGATTGCTGTTTACCAAACAGAATATACCGCCTATTTTGAACGGAATAAAAGTAAAGGCGATCAGATCATGGAAACGGCACCGCGTATTATCCTAGTTCCTGGTCTGGGAATGGTGAATACCGGCAAGGATTGGAAGGCGGCTAATATCAGCGAACAGCTGTATCACCGTGCGATTGCTGTTATGGCAGGTTCTACTGCTCTAGGTCATTTCTTATCCTTAAATGAAGAAGAATCTTATTTAGTAGAGTACTGGCCATTAGAGCTGTATAAGCTAAGTTTAGCTCCGCCTGAGGCTGATTTCTCCCGTCAGGTAGCCTTTGTAACTGGTGGAGCCGGAGGTATTGGTACGGCAACTGCCCATCGCTTATTAGAAGCAGGTGCTCATGTTGTCTTGGCTGATATTAATCAAGAAGGGGCTGAAGAATTAGCACAATCGCTCAACCAACAATATGGAGCACAACGTGCATTTGCAGTCAAAATGGATGTCACAAAAGAGGAAGAAGTTCAACAAGCGATCGCGGCTTCTATCCGTCAATATGGCGGCATCGATATCTTGGTCAATAATGCAGGCTTGGCTAGTTCCAGTCCATTTGATGAAACGTCTCTTGAGCAATGGAATCTGAATATTGATGTATTAGTGACAGGTTATTTCTTAGTAGCCAAGGAAGTATTTAAGCTGATGAAACAACAGGACATCGGCGGAAACATGGTGTTTGTTGGTTCGAAGAATTCGATTTATGCAGGAAAGAATGTTGCGGCTTACAGCACAGCCAAAGCGGCAGAGGTACACCTGGCACGCACCATTGCCGCAGATGGCGGCCCATTAGGAATTCGTGTGAACTCTGTATTACCAGATGCAGTGATTCGCGGATCAAAAATTTGGGATTCTTCTTGGAAGAAGGAACGAGCCTCCTCTTATGGAATCGGTACGGATGACTTAGAAGAACATTATCGAAAACGTACCATTTTAAATGTGAATATTTTGCCGGAAGATATCGCCGAAACCATTGCCTTCCTTGCTTCAGATCGTTCTGCCAAAACAACAGGCTGTATGATAACCGTTGATGGCGGTGTGGCTGCCGCCTTTACAAGATAAATAATTCAACCATTGAGCTGTCCAATAGGCTCAATGGTTTTTTATTTTTCGATAATAATACTTGGATTTACACCAAGATCCTTGCTATCATAGGAATAGGAGTTGTGGAAGGAGCAGAAATGATGAATGTATACGAAAATATCACAGAATTAATTGGCAATACACCTATGGTGAGACTGAATCGGATCGTTCCTGATCAAGTCGCCGATGTCTATGTCAAACTAGAAATGTTTAATCCATCTAAAAGTGTCAAAGACCGTGCCGCTTATAATATGATTGTTGAGGCAGAAAAACAAGGGTTGCTGTCTGAACGTTCAACGATTATTGAACCTACTAGCGGTAATACAGGGATCGGCCTGGCGATGACTGCCGCAGCCAGGGGATATCAAACCATTTTGGTTATGCCAGACAATATGACACAAGAGCGAATCAATATCTTAAAAGCATATGGTGCCTCCGTGGTGTTAACACCACAGACCGAAAAAATGCCTGGTGCCATTAAAAAGGCGAAACAATTGTGTCAGGAAATTCCTAATAGTTTTATGCCGCAGCAATTCGAAAACTTAGCCAACCCGGAGATTCACCGTCAAACCACGGCATTAGAAATATTAGAACAGATGGATCGTCAATTAGACGGATTTGTGGCTACTGCCGGTACAGGCGGTACAATTACCGGAACGGGCGAAGTATTGAGAGAACACTTACCTGATCTACATATTGCAGTTGCTGAGCCAAAAGGATCCCCTGTTTTATCAGGTGGAAAACCCGGCAAACATAAGCTGGTTGGAACAAGTCCAGGCTTTATTCCACCAATCTTGAATACGTCTGTCTATGACGAGATTATCCAAATATCTGATCAACAAGCAGTGGATACTTTTAAACGTCTGGCAGCACAAGAAGGTATCTTTGTCGGACTATCCGCAGGTGCAGCCGTATATGCAGCCATTGAAGTTGCCAAGAAGTTGGGACCGGGTAAAAAAGTTGTCTGCATTGCCCCAGATACAGGAGAACGCTATTTAAGCATGGATTTATTTTAGTCAAGAATAGTTTTTCTGGATACTGGCCACTTGAGATAGCTTACCAGTCACTTGATTGTGTTTACTGGCCATTTGAAGCAATTTTCCGGTCACTCGTTGCTACTTTCAGGTCAGTCTAAAGCTCTTTCAAGCCACTCTAAACAAAAATAAACCTGCGGGAAAGGTTTCCCACAGGATATTTATTAGTAAGGACCGTAAAAAGGTGGGCCAAATGGTGGACCAGGTGGAAATGGAGGGCCATATGGAGGACCATAATATGGCGGGTAAGGTGGATAATAGAACGGTGGGCGATCAATTAACTCTCCACCTAAAAAACCTAAGCCAAATCCTAATAAACCTGCGCCTAACGGTCCAATCGGACCACCAATAAACCGTTCATCCATTGGTGGGTATTCTTGTGGTGCTTGATAATATGACGGAGGACTCATTTGATTGTATGGGTGCATACATCACATTCCTTTCCTATTTATAAAATGCGCCCCCCATCAATGGAGAAAACCACTGATGGTTGGCAAACCTTATCAAGATGTCAAACCGGGTGGAATTCTTGCAAAAGGCTGGCACCTTGATATAAGAGTCACTTATTGAGGAGGGCTTCCATTGTCAGTCATGATATTCGTCACCAGGATAAATGCTGATCACTTGATAGTAGCCTATGGAAAACGAGGTTAATGTGGTAGGGTAAACACCTACTTTTTACAAATAAAAGTAAGATCTCCATCAGTGAGTTGATGAAATGTATCATGGTACAGTTTAAAATATATATAAAAGGAAAAGGAGAGGGATAATATTGCAGATTATTAATCAACAGTCCGTCATATGGGAAGACAGCCATCTGCATCAAGATGTTCCAAGTCTCACGCCATATTTAATCGACGATAAACCTGACGCTCCGATTGTGTTAGTGATCCCAGGCGGGGGATATGGACATAGGGCATATCACGAAGGGGAACCTGTCGCACAATGGCTTAATCAGCATGGCTTACATGCTTGTGTGCTGCGCTACCAGGTAGCACCAATCAAGGAACAGGAAACGATCAAGCAAGGACAGCAAGCGATCCTGACCATAATGAAATTAAAACAAGAATGGGGACTGACACCCGATAGTAAAATAGGGGTGCTCGGTTTCTCTGCCGGGGGACATCTTGCTGCTTATATAAGTAATTGTTATCTGCAAGAAGGGGAAAGTCTGTCACGGCCGGATTTTCAAATTCTCTGTTATCCTGTGATCACTATGAAGGAGAAAACACATGGAGGAAGCAGGGCAAACTTAATTGGAGAGACACCAAGCCATACCTTGATAAATCAGCATTCCTGTGAAGAACAGGTACACGATCAGACACCACCTGCCTTTATTTGGTCAACAGCAAACGATCAAGCCGTTTCTACCAGCAACAGTTTAGCCTATGCAAGTGCCCTGCAGTTAAAAGATGTACCTTATGAACTGCATATTTATCAAGATGGGCGGCACGGTTTAGGATTGGCAGATGAGCATCCAGCTACAGTCGACTGGAAACAAGCCTGTCTGCAATGGTTAGAACATTACATCATCTGAAGAAAGGGGAAAGAAGCAATGGCAAAAGTAAAGATGCTGGTACAATCTACTTACAATAAAGAACTACTCCGAGCCGGAAAAATATATGAGGTAAATGATGAGACCGCACAGCGCTGGCAAGTCAGCAAAATTGCTGAAATGGTCGAGGAGTCAGTAGAAGAACAGAAGACAGATCAGTGATAAGGCAACAGCTTTCGTAATGCGTTACGGAAGCTGTCTTTATCTTCATTTGTCAGCTTTTTTGGTCCTTTTGTCCGTTTTCCTGCTTTTCTCATCTTGGCACTCATATGTCGCTCTTGCAGCATCTGATCTATTTTCTCTTTGCGATACCGAAAGCCTTTATGATGCAAGACATGGCAATCCTTTTGCAAACACAAGGAAGCCAGTCCATAATCTTGTGTTACCACGATATCTTCTGATCCAACCAATTGGACAATGCGATAATCCGCCTCATCCGCTCCATCATCAACATACGTGACCGTCACATGATCTGGATATGTTTCCATGGAAAAGTGATTATAATTTTTTACTAAGGTAACCGGAATAGCAATCCCTTCTGTTTCTTCAATAATAATATTAGTTACTGGACAAGCATCCGCGTCCACAATTACTTTCATAGTTCAAAACTCCTTAACTTATGACTTAACTTCAGTAGTGCTATCATAGCATGATTCAACAACGGTCGTCTATATACCGCTTCCACCAATTTCATCTGTCTAACGTTGCATGCGTTTTCTCCTCCTGTCAAGCAAAAAGAGGCATATAGCTAACAATAATAAAAAGAGAGGATAAACAAACATCCATGCAAATCTTGGGGTAGTTGATAAATACTATACAAAGGGCAAGGAGAATACAATCGCCATCAGCATAAATGGCCATGACAATGCAAGTAAAGCAAGCAATACCCAAAGTGAAGGAAATATAATCGAACCATAAACAATAAAAGTAAAGCCATGCATTAGTGTCTATGCCTCTTTCGTGACTACCGTTATAGGCTAATTATACCATACAAAAGCAAAAAAACCGCCATATACTTTATATTGGCGGTTTTCATCAACGCTATCCAATTTGTGATTGTTGCTGAAGCATATCCATTTGCTGTGACACAATCTGTTGCTGCTCTTTATTAAGGGGCACGAGTGGTAAACGAACACTGCCTGTATTAATTCCCTGTAAGCGTAAGGCCTCTTTCACCGGTACAGGATTTGGTGCAATAAACATCGTTTGCATAATTGGCAGCACATATTGATGTAATTCCTGTGCTCGCTGCACATTTCCAGTTTGGAAGGCAGCGATCATTTCTTGAAGTTCCCTGCCGATAACATGGGAAGCAACGGAAACCACTCCAGTACCACCAATCGCTATAGTCGGTAAGGTTAGTGCGTCATCGCCGGTATACAGAAAGAAATGATCATCTGTTTCACGAATAATCGCCGTCATGGCTTCTAAGTTGCCGCTTGCTTCTTTAACAGAGACAATATTATCAATATAAGATAATTTAATAATCGTTTCCGGTTCTACATTGACACCTGTCCGGCCTGGAATATTATACAGCATAACAGGCAGGTTAGTAGCTTCTGCAATTGTTTTGAAGTGCTGATATAAACCTTCTTGTGACGGCTTATTATAATATGGCGCCACAAGCATAATGCCATCTGCACCAATTATTTCTGCTTTTCTTGTCAATTCAATCGATTCATGGGTATTATTCGATCCAGTACCTGCAATAACAGGGATTCTTTTATTTACAATCTTGACTACGAAACGAAGTAGTTCTAATTTTTCCTCTTTAGACAGGGTAGGAGATTCTCCTGTTGTTCCTGCAACTACTAAAGCATCGGTGCCGTGGTGAATCAAATGATTGACCAATATTTCTGTTTTTCCATAGTCTACAGCCCCTTGTGGATCAAAAGGTGTAACCATTGCTGTTAATACCGTTCCAAAATTCATCATACATGCTCCTCTATTCATAGTTTATTCGTCTATTTGTCTTCAATGAATAGAGGGTATCTCATAGGAAAAGATCTATTCCAAATGATGCAAAAAGGTGCAGCAATGAGGGTATCATTGCTGCACCTTGGAATGATCTGATCTTGGTGCGTGAGATAGCCCTCCATATAGTGAAAACACTATATGACAGCCCCACATTTCTTAAACGTAGGACCAGCAATATAAGTTAGATGTCTACTTATATTCCTTCGGCAAATTCCCCTTTCCTGCAGCCGTCACGGGAGCATCGTCCTCTGACTAAGTACTGATGGTTTTTGCGCCTCTATTCTCACTTCAATATAAATTGAAGTTGATTATGCAATTGTTTTAATAATTGTTCCCCAACTATATCAGAATTTGTTGTTGCATGCAAGGTATTGAGGAGATTCTGTCGAGGAAAATTTCTCTTACCTGTCCAAGGACTTGCAGGCATGATATACTGTGATTACGAAATTTTTCATAATAAGAGGTTATTGTATATGTCTGAATTTATATCTTATCAAGAAGTAATGGCGCGATGCCAGGTTATTAATCAAACCTATCAAATTAATCAAGCAAGGTTTGATAACATTATAGATGCTCTTATCACTGATCAGGAGCGGTCACCTGACCGAAAGGTGCAAGCTGCGTTTCAACTGCTGCTTCAAGCTGTCAGTGCGGAGATCACAGATATGGAGGAAACAGCCAATCTCCAAGCAACCTGCCGCATGGGCTGTGCCTTTTGCTGTTATTTTCCTATTGTGATTAATCGAATGGAGGCTATCTTGATCAAACAAGCAATAGATCAGATGCCAGAGGATCGCAAACATTTTATCCAACAACATATCCGGCAGTATTATAAAAAGCATCAAGCGAAAGTAGCTGAATTAGAAGCACTCGATATTACCGGTGATCCAGAGGCAAAGTTGACCTATAAACAGGCCAATCTTCCGTGTGTGCTGCTAAATACAGAAACGAACACCTGTTTAGCCTATGAATTCCGGCCATTGCCTTGTCGAACCTATGTGAATTACACCGATCCGAAAGTTTGTGCAGACCAGCATATGCCAAAAGAAACGATTAGTTATGAATTCTTATACCAGGAATACATGGGAGCGTTTAATGAACTGCTGCAATATTTATATGAAACAGATTATATCGATATTATTGACTATCCCGATGATTTATATCAAGAGGATTTGCTGATTAATTGGATGAGAGAGGGAGAGGCTATCTTAAGAAAATAAGGAAAAAAGTTGAATGATGAACGTGAGAAGTGAAGGAATCCTCCTCGTATTAAAAGAGGATTCCGTGTTAAGCGTAGAAAAATTCGTTGCATATTAATTTTTCAATATTTGTTCCTTAATTTTAACAGAGAGCTTGAGTGATTCTATTGCAGCTGTAAGGCTTAACTTAGTAGGCATATCTTGTTCACAGCATTCTATAACATGTCTAAAAGTTTCTTCATAACAGTTTCGATTCACAATATTTATGTGTTCCATGCGTTGGTCAATGTATAAATGAAAAGAAGTTTCAACTGTATCTTTATACCCATCTTCATGGTATGTAATTGTTCCATCCTCAAAAACAGCTTCATATCCAACTGTAAATGGGTGCCCAAATGGCAGCATAGAAGAACCTACAACACTTACTACAAATCGGAATATGTTAATAGGGCGTTTACATGAGATTGACCTTGTTTTCCATTTACGCCCTGAGAGCATATCCAGTTTGGTTTACCGAATATCCATGTGACAACATCAAAATCATGTATCATTAAATCAGTAGTTATATTATTTAGACTTAAATCTCCCCATAGCGGTGGAGTTTTTCTTTTTATATGCAAAGCCTTTAACTTGCCCAATTCTTCTGTTTTTACTACTTTGTAAAGATATTCATAAGGATATTCATGTTTGATAAATTGGTTGATAAAAACTCTTTTTCCATAGTGATTCTCTGCCTGTTGCATGGCGTTCGCATCTTCAACAGTTAACGCTACAGGTGTTTCACAAAAAACATGCTTGCCATTCTTCAATGCTTCAATCGTATATTGTTTATGTAATGAACTTGGAAGACAAATATCAACCAAATCAATATGCGGATTCTTAAGAATAACATTCACATCATCTGTTATTTCTACATCGAGCTTTTCATTTATTTGCTTTAATTTTTCCATATTTCTGCTAAAAATTGTGATAGAATGAACACTATCAAGTTTTTTATATAATTCAGCATGATAGACGCCGAATCCTGTGCCCAAAATTCCTATATTCATTTAAATCTCCCTTTCCTAATGTAATACCAAGATTATAACAACTTATTTATGACAACAGTGTGTCATGAATTTTTCAGAAAATGAGGTGAAATTATATGAGGCTTCATCGTTTGATTTCCATTCTTTTGTTAGTAGAGTCAAGGGGATCTATCAAGGCTAAGGAGTTAGCGGAAGATTTAGAAATTTCCGTAAGAACCATTTATAGAGATATTAATATATTATGTGAAGCAGGTATTCCATTAAGAACAACTACAGGACCTAAAGGCGGAATCCAGCTTATGGATGGATATTCAACAGGCCTCAAAAACCTTCACGCAGATGATTTTATACACCTGTATTTAAGCGGAATAGGAATCCAGCCTATACAAGAAAGTAATATGTCTGTTCAGTTAAATAATGCACTATTAAAATTGAAAAAAAATGTCCCTGAAGAATTAGTTAATACCTTCGATACAATAAGAAACAGATTTTATTTTGATGGAAGTCCTTGGTGGGGAAATAATACGCAGCTATCCAATATTGACATACTCTTATTATCAGTATTTAAATCAAACATGCTTACGATTACTTATCAAAAAGTTAACGGTAGTTCTTTTGTGAGGAAAATATACCCATATGGAATAGTAGTCAAACAGATAGATTGGTATTTAGTAGCTTATTGTGATAGCAGTAAAGAGATTAGGACCTTTAAGTGTGAACGGATTGTAAAGGCAGAGATTTTAAACGATAACTTTAATATCTCTGATCGTTTTTCACTTATAGATTATTGGGATCGGAGTAAACAACATTTTTTTCAAAAATGCGCTGACAATGAGCAATATCCTGTACAAATAAAAATTCAAAAAAAGCATGTGCAACTGTTATCAGGGTTTGAAGTAATCAGGATGGATGAAGAAGGTACAGAATTAACTATAACCGCCAATTTATATAGCTATGATCATGCGTTGAAGGTGATTTTAGAAAAGGTGGTATATATCGAAGTTATTCAACCGATAGAATTGAGGGTAGCGATTGAACGAACACTTAACGAGATGTTGCAAAAATATAGGGAATTTCAACCTTAATTGTCTAACAAAAAATGTATTTTTATTAGGTTAAATTTTTATGATAGTATACATACGTGACAATAGATTGCAAAAAAACTAGGCAATGGCTAACCTAGCTTTCTTCCCCCTATCACTGCGTCAAATAAGCCTCCGTATAAAAAGGCTGGCCGTCTTCCCGGAAGGCAACGCCGACTGCCATTTGGCGAAAATCGCTATGCAGGATATTGTTGCGATGTCCTTCTGAATTCATCAGTCCCTGATGAGCATAGATGCTGCTGGGCTGCCCAGCGGCTAGATTTTCACCAGCCATGCGAAAAGAGATTCCGTCTGCTTCAAGGCGGTCAAAGGGCGTTTCACCATCCAAATTATTATGGCTGAAATAGTTTTGATCAGCCATATCTTGGCTATGATGTTGAGCAGTCGGCTGTGCAGGTTCATACCACTCAAGCACCGGTTGATCAAACTTCACCCTGGCAGCGTTAGTTAAATCAAACAACTGATATTCGAAGCCTTCTGCCAAAGTCTCGCTAGGCTCCCCGAAAAACTTTTCTTTTTGCTGTTCCATTTCTTCAGAAATAATCTGAACTGCCGCTACTTGTGTATCTTGATGTTCGTCATAAAAGAAAGTAACATAATTACCATCAAGCTGGAAGGTGTCTTGTTCCTGATCATTATTAATTTGATAACGGACAAGCCCTTTTTGAATGGCGTCGATCGGTTCGCCGTAAGTATCTCTCACTTCTTGTTTGGAATCTTGAAGGGTAATCCCTTCCTTCGAACGCAATAAGTCTTGATTAGTATATAAGCCACTTACTTGGTTATTGTCATCATAAGCAATCATCAAGAAGTTTTGGTAATGATCATGATACGTATGCCATTCTGTATGATATTCATTGGCAGTCACTCGATCAGCTTTGTCAAGTTCTGCTTCTACATCTTGCTTACTATCATTAATCTCTATATTATGAATAGAGAAGGATTGCTCAGTCGGCTCATCTAAGGAAGGAGCTGGGACATTTGGTATTTCTTCAGCTTCTTCTGGTTGATCAGAAAAGAGACCTATAATATAATCAACGGAATTACCGATATAATTAATAGATGTTTGGACAAATTTACTAGTGGCAATATCATGGACATCCTGTTTCACTTCCGTCCATACGCCACTGAGTCCCGCTTGCCTATAATCATCTGCATAGATAAAATATAATAGACCAGCTATTAGTAGTAGAACAATGGCTCTTCTTATAAATCGCAAACTCTCACTCCTGACTCAAATATTGTTTGCTGTTACTCATTATACCATGGAGAAAGTGATTTATAACAAAAAAAGACTTACCAGTATTAGAGTAATTTATGTATGCTTTGATTATTAGGCTCGCATACCAGTTTATTAATGATTGGATATGAAAAAGGAGGATATCTATGTTTACAAACTATGGTTCACTAAGTACAGAAGTTTATAATTATACTAAGCCAGTTGGCTATTCTATCGGTGGTGATATTGAATATTATCTGGATCGATTGGAAGGGGTTAAAGGCAAAATATTAGAACCAGGGGTAGGTACCGGTCGGTTTCTTATCCCATTACTTGAACAAGAGCTGCAGGTAGAAGGATTCGATCTTTCACCCGATATGCTGGCTGCTTGCAAACAGCATTGCCAGCAGCGGGAACTGAATCCTCATCTGTTCTTGGCTGATATGACCAATTTTTATAGTGAGCAAAGCTATCAGGCTATCATTATTCCTACTGGCTCTTTCGGTTTAATTGATACAGTGGATGGTGCGCGTGCTGCTCTGCAAAATTTCTACCGCCATCTAGAACCAGGTGGGCGTATTATCCTTGATTTGGAGCTGCCGGTTTACTGGGAAACTGGTAAAGTAACGACATCAACGTTTCAAGTTTCAAAACAGGATTCCATCGTATTAGCCTCAAAAGCGGTGGAAATCAATTGGGCAGAACAATATACCTTATCCTATCTTACATATACGAAGTGGCGTGACGGGAAATTAATCGATACAGAATGGCAAAAATTTAAACTGCGCTGGCATGGTATAGGAGAATTTAAATTGCTGTTAGAAACAGTCGGCTTTTCTAATATTAGCGTTTCGGCAGGCTATCAGTTTGGTCAGTCACCAAGTGCCACAACAGAGGTGATCACTTTTGAAGCTGCTAAATAATGAGGATTATCCACTGTACATATAAGATAATGCAAGTGAATCAGCAGGCATAAGTTTGAAGATGTTACTAGATAATTAAAAAAATGATCTGTTATACTATTCGAAATAGAACTGTTATATAATTATGAATGACGACATACAACTTTTACTTGGGATGAATTAAGAGATATTCATTCCAGCAGGCTTGATAATTTATCTTGTGCGTACGTGTTAGGATTTAAATAATTATCTCTATATGTAATTGCAGAAGACTATACCAGTTGTTAATCAAAGAATACACCGTGCATAATTATGCATTTCGTTTGGGATTTTATGGTGAATCATCTATGATAGATGTAGAACAAAAATGGTTTAGTAAATTTTTGGCCGGTAAATAAGGAGGCAGTATATGGAGATAGGCAACATTCTCACATTAATTGCTAGTTGTATTTTGGTTATTAACATTATCTTGGCAATCGGTGTATTATTTTTTGAAAGAAGAGAAGTAAGTTATACCCTTGCATGGCTAATGGTCTTATTTTTCCTTCCTATTGTAGGGTTTGTCATTTATATTTTCTTTGGACGCAAGATTACAAAGAAGAATTTCTATGGATTATCAGCAGAGGAAACAGAATTTCTTCAAACAGAGGTAGATCAACAGTTAAACGTTATAAAGAATGGCGAACTATTACATTCACCAATACTGCAGAAACATGAAGATGTCGTAAAAATGAACCTGACAGCATCTAATTCTTTGTTAACACTGAATAATCATATCGACATATATGATGACGGACATCAAAAATTCGATGCGCTATTGGCCGATATTCAAGCCGCAAGTAAAGAGGTCAATGTGCAATATTATATTATTCAACCAGATAACTTAGGCAAAAGACTAAGGGATGCCTTGACAGAGAAAGCAAAACAAGGGGTGAAAGTAAGGGTACTCTATGATGAAATCGGCTCAAAAAAGCTTTCACTAAAGTTCTTTCAGGAATTACGGGAGGCAGGGGGAGAAGTGGAAGTATTCTTTCCATCGATCTTAGGGCGTGTAAACTTCCGAATTAATAATCGAAATCATCGCAAACTTTGTATTATTGACGGGAAAATCGCCTATATTGGCGGTTTTAATGTAGGGGATGAATACCTGGGCTTAAATAAGAAATTTGGGTACTGGCGTGATACCCATCTTAGAATAACAGGACAAACAGTTGATGATATCCAAGGCAGGTTTATCTTAGATTGGCACCAGGCAGGTAAGGGTGAACTATGGAATTATCAGGAGTTTTGTTTTCAAGAAGAGCTGCAAGAAGAAGGACCATTGGGAGAAAGTCCTGTGCAAATTGTATCTAGCGGACCTAACTCAAAAACAGAGTATTTAAAAAATATGTATATCAAATTAATTCTGTCTGCGAAAGAAAGTGTCTGTATCCAAACACCTTATTTCATCCCAGATACCAGCTTTATGGATGCGTGCAAGATGGCACTATTATCTGGCGTTGATGTGCGCATCATGATTCCTTGTAAACCAGATCATCCCTTTGTCTACTGGGCAACATGGTCTTATGTGGGGGATTTATTAGACTATGGCGCTAAAGTTCTCCTTTATGAAAATGGCTTCCTACACGCCAAGACCATTGTTGTTGACCAAGAAGTGGCTTCTGTAGGAACAATGAATATCGATTCACGCAGTTTTAGACTTAATTTTGAAGTTAACGCAATTGTATATGATGAGCAAATTGCCAAGTCCCTGTATCAGCTGTTTGAAAAGGATACAGAGCTGACTTCTGTACTGACAAAAGAAAGATATCAAAACCGATCAATCCTCATTAAAATAAAAGAAGGTATATCTAGATTGCTTTCACCTATTTTATAATATCCGATTGGGAGTGTGGCTAGATGAGAAGTGAGCAGGAAATGATGCACATGATTGAGCGATTTGCCAAACAGGATGAGCAAATTCGTTTGGTAACCTTAGAGGGTTCAAGGACAAATAAACATGTCCCTCGCGACCGATATCAGGACTTCGATATCTCCTACTTCGTTACTGATATGGAGCCTTTTACAAAAAATGATGAATGGCTGGACATCTTCGGTCCACGCTTGATGATGCAGAAACCAGAAGATATGGAACTGTTTCCGCCAGAGTTAGGCAGCTGGTTTTCCTATATTATGTTGTTTGAAGATGGTAATAAAATGGATCTCACTTTAATACCGATAGAAGAGACAGATACCTATTTTGCAAAGAGCGACGGGTTAGTAGCGGTACTGATGGATAAAGACGGGCTTATCAAAGAACCTCCAGCCCCAACCGATCAGGCCTATTGGATCAAACAGCCCACAGCAAGGGAGTTTGATGACTGCTGTAATGAGTTCTGGATGGTGTCCACTTATGTGGCAAAGGGATTGGCCAGAAAGGAAATCCTATTTGCCAGTGATCATTTACATGAGATTGCCAGACCGAATTTACTCCGCATGATGGCCTGGCAGATTGGGATAGAACAAGGCTATAGCTTTAGTGTTGGCAAGAATTACAAATATATTGACCGTTATTTACCGGAACAAGACTGGCAGCAGTTATTACAGACCTATCGTCAGGATAGCTATGAAGTTATGTGGGAGAGTCTGTTTCTTTGTTACCGTTTGTTCAGAAAATATGCACATGCGGTAGCAAACCCTCTTAAGTACGCTTATCCTGATTATGATCGAGCCATTACGGAGTATACGGAGAGGGTTTATCAATCACTTGAAGTAACATAATGTTGGTAGAAGAAACTGCGTTTTAAAAACTTTTTGAATGCAGTTTTTTCTCTTGGTTTGTTATTGAACTGGTCAACGTGCAAACATCCATTTTCTGCAGCATATTCTTCGATGGAAAATTATGAATCAAAAAATAGGGAGGCTTAATCGTGATGATGACATTTTTAGATTACTCCCCGTATAATGCGACAGTCCCTCTCTTTAAGTGCATGACTTATTCTTTTCAAACGGTGGAAAAGTGGTGCCGTCAATATATCCCTTTGTGACCCTCTACTCGAATCCTTCAAGTCCCGAAGAGCGGGCTTTTCATCAAATGCTGAAATTCTATCTTATCTTTCCAAGTCTCAAAGAGCTGGCTTTTAATCGGATGCTGGCGTTATCTTATCTTTTCAAATCCCCATGAGCCGCCTTTTAATCAAAGGTCTAGGCTATTCCATCCTTTTCATGCGGTGATTCTATTTGTTGAAGCCGATTTAGAAAGTTGAAAAAACCGCCTTATGTGAACGCTCCTTCAATCATCAAAAAAACATCCACCATACATAAAAGCTGTTACAAAATGCAGCATTTACATGATGCAACATTTTTCTTGATTAAAAATAAAGAATTATTTCTTGACATAAAGTAAACTTTAGGATGTAAGGTTTATTTAACACAGGATAATTATCCGTAAGGTTCTCTTGTCTCTACTAGTTAACCGAATACAAACGAAGACAAGCCTGTTGCCTATCGGTAGAAGAATAAGGAGTTTGCCAGAGTTCCAATACTTTTGATTGAATTTTGATAATTATATTTACTAACAGAGGAAAAAACCTAAAGTTCGTATGAAAAAGCTATCGAGTTTTTTCATAATTATTCAAGCTATATACGAAGTTCACGGAGCAGCTACCAATCACCGAGCAAATTCCCTTCATGGTATGCTCTGCACAGAAAATGGTATAGCTTTATCGGTTAACAGCAAAAATTGTTGACTTAAAGTGGACTCTAGGGCTTACAATATATTTTTAGAGAACATGTACAAAAATGTCCTTCATTCAAATTTTTAAAAGGAGATGTTTATATGATTTTAACTTATCAGCTGTCCAATGGAATTGAAATTCCTAAATTAGGTCTTGGAACATGGATGATAGATAATGAAGAGGCTGCACAAGCAGTAGTAGAGGCTGTCAAAATAGGTTATCGTCACATTGATACAGCACAAGCATATGGTAATGAAAATGGTGTTAGCGAAGGGATTAAAGCTTGTGGAGTAAATAGAGAAGATTTATTTATTACGACAAAACTTGCTGCGGAAGTGAAGTCATATGAAGAAGCTGTGTCATCGATTAATCAATCACTGAAAGCGTTGAATCTTGATTATATTGACCTGATGATTATTCACAGTCCGCAGCCATGGATGGAGTTTGGGGAAGAAGACCGCTTTTTTGAAGGAAATCGAGAAGCTTGGCGAGCTCTGGAAGAAGCCTATCAAGCAGGTAAACTTCGTGCCATTGGTGTATCTAATTTTCAAAAAGAGGATTTAGATAATATTCTTAGTAATTGCACTGTCAAACCAATGGTAAATCAAATTTTAGCCCATATTAGTAATACTCCATTTGATTTGATTACGTATACACAAGCACAAGACATTCTGGTAGAGGCTTATTCACCAATTGCTCATGGAGAGTTGTTTAAAAATCGGAAAGTGAAAGCTATTGCAGAAAAGTATGATGTCTCCATCCCGCAATTAAGTATTCGTTATACATTACAGCTCGGCTTGCTTCCATTGCCTAAAACGGTAAATCCAGAGCATATGAGAGATAATGCTGGAGTGGATTTCACTATTTCAGATGAGGATATGGAATTTTTGAAAAATGTAGAGCATATTGAAGATTATGGTGAAGCGAGTCACATGCCTGTATTTGGCGGGAAGTTAAAATAACTAGATATAGGGTAATAAAAAACGAAGCAAATCGTTTTTTTAAATGAAATGTGAAAAACATATAACTAAGCTAGGAATGATTTTACCATCTTACTGAAAATGGATTTCTTTTTGTTGACACATGTCATTTAATTTATAATATTTCTTGAAACTATACAACGGTGTCGGTTATAATGGATAAATAACCGACACTATTGTATATTTTTTTATAGAAAGAAGTGAAGCAGAGGTAATAAAAAAGAGCTGTTGCAAGTGGCAAAACAGATATTTATCCACAAAGGATATATTCACACAACGAGGCAGATTTCATGGATGAAGTTACTGTGTTTCTTCTTTCTCTGGAAAAAATGCTTAAATCTATACCATCATCATAAAAATGGAGGAGTGTTAGCTATGTTGGCATCTTCAAGAATTATTTTAAAAAAACTAACTTTTGAGGACATTGAGCTTTACCATAGGTGGAGAAATGATATGGAAGTGATGAATTCTACTAATCCTTTTTTAGACATATATTCACTAGATGAGACAAGACAGTTTGTGGAAGGTGTGATGTTAGGATCTGAGGCTAGTAAGAGTTATATCATGGTGGATAAACAAGAGGACACACCATTCGGCATCATCTCTTTGATCCACATAGATTATAAAAATAGGAATGCAGAATGTATTATTGATATTGGTGACAAGACATACTGGGGAAGAGGTTATGGAAAGGAAGCACTTACCGTTTTATTGGATTATGCCTTTTTAGAAATGAACTTGCATCGTATCTCACTTCGAGTATTTTCGTTTAATGACCGAGCAATTCATTTATATAGAAAAATGGGCTTTCAGCAAGAGGGTATCAGCCGGCAAAGTTTGTTTAGGGGAGGGAAATGGCATGATATTATTCAGATGGGGATATTGCAGAACGAATATATCCAGCAGCACTAGCCTGAGTTAGACAAGAATAATATAAAACCTTGATTCTCCTAAGCTTAAAAGAATCAAGGTTTTTGTTTCCGAAAAATACATGAAGTAATGAGGCATTTTGCGACAAGCTTTATTAACCTTATAGCTCTTCGCCAAAAGATACAGCTTCCTTTTCCATTGCTTCTGTTTATTTCTTTCTTAATTCTACTAACCATTGCGGCTCATGCTCCCATTGCTCTTTTACCGACCTCAAGATACGCACATATCCATATAAGCGAGCAAAACGTCTGCAAGCTGGCATTAATGACATCATATCATCTGGAATAGCAAACTCTGTACGATATCCATCCAGAAAAAGCTGTTTTTTCTGATGATACACGTTAGGCAGTAGACAATCCTGCAAATTATCAAGAGCTTGTTCAATGTCCATTACATACCAATGGTACATCGCATCGTCAAAATCAATCACGTTGCAAGATTGCGTTTCTTTATCGTATAAGACATTATCATATTCAAAATCATAATGAATCAGTCCAAAATTATCTTTTGTTTTCGGGATCGAGGCAAAGTAATATTTTTCAATAGAATTTCTGCTAAATCCTGATTATTAAACAGATACTTCAATTTCAACATAATACCCAACTCCTTATTTTTGGGAAGACTATCAGGAAATTATATTTGTATAAGATGTACAAAAAATGAAAAAACCACAGGCGGTTGCACCATTTTTTACAAAAAGCCGATGCTTTCTAACGATGTTTTTACTCTATCCATCTATCAAAAGTCTATTTATAATCGATAAGAGTGAGAAGTGTTACATATAAATTCCAAGGTTATCTTCATTAAATTTGTCATCGCTTTTTTCTCACTCCCTTCCAAATAATTAGGAAAATTATACCATTTAAGTCGGCAGGAAATCACTAGCAATTGTTTAACGAAGAGAATCACACTGTACATAAACCATTTGTAATAGGAAAGAAACCGCGAATTTATCGATTTACTGTACCGTTTCGGTTCAGAGGATCTGGAGTCTTTATTATGAGTATTGTTCGTTAAAAAAAGAAATAGGCAAGAAATGCGCTGTACCAAGAGAGCGTATTTCTTTTTTATGCCTGATTTCCTCCATCATGCATTTTAATTTCGGATTTTTATAATCATTATATTAGGTTTCTAGTATGCATATCTTTCTTTCTCTACCAAGTATTTTGTCAAATTCTATCAGATAAACAAATAAATTGTAGTTTTGATTTTGCTCTATATCGCTCAAACCCCTGTTCAATCTAGCTTATACAAGTATAAGCATAACCTGGAATAATGATTATTTACAGAAAACGCTTACTTGGTATGATTAATTTATCTAGCACAGAAAGGAGGACATTCACGTATTCTCGTTTCAACTAAAAACGCAAAAGGATGTGAGCAAAGTTGAGAAAGGCAATTGTAAAGTTTGCTGTAGTTAGTTTGGTTGCTGTCTGCTGTTTTGGTCTATCATTAACTAGCGTATCTGCCAATAGTCCGGATTTTAGCATGACTGGTTTTGCGACGGAAAATGGAGGAACTACAGGAGGTGCCGGGGGTGATGTGGTAACTGTTCACACAGGTGATCAGCTGATTCAAGCCTTAAAGGATAAGGACGAGCACATACCATTAACGATTTACGTGGATGGAACCATTACCCCTAGTAACTCATCTAATAGCAAGATTGATATCAAGGATATTTCTGATGTATCTGTAATTGGTGTAGGAACAAATGGTAATTTAGATGGTATCGGAATAAAAATTTGGCGGGCAGATAATATCATTCTTCGCAATCTTACTATCCATGAGGTAAACACAGGGGACAAAGATGCTATTAGTATTGAAGGTCCCTCCAGCAATATTTGGGTAGACCACAATGAATTATACGCCAGTTTAGACGTTCATAAAGACTATTATGATGGTCTTTTTGATATTAAACGAGACGCCTACAATATTACCTTTTCTTGGAATTATGTCCATGATGGTTGGAAAGCTATGTTAATGGGGTCTTCTGACAGTGATAATTATCAGCGTAATATAACCTTTCATCATAATCATTTCCAAAACTTAAATTCACGAGTTCCAAGTTTTCGCTATGGAGAAGGTCATCTTTATAATAATTATTTTGAAGGCATTATCGATACAGGGATCAATGCGCGAATGGGGGCGCAACTTCTTGTAGAAAATAATGTTTTTGAGAACTCCAAAGATCCGCTTGGCTACTGGTACAGTAATACAACAGGCTATTGGAATGTCTCTAATAACCTGTATATCAATAGTACGGGAAGCCAGCCAACTACATCTACTACGAATTACACAGTTCCGTATCATTATAGCCTTACCCCGGTTGAGGATGTAAAGACTGTCGTCACGGAATACGCCGGTGTTGGCGTGGTACAGCCATAAATTACACATCTAATTATAGACAAAAGGCGAAGGTTTTGTATACCTTTGCCTTTTGAATGACCATCTGCTTTTTAAACCCATTCTGTTCGATGCTGATGAATAAATTCAATATCGCACTGATAATGTTTTACATGCCCTTCGTCCATCATTTTTTGGAACTGTTTATCACCTGCTTGCGCTTTTCTTTGGATCGTACGGCACAGCCCCTCTAAACGACGGATCACCATTCCGATATAATCTTGCTCGGTACTGTCACCGTAAGCCTCTAAAAATAATAGTATTCTCTGCTTAGTGCGGTCGGCATCTTGTAAGGAATTATAATAAACAGCTTCACCTGTTTCTGCCCAGTAAAACCTGCTGAGTGGTACACAAGTATAGAGGGTATAAGCTATATCCCAAGCCTTTGGTCCTGGGCCCGCTACGTCAAAATCAATAACCCCGACTGGTTTTTGCTGCTGAAAAATAATATTATAGAGAGCAAAATCATTATGGCATATGACTTCAAACGGCTTTGGAGTATGATCAATCGGTTCCCAGTCTTTATCAATCGTAAAATCACTGACTGCATCATGGTAATGACGCAATATCTTGGCGATTTTCTTTAAAGACGATTCAGACCACATATAACCCTTGACAGGATAGTTGCCAGCTTCTCCCTGCAAAAAAGGATAATATCTCTCGTCCTTGCTCGTCTATCCCTAAGAATTTTGGAGCATAATGAAATTGCTTATCTTCCAAGTGCTTTAACAGTCGATGAATTCTGAGGCTTTCTGGCTTTAGTGTACGACGAACTGTGTTTCCGACACGATAGACAGCAGAGACATTGCCTCCTGTTAATTTTTCTTCGTGATGATCATTTGACATACTAAACAGCCCCTTATCGTTAATGGCTCGCTTGCTTTATTGTACCATGCTTTTCGTTTGAAAAAGTTATTTTTTGATAGCTTTATTGCTTTGCTCCTTTTATAATAAAATGAAACGAAAAGGGAGGTCTTTATTTGTCCAAAGTTTTGGTACAGCATTTGGATGTTTTTAGTGCAGTAGCAGGAAAAGGGAATCCAGCTGGAGTTGTTTTGGAAGGTGATCTATATACAGAAAAACAAATGCAGACCATTGCTGCAAAAGTTGGCTTTAATGAAACAGCCTTTGTTGTGCCTTCTAATCATGCAGATGTTTGGATTCGATTTTTCACACCTGGACATGAGATAAATTTATGTGGCCATGCTACGATGGCTACAGTTTATGCCCTGCATACGCAGGGGATCGTGAAACAGGATAGGCTTACGATAGAAACAAATGCCGGACTGCTGGCGATAGAGATTACAGAGCAGTCTTCTCAGCTGTATATAAAAATGGAACAAGCACAACCAGTATTTAAGGCATTTAATGGAGATAGAGAAAAGCTTGCCCAAGCCACCGGATTGACTCGGTTGCCTTGCAAACAGTAGGTGTGAAAGGATACGACGGTTTTGTCATAAGTATGGTGAAATAAAGTGTGCCTGCTGATGGTGCCTGGCCTATACCAAACAGCAGAGAACAGCCAAATCTCTGCTGTTTTGGTGTAAGCAGTTTAAAAACCGCTATACAAATCGTGAAGAAATCTGTCATTCGGCTGTTTTTCCTCTAAACGTACATGCTCATCAAGCAGTTTTCCTAATGGATTCATGGCTTCGTTGGAAGTGTGGCTGCTGTGCCAAATACCCCATCAATCAAACTACTAATTTTTAATATGTTGAGTATCACTTTGAATAAATCGATATCCACATCTATTTGACGGCTGCTCCATTTTTTTTGCCGTGCAGCCCATAAAAGTACATGCTTAACGGCCACCACAGCATCACAAATATCGGATACACCTCCCAAATGGTATCTGGAGTAGATACGATCCGAACGATAATAAAGAAAACACCAGTCAGCAAAGTGGCATACAAAGACAACCTAAAGTATTGCTTTGCCTTGATACAATATAACAACAATGGCCACCATAACACCACAAAGGCTGGATAAATCACCCAAGGATAGCCAGGGGAGAGGTAATAATTCAAAGCAGCATAATACAAAATGGTGCTCGCACTTCCGAGAATGGCTGTTGACATTTTTTTATTGTGTTTACCTAGAAAGGTAAGAATCACCCATAAGATAATGGGGAATATGGCATATAGAATCCACGGGTATCCTGGAGTTTCGGTATAATTGATCACTGATAAGAATAGAATGGTCACGAAACCAACAAAGAGCACAAAGATTGTATATTGATTTCTTCTAAAAAAATATAGACTGACCGGCCACAGAATAAGTACAAAAGACGGATAGAGAAACCAGGTATGATTAGGGCTCGTTAAATAGTTAACTAACATTAGGAATATAATAGTCATCCCGCTTCCCAATGCTGCAAAGACAACCTCATGTTTCATTTTCACTTCCTCCTTATTTCCATTTTAACCATCTGTAAAACATAGCAAGCGGCCACCACAACACGGCAAATGTAGGGTAGACAAACCAAATTGTATCAGGCGAATAATACATGTTGATAAACAGCATCAATCCAATGATCAGGGCACTTCCACATATAGAAAATCCTAAATCAATTTTTGTTTTTTCCTTTTTCTTTTTCTGCCAGCTATTTTCGTCTGGTGTACGGACGCCTAATTCATTTTTTATTTCGTCGATATGGCCAAATTCAACAATTGCTTTATTGATGGCATCCTCTTCTTCTTTACCATGTTCCATCAGGTCATAGACCTTTTCTTCTAAATTTTGCAGGATTTCTTGTTGGATGGTTTGCTTTTCTTCACTATCGGGAATATCTTTAAATAATTCCTCTACATGGTTTGTAATCTTTCTCACTCTAATCCCTCCATAAACAAGTCAATAATTTCTTTTGTTTCTTGCCACTCTCTAGCCGATTCTTTTAAATAAGCTTTTCCCAAGGTGGTAATTCTGTAATATTTTCTCTTTCTTCCATGAGATACACTGCCATAATAAGACTCAATCAGATCTTTCTTCTCTAAGCGCTGAAAAACCGCATACAAGGTAGCCTCTTTAATTTGAAAACGATTATCCGTTCGCAAACTGATTTGTTTCGATATTTCGTAACCATACTGATCATTTTCATAAATTAACCGTAAGATAATTGGCTCCAAATGGCCGCGAATAATATCACTTTTAATCATAGTGTCCCTTCCTTATTCATGATAATTCTATCTGATAGAGTAATGTTATCACTAACTACTCTGTCTGTCAAAGTAATTTAGCAAAACGGATATTTTTATTTTTATAATAGTGAACTAATTTGCAATAAAAAATGCACTAAAACAATGTATTTATAATAAAATCATATAACTCTACTTAACAGAGTAAAAGCAAATAAAATTACTCTTCCTGATAAAGTATAAATATCGACAGCAGCAAATTTACCGACTCAGACCAGCAAACTTTTTCAGAGTCTCATCGGTATTCTGATTATGATTAATTGTTCTGATGAGCAGGTGGAAATTGTAGAGTTCAATTGGCAGATAACTACATATTCGTGCATCATTACGTTATAATTATTCATACAGAAATACCTTATAAAAGGAGGAGAAGGGCATGAAACAAATTGGAATGATTGGCGGTCTCGGGCCTGAATCTACGGTAGAATATTATCAATCCATTATTAAAAGCTTTCAGCAAAGGAAAGGAAGCCAGCAAGTATTACCTGAGATGTACATGAACAGCATTAATATGTATCATATTTTTCAATACATTTCAGAATGGAAAATTGATGCCTTAATTGATTATGTAGGGACAGCTGCACAAAAGTTGGAATCAATAGGAGCGGAAGGTATTTTTATCGCAGCGAATACACCACATCTTGTTTTTGAAGCAGTTCAGAAACAAGTCAGCGTTCCGATGCTCAGTATTGTTGAAGCTACTCTGGAAGCAGCCGAAAAACAGAATGCTGCAAACATTGCTTTGCTGGGAACAAAATTTACGATGGAACAGGATTTTTTCAAAAAGCCGTTTGAGGAAAAAGGCAAGCATATTTTTGTTCCAGAGGAGAAAACACAAGGATATATCCATGAAAAAATAGTCAGTGAATTAGAAAATGGCATCGTAAATCCAGAGACAAGACAATCATTTAAAGAGATTGTAGACAACATGACAGAGCAGTATCAGCTGGACAGTCTTATCCTCGGTTGCACGGAATTACCAATGATTTTTTCGCAACAAGATTTTCAAATTTCGCTCTTAGATACGATGGCTATCCATGTCAATAAGATCGTCGACTTTATGTTCGAAGACAAGTAATAGAGAAGAGGAGTGATGGAAGTGGATGAATATGTAGGTGTTTGTGTTACATGCGGGAAGAAGGTATGGTGCAGAAGCGGATTTTTGGAAGGTGTATATATAGATGGAGAACTGTATTGCCATACATGTGCAGAAGCAGATAAATAAGATGACAAGCAGAGGCTTAACTAGCCTCTGCTTAAGGATCAATCTTGTTTAATGAGAAAGGCAGTAATACTTTTTATTTGATCAGATTCAAATGTATACCAGTCACAGAAGAAATACGTTTCCGTTGTATCCTCTTCCCCTTCAAATACCATTTTTCCTTCGACAACAGCAGTATTTCCCTCGATAACAGTTCGATATACGTCATACTCCTCTGCCATGACTCCCCGCATGCCCTCCATTTTATCTATAAAAGCCTGCTTGCCTTCCGTAATGGATTGACCGATTTCATTCGACACAATATCCTCTGCGGCCAAATTAAATACAAAATCGACATCGCCAGTTGCAAACGCTGTATTAATCTTCTGCATTAACTCTTTAGAAACACCCATTTGCATCAACTCCTCTGTTTTAATTGAGATAATTATAACAAGTTTTAACGATTTGAATTTCTTCTAAATTGCTTAATCGCTTTCGTTTTTGATACGCAACAGGAAATGCTGCATTAATAAAGGCAGTGATATTAGTATTGGAGGATCAGTTAAAGCTGGTTTATGCAGGCGAAGATTGACTGATTCAGGCTGTTGCTGTCCATTAATGGTAATGGGGTCTGGATGGCGGACTCGCAAGGTTTCTGTCGGGACGAGTATCGATGGGGAACTTTCATCCCATGCTAAGGCAGTTGCCATTAGATAGAAAGTTCCGATTGGAATAAAATCTAACTGAAATGGCCCTGTATTTGTAAGTAAAGTACCAGAAATAGGCACTCCTTCTGGAGTCGGTTTCTGAAACAATCCAACAAAAATTATACCCTGAAATGCTTCTTGTGTTTGAATGACACCAGTTAATTGGTGCGGCATGGGGGCAGCCGATTCCTTATCTGAGTGAGAAAGCTTTTGTAATTGCTGAATGTACTTACCTGTCATATCACGAGAAGCACGGAATACAGACGGGCTGACACCGATACTTTTGGTAAAGCGAGAGGTGAAGGTACCCAAACTTTGCTGGCCTACTTCATAACCAATTTCTCGAATTGGAAATGACGTTTGAATCAGAAGCTCTTTTGCGCGCTGCAGACGTAACGTAGAAAGAAAGTAAATAGGGGATACACCAACCTGTTTTTTGAAAAGACGTACAAAATGATAAGGGCTGTAGCCTGCCTGAGCTGAGAGATCATGTAATGAAAGTTCTTGATCGAGATGTGCCTGTATATATAGAATAGCGTCCTTAACTGTTTTATCGTGATTTTCCATTATTTATTCCTCCGTGTTCGCTCGATTATCGCGAATGCTCCATAATATATCATTATTTTAACACAAAATAGAATGTATGTACGATATTATCTAAACAATTTTTTATCTTGAATTCAAGACATTATCATTGCATCCCTTTCACTTGAGTGGTAAAGTGATGTTAAAGAAGGGCAGGGACCTTATTATGAGAAAGAATACTCGTGGTTCGTTAATTTGGTTGCGAATGACTCGGTTTGTTGATCAAAGCAATTTACTTTCTAATCATTTTTTGAAACCATATCAATTAACTACCGCTCAATTTGATGTGTTAATGCAACTTTTCGTATATCAGCCATTAACACAATCAGAACTAGCAGAGAAAGTTACTGTTACACAGGGTGGTATATCACGAATGCTGGTTCGGCTTGAGCAAGAAGGGCTGATTAAGCGAACACAAGAATGGAAAACTAAGACCATCTCCTTAACCGACAAAGGTCAGCAGAAACTTGCTCATGTTTTTGAGGATCAGCTGGCATTTCAGTCATCGCTTTTCGATGACTGTTTATCAGAATCTGAACAAAAACAATTATATGCACTTTTGTCACGAATTCAAAAAAATAGTGAAAGAAAATGGAAGCAGTATAAGGGAGGACAATAGAATATGTATACAATTCCAGGTCATCACCATATTTCTATGATTACCAAGGATGCACAAGCCAATAATCATTTTTATCGAGAAATACTCGGTTTACGACGGGTAAAATGGACGGTGAATCAAGACGATCCATCCATGTATCATTTATTTTATGGAGATAAAATGGGAAGCCCAGGAACGGAATTATCCTTTTTCGAAATTCCGCTTGTTGGAAATACCTACAGAGGGACAAATGCCATTACACAAATTGGTTTGCTTGTGCCAAGTACAGCTAGTTTAACGTATTGGCAGGAACGTTTGGAGATGTATAACGTCAGCCATAGTGAGATTACCAGATATGCTAACCGTCCTGCTTTACACTTTGAAGATACAGAAGGTTTACGCATGGTCTTGCTTGCAGCAAACCATGAAAAAGTAGCACATTGGGAATCTTGGGAAGATTCTAAGGTGCCGGCAGAACACCGCATTCAAGGAATGGGCTCTGTGGAAATTACAGTCCAGAGGCTTGATAAATTAGCTAAGACACTTACAGAGATGTTTGGCTACTCAGAGGTTGCACGCACGAAGGATGAGGCAATATTTCAATCCATTGAGGGAGAGGTCTTCGGTGAAATTGTAGTGAAATATTTAGACGGGCCTCCAGAAAAACCAGGACGGGGAAGTATTCATCATTTAGCGATTCGCGTGAAGAATGATACCGAATTAGCCTACTGGGAAGCACAAGTAAAGGCTCGTGGGTTCCAAACATCTGGTATCGTAGATCGCTATTATTTTAAGAGTTTATATTTCCGTGAATCAAATGGAATTTTATTTGAGATTGCGACCGATGGCCCAGGTTTTACGATTGATGGTAAGGTGGACACATTAGGGGAAACACTGGACTTGCCGCCATTTCTAGAGGAGCGTCGTCAGGAAATTGAAGCGAAACTGAAACCGTTAGAGGAGGAGTCATAATGGAAAATGAACGAATGGATCCAACTAAAGGATTAGAATTTGGTTTATATACCTTGGGTGATCACCTGCCAAATCCTCATACAGGAGAGCGCATTTCTGCCCAACAACGAATTCAGGAAATAACGGAACTGGCAAAGCTGGCAGAGCAGGCTGGGGTAGACTTCTTTAGTGTGGGGGAAAGCCATCAAGCCTACTTTACTACCCAAGCCCATACGGTCGTGCTGGCTGCGATTGCCCAGGCAACAAACAAGATAAAAATAGGCAGTTCTTCTACCATTATTAGTACATCAGATCCTGTGCGTGTGTATGAAGATTTTGCTACCATTGACTTAATCTCAAACGGGCGTGCGGAAATTATTGCAGGGCGTGCCTCACGTATCGGATTATTTGAATTATTAGGCTATGATGTTCAAGATTATGAGGCATTATTTGAGGAGAAATTTGACCTGTTGCTGCAAATAAATCAACAAGAGGTAATCAATTGGCAAGGAGAATTTCGTGCACCATTAAGAAATGCACAAGTTATTCCCAGACCACTGCATGGCAAGCTACCAATTTGGCGCGCAGTAGGCGGTACCCCAGCCAGTGCGATCAAGGCCGGTTATGCAGGCATTCCGATGATGCTGGCAACACTTGGAGGAGCGGCAAGTGTCTTTAAAAGAACAATTGATGCTTACCGGGAAACGGCAAAGAACCATGGATTTGACCCGACTCAGTTGCCGGTAGGAACAACTGGATTTTTCTATGTAGCTGACACAACTCAGGCAGCCTTACAGCAAATGTATCCACATATTAATGAGGGTATGAAATTGACCAATGGTCAAGGTTTTCCGAAACAATTGTTTGCTCAGGCAAAAGATAAACGAAGCATTATCAATGTTGGCAGCACCCAAGAAGTGATTGAAAAAATACTCTATCAACATGAAGTCTTTGGTCATCAGCGTTATCTAGCACAAATGGATTTTGGCGGAATGCCCTTTGACAATATGGCCAAAAATATAGAAATCATCGGTACTGAGATTTTACCTGCTATTCGAAAATACACGGCAAAATAGGGAGGAAATGGAAATGAACATAGTTGCTCTATCTGGTTCTATCGCAGGCTCTAAAACAAGGACTGCTATAGAGGCTGTCTCTGAAATCATTACGAAAACATATCCAGAGGAAGTATTTACATTAATTGATTTGGCCGATTATGATCTTATGTTTAGTGATGGGAGGAATTACTTGGAATATCCAGGAGATACAGGTTTTGTAACACAAAAACTGATGGAGGCTGACATCATAATAATGGGAACGCCAATATTTCACGCCTCTATTCCTGGTGCTTTAAAGAACATTTTCGACTTATTGCCTGTCAATGCATTGCAAGATAAAGTAGTCGGGATATTAGTAACAGCAGGTTCAGCTAAACATTATTTAGTCGTAGAACAACAGCTGAAACCGATTTTATCCTATATGAAAGCCAGTATCGTGCCAACCTATGTGTTTATGGAAGAAAAAGATTTTTATCGTAAAGAAATTGTCAATGATGACATATTCTTTCGTCTTGAGCGTCTGATAGAAGACACCTTTCAAACAAGTGAAGCAATGGAAATAGTCAAAAAGGCAAAAGAGGACGCATACGGTTTCTAGACCTGTTGGTGAAAAATCTTCAAGCGAAAGGATGAATTTTCGTGAAAAAGCTCTCTATATCTGAATTAACTGATTTCCAGATTGGACATGCCCAAGATTTAGACGCATTAACCGGTTGTACGACGGTTATTTGTCAAAAAGGCGCGGTTGCTGGAGTAGATGTAAGAGGTGGAGCTCCCGGTACAAGAGAAACCGATTTATTAGATCCGCGAAATACCATGGAGCAGGTGCATGCCATTTTTTTAGCTGGAGGTAGCGCCTTCGGTTTAGAAGTTGGATCAGGGATCATGAAATGGCTGGAAGAAAAACAAGTGGGCTTTGATACAGGCATAGCCAAAGTTCCCATTGTTCCAGGTGCGATTCTTTTCGATCTTGGAATTGGTCATGCAAATGTTCGTCCTGATTCTATGATGGGATATCAAGCAGCCAAAAATGCTTGGGAACAAAAAGCCGATATCGCTTTGGGGAATGTCGGGGCAGGAACTGGTGCAACCGTTGGAAAGCTGCTTGGCTCGGATTATATGATGAAATCAGGGATTGGCTATGCAGGTTTTCAGATCGGTGATATACAAGTAGCTGCATTAGTAGCGGTTAATGCCGTTGGAGATGTATTTGATCCAGATGCTAATAAACAATTAGCCGGCTTGTATGATCGTGATCAACAACAATTGCTTCAAACAAATGAAGTGTTTCTGCAACAATTTTCACACGTAAAAAATAAGACGGATCAGCAGGGCGTCAATACAACAATAGGAATAATGATGACAAATGCTAAGCTTTCCAAAGCACAAATCAACAAATTGGCTTCGATTGGACATAATGGTATCGCTCGAACCATTCAACCAGCTCATACTTCAATGGATGGCGATACCTTATTTGCGATGTCGAGCAGTATGGTCGAGGCACCCTTGGATTTAGTAGGTATTATTGGCACCAAAGCAGTAGAATTAGCTATTTTAGAAGCCATAAAACAAGCTGATTCTATAGAAAATATCCCTGCTTACAAATCTTTAAGCAAATAAATAATAGAAGATGAAGTTCCCAATCTTCTCCATGCATATCAACAGAAGGTGGTCCTAGGCGCTGTCAAGCCTATATCCACCTTCTGTTGATAGCGGGAGAAGATTTTTTTAATATAATATATGCAAATTGTTCATTTTTTGTAACATCGGCCTATGTACGGAATAATTTAAGAGTAAGTAGCATAGAAAGCATTCCTGTAATGAAGAAATATGAGGGGAAATGAGCGTAGAATCAATTTTACAGAAAAGAATCCCCCTTGGTAGTATAGAGAGTGTC
>NZ_JAFBFA010000044.1 GCF_016909015.1 Gracilibacillus alcaliphilus
AGAAATTAAACAGCCTGGCACCGTTGGAATATCGGTACCAGACTGTTGCATAGATTTTTGTTTTTTCACTGTCTACTTGACAGGGTGCAGTTCACATGCCTCGTATCTCTCTTTTGTCTTACACCATCACTTTACACATATCATTAGTCAAGGCAACTGGATCTTCAATTGGCAGGCCTTCGATCAGTAAAGCTTGGTTGTAAAGAATATTGGTATATAGTTTAACTTTTTCCTTATCGGATTCATGGGCATGAACTAGGGCATTAAAAATATCATGTTTGTTATTAATTTCTAATACTTTCGTTGCTTCGATATTTTGGTTATCAGGCATTTGTCTTAATACTTTCTCCATCTCAATCGAAACTTCTCCTTCTGCCGATAAACAAACAGGGTGTGATTTCAGGCGAGTAGATAAACGTACATCCTTCACTTTATCCCCTAGGATTTCTTTCATTTCTGTCAGCAAATCTTTATGTTCTTCTTTTTGCTTTTCTGCCTCTTGTTTGGTTTCTTCATCTTCCAAATCAAGATCTCCGCTAGAGACGTTTTTAAAGTCTTTGTCATCGTAGTTTATCAACATACGAATAGCGAATTCATCCACTTCATCAGTGAAATAAAGGATTTCGTACCCTTTATCTTTTACTAATTCGGTTTGTGGTAATTTTTCAATCCGCTCATGGGATTCTCCAGTTGCATAATAAATATGTTCCTGCTCTTCCGGCATCCGTTCCACATATTCTTTTAAGGAAACGAGTTTATTCTCACTGGAAGAGTGGAATAACAGTAAATCCTTTAAGCTGTCTTTGTTAGCACCAAAATCGGCATAGACACCATATTTAATCTGGCGGCCAAAAGTCTTGTAGAACGTTTCGTATTTCTCGCGGTCATTTTTAAGCATGCTTTGTAAGTGATTCTTGATCTTCTTCTCGATATTTTTGGCAATCAGTTTAACTTGGCGGTCCTGCTGCAAGATTTCACGTGAGATATTTAATGACAGATCCTCAGAATCAACAATACCGCGGATAAAGCTAAAGTGATCTGGTAATAGATCAGCACATTTATCCATAATTAAGACACCATTTGAATAGAGTTCTAAGCCTTTTTCAAAGTCTTGTGAATAGTAATTAAATGGCAGTTGTTCTGGAATATAAAGAATCGATTGAAAACGTACCATTCCATCGACGCTAATATGCAAGTGGCTTAATGGCTTGTCAAAACCAAAGCGTTTTTCTTGATAGAAACCTTCATAATCTTCATCATTCAATTCTTGCTTATTCTTGCGCCAAATCGGCACCATACTGTTAATCGTTTTTTCCTCTGTTACTTCTACCATTTCTTCTTCGTTATCCTCTTGTGGATGTTTTTCAGTAAGGTCCATTTTGATTGGATAACGGATAAAGTCAGAATATTTCTTGATTAAGTTTTGCAGCTGATAATCATCAAGGAACTCATCATAATTTTCTTCATCGGCATTTTCTTTGAGCTGGATAACGATTTCGGTTCCTACCTCTGGCTTATCATAAGACTCGATGGTATATCCTTCTACACCGTCAGATTCCCATTTAAAGCCTTCATCACTATATAAGGAACGAGTATAGACAGTTACTTTATCAGCAACCATAAAAGAAGAGTAGAAACCTACACCAAATTGGCCGATAATTTCTTGTCCATCTTGCATATCTATTTCTTTTTTGAATGCTAGGGAACCACTTTTGGCAATCACACCAAGGTTGTCCTCTAGTTCTTCTTTAGTCATCCCGATCCCAGTATCTTGGATAGTTAAGGTACGGGCTTCCTTATTGGGCACAATCTTAATAAAATAATCTTCTTGATTGAAGGATATATTTTCATCAGTTAATGCCTTATAGTAGATTTTATCAATGGCATCACTCGCATTAGAAATCAGTTCACGTAAGAAGATTTCTTTTTGTGAGTAAATCGAGTGTACCATCATTTCAAGTAATCGTTTCGATTCGGCTTGAAATTGCTTCTTTTCCATGTAGTATTCCTCCCTAATATCTGTCTATTATGTATTTTAGCACTCTTTAGTAATGAGTGCTAACACTTTACATAATTATCATAAAAAAATCTTTCTGTCAAGCATCATCAGGGGTTTTCAAAGATGATTTTTTAAGATAAAAAATGATATAATAAGGGGAAGTTGGCGCTATTTTTTATTTTAGAAGTGTATTAGAGGAAGGAAAAGGGAACATAACTACATAAAGCGAAACTTATCAGGTGCTGCTCGGAAGCTTACGAGCAGTAGATACCATGATAAAATAAAGGAAAAGTGGGGGAAGTATGATGACACAGTTAAAAGAAACAACGAGTTATTTACAAAGTAAGGTAAAAGCAAAGCCGAAGATTGGTTTAATCTTAGGTTCTGGCTTAGGTATGCTTGCAGATGAAATCGAAACAGCTGATAAAATCAAGTATGAAGAAATCCCTGGTTTTCCAATCTCTACGGTGGAAGGTCATGCCGGACAGTTGGTAATCGGTCAATTATGCGGCGTAGAGGTAATTGCTATGCAGGGGCGCTTTCATTATTATGAAGGATATGGGTTAGGTGCTGTCACTTTTCCAGTACGGGTAATGAAAGAGTTGGGAGTGGATACACTAATTGTAACTAATGCAGCCGGAGGAGTGAATCAATCACTCAATCCGGGCGATCTTATGTTAATTACAGATCATATCAATAATACTGGTTTGAATCCATTGATCGGTGAAAATGTAGTTGAACACGGCGTTCGTTTTCCAGATATGTCAACTGCTTATGACCGTACTTTACAGGAGATTGCCAAACAGACGGCTGAGAAATTAGCCATTTCGTTAAAACAAGGGGTATATGTGTGGAATACAGGGCCTAGCTATGAAACGCCGGCAGAGATTCGGATGTTAGACAAGCTCGGTGGTGATGCTGTTGGTATGTCTACGGTTCCAGAAGTAACGGTAGCACGTCATGCTGGTATCCGTTGTTTGGGCATATCCTGTATTTCAAATATGGCAGCAGGCATCTTGAATCAGCCGCTTACTCATGATGAAGTAATCGAGACAACAGAAAAAGTGCGGGAGTCCTTTCTGCAATTTATCAAACAGCTTGTTCAAAATATTGATTAAGGGAGGAAGTTATGATGAAGAACAAATTAATAACGGAAGCGAAGCTGGCAAGAGAAAAGGCTTATGTCCCTTATTCCAAGTTCCAAGTTGGGGCGGCCTTACTTGATACAGAAGGTAATATTTTTCATGGCTGTAATATTGAAAATGCTGCTTATTCGATGTGTAATTGCGGTGAGCGAACGGCCTTGTTCCATGCCTATGCTAATGGCAGCAGGAGTTTTTCAATGATGGCAGTTGTGGCCGATACTGATCGACCGGTGTCGCCTTGCGGGGCTTGCCGTCAAGTGATGGCTGAGTTATGTGAAGCAGATATGCCTGTGATCTTGACGAATCTACATGGAGATGTGTTAGAAACAACAGTAGGGGCCTTGTTACCAGGAGCCTTTATTTCTGATGATTTGTCGAATGCCAAATGATTAAAGGAGTAGATGAAAGATGACGATAGCAAATAAAATTGATCACACCTTATTAAAGCCAGACGCCAGCAAACAACAAATCGAAACCTTATGCAGCGAAGCAAAAGAGAATGGCTTTTTCTCTGTATGTGTGAATCCAACTTGGGTCGAAACGGCCGCAAGCTTATTAAAAGGGTCTGATGTAGCGGTATGTACAGTTATTGGTTTTCCATTAGGAGCAACACCACCTGCTGTAAAGGCATTTGAAGCCAAGTATTCTGTGGAAAAAGGTGCCACAGAAGTAGATATGGTCCTTAATATCGGGGCTTTAAAAGATGGCAATCATGATTTGGTTCAGCAAGATATGGAGGCGGTGGTTCAGGCGGCCGCAGGGAAGGCCTTGGTGAAGGTGATTATTGAAACTTGTCTGTTAACTGATCAAGAGAAGGTTGAGGCTTGTACATTAGCCGTTGCGGCAGGTGCCGACTATGTCAAAACCTCCACAGGATTTTCGACAGGGGGAGCCACAGCTGCAGATATCCGCTTAATGCGCAAAACAGTAGGATCTGAACTAGGTGTGAAGGCCTCAGGAGGCATTCGCGACCTAGAAACTGCTGAAGCAATGATACAGGCTGGGGCTAGTCGAATCGGCGCCAGTGCAAGTGTTGCCATTGTAAATGATGAAATAGGTAACAGCGATTATTAATACAACAGGAATACAGCCAGCTGTATTCCTGTTGTGTTATTCATCATTTAAAATAGATGTAATATCATGATCATCTAGATAATCTTCATAGACCTTATGATCCTCATTTACACCGATATATTTCCCATCAAGATCGGCTAATAAGAAGCCTTCTAATTCTTCTACGCTGCCGATTTGATCCTGGGCATGGTAATATAGATCAGCATGGTCGGAATCAGTGTTGTAAAAATCGGAAGGACCGTCTGAGGAACCATATTGTTCAACCTGCTGCCAGCTGTCCTCTCGATCAAACATGATATGACCATCATATTTTACTCGTTCTTCATCAATGCTGGCATGCAATATACCTTCCTCAGCAGGACGGGATTCTGTCAGCTGGTTGCTGGCATGTAACACACAGCGTGTGGTAGTTGGTATTGCCTTCATACGTTCAGCAGGAATTTCCTGATGACAGACTTCACATATGCCATATATGTTATTGTCGATTGCCTCTAGCGCATGATCGATTTCTGCCAATGCCTTTTCGGCATGTCCATGAAGAGCTATATCCTTTTCACGTTCAAATAGTTCAGAACCAGTATCTCCTGGATGATTGTCATAATTGGATAATTCAGAAACACCGGCTTTATTATTTGATTGTTCCGAATTCAGCATATTTTGCAGCTGCTGTTTTATTTCTTGTCTCTGAATGAGTAATTCACTTTTACATTGTTGTAATACCTTGGGATGCAGCAATTCTTATACCTCCTTTTCCTTGTTAGTATGACCGGAAAATGTAGATCCCAGTAAAGAGGATTTTGGAAAAAGAAGCGAATAAAAGCAGAAGGGGAGGAGAGGATATATAGTATAGCTGATTGTATTAAAAAAGCCGGCTTCCTTGAATAAAGGAAGTCAGCTTAAAGAGGTTGTTCAAAAAGTCTTACTAAGCACGTGCTTTTTCAAATTCAGCTATTTGGTCTGCATAATTTAACGTAACAGAAATATCGTCCCAGCCATTTAATAACATTTCACGTTTATATGCATCTAGATCAAAAGAAGCTTCAAAGCCCTGATTATCATAGACCTTTTTCTCTTCTAAATCGACAGTAAGATAATATTTGTCTGCCTCGGCATTTTTGATCAATGTTTGCACTTCAGCTTCGGTTAGTTTTACCGGAAGTATACCATTTTTCGTACAGTTGTTGTAGAAAATATCGGCATAACTTGGTGCAATAATCACACGGAAACCATAATCTTGTAAGGCCCATGGCGCATGCTCTCGTGAGGATCCGCAACCGAAATTTTCACCAGCTACTAAAATAGTAGTATCCTCATATTTTGGCTGGTTAAGTGAAAAATCTTCACGCAACTCACCTTTGGAATCAAAGCGCCAGTTATAAAATACAAATTGTCCGAAGCCTTGACGCGAAATACGTTTTAAAAACTGTTTAGGAATTATCTGGTCTGTATCAACATTTGCTCTATTTAAAGGGTAAACTAGCCCTTCATGTTTACGAATTGGTTCCATCTTTCATTTCCCCCTCTGAATTAGCTTGATGTCACTGCACCAAATTGACGTACATCTGTAAAGTGCCCTTTAATAGCAGCAGCGGCAGCCATTTCCGGACTGACTAAGTGTGTACGTGCTCCAGTACCTTGACGCCCTTCAAAGTTACGGTTAGAAGTAGAGGCACAACGTTCTCCCTCAGGTACTATGTCATCATTCATAGCAAGGCACATACTGCATCCGGCGTCACGCCATTCAAAACCAGCCTCTTTAAAAATCACATCTATACCTAATTCTTCGGCTTGTGTTTTCACACTGTGTGAGCCAGGTACAACGATCGCACGGACATTAGGATGAACCTTATGGCCTTTCACAATTTCAGAAGCTAATTTTAAATCTGCCAAACGAGAGTTGGTACAGGAACCGATAAAGACATGTTCGATCGGTACAGAAGTAATGGCTTCACCGCCTTGTAATCCCATATACTCAAGAGCACGTTTAATTTCTTCCTGATCATTTTCATTCGCAGCATCTTCTGGTACAGGCACATTCGCACTAACCGGGATACACATACCAGGGTTTGTTCCCCAAGTTACTTGCGGTTCGATTTCTTCGGCATCGATTTCTACTTGCTCATCGTAGACAGCACCTTCATCAGTTGCTAGTGATTTCCATTCCTCTGCTAATTGATCGAATGCTTCACCATCTGGCACATGGCGTTTACCACGCAAGAATTCTATTGTTGTATCATCCGGGCTGATTAATCCTGCACGTGCACCAGCCTCTATTGACATGTTGCAAACTGTCATTCGGCCTTCCATCGTTAAATCACGAATAGCTTCACCTGTATATTCAATCACATAACCAGTACCGAACTTGACGCCAAACTTGCCAATAATGGCTAAGATCAAGTCTTTGGCTGTTACACCAGTACCTAATTTGCCGTTTACTTTTACATTCAATGTTTTTGGTTTTTGCTGCCAGATTGTTTGTGTAGCTAGTACATGTTCCACTTCACTGGTACCAATACCGAATGCTAAGGCGCCGAATGCCCCGTGTGTAGAAGTGTGACTGTCGCCGCAAACGATGGTTTTGCCAGGCTGAGTTAAGCCTAATTCTGGGCCGATAACATGAACAATACCTTGATCTGGATGATGGATATCGGCTAAAGGAACGCCAAACTCTTCACAATTCTTTTTTAATGTTTCCATTTGTGTTTTTGATACTTCATCTTTAATAACATTTCGGTGGATCGTTGGTACATTATGATCCATAGTCGCAAAAGTTAGATCTGGCCGGCGTACTGTTCGCTTATTCATTCGTAATCCTTCAAACGCTTGCGGAGATGTTACTTCATGAACTAAATGTAAATCGATATATAATAAATCCGGTTTCTCCGCTTCTTCATGGACGATATGCTTCTCCCAAATCTTTTCGATGATTGTCTTTGGTGTTCTCATCTTTTTCACTCCTTACTTCGTTTAGTAGGTAGAAAAAATATCGGCGTAAACACTATTCAAGAATAGACTGCGCCGATGCTTCTACCTAAGATATTTGTACTAGAGGTTGTTCAAAAAGTTCAATAAAAATGATACAGCGAATTTCTGCGTTGGCACTTGAGGAGCTTCTACTAATCTCACCCACATCGTGTGGGTAACGCAGAAGTCAACACTTCCTGTGCAAGTACGTATTAAAGGCATATGCTCCGTTACTTAAACCGGCGTCGCCTTATGTGCTAGTATCGGTGTTGCAACACGATGTTGCGAACTTAACCAATGATGGTCCTTTTTAACGAACTTTTTGAACACGCACTACTATGCCTGAATAGCATCTACAATAAGTTGTGTCATTTCTTCTGTACCTACCAATTTTCCATTGTCATTTTTCAGATCAGCGGTATGGTAATCCTTGTTTAGTACAGTTTCGACAGCTTCTTCAATTGCTTGCGCCTCTGCATCCATTCCGAAAGAGTAGCGCAGCATCATGGCAGCCGAAAGAATCATAGCAATTGGGTTAGCAATTCCCTGACCAGCAATATCTGGTGCAGAACCGTGTGCTGGTTCATACAAACCAACGCCATCTTCTGCTAAGCTGGCAGAAGGGAGCATCCCAAGCGATCCGGTTAGTACGGAAGCTTCATCACTAAGAATATCACCAAACATGTTCTCTGTTACAATAACATCAAAATCAGTTGGATTGGTAATAAGTTTCATAGCAGCTGCATCCACTAATACGTGATTTACGGTCACATCCGGATATTCTGACTTTTTCTCTTCTACAATTTCTCTCCATAGTTTACTAGATTCTAACACATTTGCCTTATCAACAGAAGTTAAATGCTTGCGGCGAAGCTGTGCGCTTTGAAAAGCTTTATCGACGATCCGCTCAATTTCTGCTCTTGTATAAGTTAAGGAATCAATGACTGCATTCCCATTATCACGACGCTCACTTGGTTCCCCGAAATATAGTCCGCCTGTTAATTCACGAACAATTAACAGATCACTGCCGGCTATAATAAATTCTTTTAGTGGTGAAGCATGTAATAACTTGGCAAAACCTTTGACTGGACGTAAGTTGGCATAAAGATCTAAAGCCTTTCTTATGCCTAACAGTCCGCGCTCAGGGCGTAAGTCAGAAGGGTTATTATCCCATTTTGGTCCTCCAACCGCTCCCAATAGGACAGCATCGGCTTCTTTACAAGCCGTTACCGTTTCTTCAGGTAGGGGAGTACCATGTTTATCGATAGCAATTCCTCCAATGTCATAGGAAGAAAAGTTAAATGCGTGATTATATTTATTACCAATTGCTTCGAGGATATCTTTGGCAGCGCGGATCACTTCTGCACCGATGCCATCTCCCGGAAGTAATACAATGTGTTTACTCAATGGTTTAACCTCCTGCACAATGGACTTAGTTCATCATCATAGGCACAGCATTCATGCACCTCACCGTAGTGAGGGGAGCGAATGCTGGCACTTGTATATCACTTACTTTACTTTCATTCGATAAATAGAACGATTGACACCATTTATATAGGCTTGCACGGCAGCTTCAAGCACGTCTTGTGCGGAACCGCGGCCGCTTACCGTGTCTCCGTCTACTGTTAAGCTGACATGCACCTCTGCCAGTGCATCACGCCCTTGACCAATAGAATTAAGCTGAAAATCAGTTAAGTGCGTTTCTTCGATAAAAATTTGATCTAACGTATTATATAAGGCCTCAACACTTCCAGCACCATCAGCTGTTTTCTGTACTGTTTCACCGATTGGAGTGAGAAGAGTGATGGTAGCTGTTGGCTGTTCATTAGAATTGTAGTGGACAACAAACTTTTCCAATTGATAACGTCTCACATTCGAAGTATCTGTTTGAATATCTGTTAGAATAGCAAAAATATCATCGTCCGTTACTTCTTTTTTATGATCTGTTAATTCTTTAAATGCTTTGAATGCTTCTTGCACTTTATCTTCTGATAATTCATAACCAAGCTGCTTGATTTTGTCAACAAAAGCGTGGCGTCCAGAGTGTTTACCCAATACAAGATTATTGGAATGTACCCCGACTAATTCTGGTGTGATGATTTCATAAGTCTCGGCATGTTTCAGCACACCGTCTTGATGGATACCAGATTCATGTGCAAAAGCATTACGACCTACTACAGCCTTGTTGCCTGGCACACTCATACCGGTAAATTTACTGACCAGATCACTAGTACGTTTAATTTCATTTAGGACGATATTGGTTTTGTAAGGGTAATAGTCATTACGGATTTGCAGCGCGACTGCGAATTCTTCAAGAGAGGCATTGCCCGCACGTTCACCAATACCATTAATTGCACCTTCAACTTGTGTAGCACCATTCTCAATTGCTGCAAAGGAGTTAGCCAGTGCCATCCCCAAATCATTGTGGCAATGACAAGATAAATCGACTCTATCGATATTGGGTACATGTTCTTTCATGTATTTAAACATGGCTCCATATTCGCGAGGCATAGTATAGCCAACGGTGTCAGGAAGGTTGATAACGGTAGCACCAGCGTCAATGACCTTTTCAATAATTTCTGCTAAGAAATTCAAATCACTGCGTGAAGCATCTTCTGCTGACCATTCGACATGATCAAAGAATTGTTTGCCGTATTTCACCATCTCTACAGCTGTCTCAATCACTTCTTCAGGTGTTTTCTTTAGTTTATATTTCATATGGATGGGGGAGGTAGCAATAAAAATATGCACCCTGGGATCGGCTGCGTCTTTTAATGCGTCCCGACAAGCATCGATGTCTGATTTAACAGCACGTGCGAGACCAGTGACTGAAACATTTCTAACTGTTTCAGCAATCTTTTTTACTGCTTCAAAATCACCCTTGGAGGAAGCAGGGAACCCTGCTTCCAATATATCTACTCCAAGGCGTTCTAATTGCTTAGCAAGCTCTAATTTTTCTAATTGATTTAAGTTAACACCTGGTGATTGTTCACCATCTCGAAGTGTTGTATCAAAAATCTTAATTTGCGTCATTAGAGACCACTTCCTTCTTATTAATGGCCCTTTGCTTAACAAATGGCATTAATTCACGAAGCTCTCTACCTACCTTTTCGATTTGGTGTTCGCTTTCTGCTTTCTTAATAGCAGTGTAACGTGGACGGTTTGCTTGGTTTTCTAGTACCCAGCCTTGTGCAAATTTACCCGTTTGGATGTCAGTAAGTACTTCTTTCATGCGTGCTTTCGTGCTGTCATCAATAACACGCGGACCTGACATGAAGTCGCCCCATTCTGCAGTGTCAGAGATAGAGTGGCGCATGTTTTCAAGACCACCTTCATATAGTAAGTCAACGATTAGTTTTAATTCGTGCAGACATTCGAAATAAGCCACTTCTGGTTGATATCCTGCTTCGACAAGTGTTTCAAATCCAGCTTTAACAAGGGCAGTAGCACCACCACAAAGTACAGCTTGCTCACCGAATAAGTCTGTTTCTGTTTCTTCTTGGAAGGAAGTTTCTAGGATCCCAGCACGGCCGGCACCGATTCCTTTTGCATAAGCAAGTGCAACATCTTTCGCATTTCCAGTAGCATCTTGGAAGATACCATAAAGTGCAGGTACACCAGCACCTTCTTCATAAGTTCTGCGTACTAAATGACCAGGGCCTTTAGGTGCTACTAAGAACACATCTACATCACTTGGAGGAACGATTTGATTAAAGTGAATGTTGAAACCATGAGCAAATACTAAGGCATTGCCTGCTTCAAGGTTTGGTTCAATCGCTTCTTTGTAGATAGCTGGCTGATTTTCGTCTGGTAGAAGGATCATGATAACATCTGCTTCTTTCGCAGCTTCTGCAACAGTTTTTACTTCTACACCATCTTCTTCAGCCTTATCCCATGAGCGGCCTTTACGAAGGCCAACTACTACATCAAAACCACTTTCTTTAAGGTTAAGGGCATGTGCATGACCTTGGGAACCATATCCGATGATGGCAATTTTCTTGGATTGTAATACCTCTTCGTTGATATTGTTGTTGTAAAGTACCTTTGTCATAAAAAAATACATCCTCTCAAAAAATTTTGATTTTATATAATAAATTTAATTATTATTATCCTAATAAGGAAGAGAAACTTCCATCAACCGTATTTGGCTGTTGTCCTCGAACAAAAGCAGTGATGCCAGTTCGAGCAATTTCTTTAATACCGTATGGTCTGAGTAGCTCGATAAGGGCTTCTACTTTATCTGGTTTACCCGTTACTTGAATAGAAAGACTATCTTTACTTACATCGATAATTGAAGCACGGAACGGCTCAATAATCCCTTGGATTTCGGCGCGTAATTGGCTGTTGCTGACAATCTTAATCAGCACCAGCTCGCGAGCAACAATTGCCTTATCGGTAATATCAGAAACCTTGATTACATCAATTTGTTTGTTTAATTGTTTGGTCACTTGTTCGAGCTTCTGGAAATCTTCTACTTCTACCACAAACGTCATTTTACTCATACCTTCTGTTTCGGTTCTCCCGACAGAGATACTTTCAATATTGAACTGACGCCGCTGTAATAGTCCTGTTACACGGTTTAGTACTCCGCTTCGGTTTCTAACAGTTGCTGTTATGATTCGTTTCATGGTTTCACCCCAATCATTTCATTCAATCCTTTACCAGGAGCAATCATTGGGAATACATTTTCTTGACGTAATACTCGTGCATCCACCAGAACAGGTCCTTCATAATCAAAAATCTCTGGTAAAGCCTTGGTAAACTCTTCTTGTGTGGTTGCTTTTATACCTTTAATATCATATGCTTCAGCTAATTTGACGAAGTCAGGCTGAATATTAAAGATCGATTGTGAATAGCGCTCAGAATAGAAGCTTTCCTGCCATTGGCGTACCATTCCCAATGCTTGGTTATTTACGATAATAATTTTTACAGGTAATCCTTTTTCCTGTAAGATCGATAGTTCTTGCAGTGTCATTTGGAAACCACCGTCTCCAACAATAGCAACAACTGTTTCTTCCGGTTTAGCTAGTTGTGCTCCAATCGCAGCCGGGAAGCCAAACCCCATGGTTCCCAATCCTCCAGATGATACCCATTTATCAGGTTCTGTGAATGTATAGAACTGGGCTGCCCACATTTGATGCTGTCCAACGTCAGTGGTTACGATCGCATTACCTTTGGTTGCTTCATATACTTGTTTAATCACCCATTGACCAATCATATCTTCCTGCGGTTTATTAAACCATAATGGATAATTCTCTTTGTTTTCATGGATGCGTACAAGCCATTTATCATGTTCTGGTTGTTGGATATCATGTGACAATAAACGAATAAGTGCTTGTTTGGCATCACTAACGATTGGAATATCGGTAGGGACATTCTTGCCGATCTCCGCTGGATCAATATCAACGTGTGCTACTGTTGCATTTGGTGCAAAGGAAGCTAAATTACCAGTTAAACGGTCATCGAATCTTGCCCCAATATTTATCAATAGGTCGCATTCATACATCGCTGTGTTAGAGGCGTATGTCCCATGCATACCAGCCATTCCCATAAATAAAGGATGGTCCCCAGGGAAAGCACCTAAGCCCAATAAAGTAGAAGCAACAGGTAAAGAGTATTTCTCAGCAAATTCCTGTACTTCTTTGGAGGCCTTGGCAAACAGGATACCTGCGCCGGTCAATAAAACTGGCTTTCGAGCCTTGCTAATTGCTTCAGCCAATTTCTTCGTTTGAAGCGGGTTAGGCTTAAAAGTTGGCTGATAGCCTGGCAAGTCAAGTTCTACATTGTTTGGCAGGTCGATATCAATAATTTCTCCTGAAATATCTCTTGGTATATCAATCAAAACAGGACCAGGACGACCGGTTGTGGCAATATGGAATGCCTCTTTGACAATACGCGGGATATCCTGCACGTCACGTACTTGATAGTTATGTTTGGTAATTGGAGTAGTTACGCCCATCACATCTACTTCTTGGAAGCCATCACTTCCGATTAAACTTTGTGCTACCTGTCCAGTAATAACAATTAAAGGAAGAGAATCAATCATTGCATCGGCAATACCGGTTACTAAGTTAGTAGCACCAGGGCCAGATGTGGCAACGACTATACCTGGCTTACCTGAGACCCTCGCATAACCTTCGGCGGCATGGATGGATCCTTGTTCATGGCGAGCTAAAATTTGATCAAATTCATCTTGTGCTTTATATAACGCGTCAAAGATAGGCAAGGCGGCTCCGCCTGGATAGCCGAATAAAGTATCTACACCTTCATTAATCAAGGCTTCGACAAGCAAATCCGCACCGATCTTTGGTTCGTTAGTTTCTGCAGCTTCTTTTGCTTGCTTTTGTGTTCTTTCCACGTTAATCCCTCCTATGAAAAATAATAATAGCCGTTAAAATTGTTCATTATCATTATAATATAATATAGAAAAAAGGCCATCTCACCCTTGGATTCTGCCATGTACATAGCAAAACACAAGGGTGAAAAGGCCTTTCTTTTCACGGTACCACCCTGATTTTACAATATTTTCGCAAATATTGCCTCTCAAAGCTACTTTATCTAAGTAAAGTTAGCTTCTTTTTGATAACAGGTATATAAATAATACCTGACTATACCTACTTAGCAAACTGTTCAGCATAGCACTCAGGGATGAGTAGTTGGATAAGGTGTATGGCCAAGTTCCCACCATTCTTGACTCTCTTCAAACATACAGAATCCTAATCCTTTGTTCCCGTCGACGTTTTAATTATATAGTTATATTACTTCTTACTGTTTATAATATACAAAATCCCTTAATCTGTCTAGATAAAAGTTTAAAGTTGTGAAATTTTCTGAAAAATCTGATTGACGACAATAATACAACTAAAATTCATTTTGGTCAACCGTTTTTTCACAAATTCCTACAAAAATATTGCAAAAGTCTATACCATATCAGTTTAATATAGATAATGATGAGAGGATTCATTTACAGTTGATTCCCCACTTTAGTATAATGGGAGGTGATCTCAGAAAGGTCGTGATGAAATGAAATCTTTATGTATCCTTCCTTGTGGCCGGAAGAAAATTTGGGATAAACAACCTGAACAAGGAGCAGTAGATGCTGCCGACGCCTATATCGGCGTGCTTCATCGATTGTGTCGGCAATATGCTGATCTATATGTCAAAGAATGGGTGATTATCTCTGGTAAACATGGGCTGTTACAGCCTAATGATACGGTACCCGGCAATTATGATCTGACCTTTCAACCGAATCATCCAGAAGTAATTACAGTAGAACAGCTTAGGGAACAGGTAAAAGCAAAGCAATTAGACCAATTTGAACGGATTATTGCATTAACTGGCAAGAAATATCAACCAGTAATCAACCGTGTTTTTTCAGAAGCGCAGGATATTCAGTACCCACTATTAGGAACTAGAGGGATTGGCGAAATCCAGCATTTGTTAAAAGAAAGTATAATCAGTGGGAAACCACTCCATCATTTATAATAGAGAGGAGAAAGCAAATGAAAGCATATACTATCCAACATGGCAAACAGCAGCTAACCGGTATAAAAGTCGCAGAACCTCAAGCTAATGAAATCGTGATCTCACTAAAGGCTGCTGGTTTGAACCATCGTGATCTGATGATGAAAGGGCGAATCGGCAACCAGCCAAATGTATACACATTAGGTTCAGACGGGGCTGGTATAGTGGAAAAGGTCGGTGCCAATGTATCCAGATTTCAAGCAGGGGATGAGGTAATCATTAACCCTAGTTTGAATTGGTATCATAATACAGCCGCTCCGCCAAGTGATTTTGCTATTTTTGACGGAAGTTTTGCTGAGAAAGCAGTTGTTTCAGAAGAATTTTTGGAAAGAAAGCCTAGCCATCTAAGCTGGGAAGAAGCAGGTGTCTTTGCGTTATCAGGGCTTACCGGCTATCGTGCTTTAATCACTTTAGGGCAAATCAAGGCGGGAGAAACCTTGTTTGTCCCTGGTGTAGGCGGAGGAGTAGTAAGTTATATTATTCAGATGGCTAAGGCGGTTGGTGCGCGTGTTATCACTGCTTCAAGAGATCAGAAAAAACTGGAACAAGCAGAGCAGCTTGGATTTGACCGGGCTGTATTAACCGATGATAACTGGGAAGAGTTGTTGGCAGATGAAACGATCGACTTAGTGATTGAGACCATTGGAGGCGCTACCTTTAATCGATCCTTATCTGTATTAAAAAAGGGAGGCAGAATCGTTATTTTTGGTTCCTCTACTCATGATGAAATCAGCTTTAATTTGCGGGATTTCTTTTATGGGCACTATCAATTGTTTGGTTCCACCATGGGAAGCAGGGAGGAATTAAGGGAACTAATGGCATTTAGTGAGAAATACAATATCAAGCCATTAATAGATAAGACTTATTCGTTGACAGACATCGAGCAAGCCTTTGATTATTTGTCATCACAAGCACAATTAGGAAAAGTAGCTATCACGATCTAAATTAATAGAGCAGACAGGTATCCTGTCTGCTCTTATATTAGCCTTTAGGCTTAAAAAGGATAGCGCCGATCATTCCGAAAATAATTGCAGCTGAGATACCAGAACTGGTTACTTCAAACATACCAGTAACCACTCCAATCAATCCATGTTTTTCCGCTTCTGCCATTGCTCCGTGTACAAGTGAATTACCGAAGCTTGTAATTGGTACGGTTGCACCGGCCCCAGCAAAATCAATTAAAGGCTCATATAAACCAAACCCGTCTAACACCGCTCCAGCCACTACCAAAATACTTAAGGTGTGTCCGGGGGTCAATTTACCGATATCTAATAATAACTGACCAATGACACAAATAAGGCCACCGACAAGGAATGCCCATAGAAATACCATATTAATCCCTCCAATCTATTTATTTATCCTATATACTAAGTTAGATTCTCAATGGATACGGCATGTGCTATACAGGGGATGGTTTGTTTCTGTTGAACAGTTAGTGGCGATAGCAATGCACCTGTCGCAACAACTAATATCCGTTGACATACCCCTTGATTTAGTTGTTGGATAAAGTGGCCATATGTAACTATGGCAGAACATGCCGCCCCGCTTCCTCCTGCAAAAACAGGCTGATCTGGTTTGTAAATAGTTAAGCCGCAATCAATAAACTTGTTTTCATCTATCTCTACTTGATTGACATTAAATAAATCTAAGCAACGTTCCCTGCCAATTTTTGCGAGGTCGCCAGTAATAATATAATCATAATAATCAGCAGACAGCTGCCGATCCTGTAAATGTTGATTAATCGTATCAAAGGCAGCTGGAGCCATAGCCCCTCCCATGTTAAAAGGATCCTTTAAACCGGGATCAATGACTTTCCCAATCGTGGCCGATGTTATTTTTGGACCTGTTCCTTGTTTAGCAACGATAGCTGTTCCTGCACCAGTTACGGTCCATTGTGCCGTATCCGGTTTTTGGCTGCCGTATTCGGTCGGATAACGGAATTGTTTTTCTGCGGCTGAATTATGGCTTGCTGCCCCAGTAATAACATAATTAACATCCATGTTATGAACAATAAGTGCGGCAAGTGCCAATCCCTCCATTGAGGTAGCGCATGCACTAAAAAGCCCCAAATATGGAATAGCCAAGTTGCTCGCAGCAAAATTGGAAGGAGTAATTTGATTAATTAGATCTCCATGCAGTAAATACTCGATATCGGTCGTTTTCAGGTTAGCTTTCTGTATCGCATATTGACAAGCGTCCTCAATCATATGTTGATGAGCTATTTCAAATGACTTTTCATTAATCCATTGATCACTATAAAAATGATCAAAATCTTCACTAATATTACCTTGTTTCTCAAAGGGACCGCCGACAACACCAGTAGCAAGAATAGTGGGGGGATTGTCAAAGACCCATGTCTGTTTACCCTTCATTATGCGCCACTCCAATATGATATAATCGTTTTAATTAATGCAATAATAAACGCTGAAAAGACTCCAAATAGAATAACCGATCCAGCAAGTTTAAACATATTGCCGCCAACCCCCTGGACAAACCCCTCTGTCCGATGCTCAATAGCAGCAGATATAACGGCATTACCAAAACCGGTAACCGGAACGGCCGTACCAGCCCCGGCAAATTGAGCCATTTTATCATAAACACCAAATCCAGTTAGCAGCATTGTGATAAATATCAAGGTGGCTATGGTTGGGTTTCCTACTGTCTGTTCTGTGAAATCAAAGAAATACATGTAAAACATAGAAATAACTTGTCCGATAACACAAATTAGTCCACCGACGAGAAAGGCTCGAATACAATTTTTTACAACTGGGCGTTTGGGTTCTTTTTTCTGTTCATAGTTTTTATAATTTCCTTGTGGTTCTTTCATATGCTACCCTCCATTAGGCTTGTTCCTTAGAGAGCTTTCTTAATTTATCTAATTCCTTTTTCAGCTCTTGTTTGGATAAGTCCTGTTGCTCTAACTTGGATAATTCAATCATAAATTTTTGGTCTGAAGTGACAACTATTTCAGACAATTGGGTAATTTCCTGGAGCTTTTTCTCTATTTTTTTTTCTAGTTTTTGTTCTACGGCCTGTTTCATTGCCGAAGCTTCGATGGCTATGAATAGCTGATCATCTACTTGAACGGCCTTATAGTCTGTGATGTCCTCTTCATTGTCTAAATATGCCTGTACGGAGCCAGCCTGCTTATCTGGATTTGACTCTGAATGCAGCATTGTCACACCGTCTATTTTGGCTGGATCAGCAGAAGGTGTATCTTTTTCTTGACAGCCAATGAGTATCAATATTGTTGCGATTGCTAACATGGAAATCAGCTTCATACATTTCTTCCTTTCCTCATGAAATAATTAGCAGATCGATTTCATGAAATAATCTTCTCCACTATATTTTGTAAAGTTATTGCAAGAATATTCATTTTTTTATAAAACTCTATCGGAGTGAGTCCTTATCGTGACTAATTGCCTAAGAAGGTTTGCTGGATTTAACTAAATTCTTATTTTGTTTATAGCGGTGTCTCTGTCAGCACATTATGAATACGGCCTAATAATGTAACGAATTTTTTAACAAAGTTTTCAATATTTCCATTGAAAAAATGAAACAAAATGTTGTTTTGATTCGTATATATAGGTAAGAATGACAGAAAAATCAGGTGATTTGTAACAATATACATAAAAATATAGAGGAGGAATGGAAAGTTGAAACGAAAATATTTGCTGATAGCTATTTCATTAGTTATAATTGTCGCGGTTGGCTTCTTTGCTTTCCAGAAATTCCAAAGTGCTTCCTTAGCAGAAACGGTGATATTAGAAGGGCAGCATGAGGATTTTGTTGTTCATATACAAATAGAACCGGATCAAGATGGGGTGAGGGTGCTGCGGTCATTACAATATATTGGCGATGAGGATATTACAATAGAACATCGCTCACCATTGACACAGATAACGATCAATACAGATAATGCCGTATTTACTGGAAGTACAATTAAGAAACACTTGCAACAAGGTTCACAATATTATACACAGGAGCCATTAAGGATTCCCGCTTTAAACAAGGGAACACATGTCATCTATGTACATACTCAATTTAAAAAAGATGGAGAACAAATCGATATTAAATCAAAAGGAGAAGTGAGGTTTGAGTAAGAAAAAGCCCTGTCATAGCGATAGCACCCTTTAGATGTTAGCGTAGATTCTAAATGTGGAGGGTGGTTACGAGGTGACAGAGGCTTTTTAAAAAGCAGTTTTTACCATATCAGCCTAAAGGTTCAAGCCAGGAAGAATAAAGAGCAGAAAGGCAAGTGAGAAGAGTCTGCTTAACTTTCGAGATCAAATAAAGATTCTGTGTTTTCTATTAAATGCCCTTCATAGATCGTTGAATCTGCTTCTAGTTGATATTCGATATGCACGGTTGTATCATCTATCCAATTCCCTGATATAATATGTAAGTCCTCTGCTTCTTTCTCTGGTAAAGGCTCTTCTAATACAAATTGGGTATTTCCCCATTGATCTAACTGTAGAATTTTCCATGTGTTTTTGTGATCATTCTCAAATAAAAATAGCAATTTGGTTTTTTCTGTGGAAGGCAGGACCTCTTTCACTGTGACCATGTCATCCAGCAACAGGGAGCGGTTGGGTTCATTTCTATCTAAAAGGAGATAGGAACATGTTTCATTCTTACAATTGAAAGCTAATAAATATAGTTTTTCCAGTGTTAATTTCTCTAATTTCATACTATCAATGGCCTGTTCGCGATTTGTTGCTGTCTCTAAGAATGATTTTAGAATGGTAATATTATCTGGATTTAACATAATAGTTTCATCATCTAAAACAAATTCAATTTCTCGACTTTCTACTGGACTTTCTCTTTCCGGTTTTTCCTCGTTCTCTGTAGTTTGCTGAGGAAGCGTTGATTCCGGTTCTTTGGTAATCATCCATTCATTAGAGTTATTGCTGCAAGCTGCTAACAGAAATAACAGTATAACCATCATTCTTTTCAAGTTTTCACCCGCTTTTCGATTGTTTATTTTTGATATCTTAATTTCTCAACTTTCGCACATATAAATAGACACGTGCACCTTGTGATCATTGCCTAAATGCCTTGTCTTGCTAAGCAGTTAATCGAAGTAACGACAACTACTTGTGTCTATGAACAGTATGCCGTTTTTAGAACTGTGAAAGTTGAGTTAACTTAGTAAATTTGCAAAACCTCACTTTCTTAACTGTTTCTTTAATGATGACATTATACCATGAAAAAGGTAACTTTACGCAGTCAATTGCCAAGATGCCATAGTGTAACTGGTTGTAAGCCAAAAATAAGAGAACAAGTCATTTCTAAATGGGAGATCCGACAGCCAGTAAAGGCTTGATTGGTTCAACTAATGTTTAGTGGGGAAGAGGAAACTGACTAAGTTCGCGACGTCGTGTCGCAGTCTGGACTAGCACATCCTATGCGTCGAAACCTCACGGAACGAAGTTTCACTTTATTAATCATAAAAAAATGGTATAATAAGAACAGAACATTGGAGAAAATGGGGTGTAGGCAGTGAGCGTAATATTTGGTATTTTATGCTTTGTGTTGGTTATTGGAACAATGGCTTATAGTATATTTGATCGTGTAAAATAAGCAGAATACAAACAATGAGTGAGGCTTTTACAGCTTCACTCATTTTTTTTGGTAAAATGAACTAAATTAGGAGAGTGGGTTTCATCGGTAGCGTTGCCTATCAGGACATGTTTTCACACACGTATGGCTATAGAAAATAGCTGGCCTTTCACAGTATAAATTTGATTTAAAAAAAGGCCGACTGTTCTGTTGAATTCAAACCAGCATATTTTTGAATAGTATTTATAATGATAACTGCGAAGCTTTACGTTGATTTCTACTAATTATGTTACATAAATAATAGGAAAAGTAGTGTTTAATTAGCAGCAATGTGCGTAAAGTGAAATAAAATAGGGAATTTTGTCTATTTTCGAGGAAAAAAATTGCGCCAATAAAACAGAATTTGATATATTTTTTTCCATATAATTAACAGTTTGCGTATTTTGTGAGTTATGGAATGATATAATATACCTAAATAAAGTATCTATTTAACCATTAAAGGAATTATTTTCTTGTTTTAAAGTCAGAGTTAAGTGATGTCCTAGATGTGAAAAGAAGTTTTTTATGAATAAATTGTCTAATTTTGCGGTTTACTTTACATTCTTACAATTTTTTGGGATAATTGTAGGACATGAATATAGAACAACAATATCCAACAATAATTGGAGGATTAATGTTTATGACTGTGTATTTAAATAACTTAGTCAATGAAATTGAAAGGCTACGTAAGGAAATGTCGGAAGTCGCCCTCCAAAAAGGAATTACCAGCAAGGAATCGTTAGCTATAAGTCAAAAGCTCGATAAATTATTAAATGATTATGAATTAAATAAACAAAAGGAAAGTAAACATGTAGACTCATCTGAAGAAACTACTTAAGGCGCACAAACAATGACAGGTTTCACCATTTGTGTGCCTTTTTATGATGATAAAGTGTGAGAGTATTATTGGCGACAAGAAATGAAGTGTTCTATTCGATTAAGTCCCTCTTCTAATGTTGGCTGATCATAGGCATAAGATAGGCGCAAATAACCTTCTCCGTATTTTGAAAAGGCACTGCCCGGCACTAAAGCAACCCCAGCCTCTTCTACTAGCTGCAAAGCAATTGAAAAAGAATCCGCTAATAAATGACGAATGTCAATAAAAAAGTAAAACCCTCCATCTGGAAGATAACAAGAAATTCCCATGTGACTAAGACGATGATAAACATAGTTACGCCGATCTAAATAGGCTTTTTTCATTTCTTTTGGATCACTTTCTCCATTTTGCAGAGCCTCTAAAGCGGCATGTTGGCTAATAGATGAGGCACAAGATATATTATACTGATGAACCTTAAGGATATGCTGCATCAGCCATTGGGCACCAAGAATATAACCAATTCGGAAACCAGTCATAGAATGGGATTTAGAAACCCCATTGATAATGATGAGTTTATCACGTATTTCTTCGTATATGCCGATAGATATATGTGGTTGTTCGTAGGTAAGTTCACTATATATTTCGTCTGCGATAAAGAAGATGTTGTGTCTGGCCATAACGTCAGCTATTTCCTTCAATTCCTGTTTCGACAGTGAGACACCAGTAGGGTTAGATGGATAAGGCAAGATGACGGCCTTTGTCTTGGCCGTGATAGCAGCTTTCAACATGTTTGCCGACAACTTAAAGTTTGTTTCACGTGTGTCTACATATACTGGAACAGCCTTTGCCAGTTTAATCAGTGGTTCGTAGCCTGGATAGACTGGGCCTGGCAGAATGACTTCATCCCCTTCATTCAAAATGGTTCGAAGTGTGATATCAATTGCCTGAGAAGCACCAGCTGTTACAATGATTTCTTTCTCTGGGTCGTATTCCAGTTGATAATTTGAATGGACAAAATCAGCAATTGCTTGTCTTAATGACATGATACCAGCATTGGCGGTATAGCTTGTATAATTATGAGCAATTGCTTGTTTTGCTTTTTCCTTTACATGGTCAGGGGTGGGGAAATCCGGCTGGCCGATAGTGAGGGAAATAAGACCCTGTTTACCAGATACCATATTAAAAAACTGACGAATCCCAGAGATGTTAATGTCTTTTACTTGATGATTAATAAATTGTTCCATTCCATGCTGCCTCCTGTAATAAATTATCTGTCATGTTGTTAATGCATTACATTATAAAAACAATAGATTGCTGTTTGTCTGTATATACCTAATCTATCACCGTCTAATGCAGCGGATGATTGGCAATACTTAGATTATCATGGGTATGGGTATTAATCTAGTAGGTTGAACCACACCTATAAACATGATTTTATCATAAGGTAGGAAAGAGGTGTTACGAAATGACAGAGAGCTGGATGACTGAATTGACAAAGATGGCAGATTATCTCTTACTAACAAAACAAGAAGAACTGTTCTTGGTCATCTTTTTGTCGATAGGTTTAATTATTTGTTTCTTTGTCTTGCAACCAATTGTTTCCATATTAATCTCGATCGGATGGAAAACATTTTTAACATACAGTTTGGTAATTATGATTATGGTTCTGATTGTTACTTCTTTGTCAACAGAAGTAGAAGGCATTTACCTTATGCTGAGTCTCCTTATTTTTACAGCTGTAGTCTGTTTCAGCAAATTTGTAAAATAATAAGGCTGTAAGGGATACTATAGGAATAAAAACTCCAAGCTACCATTATCTATTTTCTCCTATAATAGAAAGACATCTTGTTAGGAGAAGGGGTTTTAGTTTTTTTATAAGTGTCCTTGCCTAAATATTGCTGTAAAATTCTCTTTGCTTGGTTAAGTGAAAGAGAAGGACGCTGATTACGATGGGATTCATCTAAGTGACCTAAATGCGGTAAGCTATGCATATCATTTTTATCCGGCGGTAAATGAAAATAGTAATCATCAATTTGTACAAGCAAGACAGAATGCTGCTGGCTGTTCTTGGGGTTGTTGGAAAAGTGCAGCCCTTTTTTAATGGCCTTTTGCTCTTTTAATAATTTGGCGATGGCCTCTTTTTTTAAACGATATAATTGAGAAGGGTCTGGTGCCGTTTTGGCATGTCGGTTCACAATAAACAAGGCATCTGCTATCTGTTTTATCGTTGGATATCCCATGAATACTCACCTTTTCTTATTTAGAGAATGTTCATAAAGTACAATAAAAATGACACGGTGAATTGCAGTGTTTCTTGCTTCTCCGTTCTTTTACCGAACTTATGGACCATACATTATTAGTTAAAAAAGTAGAAGTGTGAATCACTTCTACTTTTACTCTAATTCATTGATTGGATATCTTCAACTATTTGTTGCATTTCTTCTGCTGATTCGCCGTTATAACCATTAATTGCATTTCCGTCAGGAGAGACTAAATAGAAGGTTCGCGGGTGTATCACTTGATCTGTCTCTTCGGGATCGGGGTGTACGATTGGGACGTTGAAAGATTGAAGAGCAAATTCACTAATGTCGTCATTACTATAGCCAGTCAAGACGTGCCAGTTATCAAACGTACCGCCGCGCACTTCAATATATTCCTTCAAAATTTCTGGTGTATCATTGGTAGGATCGACTGAGAAGGAGACCAATTCTACATTATCTATACCTTCATCTTCCAGCATACTTTGAAGTCTTGCCATGTTGGAAGTCATTGGCGGACAAATAGTTTCACAATTGGTAAAGATAAAGTTAGCTACCCAAAACTTTCCATCTAGTTCTTCTTTATTATAGGCTTGGTTATCCTGGTCTATGTAGGAGAAATCCCCTACTTCAATTGAAAAATCACCTTCGTATTTTTCACCACATGCGATAAGAATCAAAGAAAGACCTAACAAAAAAATCATTTTTTTAAACATTTGTTCACCTCAATTTATGGTAGATTTTTTCAAGTGGTAGAGTGTAATCTCTGGTTTGCATAGAAATCGATAAGGTGCTCTTGTAGTGCCAATGCCGCGACTCACGAATAATTGCAAAGGTTTCTCTCCAACAGGGTAGTAGCCCTCCACATAGAATTCTGCCAAAGGCGGTGTATAGATATAGCCGATAAAAGGCAGTTGGACTTGACCGCCATGGCTGTGGCCAGACAACTGGACATCGACAGGATAGTTTTTGGCTACCTCGGCATAGTCAGGCTCATGTGCTAATAAAATGGTCAAGTTATCTTCATTTAATCCACTTAAGGCAGCAGTCAGGTCAGGTTGTCCTAATAAGGCATCATCAATGCCAGCCAAATTAATCATATCACCATTCTTCTCAATTTGTCTGTGTCCATTTTGTAACAGTTCAAAATCACTTTGATCAAAGATATCCTTCAATGTTTCGGTACCATAGCCACCATGGTCATGGTTGCCGTAAATCCAAAATTTTCCGTCTTTCGCTTGGATGTTTTTTAATGCATTCACCAGCCGATTATCTGCTTGATAGGTACGAGGATTATCAAGCAAGTCACCAGTGAATACAATGATGTCTGGTTCTAATTGATTTATTTTATTAACTAATTCTGTTAACTGTTCGACGGTATAGTGAAAGCCGATATGTGTATCAGAAAATTGCAAGATTGTATATCCTTCAAAAGAGGCAGGTATCTTGCTGGAAACAATGTCAAAGTGATGTTTATCTAATAAGGCCGGCTCAATTTCTCTGGCATAATAATAAGTTCCCCCGCCAAGGCCGAGTGCTGCTATGATACCTCCAAAAAATCGTTTCAAAAATGTTCTACGTTTCATATCATTCATATACCTTTCTATTTTAACGCTTCTGACAAATCACTTGTATAAACAGCTTCTTTATGCTCGATGGATGTGTCAGTTATTACGGTATGAGATTACATGCATGGTAAGTTGCAGGTAATGCGTACACAGGACGACATCTTACTTTGTGGTAAGAAGATCGTATTTCATTATAGCATGATGTACCGTTTTATGATATCAATGAGAATGGATTTCACAAGAATGTAACTTACTATTGGTTATGAGCGAGAAAGGACCCGCCTCTGGAGACGCGTCATGAATCGGCTTTCTCTCCGTTGGATATAGGGAAGTGGCGAGTAGTTTATAAAATATGGTACACTATGTAAGGTGATGACACCATCACTCTTCCAACAGCATATAAGGGAGTGTGGAATATGTCTAGTCTTTTAAATAATGAGCTAGCTGATCTAAGTGTTGAACAGCTAATGATTCCTGCCGAAAAGGTGGCACATGTCCAAGTTGGGAATCCGATTGAGCATGCGTTATTAGTGCTTATTGAATCAGGATACTCATCGGTTCCTGTGTTAGATTCAGAGTATCGTGTTCAAGGGATGATTGGTAAAACGGCTATTTTAAAAAGCGTAACGGGATTAGAACGGTTCGAAATGGAGAAGCTAGCAGATATTAAAGTGGAACAAGTGATGGAAACGGAGAAACCAAGATTGACTCGAGGAGATAATTTTCTGAAGGGACTGAAAGTTGTGATTAATCATGCATTTACTTGTATAGTGGATGAGCATGGTCAATTTCTTGGTATTCTGACGAGAAGAGCGATTCTAAAAGAAGTGAATAAGGTGATGTATGCAGCGCAATAATTCACTATTTTTTACGATCATCTCTCAGGCAAGTAAGAACATTAACATTAGATAAACTGGACTTATCGACTAGCCTTTATAGCAAAAGCCATCGTTCTTAAACGATGGCCCGTGAATTTATACTTTCAGTGCAAAAGGATAATATTAGATTTGCATTTGTATAATAATAATGGAATAATACATGATGTAATTCATGAAAAATGGAGGAAAGCAATATGAATCAAATGGATGCACACGAAATTATTTCTTTTATTTCCAATAGTAAGAAATCGACACCTGTAAAGGTATATGTAAAAGGAACTGCTTTGGATCAAATCGAAGCAGATGGAACGGTTCAAACTTTTTTAAATGAAACGACGGGGGTTATTTTTGGGGAGTGGGACGAGATTAAAGAACTTTTGCATAAATATAGTAATCAAATTACCGACTATGTGATTGAAAATGACCGTCGTAATTCTGCTATCCCCTTGTTGGATACTAAAGAGATTAATGCTCGAATTGAACCTGGCGCTATCATACGTGACCAAGTAACTATAGGAGATGGGGCTGTGGTTATGTTTGGAGCAATGATTAATATAGGTTCTGTTATTGGCGAAGGAACAATGATTGACATGAATGCTACACTGGGAGGTCGAGCTACGGTAGGGAAAAATTGTCATATAGGTGCAGGCGCTGTATTAGCTGGTGTGATTGAACCGCCTTCCGCACAACCAGTTATTGTCGAAGACGGTGTAGTTATTGGGGCAAATGCTGTTGTACTGGAAGGTGTACATGTAGGTGAAGGAGCCGTTGTTGCAGCTGGAGCTGTTGTGACCAAGGATGTACCTGCAAATACAGTGGTTGCAGGTACCCCAGCAAAAGTCATTAAAGAAATTGACGATCAAACTAAATCAAAGACTGAAATTATGGAAGCTTTGCGCAAATTAAATGATTAATAAACAAAGAAAATGAAGCCAAAGAGATTTGCAGCAGTACAATAAAATAAGGTATGCTAAGCAAATCTGTTTCTACAGAAGGTTGTTCAAGAAGTTCATGCAGACTCCTTTTCAATTAGAAAGACTTTCATTTCATTTGTATCATTGATGTAGTGGCGTGCTTCATAAGTTGGTATATAAGTCAATTTGATGCCTTTGATGAGAGTAAAAAAAGATTTATCGCAGTGTAACGGGTGTAAGACTCCCCCCTTCAAGAAAAAGGGAAGCACGTCATTTCTAAGTTGGAGATCTAACAGCCAGTAACGGACCGATTGGATTAACTAACATTCAGTGGAGGAGAGAGGACTGACAAAGTACGTAACGTCTGCACTAGCACGTCCTGCGCGTTGAAAAAACACCACTGAATGAAGTTTCACAATATCTAGACCATGATATTTTTGAACAGACTCTTTGTGGATGAATCCCTGTAATGTGAGCGGGATACAATATTATTTGAATCAATAGAGGATAGCAGAGGCTATTACATAAGAGGAAGAAGGAATGTATGATGGACCAACAACGGTTACAAGAAATTCGTCGTTCCCTTCATCAAATCCCGGAGATTGGATTCAAGGAAGTGAAGACACAGGCCTTTCTATTAGAGGTGATTCAGAACTTCCATCGTTCTAATATAGAAATCGTGAAATGGAGAACAGGATTATTCGTGTTGGTGAAAGGGACCAATCCAACGAAAACAATTGGTTACCGCGCAGATATAGACGGTTTGCCAATAAAGGAGGAAACAGGCCTGTCGTTTCATTCCCGGCATGATCAGTATATGCATGCCTGTGGCCATGATATCCATATGACCGTTGCTTTAGGGATGTTAGATGAGATATCGGCATATCCAATCGAAGATAATGTATTATTTCTGTTTCAGCCGGCAGAAGAAGGCCCCGGCGGTGCAGAGCCGATGATGGCCAGTGAGCCGTTTAAGCAATGGAGGCCGGATGTCATTTTTGCCCTGCATATTGCCCCAGAACTTCCAGTGGGAACCGTTTCATCAAGGACTGGTATCTTGTTTGCCAATACGAGTGAGCTTTTTCTGGATTTTCATGGGAAGGGAGGCCATGCGGCATACCCGCATTTGACCAAAGATATGATTGTTACGGCAAGCTATTTTGTGACGCAGTTACAGCAGATTATTGCAAGAAAGATAGATCCACTGGACAGCGGTGTGATCACGATTGGTAAAATGACAGCTGGAACGGTACAAAATATTATTGCAGAAACAGCCCGATTAGAGGGCACCATCCGTACATTAAAGCCGGAGACGATGAAGGATATTAAAGCAGACTTAGAACAAATCATCAAAGGATTTGAATTAATGCACAACTGTGACATTATGCTGGACTATGGCGCCACTTATTATCAGGTTTACAATGATCATCAGACAGTTGAGCTGTTCAAAGCGGCACTGGCTCAGCAGGATATTCGTTATGTGGAGGCAAATGCTGCTATGACAGGGGAAGATTTTGGTTATTTTCTTCAGGACGTACCAGGTTTTATGTATTGGTTAGGGGTGAATTCCCCTTATGGTCTGCACCACAGCAAGCTTAATCCAGATGAAAACGCAATTGAAGTAGGGATACGAGCGGGAATAGCCACATTAAAGTCGTTATAATAAAAAAGTGTGGGAAGATCCAGAGAAATGGATCTTCCCACACTTTTTTTGGCTCGTTTATGAGTTGGTAAAGCAGGGAAAAAGATAGATAAGGTTGACCAGTGGATAACAGTGGTAATTTTTGTGTTTTAACTGCGAAAAAATCACTGCAAAAAAAAATTAAATAAATTGAAGCGAAAGGCTAGCATTTTATTTCGGAAACCGTTATATTAGTACATACGTATAAAAATGGAGGGAGAACAACATGGAGGTATTTAGGAAACTAAAACAATTTTATTGGCCTTTTAAAAAGTATTTCTTGCTATCGGTTCTATTTGTTATGGTTGTAACCGGTATCACCGTTATTTACCCTATTGTTCTGCAGATAACGATTGATGATGTGGTCATTGCTGGTGAGTACCAACTAATCCCTGTCTTATCCATTGGTTTTATCATTATTATGATTATCAAAGGGTTAGCCAATTACTTACAGCAATATCTAGGTGATTTATTCGGGATTAAGTCCGTATTCATCTTAAGAGATGCACTGTATAAAAAATTACAGCGTCTATCATTCACTTATTATGATAATGCTAGAACTGGGGATTTAATGTCACGGTTAACAATGGATGTAGAAGGCTTCCGTTTTTTCTTGGCAGCAGGATTTCGAGAATTGATTCGTGTTATGGTATTAATACTGATTAGTTTAGGTGTTATGTTTTACTATTCTGTTCCTTTAGCCTTAGTTACGATGGCGGTAATGCCTTTTCTAGCTGTGGTCGTTTATCGCTTCGATAAAGAAGTGCATCCAGCGTTCCGAAGAATTCGAAAATCATTAGGACGCTTAAACACCCGTATTCAAGAGAATGTAACAGGAATGAACACCGTTAAGTCACTTTCTAAAGAAGATTTTGAAATTAATCGTTTTACAACTAATAACACCAATTATAAAGAAGTGAATATCACTACTTCTAATATTTGGGCAAGGTACTTTCCGCTCATGGAATTTATCGGAAATATCAGCATGGTTACCTTGTTGATATATGGAGGGTATTTAGTTATTAACGGCTCCTTACAGTTAGGAGAATTAGTTGCCTTCTTTAGTTTGGTTACATATATCTTAGGTCCGCTTATGCACCTGGGATTTATAGTGAACCAATTCTCACAGGCGAAAGCCTCTGGTGAGAGGTTGCTGGAGATTTTGGAAGCAAAAGAAGATATTGAAGAAGAAAAACATCCACTTGTACCAGAACGTATTAAAGGTCATGTTACCTTTGAACATGTACACCTCACTTATATTGCGGAAGATGATGCTGCTTTAAAGGATATTTCCTTTGATGCGCCTCCAGGAAAAGTGATCGGTTTGATTGGACCGACGGGAGCTGGTAAGACGAGTATTACACAACTTATTACCAGGTTTTATGAACCAGATCAAGGAAGAGTACTGGTTGATAATAAACCGACAAGTACCTACTCCTTGAAGTGGCTGCGTAAACACATTGGTTTTGTACTGCAGGAGTCATTTTTATTTTCGACAACGATTAAAGAGAATATTGCATATGGAAATCCAGATGCCAGCATGGAAGAAATTATTGCTGCCGCTAAGCGAGCCCAAGCACATGATTTTATTATGCAGATGCCAAAGGGATATGACACATTACTTGGCGAGCGCGGTATGGGGCTTTCAGGTGGGCAAAAACAACGGATAGCGATTGCAAGAGCCATTCTAATTGATCCTAGTATTCTAGTACTGGACGATGCTACTTCTGCAGTTGATATGGAAACTGAGTTTCTTATTCAGAAAGCCTTAAAGGAAGTAATGGATGGCAGAACAACCTTTATTATTGCTCATCGTATTTCTTCATTAAAGCATGCAGATGAAATACTTGTGTTAGATTCTGGTGAAATAGTCGAGCGAGGCACACATGAGGAATTGATTCAACAAAATGGGCCATATCGCCGCATTTATGATATCCAATATCAAGATCGTGATAGTGTAATGCAGGCAGTAGAGTAATGGGATCATTAGTCTGCTGTCTTAGCAGTAAATGAAGTCATTCCATTCTTTCATAAGCATGATCTAACGATCATTTTTTGATGGCATAGTATTAAAGAGGAGGTACAGTAATCATGGCAAAATCAACAACTGCCGGGGCGGGGATGAAGAAAGAAAGTCCGCATTTAAACAGGTTTTATTACCCGCTAGATCAGGCAGTGGAAAAACCGTTTAACTGGAAACAAATGTTGCGATTATTAAAATATGTGAAACCATATTCGAAACGGTTATTACCTGCTGCAATTGTGGCTATGTTAATTTCAACGATGGTCCGGCTGATCGTACCGGTCATTATTGGTACTTGGGTTATTGATCGGGCGATTTCGAATCAAGACGTTTCCCTGCTCACATATCTTATTATTTTAGTCTCGGTCTTATATTTGATTAGTTATGTTGCCAATAGGTATCGTATTAAATGGGTAAATATACTAGGACAGCGAATCATATATGATTTAAGAAAGAATCTGTTTTCACACGTGCAGCGTCTGTCTCATAATTTCTTTGACAAGCGGTCAGCAGGTTCGATTCTTGTAAGGATACTTAATGACGTTAATTCATTACAGGAATTATTCACCAATGGTATTATTAACTTGTTAATGGATATAGTCATGTTGACTGGTATTATCATTATCTTGTTTGCCTTAAGTCCTCCGTTGGCATTGGCTGTATTAGTTATCTTGCCAATCATGTTCCTGATTTCAACAAAGCTGCGGAGAACAATTCGCCGTTCATGGCAAGATGTACGTATTCAGAAATCAAGATTAAATTCGCACTTAAATGAAAGTATGCAAGGGATTCGCATTACACAATCATTCTCTCAAGAAAAAGAAAATGCAGAATTTTTTAATGGTGTAAATGAGGATAATTATGAGAAAGAACGTGTCGCCATGAAAAGGAGTGCCTATTTTGGTCCATTCGTGGAGATGAGTAATGCAATTGGTACCGTTATTTTAATCTCGTATGGTGCTCATTTGATTATTAGTGGAAATATTGAGATTGGTATCTTTGTTTCTTTTGCTTTCTATCTAGGTATGTTCTGGGAGCCGATTTCCAGGTTAGGACAAATCTATAATCAATTATTAGTTGCGATGGCTTCGTCAGAGCGTATCTTCGAGTTTTTAGATGAACAGCCAAATGTTGAAGAGAAAAAAGATGCAAAGGTATTTGAAGAGATGAAGGGACATATTGTCTTCGATAAGGTACAGTTTTCATACAACGAAGATCGCATTGCCTTACATGAAATTTCGCTGGAGATGAAGCCAGGCCAGACCGTGGCCTTAGTAGGTCACACCGGCTCAGGAAAATCAACAATTGCCAACTTGATCAGTCGTTTTTACGATCCAACAAAGGGAAAAGTATTAATCGATGGTCATAACCTTAGAGATATGCGTCTCGATAGTTTAAGAACCAATATCTCGGTTGTCCTGCAAGACACCTTTATCTTCTCTGGAACTATATTAGACAATATTCGATTCGGGCGGCCAGAAGCAAGTGATGAAGAAGTATTTGAAGCAGCCAAAGTAGTAGGAGCAGATGATTTTATCCGGCGTTTGGCTCATGGATATCATACAGAAGTCGAGGAACGAGGCAGCATTTTATCAGCAGGAGAGAGACAATTGCTTTCGTTTGCAAGGGCTCTTTTAGCTGATCCAAGAATATTGATTTTGGATGAGGCCACAGCAAGTATTGATACCGAAACAGAAGTGAAAATCCAGCAAGCTTTACGCCGTTTATTGGAAGGCAGAACAGCAATTATGATTGCTCACCGACTTTCCACGATCCGTGAAGCCGATAATATTATTGTGTTGGAGCACGGCAGACTCTTAGAGCAAGGCAGCCATGACGAATTAATGAAGAAAAAAGGTGAATATTACGGCTTAGTTCGTTCTCAATTTGAGATGCTGGATTCTTTATAAAAAAATAAGGAATAGGGGCTGTTGTACAATCAGAAATAGATTGTGCAGCAGCCTCTACTGTGTTTATGTAGGATGATATACCTGCTAAAAAGGTAATTTTGTCTTTAGAGGCAATCCTGCTCGTTTTATGATAAAATGTCTGTGATACTAATTGTTGGAGGAATGGATATGAAGCGTGAATACGCAGTGATCGGGTTAGGACGTTTTGGTGGCAGTATTTGCCGCGAGTTGAGTGCAGAAGGCATGGATGTCCTTGCTGTCGATATTCATGAAGATAAAGTAAAAGAGTTTAGAAATATTGCAGCCTATGCGGTAATTGCAGATACTACAGATGAAGATGTTTTGAAAGAACTAGGAATACGTAATATCGATCATGTGATTGTGGCAATTGGTGATGATATTCAAGCAAGTATTTTGACTACTTTGATGTTGAAAGAACTAGGTGTCAAAAAAATCACTGCAAAGGCGCAAAATGATTATCATGAAAAGGTACTGAATAAGATTGGGGCAGATCATGTCGTACACCCGGAACGAGATATGGGGAAGCGAATTGCCCATCAAATTATTTCGACCAATATATTGGATCATTTAGAGCTTTCAGATGACCACAGTATTGTAGAGGTAAGGGTAGGGAAGAAAATGCACGGCCGGTCCTTGCTTGATCTTGACATTCGTGCTCGTTTTGGCTGTAATGTAGTAGCCATTAAGGAAGTACAAGACAGAAAGGTGAATGTATCGCCACAGGCTTCCCAGCAGTTAGAAAAAGGGGATATATTGATTGTGATTGGGGCAGACCAGGATATTTCGAGATTTGAAAAACAGCTAGTTGTGGAATAGACGCATCGATAATATAGATGAATGTCATGTCAGGGGAAGCAGCACCTGACATGCTTACATAGCACATAAAAAACGAAGATATCCTTGTAAGTAATAAGGGATATCTTCGTTTTGTATTATACTTCCATTATAATAGGTAAGATCATTGGACGACGTTTCGTTTTATCGTAAAGGAATGGAGCAATGGTATCTGTTATTTCATTTTTAATCTCAGACCATTGTGTTGTCCGGCGTTCCATTACTTTACTCAAATGCTTAGATACAAGCTTCTGTGCCTCATTGATAAGATCTTCAGATTCTCGCATATATACGAATCCTCGAGAGATAATATCAGGACCTGAAGCGATTTTGAATTCTTTCATGTTAATGCTCACAACGACGATTACTAATCCTTCTTCTGATAAGATCCGTCTGTCACGTAAGACAATATTACCAATATCCCCAATTCCGCTTCCATCTACATAAATAGCTCCTGAAGGGATTTTTCCAGCGATTTGTGCATTGTCTTTACCTAAGGCTAATACCTCGCCATTATCCATGATAAAGCAGTTCTCTGATGATATACCGCAACTGTCGGCAAGCTTCGTATGTTCTTTCAGCATACGATATTCCCCGTGAATAGGCATAAAGAATTTCGGCTGTATTAATCGAAGCATTAATTTTTGTTCCTGCTGCCCGCCATGTCCAGAGGTGTGGATATTGTTCAGTGGTCCATGAATGACGTCTGCTCCAGCACGATATAATTGATTGATAATTCGGCTGACACTAAGTGTATTTCCAGGGATTGGTGAAGAAGAGAATACAACTGTGTCACCAGGTATAATTTGAATTTGACGATGAGTGCCGTTTGCAATTCTCGATAGTGCAGCCATTGTCTCTCCTTGAGAGCCTGTACAAAGAATCGTTATTTCATTAGCTGGAAGCTGATTGATTTGGTGCGCTTCGACAAAGGTATTCTTAGGTGCATGGATATAACCTAATTCTTGACCAATTTTAATGGCCCCTTCCATGCTACGGCCAAATACTGCCACTTTTCGGTTATGCTTCACAGCTGCTTCTACCACTTGCTGCAAACGATAAATATTTGATGCAAACGTCGCAAAAATTAATCTGCCATCTACTCTCGAGAAAATATCATTAATGCTATCTCCAACTACACGTTCTGATAAAGTAAAGTCAGGAACTTCACTGTTTGTACTATCTGATAATAAACATAAGACACCCTCTTTACCAATCTCTGCCATTTTGGCTAGGTTGGCAGGTTCGCCAACAGGAGTGAAATCAAATTTAAAATCTCCTGTATGAACAATATTACCTGGAGGTGTTTTTACTACAATACCATAAGAATCGGGAATGCTGTGTGTCGTACGGAAGAACGACACAGAAGTCTTTCTAAATTTAAAAACATCCTCTTCTTGAAAAGGATATAGCTTGGTATTTCGCAAAAGTCCGTGCTCATCTAACTTATTGCGAATAAGTCCAAGTGCAAGTTTACCTGCATAAATAGGCACATTTAATTCACGCAGTAAATAAGGAATACCACCAATATGATCTTCATGACCATGGGTGATAAATAATCCTTTAATTTTGTCTTGGTTTTGCACCAGGTAGGTATAATCAGGAATAACATAATCAATTCCTAATAATTCATCTTCAGGAAACTTAATCCCTGCGTCGATGAGAATGATTTCATCTTGGAATTGTACACCATATGTGTTCTTTCCAATCTCACCTAACCCACCTAATGCAAAAACGGCTGTTTGATCATTTTTTACGAACTTCATCTATTGGGCGTTCTCCACTTTAAAATGAGGAGATTGTTGTTCATAAGCTAGATGTGCCCCTTCTAAGCGTTGGATGAACTCGATATTAATATGTCTGTCCTTTAATTGTTCACGAACTTTACGTTCTGATTCTGCTTCAACGTACATACTTTTCGTATGTTCACGCACAGGAATTTCTGATGCGTTTTCTTGATATAATACTTTATAAATCATGCTATCTCTCCTTTTGTTATAGTTGCTAATAATTGGGTTACGCAATTCTTTGGTATGTTTTTGGTTTGTTATAATATTCACTAGAACGATTTATTGTAGTTGGTATACGTTTTCTCCGTAATGCTTCGCGCATGCGACGTTTCAATTTCTCTCTTAGACGTTTTAACATTGTACTTCCAACTCCTTTCTATGTGATATGTATAGAAAAGAAAAGCAAGTATTCAACGAACCGATCCAATCCCTATTACTTATAGTATAGTATGAATTAAAGAAATTTGAAACAAAAAAGCTAAAAATATTAAATTATTTTCTAGATCCTTCCTAGTTAACGGCTTGAAAAAAAAGATATTTCGATCGTGAAAACTTTACTTTATTTGTTCCATAATAAAGCGTGATTGCTAAAAAAGAAGTAAGTCCATCATTAAATTTGAACGGAATGTATTCCTATAGTGCATCTTAGCAAGCACACAAAACCTGATCCATTATCATTATTATTGTTTGCCTTTGAAAATATACTTATACACGTCATTCGTGCTATAATGACAACGTGATTAAATAATGATTTAAAGGATGAGACGTTTGGAACAGAAAATTGTATTTCTTGATATTGATGGAACGATTCTTGACCATCAAAAACAAATTCCTGAAGCTACCAGCTTAGCCATCAAAAAGCTGCAAGAGGAAGGGGTAATTGTATCAATTGCCACAGGACGAGCTCCATTTATGATTCAGGATATATTAGCAGAACTTGAATTGACATCACATATTACCTTTAATGGTCAACATGCCGTATACAATGGTGAAGTTATTCATCAGAATCCCATAGAGGCTTCTTTAATACAACAACTTACAGATTACAGTATTGAAAATAATCATCCCCTGGTTTTTCAAAGTGATCATGATATGCGTTCTAATGTGACGGAAAGTTCATTTATCGAAAAAGGAATGAAGAGCTTGAAACTCACACACCCATTAACTGATCTGGAATATTACAAAAAACATGACATTTTTCAAGTGTTGTTATTTAATGAGTCATTTGAACAGAAGGCATATGAAGACAAGTTTGATGCCCTTCGCTTTGTGAGATGGCATGAATTTTCGTGTGATGTCTTGCCAGGAATAGGCTCGAAAGCACATGGGATTAAACAATTTGTGAGTAAATTGGGCATTAAATGGGAAAACACCTATGCCTTCGGTGATGGTATGAATGATATTGAAATGATCGAAAGCGTACATACGGGTGTTGCGATGGGTAATGCTGTTCCAGAGGTCAAACAAGTAGCTGACTTAGTTACAGACAATGTGGAAAATGAAGGTTTAAGCAAAGCGATGAAGCAATTGGGTTTGATTTCTTAACCATAAATTACGTTAAATTATGATCGCGCTAGATGAATACAAAAAAATAAACTTTCATAGCATGGATAAAATCTATTTAAGCGAAAACGGTGGCTATTAATGAAATCATCCAATCAATTTGTAATTAAAATCGAGAACCAAAGGTGGCTGGATCATAATAATGAAGAAGATTTATGCTCTCATGGGGAAATCTATCTGAATGTGAATGGAAATATCATTACGCAGTTTGGAATAAATGAAGAATGGGGAATTAGTGAGTCTGCTCTAGCTTTATTAAGAACCATGGATCAAGATTATCGTTGTGATCCGAATATGGAGGAAGGGTTAATCCTTCACGGGTGTGGTACGGTGTTGATGACAGGCTGTCCTATTTCCATTCATTGGTCTGTTAAACATATGAATGACCAAATACTATTGTCAGATTTTGTTAAAATCACTACAACAGATCCGGCAACAGGAAATGTCTATTACCCTGATCTTCATGTCACACTGCACAAAAATGAATACAAAGATCAAGTGGTTCTCTTTGCGAGCCAAGTGAAAAACTTCTTCGCCACTTCAAAGCAAAAACGTATATCGGGTGACTTGGATAAAGAAATGTATCAGAGTTTCTGGGAGGAATACAATCTTTTGCTTGCCAATAGTTAGCCAATGTTGCACAGGACCGTTACGTTTGGATTTTTAGAAGAAAACGGCTGCATGGATATACAGAAATGGAGCGCGTTTGCTTAACAAGAAAAGAGGACAGACCCGTTTATGGTGATATGCTCCCTTTATAGTAGACAGAGAAATAATAAAAATTCTCACCTATTATGAAGGGAGTATTTTGTATGTCTAAAAGAATGACCAAACAG
>NZ_JAFBFA010000045.1 GCF_016909015.1 Gracilibacillus alcaliphilus
AAGCGATAGCGCGTTAGTCTAGGCAAGTGTACATTTTGATAAGACCTGAAATATTGGTGGGAAAACTATGTCGAGAAAAACTTGACACATACAAAAAAGTTACTTGCTTGAAATTATAAAACCATTATGCTATCATTTAGTTAATCAATACAGTAGTACACAATCCTGATGTGTTCGTCGTATTCATGACGTTTTGACCGAACACCAATAACATTGGGAATCTGTTGTTCCCCTATCTAGTGCATGCCGCTATACTTACGAATTTATTGCGGACGCATGAAATAGGAGGCAAGATACCCACCTGCTTTAAGCGGGATCAAAACTTCATCTCTATCGACGGCACGATCGGGATTGTACTACATAACGGTGAAAACCCTTGATACTATATTCAGTATCAAGGGTTTTCTATTTTCTGCAAGTGTCGTTAAGTTCTTAGTCCCGGTGTAATCATCCGTAAAAGCTCCCCTTCCAAATTTGGGAAAATCTCTGAGAAAGTCCAATGGAGAAGATAATGGTTGCTAACATCTGGATGCTTTTGCTAGCCATCAGCGGGAGGTAAAGAAGACTCTCCCTGCAGGCAGTCTTGATTTATTTAGCGACCTGTTCTAGATTCCCATTCTTATCCATACGGAAGGTTGGGACCGGCCGCGTCTCTGTCTCATCGAATACTACCATTTTTCTGGCTCGTTCGACGATTTGCATAAAAGCTTGATAATCTTCTTTCATGGTAGTCAATTCACGTTCCAATTCTTGGTTCTTTCTCTGTTCCATTTGTAATTGTTTTTTGAGCTGTTCATGATCTTGCAATAATTGCTGTTGATTTGCTTGAGAGGATTGTACATGGTTATATTCCTTCTTTAGATATTGCAAATAACGAATGACCTGATCAAGATCAAGAGAATAATTCTCTTGATAATTTTCCTGTTGTTTCGGGCTGGATTGCTGCTGCTTGCTATTCCAATTTAAGAAGGAATAGACCTCTTCTTCTACACTTGGTTCCTTAGATGCAACTGTATCTTCCTGCTGTTCTTGCGTAATCGTTTGTTTTTGTTTTGCCAGTGCTCGTTTCTTCTCTTTTCTTTGTTTCTTGGCAATTTGAACGGCTTGTTCATAATTTTGACGCACTTCAGCATTCCAGCGAAAGCCGCAGGCAGCAGATGTACGGTTTAATTTATCGCCTACTTCATCAAAGGCGTTTAATTGGGTACTTCCATCTCGAATATGCCTTAACACCGTCTCTGCTAACAATAGGTCATCTTCATGTGACCAAGCATCTTGTCTTACCTTTGTCATCTACTAAACACTCCTTATTTCAATCTAGAGGATGTACAAGAGGTATCGGATCATGATCATAGGAAACTTTTATGATAAACACGCGGTGTATATAAAAGTGTTTCTGCCTGTTTTCGATATGATATGCTTGTACATACTACTAGTCATTTTTGAACGTCTGCCTGTATGGATGAGCTGACTTGCTCTAGTATTGTATTCCAAAGCTATCAATCTCAGGGAGATATACGGCGTAATACAAGACTAAAATGGTAGACGTTTCTGTTTATCTATTAGTGTGACCAGTTTGATAGGAATGTATACTTTATTTTTTTACTTTTTGATAAATTTGTTGTAGTCCTTTTTCAAATTTGCCAGTGTCTTTTGGATAATAATACTGTTTACGCTTGATTTTGTCTGGTAAATACTGTTGTTTTACCCAGCCACCTTCGTAATTATGAGGATACTCGTAATCGATCCCTCTGCCTAGAGCGGCCGCCCCTTTATAGTGAGCATCTTTCAAATGGGCAGGAATCTCACCAGTATTTCCTTTACGAATATCAGCTAGTGCAGCATCCAGAGCCATATAGGCGCTGTTCGACTTTGGTGACAGACATAGTTCAACAATTGCTACAGACAAAGGAATCCGAGCTTCAGGGAATCCGACGCGTTCTGCCGTTTGTACGGCTGCTAAGGCTCGCGGACCTGCTTGTGGATTGGCTAAACCAATGTCTTCATAGGCACAAACCAGCATCCTTCTAGCGATACTTTCTAAATCACCTGCCTCAATTAATCGTGCCAAATAGTGAAGCGCAGCATCGACATCACTGCCGCGAATGGATTTCTGAAAAGCAGATAAGACATCGTAATGAGCATCACCGCCTTTGTCGTGGGAGAAACTTTTCTTCTGCATGGATTTTTCAGCAGTTGATAGATCGATAACAATCTCTCCATTTTGTTTCGGGGTGGAGTAAGCGGCTAATTCAAGTCCATTTAAAGCGGCTCTTAAGTCCCCATTACAGGCATTTGCTAGATGCTCTTTCGCTTCCTTATCGACTGCTAATGGTAAGTCACCCAGTCCGTTTTCTTTATCTTGTATAGCTCGATCTAAGGCCTCTAATATGTCAGCAGGTTCTAAGCGAAATAGTTCAAAAATATGACAACGACTTCGAATAGCGGGGTTAATTTTGTGATAAGGATTTTCGGTCGTACAACCGATCAAAGTAATCAAGTTCGATTCTACGTGAGGGAGCAGAAAATCTTGTTTTGCTTTATCTAAGCGGTGTACCTCATCTAGTATAACAACGAGCTGTCCCGACATTTTTGCTTCCTCGATCGCTATTTCGATATCCTTTTTCTTATCAATTGCTGCATTTAATAGTTTGTAACGAATCTTCAAGCTATTAGCAATCCCAATGGCCATGGAAGTTTTTCCTGTGCCCGGCGGTCCATAGAGCACCATGGAATGCAGACGTTCTGCTTCGACCATACGTTGTATCATTTCCCCGTGTCCAACTAGATGCTGCTGGCCAATTACATCATTTATATGCTGAGGCCTCATTCGAAAGGCTAACGGTTGCTTTGCCATCCTACACTTCCTCTCTATTACATACCTTAAACTTTTTTATTTGGCGATGAAGACAATCAGCTTGACAATTTATCCCCGTTTTTTTAACATAGGCTAGTATGGGAACAATAATGAACGGCTGAGTATTGTCCTGCCATTATTATAGCATTCATGCTATAATACAACTAATAGTGTGTTCAAAAAGTTCGATAAAAAGGATCATCTTAGTAGAAGTTCCTCTACTGCCAACGCAGAAATTCGATGCGTCATTTTTGTTGGACTTTTAGAACAACCTTTAAGAATTAAGAAGAGTATAGGGTATGAATAGAATGAGGTGTAGTAATGAAGATATCAACAAAAGGAAGATATGGGTTAACGATCATGATTGCATTAGCCAAGAATAGTGGCAAGGGGCCTCTTTCTTTGAAGACAATTGCCCAAGAACATGGTTTATCTGAGCATTATTTGGAACAGCTGGTGGCCCCGTTACGAAACGCTAGCTTAGTGAAGAGCATTCGCGGAGCCTATGGCGGATACATTCTGGCGAAGGAGCCAAGTGAAATTACAGCTGGTGATATTATTCGCATTCTGGAAGGTCCTATTACGCCGGTAGAAGGTATCGAAGACGAAGAGCCTGCGAAACAAGAGCTCTGGATTCGTATCCGTGACGCGGTAAAAGATGTATTAGATACTACCACTTTAGAAGATTTATCGACATATGGCGAGAAAGGCGTTCAAGATCCATATATGTTCTATATCTAAGGTTAGCGTTAAAAACGGAGGAAATGGTTGCTGATCCTGCTAATAGAAAGCTGGCAGGTTTGCCCTTTTTGTCCGTCTTTTTACAGAGTAGAGACATAACATTTCGGATAGGCTATATAGAAAAGGATGGAAGAGATGACAGCTATTTATTTAGATCATGCAGCAACAACACCTGTTCACCCTGATGTCATACAGGCGATGACGGCTGTATTAGCAGAAGATTTTGGCAACCCTTCGAGTGTCCATTCATTTGGAAGAAAAGCAAGACAGCACCTGGATCAGGCACGTGCCATCGCTGCTCAATCATTACATGCCGGTGAACGTGATATTATTTTTACCAGCGGTGGAACAGAAGCAAACAATATGGCCATTACAGGTGCTGCCTTTGCCAATCAAGAAAAGGGGAAGCATGTTATTACGACCAAGATAGAGCATCATGCCGTACTGCACACGATTAACAACTTAGAACAGCAGGGATTCGAGATTAGTTATTTAGATGTTGATGAAACCGGACAAATAACAGTAGAACAAGTACAAGAAGCATTGCGAGAGGATACGATCTTGGTATCTATCATGATGGTAAATAATGAAACAGGTGTCATCCAGCCGATTGCAGCAATCGGGGAAATACTGCACGATCATCAGGCATATTTTCATACGGATGCTGTTCAGGCTTACGGGATACTTCCGATAGATATCAACATATTGCAGGTCGATTTATTAACGGTCTCTTCCCATAAAATTAACGGGCCCAAAGGTTTAGGGTTTTTATATTCAAATAAAGAAGTTACGCTGGAACCGATACAGTATGGTGGCGAGCAAGAACGTAAACGACGTCCAGGTACAGAGAATGTGGCAGGGATTGTCGGATTTGCCAAGGCGATTGAACTGGTTCAGCGTGAACAAGCCAGCTGCTTTACTGCTTATCAACAGTATCGTGATCAATTCGTACAGGAACTAGAGCAGCAGGGTGTTAACTTCTTGATTAATGGGAAACAGGATCAATCTGTTCCTTCGATTATTAATATCAGTTTTCCAGGCACCAATGTGGAGTCATTGTTAATGAATTTTGACCTTAGCGGAGTGGCAGCTTCAAGCGGTAGCGCCTGTACTGCAGGTTCAGTAGACCCTTCTCATGTCTTGAGTGCTATGTTCTCTCCAGAAAATGAACGAACGAACAATTCAATTCGGTTTAGCTTTGGTTTAGCTAACGATTTAGATAATATAAAGGAGGCCGCTGGTAAAGTGGCGGCTATCGTGAATAGACTAACGAAATAAGGTGGTGATATAATGAAAGACAACAAAGACACAAGGGTAGTAGTCGGTATGAGCGGTGGTGTCGATTCATCAGTAACGGCTTTACTGCTCAAGCAGCAAGGTTATGATGTAGTCGGTATTTTTATGAAAAACTGGGATGATACGGATGAAAATGGGGTCTGTACAGCAACAGAAGATTTTGATGACGTGATTCGTGTCTGTAACCAAATTGGAATTCCGTACTATGGTGTGAACTTTGAGAAGCAATACTGGGACAAAGTGTTTACCTATTTCTTAGATGAATATAAAGCTGGAAGAACACCAAATCCAGATGTAATGTGTAATAAGGAGATTAAATTTAAGGCCTTTTTGGAACATGCCTTATCGTTAGGGGCAGATTATGTGGCAACAGGTCACTATGCCCAAGTAAGACGTGAGGGTGACCATGTCGAGATGCTGCGAGGTGTGGACGAGAATAAGGATCAAACCTACTTCCTCAATCAACTTTCTGAGGATGTACTGCGTAAAGTAATGTTTCCTTTAGGACATTTGCCGAAAGCGGAAGTGCGTCGGATTGCTAAGGAAAATAATTTGGCGACAGCAGATAAAAAGGATAGTACAGGGATTTGTTTTATTGGAGAACGTAATTTTAAGGAATTTCTCAGTGAATACCTGCCAGCACAACCTGGAAAGATAATGACTCTAGATGGTATCGAAAAAGGAACACATGACGGTCTGATGTACTATACAATTGGTCAGCGCCAAGGCCTCGGTATCGGCGGTCCGGGCGGTCCATGGTTTGTAGTTGGCAAGAATTTGGCAGATAATATCTTATATGTAGGGGCAGAATATCATAATGACGCCTTATACTCTGAAGGTCTAGTGGCCGATGCATTGAATTGGATTAATGAACAGCCTGCCGAACCTTTTCATTGTACAGCGAAGTTCCGCTATCGTCAAAAGGATCATGGCGTGATGGTATACCCTAATCCAGATGGAACAGTAAAGGTTGTATTTGATAACCCAGAGCGGGCAATCACCCCAGGACAAGCTATTGTCTTTTATCAAGATGAAGTATGTTTAGGCGGAGGCACGATAAATGATGTGCTGAAAAATGATCAGCCGATTAGTTATGTCGGATAATGTGACAACTATTATTAGTAGAGGACAGCTGTCTATGTTTGCCACGCTGTCCTTTTTTTGTCGGACCATCTGATTATATCTTGGCTGATGGTTGCACAGGGTTTAGATAGTAAGATAAAATAGTAAAAAACCCTTCTATCTAACTAGATAGGGACAGACACAGAAAATAAGATTTCCGGTAGCAGAGAGGGAATCTTATCAAAGATAGGCTCGTGACATCACGTTGCGTACAGAAGGGGAGACAGCATAAGTGAATCAAATCGACCAAGGTATTCAATATATGAAAGAAGGTAAGTTAGAAGAGGCGGCTCAATATTTTACAGAGGCGATTGAAGCTAATCCGGAGGAGCCGGTTCATTATATTAATTTTGGCAATCTATTATTGCATATGAAAGATTATCAGCGTGCAGAACGCTTTTACGGTAAAGCAGCAGAACTGGATGAAAAGGCTGCTACCGCTTTTTATGGATTAGGCAATGTTTATTTTGAAACCGAGCAATTAGACAAAGCTCAAGAGTATTTTCAAATATCGATTCAAAAAGGCTTAGAAGAAGCAGATCCCTATTTCATGTTAGGGATGACTTTCTTGTATGATGAGAAATTCCGCTTGTCGCTTCCATATCTGCAGCGTGCCAGTGAGCTAAGTCCTAATGATGTCGATATTCAATTCCAATATGGACTAGCGTTGGCACAAACACAGCAATTAGATCAGGCCAAGACCATATTTGAACGAACATTGGAATTAGAAAAGCAACATAGTGATGCCCATTATAATTTGGGAGTTATCGCATTATATAACGAGCAAATTAAGCGAGCATTGCATCATTTTAATTGTGCTATTGATATACAGCCAGATCATTTATTGGCGGGTAACGGCAAGAAGCAAATCGAGATTATGTTAGCAGATCAAAACGAATAGGGGAGGGCTTTGGGATGGAGGATGGCGGTCAAAAAAACTTTATTAAAGGAGAGATGGTCCATACAATCTTCGAGAATAAAGAAGAGCATTTCTCCATTGCAAAGATCAAAGTTCTGGAAACCAATCAGTCATTTGATGAGTCAGAGGTTGTTGTGAAAGGCTATTTTAGAAGGCTCGATCCTGGTGAAACGTATGAATTCTATGGCAGAACTGTAGATCACGCCCGCTTTGGCCGTCAATTTCAAGTGGAAAGCTATAAGCGATTTTTACCAGAGACAAAAGAAGGTGTGATCACTTATTTATCGAGCGATTTGTTTCCAGGAGTCGGAAAAAAAACAGCTGAACGCATTGTGGATGAACTAGGGGATAATGCATTAGCACAAATTTTACATAATCAAGAGGTACTTCAGAAGGTCAAAGGTATTCCGAAGGAGAAGCAGGAGAAGATCTATCAAATCCTGCAGGAAAACCAAGGCTTTGAACAGATTGTCGTGGAATTGTCTAAATACGGCTTTGGTCTGAAAATGGCGCAAAAGATGTATTCTGCTTTTAAAGAAGAAACATTAGATACCTTGCAAACCAATCCTTATGCCTTTGTTTTTGAAGTGGAAGGCTTTGGCTTTATCCGTGCAGATCAAATGGCTAAGCAGCACAATATCACGGTTGACCATCCTACCAGATTGCAAGCAGCTTGTGTTTATATCCTTCAAAACAGTGTCCAGGAAGGCCATGTATTTATGCCGTTAGACCAATTAGTTTATCAAATGGATCAGCTCTTGGATGGGGCAGTTAACCAGATTGCAGCGGAGAAGATGACAGAACAGATTATCGAACTCAATAAGGAAAAACAAATTATTGTGATGGACAAAAAGGCGTATCTGCCGTCTTTATATTATGCAGAGACAGGTTTCTGCTCTAAACTGAAACGGATAGCGAGCAAAACGATCGAGCCGTCTTTTACAGAGGCGGAATTGTTAAAGATTGTTGGAAGTATTGAGGAAGAAGAATCACTTAGCTACGGAAATGAACAGTACCAAGCATTACAGCAGGCATTAACAGAGAAAATTTTTATCCTGACAGGTGGTCCAGGAACAGGGAAAACGACGGTAATTAAAGGAATTATAAACGCCTACGCGGCGATCCATGACTGTTCATTGAATAAAGATGACTATACGGATGACGACGAATATCCATTTATCTTAACCGCACCGACAGGGCGCGCCGCTAAACGGATGAAAGAATCAACAGGTATCGACAGTGTGACGATTCACCGTTTACTGGGCTGGGATGGTCATGAATCGTTTGATAAGAATGAAAACAATAAATTAACAGGGAAACTGCTAGTAATTGATGAATTTTCTATGGTAGATATTTGGCTGGCTTATCAATTATTTCGCGCGCTTCCAAGTGATATGCAGGTCATTATCGTTGGGGACGAGGATCAGCTGCCATCTGTCGGGCCTGGGCAAGTATTGGCAGATCTGTTAGCCAGCAAGGTAATTTCGTCTGTTTCATTAAAAGAAGTCTATCGCCAGAAAGAGGGTTCAAAGATTATTCAGCTGGCTCATGAAATTAAGAATCATCAAGTTACGCCGAGTTCATTAGCGAAAGCAAATGATTTTAATTTTATTAGCTGTCCTGATTTTCAAGTAGTGGAACTCGTCAGTCAGATTGTTCAGAAGGCGTATCAAAAAGGGGTAGACTTAAAACAAATTCAAGTTTTGGCACCCATGTACCGTTCCAAGGCTGGAATTCATAAAATGAACGCAGAATTGCAAGCTGTCATTAACCCTCCACAGCCGGGGCGCCGTGAATTACGTTTCGGAGATGTTGTTTTTCGTAAAGGAGATAAGGTGATTCAATTAGTTAATCAACCGGAAGATCAGGTATTCAATGGTGATATAGGTGAGGTTGTGGCGATTTTTGAGAAGGATGAAAACCTTGACCAAGTCGATCAAGTGGTAGTTAGTTTTGACGAACGAGAAGTTGTCTATCCGAAGCCAGATTTGATTAATTTAATGCATGCTTATTGTACATCGATTCATAAATCACAAGGAAGTGAGTTCCAAATTGTGATCATGCCAATTATACAAGGCTATCATCGGATGCTGCGTAAAAATCTGCTGTACACCGCTATTACACGTGCCAAACAATCTCTTGTCATTTGTGGTGATAAGCGTGCCTTTATGAATGGAATTGAGACTGAAGATACCAATCAGCGCAACACCTCTTTAGTTGCTTTTCTGCATCATTTATTCGATGTCAATCAACAGTCAGAGCCAGTCGTAGATCAGGACACGACATTAACTGCCGATCAGCGTCTGCTAGCTGTAGAGGTAGGACAGGAAAGTTTTAGTCCGTATGATTTTATGTAAGTCATACAGGTAATTTTTATAAAGAACAATTCTGACTCATGAAGTCGTTAAATGTTTCATCTAATGTATTGAAGATCTAAACAAAAAGATGATAATACCCGAAAAACTAAAAGGGCTGCTGCACAATCAATTCCCCCGTTGTGCAAGCAGTCCCTATGTTTGTATCTATCAAACTCTAGCCAGCCACAGCTCTATTTCTACCTTCAGTTCTGGTAGTCCAAGTGCATTAATATAAGCGATTGTCATGGCTGGGTAATCCTTATTAAATAGTTTTCCCCACTCTTGATAAAAAAAGTCCCAATCGATTTCCTCTGTTGCCCAAATGTTTACCTTTACAATATTCGCACTGCTTAATTTTTCTGCTTCTAACAGCTGTTGAATGTGCAGGAAGCAATTGGCCGTCTGTTCATTTATAGCAGCTGGAGTATGTCCGTCCGTGTCTACTCCGACCTGTCCAGAGCTTACCAGTAATTCTGCATTTCTAGGGATCTTGGTGATATGTGAGTAATGGCCAACAGGCGCAGGCAATTGACTCGGGTTTGACCTTACAATTTTTTGCTTCATCATTTTTCCACCTCATCATTTGAAAGTATTCTGCTTATATTTCTAGTTCATAGAAGACAGACTCCGCCAATTTATGAACTTCTAAAAGAAAACAGCAGTAGAGTATCCATATCCCATAGAAAGAAATGCAAGTATTTTCTTTTTCATTAACGGACACCCTTTCCTTTCCTTGACAAAGTAATAGTAATTATATCATACCATCTGAAAGCTATAACGAAAAGCAATTTAACCACAAATATCTGAAAAAAAATAATAGAACCGTTATGCTTTGTTTAGCAGATACTATACTAATTCTAGAAGAGAGGGATAAGATGAACAGAAACTTCAGCAAACAAGAACAGCAGAAAATCTTTGAAGGACTTGCGAGGATGGAGGAAGATCGGAGACAAACTTTTGAAAACACTATTAGTCACCTGCGTCTCCCTCTTTATCACTAGTCGAGGTGTTAGCGGAAAGTATTCCGGAGTTAGTCCAGCAAAAAGCTTATGTATGGGACGATGATCTTGTGGATATGTTAACGAATTTGGTTAACAAGCATATGGAGTCAACTAGCCATAGTTTAAAAACATCCCGTCGCACCCAAGCAAAAAAGATTAGCAGAAAAGAGTCCTGTATTTGTGGGAGCGGCGAAAAATAATCCGCACTATGTCCTGATTGTTCTATTACCATAGTTCAATCAGGTTTTTTCGATAGGACTTGTATATTTTTAGCCATTATTGGTAAGTATAAATGGTAAAAAAAGGTGAGATAGAACGATGATTTGTCCTATTTGTCGCGGTAAGAATATTGGTATCATTGGACCAAACCAATACTACTGCTGGAGTTGTTATGTGGAATTAACTGTCCATCAAAATATGATTCATTTGCATGAGATTGAGCAGGATGGCTCATTAAGTTCTTTGGATGATTTATTTTCGGCAGATGAAAGAAGGATAAAGGGGTAGCGGTGATGTCTAACGATGCAATTATCCGCAAGGTATTACAGTTATTTATGTTATGTTTGGCGATTCTGTCGCTGTATTTAATCTATATTTTATTTCCTTTCTATCGAATGATCCTCGTGCTGTTCTTACAGGTGCTGGCCCCTTTCTTTATCGCCGCTTTGATTGCTTATTTGCTTCACCCTGTTGTCAAGTATATTCAAACTTTTCGAATACCACGACCGATTGCAATTATTGTCATTTATTTATTGTTTTTTGCTGTGGTAGGAATAGGTACCTATATATCATTGCCGATCCTGATTAAACAGACACAGGAATTGGGGCAGAATTTACCAGTGTATGTAGAAGCTTATCGTTCGTTTATTTATGATATTTATTTACAGACTTCTTTTTTGCCAGAAGGGTTTCATGATAAATTAGATCAATTCTTAGCTGATATGGAGGAGGGGATTGGCAAACGAATTACGGGGTTGTTAATGAACATACCGATGTTGTTTGATGTTGTCATTATGATTGTCCTAATTCCGGTACTTGCCTTTTACTTCCTAAAGGATTATCAAACATTACAAAAAGGGGTATTGCGAGTAATACCAGCTAAGTATCGCGGGTTTATGAAAAAACTGGGAAATGAAATTGAGGAAAGTCTCGGTCAATATATCCGCGGGCAAATTTTTGTCTGTTTTCTCGTAGGTTTGGCGAGCTTCCTATTATTAAAATGGGCGGGAATGAGTTATGCAGCGGTGCTCGCCATGATTATGGGCTTTACTAACTTTATTCCTTATTTTGGACCGATTATTGGTGCGATTCCCGCTATCTTGATTGCCTTTACAATCTCTACAGAAATGATCTTGTATGTATTAGGTATTGTGATTATTATTCAGCTATTAGAAAGTAATTTGTTATCGCCTTTTATTGTTGGGAAGAGTATTCGTATCCATCCAGTGTATTTGATGCTTACTTTGTTCTTTCTGGCGAAGGCAACGGGTATTATTGGGGTCATCCTGGCGATTCCATTATTGGCAGTGGCTAAAGTTGCGGTGCCCTTGACCTATCGTCAGTTGAAAAGGTTAAGAAATCAAAAAAGTCAAAGTGAATAATTAATATTCCGCATGTCAGGCGGAGGATTGGTGATTTGACAATAAACGAAAAATTAACTATAATATCCTAGCAAAGTGTATAATAAAAACGTTGAAGAACTCTAGTACTGGATAACCATTTGTGAAGAGAGGAATTTCCGTGGCTGAAAGAAATTCTAAATGCTCTTATCTGGGAAGCTAGTTTGAAGTGCAGCTAATCCCTGCCGGTTACATCACCGTTACAGATGCCAAGATGACAGTGTTTTTACTGTAATCAGGGTGGTACCGCGAAGATACTCTCGTCCCTGCAGTTGTTGCAGGGACGGGAGTTTTTTTATCTTTCTTGGCAAATTTCAAGGTCACTGCTTGTTTTACAAAAACAATATCAATCATTTGTATAAAATTAGGAGGCGATAATTATGAAACGATTAACTTCTGCACAAGTTCGGCAAATGTTTCTGGACTTTTTTAAAGAAAAAGGACATGCCGTCGAACCTAGTGCATCCTTAGTACCAAAGGATGATCCAACCTTACTATGGATTAATAGCGGGGTAGCTACACTAAAGAAATATTTTGATGGCAGGGTTGTGCCAGAGAATCCGCGTATTACTAATGCGCAAAAATCGATTCGGACGAACGATATTACCAATGTTGGTTATACAGCACGGCACCATACTTTCTTTGAAATGTTGGGGAATTTTTCTATTGGCGATTATTTTAAAGAGGAAGCGATAGACTATGCTTGGGAGTTTCTGACAAGTGAGAAATGGATTGGTTTCGATCCTGCGCGTTTATCAGTAACGGTTCACCCAGAGGATGAGGAGGCCTATGCATTATGGCGTGACAAAATTGGCCTGCCAGGAGAACGTATTATTCGCTTAGAGGAGAATTTCTGGGATATTGGGGAAGGACCAAGCGGGCCAAACACGGAAATCTTTTTTGATCGTGGCGAAGCTTATGGAAATGACGCCAATGACCCAGAATTATATCCAGGCGGAGAGAATGAGCGTTATTTAGAAATATGGAATTTGGTGTTCTCAGAATTTAACCATAATCCAGATGACACCTATACACCATTACCGAAGAAAAATATTGATACCGGTATGGGATTAGAACGTTTGGTAAGTGTTATCCAAGATACTAAAACCAATTTTGAGACGGATTTATTTCTACCAATTATTAAGGAAACGGAAAAATTGGCCAATACCACGTATCGAGTACAGGAAGAGACAGACGTTGCTTTTAAGGTAATCGCTGACCATATCCGAACGGTTACATTTGCTGTTAGTGATGGTGCTCTGCCGTCTAATGAAGGCCGGGGCTATGTACTCCGTCGTCTATTACGGCGAGCTGTACGATATGCTAGACAAATAGGAATTGAAAAGCCATTTATGTTTCAATTAGTACCTACAGTTGGCTCAATTATGCAGGATTTCTATCCAGAGGTGCATGAAAAGACCGATTTTATTCAAAATGTAATAAAAACAGAAGAAAAAAGGTTCCATGAAACATTACAGGAAGGATTGCACATCTTACAGCAAATAGTAGATAAGCAAAAGCGGGAAGGAAGCAGTATCTTCCCTGGCGAAGATGTATTCCGTTTGTATGATACCTATGGTTTTCCAAAGGAGCTAACAGAGGAATATGCTGTTGAAGCTGGCTTAACCATTGATGAAAGCGGATTTGAAGAGGAAATGACAAAACAGCGTGAGCGGGCGCGAAATGCACGTCAGAAAGTAGATTCCATGCAAATCCAAGATAGTGTGTTAAGCGACTTACAAGCGGAAAGTGAATTTGTCGGCTATGATCAACTAGCTGTGGAAACTACGGTACAAGAAATTATCGTGGATAAGGCTTTAAAGGCCGAAGTAGCAGCTGGAGAAGAGGCATTTGTTATTTTAAAGGAGACCCCATTCTATGCGGAGAGCGGGGGACAAATAGCGGATAAAGGAGTGCTTCGTTTTGCTAGCGGTGCTGCCGAAATATTGGATGTACAGAAGGCGCCAAATGGTCAGCATCTCCACCGTGTATTAGTAAAGCAAGGTGTATTATCAAAGGGGCAAGCCGTTCAAGCTGAAGTAGATCAGGAAAGCCGTCAATTTATCATTAAGAATCATACAGCTACACACTTGCTGCATCAGGCTTTAAAAGACGTGCTTGGTGATCATGTCAATCAGGCAGGTTCGTCTGTTGCCAGTGACAGGCTTCGTTTTGACTTCTCTCACTTTGGAGCGATTACACCAGAAGAATGGATTGAAATTGAACAAAAAGTAAATGAAAAGATCTGGGCATCCATTCCAGTAACGATTACGACTAAATCGATTGATGAAGCTAAACAGATGGGGGCTATGGCTTTATTCGGTGAAAAGTATGGAGAGATTGTCCGTGTAGTCGCAGTAGGGGACTACAGTATCGAATTATGCGGAGGCTGTCATGTACAAAACTCAGCCGAAATTGGATTATTCAAGATTGTTTCTGAATCAGGTATCGGTGCAGGAACACGCAGAATTGAAGCAGTAACGGCCAAGGGGGCTTATGAATATGTGAATGGTAAACACCACTTACTGCAAATAGCTGCCAGTCAGTTAAAGACAAAAGAAGATCAAGTGCCAGAACGTATCGAGCATTTATTTAAAGAAATGAAGGAACAAGATCGTCATATTCAATCGTTAAATAGTAAACTGTCACAGCTGGAAGCTTCCACTATTCTTGATGCGGTAAAAGACGTTAATGGTGTTCGTGTTCTTGCTCAGCAGGTAGACGTTTCTGATATGAATCAGTTACGAGATATGGTAGATCAAATGAAACAAAAACTGGAATCAGGTATTATTTTGCTAGCAACGGTTAATAATGACAAAGTACAACTTGCTTCTGGTGTAACGAAGGATCTAGTTCAAGCTGGCTATCATGCAGGGAATTTAATCAAAGAAACTGCCAAAATCTGTGGCGGTGGCGGCGGTGGTCGTCCAGACATGGCTCAAGCCGGCGGAAAAGACACCAGCAAGATCCAGGCTGCATTAGCTTATGTAGAAAAATATGCGGAGAATAAATAATTTTTTTGGTATTTCGGATCAAGAACAGGTATAATAAATAAATACAAGCTACCGATTTCACTTTAATTTGGAGGTGCTTCGATTGGATGGAATGGATAAAACAATGAAATTTGACTTTTCTGATGAGCCTGTTGAGCAGAATGTAAAAGATGTCTTGCTTGTTGTTTATAAAGCGCTCGAAGAAAAAGGGTATCACCCGATTAACCAGATTGTGGGGTACCTGCTTTCAGGTGATCCGGCATATATTCCAAGACACAAAGATGCACGTAACTTAATAAGGAGAATAGAGCGTGATGAAATCATGGAAGAGTTAGTCAAGGATTATATACACGCCAACAGAAACGAATGACAAAAATGTTAGGTTTGGATGTAGGCTCAAAAACGATCGGGGTTGCGATCAGTGATGCATTAGGTTGGACGGCACAAGGTTTGACCACCTTGCATTGGACAGAGCCAGATTATGTAACATTAGAAGATACGTTTAAACAACTCATTGATGAGCATACTATAGAGAAGATTGTTATTGGATTGCCCAAAAATATGAATGGATCTATCGGTTTCCGTGGAGAAGCTTCCCAGAACTTTGCTCAGTTCTTGAGAGACCATTTCTCGGTTGAGGTAGTACTGTGGGATGAGCGCTTAACAACCATGGCTGCTGAAAGAGTACTATTGGAAGCCGATGTAAGTCGTTCCAAGCGGAAGAAGGTTATTGATAAGATGGCCGCTGTCATGATCTTACAAGGGTATCTGGATAGTCAACCTTAAAGGAGGTATTTATGTGGCTTTAGAAGAGAAAGAACGAATTATTATTCCTGATGAGAATGGTGAAGAACACTTATTCGAGGTACTGTTTACCTTTGATGTGGATGAGTCAGGCCATTCCTATGTAGCAGTTGTCCCTGCAGAGCAGAAGGAAGATGAAGAAGTCGAAGTCTTTGCATTTCGTTATGAAGAAAAAGCAAATGATGATGATTTAGAGCTTTATCATATTGAATCAGAGGAAGAATGGGATATGGTAGAGGAAGTATTAAACACGATTGCAGACACCGATTTAACGGAATAACGGACAAATTTTATGCTTTAATACCGATCGGCCTGCCAAAACAACAGAAAATGAGACAAGGGTAGTGCGGCAAAAGCTAAGTAGTTGTTTTTTGTTAAACAACCTCTATAAGAAATAGAATCGAGGGCCAATCCATTCATGGATCGGTCCTCGATTCATTTACATTATAAAAAAGTATATATGTTTATGGGTAACATAAAAGAAGAAAGAGGATGGAAGCGGAGAGAAGTCGAATCTTGCGAAAAGCGACTTCTCCTAGCGGGCATCTATCTTAACTAAAAGGTAAATAACCAAATGCTGCTCTTGGTGTTTCTTATATTGTCATGATAAAATGCAGGTCCTTGTTGGAAGCTATCGTATTGTTTCCCTTTTTTTTATTTTGTAGTATAATATAGCAGGTGAAAGGGGGGAAACCCTTAATTATGAGTGAAGAGAAGAAAAATAAACAAAAACTACCGAAATATAATGAATTAGCAGTTAAAAGGGCAAAAGATGTCTCCGTTGCTAGAAAAATTATTCTAATCCTACTGATTATATTTGCTATCATAGTAGTGGTTGGTGGTTTTTCTGCTTATCAATATATTCAAAAAGCGATCTCGCCAGTCGATCCCTCATCTAATCAAGAAGTAGAAATTACCATACCGTTGGGTGCCTCTAGTTCAGATATAGCTGATTTACTGGAAGAAGAAGGTTTGATTGAGAATAGCCTTGTTTACCGCTTTTATGTAAAACTACATAATATGGCTGATTTTCAAGCTGGTGAATATACTTTATCCCCTTCTATGACATTAGAGGAAATTTCAGAGGAATTGGCGACAGGGACACTTATGGAAGAAGCGGTGCTTCGTGTAACGGTTCCAGAAGGACGAAATATGGAAGAAATTGCTACTATTTATGAAGAAAATGCGGGTATAAACCAAGAAGATTTTTTACAAAAAATGCAGGATGAATCTTATATAGAAGAACTGATAGATAACTATCCGGCGATCTTACATGAAGTGATATTAAATGAAGACATTATCTATCCATTGGAAGGTTATTTGTTCCCAGCAACCTATGAATTTTTTCATGATAAGCCAACTGTGGAAGAAGCCGTAACACAAATGTTAGACAAAACAAATGAAATAGTGGACAGCCATCGAGAAGAGATCGAAGCGACTGATTTCTCTCTTCATGAGTTGTTGACATTTGCTTCCCTAGTAGAGGAGGAAGCACCTTCGGCAGAGGATAGACAACAGATTGCGGCAGTATTCTATAATAGGTTGGAAGACGGGATGAGGCTGCAGACCGACCCTACTGTTATATACGCACACGGGGAGCACATTCCTCGGTTAACGTATGATCACTATGAGATTGAATCGCCTTATAATACGTACTATGTAGATGGTTTGCCGGTAGGACCAATCGCTAACTTTGGGGAAAGTTCATTAGTATCTGTTTTGGAACCAGCAGATAATAATTATTTCTATTTCCTAGCTGATTCAGAAGGCAATGTTTATTATTCAGAAACATATGAAGAACATCAGCATTTGGAAGAAGAGTACATCCACAGCCAAGACTAAAGCAGGGATATCCCCTGCTTTTACGCTGTTTGAAGAAGGGAGGGAGCGTTGGGTGAATTATGGGCAAGTCAATCATTATTTGTTAGATTTAATCGATAGTGAGCCAGAGTGGGTGCAAAAACTGCAATTACAGGCAGAAGCTCATCATGTTCCGATTATGGATAAGCAGGGGATTCGTCTTTTGCAGCAGCTAATCCGGCTCTATCAGCCGAAACGTATTTTGGAGATAGGGACGGCTATTGGATATTCTGCTTTACGCATGGTGGAAGCCAAAAATGATCTGCAGGTTGTTACCATAGAAAGAAATGAAGAAATGTATAAACAAGCCCTTCATAACATACAAGAACAAGGTCAAACAGAACACATTAAGGTTATTTTTGGCGATGCATTAGAAACCGTAGATAAGGTGGAACCACTGGCTGATTTCAATATGATTTTTATAGATGCAGCTAAAGGTCAATACCGGCATTTCTTTGACTTATATCAGCCTTTGTTACACGCTGGAGGTGTAATTGTAACAGATAATGTACTATTCCGCGGTTTTGTGGCCAATCCGGAAGAAGCACCTAAGCGATTACGCAATATGTCAGCCAAGATAGATCAATATAATCGCTGGTTGTTAGAACATGAAGATTATGATACGGTTATCCTCCCGGTTGGGGACGGGGTCGCTATTAGTGTAAGGAGATATTAATATTTTCGGCTACCATAACATATATAAATACTTCTTGATTTCCTGTTTTTTGTTATCCTTTGCTTGATTTGGTTTGAAGCTTCGGAAACTTCAGCAGGTTTAAATGAGTAGAAACAGACTGAAATATCTAAGAATTTTGTCGCTTTTTAGCAGATGATAGTAAGGTTTAATAGAGGAAATAAAATATCTGTCAATTCATAAATGAAGTCAACAATAATGGTTGAAAAATAATTAAAAATCTGAGATAGTATTATCTAGAGTATTTTCATGATTATTATAAGTGCTATTTCTGGATAAGGTTTCATATCATGTATGAGTGTGTGTTCAAAAAACTTGCTGGGTCATTTTTATGGAACTATTTTGAAGCACCTTTATAAAGATATTCCTTATCTGATATATAGTAGATTGAAGGAGAGTGTGAAGGGTTATGGCAGAAGAAAAAGAATTTTATATGACAGAAGATGGTCTCAAAAAGTTAGAAGAAGAATTAGAATTTTTGAAAATAGAAAGACGCCAAGAAGTAGTGGAACGCATCAAAATTGCACGGGATTTTGGTGATCTTTCAGAGAATTCAGAGTATGATGCAGCGAAGGACGAGCAGGCATTTGTAGAAGCGCGAATTGTACAAGTAGAGAACATGATTCGAAATGCCGTGATTATTACAAATGAAGAGGAAAATTCTGGAATCGTTTCATTGGGAAGAACGATTACTTTTCAGGAATTGCCTGATGGGGAAGAAGAAAGCTATACCATTGTAGGTAGTGCAGAAGCAGACCCATTTGAAGGAAAGATCTCCAATGACTCCCCAATTGCTAAAAGCTTGTTAGGTCACGCTATTGGTGAAGAAGTTATCGTTCCTACACCAGCCGGCGAAATGAATGTAAAAATTTTAAATGTAGAGTAATGAATAAATGGATGTCAAGTGTGCAGATGACATCCATTTTTGTCATGGTTTAAATCGATGTTGGCTCTAATACATGTGCGTGTGCAACAAGTTCGATAAAAATGTGGGTGATCTAGTAGAAGTTCCTCTATCTCCAACTTCGACATTCGCTGTAGCATTTCTATTGGACTTTTTGAACATCCTCTATATGGGTTGCTAGCTGTTCAATCATCCTTTCCTTTTCGAGGGAAATAATTAATTGAAAAACGACCGCCTCAGAAATCGAATGATAACGTATCGTCTTCCCGTTAACAAAATGGATATCAAGTAATTGATAGTCCTTATCATAGCTGATGGCGTCAAAAGGGATATTCTCCCACAGCGTTCGGTCAAAAGTAGTTGTTAGCATGAAAACACTCCTTTATGGATTCGATTTTTGATGAGGCATAACCGTAACTGGATTGTTATATCCTGTCACTAAACGGAAAATACTTGTCTAACTAACTTTATTCTATATATATGGTGATTTCCCTGCGACTATGACAAAAATAGAAGAAAATCGATTCATTTTTCTAAACTTTGGTTTGGTCGTGGAGAACTTATCTTTTTTTTAGTATAATATATAGAGGGAGGGAGCAGAGATGACTGATAACAATGAGAGCAACACAAGAAGAGATCGATTTGAGAAGAAGAGAACAAATACAAAAGCAATTACATGGCTAAGCATAATTGGCGGCTCATTAATTGTTGCTCTAATCGTGGTCATTTCCGTGAATTTGGGTAATGACTCGTCCGCAGCAAATGATAACCAAAACACAGCTGAATTTGCTTTAGGTTCATCTAATGATAAAGAAGAGAAAAAAGGTTTAGAAGTCAATGAGGTAGAAGGCGAAGACGATGAGGAAGATGAAAATGAATTGAAAGAGGTAGAGTCTAGTGACAGTAATGTAGCGAGAGCCTATGAAAGCAATTGGGAACCAATCGGTACGTCCCAAAGTGGGCCGCACACTACATCCTTCGATAAAAATTCTACGGATTGGCAAGAAATGAAAAAGGCTGTTGAAGTAGCCACAGGCATTCCGAGTGATGAGCAAGTAGAGTGGTGGTTTGGCAGTGCAGGAGAACAAGGAGTAGAAGCAACCGTTTCACCAAAATCAAATCAAGACGAAGTATACCGGGTACATCTGGAGTGGGTTGATGGGGAAGGTTGGAAGCCGGTATTGGTGGAAGAACTAATTAGTAATGATAGAGGGTAACTGCAGTAGGGAGGTACATGGATGATTGGTATTATTGGAGCAATGGATGAAGAAATAGAATTATTAAAGAACGAGATGGAATGGAAAGAAACAGTACGGGTAGCTAATGGTGAGTTTTATATTGGCACAATGGCTGGTAAAGAGGTTGTGGTGCTGAAATCAGGAATTGGTAAGGTAAATGCTGCCATTGCCACCACGATCCTGTTTGAACGTTTCCATCCAAGTGTTGTTATTAATACAGGTTCAGCCGGGGGATTCCATCCAAGTTTAGAGGTTGGTGATGTGGTTATTTCCTCAGATGTGGTGCATCATGATGTGGATGTGACTGCCTTTGACTATCAATATGGACAAGTACCAGGTCTCCCGCCAGTGTTTCAGGCTGACCCGGTCCTAGTTGAAAAGGCATTATATGCAGTAAAGCAATTAGATAATGTTCAGGCAATGAAAGGCTTAATTAGTACAGGTGATGCTTTCATGGAGGATGCGGACAAAGTGGAAGCTGTCAGAAAGGTCTTTCCTTCCATGATTGCTGCCGAGATGGAAGCCGCGGCCATTGCGCAAGTCTGTTATCAATATGCCAGACCATTTGTAGTGATTCGTGCATTATCAGATATAGCCGGAAAGAACTCGTCTATTTCTTTTGACGAATTTCTGAAGATTGCTTCTGCTAATGCTGCTAACATTATTGTAAACGTAGTAGAAAATTTAGACGAATAGCTGTCGTCCTCACGACAGCTATTTTAATTCATTCCGGTAGTATTCATGAAAGACCTTCATTAATGCCCGCTTCTCTATTCGAGAAACATAGCTTCGCGAAATGTTTAATTTACTGGCAATTTCCCGTTGGGTGAGTTCATCTGTATTTCCTAAGCCAAATCTTGCAATCAGTACTTCTTTTTCACGCTTATCAAGTACACGTAAGTATTTTTGGATTTTTTTCAGTTCCATGTGCAGCTGAATGGCCTCTGTTATATCTTCATTATCTGCTTCAAGAATATCGATCAGACTAATTTGATTTCCTTCTTTATCTTGACCAATCGGATCTTGTAATGAAATATCTTTCTTGGTTTTTTTTGTGGCTCGCAAATACATAAGAATCTCATTTTCAATACAGCGGGCGGCATAGGTTGCCAGTTTGGTTCCTTTCCCACTGGAATAGCTTTCAATCCCTTTAATCAATCCGATGGTGCCGATAGAAATTAAGTCTTCCGGTTCTTCCTGGGTGTTTTCAAATTTCTTCACGATATGAGCGACTAAACGCAAGTTATGTTCAATTAATTTATTGCGTGCATGCTCATCTCCTTCATGAAGCCGTTTTATCATTTCTTGCTCTTCTTCAGGGGGAAGCGGCTGTGGGAAGGTATTTTGTTTGACATAAGCAACAAAGAATAGAGCCTCTTTAAACATAGCTAACAGACCTAGCAGAATGGACATACAACACCTCCTAAGAGAGTCTGGGTATTTGCCTATACCTTCATCGTATGCAGAGGTGTTGTCCGAAGTGCTAAAGAAAGTGCAGCTTGCATTTTTTTTCTGCCCATTTGTTTAAGTGCGTATGCAACAAGCTGTCAACTTGGAAGCAATTCAATACTTACTTATTTGATGCCTTTTTGAACAATCTCTAAGAGAATAAAAAACACTTAGTCAATAAGTGACTAAGTGCTGGAGCTCTATATTTGATTAGCAGCGTCAACGGGATCAATTAATGACCTTCTTTTCATTTCTTCTTCCATTAAGTGAATGAATTCATGGCTTAGGCTTAATTCATTTGCTCTATGATAGGATTCAATGAGCAGCTCGTCTGATAATCTCTCCATTGTGTCCCCTCCCACAAATAGGTTGTCCATTCCATGTAATAGTTAATGTAGCATGAATTAATTAAATCAACAACCGAACAATTATCTACACCTCATTGTTTATAACTTGTGTATAAAAGGATAATATATAGGGTAAAGGTAGCTGCAATCACTGTGGAAATTGTGTATAAAGTTATCCACAATTCATTTCTTGTAAAAAATTGTCGAACGATTCTTAAATTTATTATGCATAATCGAACTAAAAAGTACCTTAGCTTCTTTGTTGAAAATGCTATGCAAACGGGCTAAGAGCACGTATAAACATGCATTGCTTTCTTTCTCAAGAAATCGATCGGACTAACTACAAATACTGATGTCAATAGATGGTATGCGATTTCCGAGGTGCGAAAGTTAGAGTATATAATATATCTTTCAGCATCTTTTTGATGATAATTCTTAGTTTCCTTTGAATAAAACGCCAAAATTGTTTATCATAGATAGAGGTATGTATATTGATAGTAGAGGTGGACGTATTTTGTTGAAAAATTTTTTGCCGAACGAACATGTGCAGCGCGTGTTAGATATTACTCCTGCTAAACTGAAGGATATGGGGATTAAAGGAATTATTACCGATTTAGATAACACGTTGGTAGCTTGGAATGTACAAGATGCCACTCCGGAAATTGCCGCCTGGTTTAAGGATATGAAGGAACATGATATTAAAGTAACCATTATTTCAAATAATGATAAAGAACGGGTTAGTATCTTTTCCGAACCATTAGAGACACCTTTTGTTTATAGTGCACGGAAGCCGCTTACTAAGGCTTTTAAACACGCCACCAAGCAGATGAATTTAAAGAAAGATGAGGTCGTTGTAATTGGTGATCAATTAATGACAGATGTCCTTGGAGGAAATCGAGCAGGTTTTCACACGATATTAGTAGTTCCGATTGTGGAGACAGATAGTAAAATAACAAGGTTAAACCGAATGTTGGAAAGAAGAGTACTTGCTTGGATGCGCAGAAAAGGTATGATTTCATGGGAGGAAAAGTAATGGAAACCATCTATTGTGAAGGCTGTGGAGCAGAAATACAAACAGAAGATAAGAGCAAAGCGGGGTATGTGCCAGCCAGTGCATTGACAAAAGAGCATATTATTTGTCAACGTTGTTTTCGCTTAACACATTATAATGAAGTACAAGATGTAGAATATACCGATGATGATTATTTACGTATGATTCAACAAATAAGCGATACCGACAGTTTGGTCGTAAAAATCGTCGATATATTTGATTTTAATGGCAGTTTTATCTCTGGATTGCAGCGATTAACAGGACATAATCCCATTATCTTAGTTGGTAATAAAGTGGACCTATTGCCGAAGTCGACTAATAAAAATAAACTAATTAACTGGATGAAAAAGACAGCAAGTGAATATGGCTTGAAGGTACAGGATGTTTTTCTTGTTTCTGCGGCCAAGGGTATGGGATTTGAAAAGGTTGAAGCAGAGATAGAGGCAATTCGCAACCAAAAAGATGTCTACGTAGTTGGTTGTACAAATGTGGGTAAATCTACGTTTATTAATCAGTTAATTCACCGCAGCAGTGGGGTGAAAGATGCTATTACCACTTCCTATTTTCCAGGAACAACGTTAGGTTTTATCGAAATTCCATTAGATGAAACCAGTTATTTATATGATACACCAGGTGTTGTCAATCGATCTCAATTAGTTCATTATGTGACAGACGAAGATTTAAAACTGATTCATCCGAAGAAGGAAATTAAACCAAGAATATATCAGCTTCAAGATCGGCAGACATTATTTTTTGGCGGGTTTGCCCGGTTCGATTTTGAAAAAGGTGTTAAGCAATCGTTTGTCGGTTATTTTTCCAATCAGTTAATGATCCATCGAACGAAGCTGGAACAGGCAGGGGATTTCTACGAGAAACATGTAGGTGAACTGCTGCAGCCACCAAGCCCGGCAACTCTGGAACACTTACCGCCTTTGGTGAAACAAACGATAAAGATCCCACGGGAAAAAACAGATATTGTGATCCCAGGTTTAGGCTGGTTATCGATAACGGAGGGCGGCATTACTGTTTCCGTTCACGCTCCTAAAGGAGTACAAATTTCTTTGCGTCCGGCATTGATATAGAGAGGAAGAAAACGTAAATGACATATAAATTAGGTTTGATTGGCAACCCAATTGGACATTCATTATCACCATGGATTCATCAGCATTTCTTAGAATCGGCGGATCTAGATGGGGAATATAAGCTGTATGAGGGTGACTTTGAGGCACTTCCGCAAGTGATCCAGAGACTAAAGGACGAGCAGGTGGACGGTTTTAATATCACGGTTCCTTACAAGCAGGTGATTATTGATTTCTTGGATGAAATGGATGAAGAGGCTGAGATATTAGGTGCCGTAAACACTGTTGTACAAAAAAATGGGAAATGGAAAGGCTACAGTACAGATGGGGAAGGATATGTCCGGTCATTGGCAGATATCTTTCCAAACCTTTTAACATCAGACGCTTCTGTGTTATTATTAGGAGCTGGTGGTGCAGCACGTGGAATTTATCGGGCTTTAATGCAAAAACAAGTCGCCCGACTTGACATAGCTAATCGTTCACTGGAGAAGGCGGAGGCCTTACTTTCTTTGCGAATCGGAAATGCTTCTACCAGTGTGATTAGCTTTGAAGAGGCTGAGGCGCAACTGGCAGAGTATGATTTAATTGTGCAAACGACATCAGTTGGTATGAAGCCGCATCAGGATGTGCAAATTATTCGTTTAGATAATCTGCGTACGGGGGCAGTAGTCAGCGATATCGTGTATCAACCTATTATGACAAAAATTTTGCAAGATGCTAAAAGCCGTGGTGCTCAGATTCATCATGGACATGCAATGTTGTTATATCAAGGGCAACTGGCATTTGAAAAATGGACAGGCAAGAACTTGGAGGTATCTCATTTAGTAGATCAGTTAGAAAAGAAATTAAGAGGTGAAATCAATTGAATTTAACAGGTAAACAAAAACGTTTTTTACGCGCGAAGGCTCATCACTTACAAGCGATCTTTCAGGTAGGTAAGGACGGGGTAAATCAGAATATGATCAAACAGGTTGGTGAGGCACTGGAGAAGAGAGAACTTATCAAGGTATCGGTCTTGCAGAATTGTATGGAGGACAAGCATGATGTTGCCGAGGCGCTAGCAGAAGGTACGGAGGCTTATATTGTTCAGATTATTGGCAATACGATCATCTTATATAGAGAATCAGAAGAAAATAAGCAAATTACATTGCCATAAAGCAGGTGGGAATATGAAACGAATTGGATTGTTCGGAGGTACATTTGATCCACCTCATTATGGGCATTTACTGATGGCAGAACAGGTCTATCAACAATTAGAGTTAGACGAAATCTGGTTTATTCCGTCCTATCAGCCGCCACACAAGGCCAATGCCAAAACAACAGCAGCCGACCGTTTGGAGTTGACGAAACGGGCAATCGCAGGACATCCTGCCTTCTTTGTTAATCCAATTGAAGTAGAGCGTGCGAGTACTTCGTACACATTAACGACAGTTAGACTGCTAAAAGAACAATACCCGGAAGATACTTTTTATTTTATTATTGGCGGTGACATGGTCGAATATTTGCCAAAATGGAACGAAATTGATATCTTATTAGAATTAGTCACCTTTGTAGGTGTTAATCGGCCAGGTCATTCATTAGAAACGAATTATCCGGTTAAGGAAGTACACATGCCTTTAATCGATATTTCGTCGACCATGATTCGGCAACGTGTTCAACAGAGGCAGTCGATTCGTTATTTAACACCGCCGGAAGTCATTGCATTTATTAATAAAAACGGTTTATATTCATAAAATAGTAACAGAAAGCTTTCTATTGTTAAGGAAACAGCAGAAATTGGGTGGGAGAAGTGAACAGAGAACAAGCATTGGAAATGGTCAGACAACAGCTGCCAATCAAACGGTATGAGCATACCATCCGAGTGATGGAAACGGCTCTTGATCTTGCCGAACATTACCAGCTGGATCTGAAAAAAGTGGAATTAGCGGCTATTTTCCATGATTATGCTAAATATCGTGATGCTAAGGAACTAAAGCGTTGGATTATCCAAGAACAGCTGCCTCAGGATTTGCTTGATTATCATCAGGAATTGTGGCATGGTCCAGTAGCTGCGAAAATGTTGGAGAAGGAAATAGGGATATGTGACCCGGAAATCCAGAGTGCGATTTATTGGCATACAACAGGTAAACAGCATATGAGTCAAATGGATAAGGTTATTTTTATCGCCGATTATATTGAACCAGGAAGATCTTTCCCAGGGGTTGAAGAAGTACGTCAAGTCGTTTATGATGACATAGACAAGGCTTGTTGGATGGCGGCTAGAAATACGATTATCTTTTTAATCAGTAAGAATCAATCGATTTATCCAGATACATTTCAATTATATAATGAAGGACTTGGGAGGAACTTGAATGCAGAGTAAAGATTTAGCGGAATTAGTGGCAAAAGCTTGTGATGATAAACGCGCAGAAGATATTGTGATTCTTGATATGCAGCATGTCTCTTTGATATCTGATTATTTTCTTATTTGTGAAGGCAGCAGTGAACGACAAGTACAAGCTATTGCACGTGGAATAAAGGAAGTAGCCGATGAACAGGAAATAGAATTAAAGCGGATAGAAGGATTTGACCAGGCCCGCTGGGTATTAGTGGATTTAGAAGATGTTGTTTGTCATATCTTCCATCGAGATGAACGAAATTATTATAATTTAGAAAGACTATGGGGAGATGCCCCTCATTTAGAAGTGAAGCTATAGTATGTCTTATGCAAAGCTGGCCTATATTTATGATATATTAATGGAGGATGCCCCTTACCTGCAGTGGCAAGAGTTTGTCCATCACTTTGGCCCTGCTTCTGGGCGCTTGCTTGATTTAGGTTGCGGAACTGGTAAGCTTAGTGCCTGTTTTGCACAAATGGGTTATCAAGTAACAGGTGTAGACTACTCTGAGGATATGCTTGCTTACGCCGCTGCAAATACAACCAATATCCAGTATCTTCAACAGGATATCCGTCAGTTGGAAGGGCTGCACGATTATGATATTGCAGTTAGTTTGTGTGATGTGATCAACTATTTGACTTCTAAACAAGACGTTATCCAGGCGTTTACTAAGGTATATCAGAGCGTGAAAGAAACAGGAGTTTTTATCTTTGATGTTCACAGTATCAAACATTTCCAAGAGGATATGGCAGGTCAAACCTTTGCGGAAATCTATGAGGATATTACCTATGTTTGGCTCTGTGAACCAGGAGAGGCCTCTAACAGCCTGTTACATGATCTAACCTTTTTCTTACAGGATGAACAGACTGGTCAGTATGAGCGCTTTGATGAACAACATCTGCAGCGCACTTTTTCCATTCATGATTATCTGGAGATGTTGAGGCAGGCAGGTTGGACAAATGTTCAGATATATGGAGATTTTCAAACAATGATCGCTGAGAATCCAGAGGAGAACGAACGCATCTTTTTTGTTTGTTATAAGAATTAAACCAGTATTTAATGTATATCCCCCTTAATTTTGACTAAAATGCTATCCAGCCTTTTAGTCAAAATTAAGGGTTTTTTTATAGGAAAAGATAAACATTTATCAGAAATAGGCGAGAAAACTCCCTCTTCAAGCGCATGAAGGGTATCCCTCAGGCGGTAAGGAGACGTTTTGGCGTAACCCTTCCGGTAAATACTTTGTTTCAATATTAGTCGAAACCGAAGCCGAACACCATGAAAAAACAGGTTCATCGGTAGGCATCGATGTCGGATTAACCCATTTTGCCACCCTTTCAGATGGAACTGTGTATGTGAACCCAAGATTTCTTCGGATAATAGAAGTGAAGCTGGCAAAAGCGCAGGTGATTCTGTCCAGGCGACAAATGGGTTCTGCTAATTGGCATAAACAAAAAAAGAAAAGTGGCCCGGCTTCACGAAAAAATAGCGAATGCAAGAAAGGACATGTTAGATAAGATCTCCACCGAGATAGTCAAAAACCACGATATCATTGGTATAGAAGATCTAGAGACTGGTAGTAAGCCTAGGTTGTATAACTTATTAAACAGGGTATATATAAAATAAACAGTAAAAGGAGGAATAAATAATGAGACTTGTATTAATCAGACATGGAGAAAGTGAATGGAATGTAGCTAATTTATTTACTGGCTGGACCGATGTTGATTTAACAGATAAAGGAGCAGCTGAGGCAAAGCAGGCTGGTAAAATACTAAAAGAAAAAGGATTCCGTTTTGATATCGCTTTTACCTCTTACTTAAAAAGGGCCATTAAAACACTTGATTATGTACTAGAGGAAACAGATAATCTCTGGATTCCGGTTTATAAAAGCTGGAAATTGAACGAACGGCATTACGGCGCTCTCCAAGGCTTAAATAAAGAAGAGGTTGCCAAACAGTATGGGGAAGAACAAGTACTGCTGTGGCGGCGCAGTTTTCAAACACCGCCTCCATCATTGGATAAAATCGATGACCGTTATCCTGGCAAAGAGTTAAAATATCAGGAACTGACAGCAGCAGAGCTTCCGACTGGGGAAAGCCTTGCAACAACGATTGAACGTGTTATTCCCTTTTGGAATCACGAGATTAAGCCTGTATTAGCTGAGAGAAAAAAGGTCATTGTGGCAGCGCACGGTAATAGTTTAAGGGGGTTAGTAAAATACTTAGAGAATATCAGTGATGAAGATATAGTGAATCTGAATATTCCAACCGGGGTTCCTCTTGTCTACGAATTAGATGAGCAGCTGGTGCCTATTTCAAAGTATTATTTGTAGGGAAATAGAGCAGCAATAGAGAGGCTGACAAGGATAAGATTTAACGGCATTAGGGACTTCGTTTTTTCTGTTCCTAAGCAAGGGTATGTATTGTTCATGTCAAATGATAGTCAGGAGGCAGTTAGATGATTCCTAGTGAGGTAAAGCAGGATTTTTGTTTAACAGGAGAAGGTGTCCTTTTGTCTGGAGGGCAAGGAACTTCTTTTCGTATCGATAATGCTGTAGTAAAACAAGTTGAAGATACAGTATACAGTGAGACAGTGCTGTCCATTGTCGATCAGCTATCTCCAGTTAATTATCGTGTGGCAAAACCGTTGAAGACGAAGGAAAACACTTTTATCGGCCATGGCTGGCAATGCACGCAATATGAAAATGGTGAGGAGAAACAAGGAAAGCTCAAAGAAAAGTTAGCTGTTTCCAGAGCGCTTCATCATGATTTAAAGCAAGTAAAGATAGAAGTGTTAACAGGAGGAATAAAACCAAATGATCCTTGGAGTATGGCACATCGAGTAGCATGGGGGCAAATACAGATACCAGCCGACATAAATCAGAAGGCTGCTAAGGTTTTAAAGAGGTTATTAAATAATTTGGCCTTACGGGAGTATGATGATTTCCAAATTATTCATGGGGATCTGGCAGGGAATATTCTTTTTGATAAGATATTGCCTCCTTTGGTAATAGATTTTTCACCAACAATTGCCCCAGTAGCTTATGCGGAAGCCATATTAATAGTAGATTGTATTGCCTGGCAAGGATCGGATATTACGAATATCGATTGGTTCTCCAATAATGATGACATGCTTATCAGGGCTGTAATATTTCGTTTAACAGTAGAAGCTGTTTTTGCTGGGAACGATGAACAAAGATTCAGCAAGCAGTATGAATTATTCCATCCGATTATTCAATTTGTATACAAGCGTCATCCTTAAATTAACATTTTATGCTTGGAGTACGTGTTTAAAAACCTGCTAGATGAGAAGCAAGTATGAGATAGTGGATATGAATACCCTGAAAAGAAAAGTTTCGTTATACTGTTTGGTAATTTGTTGAACAACGCTTTGAAAAATCTTATGATCAGAGGTTATAGGTTTGTCTTATTACCATGCTATAATAAAAGAAGCCTATGCATAGCTGGTTCAAGTCCAGTTGATATTTTTGAAACTTAGCTTGATGTTTGCGTAATAGTTGTACAACAATAAAAGAAGGGAGAGAGGAAAATGTCCATTTTCGCTGCTGATGTGTTAACAGGGCGCCATGTATTGATTACTGGTGCGACAGGCGGTATTGGTGCTGTCACTGCCAAACTAGCGGTGCAGAGTGGTGCAAAAGTAACCATTACAGGCAGAAACGAAAGGAAGCTTACCGCCTTAGAACAGGAACTTCGTACCTATCGTTCCCCCGAATATATTTATGCACATCCTGCCGATATTACGGTTTCTCAGGAACGGGACCTATTGATAAAACAGGCAGAGGAGTCATTAGGGTTTATTTCGGATTTAGTGAATGCAGCAGGTATGGCAGGTAATCAGCCGGTTGAATCCCTTGAAAGGGAATATATTGAAAAGTTAATGGATATCAATTACTATGCTGCTTTTAGTTTAACGAAAGATATTTACCTGAAGATGGTGCAACATATGCAGGGCAATATTGTGAATGTTGCCTCTCTCTCAGGTTTACGAGGTACATATGGTAATACAGCTTATGCCTCCTCTAAGTTTGCCATGATTGGCTGGACACAATCGATGGCATTAGAAGCGATTAAATATAACATTCGTGTGAATGCAGTATGTCCAGGTTTCGTTGCTACAGAGATGGCGGAGAATATACTCAAACATAAGGCAGAAGCTACGAAGCAGTCCTTTGAGAAAGTATTTGCAGAAACAGAAAAGAGTATTCCATCGGGGAGAATTACCGGTCCTGAAGAAGTGGCAAATACCATTATCTATTTGCTGACAGATGCTGCTCGAAATATTGTTGGGGAATCGGTAAAGATCTCTGGTGGGGGAGTTATGAGGTAAAGCTTACATGCTGGCAGCTATTACTGAATAAATCAAAAGGAGGAAATAATATGGCCGATGTGGGAGAAATATTACAATGGACTTTTTATGAAGAAGTGGATGTTCCGGATAATTTGAAAGAATTATTGGTGGAAGGGGAAGTTGCTGAGGCAGCATACAAAACAGTCAGGGATGTTGCTGTTGTCACGAATAAACGGTTTATTATTGCAGACAGGCAAGGCATTCGAGGGAAAAAGATAGAAATCTATACTATTCCTTTTAAATCGATTGATATGTATTCTTCCGAAAATGGCGGAACATTTGATGTCAATGCCGAGATTGAGTTATGGACGAAAAGCGGCCATTTTAAGCTCCAATTAAATAAAAAAGTCGATGTAAGAAAATTGGATAAAATCATTGCACAGCATATTTTGTAGAAGAGTGATCTCTTCTTGTTTTAGCAATTATAATCATAAAGTGAGATTTATCGGAATAATAGTTTGAAATACCGCCATGTTGAAGCAGCGGAATGAAGGACAGTTGTACTGGGGTAAACAACCCTAACCAAATTGGTACATAAAGAGCTTGTTTAAAAAGTCCAACAAAAATGACACGGCGAATGTCGGAGTTGGCAATCGGGAAACTTCTACTAAAACCGTCCACATCATGTGGACAATGCACGTGCTGTGCAAGTCCGCTACTCACGTATTAAAAGCGTACGTTCCGTTCCTTGAAAAAGAAGGTCGCTTTTTCTGCGTGCAAGACCATCTGCTCAAAGGCTGTGCTGCCTTGAATTTCAGCGTACAGGACGTACTAGTGCAGGCGTTATGACAGGACGTCATGGCTTTAGCCTGCCGACGCACACACTGTGCTAGTATCGGTGTTGCAACACGATGTTGCAAACTTAACTGATGAAGGTCCTTTTTATCGAACTTATTGAACATGAATATAAAGAAAGAGGTGAGCTTAATGGACGAGATTCCAAGATCAACCAAAGAGAAAATTGTAAAGGAGGAAATAAAGCAATTATTTCGTCAAGGTTATCTGACTGAGAAGGAATTTCACCGGTTTATGCAGACCTATCAACAATATCACCTACAGCAAAAAGAGTTTGCTCAGTTGCAGAGTGAAATGAGACAAGAACAAGAGACTGAAACTGTCAAACAACCAACAGAACCAATCGATCAGCCGGTTATCAAGGTCGAGCCGAGTCCTGCAGCAATAAAGAAACCAAAACCAGTGAAGCAACCAAATGAAAAACCTCCTAAACCGAAGAAAACAAGTGAGCAAATCCGCGAACGAAATATTACTTGGCTGCTGATCATCGGAGTGGTTTTTTTATTAATTAGTGGTTTAGTGGTTGCGACAAGCACATGGGATCAAATGGGAGCCTTAATGAAAGTAATCACTTTACTAGGTGTTTCCTTGTTTTTCCTTGCTTTAAGTATGATATCGAGTAAGTTTCTGAAGATCGAAAAGACAGCCTTTGCTTTTCTTACCCTTGGAAGTTTATTGCTCCCAATTGGAATATTGGCCATCGGTTATTTCGGCTTATTGGGATCCTATCTCACGATTGATGGGGAAGGCAGGTACATATTAGGAATGATGTGTACATTGATTCCGCTCCCGCTATACGTTAGAAACGCCTTGGTCAGTCAAGCAAGGTTGTTTGTCTGGATCTCCTTTTTATTTTTATCATTCTTTGTCGGTTTTTTATTTGCAGCATTGCAGGTACCGGTAGATCTGTTTTACCTGTTAATCATGCTCTATAATGCTGCTTTATTATTTAGCTATCATCGTTTTCATCGTCAGCAGCAAACAAAATCAGCTCTATTTTTCAAAGAATTGCCTGCATATGCACAGTTGAATTTAATTGTGTCGACTTTACTAATGCTGGCTGTATTTGATCAGGCACTCTTTTACAGTTTTAACGTTTTATTGACGGCCGTGCTCTATATGGCTATGGTTTTCGTGTACCATACCAAAACCTATCAATTTGTTTTTGTTGTATTGTTTGCCTATGGGGTGTTTCAGCTAACGGAATCTTCGTGGCTGCAGTCCATCGATATATTTGTCTATGCCTTGTTAGGGGCAGGATATATCTTGTTTGCTTATCTTATGAGAAAGGATAGCTTTGTTGAGAAAGTCTTCCACTATACTGCTGGAATTATTACCTTTTTTGCTTTTATCTATATAAGTTTTCAAGGGTTGGTGATCAGAGGAGGATCAGATTCCTGGACATTATTATTTGCTTATCTTGTTGTTGCTGGAACTTACCTCTATCTTTCTCATATTACTAATCGCCAAGTATTTCGCTGGCTGGCACCTATTTTTCTCTTTGTATTTGGGCTGCAATTATGGAATACGGTAGTGGAGCCGTATTTTGTGATAACTTGGGAATTCTTTCTTTTTGTATATGCAGGTATCTTATTCGTGGTTGTTGGTGTTCGCAAAAAATGGGCATTTACTCAGCCTATTCAAACAAGTACGTATTACCTGTCAGCAGCAGTCATGCTGATTGCCATGTTAAATACATTGTTAGTTATGGCATATATGGAGCTAACTATCATGTTGGTATTATTAGGTGTCATATGTTTGATTGTGGCTCATTCTGCAAATGGAATAGAAAAACAAACAGCAGAATGGTTGCACGCCGTCAGCTGGATTTTTGCTCTATTCGTGTTGTATCCAGAGTTAACAAGCCGAATGGGACTTTCTTATGAACAATGGAATCTTCCCATACATGTTGCGGTCGCTTCTCTTATTTTGCTCGGGGTCTGTAAAGTATGGGATCGATGGAAGAAGCCAAATTTGGCACGGGCCGCCTTTTACATTGGGCAGGTTAGTTACTGTATGGCTATTTTACAAGCAGCTGTTTATTATTTCTTTTGGGACGGCAAAGTCAACCGTTCATTGATTTTTTTAGTTGGCATTGCCGTAGCCATTTGGTTTGTGAAACGGTCTAAGAGCCAGTTATTATGGAGTATTGTAGCGTTGACGACATTGTTTTTCTATATGTCTTTGTACAGCTTTATGCCGATAGATTCGCTGTCAGGGTATGGCTGGTATATGGTGTTTGCACCAGTCTTACTGCTTATCATTGATTGGTATGCAGGAAAGTATGACAAGGCACTTAAGCCACATTTCTTTAAACTTGCCCATGTGGTGATACTTGGTTTGCTGTTATTATTTGCTGTCGATTTCGTTATGGATCACGAGATTCATCCTGCCATAACTGCTATTCCTACACTGATTTACGTGTATAGCGCAATGGTTAAGCAGAAAGAATGGCAAATTAAACTGTCTTTATTTGCAGGGATGACCATGATTCCATGGATGATGACGATGTATCTGTATTATTATGATTGGCAACTATCCTTAGAATTAGAATATATACCTATTTTTACTAGTATTCTGTTCTTGGTGGGTTGGATTATGGTGCCACTTGTTTGGAAAAAGAGAATCGAATGGTATATGATACCATTTATTCATCTTAATCAGCTTATTGTGGTGAGTTCATGGATGCCAGGCACGTTCTTTGAGATAGTTATTTTGCTGGCATGGATGGTGTTAGCTTTATACTTATTGCATGTTCGCAAATGGCTGATGTTTAGTTTAATCCCTGTGATTGCTTCGATTATTATGTGGAATCAGCAGCAAGTGATCATAAATCCAGACTATCTTATTCTTCTTACTATCGGGTTCTTTGTTTTGTTAATTGGATCAGGCAGCTATGTCTTTACGAGTCTCTATCTGACAAAGGAGAAGAAGGTTATTGATGTAGATTGGTATGCAGTAGGTGCCCTATTGTATGTATTTTTTGCCTTTACCCTTTCTAGCATGACTGATAATATATGGCTGCAGATAGTGCCTTATCTGATGCTTGCTAGTTGGTTATATCTGCAAATCAAACGAGTTCATTCATCCGCAGGGAAGAAGACGCTGGTTACCTTATCATGTATTTCACTTTTGCCAGCCTACTATATAGTTTTAGAAGAATATTTGGAGCTGATAACGCCATTATTACATGCTGAATTCAAGGCATTGCCTATCCTACTGCTGTCGATTTTATTAGCAGTCAGGACATGGCGGCATAAGAAAAACATTATGAATCATGTACAAACGGTTATCTTGATCTTTATTACTGTCTATTTGATTAATGATGCGATCCAGAGCAGCACGGTTTGGGATGCCATTATTATCGGTACGTTATCGCTGGCCTCATTCTTAACGGGGATGAAATTGCAAATCAAATCCTATTTCTTTGTCGGTCTTGGCACACTATTATTTAATGTGATGTACCAAACCAGACCTTATTGGGGCAATTTACCGTGGTGGGGCTACCTATTAATCGTTGGTGTCCTACTGATTGCCATTGCTAGTTACAATGAGTGGCAGAAACAAAGAGAATCTGAAGGGAAGCTTGTTCCACTGATAAAAAAAGCACTGGCAAGGTTCAAAGAATGGGATTAACAAGTTAAATATATACCACAGATGAAAAAAGGTTATGGTTATCCATTGTGATAGCTATAATCTTTTTTTATCAACTTAACTTTTCACACATAAACAAACATGTGCACCCTGCTATCATTGATTGCCCTTGCCTGGTCATTATTTTGACTGAATAGACGTTTGAAGATTCGCTCCGGCCAACCACTTCGCTCCCTCAATATACTTTCATTTTCTTAAAATATCGCTGTTTTTCTCTAATTTTCATTGATTAATATTAAAAACATTAGGTAAGTCAAGGAATATA
>NZ_JAFBFA010000046.1 GCF_016909015.1 Gracilibacillus alcaliphilus
CTGTTTGGTCATTCTTTTAGACATACAAAATACTCCCTTCATAATAGGTGAGAATTTTTATTATTTCTCTGTCTACTATAAAGGGAGCATATCACTAAATAAACGATACCAGACCGCTCCAGCCGGTTGTTGGTGCAGATCATAAGCAATAAGTGCTGTATCTCCCGCTCTACCCCAGTCCTGGTGATACTTACGCAAATGCTTTGATTGGAGCAGTTTTTGTTTCGATGGCTTATTCTCCGAAATAAAGATCGATTCATATAACATATCCGTTAAGAAATCAAGATCCTCGTTATTATCTAGCCTTCTTACTTCAAACATTCTTATACACCTGCTATTCATTTGGATATTGTGCTTGCAAAAATTGGACAGATTGCTTGATTAATTCCCGTAATATCTCTTCATCCACATCTGCTACTTTATTGATATAGACACAAGACTTACCTGCCTTATGTTTACCGAACTGGTTCAATAATTGTTCCCGCTCCGTATCTCCTGTTGCAAAATAGAGACTGATTTTCGCCTTGCGTGGTGAGAAACCTACTAATGGTGCATCTCCTTCATGACCTGATTCGTATTTATAATGATAACGGCCAAATCCGATAATGCTAGGACCCCACATTTTTGCTTCAAACCCTGTTGTTTCGGTGAAAATATCTAGCAGCCGATAGGCATCTTCACGTTTACGGGAACTCTCGACATCTTCAATAAAGGCAAGCACGCTATTATCATTTTGCTTTGTTTTTAATTCATACATCAGCCTGCACCACTCCTTCTATTCTATATTTTTTCTGGACGTCTTACTAATACGTTTACTCCATTCCTATTATATCATTAACACCTTTCGATATTATACGTTTACTATCTATTTTCTCGATAAGATGATCCTGATTTACAGCAGCATCATCTGTTTTTAATGATGCAGATATCGTAGCCAGCTATGTCCATTTGAAAATTGCCTAACCAATGCTTTCCGCAGCCAATCTTTCTCTTCTAGTGTCAAATACGGAAGCATCATCTGAAAATCTGTTTTATCCTTTTCTCTGACTTGGGAAGAACCTCCCTTATACAGCAGTTGAATCTCTGGTTTAAGGTATGGTATGCCTGACGACGTGTGTAAATAAATATCATCCTTGGCACGTCTAATGGAAGGCTCTCTACCATATACCCAATCTCCTTTTTCCATATCAATCAGCATTATTTGAAATGCCCATGGTGAATGGTGATCTTTACGAACCCACACATCCTTAGTCTTTTGTAAAAATTCCCCTTCAGCCCAGTGTATCAATTTTCCTTTTTGTGCTTTATAGAATAGCCAATCCTTACTTAACTGCTGAAATAGCAGATTTTGATCCTCTCGATAGAGGCATATATCGATATCACTGTGGTTTCTTGTCTGCTTATTTACATGTAGATCCAATGCCCATCCCCCAGCAATGAACCAATCTATCGAAGTATTTGAAAACAAAGCATACATTTCTTCTACGGATAACGGCTGCCAGTTATAGATATTTTCCTTCATCAAAGTCCTTCTTATACTTGTTAAGAAAATATTATATACAAGAACTACAATCAAGTATATGATGAAAGGAGCTTTTCTATCAGGTAGGATTCCATTAGTAGTTTTTTTTGCTTAGCCTCCGTTACTCCGCCTCATTTTTATCTTTGAGGTTGATGGTTAGCGGCCAATAAACACCTGTAAAATACAGTAAGACCAGTAAATGAGAGTGGGGAAAACCATTGATTAGCTCCAGAAATGTCATCAAAATAATTATTGGAAATATACTGCTAGGGCTGGGCTACGCCAAATTTCTCGTTCCGAATAAGGTGATTAACGGCGGGGTAACAAGTTTATCTCTGGTGATTCAGCAATGGCTAAAGATTGATTTATTGTGGATTAGTAACGGGCTCACCCTGTTGCTGCTACTCTTATGCTTTGTGGCACTAAATAAAGAAATCTTTATCAATTCAATTGTCAGCAGTCTGTCTTATATGCTTTGCTTCTCTTTGTGGTATAAAACACCTTTTGTTTTAACAATTCATCCTATTGTGGATGTCTTTATAGCCAGTGTCTTGATTGCTTTCGGTTATTATGCTTGTCTGTCGTCCAAAGCTTCTACTGCAGGACTAGATGTGATAGCGCTTATAATTGTCAAATATACCAGATATAACCTTCATGTAGCACGAGTCAATCGTAATCTCAATTTCCTTGTACTCGGTCTAGGATTATTTGTATTTGGGGTATTCTCTGTATTGATTGGTATCATCGTAAGCGGGAAATAATATGACGCCATGACAAATAGCCCTAAAAGGAGTAAACTTTTCATAAAGTAGCTCCCTTAGGGTCTATTTAGCTTTTTTCACGCTTGTTGAAAGAGGCTTTACCTTGGCTTGGATATAATCACTCCAAGGAAAATAGTGTTCCCAATATTCGGGGTGTTGAAAAATATCAAGCTGCGGAAGTTCCGCAAATAAAATGGTGAGGTATTCAAATGGATCCACCCCATTTTCTTTCGCCGTTTGGATCACACTGTATCCAATGGTATTCGCCTGAGCACCAGCTACGCTCGTAGAGAAATACCAATTTTTGCGACCTAGGGTGACAGGCCGGATAGAACGCTCTGCGAGATTATTACTAATGAAAAGGCGTCCATCGTTTAAAAAACGGGAAAGAGAATCCCTTAAATGTTGGGTATAATCTACCGCTTTTTGTAAAGGGCCTTTCATCGTAACGAGGGCATCCAACCATTCCCAAAATGCTTTCAATAGCGGTTTGCTTTTCAGTTGCCGTTGCTGGAACCTTTCGTCGGGAGATAACTTTTTCCATTGCCTTTCCAGCTTAAAAAGTTGATCACAGTAATGGACGCCAATGGCGCCTTGTCCATGTGGATCATTCGTCTCCAAAAATTTTCTCCGAACATGTGCCCAACAGGTTTGAAGTTGCACGTCTTCTAATTTTTGATAGACGGAATACCCATCACAGTGAAGCAATCCTTTAAACCCTTTGAGAAAGGTTTCTGCTACTTCAAACTGGCGTGTCTCCGAAGAATGATAGAGAATAATTGGATGCTTGGCGGTTTCCGCTGTGCGAAATAACCATATCCTCGCATCTGCTGTAGCTGGCTTCTCGTCTGCCCGACGCAAAATTTGATAGGTCGTTTCATCTGCGGAGAGCACGGGTTCATGCAGTAATTTCCCCCTCATTTGTTGATACAATGGCTCCAGCCATTGTTCTGCACTTCGAATGGCCCAATTTGCCAACGTTCGCCGCGAAACCTTCAGCCCATATCTTGCCCATTCTTTTTCTTGGCGGTGATAAGGAATACTCATCTCCAACTTTTGATAGAGATTCCAGGCTAATACGCTGGGACCTGCCAGACTTTTGGCTAGAGCTGGTTCTGGTGCCTTTTGGCGGAGAATATAATTTTGTCCTGTTTTCTTACAAGCCAAACATTCATAAGCATGTTCATAGTGAATGTGTTGGACTAAATGGGCAGGGATAAACTCCAACTCGGTTCGAGCTTCTCGTTTTCCAAGATACTTTAAGGGGCTGGCACAACACGAACAGACTTGGCTATCAGATGGAAGAGTATGTTCTTCCACCACGATAGGCAAGTCTCTTATGACATCGGTCCGCTGCCCTTTATATTTTTTTCGCTGATAAGAGATCGTCTCTATTTCAACGGCTTTGTCTGCAGGTTGCTCTGCTTCACTAAAAGGGGAGTCCTTGTCTTCCTCAAATAAGGAAAGTTGACCTGGTGAGGATTTTTCGGATGATGTTCCAAACAGTCGACGATTCATATTGGTCAGCTGGTTAATCAGCTGTTCGATTTGTTTGGCTTGTTTTTCATTCTGGATCGTCAAATGTTCGATTTGTTTCATCAACTGCTTTTCCAATTCTGTCAACGTGTTCACCCCCCGTTTAACCAATTTCTTTTATCGTACCACACTTTATCAAAAAAGGAGGAAAAATTTAAAAACGAATGCTCTCCGGATGATTAAGTAAGTACTCCTAATTGGGCAGGCTGGATTTTTTGTTTTTGATAGATGGAAAATCCATCGAACAGCCACTCGATTTGTTTGGCTGTCAGTTTTTCTACGTCCGTTTGCGAACGTGGCCACGTTAACTTTCCCTGGTCATATCGCTTATACAGTAAATAAAAACCTTCTCCATCAAACCAGAGCGCTTTAAATCGATCGGTTCTCCTTCCACAAAATAAGAAGACCGATTCGTCTAGAAGGTTTAATTGAAATTGGCTGGTAATCACGGTAGCCAGACCATCAATGCCTTTCCGTAGATCCGTGTAGCCACAGACTAAATAACAATTCTGCACCTTGGAGAAGTCAACGAGCATGGCGGCACAACTCCTTTATCAAGGCTGTTGCCAATGATTCCTGACAACCTTCCAAAATGGTTACGTGCAGAGAATGACAGGAAAACTCTATCACAGGCTTTGCGGGGGCAGAAGAAGGGGCTGTGGGGATCGTTACGGGAACAATCGGATTTTCTTTCATGAAAAACTACCTCCTGTTACTTGATAATGTCAAGTATAGAGGTAGTTTCATTATAATAGAATGCGGTTTATTATTTCCCGCTTACGTATCATCTTTACCTTTCTCTACTAGAATTCTATTTCAAATATTTTAGCAAAAGGCAGAACACCTCTTAAGTGCCCTGCCCTTGGTTTGCTACCTGATACAGATAAATTTCCCATGGCGATTCTTCTTGTGTAAAAGTATCTGCTAATTCTAGTCCTAAATCTTCGGCATTTTTGATTTCTACCGCAGAAAAGATATATTCACCGCCGAGAGCTTGTAAGGCTTCGGTATTAATATCCAGCTGCTCGATCGGTTCATTCCGATCCTTAGTAAACATATAATTCTTGCCATGATCAGCTACATACATATACAACCTGCCGCCCCAGTTATCAAAATAATCAGCCAGCTCTGAACTCTTCTCTAGTTCACCGGCAATAACTTCACGAAAGGCGTGTTTATATTCAAGAGGGAAACTATTATTATACGTATCCAGCGTGTAAAAGCCATTAAACTGAGCAATCGTTGGGTGCATACCGATACTTACCACACGATAGCTGTCTTGAGGCTCTCCAATATAATCACGAATTTCGGCAAACAGCTCCTCCGAATAGAATTCTTCAAAACTAGGAGTGCCAACCACCCGATACTTGAACTCTTCTGTTAGCGAAAATAACCAGAGACATTGCAAAATAATTAAAATAACTGCCAACAGTTTGCCAAACTTCAACTGCTTCCATAAAATGACTAAAGCCAAGGCAAAAATAATGTACCAGATTGGTGGATCCAGAAAGTGCACCCGTGCAAAATTAAAGGTGTTGGCGATCGAAACATTATCCTTAATCAGACGCCAGCCTTCCCAATACCAAAAGGCATACCAGAAGGATAATAATAAGTTAGTCAGGAGCAGCGTCATTAATAACTTAGGCTGCTGCCTCTTCATCATAGCAATCCACAGTGCCAATAACATAAGCGGCACAATAATATAGGCCTGCTGAGCCTCATCATGGGTATGCCCATATAGGAAATTCTCCCACCCCAGTTCATAACTGCGATGAAAATCGTTAAATCCTAACTCTAATTCCTCACGATGAGAGTTAAACGTTGCATCGAAGAACATCGATGTGATTAACAAATAATTATTGATCACATAGACAGCTGTCATCCCAGCAATGGCTGTGAAAAACGGCCAATTCCATTGCCGATAACGAATGCGGTCTATCAGCCATAACACTCCCATTAACGCTAAGAAAAAAACAAACGTTAAGATGAAATTAGAGAAAAAGGGGATCAGCCCTAATAATACCCAGGCATGCTTTGGTGCTGCCTTCTGATATTTTCGTATCAATAAAAAGGCATAAAGAGCAAGCGGCAGACCCGCAATGGACAATGCCCCTGATGGCCAATACGGCAGCATCGCAAATGTTAATGGAACACCGACCTTAATCCAAGGACTTGTTTCTTCTTTTAGTACAAATCGTGTTAACAGTAAGTACATCCCAAAAAAGGCAGCAAAACGCATGATCGTCTGACTGATTGTATAGGCTGTCATGGGCTCAAACAAGACATACAGCCAGACCACTGCATCAAAAGCTGAAGGCAGTGCACTGCGTGGCAAACCATTTATCGCATAAGGCAGTTGTACATCATGTAAGGTAAAGATATTCCCACTCTCTGCTAACACCTTATACCAAACAATATTGGAATCCAGGTTATCATGCACTCGAATATGGGTGGCCTCACCATAGATGACATATGGCGAGAGGTAAGCGAGCAGAACAAGACACCCTATCCATATCCATTTATTTCTCATAAAATTGCTGAATACTTTCCACGACATAGGCAACATCCCTTTTACTCATTCCATAATAAAGCGGCAGCCGCAGTAACCGATCACTGCCACTGGTTGTATAGCGATCCTCACCATAAAATGTACCGTACTTCTTGCCAGCTTGAGAATTATGCAACGGAACATAATGCGTGACCGTCATGATGCCTTTCTCGGCTAAGTAATCCATTAATTGCTGCCTGCCCTCTTTATCTTTGGTCTTGATATAAAAGAGATGCGCATTATGTTCCACTTCTTTCGGAATCATTGGCAACGTCAGATCACCGCGAATGGCAAGATACTGTAATCCTTCATAATAATACTGCCATGTTGTCAGACGATCCTGATTAATGGCTTCCGCATGTTCCAGCTGGACAGATAGATAAGCAGCATTTAGTTCACTTAACAAATAAGAAGAACCGATATCCCGCCAACTATACTTATCGACTTCTCCCCTGATAAATTGCGAGCGGTCTGTTCCTTTTTCCTGAATAACCTCTGCCCGGCCTATCAAGGACTCATCGTTAATTAATAAGGCGCCACCCTCACCACAACTATAATTCTTTGTTTCATGGAAACTAAAGGTTCCTAAATGTCCTATCGTCCCCAGCGCCTGTCCGTGATAACGGCTCATCAATCCCTGGGCGGCATCTTCGATGACCCACAGGTCATGCAGACCGGCAATGGTCATAATCGTTTCCATCTCACAGGATACACCTGCATAATGAACAACTACAATCGCCTTTGTCTGATTAGTGATTGCCTCCTGGACTTGATCTGTATCGATATTCATCGTCGTTGAATCTACATCAACAAAGACAATCTTCGCTCCCCTTAAAGCAAAGGCATTCGCTGTCGAGACAAAGGTATAGGAAGGCATAATTACCTCATCCCCTTCCCCGATATCGATTAATAATGCTGTCATCTCCAAGGCAGCTGTACATGAAGGGGTGAGTAACGCCTTTTTCGTATGTAATTGCTGCTCTAACCAATTGACACACTTCTTGCCATACTCTCCATTACCTGACATTTTCTGGTTGGCAATTACTTGAGCAATCGCTTGTTCCTCTTCACCGATATGGCATGGTATGTTAAATGGTATCATCTCATCACCTCATTACAATAATCCCAAACACAATTAAACCAAAACCAATCAATTTCTGCGGATTGATTGGCTCTCCAAATAATAACACGGAGAATAGAAAGACCAATACAAATGACAGACTCATAAATGGATAGGCATAACTAATATCGAATTTCGTCATCGCCGCCATCCAGCTTAATGCCGCTAGGAATGCGGCAAAGAAACCTGACAAAATCCAAGGGTTAAACAGCAGCTGTAAGAGGAAGAGAAATTTATCCCACCATTCCTCTGGAAGGCCACCCTGACGATCCATTGTCCATTTGATAATTAACTGGCCATATACTGTAAAAATAATCGTCCCGGCAATATAAAAGTATCCCATTTACTTTTCCTCCTAGTACGTATTCAAAAAGTTTGATAAAAAGGACCATCATCGGTTAAGTTCGCAACATCGTGTTGCAACACCGATACTAGCACATCCCGTACGTCGAAAGTTCAAGGTGGCGCAGTCTTTGAGTAACGGACTTGCACAGGAGGTGTTGACTTCTGCGTTGTCCACACGATGTGGACGATCTTAGTAGAAGTTCCCCTACCGTCAACGCTGAAATTCGCCGTATTATTTTTATTAGACTTTTTGAACATCCCCTCCGAAAGAGCCATTCACTTTATGATAAATATCCACACACCCTCCAATATTGAAACCTAAACCAATAAACACATTCATAGAGGCCATGTTTCTTGGGGAAATGGGGGCTGTCAGCCGTTCAGCCTCTGTGCGTGCGAATTGCTCTTTGATACAAGCAGCAGCAAATGGGATGGCAAAACCTTTGCCTCGCACCCGCTGATGCATTGCCATCAACAGAACATCATCATCTTTATAAGCAAAGAAGCCGTCAACCTGCCCTGCTTGTTTATATACAAGAATTCGTTCCTGTTCAATTAAATCCTTCACCCAATTTCGATAGCGCAGATCAGCTAAATGGTCAGGCACTTGGAAATCACGATGATAACGCCCGCCTTGGAAGGCTTCTTCAGCAATGGCTAACACCTCACCTGCAGGATAATCCTTTGAAAAGGTAACAGCGTCTGTCGCCTTCTCTGCGAAAAATCGGTCACGTGTCACCACCAAATCTGTTAAGGTATCGGTATAGTAAAAGCCATATTGATGCAATAATGCCTTATTTACTAATGGATCCACCTTCATGGTGAAATGTCCTTCCACTTGGTCCGTTTCCTTTAGTGCTGCTTCACTATACTCCGTCAATTGATACGTATCAATTGGAAAGTTCCTTCGATCCCATGGGGTTGGTTCTAAATATTTACTCATATGATTCCTTGTCTCCCTTCTGCTCTGCTCCGTCCGTTACATCTTTCACCAGATAGATGGGGCGGTTCTTCACTTCATTGAAAATCTTGCCTAAATATAAGCCCATAATCCCGAATTGAAAGAGGATTAATCCGCCTAAGAAAAAGAGCGACACCATTGTACTGGTCCACCCTTGTACCGTTTGAGACAAAAAGAAATAGCGGATAAATAAATAAAGGGCATAAATAAAAGATAACGTAGCCATCATAAAACCGACACTGATGGATAAACGCAGCGGCTTATTGGATTGTGAGACGATGGCATCCGTTGCCAGAGAAAGTAATTTACGAAATGGGTAAGAAGATTTTCCTTCTTTGCGTGCTTCATGCTGTACCGGGATCTTGGCCTGGCTATACCCCATCCACCTCACAAAAAAAGGAAAATAGCGATTTTGTTCCCTTAAACGGCGATAACTACGCACCACTTCTTGCGAAATAATGCTAAAGTTAGCAATCGAGGCATCACTTGTTTGCCCGCTAAAATAATCAAAAACTTTATAAAACAGCTTAGAAGATAACTTCTTCATCGCACGATCCTGACGTTCCTGGCGTTGGGCAAATACAACTTCATAACCTTCTAAAGCTTTCTGATACAGATTGGCGATTTCCTCTGGCCGATCTTGCAGGTCACAGTCCATCACCACGGTCCAATCTCCCATACAATAGTCCAGACCAGCTGTAATCGCATGGTGCTGGCCAAAATTACGGGAAAGGTCGATACCTTTTATTTGCGGATCTTGCTGATGAAGCTGGAGAATGACTTCCCAAGCATGATCCGGACTTGCATCGTTTACTAGTATTACTTCATAGTCAGCAGGAATCGACTGAATGGTTTGTTTGATTCGATTACATAATTCGACAAGACATGTCTTACAACCATAAACTGGAACAACAACAGAAATTAAGGGTTTGTTACAATTTTCCATCTATTCACATACCAATCTACCGTTTGCTTCAATCCATCTTCCAGTTTGGTTGTTGGCTCCCAGCCGAATGCTTCTTTTAACTTGCTTGCATCAATGGCATAGCGTCGATCATGTCCTTGTCGGTCCTTCACATACGTCATCAGTTCTTCAAACTGGCTTAGTTGAAATTGCGCCAGTAAATCCGGCCGCGCCTGATCTAACAGCTTACAAACCTTTTTTGTAATATTGATGTTGGTTTGTTCATTATCACCGCCGACATTATATGTCTCCAACACTTCACCTTGATGAAAAACAAGGTCAATCGCTCGGCAGTGATCGGCCACATAAAGCCAATCCCTAATATGCAGTCCATCACCATAAATCGGTATCTTCTCATTCGCCAATGCATGGCGGATAATTGTCGGAATCAGTTTCTCACTATGCTGTCGTGGTCCGTAATTATTCGAGCAAGAGGAAATCACCACATTCATACCGTACGTATAGCCATAACTTTTTACCAATAAGTTGGCGCTGGCCTTTGAGGCACTGTACGGATTGCGTGGATCATACGGAGTCGCTTCGGTAAACTTGCCTTCCTCTCCTAGCGATCCGTACACTTCATCAGTAGAGATTTGGTGAAAACGACGCTGTTCCAATTCCTCTTTTTGCTGCCAATTCTCTCTTGCTGCATCGATAAGGTTCCATGTTCCGACCACATTGGTATCAATAAACGGGCTGGAGTCGGAGATAGAGCGGTCTACATGCGATTCTGCTGCAAAATGAATCACACCGTCAATATTATGCTCTGCAAAGATGGCCTTTACAAAAGACGGATTGGCGATATCTCCTTGGATAAACCTATAATAACTGTCCTCTTCGATCTCCTGTAAATTCCCCAATGAACCAGCATAGGTTAATTTATCAATATTAATAATCGTATCCTGAGGATAATGTTTTCGATAATAATGGATGAAATTGGAGCCGATAAAACCGGCTCCACCTGTAATCAGTATGGTTTTACTCATTTTCAACCAGTCCTAACATAGGGTGATGATCAATGGAGTACCAATATTGCTGATTGTGCTTGCGTTCTGCTATTTCCATCAAATATTGGCCGTAATCGTTTTTCTCCATTCCCTTCCCTTTCTCATATAATGCTTCCTTAGAAATATAGCCTAAGTAAAAGGCGATCTCTTCCAGACAGGCAATCTTAAAGCCTTGACGTTGTTGTGTCGTACGAATAAATTCGCCGGCCTCAAACAGGGACTCCTGTGTCCCGGCGTCCATCCAAGCAAATCCACGTCCTAATAATTCTACTCTCAGTTGATTCCATTTCAGATATTCTTTGTTAAGGTCTGTTATTTCCAGTTCTCCGCGGTCAGATGGCTTTAGCCGTTTAGCAATCTGAACTGCTCGAAAGTCATACATATATAAGCCTGTCACAGCAAAGTCAGATCGGGGATCTTCCGGTTTTTCTTCGATAGAAATAACCTGCTGACGGTGATCAAACTCAACTACTCCAAACCGCTCTGGATCCTTGACTCGATAGCCAAAAACAGTCGCATGCTTATGATGTTTAATCGCATTTCGAAGTAATGTGGTAAAGCCCTGACCAAAGAAAATGTTATCTCCCAATATCAGGGTTACATCATCTTGTCCAATAAAATCTTCTGCCAAAAGCAGAGCCTCTGGAATCCCCTTGGGCTCGCTTTGTACTCGATAAGAGAGCTTGATTCCTAAACCAGAACCATCTCCCAGCAATTTCTCAAATCGTTCTGTATCTTCTGGCGTACTGATAATCATAATTTCCCTCAGTCCACCTAACATTAGTACAGATAGCGGATAATAGATCATTGGTTTATCAAAAACAGGCAGCAGGTGTTTGTTTAAACTATCCGTACTAGGAGCCAATCGCGTACCACTACCCCCTGCAAGAATAATACCTTTCATTACCTTCACACACCTTCCTGTATAGTAAAGTGAGACTTCCTTCTGAGAGCGATTTTCTCTCAGATGGTTAGCGAAACTTATCAGGGTGTTAGCGTCCGTTTACTACTTTTGTTCCCCTCGTACTGCAAAGGATTTACGAACGGTTACACCGTGGTAAAGTGAGACTTCCTTCTGAGAGCGATTTTCTCTCAGATGGTTAGCGAAAATCAGGATGTTGATCTGTCATAAAAGAGACAGCTTGAGTTATTATCACTATATTCCCTTTTCTAATCTCGCTAAACTTACAAAAACATTTCAAATTTATTACAAATATACAGTGAGGTAACATTGTCTTTTAGATGGCTATTCTTGCTCAGTTAAAAGGAATAGAGACAGTATTCTTTGTTTTACTTCAGAAGTGCGGTATACTATATTTCGAGTACCGAAATATTTAAAGGAGATTATGAGATGCAGCAAACTAACCCGTCAAGAAATAGAGAAAGAATCTGGACAAAGGATTTCATTTTTATCTGTGTAGCTAACTTCTTTATCTTTCTTGGTTTTCAGATGACATTGCCTACTGTTCCATTACTGGTACAGCATTTAGGCGGCAGTGATCAGCTGATCGGAATTATTACAGGTGTATTCACATTCTCCGCTTTACTTGTCCGTCCTAATGCTGGTCATGCCTTAGAATCGATGGGGAGAAAATTTGTTTATTTACTAGGCTTATGTATTTTTGTTATATCTGTCGGTTCGTTTGCTTTTATTGCGAGTATTGTGTTCCTATTCTTGATGCGCTTTGTGCAAGGAGTCGGCTGGGGATACTCTACCACTGCCACAGGTACGATTGCTACCGATCTGATTCCGCCAAAACGACGTGGGGAAGGAATGGGATATTTCGGCTTATCAGGTAACTTGGCTCTTGCCTTTGGACCGTCATTAGGCTTGGCTTTGTATGGTTATATGTCATTTACTTGGCTGTTCATTATCGCAGCTAGTTTAGGACTGCTGGCACTAATTCTAGCAACACAAATCACCTATAAAAAAGTGGAACCGCCACTTCATGAAGAAAAACAGTCTAAGTTTGATGTTGTGGAAAAATCAGCGCTGGAACCATCTATATTATTATTTTTCATCACCACCACATTTGGCGGAATCGCTTCTTTTCTTCCATTGTATACAGCTGAGGAAAATATCAGTGGGATTGAAATGTATTTCTTGATATACGCCCTATTCTTAATGGTTTCACGTACTTTTTCAGGGCGGTTATACGACCGTTATGGTCATAAAGCTGTTTTCCTGCCTGGGGCAGCGTCTGTTTTAATTGCTATGTTCTTGCTAGTTTGGCTGCCAAACTCTGCTGTGCTCTTTATTGCCGCCGCTTTATACGGTCTGGGCTTTGGTTCCATACAGCCCGCCTTACAAGCATGGGCAGTCAACAAAGCTGATAGTCATCGAAAGGGAATGGCTAATGCCACCTTCTTCTCCTTCTTTGATTTGGGAGTAGGCGTTGGCGCTATGGCATTTGGCCAGATTGCCTTTTTATTAGGGTATAGCTATATCTATTTAGCAGCAGCCATTTCTGTTTCTTTATCGATCGTGTTATATATTTGTTTATTATTCTATCATCGTAAGCATCCGGCACAACTTTAACGAAAACAGCGAAGCAAAAGGATATCTCTCCTTGCTTCGCTGTTTTTTTATCTTGGTGTGATCGCAACGGTCGCTAACCGTCAGTGGAAAGCCCGCTTAATATTATGTATGAATCCAGCGTTTATGTTTCCGAATATTCCCCGCCGTATGTACAATAAGCTGGACACTGATAAAGGACACCAAAAAGAGGATTGCCGGCTCCCCAGTCCCAAAGACCATCAACATAACCAAAAACAGACCAAACGTTAATAACAATAGAATAACAAGATATACGAGCAAACTAACTAAAAAAACCATATTATCCCTCCTTAATTAATAAAGCGAAACTGTCATCAGCGAAGAGGGTCCTTCATCCCCCACTGATGGATAGCGAGACCTATCGGCGTGCTAGCATCCATTATGCTCCGCTTAAACTTCTTTCAAATCACACAAAGCCTTGTTGCAGGGGGCTCACGAACGATTGCACCATGGTAAACCACGAGAGAATTGCCACAACAATTGCTAAGCTCATAAGGATAAAAGGCATGATTACCTTCCTAATATCTTCTTCTTTTTCCGCATCTTTTAACTTTTCTTTAAGCGGCTTCCATTCCAAGCAAACAACTATAATCAACATGGCAGATACCATATACTTGCTCCAATCCGGATATTCAGAGGCCAGCCACCAGCCGATTAAAACTACGCACAATGTTAACCAATATCTTATCCGTTCACTCACACAACTCCTCCTATATGCTTTACTATGATGGTATATTATTTGCAATAAATTATCAGACTTCAAACAAAATAAGCAGTCTGACACGTTCAACTGCCTATCTCGAAATTAGGTTTAGCTTAAATAGAAACCAAATATATAGCCAACAATCAAAAAGACCACAAACTCCATTATAACTGATCTTTTTACTTGTTTTGTTTCCTTAAAATAGAATATGGCATCAGCTGCCATGACAAAAAAATAAAACATCAGCAGTGACCGAATACTGCTAGCAGTAACATCTACGAATGCCACAATCAAGATAAGAGACGCACCCAGCAATATTTTTATGATAAACAGATAGTTTGCTATCGCTTTACCTATTACTTTTGTATCTGTTTCTTTTTCTCTCAATTGTTATCCTTCCTTGCACTAGCTTAGATTACATTCTACCAATATCGTTTGATAAAGCAATCAAATCGCAAAATATATTAAAGATACAACGTTAGCAGAGAGTTTCCGTTTGGCGAAACTTATCGTGGAGATCGCCTGTCATCCCACGCTCCACAATTAGACAACCCTTCACTCTGGAAATAATATAACAGGCGAATATGGCGGCTGTGTCTTATCGTTTAATTTGGCATAATAGAGGTAGAGATTTATCTCCCCGAATTGTTCAGTATATGGCATTTCTAGTGATTGAAAAATGGCTTCTTCTGCTATAACAGCAACACACACATTATAGCCCTGATCATCTGATGCAAAAAAATCATCCACTGCTTGATCTTCTGTTAATGCCTGATCTATTAATTTACACAAAGTCGTTAGAGCCTGTTTGTTACCTATGATAAAGACCTCATGATGATGTGTATAAGAGGCATACATTTGGAGATAGTTATTATCAGCCCATGAGGTATTATGTTGTTTATCTACTGACTTATATCTATTCTCAAATAACGTCCCTGGTGAATATGGTGCTGAGGGATCATTTTGTATATTAATAAAATGAAATTGTTGATTGGCCTCCCCAAATTGGTTGGTGTAAGGCATCTCTAATGAACGAAAAATCATTTGGTTCTTTACGACACCAACATATACATCATATCCCTCATTATCAGATGGAAAGAAACCCTTGTTTGCTGTATCTTTTCTTAAAGCTTGATCTATTAACCTGCAAAGATCAGTCAACGCTTGTCTATTACCTATTATAAATGATGGATGCTGCGGAGCATGTGGCGCATATACGTGTAAATAGCTATAAGAATCCCAGTCCATCCTTCTCCTCCTTTACACACAGTTACCCTCATTATCTATAATTTAAAATAGAATAGCAATGAAAAAAGGGAGATCTGCTTTCTGTAAATCTACCTTTTCTGACTAGATATCATTCTAATTGAAGGAAAATCTCTTCCAATGACGGCTCATCTACTTCTAGACGAAACACATCAATATCATGCTGAACAAACCACTTATTCACTTGTGGAATCCGCCCATTAGCGGACACCACAATTTCGGAGTTCGTCTCGTCTATTTCTAACTTATCAGTTAGTTCACACAAACCAGTTTTTAGTTGCTGTTGTTCCTCCTCTGTAATCATACGATGCTGGATATGAATAATAATCTCCTGTGAAAATTGGTCACGTAATTGTTTCATATTTCCTTGCTTTTGAATAACTCCCTGATTCATGATGGCAATTTCGTCACACAGTTTCTCCACTTCATTTAAATTATGCGATGTAAGAAAAATAGTCGTTCCTTTTGCAGCAATCTCATCAATAATTGAGTGAATATTTAAGACAGCATTGGCATCGACGCCTGATGTCGGCTCATCTAGAAACAGAATTTCCGGCTGATTAATTAGTGCTTGAGCAATGCCTAATTTCTTTTTCATCCCGAAAGAAAAGTTTTTCGCTTTTACATGAATGGCATCTTCCAATCCAACTCGCTCCAGAATGGCTATTAACTCTTGTTTAGAAAACGGCACATGTAATAGCTTACTAAAGTATTTTAAATGATCCAAGGCAGTAAAATCATCATAAAAGGTAGAGTAATCCGGCAAAACTCCGATTGCCTGTTGAATGTCTTTTAATTTGCCAGCTGGATGTCCAAGAATCTCAAATGAACCAGATGTCGGATGAATCAAGCCTGTAATCATATTAATAAACGTCGACTTGCCGGCACCGTTTTTTCCGAGAAAGCCGAAAATAGTACCTTTTTTCACGCTTAAATTAATATGATCAACTACCGTTTTATTGCCATATGTTTTGGTTAAGTTATAGGTTTGCATGGCTTCCATTATAAATCCCTCTTTCTAAAAATAAGTAAGCTGCCTAAAATAAAGATAATTGGAAAGATAACAACCAGATAGGCATAGTAGCTGTCATCCCCTTGTGTGTAATAAAAATAAGGAGTCAAGTAACCTACGATTTTGATAAACCAGTTGTCTGTTCCTGTACTCCATAAGCCTAAAATCGGCAAGGCAATCGAAAGCGTAATTCCTAAAAACATCGTTAACGCTGGCTTTGTTATCGATGTAGAAAGAAACAGGGTCCAGCCAATAAAATAAGAAACAAAAATAATGGCTTGCAGCAAATCCAAGATCGCAAATGATTTAGAAAATGGTACAATCAATAATAGAGCGACTGTTAAGCAGATACTCCAAAATAAAAAGTGTCCAATAAATTTCCCAAAAATAATTCTATTTCTGGTTGTCTTGGTCGCCAAAAATCGAATCGTTCGATCGGCTATTTCCTTATTAACCACATTATGGGCTATACTTGTCACAAATAAGGGTGAGGCCAGGATTAGCAGAAGCATTAATCCCATCGCATAGGCATCCTGTCCAAGTCCCAACTCCTGCAGCTGTTCTTCAAATTGGCGCACCAACCGTGCCGCTCCTACTGTCACTCCAAATAGAACAATAATAATCAAAATCGAACGAATACTGGTAAATAAACTTCTAAACTCTCGGAAAGCTATCGTAAACATGATCTATATCTCCTTTTTCCTTCATAGTTTGCAATGATTGCTGTCGCATAAGTGTCCGAATTCCGGCGAGCAGATAGGCAACACTGCCAAATATACCCAAACCTAAGGTAGATAAGCTACTTACGATCGCTATAATAATCAAGAGCCTTCCGCCTGTTTCAGCCTTGTCTTGTTCTCTTAGCAGTATCACTGCAACAAACCCTGCTAATCCACAAATAAATGAAATAACGATTAAATACAACACGCTATTACCTAACCAATGAATAATTTGGTTGATGCTTTCTCCTGCGGGCAGTATAGTTTCTATTTCTGAATCCCCATATACATTTCCAAATAATCCAACAAGTAATAGGCCAAATAACACCACCCCAGTCATCGACACAGCCATTTCTCCTGTGAATTTCATCAAGTCTTCCCCTCTCCTACCCTGCGTTCAGGTTTCTATCAACAATTGCTAAATCAAGTGTACAAAACGAACGTGTCTGTAACTTAAACAAAACTTGAATAGATAATTAAAATTCCTATGATTTGTTCAACTGTTCGTAAACTTGCTGTGTTACGATTACTAAGAGAGGTGGAACGAGATGGAAAACAACACAAACATTTTGATAGTTGACGATGAAAAAGCAATCGTCAGTATGCTGGAATTAATGCTAAAAAAAGAGGGATTTCAACATATATATAAAGCATATACAGGGACAGAGGCACTGCAGATTTTGCAAGCTCATCAAATAGAAATTATTATTCTTGATGTGATGCTCCCAGATGGAAGCGGGTTTGATTTTTGTCCAAAAATAAGAGATATGTCCAATGCCTATATTCTTTTTCTAACGGCAAAGGTATCAGACTTAGATGTTTTAACCGGTTTTGCAACAGGCGGTGATGACTATGTGACGAAGCCATTTAATCCTTTGGAGGTGGCTGCTAGAATCAAAGCGTATCTGAGAAGAAATAACACTGCCGCATCATCAATCTTGGAAAGACCTAACTATTATGATTTCGGCCGTTTTATTGTCGATGAACAGGCAGGGACATTAACCGTAGATGGCAAGCCCATACCTTGCCCGACACAAGTCTATTTATTACTGGTCTATTTCTGTAAACGTCCCAATATAGTCTTCTCCAAATCAGATCTGCTTGAAGCAGTCTGGGGATTTGACCATTATGTGGATGATAATACAGTCTCTGTACATATCAGAAGAATAAGGGAACGTATTGAAAAAGATCCTAGTAATCCTGTCTATTTGCAGACAGTACGAGGGCTGGGCTACAAATTGGTGAAGGGATAAGAAGTGATGAACAAGCTAAGACGACGTTTATTTCTGAATTTTTCTATACAGTTTATTTTTATTGCCGTATCCATGACCTTGATCATTTTGATTGTCACTTTAATCGCTATGATTTGGGTCTTTCAAAATGAACAAAGCGAAGATTACTATCAGGCTATACTGGAACATATTGCCCTTAATGCGGGAGGGAACTCCATCTACGAATTGAAATTTACAGAAGACTGGGGAGATGAACTTTCCGATGATATCTGGATTCAAGTGATTGATGAAGAAGGAAAGGTGATCGGCTCGCAAAATACACCTAATGAACTGCCGACAAGCTACAGTATGATCGATTTGCTGCAAATCAACGAAACCAAACAATACAATACCTATTCACTAAATGTTTATTTAGAGACATTCTATGAGGAAAATTATTTGTTTGTACTTGGTTATGAAGATCAGGGACAATTGTTGATGTCAGAGTTAGTGGAGCACTACAATACCAATGGACAGATTGATCCTTCCGCCATAACAGAAGTGGAAGCAGCATTACAGCAAGCAGGCGGGACACTGGAAATATATAATGACCAATCTGAATTAGTGCAACAGCTGGGTGAAATGGAACATGAGGAACAACCATTAAGCATATTTTCCAGGGACAAATCACCAGATCTCTTTACGATGAATCAATATATGTTTTCCGATCCGCAAACCAATAGTCTCTGGCTGCTGTATACTCCTAATCAACATAAACAAGAACTGCCGTTACATTCATTTAGACAAATGGTGTTAGGATTTGCTGTCATCGGAGTGGTTGTACTTATTTTCACGATTATGATTGCGATTTGGCATGGTTTTCGTTATGGCAAGCCTCTGTTTATCTTTGCAAACTGGCTGGGACGAATGGGAGATGGGCCTTACGAAGAAGTGCTGACCGCCCGAGAAAAGAAACAAGTGTATCGAAAGAATGGTAAAATAAAGCGCCGATACCGACTTTACCAAGAAGTATTCCAAGCCTTCTATGATATGGCTGAGAAATTGAATGTTTCCCGGAAAGAAAGAGAAAAGTTAGAAAAAACAAGAGAAGAATGGATGGCTGGTATATCTCACGACCTCCGTACCCCACTCACTAGCATGGAAGGTTATGGAAGATTATTAGCAAGCGGTGAATATGACTGGTCCAAGCAAGAACTAAAGGAAATCGGACAAACGATTCATGAAAAAAGTGAGTATATGGTGCATTTAATTGAAGACTTTACACTTAGCTTTCAGTTAAAAAATGATGCTGCATTGGCTTCCTTTGAATTAGCAGATATAAATGCATTTATGAAACGAATTTTGGGTAAATTCACTTCTGACCTTACCTTTAAGGAATATTCTGTCACTTTTCATCCCTTGGCGGAGCCGGAAGAAATGACCTTAAATGAACGGTTATTTGAAAGGATGGTAGACAACTTGATCTATAATGCCTTGAAACATAACCCGCCCGGTACCGTGATTACGGTTGAACTTAAAAAGGAAGATGGGATAAAGGTTGTTATTACCGATAACGGTCAGGGAATGGACGAAGAAACAAAAGAACATCTCTTTCATCGCTATTATCGTGGTACCAATACAGAAGAACGGGAAGAAGGAACAGGCCTTGGCATGAGTATTGCCCTGCAAATTGCCAAGTTACATCAAGGCTCGATTTCCGTAGAATCCGAACTAGGACAAGGAACAACGATTACTGTGCATTTTCCAGCTGATTAGACATAAGGAATAAGGAAAAAGAGCCTATCTTGGCAAAACGGGCTTTATAAGAAGGTGGCCTTCTTCATCTTCACACAATGAAACATGGCTTACTAACGTCTCGCTAAACAGATGCTACTGTTTCCAACAGTGGCATCTGTTTTTCATTAGTTGTCCTCTGAACAGTAATTTGATACGATAAAGCGAGACTCCTATCAGTGAGCGGTTTTCTCGCTGATAGGTAGCGAGACTTATCGGGGTGATAGCGTCCGTTTTCACCTGCTCCAACCTTTTTTGAAGTCATCCCAATTCTCACATGCGGGGAATTACGGACGCTTCCTCCGGGATAAAGCGAGACTTATCCAGGGAGCGGCATCCGTTTTCCCCCGCTTAAACTTTTTTAAAATTCCCCATTTTAAAAGTGGAGGCTTGTGGGTAATTGCATTGGGATAAATGCAGTCAAAGGAGAGAAAAGTACAAATGAAATTATATTGGATATGGTTGTTTTTTCATATGATCGTTTGGCTGTTTGCTTTTATCTATGCAGATGAAAGTCTTAGTAATATACCCGGGCGATTATTTGGATTTTTCCTGTTTCTTTTACTCATTTTTATTCTGCCGCTCTTCAAACAGCAGCCAGTAGTTACTGCAATAATACTCACGCTCAATACCTGTCTTGCCGCTATTATCTTATTACCAGAACCGCATACAGTATGGAATCCTTTCTTGTTATTTATTTTATCGCTCTTGATAGCGGAAGCCTTTCTTAAATTATCTTATTGTTTAGCTGCAATCGTCAGTGGAACAGCATTAATTGGAATGAATTTCACCCTTTTTTACACTACTGCGTCTTTCATGATCATCAGTTTTGTTTTTATTTATTTCATTTTGCTCCATGCTGGCATATTTTTATTTAAACAAAATCATGATGACAAGGAAGATCTTTTCTCCAGATATGATGCTCTTCTCAGTGAATTTCGTCAGTTAAAAAGACAGATTGCTTCCGAGGAAGAAATCGCTCGGCAAGAAGAACGGCATATAATCGGGCATGAAATTCATGACTCGGTTGGACACAAACTAACTGCCCTGCTCATGCAATTGGAAGCCTTTCGTCTCCAGGCAGATGAACAACACCAAGATCGTGTACAGTCGCTCAAGGATTTGGCTCAAGAAAGTCTACATGAAACGAGACGTGCCGTCAAAGAATTGAAGAATACCAATCATAGCGGTTTACAAGGGGTACTCCGTCTTATTCGCCGGTTAGAAACCGAAAGCTTTATTCGCACGAGCTTTTCTGTAAAGCATGGAGCCTTTGCCATACCGCTTAGCGGGGAGCAATCATTTGTTATTTTTCGTTCCGTTCAAGAGGCGTTAACAAATATAATGAAGCATAGTAAGGCACGGGAAGCTGCTATTTCTTTCGAAGCCCCAGGGGGCAGCATCTTTCGCTTTGAAATCAGTAACCCCGTTCAGAATAACAACCGATTTCGGGAAGGCTTCGGACTTTCTGAAATGAGAAAAAGGATAGAGAAGATTGGCGGAGAATTGGATGTAAGTAAGACAGGTGAACAATTTATTGTTCGTGGTACAATAAAGCTAGACTTATCGGGAAATTAGCGCCGATTACTTGCAAAGTTCCGCCAGTAATCGGATTCAATTAATTATAGGAGGTGGAATTGATGATACGGGTGCTGTTAGCTGAAGATCAGGTGATGGTAAGACAAGGACTAAAAATGATGATAGAGACAGATGAAGAAATAAAAGTCACCGGTGAGGCCGGCAATGGACAAGAAGCAACTGACCTCTGTGTAAAACAAGCATTCGATATCGCTATATTAGATATTCGTATGCCGGTCATGGATGGTATTGAGGCGGCCAAAGCCATTCAATCTCGTTGGAAACAAACAAAAATATTAATGCTGACTACCTTTGATCATAATGAATATGTGTTAGAATCCCTTAAGATTGGCGTGAATGGATATATCTTAAAAAATGCTGATACAGAATCACTGATTCGCTCGATCCGCAGTGCACTCAAAGGCGGCCTGACAGTTGAGGATCAAGTTGCCGCCAAGGTTATGCCCCTGCTCCTTCACCAACCAACCGAGAACCCGCCCGATCCCTCTTTGACACCTCGAGAACGAGCCATTTTAGTTTGCATTGGCGAAGGGCTTAGCAATCGAGAAACAGCAGCACGTTTAGGACTTTCTGTCGGCACGGTAAAAAATAATACAAGTCAGCTTTTACAAAAATTAGACTTACGGGACCGAACTCAATTAGCTATCTACGCCATTCGCCATCATTTAGTTTAGCCATTGAATAGACAGACAAAAGAAAAATGACCAAAGTCACTCCTATTATGGGGTGAAATGACAAAAGACAGTAGCGGCACTGTCTTTTTTTATGTATATTCTAGCTAACCATACTATTTTGGGAGTGACAAATGATGATTGAAACAGTAAAACTAACAAAAAGTTTCAAAGGAAAAAATGTTGTGGATGAAATAAATTTTTATATTGATGAAGGGGAATCGGTTGGACTGCTTGGGCCAAACGGAGCGGGGAAATCAACTACGATCTCGGTCATTTCTTCCTTAATCAAACCATCAGCTGGTGATGTGAAATTATATGGAAAAAGTATCATCAAAAACCCAGCAGCCATCCGAAAAATACTTGGCATCGTTCCTCAGGAGATTGCTTTATATGAAGAGCTTTCCGCCTATGAAAATCTGAAATTTTTTGGTGAGATTTATAAGGTGAAACGTTCAGTCTTAGAAGAGCGTATTCAAGAAATCCTTGATATGGTTGGGTTAAGAGAGCGGCAAAAGGAATTGGTAAAAACTTTTTCCGGCGGGATGAAACGGCGAGTAAATATTGGAGCGGCGTTATTGCATCGACCTAAAATTATTATTTTGGATGAGCCGACAGTTGGTATTGACCCTCAATCACGTAATCATATTCTTGAAACCGTTCAGAAACTAAATAAAGAAAACGGCACAACGATTCTTTATACCAGTCATTATATGGAAGAAGTAGAACAGTTATGTAAACGCGTTTATATTATGGATCACGGAAAAATTGTTGCCTCTGGAAGCAAGACCGAATTGCTAAACATTCTTTCCAGCGAGGATACCATCAAGATTCATCTAAACGAGACTTCAGATGACATCTTGAAAAAAATACAGCAAATTGAATCTGTTCGTCATGTCGATGAAACAGATGATGGGATACGGATTATTTCCAAAAAGGGCAATAATATCTTAAGTTCCCTTATCCATACAGTGGAAAGTCAAGGGGCAGAAATAACCAATTACCAAATTGAAACGCCAAGTCTTGAGGATGTATTTCTTCACTTAACGGGTCGCACGTTAAGAGACTAAGAGGAGGATTGTAACATGTTTTCATTCTTAAAAAAGGACTTGTTGGTGCTTTGGCGCGACCGAAAAGAAGTATTAATCGCTCTCTTCGCCCCTATCTTACTGGTTGTTATCTTAAACTTCGCTTTTTCTGATATAGGGGTAGATGATCCAAAAAATATCGACCTCTCTGTTGCCATTGTGATGGAAGATGATGCAGAAGCAAGCATGCAGCAAATAGAAGCAACCATTCAATCAGCGCCATTATCAGATAATGAACAGCAGACTTTACTAGAGACAGCACATGCTATTGTGCCTAGTGATCTATTATTTGAACTGTTCCTAGACGATTCTGATCTGAGCCAATGGATAAGTGCAGAACGCTTAACAGCAAGTGCTGCAGCAGAGAAAATGGAAAATGGCGATTTAGATGCTATTGTCCATATTCCTGCCGGATTTAACTATGATGTATTAATGCAGCTATTGTTGGGTGAAGTCACAGATACACGTGTCAAATTACAGATAGAGGAACATTCGTTACAGACAGATATCCTTTACGATATTATGGACAATTACCTAAATGGATTAAACCTTCACCTTGCTTTGGATCACTTGGCAGAAGGGAATATTGAGGGTGCTATGCTGCCTACAGGCGGCCGGGAGTTGCTAAACGATGAGGTGGAACCCTATCCCTATACGTTTGCTCAATATTTTACGATGGCACTCAGTACCCTATTTGCCTTATTTATTGCTTCAACCATTGCCTCCAAAACAGCAACTGAAAAGAGACAGCGTGTGATAAACCGAATTATTATTACTAATACTCGTCCTGTTTCTTTTCTGTTTGGAAAAGTCACGGCAACCTTTTTCTTTACGTTGCTGCAATTATTATTTGTCTGTGTAATTGTTCATTTGGCGCTTGGGATTTTTGCTGGAAAATCAATAGAATTTTGGTTCATTACTGTACTGATTATCACCTTCTTCTCGCTAACAGTAGCAGGATTATCAGCCATGTTCACTTCGCTGATGCTGCGAATGAACAGCATTAACCTAGCAACAGGGATTTTCACGATGATTATTATGTTATTAGGCACTTTAGGCGGAAGTTTCTTTCCTATTGGGGAAATGTCGCCCTTTATGCAAAGTCTGGTGGAATGGACACCTAATGGAATTACCACATCATTGTTTATAGAAGCCCTGCAATATGGCACGGATGCTCCTTTGCTGGCAGCTTTTAGCAAGCAGTTCCTTTTGTTTATACTCTTTTTGCTTATTGGTATATTCCTATTTCCTGAAAGGAGGGAAGTGTAATGTTTGCTGTCTTCAAAACTCAAATACGAAAAGAACTCCGAAGCCCTTGGGCTTTGATTTTATTACTAGTTGGAAGTATTGTTTTAACACTTATTTTTGCCAATATAGATCAAGATACCTCCACCACCGTGCCAATCTTCAGTACCGAAGAAAAAAAAGAAGAGGTGCTTAATAAATGGGAACCTCTTCTAAACAAAAATAGCAATTTTAATTTTGTGGTGGAGGAAGATACAGCAGCACGCAAGCTTGTAGAAGAAGGAGAACATACCGCTGTGCTCCAGCTGTTTGAACATGACTACCGTTTGATTACCAATTCCAGCATGCCTGCTGTACAAATGTTAGAAGATTATGTTCATATGCTCTTTACTACTGAGGCACAATTACAAGCCGCAGCAGGAAACAACAATGTAGCAGCCCTGCGTGCAGAGGTCGAAAGTTATTTACAAGAAGCACCATTACAGATACAAACCGAAGCCTTGGACGGAGGCGAAGTTCCTGATTATAATATGGGCTTACAACTATTATTCGGCTTTACTTTATTTATGGCTATGTTCACCATTGGTTTTCAAGTAAATGCTGTATCAGCCGATCGAGCCAATGGGGTATGGGATCGGATGATCCTCTCACCAATAAGCAAAACAGCGATGTACACAGGACATCTATGCTATAGCTTTTTTATAGGGTTCTTGCAGGTTGGATTGGTATTCTTGATTTTCCGCTATATACTACACTATGATTTGGGCGGTCATTTAGGCATGATTTTGTTTGTTGCCGCTATTTTTTCTCTCAGTATGGTAAGTGTAGCCATGCTATTTACCGGATTTATTAAAACACCAGAGCAATTCCAAGTGATTTATTCGTCTGTCATCCCTATAATTCCGGTGATAAGCGGTGTCTATATGCCGCCTGGAACACTGTCTAATCCAATCCTGTTATTTATTGCAGATTTATTTCCATTACAACATGCAATGAACAGCCTGATGGATATTGCCTTATATGGGGCTGGATGGGATGACATTGCCTTACAGATTGCTTTCATGCTGCTTATCGGTGTGATTTGTATGGGAGTCGGGATCAATTTGATCGAGAGAAGAAATAATTAAAGATAATAAAGCGAGACTATCATTAGTAGAGGCACTCTTCAGCCTTCACAGATATATAGCGAAACTTATCGGGGTGTTAACGTCCGTTATCCCTCACTTAGACTTCTTTGACACCTCACAAAGCCATAAAGTGAGGACTTACGGACGGTTACACCGGGATAAAAAGAGGGAAAAATAGACTATTACTTCTATATAATATATGAAACCAAATCACGGCCACTGGGCTAAACAATACCTATACAGTAATATAAAGTCGTACTGCTTGATTCTCTACATGAAAGGTCTTACTGTCTGCCTTACTTTCAAAATGGATATCATGGATAATCAATGATTGTTGAATTAATTCTTCAAAACGGTGCAGGATGTCTGTCATCGCTTCATCTGTTTCCACAAAGAGATGGACACGCTGTTCGACAGGAAGATCTAGTTCTTTTCGATACGTTTGGACCGCACGAATAAATTCTCTGACTAGTCCTTCTTGCTTTAATGTTTCTGTTAACCGTATATCTAATAACGTCAGAAACTGGGCACCTTCTGTTAAAACAAATCCTTCTTTTGCATGTTTTTCAATCATAACATCCTCAAAGGTTAAAGTAATCTGTCTGCCATCCCCTAATGTTAGTGGAAGCTCTTGCTGATCGATAAATAGTTGTTTTTGTTCCTCTGTAAGGGATTCAACCAGCTGTTTTACTTCCCCAACCGCTTTTCCTAACTTGGGTCCTGCTGTTGAGAACTGCAGCTTGAAATCATAAGTTAGAAAAGACTGCAGCTCCTCCGTAAAGAGGACATCCTTCACATTTATCTCCTCTTTAATAATCGACGAATAGGAAGCGAGATCAACTGAGGCCTTCTCTTTTGGCACAACCACTAATTGAGCCAGTGGCTGCTTTGTTTTTTGTCCAGACGTATTTCTCGACGCACGAGCCAATTCAACAATTTCCAGCACAGCCGCCATATCCTGCTCCAGCTGTGGATCGATTTTCGTTATATCTGCTTGTGGATAATCAGTTAGGTGGACACTGTGACCGACTAATTCGCTATAGATCTCTTCCGTGATAAAAGGTGTATAAGGTGCCATTAATTGAGCTAACTTGGTCAATACCTCATATAAGGTATGAAAAGCAGCTCGTTTGTCCGCGGACATTCCACTGCTCCAAAAACGCTGCCGTGAACGGCGCACATACCAGTTACTAAGTTCGTCTACAAAAGGAGTAAGGGTTCTTGTGGCTTTAGTAATATCATAATGATCCAGACTGTCTGTCACGCCTTTCATTACAGTATGCAGCCGGGAAATAATCCAGCGGTCTAACTCTGTCAAAGTGCCGGCTAGATCGATTTTAGGGTCAAATTGATCAATCTTAGCATACATCATATAAAAGGAATAGACGTTTTCCATCGTATCGATTACCTTTGATTTAGCATATTGGACGGTCTTCTTAGAGAAACGTTTATTATGCCATGGCGAGCTGTCAGCCAGTAATGCCCATCTGAGAGAGTCGGCTCCAAATTCATCAATTAGTTCGACAGGGTGTAATGCATTGCCCTTGCTTTTGGACATCTTTTGTCCATTCTCATCTAAAATATGTCCTAAAGACAGCACTCGTTTGTACGGCGCCTTACCAGTAAATAGCGTAGAGACCGCTAATAGGCTATAAAACCATCCCCTCGTTTGATCCAACCCTTCAATAACTACATCAGCTGGAAATTGCTTAGCAAAGACCGCCTTGTTTTCAAAAGGATAATGATACTGAGCAAACGGCATGGAACCACTGTCAAACCAAACATCAATCACTTCACTGGTTCGTGTCATTTGCCCGCCGCAATCACATGATAATTGAATTGGATCTACAAAAGGCTTATGCAGTTCGATATCTTCTGGCACATCGCCTATTGCCATCTCTCGCAATTCCTTAATCGACCCTGGTGCTTGCTCCTTGCCGCACGTATCACAAATCCAGACATTCAACGGTGTTCCCCAATAGCGGTTCCTGCCGATATTCCAATCCACCATCTGTTCTAAGAAATTCCCAAATCGGCCGTCTTTGATATGATCTGGAAACCATTCAACCATTTGGTTATTGGCTTGCATCTTTTCTTTCACGGCAGTGGTTTTGATAAACCACCCTGCCATCGCGTAATAAAGCAACGGACTGTCACAGCGCCAGCAATGTGGGTAACTGTGTTCATATTTTGCTTTATCAAACAACAAGCCGCTCTTAGCAAGCATCTTAATAATCTCAACATCACAGTCTTTAACAAATCGGCCAGCAAGCGGGGTGACTTCGGCTTGGTAACGTCCTTTCGCATCTACTACATTGATATAATCCAAACCATTGTCCTGGACAGCCTGATAATCATCTTCCCCATGGGCAGGTGCAATATGAACGATTCCTGTACCGCTTGTGTCCGTCACAAAACCAGCACCAATTACTTGATGACCATTTGTCAATGAGTGGTATGGAAAAGGCGGGACGTAAGTTAACCCAATCAAATCCTTCCCCTTGACTGCCTCTAATACCTGATAGTCCTGATTCATGACCGTTTCCGCTAATGATTCGGCAACAATATATACTTCCCCATCCTGCTGGACACGCAAATAATTCATATCAGGATGGACTGCGACAGCTACATTTCCCGGCAGCGTCCATGGAGTTGTCGTCCAGCCCAACAGAAATTCGTTCGGATGTTCCCGCAAACGGAATTTGGCTGTCACAGACAAATCGGTAACATCTTTATACCCTTGCGCCACTTCATGCGAACTTAGTGAAGTCTCACAGTGAGGGCAATATGGCACCACACGATGACCTTTATAGAGATAGCCTTTCTGATGAATCGTTGACAAGATATGCCATACTGATTCGATATAATTATTATCTAATGTTACATAAGGATCTTCCATATCCACCCAATAGCCAAGCGCCTCTGTAAATTGTTTCCATTCACTTTCATAAGCAAACACACTTTCTTTACACTTCTGGATAAAATCTTCGACACCATACTGTTCAATTTGATCTTTGCCATTAATTTGGAGCTGTTTTTCCACCTCTAATTCCACTGGCAGGCCGTGTGTATCCCAGCCCGCCTTTCTCTGGACTTGATAGCCGGACATTGTTTTATACCGAGCCACAAAATCCTTGATCGTCCGGCCCAAAGCATGACCGGCATGTGGCAGGCCATTGGCGGTTGGAGGCCCTTCATAGAAAACATATGTCTCTTTACCTTCTCGGTTAGTGATGGAACGCTCAAATGTCTGCTCTTGCTTCCACTTCCGGCGGATATTCCGTTCTTTGTCTACACGCCTCTCTTTCATCCTTATCACCTCATCATTAATATTTCTTTCCAGCATCAAAAAAATCGACCCCAGCTACGCAGAGTCGATTACACCTATATCCATTATAGATCATCTTTATAAACAAAATAAAAAACCATCAGTAGTGGTTTTTCTTTCATTACACTACGTACCATCATACGCGTCCTGGATATCGGTAGAATGCCGTCAAAGTTTAATCTGTGATTTCAACTTTGCTTCTCGGAGAGGATTTTCATCATGGTCTTAACGTTGACTTTCAGCTCAAGGTCAACTCTCTGTGGATAAGATACACATCACTACTCGTTCTCGTCATCGAATTCATTATGAAATTATCACTTATCATAACGGACTATTTTGAAAAAGTCAATCACTTTTCCGGCCCAATTCGCCAATAATTGATAAAGCAAGACTGCCAGCAGTGGGAATCTCCTTCATTCCCACTGTGACTTGGCAAGGCTTATCGGAATAGTAATGTCCGTTATTTCCCCTTATATTTGCGCTCAGACTGGGAAGTATTCTGGCTGCTTTGCTTATCTTTCTGATTCTGTTCTTCGATCTTCAAATCTTCTAAAGGAACTTCATCCACAAATTGCTGCTCCTTAAACCGATCTAATGCATGGAGCTCCTCTTCTGTAGCAATCCTTTTCCGACGGGCTACCTTCTCTTTCTTACGAATATCTTCACGCTTCTCTTTTTCATTCATTTCTTATTCCTCCCCCTGTTTATAATGCATGTTCTAAAAGTTCAGTAAGAAGGGTCATCATCGATTAAGTTATGCTCTTTATAATCATTTAAACTTTACATCACTAATGATTACATTACTCTTTGGCAGTGCAGGAATATCATTCATTTCATATGCCAAATTTTGCTCTGGGAACGCAAAAGACAAATGATGGACGAAAAAGTCCAGTGTCACTTTTAGTACTTCAATGGTTAGCCATTCCCCTGCACAGCGGTGGCCAATATTGAATTCCCCACCCCCTTGCGGAATAAAGTCAAACGGTGAGCCTTTCCATGATTGAAATCGCTCAGGCTGGAATGTTTTGGGGTTGCTCCAAACAGCTGGATCATGATTGGTACCATATAAGTCGAGTAAGGTTAAAGTTCCTTCTTCAAAGGTATAACCTTTCCAATCAAAATTGGTCTTTACGCGTGCTGGAGCAACTGGGAAGAACGGATAAAATCTTCTTACTTCTTGAATAAAATATTCCATCGCCTCCTCTGATTCCAATTTACCAACCTCTTCTGGATAGTCGTGTATTGCAAGGACAACAAAATCAATATACACGGCAATCGCAACAATCGGCCGTAATAGATTCAACAATTCTACGGCAGCAATCTGGGCGTCCAATAATTCGTCATCCAATTCGCGGTGCCAAACAATATGGTAAAGAGCACTATCCTGTCTGACCATGATATCTTCTCTACGCACAGCTTCTACTAACTCTTTCAACTGATTCTCTGCCTTAGATCTTGACCTTCTCGCCTGCCAATGCTTCAATCCAACCGCTCCGGCATCTTCAAACATATCACTTAAGTAATCCGCCCATTTTTCTATCTGATCGTCTTGATAAGGAACTCCTGTCCACCTTAATGCCACCTTCGTCAGCACCCTTTTTGCGGCTTGGTACACATTTATCTTTTCTCGTGATTGTTGCTCTATTTCTTGTTTCCATTCTTCCTGCACCAATACGCCCACTTGCGTTAACCCTTCTTGTGTCATAAGTGACATAAACATCGCCTTGCGATGATGATGTGCGGCACCATCCAGCCCTTGTACACCATCCACTCCCAAAAGCGTTTTTTGAATTCTGACTGGAGAAGCCTGTTTGCGCACAAATTTTGTATTATCGTAAAAGAGTTCTGCCTCTTCCTTTCCTACCATGCAGATCGTCTTCTCCCCCAGCAAGTGTGTCTCGAAGACACGAGAATGGAATTTATCTGAACGATTCATGATAAAATGATACCCTTCGTGCAGCAATTTCAACGTATGGTCCAAGCCTTTATCCTGTGGCATATTGGTTTCTCCCATTATTTTTTCCTCCAATACATTCCATTGAGTTATTCATGGTGATGAACAGTCTAATCCAAGCATTTACTATCTATCGTTCCCCGTTTACTGTCAATTAAAACAAAAAAGACTGAATCCTCAACGAAATCAGCCTTGCTATATTTAGCCAAATTGAGCTTGATGCAAGCGACTATACACCCCTGCTTGTTGTAACAACTCCTGATGGTTTCCTTGTTCCGCGATCCCATCTTTTGTTAAGACGATAATACGATCGGCATTTTTGATGGTGGCCAGTCGATGTGCAATAACCAGTGTTGTCCGCCCTTTGGAAAGTTCAGCTAATGACTGCTGGATCGCTAACTCCGTCTCTGTATCTAGCGCAGAAGTAGCTTCATCCAAGATTAAAATAGGCGGATTCTTCAAAAACATCCTTGCAATAGATAACCGCTGTTTTTGACCACCTGAAAGCTTAACGCCCCGTTCTCCAATCACCGTTTCTAATCCATCAGGCTGGGTATGAATAAAGGCTGCTAATTGAGCTTTCTCAGCGGCTTCCCATATCTCTTCGTCTGTGGCATCAAGCTTGCCATAGGCAATATTCTCCCGAATTGTACCAGAAAATAAGAAGACATCCTGCTGCACGATACCAATCTGGTTGCGCAATGAACGCAGCGTGAAGTCTTTAATATTATGACCATCAACTGAAATCGCTCCTTCCTTAACTTCATAGAAACGAGGAAGCAGACTGCATAAGGTAGTTTTACCAGCTCCCGAAGGTCCAACAAAGGCCACGGTCTCACCTGGCCTAATATGTAATGTTAAATCATTCAAAATATTCTCTGTCGGGCTGTAGCCGAAGGAAACATTCTGATAGGCGACCTCTCCTTGTACGGTCCTATCCTTTGCACTAGGGCAGTCAACGATATCTGGATTCATATCCAAAACCTCGGTATAACGCCTAAATCCGGCAATTCCTTTTGGATAACTTTCAATAATGGCATTGATCTTTTGAATAGGACCTAATAAAATATTGGACAGCAATAGAAAAGCAACAAATTCCCCGTATGTCAATGAGCCATTAATAACAAACCATGTACCAAACAATAGGGTAAACAACGTCACGACACGCATTAGAAAATAATTGGACATCACATTCTTCGCCATAATTTTGTAAGACTCCAGCTTCGTTTGGCGATATTTTTCATTGTTCTCTGCAAACTTCTCTTGTTCATATTTTTCATTGGCAAATGCTTGCACTACTCGGATTCCGCCAATACTGTCTTCGACCCGCGAATTAATATCAGCAATATCACTGAACATCAACCGAAATGTACGTGTCATTAGTTTATTAAAATGAATAGCGAAAATCATCAGTAATGGGATCACAATAAAAGAGATCACGGCCAATTTCCAGTTGATGCCTAGCATAATAAAGAAGGCACCTAACAATGTCATAATAGCCACAAAGGCATCCTCAGGGCCATGGTGAGCCATTTCTCCAATCTCTTCTAAATCTTTGGTCAGTCTGGAAATAGAATGACCTGTTTTATTATTATCATAATGACCAAATGACAGCTTCTGCATATGGGTGAACAGTTTTTGACGCATATCTGTCTCTATATTTATACCCAGCCTATGTCCCCAATAAGTAACCACATATTGCAACAAGGTGTTCAAACCATAGATCACAAGCAGCGTAATACACGCCCAAATAATAAGAGACCACTCTCCTTGCGGCAAAAGACGATCAATCACTTGATTAACGGCAAGTGGAAAGGCTAATTCTAAGATACCTACCAAGATTGCACAGCAAAAATCCAAGATAAACAACCATTTATAGGGCTTATAATAAGCAAAGAAACGTTTGATCTGTTTCATATAGACCTCCAAACTTTGAGTAGATAGTAATAAAACTAGAATTACCGCCCGACTATTACCCACGGACGATAACATCTAGTTTTTGATGATAGGGTTAACTCATTAATTGTGCAACGAGTTTTTTGTTCCGTTTTTTGAAAATATCATTATGAGAAGATACCATGCCTGATTCTGTTGCGGTGGGTTCAATAAATTGTTTTGCCCTATTTACCGCATTAACGGCATCTTGGAAGGCACCTGCAATTAAGTGAACCTTACCATCATACTTGATCACATCTCCTGCTCCATATATGCCTGGTACCGATGTTTCACTATATGGACTGCTAGCAATAAAATATTCATTGGCCATTTCAATGTTTAAATCACTTTCTTCCAAAAGCTTCTTCTCGCGGACAAAACCATGATTAACGACTAATTCATCCATTTCAATTTTTGATACCTGATTTGTTAACTTATTCGTCACTTCCACTTCTTGAATCCTTTCCCGCGTATCATTGGCAATTAATCGCTTAATATCGGTATCAAACAAGCATTCCACCGAGCTGTTCATCAGCTGAGTAACTTGTGCCTCGTGGGCATTTAGCTCATTTTTGCGGTAAACCAGATACACCTTCTTGGCGATCGACTCCAATTCATTCGCCCAATCTACAGCGGTATGTCCTCCACCTGAAATAAGAACAGTTTTATCTTTAAATCGTTTCAGAGATTTAATCGTATAGCTAAGATTAGATATCTCATATTTCTCTGCCCCATCTACCTCCAATTTCTGTGGATTTAAGATCCCTCCGCCAATGGCAATAATCACGGTTTTAGACCAATGTTTTGCTCCAGAAGCTGTATGCAAAGTGAAGATTCCCTGCTTATCTTGAGCTATCGAGGTAACCTTCTCATTGCAAACCATAGTTGGATCAAAGGTTTCAGCCTGCTCCACCATCTGCTCTATCAATTGCTCTCCTGATACAGGAGTCAACGCTCCGATATCCCAAATCATTTTCTCTGGATACACATGAACTTTACCACCTAAACGGTCTTGATACTCAATTACCTTTGTCTTCATTTCACGCAATCCACTATAAAAAGCAGAGAACAGACCTGCTGGCCCCGCTCCAATAATCGTTACATCATAAAGCTCTTCCTGTCTCATTTGAAAACTCCTTTTTTCAGCAAGGGGTACCTGCCGCAGTTTAGTATGGCCGACCAGAGTGTCTAGCGTCCGTCATAAGAGAGGGGGTATACAGACGCCTAACACCTAGGCCTGCCTCTATCAATAATGAGGATTATTCGAATAGTTGTGGGTACATATCTTTTGCTAGAATTTCCATGCCATCTAAGGCATTGTAGCTATAGCCAAACATGTAGTTATAGTCCACGATATAGATTTGTTTATCTTGGATAGCTTTCATACTAGATAATTTAGGGTTTTTATAGATTTCTTCCCTGACTTTCTCTGCATTCTCCGGATCATTATCAACCCATGTTGGTAGGATGAGCACGTCTGGATCTGCCTCAATTAACATTTCGATACTGATCTCACCTGTTTCATCTTTGAAAACATTGTCTAACTTGACTTTACTAAAAACATCATTAAAAAAGCTCTCTCCACTTCCTCCATACACTGATATCTCTGATGCATCCGTCGTATGCAAATAGGCAAATGTCCTGTTTCCCTCAATAGTAGATAGGTTCTCAATAATGGATTCTTCTTGTTCTTTTAATTGTGCTGCAAATTCCTCAGCCTTGTCTTGCACATCAAAAATAGCTCCTATATTCTCAATATCCTCATAAATAGAATCGTAAGTCGCTCCTGTCACAGAAGACGCCAATACATAGGTGTTTATTCCCATTTCATTCAAGGAATCGACTGTTCCTACTCCCCATTCTTCATTCTCAAACAAGCCGCCTCGTCCAAAAACTAAATCGGGATCTGTTCCTAAAGTTACTTCTTTACTGACATAACCATCACTTAATATATCTAAGTCGTTATATTCTTCTTCTACTATCGGGTCCGGCGCACCAAAGCTGGCACCAACTCCTGTAATATGATCTTTTAAACCGAGACGCAGCAATAATTCGGCTGCAGGCCTGGTATTTGCCATTACTCGTTCAGGAGTTTTCTCAAATATTTGATCTTTCGCTTCCCAAGAAGCACCGCCTTCTGATTTTGTATAATTGGCAATGGTTACAGGGTATGTTTCCTCTGTTTCTGTTGTTTCGTCCTTTTCTTCAGATGATGTACTCTCCTGCGCTTGATCACCACAAGCTGCCAGCGCTGCAGCAAAAGTAAATACGACCATTAAAAGCAGATATTTTTTCATTTTCGTTCCTCCGATTATATTTGATAGACTCTCGGCATTCGCCGATTCAGACGGTTCAAGGTTTTCTTGAACCGTTATTTATTGTTCCCTCCTACTTTTCGTAGGGGGGATTTATTAT
>NZ_JAFBFA010000047.1 GCF_016909015.1 Gracilibacillus alcaliphilus
TGTTTGGTCATTCTTTTAGACATACAAAATACTCCCTTCATAATAGGTGAGAATTTTTATTATTTCTCTGTCTACTATAAAGGGAGCATATCACTTAAAACGGATTATCCCTCGTTTTTTAACCGGCGATTAGCATAGTGCATAAGGATGAAAAGAACCTTGATGATGATGTTATCCATATTCCTTCATAAAAAGCTGTCGTCAAAAGTAGTTAGATTCAACTAACGTCCAGTAGGGAAAAAACCTCCACTGAACGAAGTTTCAGTATATATGCTAACATTGAGTAAAGCATCTTAAAATCTCCCTCCTCTCATTAGAATACCGAAGTAGTGGCATTGTGCAAGTTGATCACATACAAATAATCAAGCGCTTTCTTTTCCCTATTTTCGGCAAGCTTTATAAGGTATAATAGATACAGAGATAACATTTTGCTGTTATTTCTGATGTCTACTTTATTATTTAATGGTGGTGATATAATTTGTGAGACATGAAAAACAATATCAATCGCTAAACATTGACACAAGCAGTGGAAACTTATTAATTGAAGGGCCGGTGAGCTCAGACAAATTGGCCAAGCTTTGTATGAATGAACAACTCACAGCTTTTCGTCAGCCGGATCAACAATTGGCTGCCTTACAAGAAATCGCCGACTTAGAAGAAGGCCGTATCATTATCGCAACGAATCAAGATGAGATTATCGGTTATGTTACCTTTCTCCATCCTGATCCGATTGAACACTGGTCTAAGTATCCTAAAGACAATATGTTGGAACTGGGTGCCATTGAAGTGGCTCCTGCCTATCGCGGTAACAAATTAGGCTCACGCTTAATTGCTACCTCAATGAAGGACGAAAATATGGAAAACTATATCATTATTTCCACGGAATACTATTGGCATTGGGATCTTAACTATTCCAAGCTGAGTGTCTGGGACTATCGCAAAATTATGGAAAAAATGATGAGAGCTGGTTCCTTATATCCAGCGGCTACTAATGAGCCAGAGATCATGGCACATCCTGCTAACTGCCTGATGGTTCGAATTGGAAAAAATGTATCCAAGGCCGATGAAGCTTTATTTGATAAACTGAGATTTATGTAGTTAGGAGTGTTAGCATGCTAGTAAAAGATATTATGAAAAGGGATGTGATCACGATTACGGAGGAAGATACAGTTGCCACTGCCTTGCAGCTGTTACAGAAACACCATATTCGTCATATTCCTGTAATAGATGAAAAAAAACAAGTAATCGGTATTGTATCTGATCGTGATGTACGCGATGCCTCTCCCTCTATCCTTGATGCAGAACGTGATGAAACTATCTTAACAAGGTCTATTAAAGAGGTAATGACTAGTCCAGTAGTAACCACTCATCCACTTGAATTTTTTGAAGAAGTGGCTACTATTTTCTATCAAAAGGAATTTGCATGTCTGCCTGTGGTACGCAATAAACAGTTAGTCGGCATGATAACGGAAAAGGATATGCTTCAAACCTTTATTCAATTGACAGGAACTCATTCTCCAAGTACGCAAATGGAATTAAAAGTGCCTGACCGTGTCGGAGTGCTTGCCGATGTCTGCCAATATTTCAAACAACATCATATCAAAATTGTCTCCGTTTACGGATATCCAGATCCAAAAACAGCTGGGTACAAGGTGCTGGTCTTCCGGATTCAAACCATTAATCCTATGCCGGTTATTCGAGCTTTTGAAGAATCTGAATTTGACATATTATATCCCTATTTGGAGGATCAAGATGAAATCTAAGAATACAGCCTTTATCTATACAGAGGATTTCTTACAATATTCCTTTCATGAACAGCACCCGTTTAATCAGCTGCGCTTATTATTGACCAAAGAATTGCTAGAAAGTGAACAAGCCTTAACAGCCGAAGATATTGTCTTACCAAAATCGTACAGTGAGGATCTTTTACTTACGATTCACGCCAAAGAATATATCGATATCGTAAAACGCGCCAGTGCAGAACACCCTGTCTCCTTTGAATCATTTGGAATTGGAACGACGGATACACCTAGTTTTCCAGAAATGTATGACGCTTCCTTCCGAACGGTCACTGGTTCTGTAACAGCAGCCGAATTGGTTATGTCCACTCAAGTAAATCATGCCTTGAACATTGCTGGGGGATTACATCACGGATTTCCTGATCGAGCCTCTGGTTTCTGTATTTTTAACGATATAGCCATAGCTATTCAATATATTCGGGAGCATTACCAAGCAAAGGTACTGTATATTGATATTGACGCCCATCATGGAGATGGTGTGCAACATTGCTTCTATGACGACCCTAATGTATGTACGGTCTCTATTCATGAAACAGGGAGATATCTTTATCCAGGTACAGGCAAAACAGGTGAACGCGGTGTGAAAGAAGGTTTTGGCTTTGCCTTCAATTTCCCTATTGATGCCTTTACAGAAGATGACTCTTTCTTAGAAACCTTCTCTTCGATTGAGGAAATCGCTGCCTACTTCAAACCTGATGTGATTGTTAGCCAACATGGAGCAGACGCCCATTACCTTGACCCATTAACCCATCTTCATTGCAGTTTAGCAACCTTCGAGGAGGTTCCTAAGCGGATTCATAAGCTGGCTCACCAATATTGTCAGGGGAAATGGGTTGCTTTAGGCGGTGGTGGTTATGATATTTGGCGTGTAGTTCCAAGGGCTTGGTCACAATTGTGGCAGATTATGAATAATCGAGAAAATTTCCGAGGCGAGATTTCAAAGAAATGGTTACATAAATGGCAGAAGCAGGCACCTGTACCGTTGCCAACAACCTGGGAAGACCAATTGGAAGAATACAAACCGATTCCTCGTCACGATGAAATTGTCGAAACAAATCAGCGCATGACAGAACAAGTCATGAAATTTATTACCAACCACAAAAACGAATAAAACAAGCCTGCCATCAGTGGGAATTTTCTTCATCACCATTGATAAGTATGTAAAATAGCTCCCACCCAAGATCGCTTGCATAGCACCACCTGATTTGGAGAAGGGAATTCTGCGGGCAGTTCACTGGGATAAAAAAATAGAACCAGGATAAAGTAACATATCCTGGCTCTATTCGTTTATTTATTTTGTTGATTTTCGTTTTAAAATTTGGTGTGGTAACACAACATTTTGGTTATCAATCGTTTCTTTATTCATGAATTTTGTCAACAGTCTCATCGCTACTGCTCCAATATCATACATTGGCTGTACAATAGTCGTAAGTGTAGGACGAACCATTGTCGCTAGTCTCGTATTATCAAAGCCAATCACTTCTACATCATCTGGAACATTTAGGCCATTATCCTGTAATCCATGGATAACACCTAATGCCATTTCATCGGTAGCTACGAAGATAGCCTTCGGAAAATCTTCTTTCTTCAAGATTTCATTAACGGCTTCCAATCCCGATTCATAAGTGAAGTCAGCAATCACAACGTAATCCTCATTTACCTCACTATTTGCCTCTTTAATGGCTCTAGTATAACCTTCATATTTTTTCTCATTGACTACCGAATCTTCTTCTCCAGTCACAAAGATTGGATGCTTGGTACCATTACTAATTAGTAATGAAGTTGCCTCATAAGCTGCTTGCTCATAATCAATATTAACAGATGGGATAGCACCAGTAGAATCAATAGTTGCAGCTAATGCAACCGGAACTGGTGAAGTTTTTAGCTGCTGTACATGTTCCTCGGTTATGGTTGCTCCCATATAAATTAAACCATCAACTTGCTTTTCAAACATCGTATTGATCAGGCGTAATTCTTTATCCTTATTTTGATCTGAGTTACTCAAAATAATATTATATTTATACATTGTCGCAATATCATCAATTCCTCGGGCTAATTCAGAAAAGAAGATGCTGGATATATCCGGAATAATAACCCCTACTGTGGTTGTTTTCTTACTTGCTAAACCACGGGCTACGGCATTAGGTCGATACCCTAATCGCTCCACTGTTTGTAAAACCTTTTTTCTTGTGGCTGGTTTCACATTTGGATTACCATTCACTACACGTGAAACAGTAGCCATCGAAACGTTTGCTTCCCTTGCTACATCATAAATTGTTACATTCATTATTTTACCTCCTATTATCATTTATGCTATCATACGATTTCATACATTCATGTACTAAGATCAATAGATATTAATATTATTAAGGTTTATCAATCATATTATAACAAATTAATCGATGAAATTAATAATAATAGCAATCATTTATGAAAAATTTTCATAAAAATGATGATTTTTTGGGTTTTTTTCACAAGTAAGGCGGTATAATACCAATTATTTTACAGTAATTCCTTTATGATTTCCGCAAATTTTCAAAGCTAATTCTTTTTTTGGCAGCTATCTCACAAAAATAACAAATGATCTTAGTATTATCGGCATCTTCCGACAAGACAATCCATATTCCCCTTTATATACACAACAATAATGACGATATCATGTCTACGACATATAGGACTATACGGTTTCATTGGTCACGCTTTTTCATCTTTTCTTAAATAATCACCTGTGCCACAATAGGAAAGTGGTCGCTAGGAAATGTGTAATTGATTTGATCAATGACCAGTTTTGTTTTCAATACTCGGAAGGAACTTCCTTTCAGTAATATCCAGTCAATTCGTTCTGGTCCACCGGTTGAATCCTGAAAATTATTGAAGCTGCCATATTCCGTATTTTCCTTTGCCTCTGCTATATCCCAGCTATCCATATATCCTGCCTTCTCTGTCAAATACACATGTGTTTCTGATTGATAGCCGGTATTGAAATCAGCAGTAACAATAATCGGAATATCAGATTTCATACCAGCCACTTCTCCGGCAATTAACTCGGCGCTTTTCTGCCTTGCAAACTCCGTCTCATGATCAAAGTGTGTATTAAGATGATAGAATATCTGTCCTGTTTGTCGATCTTTAAATAGAGCCCAGACTGCCATTCTGGTTAGTTCATTCCCCCATGTTGCAGATCCCACTTGATCAGGGAAATCGGACAGCCAAAAATAATTATAAGCCATCAATTCAAATCGATTTTTTTTGTAAAATATAGGCGTATACTCCCCATGGCTCCCGCCTTCTCTCCCCTGCCCAATCCAGTTGTATTCAGGAAGTAACTCTACTAAGTCATTGATTTGGTGATAGAGACATTCTTGCAGCCCCAATAAATCTGGATCTTCTTGCTGAATAATCTGCTGAATAGCTGCCTTGCGCTCCGCCCACCTTTGCCGATCGGTTGGTTCGTCATATCGGACGTTATAGCTCATCACTTGTAATACATGTTTCATCTTTTCACCCTTCTTTTCATTGAGATACAATATTCAGCTGCACTTAAACCAAATACGTTCGGAACGATTGATTGGCCTGTAATTCAATCACTCTGCCTCCGCGCGATAATTCTCCATAACAATTAAACCCCGTCACCCGGCCAAAACAAAACTTAATTCCATGGTAATCTGCTTCATAATCATTATCATGATCATGCCCACAGAAAATCCCTTTCACTTGTTTGTCTAACAGCATGGACGTAAATAACCCTGTATTCACTGCAGGTGAACACACCCCCTCATATTTATACCCGACAGCTCTTCCTTTTTGCCAAGCTTCTTCATATTCAGGAATCGGGATATGTAAAAAGACGAAATCTTCCCTGTCTGGCTGCTCAGTACGATAGTTTTCCGCTGTTTCATAGAACCAGTTTACCTGTTTTGGATGAACAAATTCATAGGTACCAATTTGCAGCGGATCTTCGGCACCGCTATCGATAACATATAATACATGACACAGCTTATCTTCTCCATCCCTTATTTCGATACAATAACTTTCCCTGTCTTCGACAATAAATGACTGTTTTTTCTCGACAGGATTCACTAATCCTTCTTCTAACTTACGCAAGTCTGATCGTGATACAGAAGCCTCTGTATCATGATTTCCATACGTAATGGTAATTGGTGTCTCTAATCCATTAAAAAAGGAAATCAATGCCTCAAACGTCTTATCTGAATGTTTGGTATCTGCCGACCACATCAGATCACCGGTCACCACAATTAAATCTGGCTGTACCTCTGCTGTCTTTTCCTTTATAAGAGCTAATGTTTGTTGATCTTCTTTATTGTGAGGTAATTCGCCAAAATGCAAATCCGTCAATTGTAAAATTTTAAAATTATCTCCTCGTAACTGTACCGCCATTATCTACACCTCTATTTATCACCATTTTTATCAATCAGCTTACCTTTTGTCAGTATAGAACCTCTCAGGCAATAATATTTTATTTTTATGTAATCGCTTACCAATTTTACTCCAGATGTTACTATTTGTCTAGTAATTCAGTAATTGAAACGACAAAAAATTACCTGTCAATAAGTTATCCAAACTTAGACAAAAGCTAAGTCGCATCTGTAAAATAAATAGCTGCAGAAAAGTAGGTCAATGAAATATCATTAAGGTTTTATTATCCAAAAAACCCTGTACACAATGCAAGCACAGGGTTTTTTGGATGTTCGTTTGCTAATAAAACAGCTGCTTATCTTTTTCTGATTTTCTTCATTTCGTCTGCAACAAATTGCACTTGTGTTCCAACAATAACTTGAATACCATTCTTACCAACCACTTTTATTCCTGGTACCCCCGTTCGTTTAATACGCTCTTGATCAACGGCTTCAAGGTCTTCCACCTCTAACCGTAAGCGTGTTACACAGTTATCCAGTGAACTTACATTCTCATCTCCGCCTAAAGCGGCATAAATTTCTTTTGCCATAGCTGTGATTTCATTGTTATCTGAATCGCTGTCTGTCGCTGTCTCGTCTTTTACGTCCTCTTCACGTCCTGGTGTCTTCAAATCAAATTTAACAATCAAGAAACGGAATAGTACGTAATAAATCACAGCTACTACTAAACCTTGGACTAACAGCATGTATGGCTGATTCGCAAGCGGTAATCGAGAACTTAAAATAAAGTCAATCAAACCTGCACTAAAACCAAACCCTGCAGTCCAATCAAAAGTTGCAGCAATAAACATGGAAACGCCTGTTAATAACGCGTGTACAACATATAATGCTGGAGCTAGGAACATAAATGAGAATTCTAACGGCTCTGTTACACCCGTAAAGAAGGCGGCAAAGGCAGTAGCCATTAATAAAGAAGCGGCAGTCTTTCTTCTTTTTGTCTTTGCTGTGTGATACATAGCCAACGCCGCTGCAGGTAGCCCAAACATCATAATTGGGAAGAAACCTGCTTGATACATTCCGGTTACCCCTTTTACCCCATTACTTGACCAGAAATTCGCAATATCGTTTATACCTGCTACATCAAACCAGAATACCGAGTTAAGAGCATGATGCAGACCTGTTGGAATTAATAACCGGTTAAAGAATCCATATAAACCAGCACCAACGGCATCTAAATCAACGATAAACTTACCGAAATTAACTAAACCAGTATAAATAAAAGGCCAGATAAAGAATAAGAGCACAGCAATTACTAAACTTCCAGTAGCAGTCATAATAGGCACTAAGCGCTTACCGCTAAAGAAAGCAAGAGCATCGGGCAGCTTCACATGACTAAAACGGTTATACATTATCGAAGCAATAATCCCGGATAAGATACCAATAAATTGATTTTGGATATTTTCGAAAGCTGGGTTGACACTTCCTTCTTCTACACCTTGTAACAATGACACGGACTCAACAGATAGGATATTGGTAATAACGAGATAAGCAACCAAACCACTCAGTGCTGCTGATCCATCCTTATCTTTCGAGAGCCCAAAAGCAATACCGACAGCGAATAAAATCGACATACTCGGTCCATCAACAATAGACTTACCAGCTTCAATTAGAAATGCAGCAATAATATTATTGGCGCCCCATCCATCTGGATCAAGCCAATAACCAATCCCCATCAGGATCGCCGCTGCTGGCAAAACCGCAACCGGCAGCATCAAGGACCTACCTAAATTTTGAAAATATTTCATCATCTTCTTTCCTCCTCAGGAATAGTATTTGCAAATAATATAATGAATAATAAATGATATTCAAAAAAGTGCAGTAAAATTGCATTTATTAAATCCAACACACTCCTTGTGCAGCGCTCCTTCTAGACTCAGCACCGCTTGGAGCAATCAACCTTATATATGACCTAATCATAGCCATTTAAAGCTTTCTCAATCTCTCGATATGAATTGTAATATACCCTAGTTCCGACGGCGGAAACTCAATGCCGTATTTTTTTGTAATCATATCGGTCACTTGGACAGTGATTTGATAACAGTCTCTGAATTTTGTCTTAATCATCTTTAACATATCTCTATCCATCTCATGTACTTCATATTGACCAACTCTTGATAAGGCAAAATGTAAATGGGTAACCAATCTTTGATATGCTATATCATCCCCTTCTATATGCAAATTCATTTTCTCTAAAAATGCCTGCATCATTTCCCTGACAATAGCTGTATGTTTAATAGTTTGACTATAGTCACTGCCTTTCAGCTTCATCGTATGAATATGAAGGGCAATATGGGCAGCTTCATCTATTGGTACATCTAATTGGCATTGTTCACGCATATGCTGTACTGCCCATGTACCAATCTCATATTCATCTCGATACAAAATCTTAATTTCATTAAGTAATTTATTTGGCAGATAAATCCCGTCTTCCATTCGTTCAATTGCGAAAGAAATGTGATCGGTTAAGGCGATATGGATATGTTCACTTAGTTTTGTACCTAGGTATTCTTCAGCGTAGGAGATGATCTGCTCAGAGATGATAAAATGCTGCTCTGGGATGCGATTTAATAATTGCTGAAACTTCTCATTTTCCTTCATGACAAAGAGTTGTTCTACCTTATTTTTGTTGATAACATCATTTTTCCGTTTGCCAAATGCGACGCCGTTACCAATGGCAACCTTCTCTTCCCCATCATCTATCACCAGAATCGCATTATTATTAAACACCTTTTTTAATTTCACCTTTATCATCTCCTTTCTGTTATTTTACAGTAATCTAAGACAGAACATACTAGAAAACCAAAATATACTTGGATCTTTATTTCTAAGCAGGCGTAGGGCGCAATATATCATTCTGGAGCAGCCCACGCCTCATCTTTCCCGTTAACTAATGGTAAGGATAACTGTCTCACCTGCTACACTTGTTATACCGGAAGCATCCTGATAAGATTTCTCTTTATCCGTGTTGGTAATCACAATAGGTGTTATAATATTGTCTGCGTGTTCTTCAATATAAGCTAAATCCACTTCCAAAATTGGATCCCCTACGCGAACTTGGTCTCCCACAGCTGCTAAAGCCTGAAAACCTGCCCCTTTCAGACTGACGGTTTCCAACCCTACATGAATTAAGACTTCCACTCCATCTTCGGTCTCTATGCCGATTGCATGTTTACTGTCCGGAATCTGAACGATCTTTCCGTTTACAGGTGCAACAACTTTTCCTTCTGAGGGGATGATCGCTGCTCCTTCTCCCATCATTCTCTCCCCAAATACTGGATCAGGTACATCGGTTAAGCTCACAACCTGACCTGACATCGGAGCAATTATCTCAATTGGTGCTGATTTTTTAAATAGTTTCTTAAACATAGTCTGCGCTCTTCCTTTCTGTTTCTTTTCTCTAACAACTAAAAGGCATAGAGAAATAATAAAGGTTGTATAACATAAACAAATCCTTCACTTTTTCCCTATGCCTAATCGAGTTAGTCACATAAGAACCAATATTTTATTTGGTTAACTGCAATCATCATACCATATACCTATAAAGTTGTCTATACCTTTTGGAATTATTTTTATTTTCCCTCTTTAAACCTTATTATAAAAGGCATAGTAGGCCTTTTTAATTATAGACAACTACACAATTTTCTGAAAATTCTTAATAAGTTAAGACTACCATAAAGTCTGAAAAAGATCGGCTTATAACAGAAAATCAGAGCAACTGTAAGCACTTGCTCTGATTTTTAGAGTCTTACTTATTTATTTAATAAGTCTTTCATAAACTGATGGAATGTCGGGATATCCATTTGTTGAGCAGCATCAGATAAAGCAACCGCTGGATCAGGGTGTACCTCTGCCATTACTCCATCTGCTCCAATTGCCAATGCCGCTTTCGCTGCTGGCAACAACAAGTCTCTTCTACCTGTAGAATGTGTTACATCGACCATAACAGGCAGGTGTGTTTCTTGTTTAAGGATTGGCACAGCTGTAATATCTAATGTATTACGAGTAGCCTTCTCATATGTTCTAATTCCACGTTCACAAAGAATAATATCGCCATTACCTTTGGAGATAATGTACTCTGCTGCATTGATAAAGTCAGAAATAGTAGCGGACATACCACGTTTTAATAAGACAGGCTTATTGGTCTCACCGGCAGCCTTTAATAATTCAAAGTTTTGCATATTTCGTGCACCGATTTGAATCACATCGATATAATCTACTGCTTTCTCAATATGAGCAGGGTTTACAATTTCACTTACTACAGCAAGCCCTTGTTCTTCTGCTACACGTTTTAAGATTTCAAGACCTTCAAATCCTAATCCTTGGAAATCATAAGGTGATGTTCTTGGTTTAAATGCACCGCCTCGGATTAGTTTCAATCCTTCTTGCTTGATAGCCTTCGCTACTTCTGTTACTTGTTCGTAGCTCTCCACCGCACATGGCCCGAAAATAAAGTGCTGCTTACCATCACCGAATTTTTCTTCATTTATAGTAATAACCGTGTCTTCTGGTTTCTTCTTACGTGATACTAGCAATGCTTTACTATGATCATCCTCTTGCAGTTCCAGTCCAGCCTTGAAAATCTCCTTGAATAAGTGAACAATCGTAGAATTCTCAAATGGCCCATCATTATGCTTCGTGATTAAATTTAACATATCACGTTCACGAACAGGATCATAACTACGATTAGCACCTTGCTTTTCTTTCACTTGACCAGTTTTTTGCACCAATTCAGCACGTTTATTAATTAACGCCAGTATTTCAAGGTTTGTTTGGTCAAGCTGTTCACGAAGCTGATCCAATTGTTCATTACTCATTATAAAATCCCCCTACTCCCTTTATATTATTATTTAGAAAGGCAATATTCATTGTTTCTCGAATTCTTTCTACAAGAAAACTAATACCTTCTGATAGCATAAAAAAAATGTTATACTTTTTCTATGGAATTACGGATTATTATAGCTAAAAAAACGACAATTGTCACCTATATAGACGAATATTTTTTGAATATTTAAAATTTGTTCATTAACGGAGAGGAAAAGAGATATGAATAAACCTATTTTTGCCTTAGATATTGGAACAAGATCAGTGATTGGTTTACTAATAGAGCAAGTAGATCAACACTATCAATTAATCGATTATTATATTCTTGAACATGAAGAGCGCGCCATGTTAGATGGACAGATACATAATGTCGTAGCAGTTGCCGAAAGCATACATAAAGTGAAGTTATATTTAGAAGAAAAACATCAACTAAAACTAACTGAAGCATGTGTAGCTGCTGCCGGAAGGGCATTGAAAACGAAGCGTGTATCTGCCCATCAATTGATTGCTGCCCAGCCTATGATCGATGAAGAAGCCGTTGTGCTGCTTGAATTAGAAGCCGTCCAGAAGGCACAATATGAATTAGCTAACGGAGAAGAAGAAGAACGTCATCACTACTATTGTGTTGGCTATTCCGTCACGTATTATCGATTAGACGGGGAAGAAATCGGATCACTGATTGATCAGCAAGGGGAAAGTGCTGAAGTAGAAATCATTGCTACGTTCCTGCCAAAAGTGGTCGTGGAATCATTACTAGCCGCTTTGCAGCGCGCTCATTTAGACCTAGAGGCATTAACACTTGAACCGATTGCTGCCATTCAAGTACTTATCCCTCCTTCTATGAGACGTTTAAACGTTGCTCTTGTTGATATTGGAGCCGGAACGAGTGATATTGCAATTACCTCTGAAGGCACGGTTACCGCATACGGAATGGTACCTAAAGCAGGAGATGAGATTACGGAAGCAATTAGTGATCATTATTTACTAGATTTCCATCAAGCAGAAGACTGTAAAAGGGATATCACGCTGTATAAGAAGACCATCATTGAAGATATCCTTGGATTTGAACAGGAAATCCTTTATGAAGAAATGGTAGAACACATCTTAGCTGCTGTCGAACAATTAGCAGAGGCTATTGCCCAGGAAATACTAGCATTAAATGGCGGTAAATCGCCCAAGGCAGTCATGTTAGTAGGTGGAGGCAGTCAAACCCCTGCCCTACCAAAGTTACTCGCAAACAAGCTGCAATTGCCTGCTAACCGAGTTGCCATTCGGGACGCCAATGCCATTCCATCATTGATTAAGCACGACACCCTGCCAACAGGCCCTGATTTCGTCACACCGATTGGGATTGCCATTGCTGCCAAGCAGAATCCTGTTCATTATATTAGTGTCGAGGTCAACGGCCGCACGATCCGACTGTTTGAAATGAAAAGCTTAACCATTGCTGACAGCTTATTAGCTGCCGGTATTAATATTAAGAAGCTGTATGGAAAACCAGGCCTAGCAGCAATCATCACTTATAATGGCAAACAAGTTACCTTACCTGGCGCCTATGGTTCAGCACCTATTATTTATATTAATGATACTGAGGCAACTATTCATGACACGATTCAAAACGGAGATACCATCAATATTCATCCAGGCGATGATGGCAGTCCTGCTAAGGTATCCATAAAAGATCTAATCGGCGACTGGAAAGCACTTTCTGTCTATTATCAAGGAGAATTAATGGAAATCTATCCATCGGTTACTGTGAATGAACAAGCTGTATCCTCCTCCTACATACTACAAGATGGGGATACAGTAAAACACCAACAGACACTTACACTAGGTTCCTTCTTACATGACTATCAGAAAGAAATAAATCTAGAAACACCATTTATTATTTGGTTGAATGACCATCAAAAAACTATGGAAGCCTATAATAAAACACTTCTGATAAACGGACAGCCAGCCAAGCAAACAGATATACTGTATGATGAAGACAAAATCGAAGTAATATCTGCTGAACTCCCAAGTCTAAAGGAGCTATTAGAAGCGCTAGACATTAGGTATAGAAATCAGATACCAATCTCTTATAACCAACAACCGCTGACATTAACAAAAGAATTGGTCAAGATCTATCGCAATGGAGAAAGATTATCCTTAGAGGATCATATTCATCCACAAGATAACTTACAAATGGAGACACAAAAACAAGGAGCCTTCATCTTTCAAGATATCTTCCGCTTCATCTCAATTGATTTAACAACGGCAAAAGGAAAAGTGGAATTGTTACGGAATGGACAGCCAGCTACCTTCTTTGAAGCACTACAACCAAATGACAAAATTACAATTCAAATCGAAAACCGCTGAATTTTTCAGCGGTTTTTGTCGATTATATAACGAAACAACTTGACTTGCTCCTTCCTTATCAAAAACATCATCTTAGTGAGGAAGTTTTGTTAGCAAGATACCATAAGATGTGCATGCTTCACAGCATTCTCTTTAGTTGTTCTTCTTTGATATCACCATGATTAAGATGCAGATTCACTTCCCCATTTATAAATTGAAGCGCTTGTGGAGACTCATGTTTTACCCGATACTTCTCTGCCAGGTAATCAGATAATTCTCTTGCTTCTTGGACATATAGGCGGTACATTGGGATATTTGCTCGTTCTCGGCAGCCTTCGAATTGTTTATTTGCCTCTGTACTAATGGGACAAGTCAGACTATGCTTCAATACCACCAACGAACTATTATTCTCGATAGCCTCTTGAAACTCTTCAATTGTTTGTAACTGCTGAATATTCACGTTTGCAACACTCCCTTTTTATATGTTGTTCAACAAGCCCGATAAAAATGACACATCGAATGTCGGAGTTGGCAGTAGGGGAACTTCTACTAAGATCACCCACATCGTGTGGGTAACGCAGAAGTCAACACATCCTGTGCAAGTCCGTTACTCAAAGCTGCGCCGCCTTGAACTTTCGACGCACACGACGTGCTAGTATCTTTGTTGCAACACGATGTTGCGAACTTAACCGATGACGATCCTTTTTACCAAACTTTTTGAACACTCCCTTTTATGAATTTCTCCATACAAAAGAACTGCCCTACCTCTTTTGTATGGAGATTTAGACAGCTCTTCCTTATCACAATACTAGCTATCCATGCTGCGCATGGACAGACACTATGGGCTTATTCTTTCTTTTCGTTTTCACTTTCAACAGCTTGTGCGGCTTTTTCAATAGCTTGTGCTACTTCTTCGGCTGTTTTCTCTGGATCTGCTTTTTCAGAGATTTTATTTTGAATAGTCTCTTTTGTTTCTTTCAATTTATTAGACACTTCATCGGTTTTTTGGGCAACCGTATTACTGATTTGTTCTGTTTGTTCTTTTGCGTAATCTCTAATATCGTTTCCTTTTTCATAGGCAGCATCTTTTAGTTCAATACCTTTCTCGTAAGCGGCGTCTTTCCATTCACTGGCACGCTCTTTTACATATTCTGCCCCTTGATTAATATCACTTCTTAATTCTTTACCTGATTTTGGAGCAAAAATAAGAGCTAAAGAAGCACCTACAATCCCTCCGATTAAGGAACCGATTAAAAAGTCCTTGCTATTGATATTTTGATTATTCTCTGATTGGCGTTGATTAGTCATTGTTATTCCTCCAATATTGATTATTTTTGTTTATTATTCTTATTTTTATTAAATAATTCTAACACAACTGTACTCCACTTAATAGCCTGAGCAGTGGTTTCTTTGTTTTCCTCTGCAACTTGCCGCACTGCTTTTGAAACGGTACGAACCGAATCAGTTAAATCAGTAAATGTATCTCCTACATTTCGCACACCATCTACTACTGTGTTTAATTGCGTTGTTTTTACTTGAATCTCATCTGTCAGCTTATTTGTCTTATTGAGCAGGGCTTGTACTTCCACAATGATTCCCTTTACATCTTGATCAAAGCCTTCCAGGGTATCTGCAACACTTGATAATGTACGCTTAGTTTCTCTAAGAACAAGTACTAAATATATAACGAGAACGGCAAAAGCAACTGCTGCTATAAATGCGGCTAAGTATAAAAGTACTTCCATTTATTCGTTCACTCCTTCGTATGTATTTCATAAATTTCAATGATAGTAATGTTATACCCTTTAAACTCCATTCTAAACAAACTGAAAATAAAATTCACGTGAAAAGGTTATCTTTTTTTTATTTTCCCTGAAACCATTGTCATTACTCACTTTCCCCTCAAGTAAAATCTTTCAGCTGCAGATACCTTTATTGTTCAAGCATTCTAGAGGGAGACAAAAAATAAAGCTGCCGCAAAATGTAACATTTACATTATGCAACAGCCCCGTTTGTTCTATACATTTTCATATGCCTCTTGATATTTTTGAATATCACCCGCACCCATAAAGACCAATACACCATCTTGATGCTGTTTCAACATATCTATGGTATCAAAGTCTAACTTTTTGCTGTTTGGCACTAGATCCTGCAAATCTTGAACTGACAAGTTAGCTTGTGCTTCACGTGCAGAACCAAAGATATCACATAAATAGACAGCATCTGCCTCAGATAAGGCATCACTAAATTCATGCAAGAAAGTTTTTGTTCGTGAATACGTATGTGGTTGAAAAATCGCCACGATTTCACGGTTGGAATGCTTCTTTCTTGCAGCTTCGATGGTCGCTTCCACTTCTTTTGGATGATGTGCATAATCATCAATAAGAATCTGACTTCCTACTTCTTTTTCCGAAAATCGCCTTTTTACACCTTGGAAAGAAACTATTTCTTTAATTTGAGCACTTGTGAAATTCTCATAATCACACAGTGTAATAACAGCTAATGCATTCAAGACGCTATGATCTCCAAATGTATTAATTTCAAAAGTGTCATAATAATCATTTCGTACAAATACATCAAAAGTAGTCCCTTGTTCTGTCACCTGGATATTCTTTGCACAGAAGTCATTGCCCTCACTCAGACCATAATATAATACAGGCACCTTGGCTTGAATCGACTGAAGATGTTCATCATCTCCACATGCAATGATTCCCTTCTTTACATTGTTAGCCATTTCTTGAAAAGCAGAAAAAACGTCATCAATATCCTTAAAATAATCAGGGTGATCGAAATCAACGTTCGTCATAATCGCATAATCTGGTTTATACGCTAGGAAATGTCTGCGGTATTCACAAGCTTCAAAGACAAAATATTCGCTCTCTTCTGACCCCTTACCTGTCCCATCACCAATTAAATAGGAAATCGGCACATTGCAATCTAAAACATGGGCTAATAAACCAGTGGTCGATGTTTTACCATGGGCACCAGTCACGGCAATACTAATATATTTTTGAAGCCATTCGCCAAGAAATTCATGATATCGAAAAAATGGCAGCCCTAGTTCTTTTGCCTTTTTGATCTCTGGATGATCATCTTTAAAGGCATTCCCAGCTATTACCGTTAGCCCCTGCTGCACATTGGCTACTGAAAAGGGGTATATATCGATATTTTTTTGTTCTAATGCAGTTTGTGTAAAGATATAATCTTCTATATCTGACCCTTGCACTTGTTTGCCTGAGTCAGCTAAAATTTGTGCCAATGCACTCATACCTGTTCCTTTAATACCAATGAAATGGTAAGTTGTCATAAAAAGAACCTCCAAAATCAATTTGTTCGTACACAAATATGTGTCTATCGTTTAACTAAATCATCATCTGATAACCAGAGTCAGTTGTCAAGTCATTTCGTTTGATAGGAAATCAAGCTTCGTTTCCACACGGTAAATCAGCCTGTAAGACTTCTGGCTGACACCAGATCTCACAGAGCCATTAATCTATCCTGTCATGGCCGGTAACCAACACTTCCCGCTGTTTACTACCATTCTGTCCCGACACAATACCGTTATCCTCCATACTGTCAATTAATCTGGCCGCACGATTGTAGCCAATCTTGAAACGGCGCTGTAATAATGAAGCACTAGCTCCATTATATTCCATTACAAAATCAACGGCTTCATCATATAAATCATCAAGCTCTTCATTGGCATAAGATTGCTGGATTAACTGTTCTTGTTCAAATAAATAGTTTGGTTTAGCCAGCTGCTTGACGTAATTTGTCACTCGTTCTATTTCATCATCTGACACAAAAGCACCTTGGATTCGTTTAATCTCGCTGGAACCATTCTCAACAAAGAGCATATCTCCTTTACCAAGCAGTTTCTCTGCCCCATTTGTATCCAAGATTGTTCTTGAATCGATTTGTGATGATACACTAAAGGCGACTCTAGTCGGCACATTTGCTTTAATTAAACCGGTAATCACATCTACAGATGGACGTTGAGTAGCAATCAATAAATGAATCCCACAAGCCCTGGCCTTTTGCGCAATACGGCAAATAGCATCCTCTACATCTTGTGGAGCTGTCATCATCAAATCAGCTAATTCATCAATAACAATAACGATAAACGGCATTTTCTGCTCTGGCTGGTTCTGCTCCAGCATCTTCTGATTGTAACGCTGAATATCACGAGTACCTGCTTCCACAAACTTCTGATAACGGTCTTCCATTTCTTGAACCGCCCATTTTAACGCAGAAGTAGCTGCCTTCACATCAGTAATAACTGGTGCAACTAAGTGAGGAATCTCATTATAAGGCGTAAGCTCCACCATCTTTGGATCAATTAAAAGAAACCGAACATCTTCATGATTAGCCTTATACAACAAGCTAATCAAAATCGTATTAATACAAACACTCTTACCTGATCCTGTAGCACCTGCTATTAATCCGTGCGGCATCTTCTTCAAATCGGTGAATACCGGCCTGCCTTCAATATCGGCCCCTAGTGCCACCGTTAAAGAAGATTCCTGATTGGTAAATTGATCACTATCCAGCAGTTTGTGAAGAAAGACTGCTTCTGGATTGGCATTAGGCACCTCAATTCCAATTGTATGCTTGCCTGGAATTGGAGCTTCCATCCGAATATCCTTAGCGGCTAAATTCATCTTGATATCATCGGTTAAGTTTTTTATCTTGCTGACCTTTACTCCAGGTTCCGGTTGAATTTCAAATCTGGTCACAGATGGTCCTTGTGTCACATCAACAACTTTTGCTTTTATATTAAAATATCGAAGTGTATTCTGCAATGTTTCTGACTGCTCTTGTACCCATGCTGTCTGGTTAAGTTTCTGCTCTTCTACATCATCCAATAAATGCATAGGCACAGAATAAGGAATAGTTATTTCTTGTTTATCTGCAACAGCTGTCGGCTGTTTATTTTCGATGGTAACGGGATGTTCTTGTGCTTTTTTTTGTTGGATTTTCCATTTATCTCTAGGCGTCATCATCACATTCACTGGACGCTTAGATCGTTTATCTGGCCGGTTGAGTTGCTCTGATTGAACTATTTTTTTAATATCAACTGCTTTATCGGATACTGGTTTACTATCGCTCGTCATACTGTCGGCTTCAGCTACGACAGGCTCCTCAGTCAACATAACTGGTGTTTGTAATATTTCTTCCTCTGATTGAGTTTGATCACGTTCTTCTAGTACCGTTTGATCTTCCTGAACTTCTTGTTCTACTGATAACTTGTTATTCGTTTCTGATACTGGCTGTTTCGTGTATTCATCCTTCTTAACAGACGTCAGCTCTGTTTCTTTTGGGACAATGACCGCTTCTTCCTTCTGAGGTTCTCGTTCCCGCTCCTTTTCTTTTATGAATAACTGTGGTGTGTCTGTTCTCTTTTTCCGGCGATCTTGAAAACCATAGATAGGTGACGGCACCTCACGCACCTTAAAGGGCTCTCGCCTAGTTTCCGCTTTTGGTAATGGCGGGTTCGCTTCCTTTTTTTCTGTTTTCTCTTTTTCTATAGTTTTAGTTTGCTTCTCTAGTTTCTTTATATGTGAATTTGGTCGATCTGTCTCTATTTTTCGTTGATGTTTTGGATATTGATAGGCCATCTTCGTTTCTAACTTCTTTGACATGGCAGTTTTTTCTTCTTGTTTTATCTCATCTTGTTCCTGTTCTTGATCAAATAAATGATCCCATCTTTTTCTTATATTTTTCCACATCGTACGTTATCACTCTCTTCCTACTAATTGTACGAGTGAATAATCATGCACTCTTCTCACTATTTTATCACGAAACGTTCGGTTGTAATAGCAATATTTTCTTTCGGAAATTCTTCCCCTCTTTTTTTAAAAAAGTTTGAAACCAAGTTCAAGAAAAATAAAACGCACAAATGTTGACAGTTCAGCATTCGTGCGTTTATCCTCATGTCCAAACCCTAAAAAAAATTAAAATAAAAATTCGTTGCCAATTTCTTCTTCAGCAGGAAGTACATAGATACCCTTTTCTTGCGGAGCATTCGGTAGGCCTAATTCTTTTTGCGAACAAATCATTCCAAAGGAATCCACACCACGCAATTTCGTCGGTTTAATTTCTAATCCGCTCGGCATAATTGCTCCAACCTTTGCCACTACTACCTTTTGCCCTTGATCCACATTTGGCGCGCCACAAACAATCTGTAACGTTTCGCTGCCAACATCTACTTGACATACACGTAATTTATCAGCGTCTTCATGTTGACTGATTTCTTTTACATATCCAACTACAAACTTAGGTGTTAAGTCAATTTCTAATCGTTGCGGCACCTGGTTAGCCTCGAACGCCTTTTGCAGCTCTGCGACAATATCTTCTGTCAATTTTGTCTTCCCCGTTGTCAGATCACTAATGTATTGGTCTGCTTCGAAAATATTATATCCTACTACTTCGCCAGTCGATTCGTCCATAATTACTGCAATATCGCCATATTTTTCAAAGGTCACCTTCTCACTATTTTTTAACGGAAATAATAACACATTTCCAATTCCTTGCTGATTGTAATAGACAAACATGTTCTTCGTTCCCCTCTTAATGTTTTGGTTTATTTTTTGCTAAAATAAATACTGGTTCTAAATGTTTCTCTTCATAGATAAATGGCAGGGAAGTAATTGGGACGCGTCCTTCGGCAAAAAACTTCATCGTCATCTGTGCCAATATATCATAGCCTGTCTCATTCTGAATATCGGCTAGGATCAGAACATCCTGATGTGGAACGGCCACAGCCAATTCTCCTGACGCATTTGCCCGCATTTCTTCCAGAAAGGCCTCATTTAAAATTCGACTGGCATCATACCCATCCTGTGTTGCAACAAAATAAAAATCATTTCCTGCTACCGTATCTTTTTTCGGTGCAGCAGATAGGGAACGGATATTAAACAGGGAAACTTCCTTCAAACGCTCCACAGACCAACCTTGTTCTTCCAGCATCTTCTGATCAATTAATTGATAGGTTGTTCCTAAGTCCAGTGCATAATAAATATTGGTTTCAGCCGTATGTTCGGTGTAAACAAGTTTTGTACCTGCTTTTGTTTTCTTTGGAAAGGATGTTGCACGAATAACCGGAAAAATATGCTTCTCTTTCCCTTCGAGCTGATGTTCTTCATGCATCATCTTTAATGATTCTTGTATATGAAACTGCAGCTCATCTAAGGCTGCTTCACCGCGTTGTTCATACTTAGCGATCACATTTGGTATGGTAATCGTCACCCCTTGTTTGGTCTCCTTCCACTCCACCCGATATGTGTTCTTATCTCTATTAAACGACACACGCCAATTCTCTTCTTGTTGAAATAATTCATCTAATTTTTTTTTCATCTTTATTGATGTCATTCGCATTTCTAAATATCCTCCTTTTTCAGAAGAACGCACTGTTTTTTATTGTACCATTCTTTCCATAAAATAAAAAACGGTTTGCCTTGATATCATGCTTTGCAGGGGCAGTTCTCAAATGTTAATAGCATGTGACTAGTTAGTACTTGTCCTACCGGCAACATGAGCGAAGGCCGACCATTTCGACTCCTGTTGGAAAAGTGACAAGTGCCGAATAAAAACGTAGGGACTTGACGGGCATAACTGAGATAAAGGAATCACGATGAGCTTGCGAATCGATGATGACTTATCGTAGGGCATGACCGGAAGTCACCTAGTTTTTGGCACTCACAACTAGACAGGGATTCGCATGATCTGAAGATCCACTTTTGTCAAGTGCTCTGCTTGGCAAAAGTTAGCTGAAGAGCATGCCCCTCGGCAGACTAACATTGCGACGACAACCGCCACGTCTGCACAAGTACGTCCTATACGTCAAAAAACGAAACGGTCAGCTGCAGCGACTTCCTTGTTTTCCATACCTTCTACGGAGGTTATTTCTTAAATAACTAATAATGGCATTGGATATACTTTCCTTTTAAAAAACGTACAAATACTTGATAGCAAGTGTTGTACGTTTCGTTATACATATTTAGGAAAGGTTATCAATAAATTGTTCGATTTCTTCTTGTGTTTTTCTGTCTTTACTTACAAATCGCCCTAATTCCGTTCCATTATCATATGCTAAGAAGCTCGGGATCCCGAAGATATCATTTGCTGCACAAATCTCAATAAATTGATCTCTGTCTACATAAACAAACAAATATTCATGATATTTATTTTCTATTTCTGGCAAAACAGGTTCAATTACACGGCAATCTGGACACCAATCTGCCGAAAATAAAAAGATAACTTTGTCATTATTTTTTAATTGTTCAAATTCTGTTTCGGACTGTAATGTTCTCATATTAGGATGCTCCCTCTTTATAGTTTATCGATCGAATCATATCCATCATATGAATGGAATTATCCACCAATTTTGATTGATCAGTTATCGTGGTAATTTTGGTTCCGCCAACACCCAGTTGCAATTCATATCCAGATGAATCCTCCACGATATTAATATAACCAAAGCGTTCTTTGTTTTCAAATGAAACTAATCTTTCCGAGTTGTCAGCCGCTTTAGCTACTTCATAATGCAGCTGGCTCGTATCAGATTCTATAGGGTTATGGAATAATAAATACGTTTGATCTCCTTGCTTGACTAACACATTACTGTCTGATTCTTCCACTATTTCAAAATCAGCTGGTACGTATAAAGAAAAATGTTCCAATATGGTGTTTGGGGTATGTGCTTCTTGTTCAAAGTGTACTTGTGCTGCGTCCACAGCTTCTGCTAATATTTCCTCTTCAGACGGAGTAGACATGCTAGTCCACACGACGGCAAAGATAAACAAGAGGATCACAATAAACAGACCAGATTTACTCATCTTATTCTAATACCTCCTCATTATCCATTTCGATCATATTAGCATAACATGTCCATCCGTCTGATTAAAAGCAAGCTACACTTGTAATGATTACCAATCTGCTGTATCTGGCAACAACGGTTTAATGATTACTGCTCCTAATAGTATTTACTGTCGTTTGATCTGTATTCTTCACTAATGTTGTTAATAATTCTTTGGCTGCTGCATAATCATCCACGTGGATAATCGAAGCATGGGTATGAATATAACGAGAACAAATACCAATCACTGCTGACGGTACCCCTTGATTAGAAAGATGTACACTGCCTGCGTCTGTCCCACCCTGTGAAACAAAATATTGGTAAGGTATCTGATTACTTTCAGCGGTATCTAAAACAAATTCACGAATGCCGCGGTGAGTAATCATTGTCCGATCAAAGATACGCAACAGGGCTCCTTTTCCTATGTGACCAAATTCTTTACTGTCTCCAGACATATCATTGGCAGGAGAAGCATCTAGGGCATAGAAAATGTCAGGCTGAATCATATTGGCGGCAACTTTGGCGCCTCGCAAGCCTACTTCTTCTTGAACTGTAGCGCCAGAATATAGTGTATTTGGCACTGCCTCTCCTTGCAGTTCTTTCAATAGTTCAATTGCCAAACCGCATCCATAGCGATTATCCCATGCCTTTGCTAAGATTTTTTGCTTATTTGTCATTGGTGTAAAGCTGGAAACAGGAATAATAGATTGTCCCGGCCGAATCCCCATGTTTAAGGCATCTTCTTTATCATCAGCTCCTACATCAATCAGCATATTCTTCTGCTGCATTGGTTTAGAGCGCTCTGCTTCTGTTAAGTTGTGGGGAGGAATCGAGCCGACGATACCAATTATTTTGTCACTCTCTGTATGTATTTCGACTCTTTGGGACAATAATACTTGTGACCACCATCCGCCTAATGGTTGAAAACGAATCATTCCATTGTCAGTAATCTGTGTTACCATAAATGCGACTTCATCCATATGTCCGGCTACAAGAACTTTAGGGCCTTCACCATGTTTGACGCCAAACACTCCGCCCAGCCGATCTTGCACTATCTCATCGGCATATTTGGATAATTCTTGTTTCATAAATGCTCTGACTTGATGTTCATTACCCGGTGCACCCGGCAATTCAGTGAGAGTTCGAAATAAAGCTAACGTTTCTGCATTCATTGATTCGCCACCCTTTCTTTTTTACAATATATCATGTTAACCGACTCGGTGAAAAGTATCTTAGCTTATTACTTGCCTTTTGACAGTCTTTATCTTTAATATGAGTACAAAGCATGCAAAATATAGAACGGAGTGAGACGATGAAGAAACGACAAACCATTCTAATGATTTTATTAGGTTTCCTGTTTGGTTATCTTATCGGGCAAGCCGAAAAGAAAAAACAACCCTTAAAACCAGAAACTGTCTTAAAATCGGTTAAAAATATGGTATCTCAACATACCGAGGTTAGTGGTTCTTGGATTTATATGCGGTCAGAACCATATACCCATCATGGAATAGACTACCATGTATACCATGGAGGGATTACTAAACACGAAAATGGAAAACATGTTCCTTATGAATTTTATGTAGAAGCATACAGCGGGACACTCTTAGATATCTTTCCCCAACACCAATCATAGAACAGAGGCTGTCGCAAAATATAAATGTTGCATTTTGCGACAGTTTTTTTGTGTGTTAGATAATTCCGTTTGTTTTATAGTCACCTTTCACATACATAAACAAACACCTACACTTTATTATGGTGTAATCAGCTCTCCTTTTATAGCCTTGTCATTATTTTAACTGAATTAAGCGTGCGAAGATCCCCCAGCCAAGCCCTTCGCTTTTCGCAGGACGTACCAGTGCAGGCGAGGCGACAGGACGGCGCGACGTTAGCCTGCCAAAGGAGCAGCCTCGGCTAGCAGAAAAAAAACTGTTGCACAATCAGTTACCTAATTATGCAACAGCCCCTTTTTGGGATTATGGAATAACAGGGAAACGAACTTGACAGCGGTAAATCGGCTGTCCCTTGGAGGAGAATTTTTCTTCATATTCTGTCATGACATTGGTCGGATCGGCTAATTCATGTAAATCTAAACATACCTCTTCTAAGATACAGCCAAATTGAGAAAAGCTTTCCAAAGAATAACCAAACAAGTGTTTATTATCCGTCTTAAAGATTAACTTACCCTCCGGCTTTAGTATCTTCTGATATTGTGCCAAAAAGGATGGGTATGTTAACCTGCGTTTCGCATGACGGTTCTTTGGCCATGGATCCGAAAAGTTTAAATACAGCTGGTCAACCTCATGATCAGCAAAAAGTAAAGATAGGTCCTGTGCGTCTTGATTGAGCAAGGTTACATTATGGAGACCAGTTTGACTCAACCTTTCTACTGCTGATACAATGATGCTTTTTACCACTTCCATACCAACAAAATGAATATCTGGATATTGTTCGGCCATTCCTGCAATAAACTGTCCTTTCCCTGTCCCAATCTCTAGATGTAATGGTTTGTGACTGGTTCGTTCTTCTTTCCACTTGCCTTTATATTGCACTGGATCAACAGGTACAAGCTGTTGATTCTCTTTCAAATAATCGTCTGCCCATGGTTTATGTCTTGCTCGCATAGCTCTTCTCCTTTTTATCTAATTCATTCTATTTCGTTATTCATCACAGTAAGAGGTGGTAATTTTTTCCAATAAACAGAAAGATGGCGGCATTTTTTTAGCCAACGCAGAAATTCTACGCTGGCTAAAAAGTGATACTGCCATGAATACAGAACAATAGCTTATCTATCTGTAACGCTTATTGATCTGACCTAAGAAATGAAATTCTCCACACTTCATAGTTCATCAGGAAAGTTTGTCTCTATAGATGCCATTCTTTAACCTGCCGCATAAGCTGATAAAGCTCCCGTAAATGACTGTCTGCTTCTTTATCATCTCGTTGATTCAGGGCCCATACATAAGCGATAATTTCATCAACAAGCAAATGCCAATGCATGCGCTGCAACAGATAGCGGCTGCTTTCGATACCATAGTGTGCCAGCCATTGATCCCAGTCCTGTTTTGGAATATAGGACTGCAGAATTCTGCCAATGTCCATTGCCGGATCTCCTACCCTAGCATTATCCCAGTCAATTAAAAATAATTCGCCATCATTAGATAACATCCAATTATGATGATTTAAATCACAATGACAAACAACTTGTTTATCATAATAAACATCGAATAAACGATCTTCTAAGTATTTGATAGCTTGATATAATATAAGCGAATTACGTCCTATTTTATTACCCTTTACAAACTGTTTCACTCTGACTAATGTTTGATCCAGCTTGACTGTTGTTTGTTCGATACGCAACAGCATATCTAATAATTCGGAGGATTGATGTATTTTACTCAATAATTTGGCTACTTTTGGGTGCTGAATTTCTTCTATATTCAAAGCTTTGCCGTCCAGCCATTGTTGAGCTGTGACCACATCACCATTTTCAAGGCGCTTCGTCCAAACTAATTTCGGAACGATTCCTTGAGCAGATAATACAGCTAAAAACGGAGACGAGTTTCGCTTTAAAAATAGCTTTTTTTGAGCGGATTGGGCATAAAAAGCCGTGCCAGTCGATCCACCAGCCGGTACAACCATCCAATCTTCACCTAAAATATGTTCCACAGCTGTCACCCTCAATTCCTCTACATAATGTAATATTCTCTCGCTTTGTAAAAAGGGAATAGTAATAATAGATTAACGCAAAAACGGGTATAATTTCAAGCAAAAAATGAAATTCCGACAAAATTTAATATACTTTTTTGTCGGAATCACCAAATATCTGCTTTGTCATCACTGTCCCACTCTGGTCTTCTCACTGATACTGACTGTACATGTCTCAATAAAGCTTCCGTTACTTTTAATTGATTGTGTTTAATTGGTGACAGCAATTGCTGCTTTTGCTGCAGCCATGCTGGAAATTCCTCTTTTCCAATGAAGTCTGTACGATAAGGAACGCGCTGGAACTCAATCGTATTCGCCCGTGACAGAACGACCTTCTTGATTGGCATCTCTAACTCATACTTTTTCAAAATACTTTGGACGATCGTTTCAGTTCGTTTCAAAGCAATAAGTGGACTTAAGGTTCGCGTATGGATATCCTGTTGTGCTACATGCCAATAGCGTTGTTCAGAGGCGATAAGTGTTTGATCAGCAGCCTGTTCCACTGCCATAATAATTTCAATTTCTAAAGGTGTAATCATCACTACTTCCCCATTTACGATGCCGCTCTTTAATTCAAAAATAGGCAAATACATAATAAAATAGGTATCTGGCATCCTCTGCAAAAAGAATCTGAGCAGTGAATCATGATGGTATTCTCGATCCAAAAATGACATTTGATTAATTGTTGTCGATGCCCATCTCAGCTGAAAAGGCAGTAAAGTATCTAAGAAAAATTGTTTGAGCTCCTCTTCCTTCTGGGGAAGTACGGGAAATTCATCCTCGCTCTCCACTTCTTCAACTTCTGAACGACGATGAAATAAAGAACGCCAATTGAAAAAATTCGATTCTTCGGTTTCCTCTTCTGGTTCCGTTTGTTTCATTTTCAGCTGCTGTTCCCATAAGACTTTAAGCCGCTGCCAGTTCTCTTTCTTCAGTCTGGTGAATTGTGCAGGATAATGATATATATCTTGTTGATACCGCGATATATAATTTTCTAATTTAATTAACTGTGCCATTACCTCACCTCATCCCATGTAAATGATTTCCACACCTGATATCTTGGCCGTTTATCTGGATGTATTTCATAGATAGTAATAGTATCGATGGTCACTTGTTTTGTTTCCATGGCGATATTCCAGACGTTTGACGAGCAACGTATGGCAGGATCTGCCCACTTCTTAGCAATGGTTATATGCGGAATAAAGTGCTTCTGCTGTATAGGAATATGACGACCAATTATCGTTTGAACGATTTCATGCAGCGTCTGAAGTGCTTCATTACTCTCCATTTGCATCCAAAGCACTCGCGGCCTTTCCTGTAAGCCAAAATAAGATAAACCGCCTATCTTTAACACAAACGGTTGCTGCTGCATCTTTTCTAATCGATCTGCTATCGTTGTTAATGTTTCTTGTTCGATCGCGCCAAAAAAATGCAAGGTGATATGAAAATCATCTTTCTCCACCCAATGCTTATAAGAAAACCAAGGAATCAGCTGCTTCTGAATCTCGTATAACCAGGCCTTTGTCGCCTTATCCAGGGCAATGGCAATAAAATAATGTTTCATGAATACCACCTTCATGTTTGTAAAGATAATCTAAATTATCTGAATAATTAATAATAAAAAGTAGATTAAATAACCAATTGCGTGTAAAATATAGAGTGTATCATGAATAAACTTTTACAAGGTTTCATTTTAATTGTGTGTTCAAAAAGGCCCGACAAAAAGGACCAAGAAGTTCAAGACAGCGCAGCTTTGAGTAACGGAATGTATGTATTTAATACATGGGTAACGGACTTGCACAGGGTGTGTTTACTTCTGCGTTACCCACACGATGTGGGTGATCTTAGTAGAAGTTCCCCTACTGCCAACCCAGAAATTCAATGTGTCATTTTTAGCGGACTTTTTGAAAAACCTCTTAAAACTTTGAAGGAGTGATTCTTTGAACCAATCAACAACCCGTATGCTTTCTCGTGCGAAAGCAGTCTATTTATTCATTAGAGAGAATGGACCTGTAACCACGAGTCAAATTGCTGAAGAGTTTGGGATAACAGACCGCACTGTTCAAAGAGATTTGCATTTGTTAGCATACAACGGATTAGTAAATAGTCCAAACCGGGGACGTTGGAAAATCACAAAGAAAAAAGTTAAAATTTCCTGATATATTCAACAATTTTGTTGACCAGTATTGTTGTGTAGATTCAAAAAATGAGATAAAGTATGACTTATATGCAGAACAAGAAGTGCCTGGCAGTCTACTTTACGTAAGTAATGATCTTGTACACTCGTTAAAGCAAGCTGCTGAAAAACTTCGCTGCAGCATGTTTATCAGACTTTTTTGAACAGTCACTTTCCATGCTGGTATTTTATTTGCCCTTTAATTGCAATATTTCATCCTTTTTTAACTCACGATACTCCCCCAGCCGTAAATTTGGATCCAGCCTTAACGTTCCCATTACTTCCCGTTTTAAATACAATACGTTATTATTGACAGCTTCAAACATACGCTTTACCTGATGAAACTTCCCTTCTGTCACAATAACTTCTACTACTTTATCATCTAGTTCCCTAAGTGACGCTGGTTTTGTTAGATAACCATCATCTAAGATAACCCCTTGTTGAAAAGCCTTGATATCTTGTGTTGTAATTGGTTTAGCGACATGGGCAATATATGTCTTTTCAATATGTTTCTTTGGAGACAACAAATCATGTGCAAGGAGGCCGTCATTAGTAAGCAATAATAATCCTTCGGTATCTTTATCTAAGCGTCCGACTGGAAAAGGTTCTAATACCTTATCTTGTTCCATAAGAAGATCCAGCACAGTCTCGTGCATAGGATCTTCCGTTGCCGAGATATAACCGGCGGGTTTATGCAGCATGACATAAATAAACGGTTTGTAGCTAATCACCTGTCCAGCAAGCTCTACCTGATCTTGTTCAGGATCAATATGGATATCGGTTTTCTTCACTACTTGCTTATTCACAAAAATCTGCTTTTTTTTGGCTAAGGTTTTTATTTCTTTACGACTGCCACATCCCATATTCGCCAAAAACTTATCCAATCGCATCCAATCTCACTCCTTGCTAACGTCTCATCAATCTATCTAATATGGCTATCCTTTTGCCTGTTATCTTTTCAAAAAGTGTTGAATAATAACCTAGATATAAATAAACAAATCCACCAATACCGACTCCTGCGATCATCATAATAATTGCGTCCACCCTGCTTTGATGAACATCAAGGAATAGACCTAGTACAAATTTCACTACGAGAATGACAATCGACATAATCGTGGTGAATATTGCCATTAGTAATGTTAACTTGAAGAATCTTCGATAGCCAAAATCGATCGTCTTATGAATCTGCCACATATTAAGCAATACGGCAATCAAGGTTGCAATCAAAGTGGCCAAAATAGCTCCAATCGCTTCAAATTGCTGAATAAGAATAGAGTTGACGAGCAGCTTCATTAATACACCTACGGCCAGACTTATTAATGTAAATTTTTGTTTCTCGATACCCTGCAAAATAGAGGCCGTAACAGTAAAAAAGGCAAATGTTAACGCCATTGGGGCATACCAGGCAAAGACTTGACCCGTAATGTCAAGATTGTCAATTCCAAATAAACCGCCATAAATCGCGTCAGCTAAAATAATCAGGCCTAAGACGGATGGTAAAACAAAAAACATAATAATTTGCAGAGATTGATTGATTTGTTTCTTGACTTGTCCCCAATGCTGTTCATTAAACGACTTCGTAATGGCGGGCACTAGTGCCAGTGACAAACCAGTTGCAATCGTTACGGGAATAATGACTAGTTTATGACCCTGTACATTAAAAGCAGAGAAAGCAATCGTAGAAACCTCTGCTTGACCGATCTTTGCCATAGCATGACTAAAGGTAAACTGATCAATTAATTGATATAACGGAATCGCAATACCAACCAGTACAAATGGACCAGAATAACGGAATAACTCTTTCAGTAACTCTTTTGTAGGTATATTTTCTTTTTTTTCTTGCTGCTCAATCGAATGATAAATATATTTCCTGCGTTTGCGCCAATAAACTCCCAGCACAATCCACGAAGCTACCCCACCAATAAAGGCTGCAAAGGTAGCAAAACCTATTGCGGTATAGGCAGAACCATCCATCATATTCATTACAATAAATACGGCAATAAGCAAGAAAGCAATCCGTACGACCTGTTCCACTACCTGCGAGACAGCAGTTGGTCCCATAGATTGATTACCTTGAAAGAAACCTCGCATAATTGCCATACTCGGAATAATGATAAGGGCAAAACTGACCATTTCCATCACATGCTGGACTTCCTCTATAGTTATTCCTTGCGTATCTTGATCTAATGACAGGGACGCCAAGAAACCGGAACCGAAATACATAATGACAAAAGCGATCAACCCTGTAGCCAACATAATCAGTGAGCCAACTCTAAACATGCGCATACTTGTATAGTAATCACCCAACGCATTATACTTCGCAACAAATTTAGAAACCGCTAAAGGGACCCCAACAGTTGAAATGCTCAATAGGATGGTATATGGGATATATGCAAACCCATATAATGTCATTCCTGTCTCACCTACCATATTTGTAAAAGGAATAACATAGATCATCCCAAGAAATTTCGATAAAAAACTAGCACCTGTAAGCAATAATGTTCCTCTAATAAAATTTGAACCTGACATACATTCACCTTTATTCGTTAAAATAATCTGTTCAATAAGTTCAGTAAAAAGGAGCAGCATCGGTTAAATTCGCAACATTCTGTTACAACACCGATACTAGCACATCCTATGTGTTGAAAGTTCGAGACAGCAGCGTTTCGAGAAACAGAGCGTATATTTTCCACGTGAGTACCGAACTTACAAAGTAAATATTGACTTCTATGTTACCCATATGAGACGGGCGATTTTTTTAGAAGTTCCACTACTGTCAATGCAGACAACCGAACCCTCTTTTTTATCAGACTTTTTTTGAACATCCTCTTAAATTAGTGTAACAGATATATTTTAACATAGCTGTCCTGTTTTTGTGAGTAAATTCGACTTAATATTTGTGATTCTATAGGAAGTAGGATAGAATTTGAATACAATCTACCATGACAGGTGAAAGGAATTGGGACATGTTTGATGTAACTATTATTGGCGGCGGCCCTTCAGGATTAATGGCTGCTATTGCTGCTGCGGAGCAAGGGGCCAACACACTATTAATCGATAAAGGAGATAAACTAGGCAGGAAATTAGCCATTTCAGGAGGCGGCCGATGTAATGTCACCAACCGCCTGCCAACAGACGAAGTCATTCGGCATATTCCTGGCAATGGACGTTTTCTTTACAGTGCCTTTTCAACCTTTGATAACTATGACATTATTGATTATTTTGAAGGATTAGGCGTAGCATTAAAAGAAGAAGACCATGGCCGAATGTTTCCTGTTAGTAATAAGGCAAGCGATGTCGTTGATGCCCTATTACAGCAATTAGCCAGGCTTGGGGTTACGATCAGAAAGAACTGCCGCGTGGAAGCGATCGATTATGGCGAACAAATCCATCAGATCATTCTAGAGAATAGAGACAAGATTGCAACAAAGACAGTGATTATTGCAGCCGGCGGTAAAGCAGTCCCCCATACAGGCTCTACTGGTGACGCTTATCCATGGGCTAAGAAGGCAGGACATACGATTACATCGTTATACCCAACTGAAGTCCCCATTACCTCTAATGAGACCTTTATTCAGGATAAGGTGTTACAAGGAACGGCACTAAGAGATGTTGCACTGTCTGTTTACCATAAGGATGGAAAAAAGGTGATCACCCATCGCATGGATATGCTTTTTACTCATTTTGGCATTTCTGGTCCAGCTGTGCTGAGGTGCTCTCAATTTATCGTAAAATTATTGATGACAGGCGAGCAAGATGTGAAAGTATCAATAGACCTCTTACCAGATATAAAAACAAATTCATTATTACAGCAGCTACAAAAAGCGATTCAGGGCCATCCGAAAAAATCTTTTAAAAACGTGATAAAAGGATATGCTCCTGAAAGGGTACTAGACTTTTTACTGACGCAACAACAGATCGATCCTGCATTGAACTGTGCGAATCTATCCAAAGACAAATTAGAAACCTTTACAAATTCGTTAAAACAATTTACTTTTTATGTACATGGCAGCCTTCCTTTAAAGAAGGCCTTTGTGACTGGCGGCGGGGTTTCAATTAAGGAAATTGTACCTAGTACATTACAATCTAAATTGATGCACGGGCTCTATTTTTGTGGTGAGGTGCTAGATATTCACGGCTATACAGGCGGTTATAATATTACGTCTGCCCTGGTGACAGGAAGAGTCGCCGGTATGCATGCGGCTTGGGAGAGTTTTAGTCAGTAAATGGGGAAAACCATAGGATTTCCCTATGGTTATTTATCCCACGTTTTTATTTTTCTATCACGATAAAACAAGTGCTGCCCGGCAAAGCAACGGTACGGCAGACTTCACCTGTAAAACTTGCTAATTTAGGTAGCAGATAATCTGTATAACCTTCTTGCAAGTAATGTTTAAATACTTTGATTTCCGCTTGTTCGCCTAATGCCTGTTCTATTTCCTCAGCATACTCTTCAGGTGTGAAGTAGCCAAATTGTTCCTCTAAAGAAGGTACTTATTCTAAATTTACATTCTTTTCTGCTGTAAACCATAAGTATTCTAACCATTTATCCATTTCCTTGGACTGTACCTCATGGCGGCTAAATTAGCAAGCATATTCTACATCTCCCTTTCTATCTATTTTTTATTATAATAGATAGATTGTTTTTTAGAATGCATTTTTACTTGATATTTTGTCAAAATTGTTTGCTGCTTATTCCATTCATAGTTGATAAACCCTTGACATGAAACTCACAAAAATATACTACAGTATATAGGATTTGGTAACAGCCAATGATCGCTGAACTCTCTGGTCTGTGAAAAACAAAAAACTCTTAGTATGGAAACTAAGAGTTTTTTGTAAGTGCCTGGCAACGTCCTACTCTCGCAGGGGTAAACCCAACTACCATGGGCGCTGAAGAGCTTAACTACTGTGTTCGGCATGGGAACAGGTGTGACCTCTTCGCTATTGCCACCAGGCTTGCATGACGCAAGTCGATCGATGTTGTCACAGGATGTGACCGTC
>NZ_JAFBFA010000048.1 GCF_016909015.1 Gracilibacillus alcaliphilus
CACTTTGATCTGCCTGCCTCACTTCATGTACAGTTTTCGGAAAATGAATTGTATAGCCTTCTTTTACTAGCCAGTTTCCGTTTGTGAATTTCATTTATATTCACTCCTTATATTCTATATGATGATGTAGTGGCGATTGTCTTCGCTGCTGAAGCATTTGCAACATCGATCTTTTTAAATTTATTTAATGAAAAAAACATAATAATCCAGACAAATCCGCTTACACCAAAGAAGGGAATCAGTCCCGGAATAAAAGCAATCAAATAATAACCGGCAGCAAGTGCCCCTATGAGAAAAATTGTATGGACTGGCTGAACAAATAAAATCAGCCAAGCATTTTTAACCGTTGCCTTCCAGTTGTTGTGATAGTGCAAGGATAAGGGAACGATATGAATGGCGATCATCAGAAATAAAATAAACACCAGCAATATTGGATAATAGCTTAATTGAATAAACTCGTTTCCAATCACTTTTGCAATCGTAAAATTCACATACAATAAGCAGCCAATCACAAAGAAAATCCATCCAGCAAGATTACCTTTGATAAAATACTTCTTAAACTCTTGAAAAAAGGTTTTCGTAATAGACAGATTCTGATCATAGAGCATGTCTTTACGTATAATTGAAAAACAAGCAATCAAGGCCGGGAAAAATCCAAATAAACCTACCCCTAATATAGTGAAGAAAATCGTTAATAGATTGATATACACCAGCCGAAGAATCCCTGCTGTTAAATAATAAATCCGTTCCACTTCTTAAGCTCCTTTCTCTTTTTTCTACATGTACGGATGCCCTGTCTATACAATTTTTCTATACCGAAATCCAGATAACATACTTTTGTAATAAAGATCCTCTATTCCTTAACAGAACCTAATGTAATCCCATGAATGAAGTATCGCTGCAGAAATGGATAGACAAGTAACACAGGAATCATAGCGATGAATATCTTTGCTGCATCTAAGGTACGGTTAGACAACTCACTCATACGTTTGTATTGATCTTCAGTCATCGTCGAAGGGTCTACCGATACTACTAATTGCTGAATATAGGTCTGTAATGGGTAAAACTCTTCCCTGGTCATAAAGATCAGACCATATAAGAACTCATTCCAATGATAAACAATACTAAATAACGAAACCGTAGCCAATACCGGAATGGACAGAGGAATAAATAATTTAAACAGGATATACCATGGCCCTGCTCCATCCACTAATGCTGCTTCTTCTAAGGATTTCGGCAGATTTCTAAAGAAATTAATCGTTAAAATAATATTAAATACAATCGTCTGAGCCCCCCCAACCAATACAAGTGCCCAAATACTATTCATTAAATCATAGTTTTGGATCGTTATATACAGCGGGATTAATCCGCCATTAAATAACATCGTAAAAATAAGTGTCCACATGAAGACGTTTCGACCTTTAAAGTCTTTTATTGTTTTAGAAAGAGGGTAAGCCATAAGTGGGACAATAATAAAATTCAGCCCTGCTCCAAGTAACACTCTTTGAATAGATATCCAAAAAGATTTAAAGAATTGGCTATCCTGCAGTAATTGTTTATACGAATCGAAGTTAAAATCAACAGGCCACAATGTAACAGCCCCGGCTGCTGCAGCTGTTTTAGAACTAAGTGATAAAGACAGCGTATACCATAACGGCAAAATACAAGTAATCGCTATTAAAATTAATATAGTAATCAAAATCACATCTGCCAGTTTGGAAGATAACGATTTACTTCTTAACATATATTTATCCTCCTTAAAAAATTCGATAGTTTGTGAACTTATATGCAAGATAATAGGACAAACTAATCAAGATAAAGCCTGCCACTGATTTTAATAAACCAACAGCTGTTGCCAATTCATATTGTAGATTTAATAAACCTGCTCGATATACCCAAGTATCAATAATGTCACCTGTAGAATATACCAGTGGATTATATAAGTTAAAAATTTGATCAAATCCTGCATTCAATACGTTTCCTAAACTTAATACAGCTAATAAAACTGCTGTTGTTCGAATACCTGGCAGTGTCACGTGCCACAACATTCTCCATCTAGAGGCTCCATCAATTCCAGCAGCTTCATATAATGCCGGATTTATACCTGTTAAAGCAGCTAAATAAATAATCGTATTAAAGCCAAATTCCTTCCAGACATCACTTCCAGCTACCAAGAAAGGAAACAATTCTGGGGTCCCAAAAAATAAAATGGGATTGATGCCAAACATGCCAAGTAATTGATTGACAGGTCCTTGAAAGGCAAATATATCTAATAATACGCCCCCAAGTATTACCCATGAAAGAAAATGTGGTAAGTATACGATAGTTTGGATGGATCTTTTGAAAATGGTGTATCGAACCTCATTAAGCATCAAAGCAAAAATTAATGGGATAATTAAATTCCCGATAATTTTCATTACAGCTATATAAATCGTATTAAAAAATACATTCATCGTATCATTTAACTCAAACATATATCTAAATGTCTCAAGGCCTACAAATTCCGACCCTAAAATACCCTGTCCCGGATTGAAATTTTGAAACGCAATAATAATCCCAAACATAGGTACTATACTAAAGAAAAATAACCATATAAATCCCGGTGCAAGCATCATATAATAATGCTTAGCAAATCCCTTTGACCGCATTTCTGGGTCCTCCCCTCACATATGTTGTTGGTTGAAAAGGCGCCGAACGTTAATCGACGCCTTTTCAAGAAAGATGAGGGCACACAGTTTTTGATTACATCTAACCTAATAAATGAATGGTTACCTATAACGGAATAACAAACTAATTAGATGCTACAATCTCTGCTACTTCCTCAGTAATACTCTCGCCACCTTGTTTCTTCCAATCCTCTACAAATTGTTCAAAGGTATCAAGCGGTGCTGTTCCCATGATAATTTTTAAAAATGTTTCATCCTCTAATTTTTTTAAATTAACCCAGCGATCTTCCATTGTTTCTGTTTGAGAATAGATCAAACTCTTAACACCCTTTATTTCTGTATCCACCAAAGGTGACGTTCCTACCAACGCAGAATATGCTCTCGTCCATTGCCCTAAGCTAGTTTCTAAATCCCAATACTCAATATCCATATTGTCATATGGTTCTAATTTTACGTCGAAAATGGTATCTACATCTGACTTTAACAATTTATATGCAGGCATATCATAAAAGTCACTTGGTTCTTTCGTTCCTGCTAATACTTCTCGCAAAGCTACCGTTGTCACTTCCATTTCATCTGCTGGAGCATACACTAATCTTAGTGGATAATAACCTGGTCCACCTATACTTGGATCAAATTCTGATTCATGGGCTAATAAATTATTTAATATTTTCATTGCTGCCTCTGGATACTCATAATCTTTGCGTACCACTACATATTGAGTAGTAGTTGTACTTAAATGGGGTGTGTACTCCCCTTCTGCATCTAAAGGCAGTGCGTAAGATTGCCAATTCGCTTCAGGATTATTTTTCACAGCGTCAGTGATTGGTCCATATGGCATCCAAAATGGTCCAAAGAACATTCCTGTATTGCCGCTAATAATCGACTCACCGGAATCCTCTCGAACCCCCATTTCTGTATCAATTAAACCTTCACTATACATATCTCTTAAAACAGATAAGGCTTCTTTAGTCTCGGGAAGCAGGGAGCCATAAACAGGCTTACCATCGTCTCCTTCCAGCCAATACCCTGGGTAAGCATGCAATGCAGAAAATATTCCATCAAATCCATACAAGTTGTTAGTTGATTCGAGAAAGTTAGCATACAATTTATTGCTAGTATCCGGTCCTGCTAAACCAATCGTATCATCCTGCCCATTTCCATCTGGATCTTCTTCCACAAAAGCTCTAGCAACTTCTTTTAAATCTTCCATTGTTTGAGGGGGCTCAAGTCCTAAATTATCCAGCCAATCTTTTCTGATCCATAGATTGTGAACCCCATCTGCTCCAGCCTGTGAATTTGGGATAGCCATAATCTTTCCATCAAACGTAACATTGTCTAATGCCACACCATCTGTACTATCAATAATCTCTTTAATAGCGGGGGAAGCATAATTCTCATATACTTCTGTTAAATCTGCTATTTGATCTGCCTCTACCATCTGTCTTAACTCTACTGGTCCTACCACCATGGCATCTGGTAAATCATTACTTGCAATTGCCAAACTAACCTTTTGGTCATAGTTCGATGGTGAAGCCGTAAATGCATGTTCTACTTCAATATTTAGCTTCTCTTTTACATGTCTCGTATATTGATTATCTAATGGTGTATCACCATTCTGCAGGCTTGTATCACTTGGATCAACCTCCTGCCCTATTGCTATTGTGATTGGCTCTTCATATTTACCAAATGGATCGCCTGGTTCAGAAGATACCTGTTTATTTTCACCTTCATCTGTACTTGAGGTCCCATCATTCGAACATGCCACTAACATAAAAAACAGAATAAATGCGACAAAACTAAACAGCCTGCCTTTCCATTTCATGTTTCTACCCCTTTCTATTTTTCAGAATGTCATTACGTCTTTATCATAGCAAATATGTAATCGTTTTCAATTGGGTGTTTGTATTGAAAAATGGTAGGGAAACGTTCACTCTGGTTCTATTTTTTTGTGAAATGACAAACAAAAAAAACATGCTTCCTATAATCGGGAAACACTTGACCTACCTTTGTGCAATTTTCGATATTCACTAGGGAGCAGACCTGTCGTTTCTCGAAAAAGCTTACTGAAATATTTTATATCCTGGTAACCTACTTTTTCGGCAATTTTGCCTACTTTCTCCCGAGAATAGATTAAATAATGTTTTGCCTTTTCCATACGCATTAATCGAACATACTCATTAAAAGTATAGCTGGTCACATTCTTAAAGCAAACAGAAAAATAACTCCGACTCATATTTACTTGATTGGCGATCTCTGTAGCCGTAATCGATTGAGCTAATTCTTGATCGATTAGTGCGATAGCTTTCAAAATAGAATAACTGGTTTCCTCCGAGTAAACCTGATTATAAAACGACTGATGGATGTGGTTCTTGGTTTGTATCAGCCAAATCTCAATATCCTGCCAAAACGAAAAGTTTTTTTGAATCTTGAATTCCACCGATAAGATATCTTTATAAATACGGTTGCATTCATTGATCGTTAACACCAACAATTCATTGAGCTGTTGCTTGGACAGACGCAATCCTTTCAAGAAGGCCAACAGTTCTCGTAACTCCTCATTACTTGTACTCCATTCCAATGTCAGCAGCCGTTTAGAAGCATCTGCTATATTATCCTCTGAAACTGCCGAAAAGCCTTGGATTTCTGACCATACCCGCTTTGCAAAAACTTGTTCTTCTGTTAATTCATAGAACAAAATATGATCCTTGTCATCTATTAGTTGTTCCTTCCATCCATCTATATCTGTGATAGACTGATCGATGGAAATAATGCAGAAATGCAGGTTAGCAGTGAGGTTACTGCTTGCTCTGATCAACTTGTCAGCCGTTACCGTGTTGGGCCTAATAATAGCGATATCATCTGTTACAAACGAAATATCTTGTTCTTTCACTATCTGCTGTTCACGGAAAATGGACAAAAATGGTTGATTTGCTAGCAATACCAAGGCATCTTTTAATGAACCTGTAAGAAAATCATTGATACTAGTGGTTGATTGTTCTTTCTTAATTCGGTCATGAATGCGGCGTAAAGTTTGATCTAAAGACTGATCATCCAGCTCGACTTTGGCAATATAATCAATAGCGCCTAATCGCATGGCTTCTTGTATATATTCAAAATCTCGATGAAGAGATAAAACAACGATAAACACCTTTGGATACAGCTCTTTTACTTGACGAATTAATTCAATGCCTGACATAATCGGCATCGCTAAATCGGTAATAATCAAATCCACCTCCGTTTCCTGCAGTTGTTCTAACGCCTTTTCGCCATTCTTAGCATCACCGACTACTTGCATATCAAATTGCTGCCAATTTAGTGTATGTACCAAGTTTTTGCGCACAAGTTTGTCGTCTTCGACAATCATTACCTTAATCATGTAGTTGTCCTCCTCCTTTGATATAAGGGATCTTAAGAATGACTTTGGTCCCTTTACCTATTTCAGTTTCCACTTCGATGGTCGCCATATGATCATAAGTTCTGTCAATAATTCTTTTTACATAGTTCAGGCCAATCCCCATACCGATTTTTGATTCCTTATGCATTTTTTCATGTAAGATTTCCATCACTTTCTCTTCGTTCATCCCTCTGCCGTTATCTTGCACACTAATGCTAATACATGTCCCTTGTTTCTTGACTTGAACAAAAATCTCACCATCATCTACTAATCCATGATAAATAGCATTCTCTACCAGAGGCTGCAAAATAAAACGAGGGACAGGAGAATACAGTACTCGTTCTTCCACATCTATTTGCAGTTTATAGGTGAAATCATAACGGATTTGCTGCAGTTTAATATATTGTTCCATTGCATCCAGCTCTTCTTCTAAAGAAGATAATGTACCTAATTTCCCCAAGTTATAATAGAGAATCTTATTTAAAGAAGACAGTAATTGAGATAATTCCTTTCTTTCTCCTGACATGGCCAGCCATTTAGCTGTGTCTAAGGTATTCATCAAAAAGTGAGGATTAATTTGATGAATCAGTTTTTCCACTTCTAAGTCAGCTCGTTTCCTTTCTTTTTGTTCAATTTCTTTAATTAATTGGGTGATTTGTTTTTTCATATCGCGAAATTGCTCAATCAATTCAGCAAATTCAGGAATCTTTGTCTCGACTACCTCTGAATGAAAATTACTGTTACCCATTAACGTTATTTCTTTACTAAACTCACGTAAGGGTTTATGGATATTCTTCCATAAGATGAAAGAAGCAATTAGACTAATAATGACAAAAATAAGCACGATATAAATCATGATCTGAATCCATTGATTAACTTCGGCATTATATTGGGCGGCTGGAATTAAAGCAACAATCCCCCAGCCTGCTTCTGTCGTTTCTTCAAACCAATAGTATCCTTCTTTACGCCTGCTGTCTTCCTCCGTATCAAATATTTGTCCAGCAATAAAGTCCTCATTCTCACTGTATATTATTTCCCGTTCTTTATTAATGAGAATATACTCGGTATCATTTAAAACATTATTTACTTCTAAGAGATCTGTGGTTAAATCCAGATTCGATTCCAAATAGATATAAATATCAGAAGGATGGTGCATATCTAATTTTCGCAAGGTGGACAGCACATATTTATCCTGATAGCGTTCTTTACTTCGATGCGGGCCATAGTTATTCATTTGATAGCCCTGATATAGCACTGGTTCTATATCCATCGAAAAAGGAGCAGCCAGTCCTTGACTGTAAAACAGAATGTCATCATTCTTCTCAACATATAGTAAAGATAGCCCTATATTAGGGTTAGTGAAAATAATCGTATTTAATTCATTCTTGATTTCATCATAGGCATGTGCACGTTCAAAAGAGGGATCATCTGTTAAATAATTTTCTAAGTTAAACGCCAAATTCTTAGAAAAAGCAATTTGCTGTGAAACATAGTTCATATCATCGATCGTATTCTCCAGTGATAATCTGATCTGTTTTAAATTACTATGAAACGTGTCTTGTAGTTTGTTGGTTAGCATATTGGACATGGTGAAATAAGAAAGAATCGCTGTAAACGTTAACAAAAATATCGTGCTCACTGCAAATAAAATCGTAATTCGTTTTCTTAAACTCACTGTTTCCATACGTCGACGGATTTGTGTCATCCATTTTCTCATTATCAGCAACACCTTCTTCTATTATGCAGTATAATGTTAAAACAATCCTAACTGAATCGGGCATGGTGTCTCATTCTCTATCCCCTCCTTCCAATAAAAGTTACTAACATTATATATCCTGCCAACAAATAAACAATGGGTTAGCAGGAAGATATTCACCATTCCCCCTCTTATCTCAGCCATATCAAAAACCCGCTAATCGTTAGACTAGCAGGTTTCTAGCAAGCTCTTATCCTATTATTATCATCTATTTGCTTGATCAGGTACTTACACAAGATCACATGCTTCGGCCGGCATCCAATGCGCATCTTGACCATCCCATTTCACATTACAGCCAAGCGGATTGGTTAAAGGTGTAGTAACTGCTTTTCCTGCCAAATGTTCCGTAAGAGCATTATCCAAATTATTAACGGTAGCTTTGTCTGCTTCCTTTGGATTATCAATGCCTCTTCCGGTATAGATTAGTTCACGGTTACGATTAAAGACAAAGAAGTGCGGTGTACGTAAGGCGCCGTATGCTTTGGCGGTTTCCTGTGAGATATCATGCAAGTAGAGCCATGGAAACTGTTCTTTCTCCATCATTTCGACCATTACTTCATAAGAATCATCTGGCTTCGTATTGACACTATTGGAGTTGACTGCAACAAACTTTACACCTTGCGGGATAAATTTCTCCGCGGTAGCTCGAGTTACCTCGTTAGAACCTAATACAAAGGGACAGTGGTTGCAAGTAAAGAAAACGACTAGAACATCTGCATCCTGAAAATCCTTCAACTGATAAGTCTGGCCATCTGTTGCAAGCAGTTTGAAATCAGGCGCTTTTTCTCCTAACTCTAATGTAAAAGCCATCATACATCCTCCTTTGATTGTTGAAAACTACAGGCTTTTGATTCAGCTTTGCCTGTTGTCTATCTTCATGACAATGCTTACATCTACTTTATCATGTACCTATATTTTCGTCTACGGTTCGAAATGTTTCTTTTGTCTCCGTTGATGGGCAGTTACTGAGCGTCATCGCTTCTGCTATGGTATCCTCGACAATATTTCTACATACCGAACAATAAACAAATAATCTCCCCTTGTCCAAAAGAGATTGATTATCACGATCTCTGTGATACAGGAACATAGTGTGAACAAATTACAAAATCCAATGTGAACTTGGGATATTGTATTATTCAGAGACTCTCTTTTAACTCTTCGATTACGTTCTTCTCAAAACCAGTAACCTTTGAAATAAATGGCACAGAAAACCCTTCTCTCAACATCTCTAAGGCGACCTCTTTTTTACCGATTTCTTTCCCTTTCTCTTCATAGGAAAAAGGAAGTTCCGAAAACTTAACCGCCTTGTCTAATTTCCTTCAACAGTATTTCCTCCTCTTCTTGGGTTAATCGTAAATACCTTTCAAAAAATCGATAAACCAAGCGTTCTTTTGCTGGATCTAACTTCATTCTTATTAACATGCGCAGGAATTCTTTCTGACTTGTACCCTCTCATCTTCTGAATATCCCATCTTACTAAGAAGGGCAGCTGCAACTGGATTATCTGATTGAATGTAATAGCGCCAATTTTGTTTTCGTAGATGAAGGGTCATATAGTTGTTGAGAGCTTTGTGGTTCAACATGGATAATAATAACGGTATCTTTTCCCTTTAGCTTTGTTTCCAGTACCATATCCAAGCGGCATACATTTCCTTCATGCAAGTCAGTAAACACTTCTTCCGAAAGCGGCTTGATCGACGTAAAGTCTAGATAAGTGTGAACGCCAGGGAAAAATTCCTCCAGAAATTCCTCGAAAAACGTATGGATTAATTCTTTGAATAGTTGATCATGGCTAGTGTAAGTTTTTGGGGTTTCACGAACTAACGATAATACGGCCATTTTAGCACGTCCTTTGTGGATTTATCAGAGGATATACGTGGTGAAGTTCTAACCATAGTATAACATGAACGACCACAAAGAACGAGTGTTCTGGATGTGAAAAATTCCTTTCTACTCCATAAAAATAGTAGCTTGTGAGCTGAACCTTATAGCCCATCACATTCTGAATGACAGCTATTTTTCACAGTTAATTACGCAATATGTTATCCCCTTTTATAAAAATAAACCTTCAGGAGTTTGTCGGATAACTTTATTCTGTAAGAAAGGGGTTTTTGGTATTCATTTGTTATTAGACCCACCATAAATTCTTGGCTCCTTCCTGAATCAGCATATCTTGCAGAAAGGCTGCTGCCTTGTCAAAACCTTCCTCCACACTCATTAAGCCATCTTCATGTTCAATACTGATTGCTCCATCATAACCAATCACTTGAAGAGCACTGATAATATCACGCCATGCCTGTTCATCATGTCCATAACCAACCGTGCGAAATACCCAGGAACGATTGGCAATATCGGCATAAGATTTGGTATCCAGCACCCCGTTTAGTGCTGTATTTCTTGGCTCAATCTGCGTATCTTTGGCATGAAAATGATATAACGCCTTCCCCACCTCCTTAATGCTCTGTGCAGGATCCATTCCTTGCCAAAAATAATGACTCGGATCAAAATTGACACCAATCTGATCACCGCACTCTGCTCTTAGACGCAATGCTGTTTCATTATTATATACGACAAATCCCGGGTGCGGCTCAATCGCTACGCGGACATTATGTTTTTTTAAGAAATCATTCTGTGCTTTCCAATAAGGAATAGCCTTCTTCTCCCATTGCCAATCTACCACATTGGAAAAGTCTGTTGGCCAAGGACAAGTAATCCAAACGGGATTCTCTGAATGCTCCGATTCCCCAGGACAGCCTGCAAAAGTAACCACGGTATCAACCGACAGCTTTTCTGCTAATTTGACGGTATCTACAAATTGCTGATGGAATTTTTCAGCTTCTTCTTTCTTAGGATGGAGCGGATTACCATGACAGCTTAATGCGCTGATGGTCATATCTCGTTCTGCAAATGCCTGACGAAATACTTCCAGTTTCGTTTCATCTGCTAATAGCTCGGTAGGCTGACAATGCGGATCACCAACATAACCACCTGACCCTACCTCAACAGTATCAATCCCTTTTGATTTAACATGATCTAACATCTCTTCCAGTGTCTTATCCGCAAATAATACTGTAAATACTCCTAATTTCATTTCAAAAAACCTCCATGTTATTATTTTTCGGAACCTGCAGTAATTCCGCTTACAATATGTTTCTGGAATACTAAAAAGATAATAATAATTGGTGCAGCTGCGATAGTGGCCACAGCCATTAGATTATCCCATTGTGTTCCATATTGCCCGATAAATCTTGTGATTCCCATGGTGAGTGGTCTTACATTCTCGTCTGTGGCAAGTGTCAATGCGAAAATCAAGTCGCCCCAGGCAAATAAGAAGCTAAAGGTCAACACAGTTAAGATAATCGGCTTCGTGAGTGGCAGAATAATACGTGTAAAAGCCGTAAATGTGTTACAGCCATCAATAACAGCTGCTTCTTCCAATCCCTTAGGTATCGATAAAAAGAACGGCCGCATAATAACAATTGCAAAAGGCAGGGCTGTTGTTGTATTTCCAACGATTAATGCCGTATAACTGTTCACCAAACCAAAGTTGCTGAACATAACATAAAGCGGCATGGCCATCATAATACCGGGAATCATCTGTGTAACTAAGAGAATCAATAAGAAAGCATTGGCATAAGGTAAACGAAATCTTGCCATTGCATAAGCAGAAGGAAGGGCTAACACCAGCGTAAATAAAGAAGTTCCTAACGCTATTACAAATGAATTCCTAATATAAGGAAGCAGACTTTGATCCTTAATCAAATTATTAATATAGGCATCAAACTGAATCGTCCCTGGAATAATCATTGGCGGTGACGTAAATATATCCGACATGGGTTTAATACTTGTTGTGATCATCCAATAGATAGGAAAGAGGAATATCATCGTAATGATAATAGCGCCCAATAACAACATATATTGCTTCAAACTATACTGTCTCATTATTGAACCTCCTCTTTCTTCATCATATAGAGATAAATCGAGGCGATAATTAGCAAGATGCATAATATGACAGTAGCAACTACACCACTTTCGCCAAAGTTAAAGTTTACAAAGGCTAACTGATAACCATAGAATGGCAGCACAGTCGTTGCATTTACAGGACCACCGCCTGTCATGATCAGAATCAAATCGAAAACTTTAAAGGTATAAATAATCCCTAGCACAATAATGACCAACAGCTGAGGTCTTAATAAAGGCAAAGTGATATGCCAAAAAGTTTGTAATTTATTCGATCCATCTACTGTAGCTGCCTCATAAACATCTTTTGGTAATGACTGCATCGCTGCTAAGATTAGGATCATATTAAAAGGAATACCGATCCAAATATTAGTTATGATGATAGCTGTCAGCGCCGTACTCTGCTGTCCCAGCCAATTAACAGGCTCACTAATAATATGTAAGCTTGTTAAAATATAATTGATAACTCCGTAGTCTACATCAAATAACCAAGTAAATAAAGAACCGGTTATCACAAGCGGTGTCATCCAGGCAAGCAGCATAATCGAGCGGAAGAAATTCCGAAAAGGAAAATCTTGATTTAGAAAAACTGCTAGCAAATAGCCGATAACTATTTGAAAAAATATACAAGAAACCGTGTAAATTACAGTATTTTTTAAAGCGACGGAAAAGGTAGCCGTTCCTAGTACGTTTGTATAATTATCCAGACCGATAAATTGGCCGCCAGTCTTTAAATTCATTAATGTTAAATCTTGAAAACTAACAATGATGTTATAAACAATCGGATAAATCATAAATATCAGCACAAAAATCAAAGCAGGTAAAAAGAACATATACCTAGAAAAAGTATGTCTAAATTGCCCTTGCATGTTGATAAACCTCCTATGATGAGGCAGAGAATTCTCCCTGCTCTCATGATTACGGTAATAATGGCGTAATTTGCTCTGCGGTTGACTGCATCACACTCTCGACATCTTCTCCAGTTATGGCTCGTTGTATTGCTTCTTGAACATGATTAGAAATCTCAGGATAATTTGTTCCATATGCCCTTGGTTGTGCAGTTTCTAATTGTTCCATAAACATTTTCATATTCTCATCTTGAGCCCATTCATACTGTTCATCATTAGCGACATCAGCTCTGCTTGGCAACCTTCCGCCTAATTCATGCATAGGTCCCATAATCTCTGGTTTTTGTGTCCATTTAATAAACTTCCATGCCTCCTCTTTCACTTCTGAGTCGGCAGTAATCGCCCAGTTCTCACCGCCTAAAATAGAAGCTGTACCATCAGCTCCTGCAGGCATTAACATGACACCCCAATCCAAATCTGGAAATTCTTCTTCTAAAATAGGGATCTGCCATGGTCCATTTTCCATCATGGCTGCCTTTTCTGTATGAAATTGTACTAGTACATCTGATTGATCCCAGTTAATCATGTTGGAGGAAATGATGCCTTCTTGCACCATTTCTTGAATATGCCGCATAGCTTCTATAGCCGCCTCACTATTAAAGCTGTCTAAATCTGCACCTGCCTGCCATAAGTAGGGAAGGAATTGAAATGTACCTTCTTCACTCTTCACACCTGCCATCGCAAATCCACGTATATCTCCTTCTGTTAACTGTTCCGCGACATCATAGAATTCATCCCATGTTTCAGGTAAGGCTTCAATTCCAGCTTCTTCAAACATCGTTTTATTGTAATAAATAGCTAAGGCATTACTGTTATTCGGAATTCCATAATAGTTTCCATCCATCATGGTAGAGGCAACTGGACCTTCAAAGTATAGATCTATTTCTCCCCATTCTTCGACCATATCAGTAATATCTGCAAAAACACCTGCTTCAATAAAGGATTGATGGTCTGGATTGTCAATCAGAACAATGTCTGGCAGTTCCCCAGCTCCTATACCTTGCAGCAGTCTTGTTTTTAAATCGGCAAAGGGCATATAAGTCCGGTTAAATGTTACATTTGGGTTTTCCTCTTGATACTGTTCAATTAATGCTTCCTGTTCTCTTGCACTTGTAGAGTCCGGTGCTAAGTAGTCCCATATTTCGATAATAACCTCTCCATTCGCATTTTCACTGTCTTGACTTGAGTCCTCTCCACCTGAACAAGCTGCAAGTACAAACAGGATCATACCTAACATACTCCACAGAGACTTTTTTAACATGAAATTTCCTCCTTCAAATTAATTTCCCTTTTTAATTTAATGGATTCCAGCGAAGCGCTTACAATATGAAAACTATGAATATTATCGGAAATAACATTATCAGGCTCTCGTCCTCCCTCAATAGCTGAAATCATTTCATTAATAGAAAAGGCTCGATCTTGCCGTTTCATATCAGGCACAGGTATTGATTGTTCCTCACCATTTGGTTTAATGATAACGGGCAAATCATTAATTAACGCAATGACGCCTTGTTTCCCATATAATTTGCATTCACCATTCCAAGAAGTTTCTGGACCGCTGGTTACCCAGCTGGCAAAATAATTGACAAGTATACCTTCCATATTAATCAAAACACTTGCTGTTGGATTACCCTTAAACCAGCTCCAAGATGGGCGCATGCTTTTGGCGTATACCGTATCGGCATTTTTTCCAAGTATATATCTTAGTAAATCAAAATGATGAATACTCATATCCTCTATAATGATTTCCTGATAATTATCTCTCCATCCGCCAAACTTTGAAGCTCTTTGAAAGTTCCATTCTGCATATTCAATCGGTCCTGCGGCCTGCTGCTCTACCGCTTGTTTAATGGCCTGGATTTCAGGTCGGTAACGATAATTTTGACTGACTACTACATATTGCTCATAATTTTTTGCTAACTCATATAAAGCATCAGCTTCTTCTTTCGTATGGGCTAACGGTTTTTCCATAAAAACATGTAAATTATTTTCTAAGGCATCCATAGCAATTTGTTTATGTGTTTGTGGCGGAGTAATCACCACCGCGATATCTGCTTCTTCCTGTTCAAAGGCTTCTACATGATTCAAATAATAATGTACCTCTTTAGTGCCCATCATTTTTTTTGCCTTTTCCAAGTTTTCTTCTACGACATCTACAATGGCTACAACATCTGTCTGGGGATCATCCTTAAGAATTTCCAGCCATGTTGAGCCGAAACCTCCTGTACCCACCTGGATTATTTTCTTCATTCATCTCACAACCTTTATCCGAATTTTCTGAAATTTGATGTACGTTCATCATTTTATCGCAAAAAAATTTGTTACTAACAGAATATGAGCCAGATACTTATTCCCCAATTTCAACTGGTATTTTTATCCTTCCCATATTTGTAAGCGCTTAAAAAGAATTGTAAAACAAAAAATGATGTACGTCAATCATTTTTTGTTTTTTTTAAATTTACATATAATATTTGGCATTGGCTCTTGTTGCTATTTCCAGTTTTACAATATGATCATTTACCTTATTAGATTTACTATTTGATAAATATTCTGTTACTTTTTGCAGCACAATAGTTGCTTGTGCCATTGGGTCTTGACAAATGGTTGCCGTAATAATCCCTTTTTGCATTTGATTATAAATTTCTTGATTTATATCATGTCCAACAATAATATGCGACTTGGCCCAGTCTAACCAGTATTCATCGACTTCTCCTAGTATACCGCTGGCAACATAGATTGCATCAAATCTATATAATTCTGGACTTTCAATTAATTCTTTAAGCTGCTCTTTCTCTGTGTACAACCCTTGCTGCATATTAATCATCTCTATATCTACTTTTATCTGATTTTGTTCAAAATACTCCAGAAAACCCTTTTGTTTATGGAGCATTTGAAAAGTATCTTCTTCATCCCGTATCACAGCAACCTTCCTTAAATCTCTATTAAAAAGATAGATTAATTCGGCAGCTAAATAACCTGCTTCATAATAGTCACTGCCTACATAAGCAATTCGTTGACTATTAGGCACATCTGTATTTACGGTAAAAACCGGAATCCCCCTAGAAGTGGCGGTATTAATCACATCCACATATGGTGCAGCATCATGAGGTGCCATCACAATAGCGGCATATTCATTTGCTTCTATTAATTCCTCCATATAAGGGATCATCTTATTTGTTGGTGAGGTATGCACACGATGTACTTCCACTGCTATTCCGAATTCCTCATAAATTTTTGCACACTGCTTAATCTCTGTTTCTAATCCTCCCCAAAAGTAACTCGGAATTACCGGTAACAAAAAAGCAATCATTTGCATTTTTTGCGTAGACATAAATTTTGCTGCTCGATTAGGGCTGTATTGAAGCTCTTTTGCCTTTTCATGCACCTTTGTGAGGGTCTTTTGACTTACACCTTTTCTATTGTTTAATGCCCGATCCACCGTTGCTGTTGAAATTCCTAATTGTTCAGCAATCATTTTAGCTGTTACTTTTTTCACAATAATCCCCCGCTTCGGCTGTAAATTTCTAATTGAAATTTAATATATCACACTCTTTCAAGGTTTATCTAGGCTGAAATAATATAATGTGATCTGATCATTTTCTTCAATTACTGTTATAATATTAGCTACTATCTGAAAAATCCAAGGAGGTTACGTGATGAAAGGGAACACTTTCCCTGAGGCAGTATATTATTACTTCAAAGAGTGGCAGGAATTTGAGATGGCGCCCCACAGACATACAGCTATTGAAATCATGTATGTGATCAATGGTACATGTAAAATCGAAATAGATGGCCGGATCGTTGACTTGCGGCAGCAACAGTATATTTTTATCTACGGCAATGTTCCTCATCGGCTAATCATCGAGAAAAATAAACCATGCCGTATGCTCAATATTGAATTCGAATGGAAAGATGCTGCCGCTCATTTCACAGATATGGATACACTGATCAGCTATGATCATCGTCTGATGGACATGCTGACAGCAGAGGAAGATTTTTTTGTATTGAAAGACAGCAGTCATGTTTATAATCAGCTTCGTTCTTTAGTCTTGGAATTAGACTTGCATGCAGACGATAATAAATTACCTATAGATATCTTATTCATTCAATTACTTACCACTATTGCCAAAAGTCGCAATGAGCAAAAGCAGCAGATCGATGAAACGAATGAATGGATGATCCATCAAGTGTTAGCCTACATACATGAAAACTATGATACCGAAATAAAAGTACAGGATTTGGCAGATATTGTCCATCTGCACCCGAGTTATTTACATCGAGTTTTCAAACAAGCACTTGGAGTAACCATTAACGACTATATGAATAACTTAAGAATAGAGAAAGCCAAAATGCTCCTTACCAAAACCGATATACCCGTTACAGAAATTGCTAGCTATGTAGGTATTAATACGAGTCAATATTTTAGCAACATGTTTAAGGCAGCAACCAGGCTCACTCCTTCCCAGTACCGTAAAAAAGAACAAGACTTTAAGGGTATTGATAAAAGAAGTTAGAATTTTATACATTTATCCTTCGATAAGTCAGAATAGTGAAAGCGCTCTTTATCCAACCATGCTATATTAAAGGAAACAAAAATAGGAGGTAATGATCATTACTTTTAAAATAGCTTTTATCGGTGCAGGAAGTATAGGTTTTACAAGAGGGCTTTTGCGTGATGTCTTATCCGTTCCTGAATTCAAGAATATTGAAGTTGCTTTTACTGATATCAATCAAAAGAACTTGGATATGGTTACACAATTATGTCAAAGGGATATAGATGAAAATGGACTTTCGATTCAAATTGAAGCAACAACGAATAGACGAGAAGCCTTGAAAAACGCGAAATATATTTTTAATGTCGTAAGAATTGGCGGTTTAGAAGCCTTTAAACATGATGTGGAAATCCCCTTGAAGTATGGCGTAGATCAATGTGTTGGTGATACCTTATGCGCCGGCGGGATTATGTACGGACAGCGGGGCATTGCTGAAATGTTAGAAATTTGTAAAGATATTCGAGAAGTAGCCAGCACAGACTGTTTATTACTTAATTATGCGAATCCTATGGCAATGCTGACTTGGGCATGTAACAAATATGGCGGTGTCCACACAATTGGACTGTGTCATGGTGTACAAGGCGGACACAGACAAATTGCCAATGTATTAGGTCGTGACCAGGAAGAAGTAGATATTATTTGTGCAGGGATTAACCACCAAACATGGTATATCCAAGTGAAAACAGATGGGGAAGACCGCACTGGCGATCTGCTCGAAGCTTTTGAACAACACCCTGAATACAGTAAACAAGAAAAAGTACGAATTGATATGCTGCGACGATTTGGTTATTTCAGCACCGAATCAAATGGGCATCTAAGTGAATATGTGCCATGGTACCGCAAGCGCCCAGAAGAAATCAACCAGTGGATTGATTTAAGTACATGGATTAATGGGGAAACTGGCGGATATTTACGAGTTTGTACAGAAGGACGAAATTGGTTTGAAACAGACTTTCCGAATTGGTTAACAGAACCTGCCTTTGAGTATAAAGAGGAAAATAGAGGGCAAGAACATGGTTCTTACATTTTAGAGGGGTTAGAGACTGGCAGAGTATACCGAGGCCACTTTAACTATGTGAATAACGGCGTGATCACCAATTTACCAGACGATGCGATCATTGAAGCACCTGGTTATGTGGATCGCAACGGTATTAACATGCCCGTTGTAGGCGATTTACCACTCGGTCCAGCCGCCGTGTGTAATGTCAGTATTTCCGTCCAGAGATTGGCTGTTGAGGCTGCTGTTCATGGAGATGATTATTTACTAAGACAAGCGATGATGATGGACCCTCTTGTAGGTGCTGTCTGTAATCCAAAGGAAATTTGGCAGATGGTGGATGAGTTCCTGGTAGTCCAAGAACAGTGGTTACCGCAGTATCGTCAGGCAACAGCAGCAGCCAGAACTCGATTGAACAGTGAAGAGCTCCTTCCAACGAAAGATTATCTAGGTGCGGCTAGGTTAAAGGTCAAGACAGTCGAAGAAATGGCTCAAAATCGTAAAGAAGCTGTTAAAAATGCAAGCGAGGCGGATAAAGGAGATTTTTAATATCTAATATCAGTGGGGGTATCCCCACTGATCATGATCCATTGGACTTGTCTTCCGGCCAGATAGTATTACTGCAGATCCTATTTCCTATGCACCTGCATGCTGTAGTTTATCCTTCTTATCCTTTCTTGTGAGCAACTGCATGATAAATAAAACGATGAAAATCCCAAGCCCAATAATATCAGAAATACCTTCAGGATATATCAGCAGTAAACCGGTTATAAGCGTAATAATTCGTTCTGTCCAGTGAATTTTCCGATACCAAAATCCAATCATACTAGCTCCAATTACTAGCATCCCCAGTACGGCTGTAATGACTGCCCAAGCAACATCTAAATAGCTTCCTTCCATCATCAGCAAGGTCGGGTTTAAGACGAACATATATGGAATAATAAATGCAGCAATAGCCAGTTTAGCTGCATTAAAGCCGGTACGTATCGGTTCACCGCCTGAAATTCCAGTTGCAGCAAATGCGGCCAGTGCAACAGGTGGGGTGATATCAGCAAGGATACCGAAATAAAAAACAAACATATGGGCAGCTAATACAGGAATAGCCACCTCTAAGCTGCCATTTAAAGCTAAAATAGCAGGCAATGCAATGGTTGATGTGATAATATAATTGGCGGTTGTTGGTGAACCCATCCCTAAAATAAGCGAAGCAATCATGGTAAAAAACAAAGTAAGTAATAACTGTGACTCTGGTGAAAAGGAAACAGAACCCGCGATATTTACAAGACCGTTGCCTAATTTCAAACCTAAACCTGTCTTTGTAACAACCCCTACAATAATACCTGCACATGCCGTTGCTGCTGCTACACCTAACGCAGTTCTTGCACCTTGCTGCAGTGCTAGGATAAATTTCCCTGGCGTTATTCTTGTATCTTTTCTAAAAAGACTGACAATAACAGTTGCTAAAATCCCATAGAGCGCGGCTCTCTCTACGCTTATCCCTTGGAACAGAAACAATACAATAGCGAGAATGGGTAAAAGAAGATGGATCTTCTTAAACACGTCTTTTTTATTGGGTATTTCTTCATCCTTCAATCCATGAAGTCCTGTTCGTTTTGCCTCAAGATGTGTCATAATCCAAATACCAGCAAAATATAAAATAGCAGGTATAACGGCCGCCTTGGCAATATTCCAGTAGCTTTCCCCTGCAAATTCAATCATCAAAAATGCGGCAGCACCCATGATTGGCGGCATAATCTGTCCACCTGTAGATGCGGTTGCTTCCACTGCACCTGCGAAATTTTTGCGATAACCTAATTTTTTCATCATGGGAATAGTATAAGAACCTGTTGTTACTGTATTAGCAACAGAGCTCCCAGAAATCGTACCATTTAGCGCACTAGAAAAAATCGCTACCTTTGCTGGTCCGCCTGTCCGTTTACCAGCTATCGCAATTGCTAAATCATTAAAATATTGACCCACCCCTGTTTGAACAAGAAATGCCCCAAATAACAGGAATAAGAAAATATAGGTGGAAGATACTTGTAATGGTGTCCCTAGAATCCCCTCTGTAGTAAAAAACATGGATCCAATTAATTGGTTCAAACTAAGCCCTCGATGTATCAGCATCCCTGGCATTTGCGGCCCAAATAGAGCATACAAAATAAAAAGAACCGCAATAATCGTAATAGGAAAACCAACAGCACGCCGTGATGCTTCTAATACTAGAAGGATGGCGATCCCTCCAATTATCATTTGTACATGATGAATACCTCCAATTTGTTGAACTAGTGTGTCATAATAAACCGGCCAATATGCACATACTACAATAGAAATTACAGCTAGTAAGTAATCATACCAAGGTATGGAATTCTTTTTTTTCTTCCGAATAGCAGGAAACAGGAGAAATATAAGCACTAAAGCAAATCCGAGGTGAACCGTTCGTTGTAAATAGGCGGTAAATTGTCCAAAAATCCCTGTATATATTTGAAACAAGGAGAAGGCAATTAAAATAACGAAGACTGTTTTTGCCATGATTCCTTGTAAGTTTCTTGTATTGGCTTCGGCATCATACTTTTCTAATAATGCTTGTTGTTGTTCTGCAGTAACTTCATTTACCTTATTCTCTTCACTCATGTATTCTCACTCCTTTCAAATAATTCCATAAGGTAAGCTTTTCTACCTTTAATCGGAACCAAGCTCCTGGTTCGAAATATTGATTAAACCAGACCATATGACCATTCTCTGGTTCGTCAGCAGTGCCCCAGATTAGACGGTTTTCTGAAACAGTTTTTCCATTACGTATATTCAGGGATGGGAAAAAGTTGTCTAAGTTTTTGACATGGTATTTTCCATCCTCATATACAAACTCTTCACCTTCTAATGCATTAGAAGGCATTCCAATTCCAAAATGTTCATAAACTATTTCAAATTGCTCCATCCCTAAATCATCTGTAATTTTATACTTTTCGACAACATCTGTTAGATGAATAGAATGGGTAAAAATGATTTGAAATACTTCCCCCTTTTCGATCGGTAAAAAAGCGCTTATATGATTTGTATTCTCTTGATAAAAAATTAATGCCGTTTTAAAAGGAATAATGAAAACGGACACAAAAAACGTAACAAGCAAAGCTATACCGATACTAAACATTATGAATTTACGTCTCATCAGACAGTCACCCGAATTTGGATTTATCGATCAAAACAGAAAGAGCGGCTGCTATCTTTTTTATAATAGGCAGCCGTCTCAATAAATGGAGAATAGCAGCGAGGCTACTTATTCTGCACTAATACCTTGTTCGTCAAAATATTTTTGTGCTCCTGGGTGTACTTCAATACCAATACCATCTAACGCAGTATCAAGTGTAATGAGCGAAGCTTTATCATGAGCCATACTGTCTGCATTTTCATAGATTGCCTTCGTTATGTCATATACAGTATCTTCTGGAATATCATCTCTGACTGCAATCATTGCAAGGACTGCTACTGTTACGACATCCTCTTCTAATCCATACGTACCTTTAGCCACCGTATCCTGTGCATAGAATGGATATTTTTCAATTAATTCATTAATTTTCCCCTCTGCAATTGGAACAATAGAAACATCTACTGTTGCAGCTAAGCCCTCCACAGCACCAGTAGGAGTACCTGCGGTAATAAATGCTGCATCAATATTACCATCTTGAATGCCACCAGTTGATTCACCAAAATCCAAATTTTGTGCTTCGATATCATCCATAGACATACCATGGATTTCTAGTATTTGTTCTGCATTTATATAGGTACCTGATCCAGGTGCACCAACAGATACTGTTTTGCCAGCCAAATCTTCAACAGAACTGATTCCAGAATCTTTTGTGGTTACAATTTGAATTGTTTCAGGATAGAGTGAGCCAATGGCTTGCACATTTTCAACTTTATTCCCTTCAAAGGCTTGAATGCCTTGTACCGCATTATCGATTACATCTGTTTGTACAAATGCTAATTCTGCTTCCTCCTCTTGTAAGGCAACTACATTATCAGCAGATGCATTGGAGGATAGGGCATCTGTTTGAATATCTGTTGCTTCTGTTATGGTTGTTGCCATTTCACCCCCTAGAGGATAATAAGTACCGCTTGTTCCACCGGTGAGTAAACTTAAAAATTCAGGTGCATCATCACTTGAACTTGTATCACCATCTTCATCAACCTCTGATTCATTGCTTCCACATGCAACTAAAAATAAAGACATGGCAAGCAGGGAAATAAACATAAATAATAAACTCTTTAATTTCATAAAAGTAGATACCCCCTGTTTAATTATAAGTATGGGTATAATACTATGAATTTATGAGCCAAATCATTCTAGAAAATTAAAATCTGCTCTTTATATACTAGTTTTAAAGATTCTTTATCGTTTATTTTCATAGTAAGAAACTCAGTGATTAGGACCTTCCAAAAAATAACATTTCATATTCCGAGGGGCATGCTCTTCAGCTAACAGGCGTTAGGATAGTTGACCATTATGTTGCCTCACTGATTGGAGATATATAAGTGAAAGAAACCTTGATAATGATGTTGTCCATTTTCCTTGATAGAATGCTTCCATAAAAAGTAATCAGATAAGCTGATCTAGGGACTATACAGTTATGATGCTATTTCTTGCATGAGTGTGGAACTATTTCCTAGCGCAGGCCAACCGCGAAGACTTCTGTGGGAACAGCACGGGGCGAAGATCCACTTGAAAAATGTTCTTCTTTTTCAAGTTAGCTGAGGCCGTGCCCACAAAAAGCGGAGTGGTTGGCCGAAGCGAATCTTCGCACCCTTATTCTGTCAAAATAATAGCAAGGTAATATAGGAGAACGAATTACCCAATAATAAGGTGTAGGTTTTTGTCTATGGGTATGAAAGTTGAATATACATCAAACAGAATCATCTAATACAAAAAGCTGTTGCAAAATGTAAATATTGCATTTTGCAACAGCCTTGTTGTTTTGACAATCGAATGAATTTCATTATTTTAGTTTTGAGCCTGCAGGTTTTAAGCTGGGCTGATGGACAATTGCTCTGGGATAAATTTGACGGTTTATCTATTGTAACTAAAACTTACCATGTTCAAAATCAAAAAATACCGCTAAAGCAGCCCCTGTTACTTGGTCATACTTATGTTCGCTGAACGTAATCTCTGTCATGGCAGCCGGAATCCGTAAGGCATCACTTTGAACCTTTTCTAGACAAGCATCAGTAAATGCCTTCGATTTATTATAAGGTGAATCAATAATAATTTGGTCTGGGTTCATCAAATGCATAATATAAATTAAGGCTTTGCCCAGATTGTTGCCAAAATCAGCTGCAATGTCAGCCACCTGATCGGGAATGAATGAGGTCAATGGCAAATCCAGTCTTTTCTCGTTGATCTGTTCCAGCCGTTTAGAAAAGGCCAATTCGCTAATCATGACCTCTAAACAGCCTGTCTGACCACAAGGGCATTGCGGTCCATGTTCCGATACAGGGATATGGCCGACCTCTCCAGCCGTCCAGCTGCCTCCGCTTAATAGCTGGTGCTGCTTGACAAAGGCACCTCCAACCCCTTCACTTACTTGAAGAAAGAAGATGCTGTCTGCCATTGTTCCCGTTTGTTCCAGACTTTGCAAGGCATTCATTCTTACTCTGTTTTGGATAAAGATAGGCAGATCCAGATCAAATTCCTTCTTTAAGTCGAATGGCTCATTGAACCACCCTAATCTGGACGATTCATATACAATCGCTTGGTCAGAATTGACAATACCAGGAATAGCAATGCCCGCCCCCAAAATCTGGCCGTGTCTTGCTTGCATATCCTTAATTTCCGAAACGATCGCTTCTTTCGCCTTGCTGATGTCTTTGCACGAGCAGTCTTTTTTCCGCTCTTCTAAGATATTCCCATTATAGTGCATAACGGTCACTTGAATATTATCTTCATTGACTAATACACCAACCGATTTATATGCTTGTTCTGCTAGCTGCAACATAATCTTCGGTCTGCCCTTGGCAGAACGGGTTCTTACCCCTACTTCCTCAATCATCCCTGTACCAATTAAATCTTCTACTATTAATGAGACGGTATTTTTGCTTACGCCCATATGGGCTACAAGATCTTTTCTTGATGTTCTCTTGAGCTGCCTTACTAAAGAGAGCAGTTTACGCTTGTTAACCTCTCTCAAAATACCAGTTCCTTTTGACACATCGATGCACTCCTTGGAACGGCTGACATCACAAATGCTTCATCTCGCCTTGGAAACGCCCTAGGAATTGTTGATTCCACTCATCTCCTCCTGAAGCATTGCCACTTTTCCATATAGGCGGTTCAATCCCTTGTGCTTGTAACAATCTAGTAGCTTCCATCGTCAGACTGTTCATAATAAAGGCATTGACAAAGGTTGAGATTGCTCCTACCTTTTGTTCTATTCCGTCAATGGAAAGCACGGCATCACCTACTTTTACTTTGGAATCCACATGGATGTCAACTATGTCATGTAAATTTTTCTTCGATGGATGGCGAGCTGGATGATCTGCAGGTGTACTCTCGGCATGTTCGATAGATGAAATTCCGATCACCTTGGTTCCTCGCTCTTTTGCCTCTAATGCCGATTCAATTGTTGCTGTATTAATTCCATAGGCATTAACTAGAACCAATAAATCTCCCTCGCCAACTTGATAATGATCCATCACTATTTTACCATAGCCGGGCGTTCTTTCCATTGCCATGGATCGAAGAGCACCACCACTAAGTAATGTACCTTCATCTAAAATGGCATTGGCGTGCATCAAGCCTCCTGCCCGAAAGAATACTTCTTGTGCTGCCAGATTGGAGTGCCCGCCAGGACCATATACAAAAAAGGGCTGGTCACGGGCGATTTGCTCTGCTACAGCCGCAGCTGCCTGATGAATATGTTCTGTTTCTGTATTGATGATCTCCTCTAAATAGGATTGAATTTCTTGATAATAATCTAACATCAACTGCATCCGTTATCTTTCCCTTCTGTTAAATAATGATATCCCTTGTTTATACGTCTCCATCACTTGACCTGAAGATCGATCATATACAACTAAATCCGCCGGAGCCCCGATCGATATACCTTTTTGTTGAGGTAGCTTCAATAGCTTGGCCGGAAAAAGCGAGGCCTTATTCCAAGCGTCGGCAAAATGGGTAATGCCTGTTTTGGTTAGATATTGGATACCTTGAAGAAGATTCATTGCCGATCCTGCTAACAGCTTGGTGTTGTCTTTTAAATGCAGCCGGCCTGATTCCGTCAATATTACTTCTCCTCCAACTGGGGAAGTATAGGCTCCTGGCGCTAATCCTGCCAATGCCACACTATCACTGACTAGAATCATTTGCTCTCCTTTTACACGGTGCACTACCTTTAAGACAGGTTTGGGAAGATGATGTCCATCAGCAATCACAGAAGCCGTCAGACTATCCTCTGCCAACTGATCCCATAAATAATTAGGATGTCGAGGCAGCAGCACATGTGCCCCATTACCAAGATGAGTGGACAGTGACGCTCCTGCCTTGACCGCTTTATCGATCTCCTCACTAGTAGCAGCTGTATGACCAATAGCAGCTACAAGTCCACTCTGCTTTGCCTGTTCAATAAAACGGGGTGCCTCTTCCCACTCAGGGGACAGTGTCACTAATTTGATGCGGCCGCCTGCTTTTTGCTGTAAAGTACTAAATTCCTGCCAGTCAGGCGGCCTGATATGTGTTTTATGATGAGCCCCACGCGGGCCGTCTTCCGCCGAGATATATGGCCCTTCCAAATGGAATCCGCCAATCGTTGAAATATCTAAAGCAGCGAGGGATTTGGCCGAATCCTGAAAGATGGCTGCCAATTTTTCAAATGAGTTCGTAATTACGGTTGGATAAAATGTCGTCACTCCGTGCTCTGCCATTTCTTTGATAACGGTCTGCCATTCCTGCTCATGAAGGGCTTCATGATTGAAATCAATTCCACGGTACCCATTAACTTGGATATCGATCAATCCAGGTGCAATCATAACTTCCGGATCTGCTGGTTTTGTGACTGGCTGAATATCGGTAATGACCCCCTCTTCCCATACAATCATTTCTAATTGATTCGTTTGATAATTGTATCCCGTTAGCTTACCGTTCATTAGCAATAGCTCCAAACGCCTCGGTATCAACAATCAAATGGGCATCATGATGTTTGCGCAAAATAGAAGCAGGACAGGCTGTACTGATATCACCTTGTAACATATCGTAAACGGCTTGTGCCTTGCGCTCACCTGGTACAACACAAACCATGGAATGAGCGGAAACTAAGGCCGGGATCGTTAATGTCCATGCAGTTAGTGGTACTTCTTCGATTGCTGGGAAGCAGCCATCATTTACTTGCTGTTGTCGGCATATCTGATCCAGAGTTACCTGCTTCACTAATACCGGATCGTCAAAATCAGCTACAGGCGGATCGTTAAAAGCAATATGACCGTTCTCCCCAATCCCTAAACAGACTAAATCAATTGGCGCCTCTTGCAAAAGCGCTGTATATCGTTCTGCTTCTTCCTCAGGATCTGCCAAGGAATCGAAATAATGCATCGCTTTAAGCGGCACCTTATTTGCAATATACTTCTGAATAAATAAGGCAAAACGCTGATCCGGATAATCAGTTAGTCCAACATATTCATCCATATGAAATCCAACAATTCGAGACCAGTCGATCGAATTATCTTGTGTTAATCCCTCTAAAAATTCCAGCTGGGATGGAGCCGCTGCGAATACAATTCGCACTTCTTCTTTTTCCGTTAATGCTTGTTTAATTTTGTCAGCTGCTAACTTGGCTGCTACTGACCCCATTTCCTGTCGATCTTGACAAACATAATACATCAGCTTGTCTGCATTATCTCTTATCATGTCACATTCTCCTTTTCTTGATCATATAATTCTTTCATTTTTCTCTTCATCAGTTCTTCTATGGTTGGTGAAAATGGGTAAGGTAAGCCAAAATAAAAAATAGAGTCATAGGATTCATAGCCGCCTTCTGTTATTTGTTCAGCCGTAGGCACATAGCCTATCATTCCGTTCGCATAACCTAAAGGAAGAATGTTGGAATCTATTTCTCTTAAAAATAAGCCATATGCATGTACCAATTCCCCATTACAGGTAAACAACTGTAATTCCTCAGCTATTCGAATATATTGCAATTTCATCGTATCTTCGCGATAATGTTTGACTAATTCCCGCCATTCCTTAGCCAGTTCATCTGGCGGTTGTGGATCTGTCGTATAATCCAATGGTACGTTTATGTCCACTTCGATTACCTTCACCTCGGCTGCTAATGGGACAAACTGGACAGACTGCTCTAGCAGTTGTAAGGCAGCTAAAGCAAATGCAGCACCGAATTGATCCATATCCTCCACAGTACCGCGAATAAACGTCTGACTTTCCACCAGATTAGGTCTAATATCTCCACAAAATCCTTGCAGATACCCAACCACAGCTGACGGATAAATCTGCTCTATTTCGGCACATGCCGCCCCGCAGAATTCACCAGAAACCTGATTGGCATCGGTAACGGTTGGATGACAGCTGTAATGGAGCCAAATCGCCTTTTTCTTACCATGTACCGTTTGAAAGCTAATCACCGAAATAGTGTCGTCTGTAGATCCATTACTATTAGGGGCCATCACTATTTGTTGATCAATGAACCGGCGGCGGTTGATCCCTAATTTGCAACTGGCTGTTTGTTTGGCAAATAAGACCTCTTCGATATCTTGCTTTGCTTCGGCTATTCCTTGTAAGACCGATTCTTGCAATTGCCCTAAATAATGACGGTCTCTTCTGCCCAGCTTAACACTAAACTTATCAGATGTCTGCGGGCCAGAATGACTATGTGTCGCATGAAAACAAATTTGGTGTTCAGCAAGCTGATAAAGATCGGCTATTTGCTTTTTTAGTTGCATAACCCACTGATCATCCCACCAAATTAAATCAGCTGCAATCAATACAAAACTTGTCGTTTCCCCTTGAAAATAGCTTATTTTTAACCATAATGGCGAATAAACAGTCTCAGCTGCTCCTTGACGGTGGGCAAACCCTGCAATCTCGATCGGAACGTCTGGTGTAATATCTATCTTACTAACCCCTAATTGCATCTACATCTCCCTTTCTGTTCCTGTGATTAAAAATATGTGTTCCAAAATCCGGTAAAAGACCATCATCGATGCAGCATTTTTATTGAAAGATCCTCTAAAAGGATAAAACTTCTAATAATATGGAATGGATCCTTCACTGGAAGAGCTACTACCTTATCATGAGGAGTACCATTCCGACTGCGGATTTGAATCCACTCACCAACCTCTTGGTTTGGGTTGGGAAATGTCGATAAGGTATAGGCCTCCATTTGTTGATACCGCTTTTCCCACTCTGGCTTATTCGTTAGCTCTGCTAATAGCTTTGTTGTATACAACGCTTCGGCATGAGGCCACCATAATTTCATATCCCATGTATCCATGATCAATTGCTCATAAGGGGTATCGATCAGTGTGCCACATGGTTTTCCTCCACTATGATCGACAAAGCGCAGTAATCCTCCATATTGCGAATCCCAACCTGCCTCTAATGCAAAACGAGCCATTTGCTCTAACTTAGCAAAAATGGATGGGTCTTGCTGATTCAGCAGTTGCAGAGAATGAATCATAAACCAAATCGATTCTAATGTATGACCTGGGTTTACATGCCGTTCTAATAAGGTATCACCCGCTCCCGCAATATGTTTCATTTCCATAATCCGTTGCTCTACTGTCAACTCATCTAATATTTTATTCAAGTATGAAAGTTGGTCGGCATGCAGCATATCTACATCCTTCAGTGAGAGCGCCACTGCCGTTCCAAACAATTCTTGGGCTACATTTAATAAAATCATCGGTATCGAATGTGATTGATAGCCTTCCGGAATTGGATAAGGCTCTGATTTAAACGTGTTGGCTGCAATTCGTTTTTTAATCGTCTGATAGATGGAGAGGGCATGACGAAAGATGTCATGATCCTCTCGCATTGCTGCATAAGCATTACAGCCTAACACATAAAAACAATCAGCGAAAATACTCGTATCCATTTCCGTTGGGATATGCCGGCCGTCTCTTTCTACCGCAAATACGACATGCTGGTTCTCCATTAAGGCATGCTGTCTTAAGAAATGATAAGTCTGCTCTGCCACCGATTTCCAGTTATATCTATCCAATTGTTTATGTTGCTGTTGTAATTGTTCTAATTTAGCAGCCAGCCAAAGAAAACGCCCCTGTGACCAAATATATTTTCTTTGGCTGATCAATTCACTGCCGTCATTTGTAAAACAAGTGAATACTCCCCCATATTCTTGATCGATCGCCTGGTTCCAAAAAGGTAATAACTGCTGGTTGAGATGTTGAAGATAGTCATCTGTTCTCATACGATCACCTGCCTTAATCTTTACTTACAGCTTGAACTAGTTTTTCTACTTCTGGATTGACAGCTTTATTTCTATTCAGCAAGCCCATTCCAAGGAACACAATGATCGATACAATAACCGGTGCACCAATCTCTATCGATAACGGAACGGTAACGAGGTACTTGGTGACAACGAACATAAACAACCCAGCAATAATAGATGTAAAAGCAGCTTTTGAATCAGAGTGTTTAAATGCTGGAAATAAACCAAGCAGCATCGGAACAGATATAGGCCCTACCAAGGCGCCAAACCAAGAAATGATCAGTCCTAAGACTCCGCCAAAATGCTCGTTTTGAATCCCGATAATAAGTGTTAAAAACGTGAAAATAAAGGTGGTAATACGTGCAACCCGCAATGATTCTTTTTGGCTTAAGCCTTTGAACTTATCTGAGACAACAGGTAAGATATCTCTCGTAATAACCGCCGAGATAGTATTCGCGTCAGAAGAAGTCATCGACATCGTCGCCGCAAATAATCCTGCTAACACCAGTCCAATCAAACCGGCAGGCAGCAATTCTTGTGCTAACATGCCATATGACTGAGTCGGATCTTCTAAATTAGGTAAGATTAATGGTGCCGCCCACATCGGATAGAATAAGAAGATAGGTACTACCAGGTAGAGCGCACCTGATAATAAGGCACTTTTCTTCGCTGCTTTTGCATTAGGGGATGAAAGATACCTGGTTGCTAAATTCCATGTTCCGCCATTATAGCTCAAAAATACGACAAAGAAATAGAAGATCACATACCAAATGGTATACGGTTCAAGAAATGGCTGCGCATGAGATGCCGGCAGTTCTGACCAAATTCCGGTAAACCCTTCCCATCCGCCGCCAAAACGGCTTAGTACCACAAAGAACATGACAAATCCGGCTGCCATTTGAATAATAAATTGTGCTAAATCTGTCCAGATATCTGCCCATAGTCCTCCAATCGTAATATAAATTAAGGAGACCACACCTGAAATAATAACACCATAGACAATTGGAATACCGGTAAAAACATAAAGTAAAATACCAATCGCAGCCCATTTTGCCCCGACATCAAATAGCTTCAGTAATACGCCGCACCAAGCCATTAGCTGTTGCGTAGGGACATTATAACGAATTTTCAAATATTCTGTAGGTGACTCTACTTGATAATTGATCCTTAGCCTTGACCATCTTGGAGCCATCGTAAATGCTCCAAGAATTACTGCTACCACAATAACGAGTGCCCACCAAACATAGAGACTGAATCCGTGTGTATAGGCAAGCCCAGCATAAGCAACAAATACGGCGCCGCTGTACCCAGATACATGGTGAGAAATACCTGCCAGCCACCATGGAAGCTTACCGCCAGCAACATAAAAATCCTTAGAACCGCTTACTTTTTTATACGAAAAGAATCCGATTGCTACCATCAACAGCATAAATAACACAATAACAAACCAATCCACCCCAGCCATTTCAGTTCCTCCTTTTAATTAAAATAGACTCTCGGCATTCGCCGATTCAGACGGTTCAAGGTTTTCTTGAACCGTTATTTATTGTTCCCTCCTACTTTTCGTAGGGGGGATTTATTA
>NZ_JAFBFA010000049.1 GCF_016909015.1 Gracilibacillus alcaliphilus
ACACTCTCTATACTACCAAGGGGGATTCTTTTCTGTAAAATTGATTCTACGCTCATTTCCCCTCATATTTCTTCATTACAGGAATGCTTTCTATTCATTATAACACAACGTCTCACCTGATTAGCGTAAAGCTATCAACCTGATGACATCCAGCTGCTTTTAATTGGCTGGCAGCGTGATGCAGTGTCATACCCGTTGTATATATATCATCGACCAATAACACGTTTGTTTTAACTGTTTTACAAAAGAAAAATGGATTATTCGCTGCTATCCGTTCTGCTCTTGTGCGCTTAGACTGTTTTTCGGATACTGCTTCCTTACGAGATAATGCTTCCATGATGGGCTGTTTACTGTATTCTGCGATCATATCTGCAATAACCGCCGCTTGATTAAAAGCTCGTTCATACTGCCTTGCTTTCGTCAAGGGTATCGGCACAATGGAAAAGGTTGATTTGTTATAGTGCTTTATTTTCTTTTGGATATACGGAGCAAAGAGCTGCTTTAATTGATAGTCGCCCCGATATTTCCATCTGGTCATGACCTCCTGCATCATAGAGTTATAGGTGAAAATGGAACGATTGCTTCGGATAAGTTTGGCGTATGCTTTAGATTCCTGCCATTTCAAACAATCCTGACAAAGGGTGCTTTCCGGCATTTTCCGTCCGCATTTTGGACAGATCACATCTCCAATCAACTCTAATTGTTCTTGACAAGTTATACAAACGTTACTCATCGAAGCTGGATAAAAGATCGTTTTCCATGTAACTGTTTCGTTTATGGACTGATGACAAATCAAACAGTATTTCATAGAGCCACTCCTTTCTTGTTCATCATGTTAATTTGTTTAACCGCCGCTTCGATTGCCTCTGTTTTGCCTTGATGAATAAACAAGACATGTCCTGTCGGATCATCAGGGCTCCTTCCCGCTCGACCAGCAATTTGGATAAGCGCTGCTTCATCAAATACCTCATGACCAGCATCTAATATGACGACATCGACAGAAGGAAAGGTCACCCCGCGCTCAAGAATAGTAGTTGTAACCAGTGTATCTATTTGCTTTTGCCTAAATTGTTCTACCTTTTCTTTACGTGCCGGATCTTCTGCATGTACAGCTGTCGCTTGATACTGGCTGGCAATGGCTTGAGTCAATGCAATCGTGGGGACAAAAATAAGTAGCTGCCGGCTCTTTGAACGAGAATGGCGGAATTTTTCGAATTGTTGGGAGCGGTGCTGTTGTTTTAATTTTTGACGGAGTTGCCATTCTAGTTTTAAAACGGGAACAGGTAAGGGCTGGAGATGGAAACGAATGGGGACAAAAACAACAGGTAATTGCTTGCGTTTTATTCGTTGTTGATGGTCGCGCCTTGGCGTGGCAGTCAGATAAATGGTTGTAGCATCCGCACGGCATGCACGTGTTGTTAACTTTGGAAGTGCAGGATCATGGTGAAAGGGAAAGGCATCTACCTCATCGATAATCATTAGATCAAATGCCTGTTGATAACGAATTAATTGGTGTGTTGTAGTAATTACGAGCTGTCCTGTGCCAGTGCGGTCTTCACTGTCTGCGTATAAGGCTTCTATTTCTGTGTGGGGAAAGGCTTGGCAAAGACGGGGAAACAATTCACGAACGACATCTGCTCTTGGTGTAGCAAGACAAATTCGTTTTCTTTCGCGGATAGCATAAGTAATAGCTGGAAAGAGCATTTCACTTTTACCTGATCCACAAACAGCCCAGATCATTTGTTCCTTCTGTTTAGTAATTACAGCTGCAGTTAGTGTGTTAGCCGCTTGTTGCTGAGTGGGGGTTAGTTCTCCTTGCCAATCACATGGGTTTGCTTGAAATAGCCAGCTTATCTTATTTCCTCGCCATCTCCAAAGAGGGTCACAGGCCAATACTCGTCCTGTTTCTACACAATGCCGGCAATACCAGTGGGATTGATGACATCTGGAACAATCAATAATAGCAAATTGATGCTGCTGCCGATTACCACAGCGCTGACAATGTTTCTTATGGAATTTGTTTGTGATAGAGTCGGTTGGGATAAGTTGTTGAGTTCGTTGAAGGTAAGTGATGGTAGGTGCCGAGAGCGGGATTTCAGAGGTCAATAACAATTTTCCATCTAAGATACTAGCAAAATTCATGGCATACCTCCTATTATGGTTTACCCCCCGTGTAACCGTCCGTAAATTGTAGGATTAAAGGGGAATAACGGACGCTAAAGTCTCGCTGCCCATCAGTGGGGGATGAAGTCCCCACTGGGCAACGTCTTTTCTTTATTTTTTATACCAGCCGAGGCCTATTGCCCCAGCGCCAAGGTGGGTGCCGATTACTGGCCCAATATAACTGAGTGTTATATGCACATTATCATATCGTTCGGCTAATTGTTGCCTTAATGCTTCTCCTTCTTCTTGACAGTTGGCATGAATCATGGATGCCTCTATCGGTACACCGGTTGAGGCATCCTCATCGAATAATTCTAGGATACGTTTGATGGCTTTTTTCTTGGTGCGGATCTTCTCGTATGGTACTATCTTTGTGTTCTCAAAATGCAAGACCGGCTTTATCTGAAGCATACTGCCAATTAATGCTTGGGCACCTGATAAACGTCCACCGCGCTGCAAATTGTTTAAGTCATCCACCATAAAGTATGCTCGCATGGATTGTTTCATTTTGTCTAAACGGGCGATGATCTGTTCCAAATTCCGCCCCTGTTTGGCCATTTCTGCTGCTTCCAACACATAGAAACCTTGTACCATACAACTAATCTCAGAATCATAGACAGCTACTTCCAAATCATCTATTATCTCTGAGGCACTAACGGCTGATTGGTAGGTACCGCTAATTCCACTGGATAATGTAATAAAAATTGCCTGGTCGTAATCTTGCGCCAGTTCCCGTAATTTCTCAGTGACATCACCTACAGAAGGCTGAGAAGTCTTTGGCAGTTGTTCACTCTCCTTCACTTTTTGGTAGAATGCCTCTGTCGATATATCGATCTCCTCGCGAAAAGATTCCGAACCAAAGACAACACTTAACGGAACCATATGTATGTGATGTTCCTCTCTGATTGACGCCGTTATGTATGCCGTGCTATCGGTAATTACAGCTACTCTCATCATTATCTAATCCTTCCGTATACTTTTTCCATAAGTCATCCTGCAATCAACTTATAGTGCGTGTTCAAACAGTTCGATAAAAAGGAGCCTCATCGGTTAAGTTCGCAACATCGTGTTGCAACACCGATACTAGCACATCGTGTGCGTCGGCGGCTAAAGCCATGACGTCCTGGCATAACGCCTGCACTAGTACGTCCTGTACGTCGAAAGTTCAAGGCGGCGCAGTCTTTGAGCAGATGGTCTTGCACGCAGAAAAAGTGACCCTCTTTTTCAAGGAAACGATCTTGCACGCCGGAAAAGCGATCTTTTTTCCAAGGAATAGAGGTATGGCTTTTAATACGTGAGTAGCGCAAAAGCAAGCCACACAGAAATTCGCCGTGTCATTTTTATTGGACTTTTTGAACAACCTCTTATAGACTTTCTTATATTTTACCTAATATTCAAGCTATTGCCTAGTGTTTATTGCAAAAGCTTAAAAGATCGAATTTTTCATTGTGCTTATCTATAATTTTATCATTTTCACAAAAAAATAGCCCTCTGCCAATGAGAGAGCTATCGCATATATAATTTAGCATGACTTAGGAAGCTGAATGATTAGTCTATAAAATCTCTACCCACCCTTGTTTGATGGCAATGACAACGGCTTGGGTACGATCCTTAACTTTCATTTTCTGCAAAATGCTGCTGACGTGGTTTTTTACGGTTTTTTCACTGATATAAAGCGATTCGGAAATGCCTTTATTGCTTTTCCCTTCTGCAAGTAACTGCAAGACCTGGCATTCACGTCTAGTTAATAAGTGTAATGGTTTACGATGCTCGATTTCTTTCAGTCTTGCTAGCGAGCTGTCACTGTCATAGAGAGAGTCTTCTTCTGAAACCAAGCGGCGGTATTCCTTCACCAGATTATGGGTAACTTTCGGGTGTAAGTAAGAACCTCCCTCTGATACAACAGTAATCGCATCAATCAATGCATCGGAATCCATTTCTTTTAATAGATAACCTTGTGCACCTGACTTAAGGGCATGTGTTACGTAATTCTCATCATCGTGAATGGAGAGAATGATAACTTTCACACCTGGATAACGTTCTAACAATTCTGCTGTTGCTTCTACTCCATTCACACTCGGCATATTTATATCCATTAACACAATATCCGGCTTGTATTTCTTGACTAGTTCGACAGCCATATGACCATCATCACCCTCAGCCAAAATATTAAACCCTTCTTCCAACTCTAATATTCTCTTTACGCCTTCTCTAAATAGTTTATGATCATCAATTAAGACAATATTTGTTGCCATATAAAACAGCCTCCTCTTTCTATTGTTTAATTTTATACTAAGTCTAATATCTTATTTTTGACATGAAATATACTTTATTATACACGAAAGGTTAAATCTCTGTATTAGAATCGGCTTTCTTTATTGGAATTTTTATCATAACATTAGTCCCTTTGCCCAGTTGACTCTTGATTCTTATTTCCCCCTCAAGCATTTCTACCCGTTCGTGCATACCTATTAAACCAAAAGAGTTCTCATTTTTTTGTTGTTGATCAAAACCTTTTCCATTATCTGCAATAAGGGCGATCACCTTATGAAGAGCGATCTCCAGACGAACCTTTATTTCTGTTGCTTCGGCATGTTTAATTGCGTTCTGTATTGATTCCTGTATCAATCGAAACAACGCAACCTCATATTGGCTGGGCAGTCGTTCGGAGGAACCTGTATGTGAAAACAAAATTTTTTGGTCTTTATGCTGATCTTTCAAAGTAGAAATATATTTCTTAATCGTTGGAATAAGACCCAAATCATCCAAAGCCATCGGTCTTAGATCATAAATAATCCGTCTGACCTCTTGTAATGACTCCTTAATTAGGAATCTGACATTACGCATTTCCGCTACAGCGCTCTCAAGATCTCCCTTGCGATATATACGATCGACAATTTCAGATCGAAGCATGATATTTGCAAGCATCTGGGCTGGCCCATCATGAATTTCTCTGGATAATCGCCGCCTTTCTTCTTCTTGTGCCTCAATAATCTTCAAGCCAAATTGCTGTTTAGCTTGGGCATCTTGAATGATGTCTGAAACATGTTTAAAGTCATCATTCAAATAATTCAACATTACTGAGATTTTTCCTGCCAAGCCATCTGCCCGTTCTACCATTTGTTCAATAGATCTCAAGCGAATTTCAATTTCGTCTCTCCTTTTTCGCAATATTTTTTCTTTATCACGATTTACATGTAATGCTGCCTGGTACTTATGTGCTGTGTCATAAGCTTCTTTGATCGTTTCTTCCGAATATAAGGAAAAACTTCTGCTGACTTCGGCTAATCGTTTTCTAGATTCAGCGGATTGTTTATCTAGTTCTTCATTCTTTTTGATCGTCTCCTTAATCGCTTCCCGTAATATGGTCAGCTCTTTGCTCAACGATTCATACTGTCGTCTAGAATCCTCTGCAATACCAAATACTTCATCTTTACTATTTTCTACTGTATTCACCATTTGATCTATTATATAATCTAGTTTACGATCATTATTAACCATAGAAAAACCTCTCTATCTAATGTCATACATACAATACGATTTAGGCAGTACCTTTATAGGGGTGTGTTGAAACATTATTTATTCCCTATTACATTTATTGTACACCTATTACGATCATAAGAAAAATTATAGCATAAAGCGAACTGCTGTCAGCAGAGTTTTTTATCTCTCTGCGACAAAATTGCATTCTAAAGGAGGAATGACCTGTGTTAGATAGTTATTTTACAGTAAACCTGCAAGGGTCAGATGAACAAATTATACAAAAATCAAGGTTTATCGGCCATGTAAGGCGAGTGACAACAGAAGAGGAAGCACAGCGTTTTATCCAAGAAATAAAAAAACAGCATGCCTCTGCTACTCATAACTGCTCGGCTTATATGATTGGTGAACACGATCAGATTCAGAAGGCAAATGATGATGGAGAACCTAGTGGCACAGCAGGAGTACCTATATTGGAAGTATTAAAAAAACGCGAGCTAAAGGATACTGCAGTAGTCATTACCCGGTATTTTGGCGGAATTAAGCTGGGTGCCGGGGGATTGATTCGTGCTTATGCAAGTACAACCACACTGGCAATTAATACTACCGGTGTAGTAGAACGGCGAAAAATGGCCGCCTTTGCAGTCTCAGTGGACTATACATTAATTGGAAAACTAGAAAATGAACTCAGAAATTCTTCATTTTTATTAGAAGAAATAGAATATACCGATCAGGTAACCTTTCATATTCGCACAGAAAGCGGTCAAGAAGACCATTTCCAAAACTGGATCACAGATCTAACCAGCGGTAAGGCAGAAATTACACTAGGCGAGTCCAGTTATATCGAAATCCCTGTTTCTTAAGTGCTGTTCATAATATCTCTGCTAACTTGTCGCAATATTCCTAAATAAAAAGCTATGCAAGAAAAATCCTTGCATAGCTTTTTATCTGATTTATTGTTTTGGCGAAAGCTCTGTGGCAGCTTCAATTTCCTTTGTTAACTGATGAAGAAACTCTTTCGGGCTGTTTATTTCTCGTTGTTCCGTTTGATTTAACATCTTTTCCAAAATCGAGCGGTATACCTCTTGTTCGGTCAAGCCTCTCATCTCCTTAACTGATCTAGTAATATCATATGTTATTTGTTTTCGTTTCGTAACTATTCTAGTTATTCGACTTTATTCTCTATCAAAGCTTGCAAAATTCTGTCATATTTTTTCTCCACAAAGAGAACTATACACTATTTTTAAAAATGATGCAAAAAGATTTTGTGATTTTATTAACATTTAAGTCTGTGTTCAAGAAAGTGTCAAATTTAGAAACAAGAAGATCAAGTCAACGTGGTTTTTCCGAAAGGAGCGCATTCTTTTATATGTGAGTTAACTGTTTGTTATTTTTTTCAGTCAAATACTATAATTTCAACCTATTTTAATTGAAAAAAATCCCTTTCGTTGATAAGATAAATATAATTCAATTAAAGAGGTGTAGATATGAAGAAATTAGCATTCTTATTAATGCTAGTTGGCGTGATCTTATTAGGTATTGGCGGCTATCAATTTTTTAAAATTCAAGCGGCCGAAAAGCAAGCGATGTCAGAGGCACAAACTTTATTAGAGAAAAAAGATCAATCCAAGGACTCGAAAGAATTCAACGCAGAAGAATTTTCGCCAGAAACGGGAGAAACGGTCGGTATTTTAGAAATTCCTGTGTTAGATGCAGAGCTCCCTATCGTGGAAGGCACAGATCCAGATGATCTGGAGAAAGGCGTCGGACATTATTTGGGCAGTGCCTATCCAGAACAAAATGATCAAATTGTTCTATCCGGCCACCGTGACACAGTGTTTCGCAGCCTAGGTGAAGTAGAAGTTGGAGATACCTTTATTGTCCATCTAGAGTATGGTTCATATGAATATGAAATGGTTGATTCCAAAATTGTCGATGCAGATGACACCACCATTATCAAATCTACTGCACCTGATGAAGAATTAGTGATCACCACATGTTACCCCTTTTCCTACATAGGAAATGCACCAGATCGTTATATTATTTATGCCAAACCTATTTATTAAACAAGCGTATTGACCAAGGGGAAGCAATACGCTTTTTCTTTTGAAGACGTATTTGAAGTACACATTAAATATATTATGTAACAGGGGGATATAGCATGAAAAGATATTTGCCTATCATGATGCTGTTATTTATTTTCATCATAGGCTGTTCAAACGATGAAATGGTTAAACCAGAAGAAAGATTACAAGATTATGTAGAGTATTGGAATCAAGAAAACTTTGCAGAAATGTATAAATTAGCAGCTGATGAGGTGGAACAAGAAGAATTCGAGCGTTTCGAGAAGATTTATCAAGATACGAACGTCTCTGATTTGGAAGTAACCTTTGAAGCAAATATTAATGAAGAGGAACGAAATTTAGAAGATATAAATGCACAATCGTTTCCTGTACAAGTCAGCTTAGAAACATTGGCTGGTCCGGTATCATTCGATACAGAAATTGAGATGATCAAAACAGTAGACGAGGAAGATGTGGTAGACTGGCAAGTAAACTGGCATCCCGGATTAATTTTCCCTGAATTAGCGGATGGCGGATCAGTAGGTATTCATTACGTTACAGCAACTCGCGGGGAAATATTTGACCGAAATCAAGAAGGACTTGCAGTTAATCAAGATGTATATGAAGTTGGTGTTCAGCCTGGCCTTTTTCAAGATGAAGAAGCAGAGAAAGAGCAAATATCTGAGGCGTTTGATATCACTGTAGAAGCGATTGATCGGGCTTTAAGCGCCGATTGGGTCAATCCGGAATTGTTTGTCCCATTAAAGACAGTACCAGCTCTTGAAGAAGATATGACAGCTGCACTAGACTCTATAGAAGCCCTTTCTACACAAACAACAACAGGACGAACCTATCCATTCGGGGAAGCAGTAGCTCATTTAATCGGGTATATCGCACCAGTTACGGCTGAAAAATTGGAAGAATTAGACTCTGCTGATTATTCAGCCAATGACATGATTGGATACAGAGGTTTAGAAGAATTATTTGAAACAGAATTACGAGGAAAAAATGGTGTACGGATTGTCGTGAATAAAGATGAAGCGGAAGCCGTTATTATTGCTGAACAGGAAGTGGAAGATGGACAGGATATTTATCTAACCATTGACAGTGAGCGTCAGCAGCAAATTTTTAATGAATTAGATGGAGACGCTGGAACAGCCGCTGCGATTGATGGAACTACTGGGGAAACCTTGGCCTTAGTAAGCAGTCCGTCATTCGATCCTCACACCTTCGTATATGGGTTAAGTGATGATGAATGGGGACAATTGCAAGATGATGAGCAAAACCCGCTCCTTAATCGCTTTGCTGCGAAGTATGCCCCTGGATCTGTCTTTAAACCAATTACCAGTGCAATTGGTTTGGCAAATGGAAGTATTGATCCCAATGAGGGTTTAACTATTAATGGACTGACTTGGCAAAAAAACAATTGGGGAAATTACTCTGTCCGGCGTGTCTCTGAATCAAACGGTCCAGTTGATCTAAGAGACGCTCTTGTTCGCTCTGATAATATTTACTTTGCAAGGCAGGCACTGGAGATAGGAGAAGCGGACTTTATCAATGGTCTTCATGCATTTGGCATTGGTGAGGATCTGCCTTATACCTATCCAATTCAGTCCAGTACGATCTCTGCTGACGGCTCGTTAGAAAATGAGGTACTGCTTGCTGACACCAGCTATGGGCAAGGACAATTGGAGATGAGCGCATTACATCTAGCTGTCAGTTACTCGATCTTTACAAACAATGGCAGCATCATTCAGCCTGTTTTATTAACAGATGAAGAACAAGGCGTTAATTGGAAAGATGATGTCTTATCAGAAGACAATGTGAGCCTTATCAGTGAAGCCTTGCGAGCTGTTGTAACGGAAGGGACAGGCCAGGCAGCAAATGCTGATGGGACTGCTGTAGCTGGTAAAACGGGAACTGCCGAATTGAAGCAATCCCTTGATGAAGAAGGTGGAGCAGAGAACGGCTGGTTTGTCGGTTATCCGGAAGACGGGAACCTTATTATTGCGATGATGGTTGAGCATGTCGAGCAGCAAAATAATGGAAGCGGCTATGTAGCTGAAAAAGTAGGTAAGTTATTAAGTGAATAAGTGCTAGCGGGGGGTGTGCTATCCCTCGCTTTTTTGATGTTAACTACAGAATGCTGTGAATTCTGATTGATTGATCACAGCGAGGAGAAGCCATAAAGTTTCAGTAAAGACAAGTTTGTTGGTTACAGTGAAACGCGCTTTCCTTACTCTCCATACCTTCTATTCTGAAATAGCTAATCATAACTGGATTGGATATACTTAAAAATATCCCGTCTCACCTCAATAGTGTGAAACGGGATATCTAATGGATCCGCTACATTTCAGACAACTTGCCGGTATACAATAAAAATTTCATTTCATCCTTTGCATCCAGTGCCTGATCAATCAACCGCAGTAAGTTAGTACGTTCCAGCTCTATAATGACTTGATCAATATTATCCTTTTTTTCATTAGTTTGTGGTATCACAATATATGGACTTAGAATATTTAACAAATGTTGCTTAAAATCTCTCATTTTGATTAGATCGGCCAGTGATATACGGTGGAACTGTTTCCCCTTCTGGAACACAAACACAGCTTCCTGATTCTCTATCTGTTGTGTTTCACGATTAATTCGGATTTCTCGCGCTTCAAGCGGAACAAAATGGTAAACTTCTTCGTCCATTAATAAGGAAAAATACTGATACGCCAGCACCACTCTTATATAATCTTTCTCTTCTTTGATATAATAGGGCTTTAACATTTTCACAGAAAACACATTAAGCACCTCCTCGAGAAATTCACAACACGCAATCTATAATTCTTATTTTACATGATATGCAGCAAATTAGAAAGCGTTTACAACTATTTTTATCGAAAAATAATTTCTCATGCTTTTTTTCACTTCAAAAAAATTGGAATATCGCGTTGTAATAAGCTATACTATCTTCTAGAGTGTTCTAAAGGGGTCTGGACATGAATTTTATGAAATCAAGCTATCAAACATTATTGGGTAGACGTGTTGTTAAAACCGCCTTAGCAGTATTTCTGACAGCGTTAATTTGTGAGTGGATTGGCTGGCCGCCAGTGTTTGCAGTTATTACTGCAATTGTCACCATCGAGCCTACCGTCTCCGATTCCATAAAAAAAGGGTTGGTCCGCTTCCCGGCTTCTGCGATTGGATCTGCCTATGCGGTCTTATTCATCTATTTGTTTAATAACTCACCATTAACTTACACGCTCGCTGCTTTCTTTACCATTATTACGTGCTATCGCTTTAAGTTACATGCCGGCCTGCTCGTCGCAACGATTACAGCTGTCGCCATGGTGGAGGTTATACACGCAAACTTATTTATGTCTTTTTTTACCAGATTAGGAACAACAACAGTTGGACTGCTTGTATCTACTTTGGTAAACATGTTCATTTTCCCGCCTAATTATACAAAGCGAATTATGGCTAATATCCAAGATTTGTTGACAGAAATGGGTGAAGGGCTTGAAGCGATTATTAAACAGCAGCTGACTCATCAAGAAATTACACCTAAACAGTTAGAAGATTTTGAGTTATTAAAAAAGAAGCTGGATCAAACCAATCGATTGGTCAACTTTCAAACGGATGAGGCTAAGTATCATCGACATACTCCACAAATGGAACGAGTTTTTCATTATGAAAGGGAAAACCTAGATCGATTGAAATGGCTGCATTATCACTTAGGTAATTTAATCCGTACACCTCTGAATAACCTATCTTGGTCTGAACAGCAGCGAACAGATATATTGCAGATGGTTGAAATATTAGTGAATGTGATGAAATATCCAGACCGGTACAAAGCAGAGGATTACGAACAACAGTTACACCATATCATGCAACAATTTTGGGACAGTAAGCAGCCTAACAATGCAGAATATGCTTCGCTGTTCACACCAGAAGTAATTATTTCCTACGAACTGGCCTCTATCTATAATATTGTGGAGGACATACTCATAAGTGAACAAGAACACACTCATGAACGAAAAGCGAAAAGCTCCCTTTTAAAAACGTAGAGGTTGAAGCGGCACAACGGAGAGAACGGAAACACGACGACGGAAGGAGTCGATGTGTACTTATCGTAGGACGTGACATCTCTAAAGTTTGGCACTTGGAGCTGGACATGGCTATTCTTGAATATGAATGAACTCTTGGATAAAATTATATTCTTGCTGACAAAACGAGCCTATCATAGGCTCGTTTTGTCAGCAATCAAATGGGATACAACCGCCTGACCGCTTAAAATCTGTACCAATCTGTGGTTCAAAGCCTTCATACGTGTAACATTCCGCGTCTGTACTAAGTTCTTTTTCCACTCTTTTAGCCTCATGGCTAATCACCCCTTCGCTCTTTCTGACTTTACCATATCACATCTTAATGCTCGTGCAATCTAATATTCGTAATAAAATTGCGTAATGTTTCACAATGAAATTTTTTATTTGTTCGCACATAAAATGTGAGATGTAGCAGAATGGGTATGCATTATCTCATTTTTCCACAAAAAAAGCTGCAGTGATGATCTATTACATAGATCTGCTGCAACTTTTTTATTAGGAATCACTTAACTTGGATGACTAGTGATTTATTATACTAGACGTCTGTTAGAACATACACTTACAGTTTAAATTTGCGAACCTCTGCATTTAATTCTTCAGCTACTCGTGCTAACTCTTCGGAATTTTGTGTTACTTCTTCCATTGAGCTGCTCGCTTCTTCCGCAGAGGCAGACGTCTCTTCTACCCCTGCTGCCGATTCTTCTGTGATAGAGGCAATCTCTTCTACCGCCGTATTAATTTCCTCACTGGAAGTAGAGATATCACTTATATGTCCAGACGTATTTCTGATATTTTGAACCATTTCACCTAAAGATGTACTAATTTCTTCAAATGTTTCCCCTGTCTTCTCAATCTGTTCAGAACCTGTTTCTACTGCTTGATAGCCACTTTCCAATGATTGAGTCACATTGGAAGATTCGGTTTGAATACTAGATACAATATCTGTGATATCTGTAACAGAAGAGGCTACCTGTTCAGCTAGTTTTCTGACTTCATCTGCCACTACAGCAAACCCCTTGCCATGTTCTCCAGCTCGGGCTGATTCAATAGCAGCATTTAGTGCTAATAAATTTGTTTGATCCGCAATATCGCGAATAACAGACACCAGTTTAGAAATCTCTTGTGAATGAGCATCTAAGCCGCGTACCCTATCCACTGCTTCATGTACCACTTGATTGATGACCTTCATATGTTCAATAGAAGATTTCATCATGGCATGACCTTGCCCTGTCATATTCAGCACTTCATCAGAGGCTTGCTCAATTTTACCTGCACTGCTATGGACGCTTTTTATTTTTTGCGCAAAATCACTCATCAAACTTGCCACATCAGCTGCGTGATTAGCTTGTGTTTCTGTACCAGAAGCAATCTCTTGCATCGTGGCTGCGATCTGTTGTGTGCCTGATTTTACTTCTGTGGCCGATTGATGTAGTTTATCACTTTGGACATCTACTGTATCAGAAGCAGAAGCAAGCCGTGTCAAAATCTTACGCAAATTGTTACTCATTACATTCACGGCATTTGCTAACTGGCCAATTTCGTCTTTTGAGTGATAATCAACTGCCTCTACTTGCAAATTCCCATCAGCAATCTCTTCGCTGACACGTACCACTTGAGATAGTGGCTTGGAAATAATCCTTGTCACTAAATAGATCAAAGCAATACTGATAACCACTGAAACGGTGATTGCAATTATTAATGTAACAAAAGCTATGTATTGACTAGAGCTTGCCTGATTAGCGGCCGTTTGAAAATCATTGGTTACTTGTGTCTGTAACTCATCTAATAACCCCACAGCTTCCATTTGATAGGCAAGGGCATTCTGAAATTCTCCATCTGCCATATCTTGATTTTCGTCATTGACATAATTCACCAAGTTATTAAATGTGGCGTTAAAGGCCTTGTCTAATTCATCAACTCTTTGTAATATCTCTACCTGTTCCTGAACACTAATTTCATTCTCCAAAGATGTCTTCATTTCATCAAACCGTGCTGCACGATCATTAAAATTATGAAAGATTTCTTCAGATGGATTATTTGCATACTGTGAAACCCAGATAACCTTCGCCCTAAATAAAGAACCTAATTCCCCAGCATCAACTGCTATATCGCCTTGCTGCTCCATTGTTTTAATTTCTTGGTTAATGCTATTTAACAACATCCCTACTATAGTGCTGGAAATTAAAAAAAGAACTAACACTATAGCCAATATAAAACTGTACTTTCCGCCAATCTTAAAATCCTTGAACTTGAACATCCTGCTCCTCCTGATCTGGAAAAAATATATACTATTTCAAAACTTAGAACCCAAGACTATTGTAACATCTAAAAATATATTTTGTCATAATAATTATATAGGTATTTAGAATCATAATTCAAAATGTGACAAAATGTTCAAAAAATGGTCTTTCTTGATTCTTTTGGTATAAAGCTTACATAAATGATTCACCTATATATTACAAATGGTTTGCTTCCTACATAAACTTCGGTACAATAATAAACATATAGAACAACAAAAGTGTAGAGCACCGCTGAGGGAAGTTGTGCTAGTTGCTGAGCGCTGACGTTAGCTATCCTTCGACAAATAATTGTCCACCAGCAAGAATTCTAACGTTTCCTAACAAACAAGAAAAGTTGGTGTATCATGAAAACAAAACTGATTTCAGAGAATGCAGTCATGTTTACCTTTTCTGATCAAGATATAACCATAGAACAGCTTATTGCAGTTAGACAAAAGTTATGTCAACAGCCTGATCTACTGGAAGTCATCAATGGATATCAAACGATTACCGTCTATTTTGACAGACAGAATATTCATTATGACCACATTCAAACTTGGATAGAAGAAATGATCCTCAATGATAAATTACCTATGGCTATAGGCAAATTACACCACATTCCTGTGTGTTATGAGCCGGATTATGCCATCGATTTGCAGGACTTGATGACTTATCATCACTTAACAGCAAAAGAAATAATCGACCTGCATACAGCACCAACATATCAAATAGCCTTCCTAGGCTTCTCACCAGGATTTCCTTTCCTGACAGGACTTGACCCTAAACTTTATACTCCACGTAAGGAACGGCCTCGTACAACTGTTCCAAAAGGAGCCGTCGGAATTGCAGGTCACCAAACTGGGATTTATCCTGCCAGCTCTCCAGGGGGATGGCAAATTATTGGTCAAACGCCCATTGATCTCCTAACTATTGATAATCCTGAACAGCCTACTTTACTTTTGCCAGGAGATCAGCTTGTTTTTTATCCTATCAGCAAGGAAGAATTTCAGAATTTCAACCAAAAAGGAGCATTTTCATCGTGACGATAAAAGTATTAGAAGCAGGCTTACACAGCACCATTCAAGACGCAGGCCGTCATGGCTATCAAACTTATGGCTTTGCTGTCAGCGGACCTATGGATGAATTTGCAGCTCAAATTGCTAATATACTTGTGCATAACGAACCCGATGAAGCGGTTATCGAAGTCAGTTTTATCGGACCAACACTGCAATTCCATCAAGATAGTATCGTGGCGATAACCGGCAGTGATATGTCTGCCAATCTAAATGATCAAGCAATTTCTTTAGCAAGGCCGATCTCGATTAAAAAAGGGGACATCTTGCAGCTTCGTACAGCAAAAACAGGGGCTTATGGCTATATTGCCATTCAGGGCGGATTAAAACTGAGTGATGTGCTGGGCAGTAAGAGCACACTAGTACGAGTTACACATAACGGATTATTAGGCAGACCCTTGAAGGTAGGAGATTCTATCCCGCTACAGCGACTGTCAGTCACTGTTCCATCACTGGATTGGGGGGTGGCTGCTTCCCTTTTTACCTATATAACGGACAGTAACCGAATGATCCGCTACCTTGAAGGCCCTCAAGCAGAATGGTTTGATGTAGAAACATTTGAAGACAAGGAGTGGCAACTTTCTACACACTCTAATCGAATGGGTTTCCGCTTAGAAGGTGAACCGGTTCGCCTGCTTACCAAAGAACAGCTGGCTTCTGAAGCAACTAGCTTTGGCGCTATTCAAGTACCTGCTAATGGACTGCCGATTATTCTGATGGCAGATGGTCAGCCGACAGGCGGTTATCCAAAGATTGGGCAGGTTATTCGAGCGGATTTGGCTAAGGTCAGTCAAACGAGACCTGGCAGTGTCATTCGTTTTCAGCGGGTTTCCTATAAGCATGCCATAGATCAATTAGATCAACAGAAGCAACTGATTGCTGCATTACAGTATATCATGAAGGAGAAATGGTTATGAAACATACGATTACCTTAAATTGTGATTTAGGTGAAAGTTTTGGTGTGTATCAGATTGGGAATGATGAAGCCATTATTCCTTTAGTTGATGAAGTAAATATTGCTTGCGGCTTTCATGCAGGAGACGCCCATACCATGCAGCAAACGATTCAGCTGGCCAAACAGCATGGTGTGAAAATGGGGGCTCACCCCGGCTTACCCGACCTGCAGGGATTTGGCAGAAGGGTTATGCAAGTAACAGCGCAGGAAGTCTATGACTGGATGATCTACCAAATTGGGGCCTTACAAGGGTTTGCAAGGGTTCATAAGGTTTCATTACACCATGTCAAACCACATGGTGCCTTATATAATATGGCTTGCCAGGACAAAAGGCTTGCCCAAGCTATCGCACAAGCAGTTGTTGACTTAGATCAGAACCTGACATTAGTGGGATTATCGGGCAGTGAATTAATCAATGCTGGGATTGAAAAAGGATTGGCTATTGCCAATGAGGTGTTTGCCGACCGGCGCTATCAGTCAGACGGCACACTTGTCCCCCGCCACATGCCCGGAGCAGTATTGGCAGAAGAACAGCTTGTCTTGCAGCAGGTTGGTCAAATGGTTCAAAAACAAACAGTAACAGCATTAGACGGGCAAACTATAAATATTGTTGCCGATACTATTTGTGTTCACGGCGACACCGCTAACGCCTTACATTTGGTCAGATCTATTCGTAGCTTAATGGAATCGAATTACTTATAGTTATTTTATTGATGATACAGTAAACAAAAAACAAGGAGAAACACTAACTTCCCCTTGTTTTTTACTAACTTAGCGGTAGCGATATTTAAGTAAACATTGATCCAGCAGATCTTGCGGCAATTTTTGCATGACTTTTTTCCATAAAGAAATATGGATAAAGGCAAACACGCTGAATGCAATAATTAGGGCGCCTGGAAAATAGAATACAACGATGGAGAAGACAACGGCAATCACACCTATCATTAACAGATCAGGCAAGGCTAGCATCGAGGTAATCCAAGCATTTTTCCATAATAAAAAGCCCTTTAAATGGGAGCTGACTAATAGCGGAAGAATGGCCAGCAACAGCAGCATAAAGATGCCTGCGATAAAGATCCCGCTCGCTTGAAAAATCCATGAAGTAGAAGCCGGTGTCTCAGAAATTACCACTAGATTTAAAGCAAGTACCGTGATAATTGAAAGAACGAATACAGCTATGTATATCGTCCGTTTAAAATAAGTGACAAAGGCATGGTAGAAAGGTTTCCATATCCCAAGATTAATTCCGTTCCGCGACCATTCCATAATGACCACATATAATGCGATCGTCGCAGGGATGATAGTCACAACTCCTAATGAAAAGAACATCCACAATAGCTGCAAAGCTAAGAAAGAAGCAATAACCTGCAATACCCGAAACAATGCCGATTCTTGCTGGTTCACATATATCACCCACTCTTTCCTGTTAATTCTTACGCTTGTACACGGCGTTTTTTTAGTATTATATCCGTTTTTTTGTGGGTTAAACGCTTTTTAGAAATGTTTATAGAATAAGACTTCCATCCCTCAGAATGGAAATCTTATCCGATCTATTACTATAAAACTGTTTTATAAAAACCCAAACGATCACAATGAGCAGGAAATATTTTAGATAAAAATGTTCCAGTATTTCTATTGGCCAGAGAGCGTGTAACAGGATAGGAACCGCAAATAATTGCAAAAACTTCTTATTAAAAAAATGATCTCGATTTAATGATGTTTCTCTCTTGACATAGACAAGTGCTGCAACTGTAATCGCTGCCCAGAAAAGTGTGCCGATTGGCCATCCAGCCGCGCATAAAGATAATCGAAACCATTGTGTTTTCTCCTGCTGCCATTCCAAGCTGCAATGCATAACCTGCTGATTCAAAAGCAGCAAACCCAGCTCCAATAGCGGCACCAATAAGTAACCATTTAAGATATACTTCGTATTTAGCTTGTAAACAAAATAAGTAATAATGACTAACTTACCTATCTCTTCAACAACCCCTACTACAATCGATCCAAGGTATCCCGGATCAGAAACAGGAAGAATAGAAAACAATACCAAGGTGGTAACTAAGGAACCGGCACCGCCGACAAACAACATCTTGGACAAATCGTAAATACTAATATTACGCGGTTCCCTTACACAATCTGCCATGGACAGCAAACAATCCGCAGGGAAGATTTCCTCCTGCGGATTGAAGATGTATGCTAATCTATGTTATTTCATTTCTGGCAATACTCTTACTTCTTTTTCCATCTGTGATTGACAAATTGGGCATATCGGTTCTTTATCAAAGGAATAATCCTCCCGCATCCATCCCTGACAATCATCATTGATACAAGCCCATACATTGGTTTCTACATTGTTTACGGGCTCTTTCTGATTATTAAAGTAAGCCATTTGGCACTCCCTTTCATGGGTAATACCTTTATTATACGCTTCTTTCACAACAAATTCAAAGTTATTTGGAAAAGCCCGCTAAATAGAAACGAAAGGCATAATTACGGTTGGTATGCAGACGATATTCGCAGTGTGTTTCTTGCCCCCAGCTGTCATCTCCACCTACACCTTGCTGCCAGCCATTGATTCTGACTGACACCTTATCTGACTCTGCCAAACGATAATGATGACTTGCTTCTTCTAGTTCAAATGGGGTATATGGCGCCACACTAACCTCTACCGTTGGATTACCTGTAATACGCAAGCCTTCATCGCCATGATCCGTAATCTCCAACCAGCGGACACCACATTTGTTGCCACTTTCTTGCGGTTTCAAATATGGAGCTAATTGACTAGCAACATCTGATTGATGAATGGCTACTTTACCGCTTGTTTGACGGTCCCAATATGTTTCATGTGGTCCTTTACCAAACCAAGTAAGGGCTTGATAATCACTTGGCATCTCTAAACGCAGACCAATCTCTGGAATCATAGAACTTCCCTGTCCCGGCGTTAATAGATAATCAATCTCCATTTCACCGTTTGCCAAGATAAGATAGCTTAAACGCAATATTGACACCGGACTTGTTGGTAATTGATAGTTGGCAGTAATGACGGTGCTTGACACTTCTTTCGTTATGGCTAGCTGCAACAAAGTACGCTCTGTACTGGCAGTCAGCCATTCTTTGCTGAGTTCGTCTACTTTTGCACCACGGTCATTATCTGTTGTTGCTCTCCAGAAGTTTGGTACTAAAGGAGCCGATAAAAGTTCTTTACTATTTTCTTTCCATTTTTCAAGCAAGCCTGTTTCTTTACTAAACGTAAATTCAGCTGTCCCAGCGTGAACTATATAATGAGCGACTTCCTCTTTTACATCAACTTCTCCGGTCGGGTATTGCTTATGATGAACTGCTGGCACAAAGAATTGGGCAAATCCTATTTCATGCTCCGCTTCTGCCCAGAATGGTGCCTGCTGATATACGACTTGCAAGGTAATCACTTGCTCATTCGTTACGGAAAAATCATCATAGTGATAATCCAATTGAATGACTTCTTGCTCTCCCGGCGCTGCTTGCAAGGCTAGTTTGCCTGTTGCCGTAACCTCTCCATTTTCTTCGATTGTCCAAATTAAGTCGAAAGCGTCTAATGATTGGAATAAATGCTTGTTAGTAACAATAAACTGCCCTTTTTCAAGATCGGCACAAGCAAATTCAACATTTTTATAACATGCCTTTGTCTCAATTAATTTCGCAGAAACCTGTCCATCGGCAAAAATCAAACCATCTCCGGCAAAATTGCCGTCATGCGGTGATTCACCATAGTCTCCTCCATAAGCCAAATAGGATTGACCATCTTCTGTCTGATGACGCAAGGCCTGGTCTTTCCAATCCCAAATAAAGCCACCTTGTAACACTTCATATTTATCAAATAATTCCGTATATTTATAGAGATTACCTGTTGAGTTACCCATTGCATGACTGTACTCACATAGAATATATGGCTTCTTATCTCCAGGCTGAGTGGCATACTCTTCCACCTTTTTTGGATTAACATACATGGTCGATTCGATATCAGAAGCGGCTTCTGATGGCCGATAATGGAATACTCCTTCATAATGTACCAGACGGGTTGGATCAACTTTTCTAAAATAATCTGCCATATGCAAAAAGTTGTCACCGCCAAAGGATTCGTTGCCTAATGACCAAATAAGGATAGACGGGTGGTTTTTGTCTCGTTCATACATGGACTGACAACGATCTAGTAAATTGGCCGTCCATTCCGACTTACTTCCAGGTAAGGTATTTTCTAATGTTTTTTGGCCATAACGCCATGTACCATGTGTTTCCAAATTAGTCTCATTAATTACATAAAGGCCGTATTGATCACATAACTCATACCACTTCGGATGGTTGGGATAATGTGACGTTCGGACGGCATTGATATTGTATTGTTTCATCAACACAATATCTTTTACCATCTCTTCTTCTGTTACGGCACGGCCCAAGTCTGCCGTAAATTCATGACGATTAACCCCTTTGAAGACGATCCGCTTTCCGTTCAAATGCATGATATTGTTGATTAACTCAAATTGACGAAAACCTACCTTTGTCGTAAAGACTTCTACTACTTGATCGTTATCAGCATATAAGGTAAATTGTAAGGTGTATAGATTGGGACATTCCGCACTCCATAGTTTAGGTTGTTTAATGACTGTTTTTGTTGTACATTCTGTTATTTCCTTACCGCTAATATCTAATTCTAGCGATTGCTTTGTTACAGACTGACCAGTATCATCAAATAATTCCAATTCTAATTTGTTGTTGGTGAAATTTTTACTATGATAGTTTACTAATAAAGCATTAACTTCCAGCTCTGCGTCTTGATAGTTTTTATCTAAGTAAGTACGGATTTGATGATTATAGAGATGAATATCCGGTAAGGCATAAAGAAAGACATCACGAAAAATCCCGCTCATTCTCCAGAAATCTTGATCTTCCAGCCAGCTTGCATCTGCCCAACGATATACTTCTACAGCGAGTTTATTTTCACCTTTTATTAGATAAGGGGTAATATTAAATTCTGCTGGTGTAAAAGTATCTTCACTGTAACCAACTAATTCTCCATTAACCCACACATAAAAAGCTGCCTCAACACCAGCAAAATGAAGCACTACCGGCATATCATCCCAATCCTCTTTTAAGGAAAAGCTGGTAACGTATTGTCCAACTGGATTATAGTTAGTCGGTGCAAACGGTGCTTCGATTTGGTCATGTTCAATCCATGGATACCTTATATTAGTATACTGAGGATAATCATAGCCTTGTAACTGCCAATGAGCCGGCACCTGAATCCTATCCCAAGATGAGGTATCATAATTGACCTGAAAAAAATCCCTCAAACGCTGATCAGGATTTTCAGAAAAATGAAACAGCCATTCTCCATTTAATGATTGATAATAAGGCGAATCCGCTTTCGTTTCTCTGTGTGCCTGTTCCTGATTAACAAAAGGAATAGCTAATGTATGTTGTGGTAAACGATTGAGTTGAAAAATTTCGGGATTATTATTCCATTCCGGAAACCCATTAGCAGGTGACTTGTATTGTAGCTTTTCTTTGTTTAACATATAGATGTACCACCCTTCATCATTTCAAATTGATTTTTGTTAGTTATTATAATAAAATAATAAGTAAAATTAATCAAGTTAAATTTTACTTATTTTACTTAATTATCGTGTTCAAAAAGTCCAAGGCAGAGCAACTTGGAGCAACGGACTTGCACAAAATGGGTTGACTTCTGCGTTGTCCACACGATGTGGACGACCTTAGTAGAAGTTCCTCTATTGCCAACTCCGACATTCTATATATCATTTTTATTGGGCTTTGTGAACAACTTCTTAAAAGGCAGGTAATGGGATGGCAACAATTAAAGATATCGCCGCAAAGGCAGAAGTATCAATCGCAACTGTGTCAAGAGTACTCAACTATGATCCTACCTTATCGGTTAGTGAAGAAACAAAGAAACGTATATTTGAAATCGCCGAATCGATGTCCTACCAAAAACATGCAAGCCGCAAAAAGTTATCACGACGAATTGCATTTGTACATTGGGTAACAGAACAAGAAGAGTTAACAGATTTATACTATATGGGAATCAGACATGGAGTGGAAGAGCAGGCAGAGCGGCATCATCTGCAACTCGTGAAGTATACAGCTCATGATATCAAAAAGATTCCAAAACAGATGGATGGTATTATTGCAGTAGGACGTTTTACCGATGAACAAGTTGAAGAGTTGAAAAGCACCTCTCCCCATCTGGTATTGGTCGATACAGACAACCATCATACAGGCTGTGACAGCGTCTTAATCGACTTCCAACAAGTAATGAAACAAGCGATTGATCACTTATTAGACAGAGAAATTACTGCTATCGGTTTTATTGGAGCTGGCAACTCCAATGAGTTCGATATTCGTGAACGGTATTTTCGGGAATATATGCAAGCAAAAGGGCTCTGTAGAGAGGAACTTGTTCTGCCGACGTCCTTTAGTGTCGATAATGGCTATCAGGTCATGCAGCAATTTATCAAGGATTTTCCCAAAGCTAAGGCTGGCTTTATTGCCGCTAATGACCCGCTTGCTATCGGAGCACTTAAGGCACTTCACCAAGCAGGAATTCCTGTGCCTGGACAAATTCAGCTTGTTGGTGTGAATGATATTAGTGTCTCTAAATATGTCTATCCTGCCTTAACAACGGTACGGATTGAAAAAGAATGGATAGGAAAAACAGCAGTAGATCTCATGATGGAAAGATTGAAGGATGATCGGCAAATTAGTAAAAAAGTTTTTATCGAAACGAGCTTAATCATAAGAGAAACCACCTAATTGGTGGTTTCTCTCGTCTTTATTCTGATGGATTGGATAGTAATGCCTCCATTACTTCTGGTGTGTGTTGATGATTTTCGGAGTTAATCGGGAAAACAAGGATTAAACTATGAAACTCTGGATAGTCCTCAAACATGGGGATGTCGCTAACTGAAATGCCATATACTTGATCAGAATCTTCCGGGAACAGTGCTGCACCTTCTTCCAAAGTGGAAAGATCTACATACTCTTCTACCGGCATCAACCCTTCTTGCTCATGAAGCTGTTCTACTAATGGTTCTGCTGCCACAATCACATCAACCATATTCGCACCCATATTCGCCCAGAATTTCTGTACTTCGGCATAATTCATATCGGCTAATGTACCGTCTCCGGATATCATATTATCTACCAAAACCCGAAAATCGTCGAAATATCTTTCGTTCAAGTCCTCTGAAAAGGCTTCTGCAGTATCATAAGACACTTGACCGACCACAGTCATTTGATAGGTTTCTTCTTTTTCACCCAAGACTGTCGCTAATATCGACCACAAAAAGGCAACCCCCAATATGGTGCCGATAATATGCAGTTTATAATACTCCCAAATGTAATCAACTGCTTCTTTAAATGTCATTGTTTTCAATGTTTCCACTAGCTTCTTCATGATTCTTATTCTCCCCTTGGCTGCTTATATCTCTAGTAAAGGTAGTTCAACTTGACCCTTTATATTAAACTTTTCTTACGCACTACTAAAAAGTATAACATAATTTCTTGAAAACTATGATCATAAACTTATGTTTTACTAGATTTATCCCGGAGTAAATCGTTTATTAGCCCTTTTCTTCAATTGTTTGTGGGATTTCTAATGTCTGTGGACGCTATCACCCTGAGACAAAGTCTCACTTTATTTATGCCAATCAAATTTTACTTCATTAAGAAATGCCTTGGCTAAAATCGTATGTCCTGCTGCGCCAGGATGGATACGATCCCATGCAAGTGCAGACGAATGTAAATGGGTTAATACTTGATCAAAAGCAGCTTGGGTATCCACACATTTCAATTGATTTTCTGCTGCTAATCGCTTTACAACTGCCCCATAACGATCCATTTCTGCCCGCATTGCGTCTTGTTGATTCGATTCGATATGGAATGGTGTCATCAGGATGATTTCTGTAACAAGCGGCTTTGTTTCGGTAATCAACTGGCTTAATGTTTGCTCATACTCCTCTATATAGACATGATGTTCTGGCATCAATGGGGAATCAAACTGACGCCAGACGTCGTTAATGCCAATCATGACTACAAGACAGTCTGGATGTTGCTCGATGACATCTGTCCGCCACCTTTGCTTTAAATCACGAACAGTATTACCCGATATCCCCTTGTTCACAACACGGATGCCTAACTCAGGGTAACCAGCTTGTAAAAAGGCATCAACAATTGACACATAACCCGTTCCCAAGGCACCAAATAAGCCTTCACCTTCTGGCTTGGCTCGATCACAGTCTGTAATCGAATCACCGATAAAAAGCAATTTTTGCTGTGCTTGCAGTTCCATACAATTCTCTCCTCTTATAGGTATACTTTTTGACCTTTCTCTGCACTCTCAATAGCGGCAAAAACCATTTTCATACTTTCGATATTATCAAAGCAGTTCGTTTCTGGCAGACGACCTTCAGTAATCGCCTCAAACATGGCATCTAAACAACCAAAATGAGTTTCCTCTCCCTGCCAAGTGTTATTCAGTGACTGTCTCTCCATTTCACGTAAAAAGCTATCGCTGACAGGTTCTTTCATTGTTTCGGATTCCAGTTTGTCAAAACCATCCCAAGTTGCCGTTCCTTGCGTTCCAATTACTCGCCAATCGGCATTCCATGATGTACGCAGGCCCTCCGCCGCCCACGAACCTCGGTACGTATATACCACATCATTTTCCATTTCAAAAATACAAATGACCGATGCATTGCCATCATACCATGATCCGCTTGGATTAAATTCATGACAATAAACCGATTTGGCGTTACAACCAGAGATAAATCTTGCTTGGTCAAAAGTATGAATGGCCATATCAATTAATAACGGATGGTCCATTTCTTCCCGAAATCCGCCAAAATGCGGCGCAAGAAAAAAGTCACTGTTAATCGTATGTAATTTACCAAGATGCCCCTGTTCCACTTTGTCACGCAATGTTCTAATTTCTTTCCAATAACGACGGTTTTGCATGACGGCATATGTTTTTCCGGTTTGCTTGGCTAAATCAGCCATTTCCTGTGCATGTTTCAAGTTATCTGACATCGGTTTTTCTCCAAATACATGGCAGCCTGCATGCAGTCCAGTGGATACAACCTGAAGATGTGCAGTAGGAACCGTCACATCAAATAATAAATCAGCCTTAGTTTCTTGAATGGCTTCCTCTAAATCTGTAAAGACAGCTATATCCAAATTTCTTTCCTCTGCCTTTTGTTGTGCCGCTTGGCGGTTTAAATCGACCAACCCGACCAATTCTACATGTTCCTTCTGTTGTGCGTAATCCAGCCATGTATTTGCCATACCACCACAACCTACTAAAATGACTTTATGTACTGTCAAAATTATCACACCTTTCCATGTTATGATAGCGGATTCACAGTTAGATTACTAGTTTTTTTAATCATTTATCGTAAAATAATCTTTATGCTCTATTTATCATAGTGTAACTGGCTGTTTGCCCCCCACTCCAAGGAATAAGGGAACACATCATGTCGAAGCGGGAGATCTAACAGCCAGTAACGGCCCGATTGGTTCATTAAGATTCAATGGGAAAGAGAGGAAAAGGACTAAGTTCACGACGTCTGCACTAGCACCCCCTATGTGTCGAACCCCACTGAACAAAGGTTCACTTTATCTAGATAATCAGCGTCCATTCCGCCAATAATGGCAAGAAAATGGACGCTGTACATGAAAAGAATAATCTATTTCTTTATGTTTATACGCTGTTGACCATCAGTAATAGCAAACTCACCTTCTCCTACTATATCCAATGTGAATTTTCCTGTTATTCCTTCAACAGCTACCTGATAGATTTGTTCTTGGTGTGAAACAGTGATTTTTCCAAGCTGTTTCCCTGTTTGACCATATAAGGTTCGGGAACAAGATTGCTCTGTCTTCAGCCCGTAAACCCGAAAGGTAAGATCTGAACTATAGTCATATACTGGATGCTGCTTTTGGTTGCCTAACGGTAAAATCGTCTGCTCTTTGACATAGAGCGGCAGGCTGAAATAATCGTAAGAGGCCTGCACCCATCTGCCGCCGGTCAGCTCTTCTCC
>NZ_JAFBFA010000050.1 GCF_016909015.1 Gracilibacillus alcaliphilus
TTCCCCTTCCTTTAACACAGAGGGGAGCAAGCGGAGCGCGGTAGGAAATTAAAAAATTCACCATTTCTATTGTCCAATTTATTGACATAGATCCACTATAGTAACACTATAAGGGTATTTTTACCATATTATATTTTGAAAGAATGAATTTCTATTTAATCTTTTCTAAATTAAACGTCTCTAGGAAACTATTTCGAAAGGATAGTAATTGTGACAAATCCCTTTCTTCTCTTGATAAGATTCTTTCTCGTTTCTCTTTTTGATTACTAAGTTGACTCATTCTTTCCAATAATAAATCTAAATATTCATAATCCGTATTGTTTTCGCCTTCCATTCCTTTTATTTCATTTTCTACTTTCTCAATTTCAATGGTTATTTTTAGAGTCGCAGCGCGCAATTGATCAATTTCTTCCTGTTTATTAAAGATTTTTTCAGATATTTTATTTAATTCACTATATATATTCTTTTCATTCAAACCTTCATAGAGAAAAGTTTTATTTATATCTTTATTTATATCATTGATATACTCAGTTTCTTCAAAATATTTATTAGCATTTTGTAACTCTGATAATGTGTTTTCAGTAATATCAATGTGCAATATTGACTTACTTAAATTCAAAAAAAACTCAGTGGTATACATAATAAAATCAAAGGAAGTATTAAACTTAAATTCATTTAATAGCTCATATCTAGGGCTAGTTATCTTTCCATTTTCCTTTTTCCACCAATCCTCTTTAATATCATCAGTTATGAATATTATTGGAGCATTACTCTCATTAGATTTATCCAAGAGTTGATTCCAAATAATTAGATCGCCATACTTTGATTGTATTTTAGTATTACCAAAAACTTTAAAACCATCTTTCTTCGAACCATCTTTATATCCTGGTGGTTGTTCATTTTTAAACCTTTTTTTCCATTCATACAAGGTACTTGTTCTGATCCCAATATTATGTGCAATTTGTTCATCAGTGAGGCCATCCCGTGCCCAGCCTTCAATTTTAATTAAACCTTCTTCTGTAATCCAGTTTGTATATTTAGCCAATGGCCTCACCTCCATATTACAAAATTCTATGTTATAACTATAAAACAGATTTACAATAGTTTCTATCACATGAACTTAACTTAAGTTAACATGAAGTGCAAAATTTATCATTTTCATAATTTGAGCATGCTTATTGTAAATATGACCAGGTGCGTAATCTAATTCATAAGCAATTTCTGTTAAAGTTTTCCCTTCTACATATTTACCGTATAATATTTGATTATCAAGACCTTTAAACCTCTTAATTAATTGTTTAGCATTATACAGATCATTCATCTTATGTGCCATTTCATGTTCAATATCCCGTACCACTTCCTCTAGTTGAGAAGCTTTTGATTTTTCATTTAACTTAATATCTTGTAAATCCCCATACATCCACCTTCCTAGTTCCCTCTTATTACGGGACAGTTCAAAATCAAGATATAATATATCCTCTTCAAGCCTTTTATAATCTCTTAACCACTCATACAACATGATCACCTGCCTTTTTATCCTCTCAGTAAGTAACAGAAGGGTAACGCATTTGAAAATCATCTGTTACCGCCTTAAAGCCTTGATACATATAGGCTCAACACACTTCACATTGCAATAGGTAACGCATTTACCCCCTATTTTTCTTTTATAAGACTATTTTTTTAATAAAATAAATATATATATTATAAAAGAAAGTGATTTTATCTGTTACCTGTTACCGACACACCCCAATCCCTTGATACAACTGTATTTTTAGAGGTAACAGAAAAGGTAACAGGTAACTCAAATGACCCATTTTTTGATGAAATTGAGGTCAAATAATCATAATTTAAGTCAACTTTGTGATGCTTTTTGCATCAAATGCAAAATGAACTACTTGATACAACTGTTTTTATAAATAAGGTTGATGCAAAAAGCATCACGTTTTTTACTATTTTCGTGACCATTTTGGGGGGAACAGCTTTTTTACTCATCCGAAATGAAAATTCGTTTATTCTTTCCATCTACTTTTTGCTGCTTAGTTGTAAATCCAAATAACTGCCTGATCTGCTTACTAAAGCTGATATTGCTAACCGATTGATAGCCATTATCTGAACAATACAACCGATACATGTCATAAATATCTTTTACAACAGAACGCTCCAAATCAATATCCTCATTATTAATAAAACTAATAATAGGGTTGTTCTCTTCCTGGTATTTTTCCATTTCGGATTCTACGGCTTTTGATTTCGTAAATTGCTTATTCTCAAGTAAATTATGCAATGCCTTTAAAGCAACATTTAATAGATATTGCATGGATTCATCAGATAAAAGCTTGTCTGTAATAAAAGGATCGTAATCATCATCCTTTGCACTGAACTTTGCTTTAAACGGAACGATCTGCAGCCGGCGGCCTAATCCATCACTATAATCATTGATACGTGGCATTTCATTAGCAGAGAAAATCAATTTTGCATAATTCGTGAAATCAAAAGGATCTTTTCCTTTTCTCTCCACATTCAGTGTCTCACCTGTAGAAAGCTTCTTAAATACAGATGATTCTTTGATATATCCTTTTGAAATATCATCGCCAATATTGACTAATTTCCCAAATAGCTCAGCAGTTTTAAATCGCTGGTCCAACTCCTTTAAATCTAATGAGGCTGTGTTATCACGTCCAACAAATTTACGGATGATTTTCAGATAAGATGATTTTCCATCCGTCACCAGTTAGGATAAAAGTAGCTGCGAACTCATTACGACGGAATAAAATATAGCCAAGTATCTCCTCTAAAATAGCCCTAATTTTTTTATCATTGACGGCCAGCTTATCAAATGTTTTGTCTGTTACCTCATAATAAGCGTCTTTAATATAGGCAACAGGTATTTTATTTTTCACAATGATCTCAGGACTAAAATCTTGCAGTTGCCAGGTCTCTAAATTAAAGACACCGTTTTTAACCGGTACATATTTAGTAGAGGAAAAAACTTTCTCTTTTGCTTTTAACTGCAGGTAATAAAGTGTCTCCTGGCGCTGCATACGTTTAAGTGCTGGGATGTGTTTAATCATAGCACCCTCGATGTCCTCTGGATCGTCTGAATAAACACCATCTTGATAAATGTGTAACACATTAGCTATTTTACAGATGTGGTGTTCATTGATTAAATAATCGCCAAACTTTTCATGCTGAAAAGCACCTTTGATAAAGAAAGATTCTTTGAGAAAAGCCTCATCACGTAAGATGATATCTAATTCTGATTTTTCCACCGGTTCATCTAGAATGTAATGGTTAATGATAGATATAGTTTCTTTGATATCCTTCTTAGCCATTCCTTGAGACTGCATTTTTAAAATGTAGGTGAATAATTTATCATTACGGCCGTCGCCCTCTGATAAATTATTCAAGTTGGGATTTTTTTTATTATATGGGTATAGCCATGGCGGCATAGGTTCATGTTGTTTTACCTTCCTTATCCAAGTACGAGTCTCCCCATCTATTTTTAATGGATCTACCGTATTTTTTATGCCCAGCTTGTAATCACACTTAATACCTATATTGGAATACCATTTAATTTTATTGGCGGTTAGATCATAACCACGAAAATAAAAATGCATGCCGTTTGTTGTTTCAAGGATAGAACAACAAATGTCCTTGTCCTCGACTATATCTAATAGTGTTTCAGCTTCACCCATATCATCAATGTCCACCATGACATATTCATCATCAAGAACCCCTACATATGAATCATTAGTACGTGCCGTATGATAGGATAATAGTTTCGCTCCATCTTTAAATTTGGATGCAGCATGTTTGCCATTTCCTTTAAGATAACCTTTATATATGATAATCACCTACTTTCATGGTAGAATAGTCTTAATTTACATAGAATGGATGTGTTTACTATTGACTTATTTGTTTACGAATGATGACACTCAACCTGTTTTTACATGCCCACACTGTATTGAAGTACAATCACACCGATGGGAGTATATATTGGGACCATTGACTTTACAACCTCACATAAATCCTAATGATGAGAAGAAAATGCTTGGTCACACTTTTAAAGATAAACTCAAAGGTGTTATAAAAAGCAAATGTAATTCTTGTGGTTCTAATACTTTTTGGCTTAAGTCTTTGGAAAGAGACGAATTACAAATTTACCCTGGTAACTATAATAATTATCCTGCCCCTCATAAAGATATGCCAGAAGACATACAGAAAACATACAATGAATCAGGTTCAGTTATGCATTTATCATTAGGTTCATCAGCTGCATTAGCTAGGTTAACATTAGAAAATTTGCTAATTCATTTAGGGTACAAGAGTGGTAGTTTAAACGATAAAATTAAAGACTTTGTTGCAAATGGGTTCAATGGTCCAAAATTACAAAAAATGCTAGATGTGGTACGAGTATATGGTAATTCAGGTGCCCATTCAGGGATTATTAATCTTGATGAGAAACCTGAAGTTCCATCTTTTTTATTGAATCTAATTAATATTATTGTTGAACAGGCTATTTCGATTCCAAATAATGTTGAATCGGCATATAATTCATTACCTGATTCTATTAAAGACGCAATTGATAAAAGAGATTCCTAACTAAACCTATTCACCAAAGAAATCATTAATCCTTTTTCTAGCCAGATCGAGATACCACCAGTAATCTAGCTTACCTGGTATCTCTTTTTGCGTTACGTCATCATTTTCAATGAAACATCGATCTGGCACATAGGCTATCTTTTCATCTCCACCCTGCTTTACTTTTCGTAATTCTTTATCATTCTTGTCAACGGAAGCAAACACACGAAAAACTTTCTCATTCATTCTCCGTAATCCATACCTGGCGTACTCATACTTGCTACTGATCTTCACAATCTTTTGAAACTTTACTAATTCCGTGCAATTAAATATAGTTTCTTCCGGATCGGTGCCTTTTACAAAATAATTAACCACAGCTTCGTTAACAATGGGTAAATCATTATCCAATGGGTTAAGCTTTTTAACGTAAGCTCCTTTACTCTTATAATTTCCTTCCCGATCTACTAATATATAATTATTAACATCTTTTTGAATGACCTTTGAAAATTCTTCAAACTCAAGTTCCATGCGGGTGCGGGACTCCCATTCCCAACAAATATCATCGATCAAATGATAATCGTCCGGATCCCGTAACTTAACTAATACACCATCCGTATTTGATTGGATAATGTCACAATGTGGCTCTAACTTTTCAATCAAATCTAGTAAAAGTGTCATACCACCGATACATACATTGTTGGCCATCAACGGATCATAAAGACCGTTATATTTATCTTTCATGGCACCGTATGTACCATTGATTACTATCTTTAATGGAGCCTGCCGTTTATCCTTGGCAGCTTTGTATTTTAACCTGGTATCACGAATTTCTCTGAATTTCTCTGGATCCTTTACATTTCGACTTAAATATCCATATTCGATCATCAATGCCGGATAGTAACTGGCCACATCGATGTTTAAAAAGTGGCCAGTACCTACATAATTATTTCTAGCGCCATGTAGACCACCCCAGGCAAATAAATGTGGAACACCAGCAATAGGCGTATCAAGGAATTTTTTATAGTCCCTATTTTCCTTATAGAAATCAAGGACATGAGTATACTTTTCTATTTTTAATGTGGATGGAAACGAAAATTCAAATTCATCATCACGTGGAATGTTGGGCTGTTTAGCGTCCAAGATAAATGCCGACAGCTGCGCTTTTGTTTTTGAAATATGTCGTAATGGCAGTTTGAACATTTTCAGCAATTCTATTTGTGATTCAAATTCGCTTATTGTTTCAGTAAAAATATGCATAGTCTCCTGGACATCATGCCGGCAATATTTGATCACTTCTGAAATCTCATCTTCGGTTAATGTGCGGTCTAGATTAAATGGGATGGCTGATTCTCTTATATCATGACCTTGAAATCCTTCCAGCTGTTTTAAAGATCTGAATTTGTTAGTCATCACATCGAAGTTAAATAATTGAATTTTCCAAAAGTCACGATAAAACTTCCAACCTGGCTCCCGATCTTTAATAATCCAATCATTTATTTCTTGTGGTTCAAACCCACAAATGACAGCTTTTAAAATGTATTGGTCATAATGCCGGCTGTTGTAGCCAATCCATATATCTTTTTTGTGTTCATTGTAATAATCAATTAAACCTTGCTTATCATTTATAAATATTTCCTCTGATCGATTGGCAGCGTCAATGACGACTACCAACCAATCATATTTAAAAACTTCAAAGTCATAAAAGAGCATGATATATCACTCCTTAAAAACTGCTTTTCTTAAAATATGCATTCCATCAATATATTCATCTTGATTAAAATGAGCGATTGCTTTATTAATGGTGTCTTTATAGCGCTGGTTTTCCTGTTCCAACTCAATCACACGCTCCAGCAGCACATATTTTTCTTCTGAGTCTCCTTGATTAACAAGCATAATCTTGGTGTTTAACTTTACCTGTAGCTTCTTATTTTCGTCTTTCAAATCCAAATAATTAATCACTAATTCCCTTGCCTCTATTTTGTCATGACATATATCTTCAACCATCTGATCTATTAACCGTTCATCCATCACGATTCCTCCTAATAAAAAGGGAGCCTAGAAGCTCCCTTATTTAATTATTCAACTTCAAACACTTCTTTAATTTCAAATGTGTCATATCCACCGTCATTTTTTCCTTTATCAAGTAGATACTCAAATTTCCCATCAATATCTTCATGAATATCTAGTACTAAATCAGCGTAATCAACAAAGCCTTTAAACTCAACATCATCTTTCTCACAATCCCATAAGGCACGGAGCATTTCATTGTTTCGGTGTGTTTGGAATCCAAATGCTTTTTCATTATGAGGCTGCATAACACCATTGTAGAAAATACGCTGACCTTCAAATTCACCTTCTACAATTTCAAACCAAATAGATAACATAGGGTCACCTTTTTTGGAAGTGACCATTTCCATTTTTTCAACAGCAACCTCATACTCTCCATCTGGAATATCGGGGAAATCTCCCCCACCGTTTTCCTCCACTTCTTTTACATCTTCCTCCAAAGCCTCTAAATCTACATCTTTATCAAATTTGTTCCAATCGATAGCCATTATTATTCATCCTCCCCATTGTTTTCTAATTCCACAGTTCCATCTTGATTGACACCATACTCAATACCTTCATGAACATCTTCTGGCTCTTCCTCTTTTTCAGGACCAGCTTCCATAATTTCTTTTGGAGTATCAAAGTAAAATTGCAAATCCACCAAATAATACGTACCATATTTATTGTGCTTTTCTTTAATACCATGGGAAATCAGGTACATATCTTCTTTAGCCTTCGCAACCAGATCCTCAGCTTCCTTCATAGTGTCTGCATAATGCTGTTCTTTTGTGTTTAATTCCTTAACTGCCATGATTAAATTCCTCCAATATATTTAAAATTTAATTGCTAACACGAGTACGACGTTTGCGAGTTCGCTTAGGTTTTTCTTCCTCTTCAGCTGGTTCTTCAGATGACTCTTCCTCACCTGGCGGTGTATCATCAACTGGCTTGCGTTCTCTACGTTTTCTTTCACGTGGTTTAGGTGACTCTCCATCATCAGATGTTTTACGTGATTTTCGTTCTCTTTTTGGCTTCTCTTCTTCAGCTTCAACTTCTTCTTCTTGCTCTGGCTCTTCAACTGGTTCAGGATCACGCTTTTTGCGCTCACGTTTTGGCTTACCCTCTTCTGTTTCAGATTTTTCACGTGATCGTTTAGGCTTGTCTGATTTTTTCTTAACTGATTTTCCTTCTTGTGCAGCAGTTAGTTCTTCAATGAAGGCTGCCATTTCTAATGGAATAGTTTCTACTTGGAAATCGAATCTACCACCACCAAAAACATTTTGTTTTTTCACCAATTGTAAATGACGTTCATCATTGGAATCCACATAAGCACGTAACGTCAAATCAACGGTACCAGTTAAGAAATTTGCCTGCTTATCACCGATATTTGGTTTAAATGTAGTTCGCTTTGCTCCGCCCTTCAACGTGATCTCATTTACTTGTTCCTTGCTGATATAGATAATTTGGTAACCTAATGCTTTAAGACGCTTCATAGCATTATTGAACTCAGTTGTTACAGCAGACCAACCTTTTCCCCACGAACCATCCGATTCATGTTCCCAGCCGTTCTTATCAAATACATAGAAACGGCAATGTTCGTAAATGTCTTCCACTAAATCAAGTGCCACAGCTTCATAATCATTGTCTATAGTTTCTAAATCATTGATTGTTTCTAGAAACAATTCCCATGCTAATTTACGCTTAGTAATACGACCAGATTTTGTCACTTCATCTTTAATTGGTTGTACCGGTGCAGTAGTGTTGTCCGTATTTCCATCTGTATTGAGAAACAGCATATTTTCAATACCATCTACAAAAGTAGACTTCCCGACATAACTGTCTGCGTAAATCCAAAAATCAGGTCTAGTATCAATCTTTCTTTCTCGCCTTTCATTCTTTGGTAAAACCATTTCAACATCTCCTTTATCATTTTGTAATGCCTCCAAATAATTAGGGGCGAATTTAGGGTTACAACTAAAACAGTTGTCACTAACATTTTTCGGGTACTCCGTTGCAGCTTCAATCTTCTTAATGCTGTTTTGAAAATAGATCACATTCATTTCGTCGTAATCAATGGGTATAAATTTTGGTTCAGTTGCTTGTACTTTTTCCACCAATCGTTTGCGAAAATGAAACAGATCCTCTGTATCTTTCTGTTTAATACTTGTTTTAGGAACAAATAGATATCCTAAGTCCTTTACATTAAAACCGTCTTGCTCTAAATAGTGCTTATAGATATGAAGCTGCCCACTGTCCATGTAGTTCTTAGCATTATTGGAATACTTGAAATCAATGACCACACACTCATTGGTTGGCGCTACTGCAATTAAATCGACATAACCAATGTAATCAGGTTTATCAATTTTGTACTCATGGATAAAATCAAATCCTACAAAGTTATCAGCTAGGAACTCTTTCACTTTCGGAATTAAGATTTCTAGTTTCATAGCTTCTTCAACCATTCGATCTGTCACAATAGGATAGGAATTGTAATACTCATTCACAGCAGTCTGTACATTTGTTTCAATTCCTTTATGCAAAGCATGTCCAATTAATAATGGGTGGTCAGCACGGCTGTAATCTATTAATTCCGTGAGTTTGTCAATGTACCGCAGCTTAAAATGGTATGGGCAATCATCAAATAGTGAAACACGTGAATATGAGTATTGAGTCATGTTTTAACACCCCATATTGGGAAAATCCTAATGATGTGTCTATTTTTTAGATATACAGTTATACCGATGTTAGTTTTCACATTCACCCACCCTTTGTTTATTAATTCTTTGCACATTTCTTTGTGCTTAACTTCAGATGGAGAGTAAACCTCAGCGACATAATCATAATAACTGCCCATTGATTCATGAAATTCTTCATTCCAGTTAATTGATTTTAAACGTATGCTTTTTAATTGAGTCATTCTCTCACCACATCCATCAATTGAGCATTAGACTTCTTCACATGTTGAATAAATCCATCTAGATCCTTTATTTCCTTCCGATCAATCAAGAGCTCATTTCGTTGAATGAATAACAAGGCTTTTAACATGCTTGCACAATACCCCTTAAATACCCACTTTTGAACCGTTTCTTTGTTCTGAGGTATGAATACATTCTCATACCTTTCAACCATTACATTATGGGTATCATAATCTTTAATACGGCAGTTTCCGATAGTCATAATGACTTTCTTTTTATCAGACATTAAAACCACCTACCTTTCCAAGCTTCAAAATCCTTTGGCCTTAAAATATAAGCCTCACCGCCTGAATCTTTTATCTTACGAATGTTATAGAGCTGCAGCTTACTGGCTGTTCCAACATCTGTTTTCAATTCAATACCGTGAAAAGTACCATCAATGCAAGCTAAGATATCCGGTATTCCTTCTTTGGTGTACTGAGATCCAGCCCAGTATTTAACGTGCCAAACCTCTTCTGATTTTAAATAAGCAATAACTTTCTTTTGAAATGCTGATTCTTTCATCCTTCTACCACTTTCCAAGTCAGGCTGTTACTGCTCATGTATTCCTCCAACATTTCAAGGTCATACTCGGTACCCTCCACTTGGTAGGTTTCTGTATAAATATCATCATCTTCAACATGACCTGGTGCACTACTTAAAGGTACTTGTGTGGCATTTTTTATTTTAATGGCAGCGTCCTTCTCAATCTGATTTTTAATCTCTCCTACAGAAATATCATGATCCAGTAATGCCATATAGGTGATGTCCAACAGATCAGTATCATTCTTAGCGTTGATCAGCTCAACATGGCCTTTAACAATTTCCTTGTCAGCTTCTTCTTTATCCTGAGAAATACCAAGGTGCTTCGCTTTCTCAGTTAGTTCAGTGGTGATCGATTTAATGGTTTTGCTTTTATTCAGATATTCATTTGGAATGTCACTTAATTGAGCACTGAATTTCTCATTTAAGCCTTCTGCCTCAATCAATTTTTCAACAATGGGAACAATTTTTTCACGCTTTTCTTCTTTGCGATCTTCTTCAAACTGATCATGCTGCTCTTTTAACGGTTTAATAACATCATCAAACTTATTGGAGAGATTTTTACATTTCGCTTCAAAATCTGTGATTTCCTTACTCAGTTCCTTCTTAGTTTTCAAACGATAATCATTGAGGGCTTTTTTCCCTTTATTTAATTCGGTGATCGTTTTCTTACAAGCAGCTGCGTCCTCATCGAAAAATTCAAGACCTTCATATTTGGCTAACTGTTCATCTAACACTTGGGATAATTCATCAAAATTAAAATCGACCTGAGCCGGTACTAATTCAATAGTTTTTACCTGTAGTTCGTTCATTTATGACTCACCTCTACTTCACGCTGTATTAGTTCAATACTGTTAGAATGGACATTATTGTTGTCCAATACGTATTCCGCTAGAAACAATTTAGCTTGTGCCTTATCATCAAAAATACCTATAATTGTTTCTGCACCAGTGAAATCAGCATCCATTACAATGTAAATTTCATTCATTAGATTTCATCTCCTTATATTTCAAATCGAATAGACCATTATTAAATGCTATTTCCATTTTCGCTACTTCTTTTCTGAATAGATCAACTTCGTAAATAGAGTCTAATTTGACAATTTCATCATCAAAACCATTATTACCACTAGCCACATTTATGGCATGTGTTAGAGCACTTTTCTGATCATCAAATGACATATGAGTCTGTTCATAACCCGCAAAACCTCTCTTTTCTTCAACTACAACATATATCTTCATCCTACATTTCCTCCTCTTCAAATAATGCATCCGTGTAATCTTTTCGCTGTTCCAAGACTTCTTTCATTCGCCACTCAATAGATCCGGCAGTTAATAAATAATAGTAAAAACATGGTCTATCCTGTCCGATACGGTGAGTCCTTTTCTTGCTCTGTTCAAACAGTTCACTGCTGTCTGTTAGAGAAAAATAGACAATCTTATTGGCTTTTTGAAGATTTAAGCCCATGGCTCCTGCTTTATACTGGATAAGCGTCACACTGTTATCATGCTCTTCATAAGCAGAGGTATCTTTGAGATCACCATTAACTGTTGATATTGGCCTATTAATTAAGTCAACCAACGCAGCGTATTCCTTCTTAAAAGTGTAGAAAATGATTAACCTATCATTCGTGCTGTCAATCAAATCCTTAACATAGTTAAGCTTGTTTGGATTATAAACACCTGCCAGCTGCCTTAAATAAAGTTTTTTAGTGCTAGCTGTATCACCTATCAATGTTTCACCGTTGATATCAATAATGTGATCTTTGGCAAAGTCCTTATAGTGTTTGGTAGGCGCTATTTTCACGATCTGATTGTTTACCGGCGGAAGGTCAAAGACTTCATCAGTCTTCATAAATACTGCACCATGCTTGCGCAATTTACTTTTGAGCCTGTCCACATTTTTATAGCCAATGATCTTATTCTGCTGATTGAGTTCATCCCACTCATATTTGACAAACTGTTTTAAATAGAGCTCCTTTTTTATTTTCCAACCAAGTAAATGAAGCTGACTCCATAATTCTTCATACTTTCCACCTGTAGGTGTTCCTGATAATAAAATGACATTATCCGCATTTAAACCAAGAATGAACTTAGAACGATTAGACTTTTCATTTTTTATCATGGATGACTCGTCCAACATCATGGTAAAATGCTTTAACTTATTAAGTTCCGGCCTCCTCCATACCTTGTCATAATTGATGATCAATACGGATTCAGCAGGAATTTTATCCATTGCCTGTTTATCATAAATAATGACGTGATAATCATAGTGATCTTTAAAGTGCTGTGCCCAATCAGATATTTTCGATTTTTGACAGATTACGAGATTATAGGCAGTATTGAGTTCCCACATTTTTTCAGAGCCTACAAAGGTCTTACCTAATCCCATATCAAGGTAGTACGCTACTCTATTGTGGTGATACGTATCATTTAATACTTGATCTTGATGTGGGAATAAATTCATTTACATTCACTCATTTCGTGCTATAATGACATTGATTAGTTTTCCTTACTCACTGATTGCCGTCAGTGGGTTTTTCTTTGTACATCTTGAATGGCATTATGACCAATTAATAAAAATAATTGATGATCATGTGATAAAGATTGCCATGTTCCTGCTTTTATGATCAATTCCCTCACCTCCCTTCAATGTCGATTATTTGCAATAATCTTCTTGGCTCCGAAATGCTCTAGCAATTGCCTTTCTTCGGAAGATAAAACAGCCTCATCAGCAAGCCAAAAATCTTCCTCGTGAATGTAAATTTCATCACCATAGTAGACTTCATTGCCTTTAAAATCAGTGCCATAGATATTTTGCTTTTCTACATAACCAGTTTGATTGACCAGCTTAATGTGTGGATGTTCCATGTCTCTCACCCCCTTTCAATTTCAATAATCTGCAATGGCTCTGGATACGTTTGACCATCTGAAGAATTGAAATTAGTTTCGTGATTCTGCTGTAAAATCCGGTGACAATAAGCCTCTGATCCTGATACATACACCTTTTTCGTGATCATGCCAACAACTTTGATATATCTCATAACCTATCACCCCCTTTCAAAAATGATTACGCCTGATCTCCATAGCGTGATCGGTCATCATTTTGTCGTTGTTTTCGTGTTGATTGGACATGATTCTCAATTCGCCTAGTAACAACACTGCTTGATCAAACAGTTGACGGGACTTGTCCAACTCAAAATTGTCTAAGCAAGTCAGGGAATCGTTCAAATGTCTTTCTATAGCGTTACGATATTGTAGAGCCTTCCGCTGGTCCTCTGACTTAAATTGGTCTTTAAAACTCATCATCAAACCTCCCCCTCTCACACTGTCATTTCAGCTTTCGCCTTATCCAGCATATCCATCACACCAGGATAAGCACGCTTGAAAGCAGTGATTCTTTCAGAGTTTTCTTTTGGAATATCATAAGCATTTTCTAAATCAGTCTTTAGTGCTTCCAACCGTTTATTTTTTAGCCATCTATCTTTTATCTGGCGGATCTCTTCAAAGCGGCTTTTGAAGCCTTCTAAGGGGCTTGCTATTGTGTTTGCTTGCATATCTATCACCCGTTCTCTGCGTCTACCCACGCTTATTTTTATTACCATTCCGATACAATATCTACAATTGCCTTAAATGTTGGTTCGGCGATCCACCAGCGCTTACGATTCTTTCTAACCTCATGCAGCCTAACTCTTGGATCATGAAGAATTTCATCCTCCAAATATCTAATGGACATGCAAGTAACTTCCGCCAACTTATTGACATCCGCTAAAATCAATTGCTGATGGATTTGCTTACTTAGTTCTCTGTCAATATGGTCTCTTAACTCTTGTTCATTGAGAGTTATAGTTATTTCGCCTGTTGGAATCATGTGTTATTCACCTCAATTCCCAAGATTGCGCAAATGTGCTTTACATGTTCTTGTGCTTTTTTTCCTCTTCGACTTCCGTTAAGAATATCTGATAAATATGCTCCGGAAATTCCTAAAAGATTAGCTAATTCAGTGTGTGTCATTTTTTTCTTGTAAAGTTCATTGCGAACTCTGATACTTAAATCTTCTGACATGTTCTGGCCCCCTTTCTTTTGGTATAATGTTCCTATCAAATTCAGATAGGAGGTGATGAATTGAAATTAGAACCTGATTTAAATTGTCCAAATCATTATGAAGAATTAACAGTTGAGCAGCAGAGAATTCTTCAAGATTGGATTTACGTAAACTTCGAGACTTCCGAACGCTTCCACCTTATCAATGCTTCAAATAATTTAAAAAACTTATTTGAAAATTCACCTGAAGGATTCTACATCACAAATGGTCAGTTTAAAGGCGCAATGATCAATGCTGGATACAAAGTCAAAGATGAAACCGAACGTAATTGGTGCTTCAACGTCTCAAAGCGTTCAGTTAAAGTGCTTAGAGAAAAGGTTTATCCAAAGTAAACGTCATAAATTCATGTTTTTCAGAAGCATTAACACCACGTTCTCTAAGGTATTTAACAAATGTAGATTTCCCAGTTGGTCCCTGAGGTCCTTGAACGAGAATCGGCATTCCAATTTCGATAGCAATTTTTAAATTTTCAATTTCCCCATCAGATAAAATGCTTTGTAAATAGTCATAATCATGTTTAACCTCCTCACTTGTTACAAGAACTTGTGAGGTTTCTTTTTTTTCGCTCAACCGTCTCCCCTCCTTCTCACATTTTCTTAGCGTCGCAACCGCCACATCTGCTATAAATCCGTACAAGTTATACCGTCATTGGCTCGGTATCACAGCGCATAAATTAATTTTTTAGCTAATTTATTAGCTAATGCATTGACATGAATTAATCTTTATTATAGAATACAGACATAGCTAAATAAGACTTTAAAAAGCCTGTTTCAATACATTTTGTCAGCTCCCCAGCGTTAAAAATTGTATTTTCTAGGTCGTATTTTTTATTGCCTTTTTAGCTAATAAATTAGCTTATGGACATAGTATATTAATCTTTGTACTAAATGTCAACAATTTTAATAAAAAGATTAATATTTTTTGCCCTTAGGTAACTAGGATGGTTGATATGACAACATTTGATAGATTAAAAAAGCTTTGCGAAGAGCAGAAAATTTCTATTGTAGAACTTGAAGAAAAGTTAGGATTTGGAAGAAATTCGTTATACAACTGGAAAAAGAAAACACCAAATGGAAGCAGTCTCCAAAAAGTAGCAGATTTCTTTGACGTATCCACTGATTATTTATTAGGGCGTACAGATAAAAAACGTTACTATGATTTAACGGAAAAAGATGAAAAAGAAGTTGAGGAAGAATTAGAAAGAATCCTTAAAAATTCTGAAAGTAATTTTGGGCATGCTGCATTTGATGGGAATATTCCCAGCGAAACTGATAAGGAAGATTACGAAATGTATGTAGCAGCCATGAGGGACGCTATACGCCTTCATAAAAGACTTGCTAAAAAGAAATTTACACCTAAGAAATATAGATAAAGGACTGATTCTATGACAATTAAAAAGAGGGTCAATCAGTTATTAAAGAAGTATGGTACAGCAGATCCATTTGAAATAGCTAAAGCAAAAGGTATACCAATTATTTATAGACCTTTAGGCAGCCGATATGGTTTTTTTACTAATTACTATAGAACTTTCACAATCCAAATAAATGATGGTATACCATATAAAAAACAACTTTACACACTCATGCATGAACTAGGTCATATTTCATTACACCCTGAGATAAACTCTGCTTTTTTGAAAGCCAATACATACTATATGACTGACAGATATGAAAAAGAAGCCCATGAATTTGCCATAGAGATGTTCTACAATCAAGATGAATTGAAAAATGTAACCGTTAAAGAAGCTACAGAGGAATACGGCATTCCAAAACAGCTTCTAAAGAAAAAATTTTACGATTAAAACCAAACATACATTCCTTTTAGGAGGTGATGCCTGATCTATCCCGAAAAGACGTCTACCCACGTAATGAAGGGATAATTAAAAATGGCTAAACTAAATAAATCAAAAAAAGACAAGGATCTATACTGGTACACCAATAAAAAAGGTGAAAAATTATGGATGTACCGACATAAGTACAAAGACATTTTTGGCAATCGAAGGGAAAAGAAAAAGAGTAGTTTTGAATCAGAGGACGCAGCTTTAAAAGCTCTTTTAAAGGTGAAGTCTGATTTGTTAGATGGTAATGTGCAACAAGTAGAGAAAGATCAAATGACTGTTGGTCAATGGCTTGATATATGGTATGAAACGCACAAAGATGATTGGAAAGTTTCAACAAGACAAATTCGCGAAGAAGCTATTAAACAACAAATGAAACCACTCATAGGTAAAGAAGTACTGGTTATTTTGGACAAATCTACTTATAAGAGAAAATATATAAATAAATTAAAGAAAACCTATGCACCTAGTACAGTCCGATTGTTTCATAATTTATTTAAAGTAGCAGTCAACGCAGCTGTAGATGATGAAATACTACCTCGTAATCGATTTAACAATATTGCTATACAAAAAAATAAGCCAAGAGATAACTTTCTCACATCAGAAGAATTAGTAAAATTATTAACAAATGCTAAAGAACATGAGAATGAAACAATCTACACCTTTTTGTTAACTTTAGCTTTTACCGGGTTGAGGAAAGGAGAAGCACTAGGGTTACAATGGAACAATATCAATTTTGACGATAAAACACTCACTGTGGAGCGTACAAGAGATAGAAAAGGTTCTCGTACTCCTAAGACTAAAAACAGTTACAGAACCATTCCTATTGATGATTACGTACTTGTGCAATTAAGAAAGTATAAAAATTGGTGCAAGAAAGTAAAATTACGATTCGGAAAGCGACTAAAGTCATCTGATTTTGTATTTATTTCTACTCGAACACTTAGTGGAATCTCAGAATCATCCCCTCAGTACGGATTAAAACGAACTATAGAAAGATCTAAAGTTAAAGATATTAGTTTGCATGGTTTGAGACACACACACGCTACCATCTTAATTAGTCAGCGAATTCCTATTAAAGTAATTGCAGAAAGATTAGGAAATACCCCTCAAATGATATTAGAAGTGTATGGGCATACATTTAAAGAATTAGAAACAGAAGCAGTTACAGCATTTACTGAAAGTTTACATGGGGCTGGTATTGGGGCTAAAGAATAATATAGCCCCTTCCCGCCTCTTGTTATACAAGGTTTCAAAGTTAATTCACACCTTCACATTATAGCACTATCAGATTACGTGAGTAAAGAAAACTTAGCAGAAAGGATGGCTATTGCAGATCACATTTTGGAGAAGGTGATAAAATTTAGAAAAACCAAGAAGAGCATTTGGTTCTTTACCTTTTAGCCAAGATAGATGTCCGCTGCGAGAAGTCGCTTTCACAGTGTTTTCTATGTCGCCTGGCATGGCTTCAGCTCATGCGAATCCCTCCGGAGTCAAAACAGTCGGCCTTCGCTCATGTTTTCGTTAGGAAGAGTATTATATACTTGTTGATCTTATAAAAAACGGCATAAACCTTTATAAAAAGTTCATGCCGTCTTGTTTACTTTTATTCCACACTATCTGCATAGTGTTCTTTTACAACTGCTGCACAGCGAGTACAAAGGGTTGGATATTTTGCATCGGAACCTACTGTATCAGAAACAACCCAACAGCGTTCACAGGTTTCACCAGTATGTTTAGCGACTTGTACTGTCACATGATCATATGATTTGGCATCTGCTAAGCTGTCCACTAAGGTTACCTCAGAAACGATCAGTAATTGATGTAAATAATCGATGCTCTCAAGTAGAGCTTTGGTTTGTGGATCATTTGGTGCAATCGTAACAGCTGCTTCTAATGATTTACCAATGACCTTTTCTGCACGAGCTTCTTCCAATGCTTTCAGAATATCGTCTCTTACATCGATAAATTGAGACCACTTCTCAGCAAGAGCGTTTTGACCTGCCACTTCTCTTGCCACTGGCATATCACAAAGCTGTGGACTTTCTTCCTCCACTTCAGGGATATAGCTCCAAACCTCTTCCATTGTATGGGTAAGAATCGGGGTCAATAATTTGACTAATGATGTAATAATCTCATGATAAACCGTTTGAATACTGCGTCTTCTATGATTATTTTCAGTTTCAATATAAAGGATATCTTTGGCAAAATCCAAATAGAATGAGCTTAAATCAATCGTACAGAAATGATGAATGATTTGGTAAACAGATGAAAAATCATATCTGTCATAAGCACGGACAGATTGGTCAATCACTTGCTGTAAACGATACAGCATATAACGGTCAACTTCTTCCAAGTCTTGCTCGCTTATTTTGTCTGCCAAAGTAAAATCAGCAAGATTCCCTAATAAGAAACGGAATGTATTACGAATTTTACGATAGCCTTCTGAAGTTTGCTTAATGATATCATCAGAAATTCTTACGTCTGACTGATAATCCACAGAAGCTACCCATAATCTTAAAATATCAGCACCATATTGTTTCATAATCTTAGCTGGAACGACAACATTTCCAACCGACTTACTCATTTTGCGTCCTTGACCATCCAAGGCAAAGCCATGGCTTATTACTGTCTCATACGGCGCCTTGCCTGTTACGGCAACTGCTGTGGATAAGGAAGAGTTAAACCAGCCGCGATATTGGTCAGAACCTTCTAAATACACATCAGCAGGACGGCGTAACTCTTCTCTTTCCTCTAATACACCCGCATGGGAACTGCCAGAATCGAACCATACATCCATAATATCCATTTCTTTGGTGAACTGGCCATTAGGACTATGCTCCGAAGTAAACCCTTCTGGCAGCAAGTCAACAGCGTCCCATTCAAACCAAATATTTGAACCATGTTCACCAAATAATTCTGCTACATGGCTAATAGTTTCATCCGTAATAATTGGTGTTTGATCTTCTCCATAGAATACTGGAATTGGTACGCCCCATGTACGCTGTCTGGAAATACACCAATCTTCCCGATCACGCACCATATTAAACAATCTTGTTTCTCCCCAGTTTGGCAACCAATTAATTCGTTTAATTTCCGCCAAAATTTCTTCACGAAAATCCTTAATGGATGCAAACCATTGACTTGTTGCACGGAAAATAGTCGGTTTTTTCGTACGCCAATCATGTGGATAAGAGTGTGTAATAAAGTCAAGTTTCAATAAGGCATTATTTTCTGCTAATTTTTCTGTTATATCTTTATTAGCTGCATCATAGAAAAGCCCTTCAAAGCCAGAGGCCTCTGAAGTGAAATATCCTTTTTCATCTACCGGACACAGGACATCTAAACCATATTTCTGTCCAATCACAAAGTCATCTTCCCCATGACCTGGAGCAGTGTGCACAAGTCCTGTACCACTTTCTGTTGTTACATGTTCACCTAATACAATAACAGAGTCACGGTCATAGAATGGATGTTTCGTAACGAGATGTTCTGCTTCTTTTCCAGTAAAAGTCTGAACTACTTCTGCCGTTTTCCAGTCTAATGTTTCTTTTAATCCATTCAACATTTCTAGTGCAACGATATATTTCACACCATCTTCCTTAACCACGGCATATTCCAAGTCAGGATGAAGCGAAATAGCCAAGTTGGCCGGAAGGGTCCAAGGCGTTGTTGTCCAAATAACAAATTTCTCATCACCATCTAATAGGTCTTTGCCATCTTTGACATCAAACGTGACATAGATCGAGGCAGAGCGTTTATCCTGATATTCGATCTCAGCTTCTGCCAATGCCGATTCAGAAGACGGAGACCAGTAGACAGGTTTTCTACCTTTGTAGATATAGCCTTTCTTCGCCATTTCACCAAAAACTTTAATTTGAGCTGCCTCAAACGATTTCTCCAGTGTAATATATGGGTGATCCCAATCCCCTCGCACACCTAACTGTTTAAATTGGGTGCGTTGGTTATCGACTTGTTTCAAGGCATATTCTTCACACTTTTTCCGAAATTCAGCGGTTGACATCTTCTTGCGGTTGACTTTCTTCTTCGCTAATGCCTGCTCAATCGGCAAACCGTGTGTATCCCATCCTGGTACATATGGAGCATGATAGCCAGCCATTGACTTATATTTAATAATAAAGTCTTTCAGCACCTTATTAAGGGCATGTCCCATGTGAATATCTCCATTAGCATAAGGCGGTCCATCATGTAAGATAAATAATGGGCGTCCCTCAGTCCGCTGCTGCACACGTTCATATAATTTCTCTTCTTCCCATTTTTCCTGTAACTTCGGTTCTTTATTTGGCAAGTTACCACGCATTGGAAAATCGGTCTTCGGCATTTTTAATGTTTGTTTATAATCCAATTCAATTCCTCCTTTATTTAGTCTGTCATTTCATATAAAAAACCCCACATCCCAAAAAGGGACGAGGAGTTCTCGCGGTACCACCCTTATAGACAGCTTACACAAACTGTCCACTCAGCGATTCGTAACGTGAATAAAACGACTATATCTACTTGATTCAATATAGCTACTCGTGGGTGATCTTCGATACAGGGACTATACTAGGCTCTCACCAACCCTAATTCGCTTCCATAATCGCTCTTATATCTACTTTCCCAGTCATCATATTTCAATCATATCTATAATAGTAGTAAAATTATAGGAAATTCGACAGCAAAAGTCAAGCATTACTTGTTTCTTCTGTTTCCTCCTCGGTTTCTACCTCTCCCACATTTGTCTCAAATAATTGTTCCCAGTCATTATTTTCTAATAAATCTAACTGCGCCCCAACTAACATTTTTAAACGAGTGCGGAATACTTTTGCCTGTTTCTTTAATTCTTCTATTTCTAAGGCAATCGTTCTTGATTTATGTAATGCTTCATTAATAATACGATCCGCATTCTTCTCCGCTTCTCTAATAATCAGTTTAGCTTCTTTCTTAGCGTTTTGGGTAACTTCTTCGGCAGTCTCTTGTGCCACTAAGATCGATTTATTTAATGTCGACTCAATATTAGAAAAATGGCTCAGCTTTTCATTTAATTTATCTACTTCTTCCTTCAGTGCCTTCTTTTCCTGAAGAATGGTTTCATAATCTTTAATCACATGATCTAAAAATTGATTTACATCGTCTTCGTCATATCCTCGAAATCCTCTTGTAAATTCTTTATTATGAATATCAAGTGGTGTTAAAGCCACACCATCCACCTCCTAAATAGACGTCTTGTTGCTGATTTAAAAAACTTGCTTCTCTCAGTTTATAGTTAAGCTTTCAAAATCTCAACCTTTTTCAAAGTAATTTTTCAAAAGAAAGTCTAATTTTATCTTTTTTTGTCCGACCTTGTATCTCTTTTATCCGAGACCTTCCCTTGCCTCGTATAGAGAGCAGATCACCTTCTTCCAGCTGAAAGGCCGTTTGCTCAATAGTTTGAAAATTCACCTTCACTAATCCTTTTTTGATAACATCTGTCGCTTGTTGTCGTGACATGTTATACATTTCCTTGATTAATACATCTAATCGTAAGGACGCACAAGTCGTTACCTTTGTTTGCCAAGTGTCTTGAGAAGTTATACGTGCCATAACAGGTATGGACTCAAATTGAACACTAGCCTGCTTGATGGAGGTCACATTACTCGCTAAATAGCTCGTAATATCAGAACTGACCAAGATTTGGATCAAGTCATCACGCACTACGATGTCCCCCAGCTTCTTTCTTTGAATCCCTGCCGACAAAAAGGCGCCTAGAACGTCTCGATGTTCGATGCTCACAAATTTCTGCGGGAAACGCGCTTGCAGCAGGTCTACTTCAAATTTGTCTGGTTCTATATTTTCATAAAAAGGTACTAATAAAGCCCGCTTTCGTTCAGCATGTTCCCATCCGCCAAAGAAGCCCAGTTTCACGTCTTCATCGTTTCCAATAATCGTTTCAAAGATCTTCTGTTCTCTAGGATGAAGAAAATCCACCAATTTCATCTGATATCTGACGGTGACCTCTTCACGCCAAGATAATACTTGATCTATAAAAGGGGCTTCGTCTTGCCTGAAGTGTTGGTATATATCCATTTATAACACCTCTAAAATAAACCAAAAAATAAATATTCTAAGCCTCTCATCGCAAAGCGAAGAACTAATAATGCGACAATAGGGGAGATATCAAGCATTCCCCCAATAGGCGGAATCAGTTTACGAAATGGTTCCAAATAGGGTTCAACAATCGAGGCAAGCAGCTGTCCGAATGAGGATTCTCTAGCCCCTGGGAACCATGACATAAGAATATAGATAACAATTCCTATCATGTATGCATTCATTGCATAAGAAATAATTTGATACAATAATATCAAGATTTCATTACCACCTTTGTTCCGGATCCACATCTTCCATTATTTCTGTAATATTCCCCGAAATTTCAATATTTTCTGGTGTACACAAGAAAGTTTGTGACCCTAATTTTTTTATTTGTCCTGAAACAGCATAGACCGCGCCACTCAGAAAGTCAATGATTTGTCTTGCTTGTTTTGTATCAACACGCTGCAGATTAACGACAACAGAACGTCGGTTGACAATGTGATCGGCAATTTCTTGAACTTCATTGTAGGATCTTGGTTCACATAGCACCATCTTAGCACTTTGCTGAACAGATGACAGGCTGACAATATTCTTGTCCTCTTTCTTTGAGAGCCTGCGTGGAAATTTTTGTTCTTCTTCCACCTCTTCCTCAACTATTTCGTATTCTTCCTCGTCATCCACACTGAAAAAATTACGAAATTTGCCTTTCATACTCATGTTTATCACCTCTATTCCTGATAAGGCCCTACTAGATCTGAGCCGATTCGTATATGTGTTGCACCTTCTTGAATCGCAATCTGGTAATCATTACTCATTCCCATCGACAGGAAACGGCAAGGGGCATGGTCATAATCTGCTTCTACGATCGTATCTCTCAGCTGACGCAAGGAGCGAAAAACATCCCTTAATCGTTCTTCATCGCTGATATGAGGGGCCATTGTCATTAATCCTACCACATGAATGTTACTATAATCTTTCAGTAACTCAACAAACGGAATAACTTCATCAACCGCCAAACCATGTTTCGAATCCTCTCCACTGACATTAACCTGCACAAAGCAATCAACAGGTTTTTCAGCACGTTTATTAATTTCTTTGGCCAATGACTTGCGATCTAAGGAATGTAAATAATCCATCTTGTCGATGACATCTTTTACTTTCCTTGATTGTAAAGTACCAATAAAGTGCCATTGTGCCTGTTTGCCGATTGCCGCATATTTTGCTTGAAAACCGTCTGGTCGATTTTCCCCAAAATCATTAATACCAGCTTGCAAGGCTTCTTGTGTTCTCTCTATTGTAACATATTTCGTTACAGCGATTATTTTTATGTCCTCTGGATCACGATCTACCTTTTGGCAGGCTTCTTTTATTTGTGCTTGGATATGTGCTAAATTTTCTATTACCTTCACCTTTACTCTCCTTCCTAACAACTACTTTATCCCTATATATCCCATCATTCTTCCAGTTGGATGAGAATCTCTTCGATGAGAAAAGAATAAAGGATCATGAGCCGTACAATACTCGGTCTTAAAGATTTGTGCAGACGGAACTCCTGCAGCAATTAATAATTGCCGGTTAAGTTCCTTTAAATCAAGTTGGTATTTTCCTTGACTGCCGGTATACGTATCTTGATAGCGAGGATTAATATGCTGAATGACATGGTCATTCACTTGATAACAGGAGGAACATATACTTGGACCAATAACCACTTCCAGATCATCTACATCAGTAAACATCGATTGGAACCTTCGGACAGTCTCACCAACAATATTAGCTACCGTTCCTTTCCAGCCTGCGTGCGCAATCGCTACGATTCTTTGTTTACGATCTATGAAAAAAACCGGTACACAATCGGCAAATAAGGCGGTACACAGTACACCTGGCTGTCTCGTGAGTAAGCCATCTGTCTTGGCGATGGCGGTTGTTTGTGAAAAAACACCTTTTCCAAGATCGGCTGTTGTCACTTCTTTCACATGATGATGGTGGACTTGATCTGCAGCCACCCAATGCTCCAAAGGTGTATCGATTCGTTCAGCCAACCGACGGCGATTTTCCAAAACAACATCTGGATTATCTCCCACATGAAAACCTAGGTTATTACTTTGGTAAGGAGCATTGCTTACTCCATGATAGCGTGTTGTAAATCCCGCGATAATCGATATCTTTTCTGTTTGCCAGCGCTGAATAATTAGTAATGACTGGTCTTGATTAAGGACAAACGGTTCCAACAACTTCGCCTCCTATTTTTCATCATTTTATCATATTTTATGATACGTGTCGCATAATAGTGAAGAATGATAGATAATTCTAACCAGAGGTAAGGGTTTAGCAACCAAAAATGATCTTTTTTTCCTGCTTCCGATTAGAAATGCGGCGGTTGATTACAGCTGAAAATTCCCGCCTCTCCACCTTATCTATCATTAAACGACAAGAGTTTTACTACCTTTTGCAAAGAAGTGTACCATGAATTTCCATAAGCATAAAAAGCACAAAGCGCCCTTTTAAAAAGGTAGAAATTGGAGTGTCACAACGGAGATAAAGGAAACACGACAACGCAAGGGGGCGATGTTGACTTATCGCAGGAAGATCTCCTCGTTTTTGGCACTTGGATCTGGACATGGTTATTCTTGAATAAGAATGAACTCATGAAAAATCATATACTTGCTGACCTTACAAAAAAAGACGGCCCTCAAATTAGAAAGTGAACTGCACCCTGTCAAGTAGACAGTGAAAAAACAAAAATCTATGCAACAGTCTGGTACCGATATTCCAACGGTGCCAGGCTGTTTAATTTCT
>NZ_JAFBFA010000051.1 GCF_016909015.1 Gracilibacillus alcaliphilus
CATGAAAATGACCGTTGTTTGCCTGGATTAAGCTTTATTTCCAGTGATTTTATGGAAATTGGGTCATTTTCACTCTTGAAATTCCGAGAGTCTATCTATTTTAATACAGTCCTGAACTGAAGCCAATTGATAGGGCTTACTTGGCCTGCTGTTTAATGATATCGATCACTTTGTCCTTTGCCTCACTGGAGTGATAAGCCATCATCTTCTCTTTTATTGCCATTCTATCTTCTTTTAACTGCTGCAAAGAGGTTCTTAAGGAATCCGTGGATAAGTCTTCCTCCTGTATTACTCGAGCATATCCCTGCTGTTCAAAAGATTTGGCATTCACGATTTGATCCCCGCGGCTGGCTTGTAAAGATAATGGAATTAACAACATCGGTTTGTGTAACGCTAGAAATTCAAAGATCGAATTCGATCCTGCCCTGGAACAAACCAAATCAGTAATCGCTAATAAATCTTGCAGTTCTTCTTGGACATATTCAAATTGTAAATAACCCTCTCGCTTATAAGTCTCGTCAATGTTGCCTTGTCCGCAAATATGAATAATTTGAAAATCTTCTAACAATTGATCTAAACCTTCTCGTATCGCCTGATTAATTTTTTGGGAACCGACACTGCCCCCCATAATGAGCAATACATTCTTACCTGACGAAAAGCCTGTCATGGCAAAACCACGCTCACGATTACCGCTGTATAATTCTTCGCGGACAACAGCACCAACCCATTCTGCTTTTTCTTTTGGAAGATACTCCATCGTCTCTGGGAAGGTAGCCAGTACTTTCTTCGAGAATGGAATAGCTAATTTATTGGCCAGACCTGGTGTATAATCGGATTCATGAATCACCGCTGGAACACCACGCAGACGGGCTGCTACTAATACAGGTACTGAAACAAAGCCGCCTTTAGAGAAGATAACAGCCGGTTTCTTCTTGCCAATAATTCGCGCCGCTTGGAAGGTCCCTTTCATTACTTTAAATGGATCCTTAAAATTCTCCTTGGAAAAATAGCGACGCAGCTTTCCTGTAGAAATAGCATGATAGGTTACCCCTTCGATCGATTCAATCAATGCCTTTTCAATGCCATTGTGGGAACCAATGTAATCTACACTCCACCCTTCCTTCAGGAATTCTGGAATAATAGCCAGATTCACCATCACGTGACCAGCTGTTCCACCGCCTGTAACAATAATTTGTTTACGATTCATAAAAAGAATCAACCTCTCTCTCTCAATATATGATATAATCCCGTTTAGTTAATCAGAAAACACAAACTGTCTTTCTGTTACTTTCCCCATCAGAGAATGTTCAAAAAAGCCGTCAAAATGACCTGGTGATTTTTTTGAACACGTACCATTAACAAAAAAGGAAGATGAATGATGTTCCAAACGAAAACTTTACAAGAAAAAATAAGGCTCTTTATGATTATACTGATTCCCATTCTAATCACGCAAGTATGTATGTATTTAATGAATTTCTTTGATACGATTATGTCTGGTCAAGCTAGCTCTGTTGATCTGGCAGGGGTAGCAATTGGCTCCAGCCTGTTCGTTCCTGTACAGATGACAATGGTTGGGATAATGATGGCCATGTCACCAATTGTAGCTCAACTAACTGGAGCGCAACAACAGGACAAAATCAAAACAACGGTTCAACAAGGCATCTATTTAGCAGTTGCACTAGGCCTTATCATAACAGTAATAGGTGCTTTTCTATTGGATCCAGTATTAAGTTTAATGGATTTAGAATCAGAAGTTGCTCATATTGCAAAATATTATATTATTTTTATGGGTCTAGGTATGGTTCCATTATTTATCTATAACCTTTTGCGTTCCTATGTTGATGGACTTGGCCACACTAGAATATCCATGTTCATCATATTAATTTCTCTGCCTATTAATATTATTCTAAACTACTTATTTATCTTTGGAAAATTTGGATTTCCCGCTTTGGGCGGGATAGGTGCAGGAGTGGCGTCGGGACTAACTTTTTTCATCAATGCCTTTATTGCTATTTATATTGTTCATTATGTTCGGCCCTTTCGTGAACATAAGATCCTTCATCAATTACAGAAACCTGATTTCAAGCAATGGTTTATCCATTTAAAGCTTGGTGTACCGATTGGTTTTTCGATCTTCTTTGAAGTAAGCATATTCTCTGCTGTTACTATGATGTTGAGCAGCTATAGTACAAATACAATAGCAGCCCATCAAGCTGCCATGAATTTTGCTTCATTATTATATATGATCCCACTCAGTATTGCGATGGCATTAACGATTACCGTTGGCTTTGAACTTGGGGCGAGTCGGATCAAAGACGCAAGGATCTATTCTTATATGGGGATTGTGTCCGGCATTGCTATTGCCATCATTGCTGGCGGCTTGATCTATTTATTAGATAACCAAGTAGCAAGCTTATATAGTACAGATCCAGAAGTATTAGCGTTAACCAAGCAATTCCTTTATTATGCGATCTTCTTCCAATTCGCCGATGCAGTAGGTGCACCGGTACAAGGAATTTTACGGGGTTATAAAGATGTTAATGTAACTTTTTGGATGTCACTTGTATCTTATTGGTTGATCGGTTTACCAAGTGGCTGGCTGTTGGCTAACTATACAGCGCTGGATGCATTCGGTTATTGGCTAGGGTTAATCATCGGGTTATCTGCAGGTGCTATTACTTTATTCGGCCGGATGTATTATATGCAGTGGCAGTTATCACGGCAGCTAGGGTGATGGATATAGAATAAAAGAGGCTAAGGTGGCTCATGTTAATATAATCAGATTTCACACATCGGAAAGTATTTAGGCAATTACCTTTTGTATCAGCCTTAACTTCAAAATGTGTGTGCAAGCAGGAAAGGGATATAGTTTTTTTCAAGGTACAGAAGGTGAATGATGAGGAAAACCCAAGTTAAAGCTCACGACTTGGGTTTTTCATCTATATGGCAGAATGAGATTTACTAATGTTTAAAGCGGAACCAGCCAAAATCAAACTGTGAACCTGGTAAAAAGATAAATGTCACCGTCTGTTTGCCCGTAACCTTCTCGATCTCTACCACTTTAGTTTGATAATCACTTGTTTGTGTAAATTCAATTAATTGTCTATGTGAACTTTGGTTATTAGAAAATTGAACATGAATGGTATTTTTATCAATAGGAGAGTGACCGTGTATTTCTATCTTGGTAGCACCCAATTCGGTAAAATCAAAATCATTAAATACCAATGATACATTATTTCCGATCCCTTCTACTTTTTGTTCCACTATTGTAAAGGTATCGCCATAAATATGATCACACGCTGCCGCATGCTGCTGCTCAAAAGCCTTATTGACACTTGTAAATGAAAAGCCCTTTATATGCACCTTTTGCTGAAGAACAAAGCAGATCGACGTAATGCCAGTTAACTTCTTCGCTAGCTGATAGGTTTCCGGTTGGTATACATTCCATTTAGATTCTTTTTGATAGACAACATCTGCCAGTAACTCACTGCCTTCTTCATCCGGCATCCCTTCCCAAATTTGTAGATTATATGGTTCACTAGTTAAAGCGAAAATAGGGATCGTAATCAAATCTGATCCACTGCTGCCAAAATCCAGATCATCAAAACCTACCTGCGTTTCTCCATCTCTGCTAGTAGCAATTCCATGCTCATTTCCATTAGTTACTTCCCCTTTACTATACTGGTAAAGGCCGGCGGAAACAAATTGATAGGGATCATGATAAGCCTTCCCTAGGCGGACAGCGGTACATTCTAGCTCAGAAATCAACCTGACTTTGTCTGTGCCGTTTTTACTTGTACAGCGCACACGAAATGTCCCATCTCCCAATGCTTTAACCTTTGCCTTATGCCCTTCTGTTTCTACTAAAGCAAGGTTGGTTTCAATTCCTGCATCTGTTACTACACTCCACTCTACTTCACGGTATGACGTGTTCTCTGGATAAAGCACTGCCTGGAAGGTAATTTCTTGCCTGTCTGGATGAAACTCTTGACCTGCCTCACTTGTAATAGCTATTTTCCGAACCGGTATTTCCTCTTCTGCCCCTGTCTTAACTGGAGCTGGCTGATTTGCCACTACTGCAGAGACATCAACAGGCTTTTCTTTTGGGGGTTCTGCCTCCAAGTATAATATTTCATGCTCCAGTCCTTTGGAATGCACCTCCATAACAATAAATCCATCCGCTGATGTTGCCGCAATAACAGCCATCAGCTTGCCGCTAAATAATCTCCGGCTGGTACCTTTATAGGCATCATAATCAGTACTGTCCCCGTTATCTAAGCCTACTAACCGGCCAGCTCCTGTAACCGATACCTCCACACGGTTATTAGCATTCTCTACTGTATTGCCTGCCTCATCTTCCATTGTTATTTCTACAAAAATTAAGTCAACGGTATTGGCAGTTAAAACCTGCTTACTAGGCTTTAACCGAATATGCCGAGCATCACCAAATGATCTTTTTACATCAGTTGCAATTACTTCTCCTTCTTTATTATAGGCAATCGCCTGTAACTCTCCTGTTCGATACGGAACCTTCCACCAACCTATTAATTGAGAACCTTTGTTTTCAAAAGTACCAAGCGATTTCCCTTCTTGTTTCAGTTCAATCAATGGAGCATTCGAAGCAACACGCACATCGATCATCTGCCCTTCATTAAAGTCCCAATATGGAAAAATATGTACCATTGGCGCCTCTCGATAATCCGTCCAAGCAGCTTGATAAATATAATAGGAATCTTTCGGAAAAGTAGCAGTATCAAGCTGACCGAAATAAGCGTTTTTTGTATGATATGGTGTAGGTTCTCCAATATAGTCAAATCCTGTCCAGATAAACTGACCCAGCGAGTAGGGCGCCTCCCGTTCAGCGATAATACATGCTTCAGCTGAAGCAGCTCCCCAGCTAGTGGAGCTATTGCCTAAAGCAGAACATTGTTCATCCTCATCTGTTAAAATACTAACCTCCAACGGAAAATGATAAACGCCTCTGCTTTGCACAACAGATGCCGTCTCACTGCCATAAATAATCCAATCCGGATGCTCTTGATGATGTTGATGATAATATTTCTCCGAATAATTATAACCGGCTACTTTGACAATATCAGCGCATTTTTGAGCATTTTCCCATGCCATATAATTAGATCCAATCGTGACCACCGCATTTGCCCTCGGATCAAACTGCTGGACATAACCAGCTAATTGCCGGGTTAACGTTTGACCGCGCTCATCAGCATGTGTATCATAAATTTCATTACCAATACTCCACATCATAAGACTTGGATGATTACGATCCCTTTTCACCCAGCTCGCTATATCTTTATAAGACCATTCTTTAAAGAAACGAGCATAATCATAAGGTGTCTTTGAACGTTCCCACATATCAAACGCCTCACTGACTATCATGAAGCCCATCTGATCGGCCAATTCCATGAGTTCCTTGGCTGGCATATTATGAGCTGTACGAATCGCATTTACGCCCATTTGCTTTAACAACAGAAAGCGTCGTTTTAGTGCCTCCTTATTAAACGCAGCACCAAGGGCGCCAAGATCGTGGTGTTCACATACACCATTGATTTTGAGATGCTGGCCATTCAGAAAGAAGCCTTGATCTGGATCCATCATGAATTCTCGAAAACCAATAGATTGACTCTGTCTTTCTGCCGTTTCTCCGTTTACAACCAGCGCTGTTACTAACTGATACAGATAAGGTTCCTTCGGAGACCACAGCCTTGGATCGGCTGTTTGCATGACTTGATGATTGATTAGATCACCTTTCGAAACCCGTGCCTGACTGCTGGCAATCTGTTTCTCTTGATCATATAATTGATGAACTAATACTGCGTCTTCTTTCACATCTAAGTCCGTTTCTATCTCCAGCCGCCAAGATCCTTGATGGTTTGAGGTGGAGGCATAGATACCATCTGTCTTGATATAATTTGGTCCCCGTTTCTTTAACCATACATTACGGTAAATGCCTGCACCTGAATACCACCTGCTATTCGGGGCTTGGAATACGACTTTTAACTTAATTTCATTCTTGCCTGCTTGTAAAGCTGGTGTAATATCATGCTCAAAAGAGGAATAGCCGTATTTCCATTCCCCTATCCATTGACCATTAATATAGAGTGTAGAGTCCATATATACACCATCAAAATATAACAAAAACTGGTCTGCTTCATGCTCGGATACATCAAGTTCTTTCCGGTACCAGCCAATACTATTCTCATAAAGATTGGTTGTATTATAGATTTGCCAATCGTGTGGTATATCTACAGGCTGATAAGTCAAATCGGCATCATTCTTTGCCGTGATATCACTTTTGGCAAAATACCAGTTATCATTGAATAGCTGCTTTTGATTCACTTGCAGCACCCTTTCTCTACTATTTTATTTGATCAGCTTTTTCTTTATTTAGCAGCCCAACCATCATTCTCCCGTAGTTTTTGAGGCCTGCTCTTTTATAAAATTAGCTCTGATATCCTCCAAAACGGGCGATGAGTTCATCGTAATAAACCATGCAACAAGGCTAGCGGTAAACAAGATAATAAAATCGGAAATAAAAAACATTCCTGTCAATGTCAGAAAGCCAATGCCGATATTCCCCGTTGTAATCTTGATACGGGTAAACATATAATAAACAGCTAATCGATATACATCGCGAACTCTAAAATTAAAATGGACGACAATTAATAAGCAATATAAAGCAAAGACAGTTAGTAATAAAAGTAAGACGAGAAATAGCCCATTCATTATTTGGCCGAATACCGTTAATTCTTGCTGAAAATATTGAATATCGATGATAAAAATAAAAAATACTACTAATATCGGCAGCCAAACCTTTAACACATCGATGAAATTTCGTCTATAGGTCTTCATAAATTGCTGCATCACAGATATATTGGTTTGATCTGGTGATATAGATAAACAATAACACAATGTACTAACAGCTGCCCCTGTCGGAATCAAAGCAAAAAAATAGAAAATAGTGTTAGAGATAGTAGGTATGAACAAGATAAATACTAGGAAGGCGAGCAAGTTACTTATAATAAATAAGAAATTCAACAGCAGCAGCCAAGAAGTATACTTAGAAAATTGATAAAAGCCGCCCATTTCATACTGACTTCCATTCATTGGAATTCCTCCTTTCATCATCACCAAACTGATCATGACTGGAACATCTAGTTAACAAAATAGATCAGGGTGTTAACGTCCGACTCCTTGCAATATAAGTCTCATCGATAGTTAACACCTTGATCCAGCAGAGCAGCAGATCACTGCTCCGCTGTCATTGCATTATTTATTTTCTTGATATACTTGATTGGCAAGATCAACATAACCTTGCATATTCTGCCCCTCTAACTGTTGAATAAAGCTATCCCACTCATCCATACTCCGTTCACCGACAATAAACCTTAACGTATTCTGCTCAACTGTATCTTTCAGCGGTGTACTTAATAAAGATGCTTGTTCTAATTGTGTCGCATCATAAGGGATATTTGGATCTGGCAGTACTAATTCTTTTGTTTCGTGCATTTGGTTTTGGAATTCAATTTCTTCTTCACTAAACGTCGAATGCAATAATTCCGTTGAACCGCCATAAGACCAGTTACCTTGTGAGAATCCATAATCAACCTGCAAGTCTTCATCTGCCCCTGGATTCATCCCCCGGAAGCTGATATGCTCTGCCAATTGATAGTTCCCTTCGTCATCTTTGGTATAGGTTTCACCCTCTACTCCCCATCTGGAGAATTCAATCCCCTCATCTGTGTATAAGAGCCAGTCAATAAATTGTAAGATTGCCTCAAAGTTAGGGTCATCTGCCATCTTAGCCGAGAACATAATACCGTTCTCCAGTTTGGTTCCTGACATCAATTGACCAGCCGGCCCGCCCGGTACGACAATTTTTTTGATAGAGTAATTATCTTCTCCTAATGTTTCATTCATGGTTGTTCGATATTGTTCTAATGTTTGACCGTTCGTATTGATTACGAAAGAATCACCTCTGGTAAAACTCTCAATCGCCGGCTCATCTTCTTGTGTTACACTCTCTGGATTAAGTAAACCCTGCTCTACTAAACCGCTAAAATATTCTACCAGCTGACGGTATTCTTCTGTAGCAGGTGCAAAGATAAATTCATCGCTATCTTCCTCGTAAGTCAGCATGCTGCCTAATCCCCAGCCAGCCATGGTGTCAAAACCGTCAGAAGCAATATTTAACGTACTATTAAACTGAAAGCGATCATTAAAAGGCGTTTTATCTGGATACGCTTCTTTCATCGCAAGTAGCATGTCTTCTACTTCATCCCAAGTGGTAGGCTCTTCCAAGCCAAGCTCTTCTAAAATATCAGTTCGAACAGCTAAGCTATAATCAGGCCAGACATTCTCATGGATACCCGGTAACACATAATACTTTCCATCTTGTTGTTTCAATCCCTCTAAGAAAGGTTCGATCTCCCATTCTTCTACCCTATTTTGATAGTTAGGCATTAAGTCAACATAATCACTGATCGGCAGAATGGCTCCAGAAGAGACAAATTGTGTTTCCTCACCTGGGTATGTCTTAGGAATAATATATGGCGCATCTCCACTGCTAATCAGCAAGCTTCGTTTTTCCGTATAATCACTCATTGGCACACTGGTATGTTCAAGCGTTATGTTTGTCTTGTCAGCTAATGCCTCTAAAAATAACCAATCAGTATTTAACGGATAATTAGGGTGATCACTAAATAAAGTCGACACCGTAATCGGCTCAGTTGCCTTAAACGAATCCCCTGCCTTAAAATCTTCCATAGCAGCACCTTCTCCAGGTGTTATCTCATCTGCTGGATTCTCACTTGACGATTCAGAGTTATTACATGCTGCTAATACTGTGGCACATAAGATCATTACGAAAATACTGAGAGCTTTTCTATACGTTTTTAACATTATTTTCCCCTCCTAATATAGTTGATTCCATGACTTTGCTGCTTCTGACCAAGATCCTTTGCTGCCCCGCTCACCTCCTCTATGATTTAACCCTCGATAGAACTTGCACTTACTTGAGGATCGCTTGCTTCCGTTCTATCCTTTGACAGACCCCAGCATAACACCTGAAACAAAATATTTTTGAATGTATGGATAAACCATTAAAATAGGCAGAACGGTCAAAACCATCGTTACTGACTTAATATTAGAAGAAATCTGAACCATGTTATCTGCACTGGTAGCCCCAGCTCCAACTGCCGTTTCTGCCCCTTTGATCATATTTCTTAAATAGATCGATACTGGAAACAACTCTTTCTCCGTAAAAAAGATGAAAGCAGGAAACCACGAATTCCAATGAGCCACCGCGTAGAATAACATCATCGTTGCCAAGATCGGTTTTGATAGCGGCAGTACGATTTTAAACAAAATACCGAACGTGCTGGAACCGTCCATAATAGCAGCCTCTTCCAGTTCTTCTGGAATATTCTGAAAAAAGGTGCGCATAATTAACATGTTAAACACACTGATCGCATTGGGAATAACAATCGCCCAGATACTATTACCGAAGCCTAATGACGTGACTAACACATAGTTTGGAATTAACCCTCCATTGAAGAACATCGTAAAGACAAAAAATAAGGTAAGGAATCTTCTTCCTTTTAAGCGTTTTTTCGATAATGGATATGCTATCATTGTCGAGAGCACTAGTGAAATAACCGTACCTACAACGGTATAGACAACGGTATTCTTATAATTAACCCAAAACATATTATCAGACATGATCACTCTATAAGTCTCCACATTAAATCCTTTTGGCCATAAACTCACCTGCCCAGAGTTGATATACGACTCTGAACTAAAAGATTGAGCCACAATATTAAAGAAAGGAAATAAAGTGACAAACACAATAAAAATCAGAATAGTCACATTAAAATATTTAAATAGTTTATATTGCCATGTTTCTTTCATCAGTTATCATCCTCCTTTTCCACCTTGATTCATCATTTACCATAAGCTGTTATCTGTAATCCGCCTTGAAACGTAGTTGGCACCTAACACGAGCGCCAAGCCAATAATGGATTCAAACAAGCCAATTGCTGTACCATAACTAAAACTGCCGGATTGTAAGCCGACACGATAAACATAAGTAGCAATCACATCAGCAGTTTCATACGTAAGCGGATTATACAGCAGCAAGACTTTTTCAAAGCCTATTTGAAGGAAGTTACCAATATTTAAAATCAGCAACACAACAATAGTAGGCAATATACCCGGTATTGTAATATGAATCGTTTGTTTCCAGCGGTTGGCACCGTCAATTCTAGCTGCCTCATATAGTTCTTCATTGATACCTGTCAAGGCTGCCAAATAAAGAATCGCCCCCCAGCCAAGTGACTGCCATAAGTCTACACTGACGAAAATCGTCCGGAACCATTCCGGCAGCTGCATAAAACTAATTTTGTCGAAACCTAAGTTAGCTATCAAGGCATTAACAGGTCCGTTCAGAGACAATATCTCAAATACCATACCAGCTACAACAACAATCGAAAAAAAGTGAGGCAGATAAGATGCTGTCTGTACAAATCGTTTAAACAATTGGTTTTTTAATTCATTAAGTAGTAGCGCAAAAATAATTGGCGCTGGAAAGGTAATAACCAGCAATAAGAACGCCAAAATAAATGTATTAGAAAACACTTTAAAGAAAGTTGGGTCATTTAAAAACATTTGAAAATATTGAAAACCAACCCACTCTTCCCCGATAATACTGCCGCCTGGTACAAACCTCCTGAAGGCAATGATATTCCCAAACATGGGACCATATTTAAAAATAATCAGATAGATGATCGGCAGTACAATTAAGGAATACAATTGCCAATCTTTGATGAATACAGATCGCTCTTTTTTATTTCGTGAAACAGCGATCGCCATTTCACCCGTTTCTCTATTCTGCGGATGATTCATATTTAGCCCTCCTGTCATCTGCACTAGTAATACTAGTATACTAATGCAGTTAAAAAATATAATCCTGCTATATTAAACATGATTGAATGGTTTCTTAGCTTATTTTCTTGACCTATACTCCTCTGCTCACCAAGCACATGGTAGCATTTGAGCTTATATCTGCTTTAAACACTCCTCTCATTTTATATAAACGCTTTCATTTTTTAGATATATCTTTGTTCGCTCAATCAACAAACTTAGTTAGGTAACTAATTACTGATAAAATAATAAACGCTGTTTTCGATAGTCTTTTGGAGCTAAATGCTGTTTCTCTTTAAAAAACCTGCTAAAATGAGCTGGGTTCTCAAAGCCGCTTTCGTACGCAATTTGTTTAATTGATTTATCCCAATCAGTTTCTAACAAATATTTTGCATGCTTCAATCGACAAGCCATGACATATTCCATTACTGTAAATCCAGTGATTTCTTTAAACACATGAGAAATATAAGATTTGTTTAGATTCAATTGCTTAGCTATCGTTGAAATTGTCAGCGGTTCATGAAAATTATTTTGAATGAATTGAGTAATTCTTTCTGCGTGATAGGTTTTTCCTCTTTTATTCGGCAAGGTGTCACACTTTACCTCACGCAGTAATGCATGTACACGGATCAGCAGCTGGCCAATCAATAACTTGTTTTCCCATACGTTAAGTTTGGTCGTCCTGTCTTCGTTGTTCCCCACCTCACTCAACCGTTTAAATATGGTTTCTACTTCATTAAGTCCGTTGTAGTCATTGGTTCGAATCAGAAAATGACCACATGATTCAAATATCTCCAGTACTTCACTTGCCTGAATTGTTTCTAACAAACCCTTGACTACTTCAGGCGAAAAATGCACATGACTCCTTACATATTCACAACCTGCTGGTACATTAGGCTTATGCAAGGTCATCCCATTCATTAATAAAATATCACCAGGCAGTAACTCATAACATTCCTGATGAATCAAATAACGGCATTTACCATGATGAAACATATATATCTCAAAGGCATCATGGGAATGCATTTGACCGTGGTCCGGGTCTGAAGTCATTCTGTATTCCACAGAAATTAACTCTTCCATTTTCTTTCACCGCCTAAAATAATTATATTTTATTACCATGCAACTTTAAATAACTAGAACTGCTTGTTTACCTCCTTTTATTTTCTGATACTGTTTTTTTGAGAACACTGTCACCAAATAACGAGTAAAAACCACTCTAACATGACAAGGTATCATATAAAATTTTATCGAAAAAAATCCCTTTAAACAAGCTTTCTACAAATATACATGCTCCCTTTTGCGCAGAAATGAACTAGTTGTATTTCTGCTGTTCTCAAAACAGTGTGTAAATCAGCCAAGTACTTCATCAGCGTTTTCGTGTAAAAATGGTGTAGCCTAATCATCATTTGGGTATGGTAATACATAAAGGAGGGAAACGCAATGAGTATTATATTAGGGATTATTGCTATTGTTCTTGTAATGGGCATTGCTTATCTATTGTCCAATGATCGCAAAAATATTAATTATAAGGGACTTATAGTCATGTTAATAGCGCAAGTTATTACGACCGCCTTTATGTTTATGACTCCTATAGGTGAAGCGATTATTAACTTTATTTCCAAGATATTTAATCAATTGATTGAATTTGGAACAGCTGGTGTAACCTTCATTATCCGCGGCATTGATATGAGCGGCGATGTGTTCTTCTTTAATGTACTATTACTGATTATTTTCTTCTCTACCCTGCTGTCGGTTTTGACTTATTTAAAAATATTACCCATCATCATTAAGTACCTTGGATGGGGTATTTCTAAGATCACTGGCTTACCAAAAGTAGAATCATTTAATGCAGTCAATAGTATGTTCTTTGGGCAGTCAGAGGCCATTCTGGCAATCAAATCCCAATTCCATCATTTGACGCAAAACCGCTTATACATTGTAAGTGCCTCAGCGATGGGATCTGTGTCCGCCTCTATTGTAGGGGCTTATATTCAAATGCTGCCAGCGCAATATGTTCTCGTTGCTATACCTCTAAATATGTTCAGTGCCTTGATCATTGCTTCGATTATTGCACCTGTCCGCATAAAGGCAGAAGATGATGCAGTAGATGTGCAGGATGTTTCCGAAGCGAAAAGCCTTTTTGAAGCAATGGGGAACGGAGCACTCGACGGCGGGAAAATTGCCTTAATTGTGGCAGCAATGCTAATTGCTTTTATCGCATCATTAGAATTGGTCAATTGGGTGTTTGCCGCGATCTTTGCTGGTACAACACTGCAGGATATCCTTGGCTATGTGCTGGCACCACTGGCTTATTTAATGGGAGTTGCCCCTGGCGAATTATTACAGTCAGGCAGTATTATGGGAACCAAAATTATCACCAATGAGTTTGTCGCTATGTTGCAGCTGGAAGAAGCAATGTCTAGTTTATCAGAAAAGACGATTGGCGTGGTAACCGTGTTTTTAACCAGCTTCGCTAATTTTAGTTCCATTGGCATCATTGCTGGTACAGTTCAAGGAGTAGACAGTGAGAAGGGAAAAATTGTTTCACGCTTTGGACTGAAACTGTTAGCAGGGGCAACCTTAGCTTCGATTCTATCTGCGACAATGGCGGGTCTATTTTTATAACGAAAGCCAATTTCATCTGCACGACTTAAATCATGCGTTGTCTCGATTGTTTAATAAACAGAATACCGGCATTCCTCTATCGCTGGGCTTTTCTCCCTGAAAAGCCCAGCGATATTTAGATATTCTGGTAAAATGAGCTGGTATAAAGATGTTCTTAATAGCATGATTAAGAAAAAACATGAAGAGCATTTGGTCCTTTACTTTTTTGCCAAGTGAGATGTCCGCTCCGAGAAGTCGCTTTCTCTCAAGAGTACAAGTGCAGCATCTGTTCAAGTACAAGAAACTTTCACCGTGTTTTCTATGCCCCTCGGCAGACTAACATCGCGACGTCCTGTACGTCGAAAAGCGATACGGTCAGCCGCAGCGATTGCCTTGCTCTCCATATCTGCTACGGAGGTTATTTCTAAAATAGCTAATTGGATATACTTTCTTTTAAAAAACTTAGTTTGTTCATTACACTATCTAACTTTTTTATGATATAATTTATCTGACTTCAAATAAAAAGCGATCTATCAGCATTTTGGTAATCGTTTTCAAAAAAAGAGGAGTGAATTGAATGGCAACCATTACAAACCCTATTTTGACTGGCTTTAACCCTGATCCAAGTATTTGCCGGGTAGGAGATGATTATTATATTGCGGTCTCTACCTTTGAGTGGTTTCCCGGTGTTGGAATTTATCATTCACAGGATTTAAAGCATTGGCGTCTTCTGTCTCGGCCGCTAAGCAGAAAAAGTCAATTAGACATGAAAGGCAATCCTAACTCTGGTGGAGTATGGGCTCCGCAATTGTCCTATGCAGACGGTCAATTTTATCTCATCTATACCGATGTGAAGGTTGTTAATGGCAACTGGAAAGACTGTCATAATTACTTAAGTACGGCTACCACCATAGATGGCGAATGGTCAGATCCTATCTACTTGAATAGTTCAGGTTTTGATCCTTCTTTATTTCACGATGAAGATGGAAAGAAATATTTAGTTAATATGAAATGGGATTCCCGAGTAGGTCACCATCCTTTCTACGGCATCGTACTGCAGGAGTATGATCATCAACAACGCCAATTGGTTGGCAAGGCAGAGGTGATTTTTAAAGGCACAGATGTGAAGCTGACAGAGGCACCCCATCTCTACAAATGGAACGGTTATTACTATTTGTTAACAGCAGAAGGCGGAACGAAATTCGAACATTGTGCCACGATAGCACGATCACGTCATCTTAACGGTCCTTATGAAGTTCATCCTGACAATCCGCTGATTACATCTTGGCCTTACCCACGTAATCCGCTGCAGAAAGCAGGACATGCTTCGATTGTAGAAACACAAACCGGAGAATGGTTCTTAGTACACCTAACCGGAAGAGTGCTGCCAGATGAGCATACATCCGTGTTGGAACCACGCGGCTTCTGTCCATTAGGACGAGAAACAGCTATTCAACGACTAGAATGGAAAAACGATTGGCCTTATGTTGTTGGCGGAAACCAGCCTAGTCTGGAAATCAAAGGACCTGACTTACCAGAAAAAAAATGGGAACTTGATTATCCAGTAAAAGATGATTTTGATAGCGACCAATTGAATTTACACTTTCAAAGTCTGCGTATCCCATTGTTTGGTGAGTCAGCGTCTTTAACAGACAACCCTGGTCATTTACGTTTATATGGACGGGAATCTTTGACTTCTTTATTTACCCAGTCATTTATTGCCAGACGCTGGCAAGATTTTAATTTCCGAGCAGAAACAAAGGTTAAATTTCAGCCAAATGATTTTCAGCAATCTGCCGGTTTAGTGAATTATTATAATACGGAACATTGGACATCACTGCAAATTACCTGGCATGAAACCAAAGGGCGTATCTTAGAAATTATGAGCTGTGATGCCTTCCAATTTGCCCAGCCGCTCAAAGGGCAGGAAATTCCTATCCCCGCAGATGTCGAGTATGTCTATCTGCGTGCCGATATTAAGACTTCTACCTATGGGTATGCTTATTCTTTTGATGGTACAGCTTGGAATGATATTCCGATAAGATTTGAATCTTATAAATTATCAGATGACTATATCCAAGGCGGAGGATTCTTTACTGGCGCTTTTGTCGGCATGCAGTGTCAAGATACATCCGGACAGAATCAATATGCCGATTTTGATTATTTTATTTATCAGCCACAATAAAGTGAAATTCGTTCAATGGGGGTTTTCCATCCCCCACTGAACGTTAGTTAAACCAATCGGGCCGTTACTGGCTGTTGGATCTCCCACTTAGAAAAGACGTATTCCCTTATTGCTTGAAGTGGAAGTCTTACAGCCAGTTACACTGCGATAACCTTGCGTTTATTTTTTTAGAAAAGTGGAATAACATGAATATAGGGTAGCACCGTAAACAGGCAAACCTTCCCTCCGTGGAGGGTTTTGCTTGTTTTTCATAGAAGTCTGCAGATTAGGATCAGGTAATCAGACTTCCATTCATGTCACGATGAAAAAAAGAACAAGAAAGGTGTGGAACAATATGCAGCATTATCAATTATTTATTGATGGTACATGGGCCGACGCTAAGGAAAAAATAGAGGTATTAGATAAATATTCGCAGCAAGTCTATGCCACCGTTGCGAAAGCAGATGAAGAGCTGGTCGATCGGGCCATTACCAGTGCAGCCAAAGCATTTAAAGAGAAACAGTTATCTCCTTTTGAGCGCTATGAAATTCTATTTAAGGCCTCTGAATTGATCAAAGAGCAAAAAGATGACTTGGCTATGCTTATCACTAAGGAGGCAGGAAAACCATTAAAACAAGCAAAGACCGAAATCGATCGCACAGCCTTAACATTCTTAGCAGCAGCAGAGGAAGCCAAACGTATTCACGGAGAAGGAGTACCAGTTGAGGCCGCACCAGGCTCAGAAAATCGGATGGCATTCACGATCAGAGTCCCAGTAGGGGTAGTCGGTGCGATCAGTCCGTTTAATTTCCCATTAAACTTAGTAGCACATAAACTGGCTCCTGCCTTAGCAGCTGGTAATGCCGTCGTGCTGAAACCTGCCAGCAAGACACCTATTTCCGCCTTGAAATTGGCCAGCATACTGGATCAAGCAGGTTTGCCTAAAGGTTTGTTACAGGTAGTCGCCGGTTCTGGTTCCACCGTTGGAAATCAAATGATGAAAGATAAGCGGATTGCTGTTTATACCTTTACTGGAAGTGCTGAAGTAGGCTTGACATTAAAACAGGAGACCGGATTAAATCGCTTGATTTTGGAATTAGGCAATAATTCTCCTGTTATTGTCGACAAAGAGGCAGATATTGAGCAAGCAGCCAAGACATTAGCGGCACAATCCTTTGCTTTTGCTGGACAAGTCTGTATCTCGGTTCAGCGTATTTATGTACATGAACAAGTAAAGCAGGCATTTATTGAACAACTGCTGGAAGCTGTAAAAGAATTAAAAGTCGGAGATCCGTCTGACCCAGCGACAGATATAGGTCCAATGATTGCTGAAGAAGAGGCGGAACGCGCCATCTCTTGGATAGTAGAAGCTGTAGATGCAGGCGCACAAGTTCTTTGTGGCGGCAAACGGGAAGGTGCACTGCTCGAACCTACGATTATCGACCATGTAAACAAGGATATGCGAGTTGTTTGTGAAGAAATCTTTGCACCAGTTGTCAGTATCAGTGGTTATACCGATTTAGAGGCCTGTATTGATGAAATTAATCAATCGGATTATGGCTTACAAGGCGGCATTTTTACCGAAAATATTAACACGGCCTACTATGCTGCAAAGCGAGTAGAGGTCGGTGGATTTATGATTAATGATGGCTCACAATATCGTGTCGATCTGATGCCTTATGGTGGTGTAAAAAATAGCGGTAATGGCAAAGAAGGGCCAAAATACTCCATCAAAGAGATGACCGAAGAACGATTAATTGTAATGAACTTAAAGGCGTAGCTCCACTTTGCTGCGCCTTTAAAAGGTGTGGATATGAGAAACAGATGGCATAAAGGAGACAGTCATCTTGTTCACGGTTTGCTCCAAACTGCCATATTGCAATGTATCTCCCGTATATTCCAAATGTTCTACCGGCTGCAATAGTTTGTCCACTATCGCTTGTACCGTCTTCTTCCCATTTAGCAAACAGGGCATACCTATCCTCTGTATATATGCCCTGTACAAATTTTTCAGTGCCTAAACACCACTATATGCCATAAACCCGCCATCTACCGGAATACAAGTCCCTGTCACAAAACCACTTGCTTCTTCATCCACTAACCAGAGCAATGTGCCTAGTAAGTCCTCAGGTGCCCCCAGCTTTCTCATTGGTGTATGATCGATAATTTTCTGCATTCGCGCTGTTGGCGATCCATCTTGATTGGTTAACAGTGAGCGGTTTTGATCTGTCAGAAAGAAGCCAGGTGCAATCGCATTAACACGGACATTAGCTTCTGCCATATGAACGGCCAGCCATTGAGTAAAATTATTAATCGCTGCCTTTGCCGCACTATAAGCGGGCACTTTTGTCATTGGACTAACCGAACTCATCGAAGAAATATTAATCACGGTTGTTTTTCGCTCTACCATTCTCTTGGCAAAAACTTGCGTAGGAATAAGTGTGCCGATAAAATTCAAGTTAAATACCGAAGAAAAGCCTTCTGTCGTCATATCAAAAAAGGTTCGAATGGTTTCCTCGTTTATGTCTTCTGACTGAAAGATTTCATTGGTCGTCGTGCCATTTTGATGGTTGCCGCCCGCACCATTTATCAATACATCACAGGGGCCGTATATTTGAAATACCTTTTCTTCTGCTGCAGTCACCATCTGACGATCTAATACATCACACGCAACAGCTATTGCTTCCCCGCCATTCTCCTTAATAGCTGCAACCACCTTCTCAGCTTTTGCTAATGTGCGATTTAATACGGCTACTTTCATGCCTTGACGAGCCAATTCAACAGCCATGGCACCGCACAATACTCCGCCACCTCCTGTAATAACGGCAACTTTATCCTTTAAATTTGAATGAATTGGTAACATATACATCTATCCCTTCTAATTAATCATCTACTTATTCTGATAAGCATCCCACAATCCCATTAGATACATAATTCCCAGCGCACGATCATATAAGCCATAGCCTGGCCGACACACCTCTTCCCAAATATGCCGGCCGTGATCAGGCCGAACATATCCTTGATAACCTATCTCGTGATAAGCCTTGACTATTTGATCAATTGGCAAGCTGCCATCACTGGTTAAATGAGAAGTCTCTATAAAATCGCCATTCTCCATTAATTTGACATTACGAATATGTGCAAAATGAATCCGATGCTTGAAAGCATGAATCATTTCGACAATATTATTATCCTTTCGCACACCTAATGCTCCGCTGCATAAGGTAATCCCATTATACGGACTATCCACTAAATCTATAATTTGCTGTAACCGCTCTTGTGTCGTCACAATTCTAGGTAATCCAAAGACTTCCCATGGTGGATCATCTGGATGGATTGCCAGTCTAACATCATTGGCCTCACAAACAGGAATAACTCGTTCCAGGAAATAACGAAGATTCTCCATTAAATCATCTGCTGTCAGTGATTGATAAGCCGTAAATAAATCCTGTAAAATCTCTAAACGTTCCGGCTCCCAGCCAGGCATAGTATATTCAGGATTGGCCGCAATCAGCCTGACCAATTCGATAGGATCAATATTCTCCACTTTTTCTTTTTCATAAAACAGCGCCGTCGATCCATCTGGTAATCGCCCATATAAATCCGTCCTGACCCAGTCAAATACAGGCATAAAATTATAACAGATGACTTTTACACCAACACTGGCTAGGTTTTTTACCGTTTGGATATAATTATCTATATACGCATCCCGTTCTGGGCTTCCCAGCTTAATCGATTCATGGATATTAACACTTTCTACCACATCCTGATGAAACCCATACTCATCTGCTAAATCCTTGTATTCCTGAATCCGTTCCAGCGGCCATACCTCCCCTGCTGGAATATCATGGAGCGCCCATACAACTCCTTCCACACTGGGAATTTGTTTGATTTGTGACAAGGTCACACTGTCGTTTTCCTCCCCAAACCACCTAAAAACCATCTTCATCTTATATGCCCCTTTACATCAATAGATTGTTCTTCCCTGTTGATCCGGAATACCAGATTTACGATAAAAATAGCTATTTACCTGATCTCGCCACTCTCTTGCATTTCGTCTCTGCCACTCGAATCGCTCCATAACTTGTGCATGTCTGTCTGTATCAATATATTCTTGTAATGATTTCCACTTAGCAATAAATTGTTCGACTTGCTCTGCTCCGAGAAAATGACGATCATAAATATGCTGAATAATGGTTTTGCCGCTTTTTAGCGTATACTTGTATGGTAGATGATGAAAAAATAAAAGCAGTGCGTCTGGACAAGCATGACGATCATCATAAATCGATTGATGTGGTTCTGCATATTGTAAGGTATACCCCGTGCCAGTTTCCTTTGTCCTGTCAACACCAATACCCTCTCGATCCGCAAAATGATAGGTGCCCCATCTCGAATATTCATAGCCGTCAATATTAGGACCATAGTGTGTATTTGGAGTTACCATCCAGCCTATTCCAAGTGGTGCAGTATAATTCTCATACACCTCCCAAGACGCTAGCAGCATTTCTCTTAAGCTTTCCACAACCAATTCATGACTGCCAAAAGTCTGAATGATCCATTCTTTCGCAATCGCTTCTGCAGATAAGGCCGGATCCCAAGCCAATCTGCCATAACCATATAAATTAGCTTGTGCCAATGTATTTCCCGTCCAATTCTCATCTGCGCCAATATTGGATACAGCTGCAATGCCACTAGATGTGTAGGGGTGTATACGGCCGGCTACAATTTCCTCAATCGTGGTTCCTGGTCCTTTCAGATAAGTATCAAATTGTAATACTTCTTTCCATTGCGGAATTAAATAACAGAGATCGCGTTGCTGTCCTGTATACTCTTGTGCTATTTGAAATTCTATCATTTGATTTGTTTGTTCCATTGCACCGATTAATGGGGATACAGGTTCACGAACTTGAAAGTCCATCGGTCCATTTTTTATTTGTAAAATGACATTGTCATGGAAATTCCCATCCAATGGCTTAAAGTGATCATAGGCAGCCTTAGCTCGATCTGTACTGCGATCACGCCAATCCTGGACACAGTTATAAACAAAACAGCGCCAAATTACCTTTCCATCGAACGGTGCCAATGCTTCTGCCAGCATATTGGAACCATCTGCATGATCCCTGCCATATGTAAACGGGCCAGGTCGATGCTCTGAATCGGCCTTTACCACAAAACCGCCGAAATCTGGAATCAATGAATAAATCTCCTCTGCCTTTCCTTTCCACCATGCTTGTACATCTGGATCTAGTGGATCAGCAGTTTGCAATCCATCAATTGCGATCGGACTTGCAAAGTTAATGCTTAGATATAAGGTAACACCGTATAACCGGAAGATATCGGCAATCTCCTTGATCTCAGGCAAATATTTTTTGGTAATAAAATAGGTTTCTTCCTCCCAGACATTTACATTATTAATCGAAATCGCATTAATGCCAATAGAAGCTAGATATCTGGCATAATCTTTGATTCTTGTTTTATCTTGTACAATATTGCCATTCTGATAGAAAATCGATTGACCTGAATACCCTCGCTCCACACTTCCGTCCAGATTATCCCATTGATTTATCATGCGCAATCCGTTTTTCGGTGCTTCTGTTATGTGAAGCTGAGTGATTTCCGTGCCTAGCTGCATATGTCGTAACAGACAAAAGACAGCATAAAGCAAGGCCTGCTCCGAATTACCTGTTATCACCAGCTGATGATTCTGATAGACTATTAAAAAACCTTCTTCAGAAACAGTATGAAGCCATTCTTTTTGATTCGAATCTAATAAACGATCCAGCTTATCCTTGGTACCGATTACAATTTTTTCATCATCATTAGTCGTGTATTGTGGCTGTAGTTTAAACATCCCCTCCCAAGCCAGGGAGAGTTCTTCTGTTATTGATTTTGCAATGGAGGAGTCATTCTTTATAGCTATTGCTCCTAATAAGTCCTTCTGAAAATTCTGGATCGGCTGGTATTGCAGCCACATACGATACATCGTATTTGTTCTCATCTATTTCCATCCCCTCTCTACCAGGTAAAGTATTCTGGATTTTCCTTTCGTAAGGCATCCTTTTCAATATCCACCAACCGAAGATGTTCCATGATAGCTGTCTCCGCTAAGTTGATGTCACCAGCTGAAATAGCCTCAAAGATCCGCCGGTGCTGGGATACAATGATCTTCCAATCATGGTTGACAGCAAGACGTAATAAACGAAGTCTGTCAAATTGAATGTTCATCCGCTTCACCATTTCCCATGTGCGCAGCTTATCGCAGCCTTTATATAATAAATGGTGAAACTCATCATCTAATTCAAACAGACGTTGATAAGATCCTTTTTCCAGTGAAAATTCCTGTAGAGTTAAATTGGTTTCAATCTGTAATAATGCTTCTTCATCCATCTTTGTAGTTGCTTCTCGTACAATGGCCTTTTCAATATTTTCACGGACAAAGCGTCCTTCTTCTACTGACTTCAGGTCAATTTTGGTTACAATCGTACCTATTTGCGGGAATATTCCCAGCAGTCCTTCTTGATTTAATTTCAAAAACGCCTCACGGACAGGTGTACGGCTCACCTCTAATTTATCAGATATTTCCTTTTCAGAAAGCTTCGTTCCTGGTGCGATGCTGCCATGCATAATTTGTCCTTTGGTAATATTGTAAACATAATCTCTTGAAGACCCGCCTGCTCTTTGTCTTTGTTCAACCATGTTACCACCTCTCGTTTATACTAGTATGGTAGTTAATATTATACGTGTTTTGCTTCACAAATTCAACAATCGGTGTTGATTTTTTCAAAACGAGACAAACTCATGCAAGAGACGGCCAACGAACAAAAGCGCCGAGTGTCCCTAATGGCTGGAATCGCGACAGCGTGTCACAAAGCCTTTATTAGCACAGCCTAAAATTGGCTGGAAGTACAGGAGATAAAGGCAACACAGTGACGTTAGGAATCGATATTTCCTTTCACCAAAGGGCAAGACGAACAAGCGATTCTAGTATCAGCGTTAGTCACACGACGTGACCGTTTTAGCCGGTGAAAGGAGCGACTAAGCCTCTGACTTTGTCAATCGGCAAATCTTCTTTATTTGTACGGAGCTAAAATGGCACTAGTTGCCGGGTACTCGGAGCTGGCCGTGGCTAGCCTTCAACAAACAGGTATCCACAAGCAAGAATTCTATCATTTCCTGGCAAAAAAATAGCCGGTACTGATAAGCACCGGCGTTGGTTAATGATTAAGCACGCTGTGGCTGGAAGAAATGTTTCATTGCATAATAGACATCACCTTTACTGCGTAACATATACTTCTTAAAGTGAGGGTGACTGATTTCTTTAAATGCCTGCATTAAGGTAGAGAAACGATTGTATTGATTAACCTCTCCATAACAAAACATACTGGCATCTTCTAATAGCTTCTGAACTGCTTGGATGGAACGGCGGTTATCGGAAGTAAGATTATCCCCATCAGAGAAATGAAATACATAGATATTATAACGGCTTGGCGGGTATTTATCTTCCACTAATTCCAGTGCCTTTCGATAGGCTGAAGAACAAATCGTTCCTCCACTCTCGCCTTTAGTAAAAAAAGACTCCTCATCCACTACTTTTGCTTCAGTATGATGAGCAATAAATTCTACATCAACCGTTTCATACTTCTTCTTTAAAAAGCGTGTCATCCAAAAATAAAAACTTCTAGCTACATATTTTTCCCAATTACCCATTGAACCGCTGGTATCCATTAAAGCTAACACGACTGCTTTTGACTCTGGTTTCTCTACTTGATCCCATGTTTTAAAGCGCAGATCATCTGGATAAATTGGCATAAACGACGCTTTGCCTTCTAGTGCATTTCTTTTATAGGAAGCAAGCATCGTTCTTTTTTTATCAATATTGCCAATCAGCCCTTTTTTACGAATATCACGAAATTCCACATTTGTAACAACGATATTGTCCTTTTCTTTTTCTTTCAAGTTAGGCAAAGACAGCTCAGAAAAAAAAGCCTCTTCAACGGTTTCAAAGTCAACCTCCGCCTCATAGTAATCGCTTCCAGGCTGATCCCCAGCTTTACCTGGCTGCTGACCTTTCTTAGCTGGATTAGAACCCTGGGCCACGACATCTCCAACCTTACTATCGCCCTTCCCCTGCCCGATATGTTTGGCAGATGAATGGTTGTATCGAATTTTGTATTCATCTAAAGATCGAATCGGGATACGAATAATTTCTTTCCCCTTTGACATAATAATATTTTCTTCACTCACGACATCAGGCAGCTTATTTTTAATGGCTTCCTTAATTTTATCTTGGTGGCGTTTCTGGTCATCGAATCCTTTTCGATGGAGGGACCAATCTTCTTCAGCAATGATAAAGTTATTTTTCGTCATTCTTACCCTCCTCCGCTTGTATTATTTTATTGTATGCAAGCAAGCAACTAATGATTAAGCTTTTTTATGAAATAGGTAGATAAACAAAGTGGAGGATGCTGCAAGAACGGATCAGCACTGAAGCAGAATATATCTATTTTGCATTAACACAGCAGAAGGCCAGCCAATACCATAAAGGAAATGACAGACAAAAAAGAGGAACCTTCGAAGAGATGTCCGTTATATGGGATCTGACGGACAAAAAAATGAAAATCACGAAGAGGTGTCCGTCATATGGGTGATATTGTATTAGTAAAGTAGACACTCCTCGAAACTGTCCGTTATAATAGAAAAATTAATCAACAGGAGGAGCATATGAAAACTTACAGTT
>NZ_JAFBFA010000052.1 GCF_016909015.1 Gracilibacillus alcaliphilus
ACTCTCTATACTACCAAGGGGGATTCTTTTCTGTAAAATTGATTCTACGCTCATTTCCCCTCATATTTCTTCATTACAGGAATGCTTTCTATTGTACTAATCACATTATATACAACATAATGTTAAATGTAAATAACTAATCCACCAATTTGTTGAATTAAAAGTTTTGATCTTCTTCTACTTGTATAATTTGTTTAGATAGAAGATAAAGAAGGAGTCAGGCTATGTCCACATTTGGTGAACGACTGAGAGATATTCGAGAAGAAGCTGGATATGAAAAACAAGAAGATGTAGCGAAACTGCTCAATATGTCCACAACTGGGTATGGTTATTATGAGACCGGCAAGAGAGAACCATCGTTAAACACCTTGAAGAAGATAGCAGACATATTAGAAGTATCAACCGACTATTTATTAGAGCGTATAGATACACCACACCTTCCTATTAGTTATCCTGTTACGAATGAAATCTCACTGAGTGAAGAGGAGTTATTAATCGTGAAGGAAATGCAGAAATCACTATTTAATAAGATAAGTGATCACCCCGAAGAGAATGTGAAACGCATAGAGCAGTTTTGGGATTTTATAGAGAATGAAAATAAATAAGACCCTAGAGGAGTTTTCCGCTAGGGTCTTGTTTAATTGGAAGATCATTTAAAATAGTTTGTTGGTTAATCCAATGCAGTCTTTAATAATGAAGAAAGAGGATTAAAGAACAAAACAAATATTAACCTCATGATTAGGTAATAAAGAGCCACTTCCACAAACAAATTATTGTATTTACTTCCTTGAAGGGTGAAAATATAACTATTCCATACTTTATGGATATATTTTCAAGAATAGGAAGTGAGCAAAGCATGACAAAAATGCAAAAGAATAAACCCTATCGTATCACTGCCAATACTCTGGCCATTCTGCCGAAGTTTGATATCGAATATGCTTCGACGATTATTGAAATGAGTGATCAGCTAGTGAGGAAAGAGAAACCTATAGACATTATTAAGGAGAATTGTCTGCACTATGGAGCCAGTTATGAAGGAAGAAGAGCATCTATTATCTATCATCTGGATTTTCAGCAAAAAACGCCGATTCCAATTAGTCCAGAACAAGAGATATACAGCTTCCCGAGTAAATCGCCCGCTGCTGAGGATTGCAGCTGGCTGTTTGTTCATGGGATTACGGAAATTAAAGAAGAGAGAGGGCTGACAGCAGTTTATCTGGTAAATGGAGAGAAGTTAGTTACTGGTATTTCTGTACATATTTTGAGAGAGCAGTGGCGGAGGGCTGGGGTTTGTCAGCTGATGCTGAGATTGGACTCTTTCTAATTTTCAGCACTAAAAGTGAAGTTTTTTGATTCCATCTACATCAATTGCTGCCATGTACAAGCTGCTTCCATGACCGCTGGAAAAGGGCATTGCCCTGCCAAAGACCATAGAAGCAGCTTGTTGATAAAAGGTAAGCAGTTAACAAGTTTAATAAACCTGTTCAAGCTCTGCTTATTTCTCAAACTGGTAATCTATTAAAAGCCGGCAGGCTGACCAAGGATCAATAAGAACCTTCAAAATATTTCTTTTTAAATGATCTCATCATTTTCTGGAATTTCCTCTCCATTCATAAATGCTTCAAAAGAGCCAATTGGTGCAAAATCAATATGAATGGTTGAATAATCATTCTTGTACCGCCAAAGTCTGACAGAGTCTGTTCCCTTCTTTTGAAGCCATTCACGAGTAACCAGTATACGTTCCTTTAAACCTAGTACATCTACTAACAGCCATTGACCTAATGCAGATTGACCGTATCGTTTGCCATTTTCATCATATTCAGTATTACTTCCGGATTGTAAACTTTTCATATTGCTTTGAGTGACAAGAGACGGAATTTTCTTTCCATTAGGTAATTGCAAATGAAAACGAACTTGCGGCTTGTCATTTTTATCTCCTTTAAAGGCTTTTTGCTGTTTTTCAAATTCAAAAATATTTTCCGTAAAGAAATCCGGATGTTTTCTATGAAATTCCCTTGGAATCGGTATATATACTTCATTCAGCGGCCGCAAGGTATTGCTCCCTTTATTTTTCGGTTTTGCATTCCAAGCGTTTAGTCCTGATCTCTCGCTGACTTGTTTATCTCGATATGAGTATAAAGGAAGATACACTTCAACAATATCCACTTCTTTTTCAACTTTGAACTTATCCATAAATTCAAAATAGGCTTTCATCAAAAAATCAAACGGGTCATCAATGATGTTTACGTCGAATTCATTTAATATCAGAGTATCTCTTTTCTTTGAGTCAAAATGCTGCCAAATCTGAGAATCTCCAAATGTATACTTATAGTTTTTCATCCCGTCAGACCATGCAAATGCTGTTTGTGTAAGTTTAAAATCTTTCAAATTATTCAGGTCTACTAACGGATATGCACTTTCTTGTAATACAAAACGCCCCTCATCCCGAGTTACATAATGATAAATATTTTTTTCCTCCGAAAGCCCTAAGCGTTCATAGTCACTTCTCATTCTTTCATTTTTAATTTCGGAAATTTTATATGCTAAATCAGCCTCTTTTCCAGTTCCAATAAACTGATTTATCTCATCTTTATACCGTTTTAATTGCATTACCTTTTGATAGGATGGTTTAGTGTTCATCCATGTTTTTAAACCTATTCCAATGCGGTCCTCTCCAAAAACAGAAAGTACGTCATGAGGTGTATTTCCAATATCAACATTCTCCCCATTAAATACGCGGGCATAAATTGTTTCTTGAAATTTTGAATCTAAATATGGAATTAAGTTACCATGTTTTTGCCGGAACAAGTTTGATAAAGCACCATAAACTTGTAAAAACTGAATATATTCTTTTCTCTCTTCAGTTGAATACCTTTCCCAAATGGACATCTTTTTCACCTGCTAGTCATAAGTATTTATCTTGGGTACAGCAAACAAGGGCAGCAATTTACCAACTCAAACAATATTTCTTTATCATTCAACAGTCACAACACTGTAAAATCTCATATCGAATGCTTTTTTAATTAGCTGCGATAATATTGGTAATTTATAACCATAAGAAACAGATTTTCTGTTTTCCGAACCATTTGCTGTATTGTAATTGAGTATATCATTTTTCTTACAGAATTTCATTTAACAGTAAAGCAGTTAAGTCTATGTAATTATGCAGAACTAGTTTTCATAAAAACAGGGCTGAAAAACCTATTACATACACATATATAATTCTTTCAATGGAATTATACGGACGCCAAAAAAGAAGAGGTGAAGTTCCTCTTCCTTTTTGGGAGTCAGCTTAATCAAAACATAGCTGACAGCTGCTCGTATTCTGCTGTTTCCTTTTTATCCTTTGCTTTCCCTTCTTCTAAAACTTTTAACAAGTTAGCAGCAATTCTTTGCACAACAGGAACACTGACTGCATTTCCTGCTTGCTTATATATATGACTTTTTGCCATTTCCTCTGGAATTTTATACCCTTTATCCACCGGGAAACCTTGAAATTTCAATGCTTCTTTCGGTGTTAACTTTCTAAATCCCCATTCATCAATAATTAACGGAACATTGTGTCCGCCAGTACCCATATTTGCTGTTAAGGTTGGGCATACATTACTTTGGTTCTCTCTCATATAAACTCTGCGCAATTGATAGACCGTATCAAACCTCTTCATTGATTCTTTTATCATTGGATAATACTGACTTTCTTCACTATAGTAATATCTCTCATCCTGTTTATCGTTTCTATCTAATATATTATCAATTGTTTTTGTTAAGTTCAGCTTCCCCGGCCATTCAAAAGACTGCAATTGCTGCTCATCCCTAAATCCTACAATAAATATCCGCTCTCGATTCTGAGGAATATTTCCATATTCCATTGTATTCATTATCTTACTGTCAATGAAATATCCGCTGTCTCGCAGCATCTCTTGAATTACTCTAAATGTATTTCCCTTATCATGCCCTCTTAGATTCTTAACGTTCTCTAAAAAAACAGCTTTCGGCTTTTTTGCACGTATAAAACGTATTACATCAAAAAACAGAGTTCCCCGCGGATCTTTTGCCTCAGTACTGCCGTTACACTCAGGGCATTGTGCACCATTGATATATTCATTATATGTCACGCTGTGCTCATGTCCGCATTCCTTACACATATATGTCATTCCATGCCTGTTTCCGGCAACACTAAAAGCAACACACGGCCAGCCTGCAGTAATTATATCCACATTAGGCATTTCATATTCTTGCAGGTTCCTCACATCATCTTCAATCAATGTGTGGTTAAAATTTAAACGATAAGTTTGACATGCATACTTATCGAATTCATTAGCCCAAACTACTTTTGCACCTGCTTGTTCAAAACCTTTATCTATTCCTCCGATACCTGCGAACAAACTCGCAACGGTAAAAGTCATTTTTCACGCCTCCCAATAAAGAACGTTTGTTCTTATTAAACCAATTATATCACTTTACTGTTATTTTGTCATTTTAAATATTCAAAATCAGCAAAGAAACCTTATTCTTCTGCTCTGGAATAAAGATAAGACATATCTGCTTTCCTCAACGTAATTAAGTAACTAATACAGGTTCTGTATACTTTTTTTACTGATTTTCAACCTGATGAGGAAGAAGCATACAATTCACTATACAGTTATACAGGTTTACAGTTTTAGTTTATCAGAAACTCATGAATTTGGCTAAGAAGGAGTAAATTTTTTCTGTAATTTTCAGCAAAAAAATGTGCAGCTTTCTCATGCTGTTATAAAAAATACGTATTTTTTCTTATTATTTTAAATTCTATTAGTTCTGAAATTATCAGATTTTAATAATTATAGCTACTTATTTCCGAATAAACTGCTTGTTCTATTATCTTGTTTAAAAAGGGCAAACCAGTATAGTTAGAATTTATAACGAAATAATCATGCCTGTTTTACTTAAAAAATAAGAAAATACTAATAACTAAAAGGAACTAGTCCTTAGAAATCATAAAAATTGATATAATTTCTATAAATGCAAGCAATATATGTTGAATTTTGTCACGAAATATTGGAAAATTATACTTAGAATAGAAAAATTGCTAATTACTAATGGAGATAGACTCCCATTATCCTAACTTCTGCAATTAATATATCTGCTGGTAATTAGTTAAAAAGGAGTGCAGCCGATGGAGATTCCACAACTAAAAAGAGATAGAATTGTGCAGTACCTGCAAAAACTAACTAATGATGAAATGGATAAAGAAGAGAAAATCGACTGGGATTATATAAAGCATTTAAAACATCCAGAAATTCCATTGAAGCTTCACTTAAATATATTAGGCACTTCATCAACTTTAGAAGAAGGAACAAGCGAGGAAGAATATTTATATGTGTTTGAGGAATTTAAGGAGCTAAACCAATTAAAAAAAGCGAAATTTATTTCAACAACAAGTGCTGGCCTTGCTGCTGAAAACTCAATTAACGATTTGAAACTGGAAGATCGCAGCGGATCAAACTGGCGTAAATATAAACTGCATCTCGAACAAAATAATGGCTGGTCTGATAAATCCATAGCAGAATTAAGCCGAGCTACTGAATGGATTCTGCAGCAATTAAATCTTAAAAACAATTCTTTTGAAGACATAAGAAAAGGACTTGTTCTTGGAAATGTACAATCAGGGAAAACTGCCAGCATGGCAGGTTTAATGGCTGCAGCCAGTGATCATGGTTTTAATTTCTTTATAATCGTCAGCGGCATGATGGACAATTTAAAATCGCAAACTGAAGATAGATTGCTGAACGACTTAAACAGCAATGAAAGAATACAAGGTTCCAATTGGACTAACATTAAAAATATCCATAACAAAAATCGCAGCCATCATCTTAGTGAACTGGATGTCAGTGATAGAATTACAAATAATAATATATACTTTACTGTTCTTCTCAAAAATGTCAGTCATTTAAAAGGATTGATAACCTGGCTGAAAAAGGATGAAGAAAGATTAGGCAAACTTAAAGTCTTGATTATTGATGATGAATCTGATCAAGCTGGTATCAACACAAAAGAAATGAGTACTAAATCAGATCAAAAAGAATTCGATAGATCAACTATTAATAAAAATCTCATTAATATTGTTCATTTGGAACATAACGGTAAATCCTATGGTGCTATGAACTATGTAGCTTACACAGCAACACCCTATGCCAATATATTAAATGAAAATGAACCGGAGAGCCTATTTCCTCATCACTTTATATACAGCTTAAAACCGTCTCCTTTATATATTGGTCCAAAACAAATATACGGCATTCCAGCAGATACGGACAAAGATCAAAGTTTAGATATTATCAATTTAATTGATGATGATGATCTGATTGAGCTACGTTCTGTTCAAGCTTGCTATAAACTTCCATATACATTGGAAAAAGCATTGATATGGTTCCAAATAGGATTAGCTATACTTAGAACGCATGATTTTAAAAAGCCATTATCCATGCTGATACATACATCTCAGAAAATCAATGATCACGAAGCAATTAAATATCTTATAGAAAAGTGGTTTACAGATACTTCTAAGGAGCAATTTCTCAAAAAATGTGAATCCGTTTTTATAGAGGAAAAAAACAGAGTCACAGCAGAGACTTTTTTAGATATATTACCAGACTATGAACTAGATATAAAAGTAAATCCTTCCATAATAGAATTTAACGAAATAAAGCCCGAATTAGAATATATCTATGATAAATCAATAGATACAATCAAATTATTCGGGGAAGATAAGGTTTTTTCGGAAAGTATGCATCTATGTGTGGATAACAGCAAAAATAATACTGTCATAGATAACAAAAGTTACCGGCTTGCTTATCCGAATAAACAACAGCTGGCGGATATGAAAAAAGCACCTGGTTTTATCGTAATTGGAGGCAGTACTTTATCAAGAGGACTGACTCTTGAAGGATTAATATCAACATACTTTATAAGAACAACTAAAATTGCTGACACACTTATGCAAATGGGAAGATGGTTCGGATATCGAATCGGTTATGAATTGCTGCCAAGAATCTGGATGTCTAGTATAAGTTTAGAAAGATTTAGATTTCTGGTTGAAATTGATGAAGACTTGAGAGAAAGTATCAAAGAATTTGCAAAATTAAATAAAACACCTCGTGAATACGGCATTAAAGTTATCAATTCTCCTGATAACAGATTTATGCAGATCACGGGGGCGAATAGAGCACAATCAGCTAAAGAAGCAGAAATAGATTTTACAGGGTACAAACCCCAAGATATTAATTTCACAAATAACAAGGAGAAATTGAAACAAAATATACAATTAACAGAAGCATTTCTTTCAAATCTAGGCAATTCAGAAAATAACTTTAATAATAATGGTGTTTTCTGGAGAGGAATAACTATCAGTCAAATCTTCGATAACTACTTGTTGAAGGGCTTTTACTTTAACAAAAGAACAGCAGCCTTTAATAATTTAGAAAGTATTAAAGATTGGTGTTCGCTTAATAAGTTTAATACTTGGAATGTAGCAGTGGCAGGTAAAATTAAACAAGCAGACACCGCGGAAACCTGGAAAGTAGATAATAAATATCTTACTAAAGCAAACCGCTCGGTAAAAGGAGACATTATAAAAGACGAAAACGGACAAGAAATAGTTTCAATCGGGGTTTTAAGAAATCCTAATGATTATATTATAGACTTTGACAGTAAACCGCAGCTTGCTGATAAGAATTTATCAAATGAAAAGATTAGAAACCATTCTGCACAAAAGGAGACACCATTATTAGTTATTTACAGATTAAATAAATACTATGAACCTGCAAATTCTAATAATAGACAAAGTTTAAATTTTGATGAAGATATAATTGGTATCTCATTAATTATACCTGGGGACAATGCTGTCCCCCGCGGAAAATATTTAACAATAAACCCTGTGCATGTGATCGACGATCTAGAAGGAGAAGAATAACATGGATATAGAAATTCTGCAGAATGACCGAATGGCGCAAGATGGACATTCCATCTTGCGGTCATTGCAAAATGATTCATTACATCCGCTCGATTTATTAGTACGCGAATTTACTCAAAATAGTTTAGATGCAAGTATAGACCCTGCAGAAGGAATCAAAATTAATGTAGATACCGGCAGTTTTATTAAAAATGACCTGCTGAAGGAGATTAATGGATTTAATACCCAATTTGCAGCACTGTACAATAAAGATGAATATAAGTATTTGTCACTAAGTGATAAAAAAACATCAGGACTGACTGGGGAAATAATCTTTGATGAAATTGACAACGATCAATTAGGGAATCTGACAAAGCTGGTTTATTTATTGGGTGCTAATCAGGAAAAAAAAGGCGCCGGAGGATCATGGGGGCTTGGGAAAACAATATATTTTCGATTGGGTATGGGCTTAGTTATATATTATTCTCGTATAAAAACCCAAAACAATCGATATGAAGAACGGTTGGTAGCTCATATGGTGGAAGACCAAAAGTCGAAGAATAATTATGTATTAGAAAAAGGCAGAGGGATTGCATTTTGGGGAGAGAAATATAACGATACTAATACAAAACCAATTACAGATGCAAACTATATTCGTGATTTTCTGAATATATTTAATTTGCAGCCATATAAAGAGAATGAAACTGGAACCCGAATTATTATTCCTTTTATTGATGATAAGACATTAATGTCAAACTTAGAGGGTAAAACCAAATTGATTTTTAATGAATATGGGCATTTTTCCATAGAATCCTATTTAGAAAATGCTTTTAAGCGATGGTATATCTCTAAGTTAGATAACCACCGCAATCAAGTGAAAAATCCTATTGAATTATCAATTAACAATAGTTTAGTTCAATATAATTCTTTTGAGAATATCTACAAGATACTGCAGGATTTATATATTGCGGGAAATAAGGATTTCTCGAACAAAACTGATAAAGTAAAAGGAGAACTCTCTAAAGTTGATATAAACCTTAAACGAATTGATATAAGGCAGCCTGGAACTGTTCCTTCGGGTAATCTAGTTTATACAGTTATATCAGAAGAAAAATCAGAGACTAAATTCAAGCCCCCTTCGCGGGAATTACTGGGTTTTTACAGTGAAACGGAAGAGGATGAAAATATAGAATCAAAAAATATACTTTTTACGTACTTAAGGAATCCTGGAATGGCAATTAGATACGAAGATTTTGGGCAGTGGACCAAAAATATTGAACTTTCAAATAAAAATGAAAGATTAATTGCAATGTTTGTTCCTAACAGCACTGCCGTACTTAAAGATACAAAACATAATCTAATTGATACCATGGAAGATTATTTAAGAAGCTGTGAAAAAGCAGACCACAGCGAATGGGTTGATATCACACTTCCTAATATTCAGCCTACCGTTGTTAAAAGGATCAAACATCAAGTTAATACTTTTCTAAAAAAAGAAATGAGCGACTCAGAACTAAAAGGAGCGGCTGGAAGCTCTACCATTGGCAGAGTAATAGGTAATAGATTTATGCCGCCTATGACAATAGGGAAATCACCAAAACGCAGTGAAAACGATAATAACAGCAGGAAATTTCATCATACTACAGCTAAATTAAATTTTGACATTACAGAAATCAAACAAAGGGAAAGTTTGTTAGATATTGCATTCGTATTAACTCCCACTGTACAAACAAAAGAAAAGTTTGAGGCTGCAGTCTTTTTAGAAGTCGCATCAGAGATAAACAAAGTGAGCTGTGAATCATGGGAAAAGGATCTTGAGAAAAAATTTCCCTTTGAAATTAGTGAATTTGAGGTTGAAGGGGAGCAGAATATCATTGCATTGGAATCTGCAAAATACAATAGTGTTTATGGATTCAAAGTCAAAGATTTGTCAGTACACGATTCATTAACTGGCAGTTTAACAGTTAATTTTTTAAATGACGGATTCAGACCAAGTATTGGTTTCGAAGGAATCAAGCAAAAGGGGAACTAATTTATGAATAATGCATTAGTAAAGGAATTAGATACAGATCTAATTAATAAAATCGGCTATGCTTACGGAGATAAGGAGTTTTCTTTTTATTATGATGGTGAGAAAGTGACACTTGAGAATAATGAAGAAGATTTTAATGACGAGATAAATAAGCAAGAATTTGTTTTTAGTTTCGATTCTCAATGGAATCCTTCTATCCATAATCTGATAATTAATTATTCTTTTATTATCAATAATCCTAACTTCCTTTTTGGCAGTAATGCTCTTACACACGAGGACAACTCTTTAGGCATTGCCCTATTGTGGAAAAGCAGGGATTCTCGTCATACTAGTCTCAAACGAATTGGAACCATTGATAATAGCACTTCATCGCAGGTCTTTAACATAAATATTGATTTTGATCCTGGTATTTTTAGAGGTACGGTGGAATTTAACATCGTTATATACCTTGCTTCTGCATATAACAAAAGTAACTTACTGCAAAACAATGAAGAAGGTGCTTTATTAGGCACTCTTGAAAAATTTCTAATACATTTGGATGGTGATGGGGCGGAATTTCCCATGCAAGAATTTAATGACAAAGAGGGCCCCCTTTGGAAAACAGAAATATATATAAGCGATCCATTTATGGATTTATTTAATACTGATAATTTTTGCTTATATATCAATAAAGCACACAAAAGGTATAAAGAATTAGGTATAGGCAAAAAAATCAATTTCAGCAGGCTCTTAATAGAAATAATATCTAGTTCCTTCGAACAATTAATCTATACATTAAAGTCCAACGGAATGCTAGATGAAATTTTAGAGAAAGAAAGTGACCCAGGAACTATTGCTAATGTAATTAAATACTATTTTGAAGAATATGAATGGGACGCCTCTGATACATCTAAATTATCTTCAACAATTAGAGAATCATTCGAAAGCAGGGTGTAATTATGACAGCAGCTGTTAAAAGCATGACAAAAATTAATGCTAAAAAATTTTTCGACTCTCTAAACGAGCAGAAATTAGTGAATTATGATGTTAAAGATTTAAATTCAGACATTGCAAGAGAGCTTACTAAAAAATTTGAAGATGTAAAAGAAGCAGTTGGGGATATAAGTAAAAATACATATCAATTTGATTTGTTATTTGGACTCGAATTATATGAATTATTGAATAATAAATACAACTTTACGGTTAGAGATTCCTCTAACCTGCAAATATGGTATGCACTGCAATTATTAGAAGTTCCTCATATTGTTTATGCCAGATGGGGGTTAAATGAGGAGAGATTTGTAAAAATATCCAGACGTATATACTTATGGACGCTTTGGTGGTATATCCATATTTCTTGGCAGGGCAACAGAAGCAGTACTTATGAAGTGTTAAAGGACAACAATACAGACACAATACAACAGATGGTAGAACGTCCTGGAAAAAGCGGCTATAGAATAGAAGTATACAGAAAGGTTATGTATTACTATCATAAATACACAAAGGAAATACACAGCAGAGACTTGCTCAGAAAAGCAATGAAACTGCACACGATTAAATGTAAAAATATAGAACCAGCACTATATCACGGGGGAATTGATCAATATGCCGAAGACTTATTCACCTACTTCATTGAAACTTAAATTACCTGGAATTATTGATTTATTCTCAGGCTGCGGAGGGTTGGCATTAGGTTTTCAAATGGCTGGTTTTAAGATAAGAAGCGGACTGGAGCTGGATAAAAATGCTTCTGAAGTCGCTTCTTATAATTTACATTGGAAGATTGGAAGTAATCATAGTCATATAACAGATGACATAACTTTGCTGGAAGCTGATAATTTCTATAATCATATTGATAAAAATGAGAATTTTATAGTGATAGGAGGCCCGCCATGCCAGGCTTATTCTAAAATAGGAAGAGCTAAGCTCAACTCATTAGGCGAAAACCGCAGACCTGAAAATGATGTAAGAGGGAAATTATATGAAAACTTTTTAGATTATGCCTTGAATATAGAAGCAAATGCCATTGTGATGGAAAATGTACCAGAGGCTGTTGACTATGACGGGGTTAATATTCCCGAAACAGTCTGTAAAATACTTGAGGAAAATGGGTATGAGGCAAAATGGACAATTTTGAATGCGGCAAATTTCGGAGTCCCTCAGACAAGAGAAAGATTATTTGTAATGGCTGTTAAGAAATCTATTGGACAACTAAAGTATTTCCCTGTACCTAGTCATAGACCTTACAGTGAAAAAGCTGATACGGTCAACAAACTTTGGCTGCAGTCAAAAATTAAAAATCAAAAATATTACGAGGCCCCAATATCACCAGAAGATTCTTTACCTTACTGGATCACAGTCGGGGAAGCTATAAGTGATCTGCCTGCCTTATTTCTTGATCACAATCAAAAATATAAAAACAATAAACCAATGGTACTAAAGAGTTACGAATTTGAACCTCAAAATGACTTTCAGGCGCTGATGAGAAGCAATAATCAGTTAAACAAGGTAACTGGTCATATGTTTAGAAATACTAAGCGTGACTTTCCTATCTTTGCTCAAATGAAGGAAGGAGATAATTATCTTTCTGCGCATAAAATTGCAATGACTTTATTGAGAGAAGAAATGAGGAGACAAGGAATACTTGAATCAGATACAGAAAAAGCTGCAGAGCTAAAAAGGAAAATAGTCCCTCCTTATTCCACCGAGAAATTTTTAGGGAAATGGAAGAAGCTTTCATTAACAAAACCGTCACACACCTTGGTTGCCCATCTTAGTACAGACACTTACAGCCATTTACATCCAGTTGAGCCAAGAGGTATTTCTGTAAGAGAGGCTGCCAGACTGCAAAGCTTTCCAGATGACTTTATATTCAACTGCAGTATGGGAGCTGCATTTAAACAAATTGGAAACGCAGTACCTCCCCTCTTATCAAAAGCCATTGCCTTGGCAATGATTAAAAATATGGAAGGTGATCAATAATGAATTATGCCAAAATTATTAGAGATACATACACACTCTCTAATCACAATTTAAGTAATTATTTCCGTATGGATTCTGTAAACAATCAAACCTTGCTTTATAAGACGCATAATAATTTTGGTGTAGTTATTATGGCAGATCAAAACATAAGATTAAATGAAAAATTCAATCAGTTAAACTTTTATACGAACGAAGGAACACTTAACGGAGAAATGGTCAACTTGCTGCATTTAACATTAAATTCTTTGGACTATTTTGAACAATTTATTATAATTGCAGCAGATTTTATTGAATTATCTAAAAGAACAACTCTAAAAGAAAATCCATTGGAATGGTGGAATCATTGGAAAGAACTGATAGGAAATGCTGTTGTAGAGAAATCCACTTACAGCATTCTTGCTGAATTACTGGTTTTAAATTATTTACAAAAAAATCACAGTTCAAATACACCAAAATGGCTAGGTTATACCGGCGGTACATATGATATACATACAAAAAACAAAAATATTGAAGTGAAAGCCTCCATAAATAAATTTGATACTAATATCACTATATCAAACCAGTATCAATTAAATACAGAATTGATCAATGACTTTTATGTACTTGGCTTTGAGGCCTCTGCTAATGATAATGGTATTTCTATTGATGATGCTGTATCGGAATTAAGCACCAGCGGATATCCTTTAAAAGATATTGAAACAGGACTTCAAGTTCATGATCTTCCGGCAGACGCCTCAGCAAGACGTGAGAAGTACATATTATTATCATGCAAAAAGTATAATCTTCAAGAAGCTATACCAGATGAGGTAAAACAATCCATGGACAAGTTTTTTGATTTTGACATTGTAAGAAAGGTCAATGCGGAGTTAGATTTAGCTAATATAGAGCATGAAAAGATTGATTTACTTTCGGTATAAATTAGTCTTAGGATTTATTATTATGTAACAAATATATTAAATTAGTGAAAAGTCTATTGCACTTGATGTTATTGAAAATTTATTAATAACTTATTAAAAATGCTGAGTTTCTCTGTCTTGGTACTTATTGGTTATGTCGAAAAAAGACTTAGCTGTCTGGAAATCAACTAATGGAGTTACTCATTTATGGAATAGAGACACAGTGCAGTTGCTTGCCATTGACTGTAACGGCTGAAACATACTCTGCAGACGTTGGACAGAGATCGAGGAGGCGCTTGTGAATACCTTAGAATCGACTTGTTGTCCGTATTATTATGTTATGCCTTTTAGATATTATTTAAGCCATACCTGCAATAATAGTTCTACAGCACTGACAAAAGTTAAATCAATGGAGGCAGACTGCTAAATTTGAATCAGCTAAAGCAAACAGCTGTTCAAAATGTCGCTCTGCTGCCCCATTATGTTCGCAACACTTTTTAAAGAAATCTAGATACGTGTTTATTGTAGATTCCTCTTTTGATTTTTTTCTAAGATGAATATTTTTTTATTCTTACTCATAATTGCGATAAAACCTCGAGAAAATGGGGAAAATTAAAATAAGGCTGCAAATGCTGTCTATCCCCTCGTGGTTATGAATTATATATTCAGGAATGATGAAAAAGGAGGTATTTATATGGCTGATAATCTCACGGCAGAACAAAGAAGAAAGAACATGCAGGCCATAAGGTCTCAATCAAAACTAGAAGAAATTGTAACAAAAGAATTATGGAACAGAGGAATCAGATTTCGCAGAAATGTTAAAGACTTAAAAGGAAAACCAGATATTGCTATAAAGAAGTATAAATTAGTTATTTTTATAGATTCTTGTTTTTGGCATGTATGTCCTATACATGCCAATATCCCAAAGAGCAATGAAACATACTGGAAAGAGAAATTATCTAGAAATCAAAAAAGGGATAAAGAAGTTACTGAGTACTATCTTGAGAAAGAATGGAATATTAAAAGGATTTGGGAACATGAGATTAAAAATGACTTTGACAAAGTTATTTTTGAATTAGAAGAGTTTATTAATAAAGTGAAAAACACCCTGTAATGATTATTTTGTATAACAAGGAATTTCATTGAAGAACTATTTATGTTCACCTATGACAACATTAATTTAAAATGAAGTGAATATAACATTACCAAGTTTAACTCCAAAAACACAAACTATGATTGTTTATGATAATTAAATTCATGCAGTAAATGATCTATAGATATCGCTTTACATATTGATAGACTGAGCAGCAAGCTCCTTCAAATGATAAGGTCCCAGCCTGGTAATTGGAGTAAATAGGAATGAAAGTCTGTAGTTCAAAGCAAAACGAAAGCTTCTCTAAGTAAGAACTTATGTAATTTTGTAAAATTTAAAAGGATTGAACCTGCATTCCTGAAATTTGTAACGAGGGCCTTGATCAAAATTCTTTGTTTTCAAGGGGCTTGAAGCTTTTCATTATACACTCTAGAAATCTCGGTTATAAATATCTAATAGGTAGACACAAAAACAAATAACATTACAATCTGCCTAACAATAGATTAATTGAAAGTATAATAGGTAATTCAAAGCAAGGTGGAGAATAGCAGAAGTGGTAATTGAAGCCCAAAGATCAATCTAGCTATAAAAAATAATTAAATTTATAGTTTAGAATACTAGATAGCTATTTCATAGAAAGGAATAGCTAAGAATGAAATAAGGGGATGGCTTAATGAGCTCAAAGTGGTATCCAGAGTTAGTAGAAATAATAGAAGATTCATTAATTGTATATGATACTTGTTCACTATTAAATGTCTATAGGTATTCATTAGTTAACAGTAAAAGAATATTGGAATATTTTAAAAAATATGAAGATAATATTTGGCTGCCCTATCAAGTCAAAAAAGAATTTAATACAAATAAACATAAGGTAAAAAGTCCTAACTTATATAAGAATTTAGATAAAAGCCTAATTACACTCGTGAATAATAAACATGAGGAACTTTTAGTTGAATTATCTGTCTATGAAAAGAGAGGATTCTCAAAATTTCCAGAATTACAAGATCAACTCAAAAGTAAATTCGAAGAAATGAATGATATCATTAAACATTTTAAGCAAGATATAATGGATGAAATTGGTGTTTACAAAGAATTCATTGAGGCGGCAGATGAATATTTAGATAATCTATTAGGAAGTGATAAGGTAAGTGAAGAGATAAGTTCAGTTGATTTGTTAGAAATTATAAAAGAAGGTGAGCTTAGATATAAATATAAAATCCCTCCAGGATATGAAGACGAAGGGAAAGAAAAAGGTATAAATAAATTTGGTGATTTAATTATTTGGAAAGAAATAATTAATAAGGCAATAAATAGTGATGTGGTGAATATTATCTTTGTAACAAATGATACAAAGAAAGACTGGTTCCTTAAGAATTCACAAAATGTGATTGAAGAACCAAGAAAAGAACTGATTTCCGAATTTAAACATTATAACAATGGGAAGAATGTGATTATCATTCCATTTCAAGATTTTATTGAAGAAGTTTCAGACCCCTCAGACCCGTCTCGCAGAGAACTTTTATTGGAACTTAGAATGAGTAATTTGATAAAACGGCTACCGTTTGACGCTTTTATGCAATTGGCAGAAAACGAAATTCAGTCTATAGATATCAATGATGTTGTAAAAAAGCTTATACACTCTACTAGTGATGCGGATAAAATATACATTAATAATATTATAGAAATTTCTACTCCCACAGTTGAAAATGTTATTTTAAATCCCAATGGGATTAGCATTAAGGAAAGTGAAATTATTTATTATATTAATGCAGTTGCGGAGTGCGACTTCTCTACAATTTCTTCTAACTCCAGCATATTATCATATGGAAGTATTCATTCCGATATAGTATTAAACATTGAGCTAAAAAGAAAGTTAACAGAAGATGAAAAAACTTTCATCGATAAATTCAAAGATAATTATTCTGATTTTATAACTATAGCTCATTATACTGCCGAAACAGCAAAGTACATTTGGGGAAATGATGATGACTATGACCCTAATATATCTATTGAGACATATACAACTTGTCCTAGTTGTTACTGCAATATAAGCAATATTAATGATGCTGGGGATGGCTTTTGTATAAATTGCTCAGAATCATAGGGGGATATTTAATAAAATACAAATAAAGTATAAATTTTTCGATTATATCCAATGAAATGTACTGCCTTTGATATATTAATTACCACCAATTAACACATAGTGTATCAGTTGACAACAAGACTTTTTATCACTTAAATAGCCACATCAAAGCTACTACCCTTGACATGCCTCTACTAAGTTATCAGCTATGATACGCTATGTGTGCGAATAGGGACAATAAGGCTTGTTTTCCTCATCCCACAATAAATCGGAAACAACGTCAAGGATGGCTGGGTCATTGCCGTCTCAGGATTAAAATGGCTAAATATTATCTTCTTGCAATACTCAATTTAGAAGAAATGAAATTATTATTTATAGGAGGAAAGGATATTAGTCTAAGGAAAATTTAGACACTTTGTTATGGACTATAACAAAATTCTCGACTTGATTAAATTCACTTAAAATAGAATAGTGTATATTACCAATATAAAATCATAGATAATATGATTAATTGTTTAATTTTCTGTTTGTTGTCTCAGCCCACACTTTACTTTGTTTGAGTATATCCATTATATATTTCCCTTGCATCTCAGAAAATTTTGGAGGAAACGCATTACCAATCATTTGCGCCAAGCTAACCTTTTTCGTTACTGAAAACTGGTAGTTTTGTGGAAAAGTTTGTAGTAATGCAGCCTCTCTTGCAGTTATACTACGGTTTTCTTCAGGATGCAAAAAACGTCCTTTTGAAGGATTCATACATCCCCCTGTAATAGTTGACGATACCTTATCCCAGCTTAACCTACCATAAACATCGGAGTATCCAATATTTTCCTTTTTGTGGCACTCTAGCCAATACTTTTTTGGAAGTTCTTTTCTGCTTCCGCCATCCCTAGGAATCATAGAGATTATTTTTTCTATTTTTTTACTATGGGATGAATGTATTTTATGAAAAGGATCATCACTTTCTTTAGGTTTAGGCAGATGAAATATGAAATCCCTCACAGTTTTCGTAGGTAAATTAATTTTATCAGGTATTTGAATTAATTGTAATTTGGATCCTAATAAAACAAGCCTTTTTCTTCTTTGGGGAACCCCATAATCTGCAATATCTACGACTCTGTAATCTATAAAGTAACCTAGAGACTTTAATTCGTCAACAACCCATTTAAATTTTTCATAATTTCTTAATCCGGGGACATTTTCCATCATAATGAAGTCGGGAAGTATTTCTTTTATAACTCTATAAAATTCAAGAATAAGCTCGTTCCTCTCATCATCATAACCTTTTTTTTGGAGATTCCCTATTTTTGAAAAACCTTGACAGGGTGGACACCCCGCAATTAAATCGATTTTATTCCCTTGTACTGATTCAAGGATTTCTTGATGGTTTACTTTCTTAATATCTTTATTAATCATTATTGTTTCACTATGATTTAATTTATAGGTTTTTGAAGTTTCTTCATCTATTTCTACTGCTACTCTCACATCAAATCCAGCTTGTTTTAATCCTTCAGACAATCCCCCACATCCTGAGAACAAATCAACAGCTACAGGTCTCACTAATACCACCTTCCTATTGAACAGTTTCAAAATTAGTTAGATTAAGAATTGATTGTAAAATTGATTGTACCATTTCTTTATTTATGTTCTCTTCTTTTGATAACCAATGTGTTATAAGCATATCGTGTAAAGAATCAATATGATTTTCTTTAACATCAGCCGTAAATATTTTTTTGCAAGATTCATATATCCTATCTTTAAATTCAGACAACATACATACTTCGTCGTAATCAACCTGATTAATAAATCTGCTTCTCATAAAACTATCATCCCAAATTAATTGTTCAGGTGTTTGACAAGGTAAATAGAAAACGCGTTTACTGTAATAATCAAGATATCGAATTTGGGCTTCAATAATTTGGTCATCTCGCTTACTTCCTTGGCCGCCATCTTTTTGAAACGAAACCCAGCTTCCCGTAATTTCCTTTATTTTTCCTGCTAAAAAGGATATATTCTCGTTCTCCCTACTCAAAGTTTTTACATCAAATTCTTGATCGGTCCTTTTTTGATCACCATCAAAAATGACGAAATTCCTAGTATTATTTAATTCAGAATAATATTTAATATAATTACTTTTTATATAATCCGCACCGCCAGGTGTATATATCACATGTACATCACTTATATCCATGGTCATTAACACTCTATCAATTATCTTTTTAGCTAGTTTATCCTCAACATGAATATTTGTTTTTTCATACTTCATTCCAAGAAAGCTAAATGCCTCACTCGGATAACACTCATCAAAAATGTCAATCTTCTTCGTATCCAGATTTTTTGAAAATCTCTTAATTGCTTCTTTGGGCAAATTCTCTGTTAATACTGGTGAATGTGTGGCTATAATAACTTGATGTTTTTTAGTTCTGATCTGTTGCAATAAAAATGTTAAGAGTTGTTTTTGCGCTCCTGGATGAAGTGACACTTCAGGTTCATCAAGAAGTATCAAACTACCTGGAGGGGTATTCAGGATTCTATGTACCAAACTAGTTACTGCTATTTCACCACTGCCAGCATGAGCTTCAGAATAAGTAAAAGAGTCTTTTTTCAACAAAACTGATGTACCCCATCCGCCAAACAATTTATGTTCAATAATCTTTCCTTCAATATACTCCTCTTGCAAAATAAATGAAATTGCCTCGATCTCCTCTGAACTCATGTTGTATACAGGACGATTTTGTTCCTGTTTTCTAATTTTTCTTTCTAGTCCATTTGAAATTATGTTATTTAGCTGCAGTGATTTTCTCCTAAGGTAGTCCTGTTTTGATTTTGCTTTTAAATTCTCAACAGTTCCAAAATAGAAAAATTTATCAAAAGCACTTAATTCCCCTCTAAAATCTAGATAGACTCTTGATTTTTCTATAAGTTTCGGCCTTCCAGTTACTGACATATTCATATTATACTTTTTTCTCGGTCGACTAGTTTCCCAGTAATCTGGCTGACCTTTTCTAGGCATCCTTACATATAAAACCTCAGTTTTTTTACCCGCTTTAGTATATTCATAAAAATAACTGTGTCGTTCATCTTCTTCACCAAATTCTTCAATTGGATCAATCACTGTTGAAAACCAATAATCTCCTATATTATGACCTTTTGGAGCCCCGTATAAAGCCTGCAAAGCTGAACTTTTCCCAGACCCATTTTTCCCAACAAAAATAGTTAAAGGAAAGGTAAAATTTATCTCACTAAAAAATGTATAATTTTTAAAGTATGGAAAAACAAGTTTTGTTATATAATTATCATATACATTTCTCTCCTTCATCTGATTAATGTCAGAAATTAAATGTTCTTTAGAATGCATACATTCACCACCAAATTAACTTTATCTAGGCTCTGCTAGAAAATAATACAAAAAAGAGAGCCCCTCATGTACAATGCAAGTACCTAAACCATATAATAAGGAATTTCTCATGAATAAGAATACCACGTCCTTTATGCTAATTCAAAACTTACTTTTAGAAACAGAACCTCAGGGTATTTTAGCAGAGTTTCATTACACAGATATAGCTCAAAAAAGCATAGTTTCTACAATGATCTCCTATTTGAGGCAGGGACAACAAATAAATAGAGAAGTCTGCGTCATGTGGCCGATGTAGCCTTATACCTGTGAAACACTGTTGCCATAGGCAGGCTTATCATGGAGAACGCTCTAGCAGTAAACTACATGTCAGTTTGATAGATGAAACGGCAGGTCTCGAACATGATAGACCAATTGGAATACAACTGGAAGGCAAACACTTTATCTTTGTTTGTGATCGTGCCTATTTCACTGTTGACAAGATTACAGCTACAATGATACATATACTACTTTTTTTAGTAGTACTTTAACGAAATTCATATGGAAACTTAATGGTATCTTGTATTCCTTCTTAAATGTTTGATGAAGCTCAATATCATCAGAAGAATCTTCTATAAACATGTATAATTGATTTAAAGCATTATATGCTTCATTAATTTCTGGATACTCTCTATTTACAGTTACTTCTTGCTCTTCCTCATCAACAAGGAGTCTCTCTTCATGCTTTAATCTCCTAACACCATCCCAAACATCATAGTCGGTTTGTATATTAGGTCTAAATACTCCACCTTTAATTTGGTAAAACAAAGCACTAATAACTTCCCTTGATAATGGACTTAAAGCAGCCTTTGCTTCATCCACTAATTCTTCTAATTGTTCCCATGAATCCATATTAGATTTCTTTATTTCTATTACATCACTGGGGTCTTTAGCAATCTCTAGTTTACCACAGTATTCTTCAAGTTTATCAATTTTTTGTCTATCTCTCTGACTCTTTTCTACTAATAAAATCACTTCATTTTTTAATGATTCATATTCCTTTACAGAAACATTCTTAGGTGATTCAATCTTATTAATAAGAGTATCTAATTGACTTTTAAATTCTTCACCATACTTATTAAATAAAGATATTGCAAATTCATATCCAGATTTTCGTAATTCATCAGCAAAGATATCTATGTCCTCAAGTCTTATAACTTGCCTAGCCTTTAATGGTGTACTCTCCAATGTATCAAACTTTAACGGTGGTACAATGATAGGGATAATCTTTTTATCCATAGCCCATGCCGCTCCAAGCTCTGCCATACAGAAGTTACTATTTAAGAAATTTGGTGTAATGAGTAAAATTATAATTTCAGCATTGTTAATATTTACTTTTATATGTTCAGTAAATGAATCACCACTTGGTATATCCCCATTGTTATAAGTAATACAGTATATCTTTTCATTCCTTATATCCATGCCCAGTCTAATAAATCTAACAAATCCATCTACTAACGGTTTGTCAGCAGAAGCATGACTTATAAATATTTCTTTTGTCAAATTCCTTTCCTCCAATCATACTCTTGTAACTGCTAAACTGCTTAACGGTTATACTAACTTCACTATTAAATAAACATGTATATTCATCTAACTAAATACCTAGTATAAACCCATCCATTCTTCTCTTCTTGATAAGCATTTATATATATAACCAAACTCCAATTCCTTTTTTTTGCAATTATAATTACTGGACTATTTTCTTCAATCAAACCTATTCTATTACTACTTCTTTTATTTGATTCATAAACCGGCAGCTTTTTTTCTGTTACCCTAACTCTATTTATAAGTCTTTCTTCTAAGTTATATTCTTGAGATAATTCAGATTTAATATATTTTGAATTAGCCCTAGTATCAGCACTTTTAAAATTCATCTCATAAAAAATTTTACTTTTTATGACATCTTGCACAACTGGTGCAATTACAAAAATATAAACACTGATAATTATTTTAAATATTAGAAATATTAAAGGTTTTGCTTTTTTTAATTTTTGAGGAGCATTTAATAGTTTTTCTGCCCATTTATTTAATACTTCCCATAACTTAGAAGGGTTATCATTTATTTTTTCAAAAACTTCATCGTATTCATATTTTTCATCATATTCATATTTAATTATATCTTCATCTGTTTCAAAATTTTTAACTTCATAAGCTTTTATTAGCTCTTTATAATTATTTAAAAACGAATCAGGTATTCCCAATTCAACTGCTTCTGCTAGTCTTTTATTTAATCCAGTAAATTGTAATGAAACTTGTTTAATGGTTTCTGCTGGAACAGCATTTAATTTTCTTATCCCTCCTAACAAACTTTCATCATATAATGTTGATATAGAAGAAATGCTGGGTTCCATTGATCGTATACCCTCCATAATACTTTCTGTTGAAACAGCATT
>NZ_JAFBFA010000053.1 GCF_016909015.1 Gracilibacillus alcaliphilus
TCCTTTAGCTTTATATTTTTATTCTACCAAATAAAAAACTGTGTGAGTAAGAAACCGTACGCATTTCTTACTTACACAGTTAATATTACACTCCCGCTGTTGCACAATAAATGTGCGGCATCTCCTCTTTTTAAGTGAATGATTTATTCTTTTCCAATCGGTGTAGTCAAGGTATTCACTTCTGTTGGCTCCTCTAGTTACTCGATTTTTTCAAATCCTAAGGTGGAGGCTGTTGATCAAATGCTGAGGTCATCCTCTTTGCTTTTTAAAGCTTTAAAAAGCTGGCTTTCGCTAAGGTATCGGCGCTATCTTAGCTGTTTACGAATTTTCTTGCCCTCTTTCCATCGCTAAACGGCGCTATCTTAGCTGTTTGCAAATTTTCTCGCCCTCTTTCCATCGCTAAACGGCGCTATCTTTGCTGTTTGCAAATTTTCTCGCCCTCTTTCCATCGCTAAACGGCGCTATCTTAGCTGTTTACGAATTTTCTTGCCTTCTTTCCATCGCTTAACGGCGTTATCTTAGCTGTTTGCAAATTTTCTTGCCCTCTTTTCATCGCTTAATAGCGCTATCTTTGCTGTTTACGAACTTTCTTGCTGCCTTTCTATCGCTTAACAAGTTTATTTTTGCTGTTTGAGCTTTAAGAAGCTGGGTTTTGCAAAGAGGCTGGGGTTATCTTAGCTGTTTGGTAAAACCGAATTTGATAATGAAAAAAAGATGTCTTATGAAGGATCCTTCCCATCATTAACAATAATCAAACTAAACCATCCAACATACAAAAAAAGCTGTCGCAAAATGCAAGATTAATATTGTGCGGCAGCCCCATTTTATATGGGAATCTCATCCTATATTAAAATAACTAAGCTAAAAACACCTCCACATTACCCCAATGCTCTAAAATTTCTTCCTTTGCTTCGTTTCCGGTTATTAATCCATGTATTTCGCTTATGTTGGCCACATTGTGCAAGGAAACTCTGCCAAACTTCGTATGATCTGCCGCTACAAAAACTTGCTTAGCGCTTTTGATCATTTCCTTCTTAGCCTGCACCAAATAATCATCAAAATGGGTTAACCCTTTTTGGTGATGTATAGCGGGTGTTCCAATAAAGGCTTTATTGACGTTTAAATTTTTTAGGATATCATTTGTTATCATTCCATTAAGCATAAAGCTGTCAGGGAATAAGACGCCGCCTGTGACAATCACTTTGATGGACTTGGAAAAGCGAAGAGTCGTAGCGATATTAATATCATTCGTTATCACTGTTAAGCCAATTTTATCGCTTAACAATTCTGCAATTCTTAAGGTTGTTGTTCCTGAGTCCAAAATGATTGTATCGTTGTTATCAATCAAGCTTGCCACTCGTTCACCAATCCTGATTTTTTCCTCTACTTGTTTTGATTCACGTTCGTGAAAGACAGGCTCAGAGAGTACTTCGTCCGACAATACTTCTGTTTATCAAAGTTTTTCGACCATGCACATTAAGTGATGATTTTTCTAAAATATTGCATGATATAATGCATCAATCCGAATCATAAAATAATCAAAATATGCTCTATTATTTTAGGTGATCCTCTCAAATTCACATGAAAATCCCCATTTATTCATTTTATAATACCCATAAATAGCTTGAAAATATGTTAAATATTTGGTTTTTATGATTATGTGTTGGTTTATATATTTAATTTTTACAACAAAATGCACAAAAATAAAAGGGTAAATTACTATAAAATAACCAAAAATTATACATAACATTTACAAATATCAAATAGATATATTATAATAAACCCGATTAATAAAAGGAGGTAGAATATTATTGTTTTAATTTGATTATTTTTTGGTTTACTGTTTAACTTTATTATTTTGTTTTATTCATTTTAAAAGTTAAATACATATTTTTGAAAAAGGAGTGATCGATCATGAAAAAATATCTATTATCTGTGTTATTACTTGCAATGGCTGTTTTGGTGATGGCTTGCGGCAGCAATGGTGAAGGTGGAAGTGAAGGTGATGGAATGCAGTTCTATGTTTCTGGTGATACCATTGAAGGTTCTGCATTGACGCAAATGTCTGAAAAATATACAGAAGAAACAGGAATTCCAGTAGAAGTTGTAGATGTACCATACAGTGATATGGAGACTAGAATAACAAATATGATTCGTGCAGGAAATCCACCTGCCTTAGCGAGGGTAACTGGATTTAATCCGGCATGGAATGGAAATTTACTTGATTTAACACAAATTGCTGATGACAACAACATTGATAAAGATTTAGGTATTACAGTAGACGATGAGTTAGTTGCACCGCCATTAGACTTAACAGCGGTAGGGATGTTTATTAATAAGGATTTGTTTGAAGAGGCCGGTGTATCTTATCCGACTTCAGAGGAAGATATCTGGACATGGACAGAATTTTTAGAGAATATTGAAAGCGTTTTAGAAAATACCGACGCAAGGTACGGTATGGTGATGGATAACTCTGAACATAGATTGAACGCCTTCCTATATCAACACGGGAGTCAAGGCTTCTATGAAGAGGGGGAGGAATATACGACGAATCCTGAAACAATGGAAGGTTTAGAACGATTTGTTGAATTGAACGATAATCACATCATGCCTACCTCTGTATGGACTTCAGGTGAAGATGCTTCTTCGATGTTTAAGAGTGGATTAGTGCCAGCTTATATGTCTGGTTCATGGCAGATTACAGATTTTGCTACTAATATCACTGATTTTGAATGGGAATCAGTCTATCTCCCATATGAAGAGGTCAGGGCTACTAATTTAGGTGGTAATTACTTGGTTGGTTTTGATGGTTCTGGTCAAGAGGAAATGGCAATGGAGTTTATTGATTGGCTGTATCAAAAGGAAAATTATGAGGAAATGGCCACGCTGGGCGGATATTTGCCAGTTGTAAATGGTGCAGAGGTTGAGTATGAGCATGCACCAGAAGCATATGAAATTTATAATAATGAAATTGCCTCTTCTGAACCGGTAGCTAGCTTCCAACGATCAGATAAAGTCAGAAAACAATTAGTATCACAAACGAGTGTATCTGATACGTTAGATCTTGAGATAACAAAGGTTTTGAACGGTGAACAGGACTTAGAGGCAGCAGTAGAGAGAGTTAAAGCTTCCATGACGAATGCATATATAGACTAAGTAAATATTACAAGGATTGGCAGCGATCATTGCTAATTTGGTCGCTCTCCCATTCCTTTCACTCAACTAGAGAAGTTTTTCAATGAGAGGGGGCAATAAATATGAAAGACACTAATAAAAAATGGGCGTTTCTATTTGTCTTTGCAAACCTTGTATTATTTCTAATCTTTTTTGCTGGACCAGCATTGCTAGGGATCTATTACTCTCTTACCGATTACAATGGTAATGTTGCGACATTTATTGGCTTGGAGAATTATATTAATTTATTTCAAGACTCTAGCTTTTATAAGGCAATGTCTACTACCTTTCTCTATACAGCGATAGGTGTGCCTTTTGTTTATATCGTGTCACTATTCGTATCTGTTATGCTGGTTAGTCCTCGCACAAGAGGGAAAAATATAGCAAAAGTTATTTTCTTCTTCCCTTGGTTGATTTCTCCTATCGTAGTAGGTGTTTTATGGCGCTGGATGTTTGGGGAAAGTTTTGGATTTGTTAACTATGTTATTGATTTACTAGGCGGTAATCCTGTCCCTTGGTCATCTGATGGAACCTTTGCCTTTATGGTGATTTTGTTCGCGACGGCATGGGGAGGAACGGCGTTTAATATGCTGATCTTTATCGGTGCATTGGTGAGTATCCCCAAGTCATTGTATGAAGCAGCAGATGTAGATGGCGGTAATGGCTGGCAGAAGTTTTGGCATATTACACTGCCTTCGATTCGTTCGACCTCCTTCTTGGTTATTCTGTTAGCCGTATTCAACTTAATGAAAGAGTTTCCAATGGTGCAGGCACTGACTAATGGGGGGCCTGGAACAGATACGACCTTGATTGTTCAATATATCTATGAAACAGGGTTTGATCAAATGAGGGTTGGCTACGCCAGTGCCGCCTCCATGGTGTTGTTCGTGATTTTACTTGTTTTTTCTTTATTACAATTTAGATTTGCGAGAGGGGGAAGAGCTGATGGATAAATTGAATGATCGCTTTTCCACTACGATGTTGACGATTGCCCTTTATGTAGTGGCGATTGCTTATCTCTTTCCAATTGTTTGGCTGTTATTAAGTTCTTTGAAGACAGGGGGAGAGTTATTTTCCTTCCCGTTGAGTATACTTCCAGAGAATCCGACATTAGAAAATTATACATATTCATGGAATACGATGGATTTTATGAAATATTTTATCAATACCATGTTTGTGGCTGTCACGACAACGGTATTAACGGTGCTTGCCAGTGCCACGTGCGGTTATGCGCTGGCAAAATATAAATATAAGTGGCTCAATGTCTTCTTGATTTGTATGCTGGCAACAACGATGCTGCCAACAGAAGTAATTATGACACCAACTTTTAGTGTAATTTTAAATCTTGGTTTATATGATAATCTGGCTGGATTGATCATTCCTTCGATCAATACGGCTACAGGGATATTTATGTTTAGGCAGTACTTTCTGACTGTTCCGAATGATTTGATAGAATCAGCTAGAATTGATGGTGCTAACGAAGGAAGGATTTTTTTCAACATGATGCTGCCAATTGCCAAACCAGTAGTGATTACGCTGGCTATCTTTTCCTTCCAATGGCGCTGGAATGATTATATTTGGCCATTGCTTGTAGTAAGTGACCCGGATAATTATACGGTGCAAATTGCTTTACGAAGTATTGTTGGTGCAGATAACATTGATTGGGTACTGCTGCTTGCGTCTTCGATTATTTCATTAGTGCCGATGTTTATTATTTTTATTGTATTCCAGCGTTATATTATGGATACAAGTGCTACATCTGGACTGAAAGGGTAAATAAAAGATAAAGGCATGGAAAGGAGCTTTCTATGAATGATTTGGAACAACTGACGAATAGAAACGATCAAATGGCGAGCGAAATGCTAGATTGGCAGGTGACAGACAAAACGAGTCGATATTTTGGCGGGATTACCGAGGAGAATACTGGCGTGCCTAACCCTTCCCATGAAGGGACATGCAGTGTAATTGCCACTTGGGTCAGTTCTTATCTCAATAAAGCATCACACTTGTATCAAAATGATCAGCTTCGGGAACGAATCGGATATGCGTTGGATTATATGCTATCCCGCCAGCATGAGGATGGTACTATTTCACCAACTTGGACTAACTATCATTCTCCGCCTGATACGGCGTTTATTGTAACGGGTTATGCCCAGCTTTACAGGCTCTTAAGTGATCACCAAGAATGGGAGTTAGGGGAAAAGGTTCTGCAGTTTCTAAAACGTGCGAAGCCGGCAATGCTGACCGGCGGCTGTCATACTCCTAATCACCGCTGGGTCTTGACCGCTGCGTTGGCGCATCTGTATGCTATTTTCCAAGAAGAGAGATTGAAGCAGCGAGCAGAAGAATGGCTCGATGAGGGAATGGATATCACGTATGATGGTGAATGGACAGAGAGGAGCAATGGTATTTACAATGCTGTCAGTAATATATCGCTGTATTATACGGCTGTATTGCTGGATAAACCGGAACTCTTGCAGTTTGTGCGTCGAAATCTGGATATGATGGTGTATCTGATTCATCCGGATGGCAGTATTGTTACAGATTATTCCGGCCGGCAGGATTTAGGCAGGAAGTATAACCTGGCACCGTATCATCTGATTTATCGATTGATGGCTGTGAATGACCAGAATGCCGTTTATTTTTCGATGGCAAACCTTGCATTAAAAGATGTTTCCAGAATGGGCCCGGTTAATAATCATTTGATGTTAGGTTATTTGTTCCATCCTGAGATAAAAGAGGTGCCATTAAAACCAGCACCATTGCCGGCGAATTATGAAGTGGTGATTAACGAACATTCCTCGATAGAGAATGATTTAATTCAATTGGAAGAAAGTCAGTCTCAGCCGGAGTTTAAGCATAGCAGCAGGCATACCTCTTTTGGCGCGCCAACGGTTAGATATCGGGAAGGAGAGATGAGTGCGACAGTGATGGCGAAGAATCCATCCTTTTTCTCCCTTCAGTCAGGTGCTGTAAGCTTAGTAGGAGTCGAATTGTATACGAATTTTTTACCTGGTGTAATAGAGTTTGATCATATCGAAAAGAAGGGAAAAGGCTGGTATCAGCTCAGTGCGTCGATGGAGAAAGGGTACAACTCGCCGATTCCAAAGCAATCTTTACCTGATACCAATAATGGCGAGAGTGTGTGGTATTTATTGCCTCATGCTTACCGATCCTTAACTCACAATCAGCAAGTACAGATAACGGTTGATATCAAATACAAGCAGGCTGGCGGATGGAGCATCGAAATCGAAACCGATCAACAAGAAGATATCCTGACACAAGTTGTTTTTTTATTCAGCCAGGACGGCAGCTTGCAAGGGGAACAAGTGGAGCAAATCACTGATCATCAATGGTTCTGGAAAGAAGGTACACTGCTGTATGAGCACAAAGAAGAACAGCTTGTGCTGGAAGCAGGCCAGCATGACCATTGGGTAACTGAATTTCGTGCAGCTCGGCATGAGATGCTGCAGCAAGTGAAAGTGAATTTGGTTTCACCTTATTGTAAGCGATTTACGATAAAATTTACTGAATAAATATAGTGATATAAGTTTTTTTACTCATGAATAAGACCTTGCAGAACACCCTGCAAGGTCTTATTCATGTTTAAATAAACCCGATTGTTTGGTTTTTGTAAAACATACCTCGTCTCTTCACAAATATGTGAGATCGTTGGCTGAGAATGGATATATTTTAATACATTCTCTATGTTTTGTAGCAAATTATAACAATAAGATTATAAATAAAATCTCAAAATACAACAAATAGTTACTAAAAATATTTACAAACAACTAAATGTTGTATATAATTAATAGACATTAGAAAAAGGAGGGTGGGATCTGTTAATTCCTTGTCATATTTTTGTGAAGCATTTGCAGGAGGCGCTTTCATATTACGCAGTCAAAAAAGAATCAGATCATAGCCGGGATGAGCGTATTTTAGACCTCGTCAAGACATAATAGCTTTTACAGCATGGATTTAGTAAGTACTGATCATTCGCGCGAGTTAATTAGAAGTAAAGCAAAAATGAAAGCGATATCAATAGGGTGACCTTGGAACAATCGTTCATGGACGAACTTATATGTATTGTTAATCTTAATTCAAACAGTAAGAGGAGGAACGAATGGTGAAAAGAATGAGATGGATAACGATGTTATTATTCATGTGTTTATTTTTGACAGCGTGTATGAATACTCCCGCAGAACAGGTGGGGGAAACGCAGGAAACAGAAGAGAATCAAGCCATATCAGACCAAGAACTTTTGGAGTTGAATGCTGTTAATCCAGAAGATATAGAGGTGTTTTCCGAAGCGCCAGAATTAATCGAATTGGTTGAATCAGGTGAAATTCCGAGCGTGGAAGAGCGTCTGCCAGTGCCGGAGGATATCATGGTTGAGCAGATAGAGAACAGCATTGGGCAATATGGAGGCAACTTAGTTACTCCTTGGGAAGGAGCTGACTCTAAATGGTTAATTGGGAAACCAACGGAAGAAGCGCTGTTTCGGTTTAATGAAGCAGGTGACGATATAGAACCCAATGTAGCTAAAGGCTATGAGGTAAACGAAGATGCTACAGAGTATATTATTTATTTGCGTGAAGGAATGAAGTGGTCTGATGGCGAGCCGTTTACAACAGATGATGTGCTGTTTTATTGGGAGCATATGCTGCAAAAAGAGACATTTGGGAAATCTGTCTATGACGCATACTATACTATAGATCCAGAAACAAATGAAAGACATTTGGCAGAGATCACGAAAATAGATGACTACACCTTTCGGGTGGTACATGCCTTTCCTAGTCCCAATTTCCTAAAGCGAGTGGCGATCGATAATAAATGGTTCTTTGCACCAGAACATTTCCACAAAACAATACTTCCGGAATTTGTCGGAGAGGACAAAGCTCTAGAAATTGCGCAAGAGTGGGGATTTTCAGATGTGAATTCTTTCTTGCAGGAAACTGGCTATTATTATTGGGTCTATGAAGAAATACCAACATTGCGAGCTTGGGTAGCCAGTAATGATCCGCATAGTGAAGAATTTGTGATGAAACGTAATCCTTATTATTGGAAAGTAGATCCAGAGGGGCAGCAATTGCCATATACAGATAACTTTATTGCTTCCAAAATTCAGGATCCTAGTCAAGGGGTCTTGGGGGTCTTAAGTGGTGAGTTTACTATTGGTCATTTTTCCATGACGGATTTTCCTGTATTAAAAGAGAACGAGGAAAAAGGCGGTTATCAGGTTTTCACTTGGCCTACGGCGCAGATGGCGAGTACAACGATTCAATTAAATCAAACGACACAAAATGATAATTTAAGAGAGTTAGTACAAGATATTCGGTTTAGAGAAGCATTATCCATTGCCGTTGACCGGCAGCAAATCTCTGAAATTGTAACAAATGGTATTGCAGAGCCTGGACAAGCAGCTGTGCCGGAAGGTCTAGTTGGTTATCAAGAAGGCTGGGCAGAGAAATGGACGGACTATGATCCAGATCAAGCGGAACAATTATTAGATGAACTTGGCATTTCAGAAAAAAATGCAGAAGGCTTTCGTCTGTACGAGGATGATTCAGTAGTTACACTTACAATCATGGAGCCGAATCAAGACAATTCAGAGTTTCTGGAATTGATCAAAGATGCTTATGAAAATGTTGGTGTAAAAGTAAATCTAAATTATGTTGATTCAGGTACTTTCCAAGATCGAAAATATAGTAATCAAGTGGAAGCTACAACAGAAAATCCAATGATAACGAATGTAGCCCTGCGCCCAGAAGTATTAGTTCCGCTACGTGTTTTAACGCCGTGGCAAGGGAATTATGGATTGCATCGCGAAACAGGTGGTGAAAATGGCACCGAACCTCAAGATGATGTCGCTATGCTGGTAGAAAACTGGGATCGTTTAATCTCATCTCCTAATGAAGAAGAAGCGAGTGAATGGGCAGATAAGATCTACCAGCTGCATATGGAAAACCAATGGATCTTAGGTTATACAGGTCCTATGCCGCAAATAGTGGTAGCTGCCAATCATTTGCACAATGTTCCGCAAGAACGAATCTTTGCTGATGAGCTGAGAGAATTAGGTCATGGGCGTCCAGCACAATTTTACTTTTCAGAGTAATCCTTTTAGCAGGCGGGGGTTCGCTCCTCTCCCTGCTAATTAAAAATATCTCATAAAAGGATAGGTTGTACTATGTTTCAGTATATTATCAGAAGAATATTATTAGTAATACCTGTGTTGATTTGTGTGTCTATGATTGTCTTCTTTGTTATTCAGCTGCCACCGGGTGATTATGTAACACATTATGCAGCACAGATGTCTGCCCAAGGTGAAAATATGTCACAGGCAGAAATGGATGCAATGAGAGCAGAATTAAATTTGGATAAACACTGGGTTATTCAATACTTTTTATGGATGAAAGGTATCCTGCTTGAGTTTGATTTTGGCCATTCCTTTAGCTATAACGAGCCGGTTACTAGTGTAATAGATAGATATATGGCATTAACTTTGATTGTATCTATCGTTACCATGGCTTTTACTTACTTAGTGGCAATCCCAATTGGAATTTACACAGCTGTGAGGCAGTATTCCATATCTGATTATTTCTTCTCGGCTTTAGGGTTCATGGGGATGGCAACGCCCAACTTTTTGTTGGCCATCGTCTTAATGTATTATTCATATGTTAATTTCGGTGATCCGTTATTAGGTTTATTCTCCAGCGAATTTGAAAATGCCCCTTGGTCATGGGCGAAGATTCAAGATTTGATGAAACATATGATCATTCCAATCATTGTAATCGGTACAGCAAGTACTGCTGAATTAACAAGAGTAATGCGTGGACAGATGTTGGATGAAATTAATAAGCCGAATGTTGTTACAGCACGTTCAAAAGGTGTTCCAGAAAGCAAAATATTAATTAAATATCCAACCCGAGCAGCATTAAATCCTGTAGTGAGTACATTTGGATGGACGCTATCGAATATATTTACTGGTTCAACGATTACGGCTATTGTTCTGAATCTGCCCATACAAGGTCCGGTTATGTATAATGCTTTGCTGGGACAGGATATGTATTTAGCCGGAACATGGCTGTTATTTATGGCAGTACTAACGGTAATAGGAACGTTAATATCCGATATTTTATTAGCATGGTTAGACCCTAAGATCCGAACAGAAATCAAAGGAATGTGATGTATGAAAAAATCTAAGTTATTTACTAAATTAGCCAAAAATAATAAGCGCTTTCAAAAAGGAGATCATCAACAGGGTGAGTTAGCAGCAGGCCAAAAAAATAACAATAAAGAAGAATATTACAGCTCGCAATGGAAATTAATCTGGAAAAAATTAAAAAAGCATAAATTAGCCAGGGTGAGTCTTGTTATTTTAGGTTTGTTTTACTTTGGAGCTATTTTTGCAGGATTTATTGCACCGCAAGGCACACAAGAATATGATGGCGAATATATGAATGCTCCGCCGATGTCGATCAATTTTTGGGATGAGGAAGGTAATTTCCACTTTAGGCCGTTTGTGTATGGCCTCGCCTCTGAACGGGACCCTGATACGTATCGAAAGTATTTTGTAGAGGATACAAATGTAAAATATCCGATTCGTTTTTTTGTAGAAGGAACGGAATATAAGTTATTTGGTCTATTACCAACCAATATTCATTTATTTGGAGTAGATGAACCAGGACAAATATTTATTATGGGAACAGATGGAATGGGACGAGATTTGTTTTCGCGAGTAGTTCTGGGGAGTCAAGTATCTCTTAGTGTTCCTTTGGTAGGCGTGTCGATCAGTTTAATTTTAGGTCTTATTATAGGAGGAATTTCAGGGTATTTCGGGAAATGGATTGATGTGATTATTCAAAGAATTATAGAAATATTCCGATCGTTTCCGACTCTGCCATTATGGATGGCGTTATCTGCGTCTATCCCGCCAGATATACCTGTTGTACAAATGTATATATACATCGTAGTGATCATTGCCTTTATTGAATGGACTGGCTTGGCACGTGTAGTCCGCGGTCAATTTATGTCATTAAAGAATGAAGAATATGTATTAGCAGCAAAGATTGCCGGTGTGAAAAACGCCAAAATTATCGTCAAACATTTGCTGCCGGGTATTTTTAGTTATTTAATTGTAGCCATTACACTCGCCATACCTGCAATGATTTTAGCGGAAACAGCCATGAGCTTCTTAGGTTTAGGTATTCGATCTCCGGCAACAAGCTGGGGGGTATTGCTGCAAGAGGCACAGCAAATTGATAATGTGGCATTGTACCCGTGGAAACTGATTCCTTTATTTTTTGTTGTTATCTCTGTATTATGTTTTAACTTTTTTGGGGATGGATTACGTGATGCTGCAGATCCTTATAAGAAGGTATAAAAGTAGAAATAAATTATCATGTAAGCGAGGGATTATATGAATACAAAAGAAGATTTCGGAACGCCGCTTCTTTCTGTTGAAGACTTAAGGATATCTATACAACAGGACGACCATGTGTTACACGCTGTAGATGGTGTGGAGTTTCAGATAAAAAAAGGCACAACATTAGGGCTGGTAGGTGAATCAGGTTGTGGCAAGAGCTTAACCAGCAGGTCAATTATGCAATTAAATCCTAAAGAATGTGAAACGCAAGGGCAGATTGTATATCGATCTGAGAAAGATAAGGGTTTACAGCATGTCAATATTCTAGATTTAAAGCCAACAGGCAAGATGATGCGCAGTGTAAGAGGCAAGCGGATTTCGATGATTTTTCAGGAACCGATGACAGCCCTGTCACCATTGTATACCATTGGGAATCAAATAATGGAAAATATTTTGATTCATAGAACGAAAAATAAAAAAGAAGCAAAGCAAATAGCCTTAGATATGCTGAACAAAGTCGGCATATCTAATGAAGAGAAACGCTTTAATCAATATCCGCATGAATTTTCTGGAGGGATGAGACAAAGAGTGATGATTGCCATGGCATTATCGTGCAATCCGGAATTATTGATAGCGGATGAACCTACGACAGCATTAGATGTTACAATACAAGCACAAGTGATGGAGCTAATGAAGGATTTACAGAAAGACTTGGAGATGTCGATCTTGCTTGTTACACATGATTTAGGTATTATTGCAGAAATGTGTGATGAAGTAGCGGTTATGTATTTGGGTAAAATTGTAGAGAAGGCACCAGTCAAGGAAATATTTAATAATCCAAAGCACCCTTATACTAAAGGTCTGATTCGATCGATGCCAAAATTGGGAGGAAATAAAAATAGGAGATTGGAATCTATTGAAGGGACAGTGCCATTAGCTATCAATATGAGTAACCAATGTGGTTTTTATGATCGTTGTACACAGCGGATAGAAGGGGAATGTGACAAACAAAGGGTACCCAATTATCAAGTTAATGGTGAACACTCGGTAAGGTGTTTCCTGTATAAAAATGAGATGGAGGAAAATGGTCATGTCTAAACAAATCCTCAATGTAAAAAACATTAATAAGGAATTTAAAGTGAAATCTACTAAACTTTTTAGCAGGCCAGATCCGGTCAAGGTTCTTAAGGACATCTCATTTGATTTATATGAAGGTGAAACACTAAGCATTGTGGGGGAATCCGGCTGTGGTAAGACAACTTTAGGGAGGTGTATTGCCAAAGGTGTAGAAGCAACTTCAGGTGAAGTAATCTATCATAGCGATGCTGACAAGCAAATAGACTATTTACATATGGATAAACAAGAATTTAAACAATTTAGAAAAGATATCCAAATGATCTTTCAAGATCCATATTCATCCCTCAGTCCAAGAATGAGCGTCTATGATATTATTACTGAACCCCTAATTACTAACTTTAACTTGAGTAAAGCAGAAGTAGATAAAAAGGTATCAGAAATTGCTGAGAAAACAGGGCTTAATGCAAGTTATCTCAGAAGATATCCGCATGCTTTTTCTGGAGGGCAAAGACAGAGGATTGCAATCGCCAGAGCGTTGATAACGCAGCCGAAAATCATCGTATGTGATGAGGCGGTTTCCGCGTTAGATGTTTCGATTCAAGCACAAATTATCAACTTATTAATTGATTTACAAAAAGAATTTGGTATTACGTATATCTTTATTTCACATGATTTGTCCGTAGTTCAGACCATCTCAGATAAAGTAGCTGTCATGCATTTGGGCAAGATTGTGGAGATGGCAGATGTGGAAGAAATATTTAATCACCCTAAACATCCATATACAGAAGCATTACTATCCGCTGTGCCAATACCTGATCCAAATGTAGAGAAAGATAGAATCATTTTAGATGGAGAGGTTCCTAATCCAGCTAATCCGCCAACAGGTTGTGAATTTCATCCAAGATGTCCATATAAGACAGATAAATGTATATCAGAAAGGCCTGATTTAACCCAGACGGATGAAGAGAATGTTCATTTATCCGCTTGCCACTATGCCAATGAATTACATTTGAAAGGTGTGAAAATAGCAAATGAAGGAAACGAGTAAACAGAAGAAAATAATTGTTTTTCTAGATTGCGGTGACACGATTATTGATGAAAGTACAGAAATTCGAGATCAAGATGATATTGTCGTAAAAGCAGAATTAATACCCGGTGCAGGTGATATGGTCAGAATTCTTGCCGAAAAAGGTTACAGACTGTGTATGGTCGCTGATGGTAATGCTCAATCTTTCAAAAATATGATGTTAGATCACCAATTATATGATTATTTTGAGGCGATGATTTATTCAGAAAATATTAAAGAATTGAAGCCAAGTCCAAGAATGTTTAAAGCGGCGATGGGAGCATTGGAATTAACGGAATCAGATATTTCCCGTATTGTTATGGTAGGAAATAATTTAAGCAGAGATATTGCTGGTGCTAATCGAATGGAGCTCACCAGTATCCACTTAGATTGGACGTCGCGTTATCCAAAAACACCAAAGAACAAAGAGGAAACACCCGATTATACCATTCATCAGCCATCAGAGCTGATCCCTTTGGTTGATAGGTTGAATGAACAATTAATCTGAAAAATAATTTGATGGCAGTGTCGCAACGCCATAGAACAAAGTTTGACTCTATAGTAATTCTTAAGCAGATAGATGATATCTTGCAGTTTTAACGATTGCGGTTTCTAAGATTTTCTGCGTGTCAAAGACTAGAAAATACCACTCGTTCTTAATGGAGTGGTATTTTTTGATGCAATTGTCAATAAGTCTTGTTTTATATGTTAGGAAGGTTTATGTTCTAATAATTTTAACCAAATCTTATAATGCTGCATGTTAGAATAAAGTATAGGCAGTAACATATTACTAATTTCTAGGCGTTTTAATTATTTAACTAATATGTATCAAAAGACGTTAAAAATTGACGTATAAAGAAAAAAGTAGTAAACTCCTGAGAAGAATTTACGTAAAAAAGGAGGGAACATTATTGGCTACAATTAAAGATGTGGCGAAAGAAGCTGGCGTGTCCATTGCCACGGTCTCCCACTATTTAAATAACACCCGGTATGTAAGCCCGGAGTTGGCTGAAAAGGTACAGACTGCAATTGCCAAGACAGGATATGACGAAAAAATTAAAAAGAAGCAAAAGTTTGGGGCAGTCAACTCTTCAGAAATTGCCCTTGTCGTACCAAGCTTTCATAGTACGTTATATACAAAAGTAGTATCCGAACTTGCTGATCTTCTGGAACAGGAAGGTTATCAATGTGTTACATATTTTCATAAAAATGATACAGCGAAAGAAGCCGGCATTATCAATAATCTAGTGTCGAACAAAAATATAGTTGGTATTGTTATGGTGCCGGTTAGCAGGGAAAAGAAGTCATTTAAGAAGATTATCCAGAAAGGTATTCCGTTAGTTTTTCTGAATCGCCGAGTACACTTTGATGGTCAGCCTGTCGTCTTTACTGATGGAAAGGAAGGTATCTATAAGGGCTGCCTGCATTTATTAAAAGCGGGACACGAAGATATCTCCTTTATTGTGAAAGACGATGAGTTTTCTAACACGCAAGAAAAGATGGAAGGATTCCGGCTTGCCTTAAAAGAATATAATATCCCATTCAATCAAGACTTAATGATAGTCATTAAGGGAAGCGACCCGCAAGAGTACAGAAAGAAAATTCAGCAGGTGTGGAATGAATCCAAACCAACTACATTTTTGGCGGGAAGCAACAAGGTGACAATAGAACTAATGAAGGTAATGTCGCAATTGGATGTGAGTATTCCTGATGAGGTGTCCATCATTGGTTTTGGTGATGGAGAATGGACTGATATTATCACACCGCCATTGACCAGTCTCAAGCACGATATAGATGAGATTGGAAAACAGACAGCAAAGGTATTAGTGGACGCGGTACAGAATCGAAGGGAAATGGAAAAGGAAATACAGGTTCCGATGTATTTGTCTATTAACCGCTCAACCCAAGTGATTGGTAAGGGGCCTTTTGGCGAAAAGCCTGTCTCACCAAAGGATTTAACCCTATCTTCCAAGGATATAGACCAGCTAACGTCTAATAACTTTCGTGTTGCTATTTCCTTTCATTACGGCGGTACAGCATGGAGACGGCTGCATGAGAATGGGATTCGAAAAATCTTGGCTCAATATGGCATATCGATTATTTCTATCACAGATGCTCATTTTGATCCAGAATTGCAAGTCGCTCAGTTAGAGGGTTTAAGAATGCAAAAGCCGGATGTCATTATTGCTATCCCTGCAGATGACGAATTGACAGCTAAACAGTTTAAACGTATCTCTAAGGAAACGAAGCTTGTTTTTATGAGTCATGTGCCAGAAGGTATGCAAAGAAATGAGTATTCTGCCTGTGTGTCGGTTAATGAGAGAGAGAGCGGCTATAATGTTGCTGCTTTGTTAGGCAATTATTTTAAAAATAGCGATAATGTGAAAATCGGCTTTATTGGGCATGGAGCTCCTTTCTATGGTACACATTTGAGAGACGCGGTAGCCAAAGATGTAATTTGTTCTGATTTTCCTAATATTGAGATTGTTTCGGAGCAATATTTTTATAAGATTGAAAGAACGTATGAAATTTGTAAGGAAATGATTCAGCAGCGTCCAGATATTACGGGATTATATATCTCATGGGATCAACCAGCCTTACAAGCAATTAGAGCCTTGAAAGAATTAGGAAGAGAAGATATATCGATATTTACCTCAGACTTAGGTATCGAAATGGCCACCTATTTAGCAAAAAATCATATCGTAAAAGGTCTATCTTCTCAAAGACCCTTTGAGCAAGGAATGGCGATAGGTTTGGCTGCTGTAAAGGCACTTATCGATAAAGATAAAGACAAATATATAGCAGTACAGCCCTATACAGTCGAATCAAAAAATTTACTTAAAGCATGGAAAGATATTATGTCTGAACCTGCTCCAAGTGAAATAGAAGAGATTATTAAGCATAGAATTACGTAAAATTTATAAAAAATAAATTTTTCCATTGACACAACCCCCTTTAATGAATTATATTTACGTAAAGAAACCATTTTCTTATGGTTTTCTTTTTGTCAAACATGTGTAAGCGCTCATCATGTGTTTTTTTACGTAAATTTAATCATTTGGGGGTTTTTTTATGAAGAAAAAAGTACTTGGTATTGTTTTTTTGATTTTTGTTGTTTTAATAGCTGGCTGCAGTAATGGTGCTGATAATGAAAACGCGAACAATGGAGATGATGATTCATTCAGCTTTGTTTTTTTACCTAATACACAAAATAATACCTTTCAAATTGCTATGCATGAAACCTATCAGAGGTTAGCAGAAGAACATGGCTATGAATATACGATGTTAGATCCGGATTATGATTTGAATACACAACTAAATCAAATATCGGATGCGGCTAATCAAGGATTTGACGCTGCCTTTGTCATCCCGGTTGACTCAGCTGGAATCCGTCAAGGCTTGGAAAACTTCAGCAATATGAATGTCCCTGTTTTTAATGTGGATACGGCTGTTATAGAAGCGGATCGGGATTTAGTGGAAAGCGTTATTGCAACGGATGCCTTTATGGCGGGAGAGTTTATGGGAGAGCAGTTGATGGAAGATCACCCAGATGGAGCAAAAATTGCTATTCTAGACTTCCCAGAAAATGAAAGTACTGTTCAACGTGTGGAGGGTTTTATGTCGTCAATAGAATCTGGCGGTGATACTTATGAAATCATTGCACAACAAGATGGTAAAGCTGCTTTGGATGCTTCGCTGCCAATCGCACAGGATATCTTGCAGGCTCACCCGGATGTCGACGCATTTTTTGCTATTAATGATCCTTCTGCACTTGGTGTGGTGGCTGCACTAGAATCAAATGGTATGGAAGAGGTAGATGTATATTCTATTGACGCCTCACCAGACGGGAAAGAAGCATTGTTAGATGGTTCGTTTACATCTGTAGCTGCACAAGTGCCGATTCAAATTGCAGAAGAATCTTTCCAAATGGCGATTGATTATCTGGAAGGAGAAGAAGCAGAGGATGAAGTGTATCTGCCGTCACACATTGTAACAGAGGAGATGGCAGAAGAAACGATTGATGAATGGCAATAAAGTTAGATGTGTTGGGGTGTTTGTGTTCTTTATTCAGTGGGGGCAACCCCACTGAACGTTAGTTGAACCAATCGGGCCGTTATTGGCTTTTAGATCTCTCACATAGACATGACGTATTTCCTTATTGCTTGAAGTGGGAGTCATACAGTCAGTTACACTGCGATAAATGATGAGAGGGCTGGATAAGTGGAATATCCCTGCTCCAGCCCGGTGAATTTTACTATATTTAGGAGGTAAGATCATGCCGTCTACCGTTTTAGAAATGCAAGCCATATCGAAAAGCTTTGGAGGCGTGCAAGCTTTAGACGGGCTGCATTTTGAACTCGAAGAGAGGGAAATTCATGCCCTGTTAGGTGAAAATGGGGCAGGAAAATCAACCTTAATTAAAGTTTTGGGAGGCATTCACAAGCCTGATGGCGGAAAAATATTAATTGATGGACAAGAAGTATCGATTGAAAAAGTGCAGGATGCACAAGCATTAGGTATTGGCATTATCCACCAAGAAATTGTGCTTGTTCCCCATTTATCTGTGGCAGAAAATATCTTCCTGGGCAGAGAACCTGTGAAGAAATCCGGTTTTAAAAACATGGCCTTGATGAATCAGCAAGCACAAGAAATGGTAGCACAACTGGGTTTAAATATAGATGTCAGAAAGAATGTCAGTGAATTGTCTATTGCCCAGCAGCAACTAGTTGAAATCACGAAGGCAGTATCCTTTGATATTAAGATTCTAGTAATGGATGAGCCTACTTCTTCCTTGACAGGAGAGGATGTGCAGAACTTGTTTCATACCATGGAAAGGCTGCGTGACAAGGGGATCAGCATTATTTATATATCCCATCGATTTGAAGAATTATTTAGTATGACAGATCGAATAACGGTGATTCGTGATGGTACGTATGTAGGTACAAAAAGGACGAGAGAAACGAATACCAATGAACTAGTAAAAATGATGGTCGGAAGAAATATTGAAAATTTATATACACGTACAAAAGCAGAAGTAGAAAAAAGAGAGATTTTACGTGTAGAAGGACTAAGTAAGGAAAATTTCTTTAGAGATATAGATTTTACGGTGCATGCAGGGGAAATAGTAGGTTTTTCAGGTTTGGTAGGTGCTGGGAGAAGCGAAGTCATGCTCAGTATATTTGGTGCGCATAAATATGAAACGGGCAAGGTTTATCTGTATGATCAAGAGATTCATATCAAAAGTTGCATCGATGCGATCAATCATGGCATAGCAATGGTTCCTGAAGATCGCAAAGACCAAGGCTTAGTGTTAAAGAATTCTGTCGGGTTTAATTTAACTTTGGCAAACTTAAGAAATTTAATGAAAAATCCTCTGATTATTAGTGAAGCAAAACGAAAAGAATCGATCCAAAAATATGTAAACGATTTGCGGGTAAAGACGGCTTCCGCAGATATATCTGTATCCAGCCTATCAGGCGGGAACCAGCAAAAGGTAGTATTGGCAAAGTGGCTGTCCATTAATCCAAGTCTTTTGATTTTAGATGAGCCGACCAGAGGAGTAGACGTAGGAGCTAAATCTGAAATCTATTCGATTATGAATCAGCTAGCTAATCAGGGATTAGGCATTATTCTCATTTCATCTGATTTACCGGAAATCCTCAATATGTCTGATCGAGTGTGTGTCATGAGGGAAGGCGAATTAGTCAAAACACTGGAAGAAAAAGAGGACATTACACAGGAAACGATTATGAATTATGCAACAGGAGGGGACAATATTAAATTATGAGTACATTAACGAATAACTCATTTGTCAATATATTTAAAGCGAATAAAGGGATTATTGTCGTTTTGATTCTTTTATTTGTTGCGCTGTCTATTATGTCGCCAGTATTTCTTACTACCAATAATTTAATCACGCTATTTCAGCAGATTACGATCAACACCTTTTTAGCATTGGGAATGACTTATGTCATTATTTTAGGCGGCATTGACTTATCTGTTGGAGCAATTGTTGCCATGTCTGGTACGGTGACCGTTGGCTTAATGGTTAACAGCGGTCTGCCCATCGTGTTAGCTATTGTGATCGGTTTGGCACTAGGGACATTACTTGGTTTAATCAACGGAGCTGTCATCACTCAATTTGGATTGCCGCCGTTTATCGTTACATTGGCAACTATGTATGTAGGGCAAGGAATTGCCTATATTTATAGTGGAGGAAGGTCGTTAAGGGTAACGGATGAGGCATTTACGAAACTAGGTACGACCAGAATATTGGATCTGATACCAATACCCATCATTTATATGGCAGTATTTATTATAATATTTTCTGTCATATTAATGAAAACGCGTTTTGGTGCAAGTATTTATGCAATGGGCGGAAATAGGGAAGCTGCCCGCTTGTCAGGGATTCCTATCAAAAGAATAGAGATTACAGTATATACACTGACAGGATTTATGTCTGCCTTTGCAGGGATTGTGTTGGCAGCCCGAATGTATTCGGGGCAACCTTCTGTGGGGCAAGGTTATGAACTGGATGCGATTGCTGCCTGTGTTTTGGGTGGTGTGTCCATGGCAGGCGGTAAAGGCCGGATTAGTGGAACTGTATTTGGTGCGATTGTTATTGGTGTTGTAAGTAACGGATTGAATTTAATGGGTGTTATTTCTTTCTGGCAGTTATTAGTGATGGGATTAATTATCCTAGTTGCCGTTATTATTGACTCACAAAAGGGCAAGAAACTACCATTTAATCTAGCATTTTTAAAGAGAGCAAATCATGATCAAAGTGTTTAGGGGGAATCGTAATGACAGAGAAATATAAAGTTCAAATCATGCTGAACAACCCGGATGGCTTAGCCAGAAACCATGAACCGGTTATCACCAAACTACATTTCGATGAGGTGCAAGTGCATAAGGACAGTCTAGTGCTATATAACGAGGCGGATGAAAAAGTAGACTTCCAATTGATTGATGTAAAACTGGAGGACGATTATATTCGAGAGGCTTCGATTGTATATCTCGTGCAAATGGAGAAAGGTCAATTGGTTCGTTCCTATTGGCTGCTTGCAAGCGATCAGCCTGCTGCAGAGACAGTCGCTGCGCCTGAAGGAATTGTCAGGTTAGAGCCGACTCAGTCTGACGGGGTAAGAAGATTGGATACTGGTGAGTACATCTTAGAATTATGCACGGGTACAGCAGATGGAACATCCTACGGTAAATGGGGAATAAGATATTTTGAATCAAAAAAAGAGGGAAGAAATCTGATAAAGGATTATTCTAATGCAATTGGCGGTTTTTATGGCCCGTTTTTTACACCGAAGAATGGCTTGATTAATCCCCCTGAACATACGAAAGTTGACTTTACGGTAGAAGAGGAAGGCCCTCTTTATTGTCGTTATCGATTTGAAGGAATAGTGCCAGATGGCTTAGATCCCAACCTTAAGGGGAAGGGCTTTACGATTACGTGGGAATTCTTCTATCATACGCCGTGGTTTAGAAGAACGTATGAGGTGGATGATTTCTCCACAACCGTAGATGGTATACCTGTTGTCAATAAGATTACTGTTGGAGATGAATACGAAAGCGGCCAGGGGGATACAGTTTTTAATACCTTTGCTTGCTATGGGGGCACCTATTATCGAGAAGGAGATTTATATGCGAATATTTTGTATGATGGTGTATATAAGCTTCTGGATGAAGCCGATGAATCCAACTATCCGAATATTAAAAAATATCGAGACAGTATTGGTCAAGAACTGAATGAAGTATCTTGGGATTATTTCTGGCGCTTATTCTGTATTAAAGAAGGGATTTTAAGTGCAGAGGAAATCGAGGAGCATGTAGATCATATTATTCCTGAGGCTCATAGACAAGTACATCAATCAGATAGAAATAATGACGTATTGTACAGTGCAGAAGGTGTAGATGTAAATGCCACACCACAGCAAACCATTTTTCCAATGAGTGCTAATAAAACGGCAGAAATAAACAAGGAAACAGGTTATGCCATGGTATGGTATACAAGCGAAGTCGTTTCCCGTTACCAAATTGTTCAAAGAAAAGATTCGGGCTGGGTTAACTGGGGAACAAATGGTGAGAATGAATATCCGGAATTGCCAACCGGTTCTACTATTTACACAGCTTACGGCCAGTTTGAAGACTGGGAACAACAAGCTGATACGATGGAGAAGAATATTGACTCGAAGCAAGGTATGGTGGAAGTACTGGCTGAGTAAAGTGCGACAGAGCAGCTGTACCGAAATAAAAACGAAATAAACTGTGCTTCTTTTGAGGCGCAGTTTATTTGTATTAGTCTTCTTGATAAACTATTATCAGATAGAAGGGGAGGAGGTATTCAGCATGACTGTCTATAATAAATTGGTTCGAGATTATATTCCTAGAATACTGGAGAAACAAGGACTGTCTTACCGAATAAGCAATCTTGATGAAGAGTCTTACAAACCGGCACTAATAAAGAAGCTGGAAGAAGAATGGACGGAATACCGAGAGGCAGACAATGATCAAGCAGCAGTCGAAGAATTGGCAGATATGCTGGAAGTAGTGATAGCTTTAGCAAAAACACATGGTGTTTCGGAACAAGCCTTATTACAGATCAGAGAGCAGAAACGTAAAGAGCGCGGCGTATTTGAGAATAAGGTGCTGCTAGAGGAAGTCGAAGATTAGCAGAATAGGTTATTTGATGAAAGTTACACGTGAAACATAGGGCTTTATGTTGGATTATCTGATAAGTAGTAATGATTCGTAAATATATACTTGAAAAAGATGGCCTTAACTAAGTATGAACTGCACCCTGTCAAGTAGACAGTGAAAAAACAAAAATCTATGCAACAGTCTGGTACCGATATTCCAACGGTGCCAGGCTGTTTAATTTCTC
>NZ_JAFBFA010000054.1 GCF_016909015.1 Gracilibacillus alcaliphilus
ACCTGTTCCCATGCCGAACACAGCAGTTAAGCTCTTCAGCGCTCATGGTAGTTGGGTTTATCCCTGCGAGAGTAGGACGTTGCCAGGCTATACTTTATATTATTATCGCGGGGTGGAGCAGTCTGGTAGCTCGTCGGGCTCATAACCCGAAGGTCGCAAGTTCAAATCTTGCCCCCGCAACCAAGGTCCGGTAGTTCAGTTGGTTAGAATGCCTGCCTGTCACGCAGGAGGTCGCGGGTTCGAGTCCCGTCCGGACCGCCAGATAATAAAGCTCAAACCTTAAGTAATTATGCTTAAGGTTTTTTGTTGGTTAAAAATTAAAAAATGTATGCTTGTGGAATACATTTTATCGAGCAATAGCCTTGTTAGCTCATAACATAGAAGAAGACTTGGTAAATAACGAAGTCAAGGACTTAAAGGTATGTGATGTTTGGAGTAAGACAAATCTCTCAGAATGCTGCCTGCCTTGTTTTTCATATAGATTCGCTTTTACTGGCAAGGGAGGTGGAATATATGTCAGCTGTTACTTTTTTAGCTTCCTCTCGCCCTTTTATTATACCTGATGATATTCAAGAGTATAACAATGGAAGTGTCTTTGAATCTAGAGAAGATTTTATTAATTTATGGGTGAGCGAAGTTGATACATATGGCTGGGGGAAATGTGTAGAAGGAATCTTTACTTTGCCCTATCTATATGAAATCTCTGATGCAAATAATCGATTGTTTTTATTATATCTTGAAAGATATATGGAAATAGGGGATGTTTTGGAATTATTACATATTCCCAACCAACATGACTTCAGCTATTATAAAAAAAGATTAATGGGAACCCCTGAACCAATTAATATTAATGTTGGCAGCTTAACTTATCAAGATAAATCTGGAACATATTTGTTAAAAGCAAACAGTTGGGTGGAAGAATTGAGTCATAAAATATATTTATCCGAGCATGGCCTGACGACGATTGTTAAGTATTAATAAAGCAAAGGTATTTTATCATCTGTTTGTAAAATGATTAGTGCTTTTAATTGTTTGTCTATACCTCCTTTTGGTATGATAATGTTATCTATTTAGTTTGGAGGACCATGCATGGAAGAGTTTGACTTTATTCGTTCGATTAAACCGGATTACTACCGACAATCATCTGTGATCAAAGGAATAGGCGATGATGCTGCGATTATTCGTTATCCTTACCAAGATATTATTACCACTGTAGATACGATGGTCGAAAATGTTCACTTTTCTGCCAAAACAACAGAACCTTTTCATATTGGTTACAGAGCATTAGCAGCTAATATTAGTGATATTGCTGCAATGGGCGGCCAGCCTACCGCCTATTTGGTTTCTATTGTCATCCCAGATCATTGGCAACTGGAAGCGGTCCAATCCATATATCAAGGGATGAATCAATTAGCACGAACTTTCCAAATGGATTTGATTGGGGGAGATACTGTTTCTGGCGAACAATTAAGTCTGTCCATTACCGTGCTTGGCTTAGTATCTGCTGATAAAGTCCGTTATCGCAGCACGGCTCAGCCAGGTGATCTGGTGTTTGTCACTGGGACACTTGGAGATTCGGCTTGCGGATTGCATATCCTGTTAAATGAATCGTTAGAAGATCATTCCCGTTACCAGTATTTTATCAGCCGTCATCAGAAGCCAGTGCCTCGGGTAGATTTTATTCAAGCTTGCCAAGCAATTGGGCGTATGTCATTAAATGATATTAGTGATGGTATTGCCAGCGAAGCCAATGAAATTGCTGAGACATCCCAAGTTCAGATCGAGCTGGATTATCATAGAATCCCTACACACAAAAAACTGGCTGATTTTAGTGAAGAACAGCAAAAAGATTGGTCTTTGTCAGGCGGCGAGGACTTTGAATTAATTGGGACGATAGCAGAACAGGAAGTAGACAAACTGCAGCAAGCAGCTGTTTCGACACAAACAAAGCTTAGCATTATTGGCCGGGTTACATCAGCAGATCAAGATAATTATGGGGTATGGCTGCGGGAGCGTCAAGCTGTCCGTAAATTAGATCCAACTGGCTATACTCATCTAAGAAGGTGATTAGTATAATGAAGAAATATTGCTTGGAAACAGGTTCAGAAACAGAAACAAAGCAGTTGGCTCATCGGCTTGCAAAATTATTAACGCCGGGAGATGTGATTACCTTAGAAGGAGATCTAGGAACCGGAAAAACAACTTTTACAAAAGGGCTTGGTGAAGGATTGGGGATAACAAGAACCATTAATAGTCCCACCTTTACGATTGTAAAAGAATACATGGGTGCTCTGCCTTTTTACCATATGGATGTCTATCGGCTAGAGAATAGTGATGAAGATATCGGTTTTGATGAATATTTTCATAGTGACGGTATAACCGTGATTGAATGGGCTCAATTTATTGAAGAATATTTACCGGCAGAACGTTTAAATATTTATATCGAACGCATAGATGATAAACAGCGTCGGATCATGTTCCAGCCAAATGGAGCTTATTTTGACACAGTATGTAAGGAGTTAGTGCAATGAATGTATTAGCGATTGATACGTCTAATCAAGTATTAGGTGTAGCAGCAAGTAAGGCAGGGGTTATTCAAGCAGAACAAATCATTAATATAAAAAGAAACCACTCGATTGGTTTGATGCCTGCGATTGAGCATGTGCTGAAAGAGAGTAATATGGAGGTAAATCAATTAGATCGCATTGCCGTAGCAAAAGGGCCAGGATCTTATACAGGTGTTAGAATTGGCTTGGCAACAGCGAAGACAATGGCATGGTCTTTGGACATTCCTATCGTGGCAGTATCTAGCTTAGAGTTATTGGCTCATAATACAAGGGAAAAAGAATTGGCCATCTCTCCTTTCTTTGATGCGCGTCGTGGACTGGTCTACACAGGGCTATATCAATTACAATCAGATGGTATGCATGTGTTGCAGCCAGACCAAAATATAGACATGAAACAATGGTTAGAACAACTGAAAGAGGAGCAGCGGCCTGTACTTTTTCTCAGTCAGGACTTGGCTATTCATGAGGACAGTATTCATCATGTTCTAGGAGAGTTGGCGATGGCAGCGCCAAGTATTGATCACCTTCCGCGTCCAGGGATATTGGCTTTGTTAGGCGGACAATCTGAGGAAACTGAGGTGCATGCCTTAACACCTAACTATATTCGTCTTGTGGAAGCAGAGGCAAACTGGTTAAAGGAACAGAAGCAGCATGGGAGTAATTGAGTTCCGCAACATGACATTGGCAGATATTGAGGCGGTCAAACAAATTGATCAACGTTCTTTCCCTGTTCCATGGCCAGAACATGTCTATTATGAGGAATTAAATAATAATCAGTATGCCCAATATTTTGTCGTCACCGCCAACCAGAAGGTGATTGGTTTTTGCGGTACATGGATGGTATTGGATGAGGCACAGATTACGAATATTGCGATTGATCCTGACTATCGTAATCATGGGTATGGTCAAGCACTGTTTCAGTATGTAATCACAGAGGCGGTCGCACGTGGCATTGAGCGGTTGTCATTAGAGGTAAGGGTGTCTAATTTAAAGGCACAACGAATATATAAGAAGTTTGGCTTGCAGCCTGGCGGGATTAGAAAAAATTATTATTCCGATAATCAAGAAGATGCTTTAGTATTGTGGGTGAACTTATGAGTGAATATATATTAGGAATAGAGACAAGTTGTGATGAAACAGCGGCTGCTATTGTAAAGGACGGCAGAGATATTGTCGCTAATGTCGTTGCTTCTCAAATTGACAGCCACCGTCGCTTTGGCGGAGTAGTACCGGAGATAGCCTCTCGACACCACGTGGAACAGATAACCGTGGTGTTAGAAGAGACTTTTCAGCAGGCAGGTATAACAATAGAGGATATCGATGCTATTGCCGTGACAGAGGGACCTGGATTGGTCGGGGCACTATTAGTTGGTGTTAATGCGGCCAAAGGCTTGGCTTTTGCCCATCATAAGCCGTTAATCGGTGTCCATCATATTGCCGGACATATCTATGCCAATCGATTAGAGAAGGAATTCCGTTTTCCTTTATTAGCTTTGGTCGTTTCAGGCGGACATACAGAATTGATTTTAATGAGAGAACATGGTGATTTTGATATTATTGGGGAAACACGTGATGATGCAGCTGGAGAAGCCTATGATAAAGTAGCAAGAACCTTATCATTACCTTACCCAGGTGGCCCGCAAATAGATCAATTGGCAACAGAAGGAGAGGCCAATATTGATTTTCCAAGGGCATGGCTGGAAGAAGATTCCTTTGATTTTAGCTTTAGCGGTTTAAAATCAGCAGTGATCAATACCTTACATAATGCGAAACAAAAAGGACAAACATTAGAGAGTAAAGATGTAGCTGCTAGTTTCCAAGCGAGTGTGGTTGAGGTCTTAACAGAGAAAACCTTTAAGGCAGCGACACAATATCAAGTGAAACAAGTGATTGTGGCAGGTGGTGTAGCAGCCAACAAGGGCTTACGTCAGTCCATGATAGCTAAGTTTAAACAGGCACCAGCCATCGACTTGCTATTCCCGCCGCTTTCCTTATGCACGGATAATGCCGCGATGATAGCTGCTGCTGGTTCAATCGCTTATCAACAAGGACATCGTGCCGGCTTGGATTTGAATGCTAATCCTAGTTTTAGTTTAGAGCGTTATGCAAAAAGACCGTAAGAGAATTATAAAAAAAGGGCAGAGATCAGATTATCTCTGTCCTTTGTATTTGGTTTAAATATGTCCATATTGATATTTCGACAAAAGGGGACGTAAAACCATAAATGAAGCATTTTTATTTTGGTAAAAAATAGAGTTTATCAAATAAATTTCCTCTTAAAATGTAAGGGTTTTCATTATTTATAGCCCTTGTTTTTGTCTTATTACGTGCTATACTAGATACGTTCTTTTATTTTTAATAACCCAAATTCATAATTTTCATATAATTGCAGGGATATGGCTTGCTAGTTTCTACCGATTTACCGTAAATAAATCGACTATGAAAAAGTGCGCAAAGGCGAGAATTGTGGTGAAAGACAATACTCGTTTTTGTAATTATTCGACATGATGCTCGGTAACCTACTTTTTCATATTTAGCAGGTTACGGAGCTTTTTATATTTTAGGAGGAATTACTCATGGACTTATTGAAGAAAAAAATACAGACAGAAGGAAAGGTTTTGTCAGATACGGTGTTAAAAGTAGATGCTTTTTTAAATCATCAGATAGATCCTGTACTGATGCAGGAGATTGGCAAGGAGTTTGCAAATCGATTCCGTGAAAAGGGAATTACTAAGGTTCTTACCTTAGAATCGTCAGGAATAGCACCTGCAACAATGACTGGTCTAGAGCTTGGGATTCCGGTGATTTTTGCGAGAAAACGGCAATCCTTAACTTTAACAGATCATCTGTATACAGCAGAGGTGTATTCCTTTACAAAACAGGTAACAAGTAAAGTGTCTGTTTCCCAGGATTTTATTAAACAAGGAGATAATCTGCTGATTATTGATGATTTTCTGGCAAATGGACAAGCAGCCTTTGGGCTTATCGATATTGCGGAACAAGCTGGTGCAGATGTTGCCGGGATTGGTATCGTGATTGAAAAGGGATTTCAAAAAGGCGGACAAGCACTAAGGGATAAAGGAATTTGTGTAGAGTCATTAGCTATTATTGATTCATTAGCAGATCACCAAGTGACATTTAAAGAGGAGGACCATAACTAATGAAAACAGCGGCGCTTGGTTTTCAACACTTATTGGCGATGTATGCGGGGGCCATTTTAGTGCCCCTGATTGTAGGAGCTGAGCTGGGGTTAACAACGGAGCAATTAACCTATTTAGTAGCTATTGATATTTTAATGTGTGGTGTGGCTACACTTTTACAGGTGATGAACAGCCGCTTTATTGGGATTGGCTTACCTGTTGTGCTCGGCTGTACCTTTACGGCTGTTGCACCAATGATTGCTATTGGTGGTGAATATGGTATTTCCGCTATCTATGGTGCCATCATTGTTTCTGGTTTATTTGTTGTGATCGTAAGTGGATTCTTTGGAAAACTGGTACGCTTTTTTCCGCCTGTTGTAACGGGATCGGTCGTAACGATTATTGGAATTACATTAATACCTGTAGCTATCAATAATCTAGGTGGAGGCGAGGGGGCAGCAGATTTCGGTTCTTTCACTAATATAACACTTGGATTTGGAACGCTTATCTTTATTATTTTAATGTACCGATTTACAACCGGATTTGTGAAATCTATATCTATCTTGATCGCGTTAGGTGTTGGAACGATTGTTGCAGGACTGATGGGAAGAGTCGATTTTTCCGCTGTTGCCGAAGCTTCTTATTTCCATATGATTCACCCATTCTACTTTGGCACACCAACGTTTGAGTGGTCAGCGATTATTACCATGATTTTAGTAGCAATGGTTTCATTGGTAGAATCAACTGGGGTTTATTTTGCTCTAGGTGATATTACAGAACGGAAGCTTACGGAAAAAGATTTGTCAAAAGGCTACCGTGCCGAAGGTTTGGCTATTTTCCTCGGAGGGATCTTTAATGCATTCCAGTATACGGCCTTTTCGCAAAATGTTGGTTTGATTCAAATGACTGGCGTCAAAAAACGTCGTGTCATTGTTGTTACAGGCATTATGCTGGTTGTTTTAGGTTTTATTCCTAAAATAGCCGCTGTTACAACGATTATCCCTACTGCTGTGTTGGGCGGAGCGATGTTGGCGATGTTTGGAATGGTGGTTGCGCAAGGGATTAAAATGCTTAGTGCTGTGATTACAGAATCACCGGAGAACTCCATGATTATTGCTTGTTCTATTGGGATGGGACTAGGGGTGACAGTAGTTCCCGAATTGTTTGCTCAGTTACCAAATGCGGTTCAAATTTTGACTAGTAATGGAATTGTTGCCGGAAGTGTGACGGCTATTGTATTGAATATAGTCTTCCATATGACACCGAAACGTCAGAAAGAGAAAAACGTAACAGACACTGCTGCTTCACTTACAAAAGAAGCTTAACCTTACGCAGAAGAACTGCCGCTAATTGCGGCAGTTCTTCTTTACCGGGAAAGCATATCAAGCAGCCATGTTTCGCTTTCCAAGGGGCTTCTACAAAAGCTTGAGGGTTTGATGTATTCTATAGTTGCAAATGATTGATTGATGTCGAATTTATGCACAGAAAAAATTGCTGCAAGTGGACAAATTTTAGGAATCTTATCAATAAAGGTTTTGGATTCGCTTTATAAATTGTGGATAAAAATGAAAATATCTGTGGATTTTGTGTATAAACCTCTTGATAACTGATATATTAAGGATAAAAAAGTGGATAACTCTGTGAATAATGGGGATAACCACAAAGTCCCTTTTTTATCTAAAATATGACATATAAATACTTATATTTACCTGGATTTATGCTGGGACAAAATAAATAAATCGCATGAAATCTAAGTAAGACGTTCGATTCCATGCGATTTATTGCATTAAAAATGTGGATAAATTTTAAAGTAAATGAAAGGGATATTAGTCATTCGGTAGTATAAAATATACCGTTATTCCTCATGGAGGATTTCCCATTCTTCCATTAATTCCTCCAGTTGTTCTTGTAATTGGTTGTTCTGGTTGTTTAATTCAGTTGTTTTCTCGTGATCCTGAAATATCTCTGGATCAGATAACAGCTGCCCCATTTCCTCGATTTCTTGCTCTAGTAATTCAATTTCACTTTCAATTTCAATAATTCGCCGTTCTTTTTTACGTTTTTCCCGTTTAACTTCTTTCTCTTTTTCAAAATCATTTTTATTGCTGATTGCCATCTGCTCTTGTTCCTGTTCTGCCTGTCTTAACTCCGCTAATTCTTTTTCTTCCTGCGTTTTGGCCACATAGTAATCATAATCTCCCAAATAAAGTGTTGTGCCATTAGGCCGCATCTCCAACACATGTGTAGCTAGTTTATTGATAAAGTAGCGGTCATGCGATACAAACAGAATCGAACCAGGATAATCGATCAGGGCAGCTTCTAACACTTCTTTACTGTCCAAATCTAAGTGGTTAGTTGGCTCGTCCAATAATAACAGATTGGCCTTTTCCATCATCAGTTTGGCCAAGGCTAGCCGAGCTTTCTCTCCGCCGCTCAAAGCAGATACAGGACGCAGGACATCATCACCAGAGAAGAGGAAGTTACCAAGAATCGTGCGAATATCTTTCTCATTCATTAATGGATACTCATCCCATAACTCATTTAAGACGGTTTTTTTTGTATGAAGCTGTGTCTGTTCTTGATCATAATATCCAATTTGTACATTAGCACCTAGGATAATCTCTCCAGACTCTGGTTGAAGAGAACCGATAATAGTCTTTAATAAAGTGGATTTACCTACACCGTTTGGTCCAACAAGGGCCACGCTGTCCCCTCGTTCTATATGGAGATTCAAATCAGAGAAGAGCGGTGGTTCATCTGTTTGATAGCGGAAGGTTAGGTCATTGATTTTTAATACATCATTTCCACTTCGTTTGTGGACGCTAAAAGAAAATTTCGCAGAACCTTCTGCTCCAGCTGGTTTATCCATCAGATCCATTTTCTCTAATTGTTTTCTTCTGCTTTGAGCCCGTTTCGTTGTTGAAGCACGGACAATATTCTTTTGAATAAATTCTTCCATTCGTTTAACTTCTGATTGTTGTTTCTCATATTGCTTGAGGTCACGTTCATAATTGGCAGCCTTCTGCCTTAGATAGTTACTATAGTTTCCATGATATTTGGCCGATTGATTTCGAGAAATCTCATAGACGATATTGATCGTCTTATCTAGGAAATAGCGGTCATGTGACACGATAAGAACAGCGCCAGGATAACTGTTGATATAACCTTCTAACCAAGCCAGTGTCTGGATATCTAAGTGGTTGGTAGGCTCATCAAGAATAAGCACGTCTGGCTTGGTTAATAATAATTTACCAAGAGCTAAGCGTGTCTTCTGGCCGCCGCTTAATGTAGCAATAGATGTCGCCCACATGTTTTCAGGGAAATGGAGCCCGTTTAAGACGGATTTTACCTCTGCCTCATATTGATACCCGCCAGCCAGTTTAAATTGTTCTTGTTTCAAGTCATAGCTGGATAAGAGCTTTTGATAGGCTTCCGGGTTATGCAACATATCGGGATTACCCATTTCGGCCTCCATCTCCCGCAGTGCCTGTTCGTCTGCTTGAAGATGTTGAAAGATCTGAACCATTTCGTCCCAAATCGTTTCATTGGAATCAAGTCCGGTATGTTGTGCAAGATAGCCGAGTGAGACATCCTTTGGTTTATGAATTTCTCCTTCATCATAGCTAAGCTGACCGGCAATAATCTTCAGTAAGGTTGATTTTCCTGCCCCATTGCGGCCAACAATAGCGATTCGGTCATTCTGCTTGACCTCAAGTTTTATCTGAGACAAAATCAGCTCAGCGCCGAACTGTTTTGTAATATTGTTTACTTGTAAATAAATCATCTGCTTCACCTCTAAGTGCATGTTCAAAAAGTTCTCCATGTCATTTTTATTGGGCTTTTTGAACAACCTCTCTAATGTCTTTAGTTTATCGAAAAGCACGAGGTCCTGCAACAGGCTTGTCTGATAAGTTGTGAATATATTCACGACAATTGCGTACTTTTCTGTTAAAATAAGTATTGATAGATTTATTCGTTGTAGGCGGATTAGTCCTTCACTGAATCTGCCGAAGAATCCAAAGCAATAAAAACAAGGAGAATCAAGTGATGCCGAATCAACATAAAATACCTCAAGCAACTGCCAAACGTTTACCTTTATATTATCGTTTTCTAAATAATTTGCATCTGCAAGGGAAATCACGAGTGTCATCTAAAGAATTAAGTGATGCGATTAAAGTCGATTCTGCAACTATTCGCAGAGATTTTTCCTATTTTGGTGCATTAGGTAAAAAAGGATACGGTTATAATGTCGAATATTTGCTTGGCTTTTTCCGAAAGACATTAGACCAGGATGAAAATACGCCTGTCGCCTTAATTGGTGTAGGGAATCTTGGTACAGCATTTTTGAACTATAATTTTACCAAGAATAACAATACCCGCATTGAGATGGCTTTTGATGCTGATATGGGGAAAGTAGGTCATATGATTGGAAATGTTCCTGTCTATCATATTGATGAATTAGAAGAACGGATGACAGATATTAAGGCTGCTATCTTAACTGTACCAGTTTCGGAGGCACAGCAGATCACTGACCGATTAGTTGAAACAGGTGTAAATGGTATCCTCAACTTTACTCCAGCGAGAATTACTGTCCCAGAAGATGTACGTGTGCACCATATTGACTTAGCCGTTGAATTGCAGTCATTGGTTTACTTTATGAAACATTATCCACTAGACCAAGAATAAGATTAATATTCATTTATCCCCTGTCAGCTGGTACATGAAGATAGGGGGTTTTTATCGCAGTGTAACTGGCTGTAAGACTCCCACTTCAAGAAATAAGGGAACCCGTTATTTCTAGGTGGGGAGATCCAATAACCAGTAACGGCACGATTGGTTCAACTAACGTTCAGTAGGGGGATGGTAAAACCCCTACTGAACGAAGCTTCACTTTATAGAGGCCTTCATACTCAACATACAAAAAGGCACACTAATGGATAACCAACGGTAAGCTATTTCTCCTTTTGTTGGGATTGTTTAAGGCGTCGGTGCAAATTGATCAAGCGGATCGCTAATACAAAATCAATCGTTGCGAAGGTTGCTAATAACATTGTAAAGAAATTAAATACAGTGTTTTCTACCGATTGAATGGCGAAATAAGTGAATAAGCATCCTAAAATGAGATAGAAGACAGCTGATCGTAATGGTGAAATACGCATGTGATGATTATCCTCCAATAAGAATGAACATTAAGTCATTTATTTGTTTCATTTGTTCTTCGATTTGTTCTGGATCAATGGACAACTGTGCAATAACAGCAACTGAATTCATGGACATATGAGCAATGATTGGTACGATAATCCGCTTTGTTTCCACATATAGAAAGGCAAGTACCATTCCGACTGCTGTATAGATCAGCAAATGGTCAAAATCCATATGAACCGCCGCAAAGATAACCCCGGACAGTAATGCTGCAAAAAAGAAATTCATTTTTTTATAGAGTGTACCGAAGATTGCCTTGCGGAACACCAATTCCTCCAGAATGGGTCCAATTAAGGCAATAATGATAATAAAAATCGGTGACTGCCGGGCGATGCCCATTAAGTTCATTGTATTTTCTGAACCAGGCGGAATACGAAGCACCAGCATTTCAATGAAAACGGCTACGTATTGCGCGACCATCACCATGATAAAACCGAGTACAGACCAAAGGACAATCGAACCTATCTTCTTATTTCTCATTTGGAAGAAATCCTTAACCTCATCCCGTAATAAATAAATGCATACTAATAAGGCTAATGCGAACGTCGATACAGACCATCCAACCGAAAAGGCATGCCTGTCTTCAATGAAAGGTAGAAACGGCAATGCAAGAAGGGAAGAGAATTGCATCACAACATAAGTGACAATGACATAAATGTATTTTTTTGACAAATTCAAACGTCTCCTTTATTTTCTTTATTCCTGTCTTCATTATGTCTATTACTTTTGCCCACACGTTATGTTTTTTACTGTGTGACAGCAACAGATTCGAACAGATCTTTCTTTTATCTCATGCTAAACATTTTAACATAAAGTAAGAATAAAATTGAACTAGTTCGTCTACATATAGCATGACTAATATTCACTTATGTAGAGTTTGCTATTCATTGACATGAAACTTGTGACCCATATGTAATTGAGCAAAAAGCACCTGCTATGGAGAAGTAACCTCATTTAGTATGATCCTATGTAAAATAAGTAAAAAAATATAGTCAAAATACTTGCAAAAAAAATTGGTTTTCATTATTATAATATTGTGTTAGCACTCATCTTGATAGAGTGCTAATAATAACAAATGATAAATGAGAAAACCAAGGAGGTAATATAAGAGATGCTTAAACCATTAGGTGATCGTGTCATTATTGAACTTGTGGAACAAGAGGAAAAAACAGCGGGTGGAATCGTTCTTCCAGATTCTGCGAAAGAAAAGCCGCAAGAAGGCAAGGTGGTAGCTGTTGGTTCTGGTCGTGTAACAGATAAAGGAGAAAAAATAGCACTAGAGGTTGAAGCAGGTAACACGATTATTTTCTCTAAATTTGCTGGTACGGAAGTGAAATATGAAGGAAAAGATTACTTAATTCTTCGTGAAGATGATATCTTAGCAGTTATCGGCTAATATCATTGGAGGAATAGAACGATAAATAGCATAACTTTTTTCTAATTATTTTAAGGAGGTTTTTTCATAATGGCTAAAGAATTGAAATTCAGTGAAGATGCTCGTCGTGCAATGCTTAATGGTGTAGACACGCTTGCAAATGCAGTGAAAGTAACGCTAGGACCAAAAGGGCGTAACGTTGTATTAGATAAAAAATACGGTTCTCCACTTATTACAAATGATGGGGTAACCATTGCAAAAGAGATCGAACTAGAAGATAAGTTTGAGAATATGGGTGCACAATTAGTATCTGAGGTAGCATCACAAACAAATGATGTAGCTGGTGATGGTACAACTACAGCGACTGTATTAGCCCAAGCAATGATCCAAGAAGGATTGAAAAATGTTGCTTCTGGAGCAAATCCTGTAGGTGTTCGCCGCGGTATCGAAAAAGCTGTAGAAGTGGCAACAGCAGAATTGCGTAAGATTTCTAATCCGATTGAAAGCAAAGAATCGATTGCACAAGTAGCAGCTATCTCTTCTGATGATGAGGAAGTAGGTCAATTAATTGCTGAAGCAATGGAACGTGTAGGTAATGACGGTGTTATTACCATCGAAGAATCAAAAGGATTTAATACAGAGCTTGAAGTAGTAGAAGGTATGCAATTTGACCGTGGTTATGCTTCACCATATATGGTTACTGACCAAGACAAAATGGAAGCTGAATTGGATGATCCATATATTCTAATCACAGATAAGAAAATCAACAATATTCAAGAAGTATTACCAGTATTAGAACAAGTTGTGCAGCAAGGTAAACCACTTCTTTTAATCGCTGAGGATGTAGAAGGGGAAGCACTTGCTACATTAGTATTAAACAAATTACGCGGTACATTTAATGCTGTTGCTGTAAAAGCGCCTGGCTTCGGTGACCGTCGTAAAGCAATGCTTGAAGATATTGCTGTATTAACTGGTGCAGAAGTTATTACAGAGGATCTGGCCTTAGACCTTAAGAACACGACTATCGAGCAGTTAGGACGTGCTTCTAAGGTGATTGTAACGAAAGATGATACAACGATTGTAGAGGGATCTGGTGATCCAGAACAAATCGCTTCTCGTGTGGCACAAATCCGTGCGCAAGCAGAAGAAACTACTTCTGAATTCGATAAAGAAAAATTACAAGAACGTCTAGCTAAACTTTCTGGCGGTGTAGCCGTTGTAAAAGTAGGTGCAGCTACAGAAACAGAATTAAAAGAACGTAAACTTCGTATTGAAGATGCCTTGAACTCTGCTCGTGCAGCAGTTGAAGAAGGTATGGTTTCTGGTGGTGGTACAGCACTTCTTAATGTTTACAGTCAAGTGGCTGAACTAGACCTGAAAGGTGACGAAGCTACAGGTGTCAGCATTGTTTTACGTGCCCTAGAAGCTCCAGTTCGTCAAATCGCGGAGAACGCTGGATTAGAAGGTTCTGTTATTGTAGAACGTCTAAAAGGTGAAGAAGTAGGCGTAGGCTTTAATGCTGCCACTGGTGAATGGGTAAATATGGTTGAGGCTGGTATCCTTGATCCGACTAAAGTAACTCGTTCAGCCTTACAAAACGCAGCATCTGTATCTGCTATGTTCTTAACAACAGAAGCAGTTGTAGCTGACATTCCAGAAGAAAATGGTGGCGGTGCACCAGACATGAGTGGAATGGGTGGCGGAATGCCAGGCATGATGTAATTTAAGTGACAAAACTATTGATATATAAGGAATTACAACAGTTTTAACCGTCAGTAAACCTGAAAATATCACAGAAATATCACATTTTATTTTAAAGCAATGTCTGAAAGGGCGTTTTCGTATAAAGTTTTTACTTTTGCGGAAGCGTCCTTTTTTTGTTTGGATAAATTTTTTTAGCCAACACCATGAAAAAAGTAATTTTATAGAAGCAAAACCAAACCTTTATGGCGAAAGCCAAGTTGTTGAACCGTTCACACGTCTTCTATCTCAAACTTCAAGTAGACCCAAGATGCTAAATGGGCCTCCAACCTCAATGACAAGTTTCGCTAAGGAGTAGTCAGTATAAAGTCCTTCACATGGCCTTAGCAAAACTTAATGATGAAATACCTATCTCTTTTTTGTGAAAGGTCTCATTTATAGGATATAGGAAAAATTAGTAATTGAATGAGCCTTTAGATATCGTTTAAAGACCTATATTTCCAATTTTGGCAAGATAACGTTTAGTTGTCTCTTTTATGATAAACCTATTAGGGGATGTTCAAAAAGTCCAAACAAAATGACATATTGAATGTCGGAGTGACGATAGGGGAATCGCTACTAAGTTTGTCCAAATGTAGAAGTCAACATTATCCTGCGTAAGTGCGTTACTCTAAGCTGTGCCGCCTTGAGTTTTCGACGTATAGGATGTACTAATGCAGGCGTTATGCTTATAGTCTGCTGAAACAAAGGACATACTAATATCGGAGTTGCAACATGATATTAGGTGTTTAGCCAATAGGTCCCTTTTACCGAACTTTTTGAACACGCAATATTATGAAAGAAAGGCGAGGAAGGCAGATGAAAACTACTGGTATAAAGAAGAAAATAATTAATGGAAGAGTCGTTATTCCTTACCAAATTCGGGAAATGTATCGGCTTGAGAATGGTGATCAAGTGCATCTCCGTTTAGAAGGCAGTCAGATTATTATTACGAAGCCAGATCAAGAGTTAACTAATACCGATGTACTATCAAAAATCGATGAATTAGGACGAGTACGTATTCCGGCTTACATGAGAGATTATTTGCGTATTTCGACAAAACAGCCCATTGTCATTTCCATGGAAGGTAATCATATCGTGATTGAATGTGCACAAATCAGGTGTGCAGTAACAGGGAATTTTGACAGTGACATTTATTATGTTGGCAATGGTAATATTCCAGTGAGTTTGGAAGGTGCGGAAAAACTTCTAAAAGAAATACAAGAAAAAAAGCTGAGCGTGAGTACAGGACAAGGAAGGCGGGGAGATAAATGAAACCAATTGGAGTCGTTAAAAAAGTGGATGAACTAGGCAGACTGGTTATCCCTTCTTTAATCAGGGACAGCTTTCATATGGAAGTAGGAGACTTGTGGGCCTGCTCTTATAAGCGCAGCTATCTTTTACTTGAACCTGCAGAAGAAAAAAGTATCAATTCACGAACGATCGATCGTTTAGGCCGGTTACTGATTCCCCATCAAATCCGGCAGGAATATCTATTGGAACCAGGAGATTACGTTGAATTTTTTGAAGTCGAAGGCAAGATTGCCTTAAAAAAAATAACCAAAACCAGCTGCCAAGTTACAGGTGAAACTGGAGTTCCTGTTTATTATCTTGCAGATAATAAGATTCAAGTAAGTGAAAAGGGATTGGATATACTTTATCAGGATGTAAAGACATTGTTAAATAAATAATAGCGTTTAGAATAAAGAAAAATACTAGGGGAAATAATGAAAAATAAGACTTTCGTATGATGCGGGCGGAAGTTTTTTTAGGTACTATGATTTATTTTTATATAATATAAATATTTTATATAGATATGGATGTTTTATCAAGTACGTGTAATATGCCTCTTTTTGCTGGAAAAAGGAGGATCCTTAAGGAGAATGTACTTTTATGTTTTGGCATGCTGTATCTTCATGGTTTAAACAATAAAATAAGAATTTCTGCAGTAAATGACAATAATTTTGTGTTTAACTAAATTTTACATATGGTAGATTATTAGTCCTATATGTATACCCTAATATTCCTTTTGTGTTTAGTTTTATGAAAGCAGCCCGTGTTTATATTAATAGGTAACTATATTTTATTATAGAGAGGAGTTATCTATGAAAAAACACGTAATTCTGTTTTAAGTATTCTTTTTTTATATTACTGATTAATCAACACTGGTAGGGAGGAATATGTATTGCGAATTAAAAAAAGTACGGCAAGCCAAGTTTTTAATATGTTTGCTATCACTCTTTTGCTTTTCTCTACTTTATTATCTGCATTCCCACAGAACGTAGTTTATGCAGAAGGTGATGATAGGTATGAAGACAGTGAAAATGAAGATGGAAACGGATCCACTCGTAACGAAAAAGAAGGGAGGGAATATGATAGAGCAAATGTCGATAAAAGAGTAACCTGGTCTGGAGAAAATCCAGGTGAGTACTTTATTGATTTGACGATAAAAGGAAAAACCGTCGCTTCAGACGAAACAACGGATATTGTGCTTGTCTATGATAACTCGAATAGTATGGCAACGAACAATCGAGTTACTACTGCAAGAGAAGCAACGATTGATTTTGTAAATAGGCTATTAACTCCTGATAATGAGAACTTTCAGATAGCCCTTGTTACTTATGGTAGTGCGGTGTTTGATGGAAGATATCGTAGCTGGATGTCACAACCAGGAAATACAGATAATCTATCCCACAAAACATTAACATTAAATGCTGCTAATATTACAGGACAGATTCCAAGTAATATACCGACAGATAGAGGGAATACTTATCATGGCGGAACTTTCACGGAACAGGCTTTAGAAGAGGCTGGTAATATTCTAGCTGGTAGTAATGCAGATAATAAAATAATTATCACAATTACTGACGGAGCACCTACCATTAGCTACAATCCTAGTGGAGATGTAATAGGAAATGGAACAAGCTTCACTTTTAGTGGAGGTAACCACGGTACAGGTGCTATTAGCATGGCAAACCAGCTTAAAAATAACTATGAGTTATATACCATTGCAGTAGAATTAGGTGATGGTGATTCAAATGCTAATGCCTCAAGATCAGATATAGAAGGGGTTATAAATGGTATCTCTTCATCCTCAGATCATACTTACTATGCTGATGAGGTTGCGCAAATGGCTGCCTATTTACAAGAAATAGCTTCAACATTGGATCAGCAGTCAGTCGTTGATGGTTCTGTTGTAGACCCAATGGGAGAAATGTTCAATTTAAAAGGTGTGGATAATTTTACAGCTGCATCAGATGCGAGTCTCTCAGATGGAAACTACTATTTAGGTGCCTCTGACCCGAAACTATTAGAAGGTGTATCTATTTCAACTGATGGACAAACAATTAATATGAATGGTTTGAACTTAGGGGCAGATGAGGAAGTAACCTTGCGTTATAAAGTTCAAATAGACACAGACAACGAGAATTTCCAAGTAGATGAGCTTTATCGAACAAATGGGGAAACAACCTTAACACCGAGAAGTTCTCATCCAGATGAAAAGAATACATTCCCGGAACCATCAGCTTCAGCAACAGGAACTAGTGTTTCTGGTGAAAAGACATGGCAGGATAACAATTCGGTCAATCTTAGACCAGATGATATTGAAATTAAACTGATGCGAGATATTAATGGAAATCCGGTAGAAGTTGATAATGCAACGGTAACACCTGCGGCAGATGGTGCTTGGACATATGAATTTCCAAATCAAATTAAGTTTGATAGTCAAGGAAATATCATTGATTACTATGTGGAAGAAGTAGAAGTCCCAGGCTATGAAACACAATATGGTGATAATAAGCTGGATATTACTAACATATTAATCTCTAATCCCGAAATTAGTTTAGATAAGGAAGCCAATCGTGATGACCTTGTAGTAGACGAACAGATTGGTTATACATTTACGGTGGAGAACACGGGAAATGTACCTCTTTCTAATGTTCATTTAACAGATGAGCTAGAGAATATTAGTGACATCAGTTATTTGACAATTAATGGCGAAGAGATTGAAAATCCGGAATCTATTACATTAGAGCCTGGTGATGTATTAGTCGCAGAAGCAACATATACTATCACCCAAGCAGATGTGGATAAAGGTCAAGTAGTCAATCATGCAACAGTGACAGGAACTTCACCAAGTGATGAAGAAGTAACAGATGAGGATGAAGCAAAAGTTCCACAGGAATTGAATCCGGGAATAGAATTAATTAAGATCAGTGATAAAGAATCTGTTTCTGAAGTAGGAGATGTCATAACTTATTCTTTTGAAGTCAGAAACACTGGAAATGTCACACTAAATGATATTCTATTAGATGACCCGATGTTAGGTGGAGCAATTGACTTAGAAACAACGACACTAGCACCCGGAGAAATAACAAAGGTAGCTGCAGAGTACACTGTAACGCAAGAAGATATAAACAGTGGAGCAATTGAAAACGTGGCGACTGTAGAAGGAACTCCACCAGGTTATGATCCGGAAGATCCAGACAGTCCTGAAAAGCCTCGTGATGAAGATGAAGAAATAGTTTCAACAGAACGAGACCCAGCAATTTCACTAGTGAAAGAAGCAGATCGGGATGATCTTCTAGAAGGTGAAGATATAAACTATACCTTTACTGCAACAAACACTGGAAATGTCACACTAAAAAATGTGACAATTGAAGATGTGTTAGAAGGTATCAGTGACATACGTTACGTATCAATCAACGGTGAAAGCATAGATAACCCAGAATCCATAACTCTTGAACCAGGCGACGTTTTAGTAGCTGAAGCAAGTTATAGAATCACGCAAGAAGACGTTGATACTGGCCAAGTTGTGAACCATGCAACAGTAACGGGTGATGATCCGAATGATGAACCTGTAACAGATGACGATAGAGCATTGGTGCCTCATGATCCAAATGCGGATATCAGTTTAGAGAAAACGAGTGATCTAGTCGAAGTTACAGAAGCTGGTCAAGTTATCGAATATACATTTATTGTGAGAAACACAGGAGATGTAACATTAACAGACATTGTTGTAGATGATCCAATGATTGAGGCAGATATTGAGCTTGAATCAACGACATTAGCACCTGGAGAAACAACAAAAGGAACTGCGACCTATGAAGTAACAGAAGCAGATCTTGAAAATGGAAATATCACTAACGTAGCGACGGTTACGGGAAATCCTCCAAATCCAGAGGATGAACCACCTACCGAAGAGGATGAAAATATCGTCCCTGTTGGAAGCATCGATCTTTTGAAAACAAGTAATGTAGATGCAATCACCGAAGTAGGACAAGAAGTAACCTATACGTTTGAAGTAACAAATACTGGTGAAGTAACATTAAATGATGTACAAGTTAATGACCCGATGCTAGGTGGGGAAATCACACTTGACAAAACAACATTGGAACCAGGAGAAACAACAGAAGGAACAGCTGTATATGTAGTAACGGAAGAAGATATTGTTAACGAAGGAATTACAAATACAGCAACAGCAACAGGAAATACACCTGAAGATACGCCTGTGGAAGATGAAGATACAGATAATTTAGGAAAAGCAAGCATTAATCTTGTGAAAACAAGTAATGTGGAAGAGATTACAGAAGTAGGACAAGAAGTAACGTACACGTTTGAAGTAACAAATACAGGCGATGTTACGTTAGAAAATGTCCAAGTCAATGACCCAATGCTAGGTGGGGAAATTACACTTAGCGAAACCACATTAGAGCCTGGAGAAAACACAACAGGAACAGCTGTATATACAGTAACGCAAGCCGATTTAAATAATGGTGGCATTACCAATACAGCAACAACAACAGGAGAAACACCTGAAGGAATAACAGTAGACGACGAAGATGATGATGAGATACCTGCAGTTCAAACGCCAGATATTTCATTAGTGAAAGAGGCTGATCCAGAAGAACTTGTGGTAGGGCAGGGAATCACGTATACCTTTACTGTAACAAATACTGGAAATGTCACTTTGAACAATGTTCAAATTACAGATCCATTAGAGGGCCTAAGTGATATTCGCTATCTATCTATTAATGGAGAATCCATCGCTGCGTTGAATCTATCAAAAGCATTAATAACAAGCTTGACGATGGAAACTCAATCTTTGATTGTACTGGAACCAGGTGACGTACTAGTTGCAGAAGCAACATACACCGTAACCCAAGCAGATGTTGACCGTGGCGTATTAGAAAATACGGCAACAGTAGAAGGAACTTCATCACATGATGAAAAGGTAACGGATGAAGATGATGTTGTTATTGAACATGATCCAAATCCAGCAATCAGCTTGGAGAAGACAAGTGATGTAGAAGAAGTTACAGAAGCCGGGCAAGTGGTTACTTACACATTTGAGGTGATAAACACGGGTGATGTAACCTTGACAGATATTGTGGTAGATGATCCAAGAATTGATGGAGCCATTGAATTAGAAACAACGACCTTGGCACCAGGA
>NZ_JAFBFA010000055.1 GCF_016909015.1 Gracilibacillus alcaliphilus
CAAGGATGGCGGATAAACGGCATAGGTATCCTCATGGCAAGAAAGAAAAATTGACGGACAAATAGGATTGTCTACTTGACAGATGCACGCACACCGAAATGACAGACAACTTTTCGGCCTCCCTCGCTTTTTTGTCCGTCATATCCAAAATGACGGACAACTTTTCGGCCTTCCTCGCTTTTTTGTCCGTCATATCCAAAATGACGGACAACTTTTCGGCCTCCCGCGCTTTTTTGTCCGTCATACCCGAAATGACAGACAACTTTTCGGCCTCCCTCGCTCTTTTGTCCATCAAGTCAACGCTCATTTCGTCCGCTCCCCACCCAAAAACCCGCAAGCTTCTTGTATCTTGCGGGTTGACAATCTGGTTCTAATCTTCACCTAGAATGCGAACTTCTCGTTCTAGTTCTACATCAAAGCGAGCCTTGACTTCACGTTGGACCATTTCGATAACGGCGATATATTCCGTAGCGGTGGCATTATGTTTGTTGACGATAAAGCCGGCGTGCTTGGTGGATACTTCTGCACCGCCTACCCCTTTGCCTTGCAGGTCGCAATCTTGAATTAGTTTCCCAGCGAAGTAACCTGGTGGGCGCTTGAATACACTTCCACATGAAGGGTACTCCAATGGTTGTTTAGATTCTCGCTTGTAGGTTAAGTCATCGATAACTGCTTTGATCTCCTCATATTTTCCTGGTTCCAAATTAAATGTTGCTTCTAAGACAATATAATTTTTTGTTGGAATATTGCTGGTACGGTATGCCAGACCAAAGGATTCTGCTGGTAAACGATAGATATCTCCCTCTTGATCGACAATCAGAGCACTTTCTAAGCAATCCTTTATCTCTCCGCCGTAAGCGCCGGCATTCATATATAAAGCACCGCCTACTGTACCTGGGATACCACAGGCAAATTCCAAGCCAGTTAAACTTTCTTGTAATGAAAAAAGGGAGGCATCAATGATACGGGCACCGCTGCCTGCTATCACTTTGTTACCTTCTCGATAAATATCTGTTAATTGCTTCAAGCTTAAAACAATTCCACGGATACCGCCATCACGGACAATCACATTGGAGCCATTTCCCAATAAAGTAAATGGGATCTCGGTTTGATTGGCATAACGAATAACCGCCTGTACTTCTTCTACAGTCGATGGTGTCACAAAGAAGTCTGCCTTCCCACCTAACTTCGTATACGTATGATTCTTTAATGGTTCATCTATTAAAAAATGTCCTTCTAGCAATATTTGTTCTAATTCCTTTATTATAAATTGTTTATCCAATCTAATCCATCCTTTAAATTTCTCTACAAAGTGAAACTTCCACTAAAAACCCAAACATCAGAAATTTCTCTTTCACTGATGTAGCAGTGTATATTGTCCGAATTTTGTCAGCGGTCTTTTTTATTCCCATATTTAAAAATCCAGCCAACTTACTACATTATACGATATCTATGCGACAATCATGCTTTATTTCACCACAATTATCCTATATTATAGCAAGAATCAATTATGAACTGCAAATTTAACTACGGTGAGGCTTATCGTTGTGTTAAAAGCTTCGCTTGGCTTTTTTTCTATATGTCGGTTCAAACCGCAGTTGTCTCATTTCTTATCACGTAAAAAAAAGCTAGACCTTCAAAGAGATCTAGCTCATTAATGCAACCATCAATGCCTTTTGGGCATGTAATCTGTTCTCTGCTTCTTGGAAAACAACGGATTGCGGACCATCAATAATATCGGCCGTTACTTCTTCACCACGATGTGCTGGCAGACAGTGCATAAAAATAGCATCTGGCTTGGCATGGGCAAACAATTCACCATTGACTTGATAATAGGCAAATGCTTTTTCCCGCTCTTTTTGCTCTTCTTCTTGCCCCATACTTGCCCAAACATCAGCATAAATGACATCGGCATCCTTTACTGCTTCCACCGCATCTTCTGTGACTAATACTTCCGTCCCATTTGCAAATGAACTGGCTAATTCGGTAATTTCTGCTTTTGGCTGATAGTCTTTAGGCGCTGCAATTGCCACGTCTAGGCCCATTTTGGCACTGCCGATCATCAAAGAATGAGCCATATTGTTACCATCCCCAATATAGGCCAGTTTTAGTCCTTCTAATGAGCCTTTTACTTCTTGAATTGTCTGTAAATCGGCCAACACTTGACACGGGTGAAAGTCATCGGTTAATCCATTAATAACTGGGATCGAGGCATTTTCCGCCAATTCTTCCACATCCTTTTGGGCAAACGTCCGAATCATAATTCCATCTAAATAACCGGACAACACCTTAGCTGTATCGGAAATCGGCTCGCCTCTGCCTAGCTGGATATCATTAGAGCTAAGGAAAAGCCCCATTCCGCCTAACTGGTAGATCCCTGTTTCAAAAGACACTCTCGTTCGTGTCGATGACTTCTCGAAGATCATTCCTAATGTTTTTCCCTGTAATGGCTGATAAGGGATGCCTTTTTTCTGTTTATCTTTTATTTGTGCTGCTAATTCTAATATATAAGCAATTTCAGCCTTGGAATAATCCGCTAATGTCAGCAGGTCTCTTCCTTTTAGTTGTTCTTTAAAACTCATGACGTCATACACTCCTTCTTATTTAGATCTGGTTGACTGCGACGATATTGCTGAATCGAAATAGGTGCTTCTAGTATTGCTTTTGTTGCTGTGATATAAGCGGTTAATGTGTCATTGGCCGTAAAATGTAAGGTATCTGAACGTAAGGCTGCTTCGCGTAATAGGGCATGTGCATCCCGCTCGCCATTTCGGTACGTATCGACAATCAACTGATATTTTTCTTCCAGACAGGCTTGCTCTGCTTCTGTCAGTGCAACGACTTTCGCCGCTACCCCTTTTTCTTTCAATAATTCAGCTGTTGTTTGATCTGCCTCTATCGATACTGACAAAGATTGCAGTTGTACTGCTAGTTGGTCATCTACTTTTTCTAAAGATAGATAGATCACATCATTCGCAGAAAGTGATTGTAAACTATCTTCCTTCCAACCGAATGCCTTTGCCATTGCTTGCTCCACGGTAGAACCGAGGCCAATTGCTTCTCCTGTTGATTTCATTTCCGGCCCTAGAATAGGATCAACACCTGGCAGTTTATTGGTAGAGAAAACAGGCATTTTCACCGCATAAAAAGGTACTTCTTGATGTAAACCAAGCTGCCACTCTTGATCTGCTAAAGCTTCTCCCATTTGTACTCGAGTAGCAAGGTCGATCATCGGTACGCCGGTGACCTTGCTCGAAATCGGAACGGTACGAGAGGCTCGGGGATTAACTTCCAGCACATAAATTGTTTCGCGATCGGCGCTTAAGACAAACTGGATATTCATAATTCCTTTTATGTTTAATTCTTTGGCTATATGTTTGGTATATTGTTCAATCGTCTGTTTATGTTTCTCTGTTAAGCTTGGTGCTGGAAAAATAGCAATACTGTCGCCAGAATGTACGCCTGCCTTTTCAACATGTTCATATATACCAGGGATTAAGACATCTCCCCCGTCACAAACGGCGTCGATTTCCACCTCATATCCTTCCAAATAATGATCAATCAGTAGTGGAAAAATACGATCCCCATGAGCATTGGCTTGTAATGTTGATAAATATTCTGTTAATTGTTCTTCATGATGTAAAATCACCATCCCTTGACCGCCAATTACATAAGACGGACGCAAAAGAATCGGATAACCGATCTTCTCAGCTACATCCTTCGCCTCTGCGACTGCCATAACAGTGTCTCCAGGGATATGAGGAATGTTTAATTTCTGTAATAACTGATAAAACAAGTCACGATCTTCGACTGCTTCGATTGCTTTTAATTCGGTGCCGGCAATCTTCACACCTGCCTGTTGCAAACCTTCTGCCAGATTAATAGCAGTCTGTCCGCCGAACTGAACCAATACCTCTTCTGCTTGTTCTTTGTTGACAACATGCAGAACATCTTCTGTCGTTAACGGTTCAAAATAAAGATGATCGGCCGTATTAAAATCGGTGCTGACTGTTTCCGGGTTATTGTTAATCACGACAGCGTCAATTCCTTGATCTTGTAATGATTTCGCTGCATGTACCGAGCAATAATCAAATTCTACGCCTTGTCCAATTCGGATAGGGCCAGAGCCAAGTACGACTATTCTTTTTTCTCCTTCTAACGGTGCTACCTCATCATATTCGTTCCAAGTACTATAAAAATATGGTGTTTCTGCCGAGAATTCAGCGGCACAAGTATCTACCATTTTATAGGATGGTGCCAGCTGCTCTGCCTTGATTTTTTGCTGTAGCTGCTGCATATCGACTTGCAACAGCTTTGCCAAAGTGATATCCGACATACCAAATGCCTTGGCTGCTTTAACATCTTGAACTGTCACATTCTGCCATTGTTTCTGTTTGATTACATTTTCCTGTTTAATCATCTCCGCTAGTTCATGCAGAAAATAGTTATTAATCAGGGTGATTTCATGGATTTGTTCTACGGTCATTCCTCTGCGCAAGGCCTCCGCTACTATAAATAAGCGTTGATCTGTTGCTTGATCTAATGCCTGCACTAATGCTTGATCAGATAATTTCTCGGTACCAGGCAAGTGCAAGGAATCCAAACCAATTTCTAAGGAGCGAATTGCCTTATGAATGGCCATTGGGAAATTACGGGCTAAGGCCATTACTTCTCCTGTTGCCTTCATTTGTGTACCTAGCAGCCGGTCAGCCTGTGTAAATTTATCAAAAGGCCAGCGCGGAATCTTAGCGGCAATATAGTCAATAGCTGGTTCAAAGCTGGCATACGTATCACCTGTTATTGGATTAATTACCTCATCAAGATGATATCCTAGTGCCACTTTGGCAGCAATTCGGGCGATTGGATAACCGGTCGCTTTTGAAGCCAAGGCACTGGAACGACTCACTCGCGGATTAACTTCGATAATAATATAGTCATCATTCTCCGGATTCAAAGCAAATTGAATATTACAGCCGCCTATAACCCCCAGCTCTTGGATTACCTTCAAGGATGACGTTCTCAGCATTTGATACTGACGGTCAGTCAAAGTCTGGGAAGGTGCGACCACAATACTATCTCCTGTATGAACCCCAACCGGATCAAAATTCTCCATATTACAGACAATGATGCACGTATCATTATCATCACGCATTACTTCATATTCAATTTCCTTCCATCCCTTTACACTTTGTTCGATTAAAACTTGATTAATCGGACTGTAATGCAAACCGTTTTTCACAATTGTCCGTAATTCAGCCTCGTGATTGGCAATTCCACCTCCTGCTCCGCCAAGCGTATAGGCAGGACGAACAATAATCGGATAACCAATTTGATTAGCAAAGGCGACCGCCTCCTCCATCGAAGAAGTAGATAGACTTTCGGCAATTGGTTCCTTAATAGCCTTCATCATTGATTTAAAAATTTCCCTGTCTTCTCCTTTTTGGATCGTCTCTAAAGGTGTCCCCAATAAGGTCACTTGGTATTTCTCTAACACCTCAGCCTCTCCAAGTAAAACCGCCATATTCAATCCTGTTTGGCCTCCCAATGTGGGCAAGATGCCATCAGGACGCTCTTTATCAATAATTTTTGTAATTGACTCACATGTAAGTGGTTCTAAATACACCTTGTCGGCAATATTTTCATCAGTCATAATCGTTGCTGGATTATTGTTAACGAGAATGACCTCGACACCTTCTTCTTTGAGTGCCAAACACGCCTGGGTGCCAGCATAATCAAATTCAGCCGCCTGCCCGATCACAATCGGGCCGGAACCAATGACAAGTACTTTCTTCATGTCTTCCATCTTAGGCATGTTGTTTCGCTCCCTTAGTAATATACTGCTCAATAAAATCTACAAATAGATGATGGGTATCAATTGGGCCAGGATGTGCCTCTGGATGAAATTGGACACTCATCAGTGGTTTTGTTTTATGTTTAATGCCTTCTACCGATTTATCATTTACATTGATATGAGTTACTTCCCAATCGTTACTATTAACAGAATCATAATCCACGACATAGCCATGGTTCTGTGAAGTCATCATCACTTTACCAGTTTGCAAGTCTTTCACAGGATGATTGCTTCCTCGGTGTCCATATGGCAATCGCTTAGTAGTTGCTCCATGCGCTAAGGCAAGCAGTTGATGCCCCAAGCAAATCCCCATGGTCGGAAAGCTTTCCGAAATTTGTTTAATGGAAAGAGATAAATGAGCCAATGATTTCGGGTCCCCAGGGCCATTTGACAATAGAACGCCATCTGGATCCAGTGATTGAACCTCAATAAATGATGTATTATATGGTACAACAGTCACATCACAACCAAGTTTGACAAGAGAATGAGTTATCGAATGTTTATAGCCAAAATCAATAACTACTACATGTGGTGCATCTGGCTGATTGGTTCGGTAGCTTACTTTATCCTGAACAGATACGGTTGCCACTATATCACGGTTCACACTAGTGTTGACTGGTTTATCAGCAGGATCAGACGTGATTTTGCCGTATACCTCGCCATGCTCACGAATAATTCGGGTTAATGCCCGTGTATCAATCTGTGATAAAGCTGGAATCTGATATTCTTCCAGCATGTCTATCAATGTATGGGTTGATTCATAATGTTCTGGATGTTGACTAATCGTTGAAACAAGGAATCCCTTCAAGGATGGCTTCACACTTTCATAATCGATTTCATTCCAGCCATAGTTACCAATCAAAGGATAGGTCATCGTTACGATTTGTCCTGCATAAGAAGGATCTGTCATGACTTCTTGGTATCCTGTCATCGCTGTATTAAACACCAATTCACCTTCTGTTTGTTTAGGTGACCCAATCCACTTGCCTTCTAATACATCGCCTGTATGTAAAACAAGATATCCTGTTAATTCCTTCATGATCTGGTTCCTCCAATACCTCGCAAATTTTCTTTCTTTGTATATTTATAATTATACTATATAATTTATATTTATGCATTTATTTTTTAAAATATCTTGCTAACTTTTTTAGAAATTGTTTATGATACAAGCTTTTGTGGTATATATTGTATAGAATAAAGTTCCTATCAACATTATCTTAACAATGGATTAGCGTCCATTATCCTCTGCTTTTATCAACCCATAAACTTGCTCGCCGAACGCCTATTGGAATAAACATATCCATTGGAAGTTTTATGAATACTCATTAATTGGAGATATTATAAAAAGGAGTGATGGAGATGCCAATAAAAAAGGTACTGCTGATCAATGCAGGTATTTTAGCAGTTCTTATTGTCATTCTGGTCATCTTTTTTTTCCTCTAACCATTCCTCTTTTCAAAGCACTAATAGTTGTAAACCATACTATTCTTTCATCAAATAAATATCTTCTATCATTTTTTTGACACTGCTTTTACCATGAGGAAATGAGGATTGGTCATCAAATAGTTATACGCATCTTCTTTCATTTCTTGCAACATCTGTTGCGGCTGGGGTTCCATTAGCTTATCGAGATAGAACCATCGCGTTGTGTCATTGACAATACGTTGCATGGGTCTTCGGTAAAAGCTGACATCAACGGTACTATTCGTTTTTTTCCAGGTTTCTGTAAGGAATTGTGTATGAAAATAACTCTCACAGTGGTGCTTGGTATAGTCCATAAAGTGAAACTTCCTTCAGTGGGGGTTTTCTTCCCCCACTGAAGGTTAGTTGAACCAATCGGGCCGTTACTGGCTGCTGGATCTCCCACTTAGGAATAACATGTTTCCTTCACTTTTTGAAGTGGGAGTCTTACAGCCAGTTACACTGCGATAAATGGATGATGAACAGAAAATAAAAAGACCCCGTCTGCTTTTAGAACTCGATTGAATTCTTGAAAGGTAGCATCCCAATCCCTTAGGTAGTGGAGTGTCAGAGAACTAACAATCACATCAAATGAATCATCGGCAAAGGGGAGTGATTCCGCCAGATCATGACAAAGGACAGTTGCCGCACCCTCTACGCGCTGAGCTGCTGCCTTTACCATTTTAGGGCTGACATCTATTTCTGTAACCTCTGCCCCGCGAAGCAATAATTGAGCAGCATACCAGCCTGCTGCACACCCAGCATCAAGCACTTTTTTTCCTTGTAATTCAGCGGGCAGTGCCGCCATCATTGCTGGTCGTTCGTAATAAGCATTGTAAGGACTGGCCTTATCCACGTCATTTTGATAGGTATCAGCTAATTTGTCAAAAAAATCTCGTGCAGCAGACTTCATTGTATTTCCTCCTTCATATATGCAACCTTTCATCAACGTTAAGCAACAGCTTGAAATAACCGTTAACATGTGTCATCCTAATAACTGGCTGCTGTGCTTATTTTTTATTATAGAAGTTGTTTATCCTGACAGACACGACTTCAGCAGAGCTAAAAGGTTGTATAGTTTTGCGTTACTCCGATATTTTTAAGCATAGCACATGCCTCGAAATCGCTATATATATTTCAGGCTATCAATAAATTATTTTCATGCAATCGAGTCACACTAATCGTAAATGGGCATAGCCTATATATCATGTGTTTGAGAAAGCAAGATTGATCCCCACTTCGACTTCTTTAGAACCCCTCCAAATCGGAAGTGGGGCTTACCTTGAAATAAAACGGCGTTTCCGGGAAAGATATTGTATAGGACTGTTTAGAAAGGAAGATATCTTGATGGATTTTATTACTATTTTAATCATAGCAGTTATCATCATCTTGCTGTTTCCACTTTTTATAAAAGGAATTGGCTGTCTGATTCGTTCCATTGTCGGGCTTATTTTAGCTGTTATTGTCTTTATCTTACTTACCAAACTGTTTTAAGCAGCATATTCCTCCCATAGAATAACATAAGAGCTATAAATGCAGTGTTTTCAAAACAACCTTGACATAGAGCCCACTTTAAACAGAAAGAGGCTGTTGCACAATGGGAATTACATGGTGCGACAGTTCCTCTTTTTAAGTGCATGACTTATTCTTTTCAAGTAGTTGAAAAGGGATGCCGGCAAGATATCTATTTCTGTTGACACCTATAGCTGCTCGATCTTTTTCAACCCCTAAGATGTGGGCTTTTGATCAAATACTGAGATTATCATCTTAGCTGTTTAACCTTTAAGGAGCTGGCTTTCGCTAAGATGCTGGGGTCTACTTAGTTGTTTAAGCCCCAAAGAGTTGGTTCTTATCTTATCTGTTTAAGCTCTAGAGAGTTGTCTTTTGTTAAGATGCCGGGGTATCTTATCTTTTCAAGCCCAAGGAGCCTTCTTTTAAACCAGACGCTAAAGCTATTCTTTTCATGCTGTGATTCTATCTATTGAAGCCGACTTAGAAAATTGAAAAAAGAATGTCTTCTGTAAAGGCTCTTTCCCATCACTAGCAATAATCAAAAGGAACCATCCCCACATATTAGAAAAACTTGGCTTATCGCCAAGTCTTTATGGCGAAAGCCTTCGTTTTACTTATACTATAATCCATAAATTTTTATACTCCCTTTCTTATAGTGCAAAAAAAACTGCCACAAAATGCAACATGTACATTTTGCAACAGCCCCTTATTTATCGCACTATCTAATTCGCTCTTAATGATTAACCTTTTTTTAATACATTGACCTTCTCGCCATATGTCTCCACCCATGATTTGGTGGCAGATAAGCGGGCTTCAGCACTCGTGATTTGATCTTCGACTCGATTCTTAGCTGTACCGCCGACAATATCACGTGCATTGACCACTGTTTCTGGTGCTAATACATGATAAATATCTTCCTCAATTAACTCAGAGAAGGATTGAAAATCTTCAAGGCTTAAATCTAATAGGTACTTATTGGCTTGGATACAATGTAAGACTACCTGTCCAACCACCGCATGCGCCTCGCGGAATGGAAGGTCTTTGTTCACCAAGTAATCGGCTAAGTCTGTTGCATTGGAGAAATCCTCTGCCACAGCGGCATACATATTCTCCTTCTTCACTTCCATCGTCTCCACCATTGGTGCAAAAAGGGCTAGTGCGCCTTTTAATGTTTCAAAGGTGTCAAACATGCCTTCTTTGTCTTCTTGCATATCCTTATTATACGCAATTGGCAGACCTTTCAATGTAGTAAGCATACCCATTAAGTTGCCATAAACACGGCCTGTCTTACCGCGAACTAATTCAGCCACATCCGGATTCTTCTTCTGCGGCATCATACTGCTTCCTGTACAGAAGGCGTCATCTAGTTCTATAAATTTGAATTCGGCACTTGACCATTGAACAAATTCCTCACTTAACCGAGATAAGTGCATAATCACCAAGGAGGCATTTGATAAGAATTCCACGACAAAGTCACGATCACTGACTGCATCCAAGCTATTCTCCACTACCCCGTCAAAATGGAGCTTGTCTGCTACATAATGACGATCAATTGGAAAAGTAGTTCCTGCTAATGCCCCAGCTCCCAGCGGAGAACGATTGACCCGCTTAAAACTGTCACATAAGCGCTCAATATCACGTTCAAACATGGATACATATGCCATCATATGATGGGCGAACAACACTGGCTGTGCTCTTTGTAAGTGCGTATAACCTGGTAAAATAGTATCAAGATTAGCATTTGCCTGTTGTAATAATGCCTGCTGTAAAGCTGCTAATAAATCAACAAGTGTTACCAAGGAGTCACGCAGATACAGACGCATATCTAATGCAACCTGGTCATTACGGCTTCTTCCAGTGTGTAATTTACCACCAACGGCACCCACTTCATCAATAAGAAGCTTCTCCACATTCATATGAATATCTTCATTGGCTTCTGTCAGCTCTGCTTCTCCTGCCTCAATCTTCTTGGCTACGATCTCTAAGCCTTGCTTGATCGTTTCCGCGTCTTCCTGCGGAATAATCTCGCATTTAGCTAGCATCTCCACATGTGCCAAGCTCCCTTGAATATCATACTGTGCTAATTTTTGATCAAAACTGATCGATGCTGTATATTCATCTACTAGTTCATTTGTTGGTTTTGTAAAACGTCCGCCCCATAATTTCATTGCTTCACTGATTCCTTCATATCAATTTTTGTTTTTTCCATAATTTTTGCCTTATCGGCATGTACATTATTAATGGTAGAATGTACTTTTGTCGGCAAGCCCCATAGCTTAATAAAACCAAGCGCTGCGTCATGATCAAATTGATCACCTTTGCTGTATGTTGCAAGCTCTAAATCGTATAATGAATTCTCTGATTTACGTCCGACAACAAATGCCTGACCTTTATAAAGCTGTACCTTAGCTACACCATTGACATATTTCTGTGTTTCTTCAATAAATGCCTTTAAAGCATCTGTTAATTGTGTAAACCACAAGCCATCATAAATTGCTTGTTCTAATTGCTGTTCTACCACAGGCTTGAATTTTGTTACCTCTCTTGGAAGTGTAAGAGATTCAATTTCCTGGTGTGCTTTAATCAATGTAATCGCTGCTGGCGCTTCATAAATCTCCCGTGATTTAATCCCTACTAAACGGTTTTCCACGTGGTCAATTCTGCCAACCCCATGTTTTCCAGCGATATCATTTAATTTCAAGATTAGTTCATGTAACGGGTATTCTTCCCCATTTAGTGCCACCGGCTTGCCTTGTTTAAACTCGATCTCTATGATCTCTGGCTCATCAGGTGCTTCTAATGGTGATGCTGTTAATTCAAACGCATCTTCTGGTGCTTCTGCCCATGGATCTTCCAGTACACCACATTCGTTAGCACGTCCCCAAAGATTTTGATCCACACTATATGGGCTATCTAAATCAATTGGAATGGGAATACCGTGTTCTTTTGCATAACTAATCTCTTCGTCTCTTGTCATCTTCCATTCCCGTACAGGTGCGACAATCTTCAGTTCTGGATTTAGTGATGTAAAGGCTACATCAAAACGCACTTGGTCATTTCCTTTTCCAGTACATCCGTGTGCCACGGCTACTGCGCCCTCTTTTTCTGCAATATCAACCAATACCTTGGCGATCAATGGACGTGACAGTGCAGATACTAAAGGATATTTATTTTCATACATTACATTTGCTTTTAAGGCAGGCAAAACAAAATCTTCTGCAAACAGCTGCTTGGCATCTACAGAATAGGATTTAATCGCTCCTACATCAATGGCCTTATTCTTAACAAATTCTAAATCCTTGCCTTCGCCAACATCTAAACCAACTGCAATCACATCATAATTATATTTATCCTGCAACCACTTAATTGCAACCGATGTGTCAAGTCCCCCAGAATACGCTAATACTATTTTTTCTTTACTCATATCTTAATCTCTCCTTAATATAAATCAGTAGGTCGTTGTAGTAAGTATGTATTATTATGCACTATTTAGTATATTAATTCAAGTGTTATCACAAATATTTTTAATTTTTTTCTGTAGATGTCTTAAATATTACTACTTTTTCAACAAGTTTTCTAGTGTCAGCTATTTTATACAAAATGATGAATAAAAATAAACCCACTGAATGATTGTAACATTTTTCTCAGAAAGGCGTCTAATTCGTAAATAGAAACCCTAAGGAGGTACATATATGAAAAAAATTACTTACCTGCTATTAGTACTGATATTCTGGGTTAGCGCTTGTTCCCATTCAGATCAAGCCGAGCCAGACAAAGCCGTTGAGTCTGCTGACACAGCTTTTGACAGTGGCTCGGCGTCCTCCGAAATGGAGGCCGTTTCCGAGGCAGAAATAGCTGTACAAGATGATCAGACAGAACCGGAAGAACCAACAGAAGGACCAATAGATGCGCTCACCGAGAGAAAAATTATCTATAATGGAAACCTGCGACTCGAAACGAATCAATTTGATGAGACGATGACCTTTTTAGAAGAAGAAACTAAAAAATATCAAGGCTATATCGTTCATTCTACTGTCTCTAATTATGCTGATCAGTCGCTTCGTTATGCTGATCTCACAGTTCGTATTCCAGCAGAAGATTTTGAAACATTTATGGGTGCAGTCGAGGCAGGAAATATTCATATATTGGAGAAGTCAACAGATGGACAGGATGTAACCGAACACTATGTAGATTTGAAGGCACGTCTTGCTTCTAAAGAAGTAGTCGAAGACCGGCTACTGATCTTTATGGAGGAGGCAGAAAAAACGGAAGATTTATTAACCATTTCCAATGATTTAGCCGCTGTACAGGAAGAAATCGAACAGTTAAAGGGACAAATTCAGTACTTAGACAACCAATCTGATTTTGCCACCATCCAGATTTATTTGACAGAACGCGATGTCTCTTTACCTTCCGTTTCCGAAGAATCGCTGACTACCTGGGAAAAAACGAAAGAGCAATTTATCAACAGCTTGCAAACACTGCTTTCTTTTACTTCCGGCCTATTTATCTTTATTGTCGGCAACGCACCAATTATCGGTTTGATCATCATTGCCATCGGTATCATTTACTTCTTTATAAAAAGGACAAAAAAAAGAAAAACAGAATAAAGGCTTCTATTATATAGTGAAGAATTTTTCCCTTATTGATGACTAGCGGTGTTTTCAAAGTGGATTATTTTCGAATCCAGACTTGAACCTGACGTTACGTAATGATTTATGATATAGAAGACTTCTACAAATTAAGAAGGTTTCCAATGGCGGTCAGCAACATTTATCAGCGGGCAGCATACGTTATCACCGCTCTGACCATACATTACGTAACGAAAGGATATTCAATTATGAACAGTGAAATTATTAAAACATTACTTTTCGATAAACAGGTTCGGCTTTTTCTAACGGATAATACGGAGCTTGTAAGAAGCATTGTGAATACAAATACCAGGCAGCTAATTGCTAAACAGGCATTGGCAAAGGCTGTTTCAGGAATGAGCTTACTGTCAGCGAGCTTAAAAGACAATCAAAGGCTAAGCGCCATCTTTATGCTGCGCACCAATAAACTATTTGCCGATACCGACGCCCAAGGCAATGTTCGCGGATATATCAGCAAACGTTCCTCCTTCCACCCGGAAGTCACATCTTCCACCATCAAGGAATGGATTGGAAATCACGCCTCGATTCGGATGATAAAAGGCTTTGAGATGCAGCAATTTACTGGTATAACAGAGATGCCTTATAAAAATATCGATGATGATTTATCTTATTATTTCCGATAAAGTGAGCAAATCGAGACATGGATAAAAACAGAGGTAGCGATGGATGAGAAAGGCAACATTCTTCACAGCTACGGAATCTATGCACAACCTCTTCCACAGGCTCCAACCGAATATATACATGTGCTTCAGCAGCAGGAAGAGGCTCTTATCGCTATCTGCCGGAAACTGAATCAAAGCAATGATGAACAAGTCGAAACAGCGCTAACCAAATATTTTCACCCCGCACATCTGATTGGCAAACAGCCTGTGCAGTTTCACTGCGGTTGTTCAAAAGAAATGTTTTACGGTGTATTATATGCCATGAATCAGCAGGAGCTAGCCCAGTATGTAACAGACCAGCGCTCCATCGAAGCTAACTGTCATATCTGCGGGAAGATATATAGCTTTTCTCCTGCAGAAATCAAAAAAGCACTATAAGAAAGGAGCGGACTTATGCCGACTAATTGGAAAATTGGCGAATTGGCCAAATTAACTGGCTTATCCATTCGCACACTAAGATATTATGACCAAATTGGCTTGTTCTCCCCATCGGAATATACAGCATCTGGTCACCGCCGTTACACAGATCAGGATTTGCAGCGGCTTCAGCAAATTCTTGCCTTTAAGCAAATGGGATTCTCATTAGAAGATATTCAGCAGGCATTAAAGAAAGAAGGCAGGGTTATCGTTAAGAGTATTGATCAACAGATAGAGCATATCAGTGAAGAAATTCTGGTACAACAAACATTATTAGACCAGCTAAAAAGAATACGGGAGGCATTATCACAAAAAGAAAATATTGCGATAGAGGAATTAACCTATTTATTTGAACTGATGCGGGTGGACCGCTCCAAATATTTTACCAAGACACAATTAGATCAGATAACAGAAGCTTTCGCCGCTAACGAAACAGAGAAACACAACGCAAACATGTTTAAAATGTTATTAGATCAACTTCGTGCCAAAAAAGAAGCAGGCATTCCCGTAAATGACCAATCTGTCAAAGAATTAGCAGTACAATGGCGGGCATTAACGGCTTCCTTTTCACAAGCGGACAGCGATTTAACCAGAAATGCCGAGACATTTTATGCAGACCATCCTCACCTCGCCTTACACTATGGTCTAGACGCTGATTTATATAGTTATCTGAAGGCGGCCCTTGCCAATAAATAAAGTGCTAACAGTACGCCCAATCTACATGGACGTACTGTTAGCACGATACGGATTACTGTCTGGTTTCGATCCGCGCACAAGCCCCAGCACGCCAGCAGATATAAAGAATACCACCTGCACTGGCGACACCATATGTCATGAAGCTACTTATTACGGCAAAAACCAATAATATAATACTTGCTGCGGTCGGCTGTTTTTTTCCTTTAAATAAAACGCAGGCGAGCACACATACGACAACCGCGATAATCATAATTCCAAACCCTATCGTCAATACTTCGCCTAATCCAGCGAAGCTATTGGATTCTTCATATGAAGACTATATATGCAAGCGCACCAATTATCGTTATTGCCACTTCTATTTTCCTATGCACGCTGTCATCCCCTTTTTGAGACAGACTCACATCATTGGATCGCTTGAATATCAAACGTGCAGATGTCTTTTATACATCTGCACGTTTGTGTCTTTTAGTATTGTTCCACAGTGTCCTCTGGTTTTTTCCTGCGCACTAAGCCCATAATTCCTGCAATGACATAGAAAATACTCGCAAAGATGGCACCGCCGAATGTAATAATGGTAGTAACGACACCGACAACAAGCAAGATAATACTTGCAACAATTGGCTGCTTATTTCCTCTAAATAGAATACAAGCTATAATACCGGCTATAATGGAAATAACAGAACCAACAATTAAAAAAGTACCTGCTGAACCAATAAAATTCATCATTAAGTTAACATCTTCCGTAGCTAGGGACGGATCTTGTCTCGCTACTTCGTCTAAAAACTCTTGGTTGCCGTCTATTACTCTAAACAAAAAGCCAAATAATGCACCAAATCCATAGACCACGGCACCAATAATAGTTAAAACCACTTCTACTGTTCTTTTCATCTTTGTCTACTTCCTTTCTGTTTTTATAAAATGTATGTAAGAATCTCATCCTTTTATGATGAAAAACATAGATATTTTATATTATCACATATATTGGTATTTGTCTCTAATTTCTGAGGGGTCAGTTATACCAACTTTATACGTTTCATAGATAAGATGCGTTTCATTTTTCTTCAATATTTTTTTGACGCAGTGCGCCATGCCTGACTGAACCTATGCCACGGTTAAAAAAAAGGGCATGTTTAATGGCTGCATGAACGAACTGTTTACTTTTTTGGATGGCTTTATGAATGGGCACTCCTTTCGCCAATTCTGCCGTAAGACAGGCCGCATACGTACACCCCGCTCCACTCGTATGAATCGTATCAATTCCCTCTGTAGAGAATTTCTCGATGGACTTTCCATCGTAAAATAGATCAATGGCTGTTCCATCTACTATTCCAGCTTTCAGCAGCACCGATTGCGGCTGATAACGATATAAATCAATCGCTGCTTGTTCCAACGCCTCTAACTGATCCGGGATTTTTCGTCCTAATAATTGCTCTGCTTCTAATCGATTAGGAGTAATCACTGTGGCTTGAGGCAGGATTTGTTCTTTCATCACCTCAATCGCATCATCGGCCAATAACTGAGACCCCATCTTGCCAATCATCACGGGATCTACCACCAAAAAAGGCGGGTTTAATTCACGTAATAACCTACTCACTGTACCGATGATTTCTGCAGAGAAAAGCATTCCTAATTTGACTGCGTCTACCCCGACCATTTCAGTAGCGGCATAGAATTGCGCCTTTATTTCCTCAATAGGGTGAATAAATATGCCTTTTTCTGTATGGGAATTATTAGCTACTATCGCTGTAATCACGGACATCCCATATACATCTCGTTCTTGGAAGGTTTTTAAATCGGCTTGAATACCTGCACTCCCTTGAGCAGCGGCACCAGCAATCGTCAACACTCTCTTCATGTTCTACACCTCGAAGTTAAATAGCTATAAAGAACCAAATAATCATAATAATCTGAATCACAATCTTGGCAAAGTTACCGCTCAAGAAGCCCATTAAGGAGCCAAAGGTAGCCTTGAAAGCCTCCGCAAGGGTTCTCTGTTGAAATAATTCTGCAATTATGACCAAGATAAATGGAACAATAATAATCCCAAATGGAGGAATAATGAAAGAACCGACAATCACACCAACTGCCGCAATCCGCTCACCTGCTTTGCTCCCGCCAAATTTTTTGACAAAATAACTATTCGCTATGATATCAGACACAATCAATATAATTGTCAGAACCGCCATCGCAATCCAAAATATCGTTCCAATATTCTCTGCAGCCATGACGAATTGATAAATAAAGAACCCAACCCACAATGCCAACACAGATGGAATCATTGGAAATATAATACCCAAAAATGCCAATACAAAACAGACAATAATTAAAAGCCACCACACTATATCCATCTATCCCGCCCCATTCCCATTATTTTTCTGTTTTATTATACTCGATCAAGCCTTAAAGGCAAACCACAGCGAATTATTTCGAAAAAAAGACCTTACAGTAATCCTGTAAGACCTTTGTTCATTGGATTAATGATTAGCCAATACATCGGCATATGCCTTTGCATAAGGCGGTAAATCCGGCGGACGTCGACTGGAAATAATATGGCCATCGATTACCACTGCTTCATCTTTCCACAAGGCACCAGCATTTGTCATATCGTCTTTGATACCTGGTGTGCTAGTAACCTTAACCCCACTCAGGATGCCGGCAGAGACAAGTACCCAGCCTGCATGACAAATTTGTCCAATCGGCTTCTTTGCTTGGTGCATATGCTGCACCATTTTGATCACTTCTGGGTAACGTCTTAACTTGTCTGGAGCCCAACCCCCAGGTACAAGGATACCATCATATTCTTCTGCATTTACCTCTTGAAAAGCCAAATCAGATTGTGCCGGTACACCATATTTTCCTGTATACTTTTTCTTTGCCTCTTGCCCAACTAAATCCACTGCAGCCCCTTCCTCACGCAGGCGCATGACAGGATACCACAGTTCTAAATCTTCAAATTCTTCGTCAATTAATGCAATCACTTTTTTATCTTGTAAACGCACATCCATACCTCCTTTTACTTATTGTTTATTGTACCAGAGAAAAGGGATGGTAATCGAATAATAGCTATTATTACGAATAGGCTGGGATAGATATTCTTGAGACCGAAACATGAACAGAGAAAAGGAACTCCCTTTCTACTGATCATTCATTTTATGACGGACTTTTCAACAGCCTTCTCGCTTTTTCTGTCCGTCATTTTGGTGTGCGTGCATCTGTCAAGTAGACAATCCTATTTGTCCGTCAATTTTTCTTTCTTGCCATGAGGATACCTATGCCGTTTATCCGCCATCCTTG
>NZ_JAFBFA010000056.1 GCF_016909015.1 Gracilibacillus alcaliphilus
GTTTGGTCATTCTTTTAGACATACAAAATACTCCCTTCATAATAGGTGAGAATTTTTATTATTTCTCTGTCTACTATAAAGGGAGCATATCACATCATCCATCTACTCTCGCTTTTTCTAACTTCTATGCCACAACTCATATGTTGCAGCATGAAGTCACAATGTGAGTCAGTAAAGCCGTTTTTCTTTTTCATAGTATAAGAAAGCATAAAAATTGGCTGCAACATGAGGGAGTTATCAAAAAGTGGGTGATGGAATCATCCATAAGCATCGTTATTTTTCCCTTTTATTTGGTTTTTCGTCTAAAATCGATCTTAATTCCTCGATATCCTTGTCAGATAATGAGTCCTCTTCTATAAATTGAACCAGCATGGATTTTACTGTCCCGCCATATATGCGCTTTACGAAGGATTCGGTTTCCGCACGCTGACAGTCCTCTTGAGAATAAAGTGGATAAAAGGTATATACACGCTGATCTTTATTAACTCCAACGACCTTTTTATGAACTAATCGATCTAACAAGGTCCGTACTGTTTTCGCTTTCCAATCTGTTTTCTCCTGTAAGGAGGCAATGACTTCGCTTGCGGCTTGTGGCGAATTCTGCCACAGTACATTCATCACTTCCCATTCTGCTTCCGAGATACTTGGTACTTTTTGAGACATATATCTTTTTCTCCTTTCTTTAATTATATATTTGTTTATCCCGCAAAATAGATAGGGTTATTTCGGCTGCCGTACTTCCCGAGGCATTCTCTTTATCTTGGATATTGGTTGCGAAGAAATACGTATTTGTTTCTGTCTCGACAAAACCAATGAACCAGCCGTTTATACCTTTGCCATTAACATTTCCTGTTCCGGTTTTACCATAGAGAACAGCACCATCCTTTTCCTCAATCTGAAGTGCGTTTTTGATCGTTTGGATATTATTTCCCTGGAAATTAAAGGTGTTGTTATAGAAAGACTGTAACAATTCTACTTGTTCCACTGGAGAAATCTTCAAACTAGATTCCAGCCAATATTGGTCTAAACCCCCGGACATGTCTTGATTTCCATAATGGATTTGCTGGATATAGGATTGAATCGCCTTTTGCCCAGTTTCTTTATCTATTTCTTGGAAATACCAATTGACAGAATGAGCAAAAGCTGTTGCTAGGTTTTGGTTCTCATTCCATTTATCAAAAGGCTGTTTGGTACCATCCCATTCGATTGTATTTTGTTCACTTGTTATCACACCTTCTTCTAATCCAAACAGGCCGATATATATCTTATAGGTAGAATCAGGTGAAATTCTCGTTGTACTATGATCCTTGTTATGAATATGGTAGGTATCTGCTTGCACATCATATAGTACAAAACTGCTTTGATAATTATCAAAATACGTACTTAGATCTTCGTAAACGGTTTGTTCATGATGGAAATAATTATACCGATCATTGCCGCTTGCCAGGGCAGATACGAATGGGATTTGACTGGCTACAAATAGTCCAACCAGCAGAAAGATCCCGATGCTTTTCATCTTCAACAGTTTGGACTCTGTTTGAAAAGAGGCAATTTCCTGCACTCGTCTTTTGATTTGCTTCTTTGATCCATTTAATTGATTAGCCAGCCGATTGTAACGATAGGTTGCTTTTTGCTCAATAAAATGGATAATCGTGTGTCCGTATTTTCTATAACTGTGAGCATCTAAAGATTTCAAGACGGCTATATCGCATGCAATTTCACGATCCAGCCGCATTGCTTTGAACGCAATCCAAACCAAGGGATTAAACCAATAAATAATTTGGTAGAAGGCCATGACATAACTGGTTGGTATATCTTTGTATTTATAGTGATTTAGTTCATGTAAGAAGATATGTTTTATATCATCCTTAGATAACCATTCTTCAAAGTTCTGCGGCAGTACAACATAGGTTTTAATCAATCCGAATGTTAACGGAGAGCGAACCCGCTGCGAAACTCCCAGTGTGATATTTTTTGAGATTTTCAGCTGTTGCTTACATTTTTCAAAAAGAGTAATGATCTCTTCCGTTTCTACTTTAGAGATAGATTGTTTAATTTCTCTTAATTGGAACCATGCATGAATAGAAAAAGCGGTAAAAAGTATAACGCCAGCAATCCACACGCTTGCGATAACTATATTTAATAGCTCTGTGTTAGTTTGATGAACCGTTACAGAAAAGTCCTGCATCCAATTCGTGTTTGTTATTTCACCTGAACCGTTCTTTCCTGTTTCAAAACTCATATCTGCAGATGAGCCGCTGGCAAATGGACTAAATATATTAATGATTGGCATAAAGTGGCTTGGGATAAGCGGAATGGTTAAAGCGATCAGAAGTAAGAACCACAAGTTGTACTGCCATTTGGCAGATAGCTGTCGTTGGAATATTCTTTTTACAATCATAATAAATCCCGCTGTAATAGAAGAAACAATAAAACCTATTACAAGATTTGTAACAAACATAATGTTCGTCTCCATTCTTTAGTTTCAGTTAATTTTATTCCAGTGCAATTGTCCGTAAGACTCCCATTTCAAGTTTTTTTGAATTTAAAGATGTCTCTAAATAGGGGATAATGGACGCTAACACTCCGATAAGTCATGCACCCCATCAGCAGGGGAAAGAGTAACAACCCCTGTTGATGGCAGTTTTTTTACAAGACTTTATATGAATTACATTTGTAATACAATTGATTCTAGCATGCTAAAGCTGAGTTATCAACAGGCAGCCTAAAAATCAACAAGGGTAAAAAAAGGTAATTGACATATATGGACTACATGTGTAGTATTGTATTACGAGTGTAGTCTAAAACTTTTGAGGAGGAAACGTAAAATGATGATTTTTAGAATGGATGTTATTAAAAAAGGGCTATCTCTATTGTTATTGGTTGCAATAATAGGGTTGGCTGGATGTTCCCATACTGCAGAAAGTAATAATACAGATTCAAAATCATCTGAGACAACCAGTAAGGATGATGGTGAAGCCTTTGAAGAATTGGAGCAGGAATTCGATACCAGGCTAGGGGTATATGCAATAGATACCGGATCAGATCAAATAGTAGAATATCGTGCAGATGAAAGGTTTGCGTATGCTTCTACCTTTAAGGCGTTGGCAGCAGGAGCGATTTTACAGACGAGACCATTGGAAGAATTAGAGAAAGTAATTACGTATAGTGAAGCGGACTTAGTACCGTATTCTCCTATCACGGAAAAATATGTAGAAAGTGGAATGACACTTAAAGAAATTAGTGAAGCTGCTATTCAATATAGTGATAATACAGCGGGAAATCTTTTATTTGAAGAATTGGGAGGACCTGCTGGTTTTGAAAAAATACTAAGAGAAATAGGTGATGAGACAACCGAAGTAGATCGTATTGAGCCAGATTTAAACGAAGCAACGCCAGGAGACACTCGTGATACAAGTACACCGGAAGCACTTGCTAAAAATCTTCAAACATATGTCTTAAGCGACTTACTTCCAGACGATAAACGAACACTTTTGATAGATTGGCTGAAAGGAAATACAACAGGGGACGCATTGATTAGAGCTGGCCTTCCTGACGGTTGGCAAGCCGGGGACAAAACTGGTTCAGGGGGCTATGGTACCAGAAATGATATTGCTGTTGTATGGCCTGATGATAACAGAGAACCGATTGTTATCGCTATTCTTTCTAGTCAAGCCGAACAGGACGCAGATTATAATGATCAACTGATCGAAAAAACCACCAAAGTTGTGATAGAACAGCTAGACATGGCTGAATAAGAAGAAGGTGGAGAAATGAAATCCGTGAGAACGATTATTGTTATAGTGTTCCTGCTTATTTTAACAGCCGGATGCACGAAGGAAGAAGATCCAACTGAAGTATTTGACGCCTATCTTTCCAATTGGAAAGATGGGAACTTTCAGGCCATGTATGAACAGCTTTCTGAGGAAGTGAAAGGTAACATAACAGAGGAAGCGTTTATCGAACGCTATCAAAATATCTATAATGGAATAGAAGCTGCAAATGTAAAGATAATTTCAACAGCAGGTCAGCTTGAGCAGGAAAAGTTGAAAGAAGACGTGGTTACTTTTCCCTATAAAGTGGAGATGGATACCATTGCTGGTCCTGTTGAATATAGTCATCAAGTGACCTTAGAACAAGGTGATGCAAATGTATGGCTGATCAAATGGAATTCTTCACAGATTTTTCCGCAACTAAGTGAAGGTGAAAAAGTAGGGGTTCAAACATTAAAAGCGGAAAGAGGAGAATTAAAAGATAAAAATGATCAAGGGCTGGCAATCAATGATGAGGCAACAGTAATAGGTCTCATACCTGGCGAGATGGAAGAAGACACAGAAACATCAAAAGAAAAGTTGGCAGAAGGACTGGGGATTTCTGTGGAGGAAATAAACAGTGCTTTAGCGGCTTCCTGGGTAACGCCTGAAGTATTTGTGCCGATCCAGACACTTCCTATTGAGAATGATGAGATAGATTCATATTTAGACATCCCAGGAGTAAGTTCACAGTCGATCACGGTCCGGACTTATCCATTAGGTGCTGCTGCTGCTCATTTAACTGGTTATGTACGTGAAGTGACCGCTGAACAATTGGAGGAGTTAGAAGGGTACCAAACCGGAGATATGGTAGGAAATGCCGGTTTGGAAAAGCTTTTTGAAAAGAAATTAAGAGGTCATAATGGCAGCCATATTTATATAACTGATAGAGATGGGGATTTTAAGGAAACCATAGCAAAAACAGAACCAGTAGACGGGGAAGATATTCAATTAACCATTGATATCGATTTACAGCAGCAAATATATAAACAATTGGAAGGGGACGCCGGAACATCTATTGCTTTAGATCCGGATACGGGGAAGGTATTATCCTTGGTCAGTTCACCTGCCTATGATCCGAATGCCTTTGTAAGAGGATTATCCGATGAACAGTGGAAAGAATGGAACGAGGACACTAATGAACCATTTTTAAATCGTTTTACAAGCCGTTATGCGCCTGGTTCCGTATTTAAGACAATTACAGCGTCTATCGGATTGGAGACAGGAGTGACGAATTCAGATAAAATCAGACAGATTGATGGTCTTTATTGGGCAAAGGACGATTCGTGGGGAGATTATTATGTAACACGTGTACACGACAAGACGGACATCAATCTGCGGGCTGCCTTTGTATATTCTGATAATATCTATTTTGCACAAGAAGCATTGGAGATGGGCAAGGACGTTTTTCTAAAAGAGGCAGCAGCATTTGGATTTGGGGAAGAAATTCCTTTCCCATTCTCTATCCCCCCTTCCAGTCTGACCAATAATGGAGAGATAGGCAGTGAGGTACAACTGGCTGATACAGCATACGGACAGGGTGAAGTGATGATGAGTCCGTTGCACCTTGCACTATCGTATACCCCTTACCTCAATGAAGGAGATTTGTTATACCCTTCTCTAATAGCAGGGGAAGAGCCTGAGATTTGGAAGGAAGCACTTATTGATAAAGGCACAGCGAATCTAATTCGGGATAATTTGATTCAAGTCGTTGAAGATCCCAATGGAACAGCACACCGTACCTATATCCCAGGTATAAATATAGGCGGGAAATCGGGAACTGCAGAAATAAAAGGAAGTAAAGAAGATGATAATGGAAATGAGAATGGCTGGTTTGTCGGTTTTCATCCAGACAAACCTAAGCTGCTATTGGTTATGATGGTAGAGGATGTCAAAGAACGGGGTGGCAGCAGTTATGTTATTTCAAAAGCGAAACATGTTTTGGAGTATATGCAGTAAAGTGGAAACATTAGCTTTCCTTCGCGAAACTCAACAGACTGTTTGATATTCACTTCATGAAACACAACGGAAGGATAAGGCAGTTGCCAGTTAGAATCTCTTCCTTACCTTCCGTTTCATCCAATCATAAATGATGGCATTGCATTCCATATAATGTCTTGTAGGTACTTGATGTGCAGAGTGATGTACATAGGCAACATCCACATCCTTCACATAACGACGGAACCCATATTGACCCTGATGGATATAGAAGTCTTGATCACCGTAAATCAGCAAAAGTGGTACCTTTACCCGTGATAATTGTTTCGTTAAATCAGATTTATACCCCAGCTGGTATTGTTGTTTTAATAAGTCTGTATCTGTTTTCTTTACGGCCAGCTCTAATGCCTTTGCCTCTTGGCGGTTAGGGAAATGGCTCAACGCCAGCCCTTTTGCTAAGATGGGGATACCATGGTATTTGGCGATTGCAATACCAACTAAATACTCGACTTTCAGCAGCCAATTGCTGGGATGGTAGAACCCATCGATTAAAATAAGGCCAAGTACTTGCTCCGGATATTGAAGGGCAAATTGTTGGGCAAAAAGACTACCATTCGAATATCCTGCAATAACCGCTTGCTTGATCTGAGTTGCTGCGAAGATACGGTTTATATCTTCCAAACAATCAGTAAGTGTCAAGTTGTCCCCACCCGATTCACTCTCTCCGTCCCCGCGATGATCAAACGTAATTACCGTAAAGAACTCCGCTAACTCTTGCTGATAACGAAAAGTTAAATGACCCATTGCTGGTGGAGGAATAAATAAGATAGGGACACCATGCCCTGTTTTTTCATAATATAAAGAAGGGTTTGTTTTCGTAAAAGGCATATCGTCAGCTCCATATATTACAATTTTGAACACGCATTTAAAGTGTAAACCATTTTTCAATATTTATTCTTGTGGATCGTTTGCAATCGCTTCCGCCATTCAGAGGGGGGTGGATAAATAAACTTTTTAGCCTTCTGTAACAAAAAATGTTATAGTATAAATAGTCTTTGTATGAGGGAGCGCTGGAAGTTGACAAAAGAAACAGAACGGATTGCTGATATTGAAAAGGAGTTACGATATATTGCCGGTATTATTAAACAAAAGGGACGGGAAATTTTACATAATTATCCTGTAACAACACCGCAATTTGTAGCTTTACAGTATCTTCTAGAGCATGGCGACTTAACCTTAGGCGAGTTATCAAAAAAGATCAATTTGGCCTTTAGTACGACCACAGATTTAGTAGATCGAATGGAGAAAAATGATATTGTCGAGCGTGTGAAAGATACAAAAGATCGCCGAGTAGTTCGTATCCATTTGTTAGATAAAGGAAGAGAAATTATAAATGAAGTAATTGAAAAAAGACAGAAGTATTTAGGTGAAGTTCTTTCGAATGTTAAAGAAGAGGATATGGAACAGTTATCCCGGCTACTTCATCTACTTCATAACGAAATGAGATAGCAAACGAAAAATGTAAAACTATAAAGAGGCGATAAGATGAGCATGAAACAACCAATTGGCGTGATTGACTCTGGTGTAGGCGGATTGACTGTGGCCAGTGAGTTAGTTCGTCAATTACCAAAGGAATCAATTATCTATGTAGGGGATACCAAACGCTGCCCCTATGGACCACGTCCCAAAGAAGAAGTTATCCAATATACATGGGAAATGGTACATTTTTTAATGGAAAGAGATATAAAAATGTTGGTCGTAGCTTGTAATACAGCAACGGCATTCACCTTAGAACAATTACGGGAGGAACTGCCGATTCCGGTAGTGGGTGTTATCCAGCCGGGAGCGCGGGCTGCCATCACGAATAGCCGCACTGGTGAGGTTGGCGTGATTGGTACAGAAGGAACAATAAACAGTAAGGCATATGTGGATACATTGCAGCATATCAATGCCGATATTAAAGTGCATGATTTGGCTTGCCCACGACTTGCTCCGATTGTAGAACAAGGCATTGTGCAAGGAACAGAAGCTTACCAAATAGTCAACGAAACATTACAGCCTTTAAAGCGTTATAAGAATATGGATACCTTGATCTTGGGTTGTACCCATTATCCAATGATCAGAGATTTGATTCAGGAAGTAATGGGACCATTGGTAATGGTGATCTCATCTGGAGAAGAAACAGCGAGAGAGGTAAGTACAATCCTTGGCTATCATAAGAAACTCTATCAAGGCAGGGAAGAATCCCAGCATTATTTCTATACTACTGGCGATGTTCAGGTATTTAAAGCTATTGCTTCCAATTGGCTTAACAAGGATATAGAGGCCATTGATCAAGTGGAATTGGATACGGTAAAGAGCCTATCCCAGCGTTAATCTATATCATTATATACCGTGAATAGTAGAGCAGAGGCGATCGGAGCCTCTGCTTTTTTGCGGAGACATATTAAGACATTACTCTGCAGTTGCTGCAATCCGCCGTATAATCACGGATTTTGTTCTATTTCATAAAATAGCTCTTTTACTTGGTCTATTTTGTTAAAGAGCTCGTATACATAGTAGTACAAACCACCGAGGAGGTATGGATAATGAGGGTCGATTGGATGAAGTATGGGGGGCTTGTATTACTTAGTATATTAGTGCTTACCGGATGTAATATGTTTAAAGGTGAGCAGACACTGGAGCAGATGGATGCACCTCCTGAAGAAGCGGAACTTACCGATAATATCGATGATATCGAAGAAACCGAGGAAGGCAGTACACAACCAGATGAAGAGGGTGGACAAGAAGCAAGCGAGGAAGAGGCAGATCAAACAGAGGAAACGGGAGAGGCAGAGACGGATGGTACATTAACTCATGTCCTCTATTTAATAGATCAAAATGGGCTGGTAGTGCCTCAAGAACTTGAATTACCAGCACCAGCTTCCAAGGAAGTAGCAAAGCAAGTGTTGGAATATTTGGTGCAGGACGGTCCAGTCACATCTATGCTGCCTAGCGGATTTCAGGCAGTTCTACCAGCTGGCACAGAAATAATTGATCTAAACTTGGATGAGAATGGAACTATGGTAGTAAATGTTTCAGAAGAATTTGCTGACTATCAGGCAGAGGATGAATCGAAGATCATTGAATCTATTACACACACGTTGACAGAGTTCAGTAATGTAGAACGAGTCAAACTATGGATTAATGGAGAAGAACAACAGAATATGCCGGTAAATGGTACACCAATCAGCCAAGGGTATTCAAGGGAGAATGGCATTAATGTTCATCAGGCAAATGGGGTCGACTTCATGGAAAGTGAAGCTGCTACGCTTTACTTTCCAATGCAAGGAGATGAAATGGTTTACTTTGTACCAGTAACACAACATATCCGTTATGATAAAGAACAACCAGAACAATCTATAGTACAAGCCTTGATGGAAGGTCCAGCCTTTGATTTGCCACTACAGCATTATATTAATCATGGTTCACAGCTTACAGATGAACCGACATTAGCTGACGGGGTACTGTCCCTGACATTTAATGAAGATATATTATCAAACAGTGCAGACGGCACGATTGCTGATGAAGTGTTACAATCCATCGTTCTGACATTGACTGAACTGGAAGATATTCAAGCAGTGGATGTATCGGTAGAGAATCATGAAGAAGTGATTAATGAAGAGGGACAACCATATACAGATCCAGTGACAAGAGAGATGGTAACGCCTGTAGAAAGCATTTAACGAGATATAAAGGGATGAATTCCGAAAACAAACTCTCCTTATCGGTTTTCCTTGAGCAGCCGAAAGTTATTGATAGAGTGGGCTTAGCTTGAACCTTGTCACAAGAATGTATAATCATTTGCAAAAAGAATCGGAGGCAGATCCAAAAATGGACTGGCTCCTGATTTTTTTCTGATAAGATCAGAAAGTATAAAATTTTTCATGCGTTCATTCTTATTCAAGAATAGCCATGTTCAGCTCCAAACGCCAAACTTTAGAGATTGCACGTCACGCCGCCCTACGATAAGTCAACATCGACTCCTTCCGTCGCCGTTTTCCTTTATCTCCGTTGTGACGCTCCAATCTCTACGTTTTTAAAAGGACGCTTTGCGCTTTTCGTTCAATAAACACTATCTCTATCCGTATGCAAGCCAGTCGGTTCCCCTTAGAAAGATGGATCTAACAACCATCTGTACTTTTTCCTGGAATACTTTCTTTTTTCTTTGATTAATTAAGTATGAAAAGCCCACCATTATCCGAAAATATGTTAAGATAATACAAGTATGTAAGGAGGAAAAGCCATGCGCGAAACAGGAAGAGAAGTTGATCAATTAAGAAATATTCAAATGGAAACTAATTATACGAAACATGCAGAAGGTTCCGTCCTAATTACGGTAGGGGATACAAAAGTCATTTGCAATGCAAGTGTAGAAGATCGTGTGCCTCCATTTATGCGTGGGACAGGCAAGGGATGGATTACAGCAGAGTATGCCATGCTGCCAAGGGCAACAGAAACAAGGAATATTCGTGAATCATCCAAAGGCAAAGTTTCTGGCAGAACGATGGAGATTCAGCGATTAATTGGCCGTGCATTACGTGCAGTGGTTGATCTTGATAAAATTGGTGAACGAACCATTTGGGTAGATTGTGATGTAATCCAAGCAGATGGCGGTACCAGAACAGCTTCCATAACAGGGGCATTTGTTGCTGTGGTACATGCCTTAGGCCGTTTACTCGATGCAAAGAAGATCAGCAGTTTGCCTATTACGGATTATCTAGCAGCTATTTCTGTAGGTGTTCTCCCTGATGGAACTGAGATTTTAGACTTGGAATACATAGAGGATGCACAGGCACATGTCGATATGAATGTAGTAATGACAGGGAAGGGAGAGTTTGTCGAGCTGCAAGGAACTGGCGAAGAAGCAACTTTTACCAGTGCTCAGCTTGCCAAGATGCTTGCCCTTGCAGAAAAAGGCATGAGAGAAATTTTTTTGATTCAGCAAGATGCTGTGCAGCCTTATCAAGATAAAATGCCACAAATATAAGTGCGTGTAAAAAGTCTGGTAAAAAGGAGCCTCATCGGTTAAGTTCGCAACAGCGTGTTGCAACACCGATACTGGCACATTGTGTGCGTCGACAGTCCAAGGCGGCACAGTTTTGTGAAGTGAAGCGTATGCCTTTAATATGTGAGTAGCGGACTTGCACAGGAAGTGTTGACTTCTGTGTTACCCACACGATGTGGGTGAGCTTAATAGAAGCTCCTCAACTGCCGTCGCAGAAATTCCGGTACGTCATTTTTATTGGATTTTTTGAATAACCTCTATAAGGAAAGGAGTAATCGAATGAAGCAATTAATTATAGCAACTAAAAATCAAGGGAAAATGCAGGATTTTAAACGATTATTTGAACCGCATGGTATCAAGGTTTCTTCCTTATTAGATTTATCAGAACCTATTGAAGATGTTGAAGAAACAGGTGCTACCTTTGAAGAGAATGCTGCTTTGAAGGCAGAAGTAATCTGTGAGAGGTTGCAGATACCAGTAATTGCAGATGACTCAGGAATTGAAATCGATGCACTGAATGGAGAGCCAGGGGTCTACTCCGCCCGTTATGCGGGGACAGATAAAGATGACCAGGCAAATATAGAAAAGGTGTTAGATAAGATGAAGACCGTTCCTCCATCTGAGCGTACGGCTCGCTTTGTTTGTGTCTTAGCGGTAGCCCAGCCGGGACAAGCAACGATCTTTAAACGTGGAGAATGTGAGGGAACTATTGCAGACCAGCCGACAGGTACCAATGGATTTGGCTATGATCCGATATTCTATCCTGTTGACAGCTCCTTGACTATGGCAGAGATGACTCCTGAACAAAAGAATGAGATTAGTCATCGCAGAAAAGCGTTAGATCAGCTGAAAAACTGGGTAAACCAGTTGTAAAGGAGTGATGTGTATGCCAAAAGTTTTAATTTTGAGTGATAGTCATGGCTGGACAGAAGAAGTAATCAAAATCAAGGACCGTCATCAACATGAAGTAGATGCGATGATTCATTGTGGTGATTCTGAGTTAACGCATGATAGCGAAGAACTATCTGGTTTTCAAGCTGTACAAGGGAATATGGATTTTGATGCCAAATTACTAGAAGATATCGATTTTAGTGTAGGACCGTTACATTTTTTCGTTACTCATGGTCACCTATATAATATTAAGTTATCCTTAATGTCTGTAGCCTATCGTGGAGAAGAAGTTGGTGCCAATGTTATTTGTTTTGGCCATTCCCATGTAGCTGGGGCAGAAAAGATGGATGATCAGTTATTTATCAATCCGGGAAGCATAAGACAGCCACGCAGTGCCCATCCCGGTTCTTATGCCTTGCTTAGCGCAACAGAGGATTTGCAAGAGGTCGATGTCCGCTTTTATACGATGAGTGGTCAAGAAATTCCTGGTTTAGCCTATCAAACCTCGCTAAAATCGTAAAAATAGTGTCCATATGCAAATGTATAATTCTTATGTCTTTTAGCAACCTAATCCCGTATCTAGATATACGGGGTTTTTTAAGATAGCTCAACTTAGACATACATAAACAAACATGTACACTTTGCTATTATTGTGTAAACCTGTTCTTTGTTATTACCTTTGCCCTAGCATTATTAGATTAAATAAACGTGTGTAAACTTGCTTTGGTCAGGTTGTTGCGTATAGATACGTCCTTAGCAAAGTAGGAAGGCAGAAAGGAGGAGGTAAGAAGTTTTTTCTTGCCATGATAGTCTATGTTCACAAAACGGAGTATCTTTATATGTATCTTTTTTTTAGGCTTTGCCCTTGGCGGTTATCAGAACTATCGTAATATATGGACACTTCTGCTACTGTTTGTTTTTATCATAATGACAATCGTCACAATTTCTGGTTATTTTTGGATGAGGAAGAAAAGCAGCACAGACTAGTGTGTTGCTTTTCTTCATGGTTATTTATTTTTGGATATCTTCATATCCTTCACCGTAAAATTTATTATAACGACCTTTAAATTTGCGATAAGCAAAGGTGACAATTACCTTACCAACAGCATAACCAGGTATACCTAGGATAACGCCGAAGATACCGAATAGTTTACCTGCAACTAATAAGACAAACATAATGGTGAGCGGATGCACTTTCATCGTTTTACCCATTACATTTGGAGAGATAAGGTGACCTTCCAGCAGCTGGACAACGGCCCAAACAACCCCAAGCTTAAGCAGCATCCAAGGAGATGTAACAATGGAAATGATGATTGCTGGTGTGATAGCAATAATAGGGCCAAGGTAAGGAACCACACTGGTCACTGCGGCAACAGCAGCCAAGATAATTGCATATTCCAATCCGATAATAAGATAACCGATGTATAACAAGACACCAATACAAAATGCCACAAAGATTTGCCCTTGAATATACGAACCAACCTGTGTATCCATTCGATGAAGTATATCAGTCACATCATTTCTGTATCGTTTAGGAAACAGTGTCAGAAAATAGTTCTTAAATCTTTGTCCATCTTTCAGTAAGAAGAACAGAACAAAGGGAAAGGTCACCAACGAAACGATAATATTAGTCAGGGTAGTGGCAAAGCTTGCTATGCCCTCCACAGTATTACCAAGTTGTGACATAATCGTAGCGGGAAGGTCCCCTAAATTTTCATCAATCCAGTCGCGTGCTTCGTTGTAATAATTCTCAAATATGGAATTATTCATTAACTGATGGATGCTATCGTTGATGGTACTCACATATCCTGGGAAGTTAGACACCAATTCTATAATCTGCTGCTCAATAATTGGAATGGTAACAATCAATATGCCTGCAACAACTCCAGAAAAGGCAAGAATAATTAAGATAATCCCCCAAACTCTTTTGATACGCCACTTTTCCAACAAATTAACCACAGGATTTAACAGATAATAGGCAACAAATGCTAGAATAACGGGAGGAAACAAAGTTGCAAAAATAATTTGAATTGGTACAAAAATAAAGGAAATTTGGTTATATACAATAACCGTAATACCAATCAAAATTAATGCACCAAGCACAAAAAATAAGTTTTTCCCTCCTAGAAAATTTATTAATTTGTCGTTTGAATCTTTCATTCACTACACCTCTTATTTGTATGATATTGTTTATGTACAAAATAAATTACTATTAATAGACTAGATATACCCCGACCCCTTTTTTATAAACACATTTAAAGAAGGATGATGTAGGAATACGCCTTTGATTATCATTATACCATTTTATTGAGAAAATAGATTGTGAAGTCATGTTGGGAGTCAATAATTTTATAATTTAAAATAATTGATATTATTTTATTGACATTCCCATTGGTACTTTATATAATGGTACTTGTCCGTTAACAAGTACATAAAATAATTACATAATTAAGCGGGTGTAGTTTAGTGGTAAAACCTCAGCCTTCCAAGCTGATGTCGAGGGTTCAATTCCCTTCACCCGCTCCATGTCCCAGTAGCTCAGCTGGATAGAGCAACAGCCTTCTAAGCTGTGGGTCGGGAGTTCGAATCTCTCCTGGGACGCTAATTATAAAACGCTCAACACCTTGATAATAAAGGAATTGAGCGTTTTTGCTTTTCTGGTTTACTTTTCCAAATGGTATTAAAAATAATCGTTTGGGGTTGAATTGGGGTTGGATTTAAAAAATAGGCTATTTTTAGAATGTCAGTTCGGTTGAAACATCTCTTCAACATATCCTGCAGCCTCGAAATCTTCTTCAGGAAGGGAATGCCCATAAATATCGAATGTCGTGCCCATTTTAGCGTGTCCTGCACGATCTTGTACTTTCTTGAGTCTTAACCCTCGACTGCTTAAGAACGTCAACGAGGAGTGCCTTAAATCGTGAAATCGAATACTCTCTAATCCTAATGTTTTAAATTTATCACTTTCCTTAAATCTAATCCACCATTGACTAATTGAGTCAGGGCGAAGCGGCTTACCAAATTCATTTGAAAATAAAAAGGTATGGTCTTTCCATTCTCTTTTGTCACCAGCTTTAAATAATTCTTGTTTTTTTATGTGAATTATTTTTTTAATCATATCCATTACAACTTTTGGTAATGAAATGAATCGCTTTTATTTTTGGTTTCTTTCAAGACCACCCCAACATCTTTTTTTATTATTAATGCTTGTTTGACGTGAATGCCGTCACGTTCAAAATCGCAATGTTTTTCTTCCAATGCAACAATTTCCCCTTGTCGAGCAGAAGTGGAGAGAGCGATTGCTACTAATGTTCTCTTTTCTAACGTAACAAGCTTTTCTAATCCTTTAATCAAAATTGATATTTCTTTTGGCGTATAAATGTCGGTTTCTGCATGTTGAACAGTAGGGGGATTAATGTTATCAGCCGGGTTAGAGGCCAGCCAAGTCATATCTACACCAAACTTTAATACGCTGTTAAAGGCTTTATAGCAGTTATTTATTGTCGAAGTGGATAATTTTCCTTTTTTGCCATCCAAACGAGCGCCATCTTTTTGCAATGATTTAACAAAATTAGAGATGTGAATCGGCTTTAAATCTTTTGCATTCATATGCCCGTATAAAGGCAGGATACGGGCTTCCCAAATATTCTCGTATTCTTTTTGTGTTCTGTCGCCTATGCTAGTGTTTTCCTGCCATTCCTTATACAATTCTTTCACTTTCAACTTCTCAGGCTTCACATATTGGCCGGTTAATACTTTTGATTCGAAAATAGCTAATTTCTCTTTAGTTTAGAATGTACGTTCTTTTTCAAGCAATAAATTACAAAATTTAATATTTTTTCTTATCTCTTTCTAAAATCATCTCATTAAATAGTGTCTGTAATAATTGGTAAGCCATAATCTTAGAATCTTCTCGTGACCATTCCATGCCATCATTTTCGTAATTTTTCCCTCTAAAATAATGAGCAATTAATAGTTCCAGTATTTTATTCAATTCTAAAAATACTTTTCGTTGTTTTGTTTTCTCCGCAAGTGCTAACATTTCCTCTAAAATGAGGCCAACTTCTCCATTTTTCATATTGTTGCACTCCTTATAAGTAGTTTATATTGTATTAACAATATCCATCATTACCTTTTTCAGCTATCTGCTCTGACTTGTAATATAGATGATTATTTCGATACATTTCTAATCGTCTTAATGCAAAATCATAATCCACATCAAAGTGATTTACAATGTCTTGAGCAGTTTGTATATTTAACTTTTCCAGCATAAATGTTGGTACTGCAAAGTGATAAGCGAAGTAATTTGCTTGCCATTCTGTATACCGAAATGTCAGAGCAAACGGATATTTTGGCAATACCTTAGAGGTTAATGATGGATCTATTTTATATCTTCGCTCAAACAATAGAGTGCGAGTGATGAACAAAGGTTCATCTAGTTCCTATTCTGATATTCAAGTTAAAGATATTTACACTAGAGGTATTCGTTTCAATTCGGAAATGTCAGGCACTCATATGTACATGGGAATGAATGGCGAATTGAGAGTGATGAGCTTGGACTTCGAGTCAACATATAGAAATGTCAGGGCTCATATTTATTACGGAACGATATTCAGGTTATCAACTCATACGAATTCAATTCATCTACACCTTAACCCTGCTGCAAATGGCGAGGTAAGGGCTACATCTAGAGGTGATACGGATGTTTATCGACCTATACGAGCAGCCAGTTATCCGGAAGGCTCTAGTGAAAAAATTAAGGAAAACATCCAAAAGTATAAAAAAAGCGCACTTGATATTCTTAAAAATAGTGTTATTTATGAGTACAACCGTATCGGCTTGGATTGCAAGCGTGAACTAGGCTTTATTATTGAGAGGGAAACGCCTAAAGAGGTCTTGTTGAATTTAGAGAAACTAGCTCTCGAAACATAGATCGAGATGGTGAACAGGTACGGCTATGCTTGTTTTGGTGGTTATTATGTTGGCTAACGTTATTGATCAAATACTGGATTTAAATGGAGCGGTGGCGTATGCTACGGTTCTTTTTTATATAGTAAATGAGGGGATAAGTATCATGGAAAATCTAGCTGACGTAGGTGTTCCGGCACCACCTGGGCTAAAGGATAGATTGAAAAATATTGACAATAGTAACCAATCTATCGGACACGAAATCAAAGAAGAATTCTCAGACAAAGAGTAGCTGCGGCTGCTCTTTTTAACTATAGGTAGCTAGTCCAGTCGGGCAAGCTACTTTTTTTATAAAATAATTAGGAGGTTTTAATATGGCTAAAATCGGGTTAGACATCGGTCATGGGAAAAATACGTACCCACCATCTAAAGGTGTGAC
>NZ_JAFBFA010000057.1 GCF_016909015.1 Gracilibacillus alcaliphilus
TGTGAAACTGTTACATCAGGTGGTGGCTTGGTGTAACAGTTTTTTGCTCAAATCTAGAAGTATGTTCTGGTCACGATCAAATCATGTTTAGAAAGGATAATAAAAAATCCATCAAAAAAGTGATTGACAGCTTGCCGAGTAGCACATATAATTCATGTAAGCGCTTAATGATTTATTATTTGTTTGTGAACACGTGTTTACGATATGTTTTATCTTATCATAAACACGTGTTCACAGTCATATTCTTTTTGGCCGCTTATCATAAACACGTGTTTATAACAGCAGAGAAATGGATGATTTAACGATGAAGAAAATGAACAGTGCAGAAATTGCAAAATTGGCTGGTGTGTCACGAAGCACAGTCAGCCGTGTGATTAATAACTATCAAAACGTTCCCAAGGCAACCAAGGAAAAGGTACTGAAAGTGATTGAACAGCATAATTATTATCCAAAGGTATATGCCCAAGCCTTAGTGGGCAAGAAAACAGGAACAATCGTGCTGTTTATGGCTGAAACGGGTAATGTATCGAGTGACAGCATCTCTAATTTTTTAGTAACTCATGTGATTGAACGTGCTTCTGATCATGGATTTTATGTATTAACCAGCATTATTAGAGATATCGATAATCTGGAAACAAGGCAAAAAATTAAAGAGGTTTTTTACCAAGGAAGAGTGGACGGCGGGATCTTTATCGGTATGAAAAACGATGAACCTGTCATTGAAGAGCTTGCCTCCGAAGGATTTATTATCGGTGTACTAGATCAAGAAGCAGCAAAAAGCCAGGATTTCAATCATATCACCTGCAGTTATGATAATTTTAAAGGAACCAAAATTGCCATTGATTACTTAGTCAGCTTGGGGCACAAGCAAATTGGTATTGTGAATGGCGATATGACTAGACATGCAGGGATGGAAAGGTATGTAGGCTTTATGGAAGCAATGAACCAGCATCAATTAGAAGTAAACCATCGCTGGGTGCTGGAGGGTGATTTCAGCAAGAATTGCGGTGAACTGGCCATTACTAAACTGATTGAAAAGGGAGAATCGCTGCCAACTGCTTGGTTAGCGGCAAACGACAGCATTGCTTTTGGTATTATTAACGGATTAGAAAAATTTTCATACAAAGTGCCAGAGGATATTTCTGTGATTGGGATCGATGATCATCTGTTGAGTCAATATTGTAAGCCGCCTCTGACAACCTTACGCGTGGATTTTAAGTATGCGATGGAAAATTTGACATCACAGGTAATTAATGCGATTAAAGGCAGCCCAATCGATCCGATCGCCGATATTGATATGGAATTAATCATTCGAGAATCTTGTAAAAGAATTTAAACTTAAGGAGGTGGTGCCAAAAGAAGAGCTGATAGGATATTTTTTGTTTGTCTGGATGTCTTGAACTATAAAAAGAGGGGTGGAAAGTCGTGAAGAACAGACCTTTAAGTAGGAAAGGGATTAGCTGTTTATTACTTGTTTTCCTAATGTTAGCTGGTTGTTCAAGCGGATCCGATGATACTACAGATAGTACAACAAGTGAGGTTGGTTCTAATGCGGAGGATTCCTTTACGTATTGGTACCCTTGGGGCGGGGATTCGGAAACTTGGGATTTATGGAGAATTGATAAGTATCAAGAAGAAACGGGGGCAGAGATTGAGGCGGTATACGCGCCGCCAGATGGAGGCTTAAGTAATGGCAAGCTGCTGTCAGCGATAAGTGGAGGGAATCCACCAGATTTAGTTGTCAGTAATGATTACGCACTAGCATATGCATTAGCGGCTCAAGGGGCACTAGAGCCAATCGACGAATATTTAGCAGATGCTGGTTTTTCTGAGGACGAAGTATTGGAAGGCTTTGTCCCATTAATGAAACAATCTGATGGATCCACCTATATTTTACCACAAGATTCTAATGTAAACATGTTATATTACAACGTGGAAATGTTTGAGGCGGCTGGCTTAGATCCAGATCATCCGCCGGCTACGATAGAGGAACTAGATGAGGCTGCGGAAGCCCTGTCAAAAGTGGACGGCAATAATATTGAGCGCTTAGGTTTTATTCCATGGCTGGATGCAGGTGATGAATCGTATTTATGGGGCTGGATATTTGGAGCGGATTTTTATGATACGGAATCCAATCAAGTGCAGTTAAACGATCAGGCATTGGTGGAGGCGTATAATTGGCTGGATACCTATGCAGAAAAATATGATCCCGAGAAAATAAAATCATTCACATCAGGATTTGGCGGAGCCTTTTCGCCTGATCATCCATTCTTTACCGGTAAAGTAGCAATGACGGTAAATGGCAACTGGTTTGCTAATGCAATCAAGGAGTATGCACCAGATATTGATTATCGTGTTGCACCGATTCCAGCACCAGAAGACGGACGCCAAAAGGCAACAACATTAGGTACTAATGTCTGGATGGTGCCTAAAGGCGCTGAAAATCCACAAGCAGCTATCGATTTTGCCTTATATGGCAGTAAACAAGAAATTCTAGCAGATAACATTAATACGTGGAGAGCCATTTCGATCTGGAAGGAAACTTCAGATGCGATTGAATGGGATGGTGATCAAGTATATGACACCGTATTGGAAGTAGCTGCTTCCGAAAATACTGGTCATCCTGCACTGACGGCAATTGCCGGTCAGATGGCAGATGAATTAACCGCATTAAGAGATAGTGTTATTTATAATGACAACGATGTAGCACAACTATTACAAGAATTAGAAGAGAAAATGCAGGCAGAAGTAGAAAAACAGCAGTAATAGAGGATGTTCAAATAACAAGGCGGGCTTAACCTTTGAATATACAGTAACAGGCATGACAACTGGGTTTTGGATCATTCAAAACCCAGATCACTTTTCATCAGGGAGGAGGCGGAATGATGAAGGAATCACTCTCCATGAATGATAGTCCAGCTATATCCAGGGTGCATGCAAGCAAGATAAATAAGCTGATCCAGCGTTTACTGGTTTATCTGTTGCTTATTTTGTTTGCATTAGCCTTTATAATTCCCTTTATATGGCTGCTGTCAGGTTCTGTAAAAAGCAGTTCTGAATTATTTGCCGATCCGCCAGTTTGGATCCCGGAGGTTTTTCAATGGTCCAATTATTATGAGGCATTTACTTCCTTTCCTTTCTGGCTTTATTTTAAAAACACGATGTTGATTGTGGTATGTACGTGTATAGGAGCTGTCTTATCGAATGCCATGATTGCCTATGGATTTTCGCGGATTGACTGGAAATACCGGGATGCAGTCTTTGTTATTGTCTTGGCAACACTGATGCTCCCTTTCCAAGTAATTATGGTGCCATTGTTTTTACTATTTAAGGACATTGGCTGGACAGGAACTTTCTTGCCACTGATTGTGCCGCACTTTTTTGGAAACCCTTTCTTTATCTTTTTGCTGCGCCAATTCTTTATCGGTATTCCAAAAGAACTGGCTGAATCAGCAAGAATAGACGGTGCCAATGAATTTATCATTTTTTTAAAGGTGATACTTCCGCTGTCTAAGCCGATATTAGCAACAGTGATCATCTTTCAGTTTATTGAAGCGTGGCGGGACTTTCTTGGACCGTTAATCTTTCTCAGTGATAACCGGCTGTATACCTTATCTCTAGGCGTACAGCAGATTATGTCAGAAAATGATCCGCGCTGGGCCTTATTAATGGCCATTGGTGTAGCGATGACCTTGCCGATAATTATTATCTTTTTCTTCTTACAGCGTTACTTTATCGAAGGGATTACGTTTACTGGTTCCAAGGGGTAAAGCGATTGGGAGGTGTTAGCATTGAATACGGAACGGCGTAACTTGAGAAATGGGTTGTTATTTATTTCTCCTTGGATTATAGGTTTTTTATGTTTTACTGCCTATCCATTGTTTAGTTCCTTGTATTACTCATTTACACAGTACAATCTTATTTCAGAGCCAATCTTTGTCGGCTGGCAAAATTATTATGAATTGTTGTTTGTTGATAACATATTTTACACGGTATTAGGGAATACGCTATATATGATTTTTGTCGGGTTAACCTTAACCACTATCGTCACGATTGCAATAGCTATCCTTTTAAATACAGACGGGATAAAAGGGATGTCCTTTTTCCGAGTGGTATTCTTCATCCCTACTTTGGTACCGTTTGTCGTGTTAGCTATCTTGTGGATTTGGATTCTGCAGCCAGACTCGGGGGTCGTCAACTCTATACTGGCTTGGTTTGGGATAGATGGACCTGGCTGGTTTGCAAGTCCAAGATGGGCAAAGCCGGGTTTTATCTTAATGACAATTTGGATGTCCGGAAATATGATTTTGATTTATCTGGCTGCTCTAGGTGATATTCCAAAATCACTCTATGAGGCTTCTTCCATTGATGGGGCAAATGTTTTTCAGAAAATCATCCATATTACTCTGCCAATGTTGAGACCGGCTATTTTATTTAATACCATTACAGGAATGATCGGCGTATTTCAGTCATTTGCTGAAGCCTTTATTATTACAGACGGCGGTCCTGAAAACGCTACATTATTCTATTCTTTGTATTTGTATCGCAATGCATTTCAATATTTTAATATGGGCTATGCCTCGGCAATGGCCTGGATCTTATTAATTATCGCCTTAACCATCACATTGGTCTTCTTTCTTTTATCCAAACGATGGGAATAATAACATATACAGGAGGGTCTTATATTGGTTAATCAACTAATTGGAAGTAAAGTGATTACACAAATCGCTATTATTGTAAAAGATATCGAAACAACATCTCAGGCGTATGCTGACTTTTTCGGGGTGGCAAAGCCGGAAGCAAATTGGACAGATACGATCGATGTCGCACAAACAACATATAGGGGGGAACCTTCCCAAGCAAGAGCAAGGCTGGCCTTTTTTGATATGGGATCTGTTCAGCTGGAACTGATTGAGCCGGATGAACATCCCAGTACATGGCGAGAGTTTCTGGATGAGCACGGGGAAGGTGTCCATCATATTGCCTTTGAAGTAAACGGGATGAAAGAAACACTCCAAACACTGGACAGCAATGGATTTAAACTGATTCAAAAAGGAGAGTATACAGGCGGCAGATATGCCTATGTGGATACGGAAGATCAATTAAAGGTTTTGCTGGAACTATTAGAGAATGATGCATGAGGAGGCTGCAAATGAAATTTTTGATTACAGGGGCAAATAGAGGGTTAGGAAAATGTTTGACAGAGACAGCATTAGAGCGCGGGCATCAAGTATTTGCAGGTGTGCGTGATCCAGAGGCAGATATCCTGCAGTCATACGGATCTCAGCTGAAAATTATCCAACTGGATGTGACAGATGACCAATCTGTCCGGAAAGCCTTGGAAGAGGTAAAAGCGAGTATCTCTTCCCTGGATTGTCTGATTAATAATGCAGGAATATTGAATGAGCGGGATAAGACGATTGAAGAATTAGATGTTGCCCAATGTATGCTTGCGTATGATATTAATACATTAGGTCCAATCCGGGTGATTCAGCACGCCTTAGACCTGCTTCGTCAAGGGACACAGCGATCGATTATAAATATTTCATCTGAGGCAGGGAGTATAACCAATGCCTATACTGGCGATTATGCCTATGGTTTGTCTAAGATTGCCTTAAATATGCTGTCCGAAAAACTACACCTTTATCTTAGGGAGGAGCCTATTGATGTCTTAGCTATCCATCCAGGCTGGATGCGTACTGATATGGGTGGGAAGAATGCTCCGACTGATCCATATGATACGGCCAGAGCCATTATCGACATAGCGGAAGGGAAAAACAAGGTTAACAATCGGTTTCGATTTGTTGATTATCAAGGGAGATCCATGGTTATCTAATCAGGCTGTTAAAGGGGGAATTGCATGAAAAGAAGAATAACAGCAGTATTGGGAGATTATTATCATAGTCGGGAAACAGCGGTACAGTCATTGGAACAAGCGAGGAAGCAGCTGGGTAAAGCGGCAAATATAGAAATTGAATATATAACAGCAGACCAATTAATCGACCATTTGCCTACTCATCCGGATGCAGTTATTTTGGGAGTGGAAAACCGGATAAACCCAGAGGCAGATCAAGTAGAGCGGTGGATGACCAATACTGATGCCAAAAAGATTAACACCTATGTGGAAGATGGCGGTGTTTGGATTGGTTGGCATGCTGGTATCGCTTCTTATGAAAGTATTCCAAATTATACGACTATGCTGCGTGGCCATTTTCTGCACCATCCCGTCAAACATCAAGTGGTTACCTATGAAAGTGCAGGTGAATCATCGATTGTGCAAGGAATTCCGTCGTTTGCCTTTTTGGATGAACATTATTTTGTTACCTGTGACAGGGAGAATACTAATGTATTTTTACAGTCTCGTTCTGTAGATGGAGAATCAGAGGCAGGCTGGTATCATCAGTTTGGCAAGGGAAAGGTAATGTGTTTAACTCCGGCACATCTTGAGGAAGGATTACAGAACCCAGATTTTATTCAACTTTTTTCTAATGTGATCCGCTATGGATTACAATTATAAATACGTGTTCAAAAATCCGGTAAAAAGGACCAAGAAGTTCAAGGCGCAGTTTTGAGTAACGGAGCGTATGCTTTTCATACGTGAGTAACGGACTTGCACAGGAAGTGTTGACTTTCTGCGTTACCCACACGATGTGGGTGTCCTTAGTAGAAGCTCCTCTACTCTGCCAACGCGGAAATTCACCGTGTCATTTTTATTGGACTTTTTGAACAACCTCTATAGACAAGGGAGAGAATGGCTAATGATCAAAGCAATTGCACATCAAGCATTAACGGTATCCAATATGGAAGCGTCTTTACGGTTTTATTGTGAAGCGGCAGGTTTAGTAAAGGCCTTTGAGATTCACGATGATGATGACAAGCCGTGGATTGTCTATTTAAAAATTTGTGACAATCAATTTGTAGAACTTTTTTATAATGGCGAAAAGGATCCCAATACCCATTATGCCAGTGATTTAATTGGTTACCATCACTTTTGCTTGGAAGTGGATGATGTGGAGGCTGCCGCTGCGCGCCTCAGAGAACATGGAATAACAGAAGCTAAGGTATCACAGGGATTAGACATGAATTACAGCTGTTGGGTACATGATCCAGATGGGAATGCTGTGGAATTTGTTCAATATCATCCTGATTCAGTCCATACAAAATCCCGTGTCTCATCGAATCAGGCGAAGGAAGCTAATTTGCTGAAAGGTATCGCCCATATGGCCTTTGTAACAAAAGATATGGAAAAGGCACTGCATTACTATTGCGATATCTTGGGCTTTAAAGAGGTATTTGAATTGCCGGATGAGCAGGGTAACCCTTGGTTAAAGTATTTACATGTGCAAGATGGTCAGTTTATCGAACTGTTTTATGGTGGAGAAAGAAGCTATCATAATCAACGTGCTGCTGGTTTTGCCCATTATTGCTTGGAAGTAGCTGATATCTATCAAGTGGCGCAATTATTAGAGCAGCATGGAATATTGGAGGTTGCACCAACACAAGGAAAAGATTTCAATTTGCAATGCTGGTCAGCCGATCCGGACGGCAACAAGATTGAATTTATGCAGATTGACAGCCGTTCCCCACAAGCCAATTGCTAGCAGCTCTATACCAAATTGGAAGAAGGGCATGAATCGTCGTGAGAGATATCTATCAACTACCTGAACACGGATTTATCGGTTTTATGAGTAAATTAGTGATGTGGATTGTACAGCTTGCTTATTTAAATCTGCTTTGGATCTTGTTTAGTTTAATTGGCGTAGTGTTTTTGGGCATAGCTCCAGCAACATTGGCATTAATCGTATGCTGTAAACAACTTATGCAAGGCAGGGAGGATACCAGTTTATTCAGGAATTTTGTGCGTACCTTTTTTCAGAATTTCATTCCGTCCAATAGTATCTTCTGTGTGCTGACGGCTGTTGGTTTGCTGTTCTATACGTATACGGCAATCCTCGCTAGTTTGGATGGTGGATTGTATTATCTGGTCTTGTTTGTGTTTGTCAGCACGGTGATTCCTTTTTTGCTGGTCACTATGTATATACTGCCTGTTATGTCACAATATAAGGTAAGCTTGCTGACAGCCATTAAATATGCCTTTGTCACTGCTATTGTCTCACCATTAACCAGTATGATGTTGTTGATAGTATTGATGGGTATCGTCGTTCTGTTATCCATCTTTCCTGTATTGATACCTTTCTATAGTATTAGTTTATTTACTTTCAGTCTAACGTTCTTCTCGCAACGAATTTTTCGCAAGATGGAGAGGAAAGAATCTGTATCACCTGCTTAGACAGGGGAAAATTATAAAAAGCATAAATCGGGGATTGATCCATGAGGGATTGGTTCCTGTTTTTTTATCGATATATATCTCGTCAAGTGTAGCTTTTAAGTAGCTTAATTATTTGCAAAAAATAAAAAATCAGGCAACTGCAACCCCTTACATGATTGATTTCACCTTATCATTAGGCAGGGCAGGCTTTTCTGCCAAGAAAAAAAGGTTGAAAAACAGGACGAGTTGTCGTATTGTAATTAACAATAGATTAGGCTGAAAGGCCTTTGGAATAGGTGCTAAACATGGAGTTGAGCACCATTTTTCCTAGTCATTCACTCATTAATTACATGCATCATCAGCAAAGCTTGGTTTGTTGTCGAGTCTTTATGGCGAAAGCTTTATTTTGACGCATCATTTTTCTATAGTATAAAAAATTGAAGGAGGCAGATGGATGAGAACAGATAAATTTAGCAAAGAAGGTTTGACCTTTGATGACGTATTACTAGTACCTGCAGAGTCAAATGTATTGCCGAAAGATGTTTCTGTGCAAACGAAGTTATCTGATAATATCACACTAAATATTCCTTTTTTAAGTGCAGGGATGGACACTGTAACAGAAGCAAAGCTAGCTATCTCGATTGCAAGACAAGGTGGTATCGGCATTATCCACAAGAACATGTCAATTGAAGAGCAAGCAGAGCAGGTGGATCGGGTAAAGCGTTCTGAAAGTGGTGTTATCACGAATCCATTTTCCTTAACACCAGATCATCAAGTCTATGATGCGGAGCATTTAATGAGTAAATACCGTATTTCTGGTGTGCCGATCGTTAACAATGAGAAGGAACAGAAACTGGTAGGAATCCTGACAAACCGTGATCTTCGTTTTATTGAAGATTATTCGATTAAGATTTCCGACGTGATGACAAGTGAAAATTTAGTAACAGCATCAGTCGGCACGAATTTGAATGAGGCAGAGAAAATATTACAAAAACACAAGATTGAGAAATTACCGCTTGTTGATGATAATGGTGTCTTAAAAGGATTAATCACGATTAAAGATATTGAAAAGGTAATCGAATTCCCTCATTCTGCTAAAGATAAACAAGGACGTTTGTTAGTGGGAGCAGCAGTAGGGGTGACGGCGGATTCAATGACTCGTATTGATAAGCTGGTCGAAGCTGGCGTAGATGTACTGGTTATTGATACGGCACATGGCCACTCTCAAGGTGTATTAGAGCAAGTAAGCCGAGTGCGCAAGAAATATCCAAACGTGGATATTATAGCAGGAAATGTGGCAACAGCAGAGGCAACAAAGGCCTTAATTGAGGCCGGAGCCAATATTATCAAGGTTGGAATTGGACCTGGATCGATTTGTACGACTCGTGTTGTAGCTGGTGTAGGAGTGCCGCAGATTACAGCGGTCAACGATTGTGCTGCTGAAGCAGAGAAGCACGGTATTCCGATAATTGCTGATGGCGGTATTAAATATTCTGGAGATATTGCCAAGGCAATAGCAGCGGGTGCTCATGCTGTTATGTTAGGCAGCCTGTTTGCTGGAGTAGCAGAAAGCCCAGGAGAGACAGAGATCTTCCAAGGCAGACAATATAAAGTCTATCGTGGTATGGGATCTGTTACATCGATGAAAGGTGGATCTAAAGATCGTTATTTCCAAGATTCACAGGATGCGAAGAAACTTGTCCCAGAAGGAATTGAAGGCCGGGTAGCTTATAAAGGCCCATTGGCTGACACCGTGCATCAATTACTTGGCGGTTTGCGATCCGGTATGGGCTATTGCGGAGCGGCGACGATCGACGAGCTGCGCAATGATGCCGTATTTATCCGTATGACGGGTGCAGGACTGAAAGAAAGCCATCCGCATGATGTTCAAATTACAAAAGAAGCACCAAACTATTCTGTAACATAAGCGAGCCTTTTATGGGGATCAAAGAGCAGCTGTCTCAAAAGTGCCTGTCATTTTCACTTATTGAGGCAGCTTTTTTTTATAAAAAACAGGGATAAGAATCGTTTTATACAATACGTCTCAGCAAAAAGGTTCCTGGAGAAAACACTGGAAAAGCAATTTCTCGGAATAGACTTCTTACTGAGCCAAACAGTTAAAGTCGCTTAAGTTTATAACCATTAATTCCCGTGGAAGGAATAAGTAATAGATGGTATGATCTAACTGAATCATGCTAATCTTGACAATCTATTGAACAAAACAATATGTTTCCCTTGTTTATCCAGCGTCTAGGCACATAGCGTTATTTTCTAATTGGTTTAATTGTGGTAAAATGATACTTGTGAAAAATTTAGTTGGAGGTAAAAAGAGTGAGAGTAACGATGAGAAAGCTAAGTATGTTAGTGTTAATTACCGTCTTGATGATTACAGCGTTTACGATGAATGGAACCGCTGTGCAGGGTGCAAGTATAGAAGTAGAAGCAGAATCGGCCATTGTTGTGGATGCAAATACAGGGAAGATATTATATGAGAAAGAATCTGATTTGAAGTTACCTCCGGCTAGTATGACGAAAATGATGACAGAGTATCTGGTGTTAGAGGCGATATCAAATGGTGATATCAGCTGGGATACAACGACCCAGATCAGTGACTATGCCTATTGGTTATCATCGGATAATACATTTTCTGGAATTGGTTTGACACAGGCTAAGGATTATACTGTTCGTGAATTATATGAAGCAATGGCGATTATTTCTGATAATGGGACAACCGTTGCCTTAGCAGAATTGGTAGCAGGTTCCGAAGGTGAATTTGTCAATATGATGAACGAGAAGGCTGAAGAGATGGGATTAACAGAGTATAAATTTGTGAATGCCTCTGGTTTAAGTAATTCTGACCTAGGTGAATATCACCCAGAAGGTACAGAACCGAATGCTGATAACTTGCTTTCGGCACGATCTTCCGCCTTATTAGCTTATCATCTGATCAATGACCACCCGGAAGTCTTAGAGATATCCAGTATGACTACTTCTGAATTAGATGGACATACATTAGAGAACTGGAACCGAATGCTTCCTTCTTGGAATAATGATAATTTTGCCCAGTTTGCTTATGAAGGAGTGGACGGGCTTAAGACAGGTCATACCGATGCTGCTGGTTATTGTTTTACAGGTACGGCACAGCAAGGTGATCGTCGTTTAATTACCGTGGTAATGAAGACAGATTCAGAAGAGAAACGATTCCAAGAAACCAAGAAATTAATGGAGTACGGATTTTCTCAATTTGAGTCTAGTGAGCTTTTCCCGGCAGGCTATCAGATAGAAGATCAGGCGACACTTCCTATAGCAAAAGGGAAAGATAAACAAGTAAATATTGCAACCGCAGAACCATTTACTTCTATGATTGCAAGTGGAGAAGAAGAATTATACTCAGTAGAATATGATATAGATGAAGAATTGTTAGCAGAAGATGGTCGCTTAGAAGCTCCGATTGAATCTGGGGAAAAAGTAGGAGAAGCTGTTCTCGTATATGCTGGTGAGACAGATTATGGTTATATTGATGAGAATGGCGGCGGTCAGCGTGTAGATCTAGTTACTACCTCAGGCGTAGAAAAAGCGAATTGGTTTATGTTGTCTATGGGTGCGATTGGTAATTTCTTTAGTGGATTATTCTCTACAGTAGTAGATTTCTTCAAAGGATTATTCAGCTAAATAATCCCGAGGACAGCAGTTGGCATTTGAGTAGAATGTAGTATATAATAGGGTAGGACAAGACGGATCGAATAGTATAGGAGGAACGAGAGATGTCTAAAGTAGGTACAGATAGAGTTAAACGTGGTATGGCAGAAATGCAAAAAGGCGGCGTTATTATGGACGTTGTTAATGCTGAGCAGGCAAAAATTGCAGAAGAAGCTGGCGCAGTAGCCGTTATGGCATTGGAACGTGTACCATCTGATATTCGTGCAGCAGGTGGAGTAGCTCGTATGGCAGACCCAACTATTGTAGAGGAAGTAATGGGAGCTGTATCGATTCCAGTTATGGCCAAAGCACGTATTGGTCATATCGTAGAAGCACGTGTACTAGAAGCTATGGGTGTTGACTATATTGATGAAAGTGAAGTATTAACACCAGCTGATGAAGTATATCACTTAAACAAACGTGAATATACGGTACCATTTGTTTGTGGCTGCCGTAATTTGGGTGAAGCAGCTCGCCGTATTGGCGAAGGGACTTCTATGCTTCGTACAAAGGGAGAGCCTGGTACAGGGAATATTGTGGAAGCCGTGCGTCATATTCGTGAAGTAAATGCGCAAGTGCGTAAATTGGTGAATATGAATGAAGATGAGATTATGACCTATGCGAAAGAATTAGGCGCACCTTACGAAGTATTATTAGGTATCAAAGAGAATGGCCGTTTACCAGTTGTTAACTTTGCGGCAGGCGGTGTAGCAACACCAGCAGACGCAGCGTTAATGATGCAATTAGGGGCAGATGGTGTATTCGTTGGATCTGGTATCTTCAAATCAGATAATCCGGCTAAGTTTGCTAGAGCGATTGTAGAAGCAACTACTCATTATGAAGATTATGAATTAATTGCGAAGGTATCCAAAGATCTTGGTACAGCAATGAAGGGTATCGAGATTAGCAATATTGCACCTGCAGATCGTATGCAAGATCGCGGCTGGTAAGATAGTTAGGAGCTAGAAACAGATGGTGAAAATCGGAGTATTAGGATTACAAGGAGCTATCCGTGAACATGTGCGCTCAATTGAAGCAACAGGAGCGGAAGCAGCTGTGATTAAACAAAAAGAAGAATTAGCGGACATTGATGGCTTAATTTTGCCGGGCGGCGAAAGTACCACGATGCGCAGGCTGATCGATAAATATGATTTTTTTGATGCATTAGTTGATTTTGGACAAGCAGGTAAGCCGATTTTTGGTACTTGTGCCGGTCTTATCCTTTTGGCCAATGAGATTGTCGGGCAAGAGACTGCCCACTTAGGCTTGATGGATATTAAGGTAGAGCGCAATGCTTTTGGCCGTCAGCGTGAATCTTTTGAAGCGGAATTAGCGGTTAAAGGGGTAGCCGATAACTTTGAGGCCGTCTTTATTCGAGCACCTGATATTGAAGCCGTTGGATCAGAGGTAGAGGTTTTGGCAGAGTATGATGGCAGGATTGTGGCTGCACAGCAGGGCCATTATTTGTGCAGTGCCTTCCATCCAGAATTAACAGATGACCACCGTTTAACGGAATACTTTGTCAAAATGGTGGAAAAGTAATATAATAGTATACATCATATAAAAAACGTTGATAGGAAATAGTAATTTAGGAAGCTGTCTCAGAGAGCCGGTGTGAGGTGGAAATCGGTACAGTCCCTAAGTGAATCCATCCTGGAGTGGTATATGGAAAATAGTACATGTATCCGGTGCAGGCCGTTATCTGCTTAATTAAGCTGGGAGAAGTCTATTTCTCCAATCAGGGTGGTATCGCGGGAAGAACTCTCGTCCCTGCTATTATGTGAATAGCAGAGATGAGGGTTCTTTTTTGTACTATAGTATAAGTAAAACCAAGTTTTTCTAATAAAATCGAAAAATTTTAAAGGAGGTTTTTTCTATGTTGGATAGGAAGCTGCTTCGCAATCATTTTGCTGAAGTGAAAGAACAATTAAAGCACAGAGGAGAAGATTTAACTGATTTAGACCGTTTTGGTGAACTGGATGAGAACCGTCGTACATTAATCGTAGAATCAGAACAATTAAAGGCGACACGTAATGAGGTGTCTAAACAGATTTCTCAATTGAAGAAGGAGAAGCAGGATGCAGAGGAAAAAATTCTGGAAATGCGTGAAGTCGGCGACCGGATTAAAATGATTGACAGCGAGCTGAGAGAGGTAGAAGAGAAGTTAGACGTATTAATGCTCTCTATCCCTAATATTCCTCATGAGTCAACGCCTGTGGGCGAAACAGAGGATGATAATGTCGAGATCCGGAAATGGGGTGAGGTGCCGAACTTTGATTTTGAAGAGCAGGCCCATTGGGATCTAGCCGTATCTTTAGATATTCTTGATTTTGAAAGAGCGGCAAAGGTTACTGGCAGCCGTTTTGTTTTCTATAAAGGACTTGGTGCGAGACTGGAACGTGCTTTGATGAACTTTATGATGGATTTACATGCCGATGAACACGGCTATCAGGAAATGCTGCCGCCATATATGGTGAATCGCACTAGTATGACAGGGACTGGACAGTTACCGAAGTTTGAAGAAGATGCGTTCAAAATAGAAGATTGGGACTATTTCTTGGCACCAACAGCAGAAGTGCCGGTCACGAATTATCATCGTGATGAAATTCTCAAGGGGGATGAATTGCCAAAGAAATTCACAGCATTCAGCGGCTGTTTCCGTTCTGAGGCAGGTTCGGCTGGACGTGATACGCGTGGATTAATCCGTCAGCATCAATTTAATAAAGTTGAATTAGTGCAAATGGTGAAACCGGAAGATTCTTATCAGGTATTAGAAGAGTTGACTGGTCATGCAGAGAAGGTATTGCAGCTACTTGAATTACCTTATCGTGTATTGAGTATGTGTACAGCTGATCTTGGCTTTACAGCAGCGAAAAAGTATGATTTGGAAGTATGGATGCCTAGCAATGAAACTTATCGTGAAATTTCTTCTTGCTCTAATTTTGAAGATTTCCAGGCAAGACGTGCCGGCATTCGTTTCCGACGTGATGAGAAAAGCAAACCTGAATTTGTCCATACCTTAAATGGGTCTGGACTGGCGATTGGCCGTACTGTAGCAGCGATTATGGAGAACTACCAGCAAGCAGACGGTTCTATAAAGGTGCCAGAGGTATTGGTGCCGTATATGGGGAATAAGACGGAGATTAGATAAAGTAAAGTAAAAACACGGCACTTACCAATGGAGTTTGGTGAGTGCCGTTTTGATCTTAATCTTTTTTATGACGGAACCATAAAGCACTGCCTCCGCCTAACAAAAGTAATGCAATACCTGCTAACAGCCAGTTATATTGCTGTGTAGCAGTGTGAGGCAAGTCGCCTGCTGTCGTTGTTTTGTCAGAATTCTCTTGGAGGTTTATCGTCTGTTCTGCCGCTCCTGTAACTGCTGTTGTATCAGTTGTTGGAGATAAAGCTGGACTTTTTTCTTTTTTACTATCTTTTTCAGGTGGATTACTATCTTCAGTTTCTTTTGGTTTTGGCGTCTGCTTTTCTTTACTGGATTCAGTCGGTTGTTGCTCGCTAGGTTCTTTCGGTTCTGGTGTCTCCTCCTCTGGTATTGGTGATACAGTTTCTTCCAACAAAACGCCATAGATAGAGAAATGGGTAACCGTTGCTGTTATAACGTCATTTTCTCTTGTTCCACCAATACGCTCCCATTTTTGGCTGTCTTTCTGATAGTGATAAAGAGCAGTTTGGTCGCTGGTTTCTGTTACCCCCATAGTCAGAATAAATTCACCAGTGTAATCTTTTTCTCCTTTTGGATAGGTAAACACAAAATCATAGACTTCTCCTGCTTGCGTCAAGCCTTCCTGTGTTTCTAATTGCGTGGTGAGAACTTGCAATAATGTTCCTGCTGGTAAATCATCCGGCAATTGAATCGTGGTTTGTGTGTCTTTCACGATAACCGTTATTCCCGGATATACTTCTACTGGCGACCCATCTAGTATAATTTCTATGGTTTCTGGGACTTCAGATTCTTTTGGTTCCTCTACTATTAGTGCATAGACATAGGTGACAGTTTGTGCTTCCTCGGTAAACGTACCCGTTGCATTCTCTGGTGTTTCTATCAGCTGATAACCTGTTATTATTTTTGGCTCAGTTTTATAGGTTTCTCCCAGATTACCAGTTAGTTTTTCAGGTTCAGCTACTGCCTTGCCTGTTTCATCTACATAGTTTATTTCTATTGGTGCGCCTTGTGTTGGTTCCTCTACTATTAGTGCATAGACATAGGTGACAGTTTGTGCTTCTTCGGTAAACGTACCCGTTGCATTCTCTGGTGTTTCTATCAGCTGATAACCTGTTATTATTTTTGGCTCAGTTTTATAGGTTTCTCCCAGATTACC
>NZ_JAFBFA010000058.1 GCF_016909015.1 Gracilibacillus alcaliphilus
ATGTGTTAGTTGCGGAAGCAACCTACACGATTACGCAAGCGGATGTAGATGCCGGTCAAGTAGCGAATCATGCAACGGTAACTGGTCATGATCCGAATGAGGAGCCTGTAACCGATGAGGATGAAGCATTGGTACCACATACCCCAAATCCAGCAATCAGCTTGGAGAAGACAAGTGATGTAGAAGAAGTTACAGAAGCCGGGCAAGTGGTTACTTATGCATTTGAGGTGACAAACACGGGTGATGTAACCTTGACAGATATTGTGGTAGATGATCCAAGAATTGATGGAGCCATTGAATTAGAAACAACAACCTTGGCACCAGGAGAAACAACTACAGGAACTGCGGAATACACAGTAACAGAAGCAGACCTGGATAATGAAGGTATCAACAATGTAGCTACAGTTAGCGGGTTATCACCGGAAGATGAACTAGTAGAAGATGAAGACAATGACTGGATACCAGTGAAACTGAGTAAACCAGAAGATCTTGATAATCCTGGCAAAACAGAAGATGTTGTTGGTCAACCAAGTACTGATCAACCAGGTGATACAGGAACTGGTTCAGGCTTACCAAACACAGCAACAAACACATTCAATCTATTGTGGATTGGTCTTGCCGTCCTTATTTTAGGCGGGACAGCTATGATTGTTGCTAAGCGAAGAAAAGAATCATAAGCAAGTACAGAAGGAGCTTTCACTATTAAGGTGAGAGCTTCTTCTCTATGATTCTGGTTTGGTCACTACATAGGTTTTATAAGAGGATATGCTATAATAAGGAAAAGTGCAGTAAATTCCGTGAACATCCTCATATATATGGAAATCATCAGAATAGGGGAGAGAAGACGATGAAGTGCATCATACTAGCGGCTGGTTATGCCACACGCCTATATCCATTAACAAAAAATCAAGCCAAACCTTTATTAGAAGTTGCTGGCAAGCCCATATTGCACCATTTGATGGAACAGGTCGAAACTATTGAAGCGGTTGATCATGTCTATATCGTGACCAATCAGAAATTCACTCCACATTTTCAAGAATGGACAGAACATTACTTATCACAGAAACCGATCACGGTTGTGAATGATCAGACCATCTCTAATGAAGATCGTCTAGGGGCGATTGCCGATATTCAATATGTCTTGGATGCCCAGAAGATTACTGATGATATTTTGGTATTAGCTGGTGACAATCTGTTTACCTTTGCATTAACGGATTTTGTGCAATTTTATCAACAAGTTGAGACAGATTGTATTACCTTACAAACATTAGATGACATGGAAGAACTGAAGGAGACGGGTGTGGTAGAAATAGATGAAGCGGGTGTAGTGATTGGATTTGAGGAAAAACCTTCTCAGCCCCGATCTAATCTGGCAGCTCCACCATTCTATATTTACCGCAGTACAACGGTTCCCTTAATTAAACAATATTTACGCACAGGCAACAATCCGGATGCACCAGGATATTTTATCCCTTGGCTGATCCAGCATCGAGAAGTACGAGCTTTTCGCTTTGATGGTGTCTGTTATGATATTGGCACATTAGAGAGCTATCAGAAGGTGCAGGAGTTGTTTTAATCAAGAAAGCTGTCAAGATAAGGATTGGAGGCTTCAGTCACTGATAGTCTCCACCTCTTTAAATTAATAAATGAATTTCATGACAACCGCTTGACATGTGTAAACGGTTGCTTTATGATAGTTTTGTATTTTATACGTTATTTATAAATATTGTGTCAACCGGTTGACAGCTAATAGGAGGTGAAAGGTCGCTTTTTTAATCAATTAATGAAAGGAGAGGAATTATGATCAATGAGAAAAAGATAACCAAGCGTTTGATTTGGATTACGTTGTTTATGCTAGTTATCACGGTTATGATTTATACAGAACTAAAAGCTGCAGAAAATAAGGGGGACGAAATGAGTAAAGCTAATACTAATTTACAGAACTGGAATCCGGAAGAGGAAAGCCAGCTAGAGGGTACAGTGAATGTCAGTGGATTTGCTCATAATCTTGGCGAGGTCATTAGGACAGAAGGAGAGTGGCAGCCAGATATTCAAGGAATGAAGGCTATTGGAGCAGGATATCAATTGTATGAGAAACAGACAAATAATTTTGTCTGGGAAGGGGATATCTCCTTTGATGAGGAAGCAGGTGCTGCTGGATTTGCTTTCCGGACGAATCAAGAGGCAACGGCTGGTTACCAAGTAGTATTAAGTAAACAGGATGATCAGGTTGAGGTGCAGTTGCAATTATTGGATGGTACGCTGTTGGCAAGTTCGGATCAGTCCTATTCTTCCATCAGTGGTGCGAAGCATCATCTAGAACTGGTTGTGAAGGGACAGCAAGTTACTGTCTATCTTGATGGTTATCGTGAGCCGGCCATTGAGCATACCGATGAGCAGTATCAAGAAGGACAAACTGGCTTTGTCAATTTGTCAGGCACCTCTTATTTTGAAGATGTATATGTAGTACCAACCAATCAATATTATAAAGAAAATTATCGTCCTAATTACCACTATACACCAGCAAGAGGTTCAGCGAGTGATCCAAATGGGCTTGTTTATTTTGAAGGGGAATATCATCTCTTTCATCAAGATGGCGGTACTTGGTCACATGCCGTTAGTGAAGATTTGCTACATTGGAAGCACTTGCCGACTGCTTTACCATGGAATGATCATGGTCATGTCTGGTCAGGTTCGGCCGTAGCTGATGAGAGTAATGCATCGGGGCTTTTTTCTGAAACAGGTGGAAAAGGATTAGTGGCTTATTATACTTCTTTCAATCCTGATCGTGAGAATGGCAATCAGCGAATAGGTCTTGCTTACAGCCATGACAAGGGGCGTACATGGGAATATTCTGAAGAGCGCCCAATTGTGATTGAGAACCCTGGCAAAACAGAAGATGAACCAGGCAGTTGGGATTTCCGTGATCCCAAGGTGGTTCGTGATGAAGAGAACGATCAATGGATTATGGTAGTGTCAGGTGGCGATCATATTCGCTTTTTTACCTCAGATAATTTGATTGATTGGGAACATACCGACAGCTTTGGCTATGGTGACTATGTACGAGGCGGAGTGTGGGAATGTCCAGATTTATTTGAATTGCCAGTGGAAGGAACCGACGAGACAAAATGGGTGTTAATGATTAGCACAGGAGCCAACCCTAATACAGAAGGATCGGATGCCGAATACTTTATTGGTGAATTAACGGCAGAAGGAACGTTTATCAACGATAATGAACCAGGTGATGTATTAAAGACTGACTTCGGTAAGGAATTTTATGCCTCGATGTCATTTGCCAATATGCCGGATAATCGTCGGATTACAATCGCATGGATGACGAACTGGGATTATCCGTTTGATTTCCCGACAGAAGGATGGAAAGGACAACTAACTATCCCAAGGGAATTAAGATTAATTGATACAGGACAAGGAATCAGGCTTGCGCAAGCACCAATTGAAGAACTGTCATCCATTAGTGAGACTATGTTTGAAACAAGTAACAAACAAATAAATGAAGGTAATACAGCCAATCTGTTGAAGAAAATCGAAGGCGAATCTTACCAAATTGAAGCTGAAATCGAGATTCCATCTGATAGTAAGGTATCGGAATTTGGTTTTCAAGTTCGTCAAGGTGGCGATGAAAAAAGTGTGATCGGCTACCGCCCGGCTGATCAGCAAATATTTGTTGATCGTTCAGAATCTGGGAGAACAGACTTTTCAAATCAATTTACGACCAGACATGAAGCAGATTTAGAGCCAGACGACCAGCAGATAACATTGAATATTTTGGTGGACAATGGCTCGGTGGAGGTATTTGCTAATGATGGACAAGTGGTTTTCTCTAATGTGATTTTTCCTGCAGCAACAAGCAGAGGGATGAGTTTCTATACGAAAGATGGTCCGGTGAAGATTACCTCACTGAAGGTTAATCAGTTAACAGACATTTGGGATCGTTCTAACGAAGAGGGAACCGGCATTGTAATCGATACAAGCAAAAGAGAATTGAATATCGGGAAGACGCTCTCGCTTCAAGCCGCAGTAAAAAATGGTAAGGGAAATGGTGTTCAGCCATTAAAATGGTCTTCCTCTGATGAGGATGTCGTTCGAATTACTTCCTCAGATCATCAACAGGCTGAACTAGAAGCAGTTGGTGAGGGAGAAGCAACGATTACGGTTGCAACACCAAATAAAAAGGTAGCAGAGACAGTAGAAGTGCAGGTATATAATGGCCAATTTAACACTAATTTGACAGGCTGGCACGCCAATCCATCTACAGTAAAATGGCTGACAACAGAAGCTGGAATTCGTGGTACGCATACAAGTGACGCCAATTATATGGCGGAAGAGACAGCTGGCAATTTTGTGTATGAAGCCGACATGACACTGAGTCCAGAGGGTGGAGCAGGTGCTATTGTCTTTCGGGCTAGTGAAGATGGCAGCAGCGGATATTATTTTAATTTAGATCCTAATATGAAGGCCTTCCGGTTGTTCTATAAGGTAAATGGTCATTTGGAAGATCGGATGATTATAGGCAATGTTCCAACATCTATTCAGCCAGGCAAAACGTATTCGATCAAAATTGAAGCAGATGGGCCTCATATTCGTGTGGATGTTGACGGTGAGAATATCATGGATCTCCAAGATGGGACTTTTGCTCAAGGACATTTTGGTTTAAATGTATTTGGCGGACAGGCGACTTATCAACATGTAGAAATAAGTCAAATATCGGATGCAGACTTAGCACAAACCTCCTTCACCAATGTGGAGACAGGCCAATCGTTATATACCGCTAACTTAAACAATGGAGAGCCGGTTGTATTAGCAGAAGAATCAACGACATGGTCCCTCTTGCCAACAGGTGATGAGGCCGGTTCATATTCGATTAGAACAGAAAATGGCAAGGCGTTTGATCTTGATACTAATCAGCAAAAAATCCAATTATATGATTACCTTGGGTTTGCCAATCAGCGCTGGCTGATCGAACAAACAGAGCCTGATTCCGTTACTATCCGTTCTCTGCATAATGAGCAAGTATTAACGGTAACTGATGATGGGACACTGACACTGGCAGAATTCCAAGAGGGACTGGCCGGTCAGCAGTGGCAAGTATCATCTGATATATTCTCATCTCTTAAGTAAATAAAGCAGGAAAAAAGGGGAGATTTTATCGCTTCCCTTTTCCCTGCTGGCCAGTAATAAAGTGAGATGCAGTATTTGAAGAAAGCTCTTTCCAAGTAGTGATATAATTTAGGAAATGGTATGAGCAGTTATAGCGGTTGTTCCAAACCGATGCTGCCCCTTTTGCTGAACATGCAGTTAATGAGACTTGATACGGAGGAATGCAGATGTTTTTGTCTTTACGAAATAAATTATTTCTTGTTTTTTCTTGTTTATTAACCATTCCTTTTTTAATCTTGTCTCTTATTATGCCTAATTTATTTACTAACTATATTAGGGAGCAAACACAAGAGTTAACGATCGGGATGATGGATCAATTCTCACTCTATATAGATTCAGTCACCATGCAGGCTGCTGATGTAGGGCAGCAGGTATTGGTTAATTCGATTACACAAGATTGGCTGCGGGTGGAAAATAACAATCATGACAATGAGACATTGACCACAGCTCGACTAGTTGTCAGAAATGAACTAAACGCTATGTTGGGTTCCATGATGGTCAACAATTCAAATAATATCTCTGTTTCCATCTTCACCCATGATGGAGAAGGAATTTGGGGAAACTACCCAAACTTAGACAATACGGAATGGTATCAGGAGTTTATCCAGCAAGATAAGACGTTTACCCATTCTCATATTGATACCAATCAGCAATCAGCACTCATGCGAGATATGCCGATCAACAGTCATTTGATCCCGTTGGTGGATCTGAACACCTTGCAAGATAGCGGGGTGATTAAGGTTAATTTTTCTACGGAAATGATCGAAGAATCGCTGGCCAAGATAAAAATAGGGGAACATGGCCATGCCTTTATTGTAGATCATCAAGGAGCCAATGTATTAACAGGGGAAATTCATACCCCGCAAGCTATCATTGATCAGTCCTTGCAACAGATAGCGAATCAGCCAAGGAAGCAGGGGTTGCTCGAAATAGAAAATGAACAGGAAAATTACCTGTTGTTCTATCAGCAGTTGTCCGTGGGGGATTGGATTTTAATGAGTGAAGTAACCGAGGATGATTTGTTTGCACGCTCGAATCAATTACAGACAAGTCTGTTATTATTAAGTATTGGCCTGTTTGTGACGACGATTATCGCTTCGTTCTTATTCTCCTCTTCTATTACCGATCCTTTAAGGGGATTGATGAAGGCGATGAACTACTTGGAAAAGGGTGATTTCGAAAACGCAAAGAACGTCATGCCGACGATTCGATCAGAAAATAATGAAATTCGTTATCTGTTACAGGTATTTGATCACACGATGGATCGCTTGAAACAGCTGATTGACAGTGAATACAAAACCAATATCCGCCGGCGTAATGCCGAATACAAAGCCTTATTGCTGCAAATCAATCCTCATTTTTTGAATAATACCCTTGAAATTATTGGGGGACTAGCGGCACAAGGGAAAAATAGAGAGGTCATGAACGTAAGTGTTTACTTAGGAAAGATGCTCCGTTATGCCTTAAATACCAAATCAGACTTGGTGACATTAGCAGATGAGATCCAATATATCCGCAATTACGCTAAAATTTTGGAGCTGCGCTATGAAGGAGATCTCCAAATCACTATTGTGGAAGACCAGCAGGCGAAGCAATTTCCAATTATTAAGTTTATTATTCAGCCATTGGTGGAGAATGCGGTAAAATATAGCTTGATGTCTAAGAACCATGCCAATGTCACGGTAACGACCAGCTATCGAGATCATCAGTTAATATTGCAAATTGCCGATGATGGTGTCGGGATACCAGATGAAGTGATTCAGAGTTTATCGATATCGACTCAAGCTAACACCTTAGAAAGCAGTGGTAACAGCATTGGGCTGAAAAATGTGTTGGATCGTCTGCATTTATATTATGGCGAACGTTTTAGCTATCAGATCGATACAGTGTTACAGCAAGGAACAACCATCACATTGGAAATAACAGAGGAAAGGGGGAACGAAGCATGAGAAATGTCTTACTCGTAGATGACGAAGTGCAAATACGCAGAGGATTACAATGGAAAGTAGATTGGGAAGAACTGGGGTTTCGGATTGCAGCAGAGGCAGCTAATGGAGAAGAGGCTTTAGCTCGTCTTGAGGAACAGAAGGTAGATCTTGTGTTGACAGATGTGCGAATGCCGGTGATGGACGGAATTGAGCTGGCGCGAAACTGTCAAGAAAGGCATCCTCATATTAAGGTTATTATTTTATCTGGTTATTCTGACTTTGAATATGTAAAAAACTCGATGAAAAAAGGAGTGAGGGACTATTTACTGAAGCCGGTAGATCCGGATGAATTAACAGAAGTATTACAGCAAATGAGAATAGAAATTGACCAAGACCGTACCAAACAATTGGAGCTGGATCGAGTCAAACGATTAGTAAGGACACAGCTGCAAGAAGTACAGGAACAGTACTTGTTATCACTAGTGAAGGAAGAATGGTTTCAGTATAGCTTGGTGCAGGAACGGCTGCAGCAGTTGAAGCTTGATCTGTTATTGAAGGATCAGTTAAACGCTCAATTTATAACAGTCGAAGTAAGAGACTTTAGCGGTCAGGCTAACCGGGTCAACGAATTAAGAATGGCCTTTCAAATGCTGTGCAAAGAATTGGCTGAATTACGTTCAGGAATATTTGCCTTTTATGATCCTAGTTATACCAATATGATGCACTTTTTGACTTTATTAGAAGAGGGGGTTGCTAACCAGCCCGTCCAATTTGTAAAATCGATTCAGCATCAAATCAAAACCTTATTAAAATTAGAGCCGGTGATCGGAATCGGTAATCCAGTAAATGGCTTGCCTGAATTTAAGACAGGCTATATCTCCAGCTTACTCTCGTGGAGTCAAAGTCAGCTAGGTCAACACTCTCAGGTAATTGATGAACATGTACGAAGAGAAGGATTGGTTGATTTTTCACCAGAATTAGAGAAGCATATTATTAATGCTATTGAACAGATGGATATGCCTAGGTTTGATAAGGAATTGGAGATTCTTTTAGGAGAAGAGACGAATCAATCGGTACAATCGTTTTCGATTGTAGCCAATCGGATTCTGTTTTGTCTAGGCTCGATTGCTAAGAAATACGATGTGGAGACCAGTGATACCCAACAAGTAGTCTGGCAGTGCCAGCAAGGCATTTGGGAGCTGAATGCTCAACATAAAGTAAGAACCCAACTTACCAAACTTGCAGCGTTAATCGTTGAGCAGATTCGTAGTACAAGAACAACAGATGGCAAACAGATCGTTGACGGTGTCCGCCGCTATATTGATCAATACTATGGCAATGATATTTCATTAACAACCCTATCAGAGCTTTTTCATATTAATAGTGCGTATTTATCAGAAATTTTCAAGCTGCAAATCGGCAAAAATTTTAGTGAATATTTAACAGAGGTACGGGTAAAGGAGGCAAAGAAATTTCTGGAAGACCCCCATTTGAAAATTATTGATGTGGCGAATTTAGTCGGTTTTTCAAGTTCTGCTTATTTTAGTACAGTCTTTAAGAAACATGTAGGTGACACGCCAGCTAATTATCGAAAATCAGTCGGAATGGAATAAAGGTGATGAATGATGAAACGAATTATTTATACCAGTTTATTTGTGCTGTTAGTTAGTGTGATCATCGGTTATCTGGTTATATTGGTACGCCCGTTGTCCTTACAAGAAGAAGACCTTGAACAAATGGATGAGGAGGAGGAGGTTGTTCAGTTAACATTTTGGCGGAATTATGGAAATGCAGCAGAAAATAAGGCCTATAACGAGATTTTGGAAGACTTTCATCAAGCTCATCCCAATATTCATGTCACGATGCAGAATGTCGAATATGTCAATTATGAAGTGAAACTGCGCACCGAATTAGTAACTGGAATAGGACCAGATATTATGGCGATTGATAGTCCGTATCTAGCTTTATATGCAGACGCAGGCATCTTAATGCCATTAAATGATTTCTTGACAGAGGCAGACGGAATAGAGGATGATTTTTCTTCGGCCATTATGGAAGGACTGACTTATAAGGATCAATTGTATTTAATGCCATTAATTGAGTCAAGTCTTGCCTTATATTACAATATGAATTTATTGGAGGACGCAGGTCTCCCTTTTCCAGAGGGTGATCCCGATCAGCCGCTGACATGGGATGAAGTGGTCGAGTTACTAAAGGCAGGCCAACGTCCGGAAGAAGAGATTTATGGTATAGATCCTGCTCAAGGTTTTGGCAGTGGTGAGGCACCTGCTTATTTTAAGCTTCCGATTATCTGGCAGTTTGGCGGCGAGGTAGTCAGCCCAGACGTAACAACAGCGAGCGGATACTTGGATTCGGAGGAGACGATCGAGGCGTTACAATTTTATCAAGATTTATATCATAAGGATAAAGTAGCTGTTAGAGAGCTGCCCGCTTCAGCTTTTGAAAATAATCAATTGATGATGACAATATTGGGGACATGGGCGATAACAGATTTGGAGGAACAAGGATTAAAGTTAGGGGAAGACTTTGGTATTGCCCCACTTCCAAAGGCTGACTATCAAGTTGTTCCTAATGGCAGCTGGGCACTCGGTATGCTGTCCTCCACTAGTCATCCGGAAGAGGCTTGGGAGTTTATCCGTTATGTCACCAGTTATGGAGCTATGAAAAAATACAGCTCGATCACAGGTGAAGTCCCTGCACGGTATTCTGTAGCGGAGGATCTGCCTAAGTTTAATACGTATCCATATAATATTTTCGCAGAACAGGCCTATTCCTATTCCAAAAATCGCCCGGTTACGCCTGCTTATCCAGATATAAGCATAGCGATTAAGCAATTGTTTGAAGATATTGGTTTAGCGAATCAAGATGTGGAGACGGCTGTAGAGGAAGCGGTAGAAACGATTAATCAGCGACTAAGTGAGGTCGATTAATTTTTTGCTTGGATGCCAAAGATTTTATAATCCAGATTCCAAAAATATTGCAATCGATAGCTATTCTTTTTTGTTACAGTGGGGATAGAGAAGGAGTGAGCCGATATGATAGAAAAAAGATGGTATATGCGGATAGGAAATCTAGGCTTTAACTTACTATATTTGAATGTATTATGGATAGTATTTACTTTGTTAGGGTTAGTTATCTTTGGTCTCTTCCCGGCAACTGCAGCTTTATTCGCTGTGGTGAGGAAAATGATTTTGGAAGATGAAGATACGGCAATATTTCCTGAATTTGTTAGCCAATTTAAGGCATCGTTCAAGACCGCGAATTTACTCGGATATATTGTTTCTTTGATCGGTTTATTCTTGTTAATCGATTTTCGCATCGTTCAGAATATCAGTCATGAAGGTGTACAAGTGTTATTATTTAATCTTATTCTGCTTATCGGTGTATTGTATTTAGTCGCTCTGTTATATGTTTTTCCGGTATATGTTCACTTTGATCTGACATGGAAAGAATATCTCCAGTATGCTTGTATTTTGACGATTGCCCGTCCCTTGCAAACGATGATGTTAGTAGCCTTTATTGCGGCAGTAGTCTTTCTATATATTTTAATCCCAGCCATCGTGCTCGTACTAGGCGCCAGTTTGATGAGTTTTGTAGTGATGAAGATCGCCTCACTATCATTTCCAAAGAAGCAAATACTACAGGAATCGGCATAATCAGATAAACCTGCGAAGAGCAAGAGAAATACGGCTCCGCAGGTTTTTTTATGGGGAAAAATGATAAAAGCATGTGCAAGGCAGTGGTTAAGAACAAGGCTGTCATGGACAGAAGCAGAGGAAAAGTCATTCCCCAGTCCACGCCTCAATAGGCTTCCACGTCTATTTTTGTATGCTTAAGCCTTGCCAAAGATTCAGCGTTTTTCATATTTATTGTAATCTTAAAACGGGCTCCATAATCTAACCATCCACAAAAAATCACTTATAATATACTTCTTAATTCTAACAAATCGTTAATAATAAAATCTGCTTGTGATAATTCATCTGGTTTGGCAAAATCAAAGTTGCATCCAACAGCTGTTAGACCATTATCTTTTGCTGCTTTTATATCTGATAACCGATCTCCAACCACCACAGCTTCTTCAATTTCATATTTAGTTAAAATAGTTTTCACTAAATCAGATTTATGGAATGATGTAATTTGTTCAATACTAAATGTCTCTGTAACCCAATTGTTTAGATGATAATAACGAACAATAGCACGTAAATATTGGGGTACACCATTACTAGCAATAAATATAGATAATCCACTATTTTTTAAATGCGCAAAAGTATCTTCTACATGCGGATACAATGCCCCTTTTCCGTTATTAATATTTTTAACTAATCTCTCTTGAAAATAATCATTTATTTGTTCTCTTAATTCAACAGGTTGATTTGGTACTAAAGTTTCCCATACTTCAGGCAAAGGTGCGCCCATCATCTCGCGGAATGTATCGATTGGGATAGCACCTTCCCATTTCCCTAAAGAAGCTAAATGGTTAAAAGCATCCTCCAATGACACTTCCAAAATTTTATCTGTTTGAAATAAGGTTCCGTCCATATCAAAAATGACTGCTTGCACTATACTTCCCCCTTCCTTATTGATAAATCCTGTTGATGTAACGATACCATAATTGCAACAAAAAAGAGTAACGACATTTTAATAATTTTCCTCATCTATTATTTCTATCCACATCCAAGTCCAAAGACCCCGATCCAATGCCGCAAATCTAATTCTCTTAGAAATCTTTGAAAACCCCCCCCAATAATCCAAAAAATTTATAATCCATCTGCCTAAGATATTGAAATAAAACGCATACAATCTTTGATATATTTAGGTTATGAAAAGCACAGCCCAAGTGAAGCACTTGGATAAAGGAGGGGTTTGGATGGCGACACCAAAGTCAGATACCATCACGAGTGGCATGCCACAAGCCGAAAAAAAGAAAAATAGCCCGCTAGCATATATCCGAAAAAATTATATTCTCTATTTATTTTTATTACCAGCTATTATTTTAGTATTTGTTTTCAATTATATTCCTATGTACGGGGTGACGATTGCGTTCAAAGATTTCAGTCCTTTGAAAGGGATTGCAGCGAGTGAATGGGTGGGGTTGGAACATTTTCGCAAATTTCTGGAATCGCCTAATTTTCAGCAAATATTTGTAAATACCATTAAGCTGAGTACATTTGAGCTATTGCTAGGATTCCCAGTCCCGATTATCTTGGCACTGATGCTGAATCAAGTCAGACGAGCAGGCATCAAAAAGAATATCCAATTAGTCATTTATGCACCGCACTTTATCTCAGTAGTAGTTATTGCGGGGATGATTTTTATTTTCTTATCACCAGCTGGTCCATTAAATGCCTTGCTTGGTCTTGTATTAGACCGACCGGTTTCATTTATGTCAGAGCCGGGATATTTCCGGACCATTTTTATTGCTTCTGGGATTTGGCAGGGAGCAGGATTTGCCTCGATTATCTATGTAGCGGCGCTTTCCAATGTTGATCCGCAATTACATGATGCGGCAACGATTGATGGTGCTTCCTTGCTGCAGCGAATCCGTCATATTGATTTACAAACGTTAAAGCCGACGATGACTGTCTTGTTTATCTTGGCAGTAGGTGGAATTATGACGATTGGGTTTGAAAAGGCCTACTTACTCCAAACTTCGATGAACTTGCCAGCTTCAGAGATAATTGATACCTATGTCTATAAGCGAGGCTTACAAGCAGCAGATTGGTCATTTGGTGCTGCCATTGGATTGTTTAATTCAGTGATTAGTTTGATTTTATTAGTCACCGTTAACTTTATCGTGAAAAAAGTAAACGGAGAAACACTTTATTAGAGAGGAGGCAGTTCCATGAATAACAAATTAATCAATAATTCTAAGACCGATAGATTTATCCTGTTTCTTAACAAAATCGTATTGAGCTTGATCGTGTTAATTGTAACTGTCCCTCTTTTGTACGTGCTGTTAGGTTCCTTCCTGCAGCCGGATGTACTCTTAACTAGAGGAATTTCCTTTGACCCTAGTCATTGGACCATTGATGGTTATGTCCGTATCTTCCAAGATGGTACGATTATGCGAGGTTTTTTCAATTCCATTATTTATGCAACTGGATTTACGTTAGTAGCCATTGTGTTTACAATTATGGCCGGTTATTCGCTGTCAGTTGATGGTTTAGTCGGTAAAAAGGCGATTATGATCTATTTCATTTTTACGATGTTTTTTAACGGTGGGATGGTTCCTACTTATTTATTAGTAAGAGAATTGGGCATGCTCAATACACCATGGGCGATTATCCTGCCCGGGGCAATCACCGTTTGGAATATTATCTTAGCCAGAACGTATTTCAAAGGCTTGCCAGTAGCACTCAAAGAAGCTGCAATGATCGATGGTGCATCCGATACAAGAATATTTTTAAGTATTATTCTGCCTTTATCGAAACCGATTATATTCGTATTAGCATTATACTCTTTTATCGGTCAATGGAATGCCTATTTCAATGCGATGATTTACTTAGAAGATCGCAGTCTCTATCCATTGCAGTTAATTTTGCGTGATATTTTGATTCAAAATGAAGTCCAACCCGGTATGATTGGCGATCAAATGGCAAGGGCAGAGTTGCAGCGCTTGGCAGAAATGATCAAATACTCAGCAATTGTGATAGCTAGTTTACCATTGATGATTATGTATCCTTTCTTCCAGAAGTACTTTGAAAAGGGAGTCATGGTCGGATCATTAAAATAATATAAAAAAAGTGAGGGGTTCAACGTATGAAAGGGTTATATCGTTATTTAGCAGTTGGAATGTTGCTTAGTTTGCTAATTATTGCTGGTTGCAGTAACAGCGATCAAGCAGCATCAGAAGATTATGAATTAAGTGATATTACCTTCCCATTAGAGGAAGAAGATATCAGTCTTAAGTTTATTACCGAAAGCTCGCCAATGGCACCTGAAGATCCGAATGATAAGTTAATTTTGCAACGCCTAGAAGAAGAGACAGGGGTTCATATTGAATGGAAGAACTTTACCGGTGAATCATTTGCTGAACAGCGCAACTTGGCAGTAGCTAGCGGTGATCTGCCGGATGCGATTATGAATACGGGATATAGCGATTATGAATTACTAAATCTGGCTAATGATGAAGCAATTATTCCAGTAGAGGATTTAATCGATCAGTACATGCCTAACTTACAGGCTGTATTGGAAGAAGCGCCAGAGTACCGCGCTATGATGACGGCGCCAGATGGTCATATTTATGCTTTCCCATGGATAGAGGAATTAGGCTCTGGCAAAGAGAGTATTCACTCATTAGATGCTACAGGTTGGATTAATGTGAAGTGGCTGGATGAATTAGGTTTAGACATGCCTTCGACAACAGAAGAATTAAAAGAAGCATTAATTGCATTTAAAGAACATGATATGGCTGGAGACGGTCAAACGATTCCATTGTCATTTATGATCAGCCATGGCGGAGAAGATGTATCTTTCTTATTTTCACCATTTGGTGAAGGCGAGAACTGGGATCATACAGTAGTGACCAATGATGGCGAGGTTCTATTCACCTCTGCACAAGAAGGGTATAAGGATGCTATCAACTATTTAAATGAACTATATGAATTAGACTTAATTGATGTGGAAGCCTTTGAACAAGAATGGAATACGTATTTAGCCAAAGGGAAAGAAGGACGCTATGGTCTATACTTCACATGGGATAAAGCAAATATCTCAGGAATGGAAGACTATGAATTACTTCCTCCTTTAGAAGGACCAGATGGACGTAAGCATGTGGCACGATCCAACGGAATGGGCTTTGACCGTGCCCGAATGGTAATTACATCGGCCAATGAGAATTTAGAGCTAACGGCCAAGTGGATAGATCAGCTGTATGATCCACATCAATCCGTGCAAAATAACTGGGGAACCTATGGTGATGAAGAGAAGCAGAACATCTTTGAATATGATGAAAGTGAAGCGATGTTAAAACACCTGCCATTAGAAGGTACGGCACCAGTAGAATTGCGTGAAGAGACATCGATTGGCGGACCATTAGCGATTTTAGACAGTTATTATGATAATGTAACAACTATGCCGGATGATGCTGCTTGGAGATTAGACCAACTGCACGAAACATTAGTGCCTTACATGAATAATGATAATATTTATCCAAGAGTATTTATGTCCTTAGAAGAGCTAGATCAACTTACTGATATTGAAACAGATCTGTTCGACTATGTAGAGCGTAAGAAGGCAGAGTGGATTACCAATGGTAAAGCAGATGAAGAATGGGAGGAGTACCTTGCAGAATTAGATCGTTTAGGTTATCAAGAATGGTTGGAAATCAAGCAAGGTGCCTTTGATAGAAATGCAGAAGCAGAGGCAGACGCTGCAGAGTAAGTAGATATAACAGATCAAAGACCTTATGGAGAATCATACTCTATAAGGTCTTTTCTTTGAATAGAAAAATATAATGTACCAGAAGAATTTTCACTGAAATCAGTTTGTTATTATTTGAAAGCGCTTTACAAAGTGGGGCAGATGTGCTAAAATTCAAATTAATTAATCATAGTCTATGACTAAATGGGATTTAATAGACTCTCGGAATTTCAAGAGTGAAAATGACCCAATTTCCATAAAATCACTGGAAATAAAGCTTAATCCAGGCAAACAACGGTCATTTTCA
>NZ_JAFBFA010000059.1 GCF_016909015.1 Gracilibacillus alcaliphilus
AACAAGCGATAGCGCGTTAGTCTAGGCAAGTGTACATTTTGATAAGACCTGAAATATTGGTGGGAAAACTATGTCGAGAAAAACTTGACACATACTTGGTCACACCAGTGCTTGAGGTTTTTGCTGTATTACGATAAAATAAATATATTCCATATTACAAAATGATGTTCCGTATTATGGAACGAAAGGGGGAGCCATGGCACAAGTTCAGTCACTGGAACGCAGTCTATCTATTATGGAATATCTGGCTAGAGATCCAGCAGGAGCAAGTGTAGCACAGTTATCCCAAGAAATGGGACTGGCGAAGAGCACGGTACATCGTTTATTGCAAACATTAATGGCAAGAGGTTATGTACAGCAAGATCAGCAATATGGTCATTATCAATTAGGCGTGCAGTGTTTGACATTGGCCAGTCATTTCTTAGGCCAGCTGGATATTCGAAATTTGGCAAAGGCAAGCTTAATGCAATTGTCAAAGGATTCAGGTGAGGTGGTTCATTTATGTATCTTAGATCGTAATGAAGCCGTTTACATTGACAAGGTAGAAAGTCAACAAACATTAAGAATGTACTCACAGGTTGGCAGGAGAGCCATGCTGCATTGCACGGGTGTTGGTAAAGCATTGTTAGTCGGTTTTGATGAGCAACAGGTAGAACGATTGATCCAAGAAAAGGGACTGCCGCGATTTACGGATACTACAATTACCGAAGCAAAGCAGTTAGAAGACGAAATCAAACAGATTAGACAACAAGGCTATGCGATAGATGAACAAGAGCATGAGAAGGGAATTCGCTGTATCGCTGCCCCTATTTTTGATTATGAGGGGAAGGTGTCAGCTGCTATCAGTATTGCCGGACCGATCGAACGTATGACAAAAGAGCGTGTGCAAAAGGATTTACCATCTGTTATGTTGCAGCATAGTCAGCTATTATCCAAAAAATTAGGTTATAGAGGATGTTCAAAAAGTACTCAAATGATAAGCGGCGAATCTCTGCGTTGACGGCAGGGGAGCTTCTGCTAAGATTACCCACATCGTGTGGGTAATGCAGAAGTCAACCATCCTGTGCAAGTCCGATACTCACGTATGTAAAAGCATGCGCTCCGTTCGTAAAAATCATGTCGCCGTGCTAATTTAGCACTTTTTGAACACGCACTTATAGAGAGGGGTATAAGGATGAAAATAACGAATATCGACACATTTGTTGTCCCACCGAGATGGTGTTTTGTCAAAATAGAGACAGATGAAGGAATTATCGGCTGGGGAGAGCCGGTAGTAGAAGGAAGGGCAGCAACAGTAGAAATGGCTGTTAAAGAATTAAAGGATTACTTGATCGGCAAGGATCCGCTCACGATTGAAGATCATTGGAATGTCATGTATCGAGCTGGTTTCTACCGCGGCGGTCCGATTTTGATGAGTGCGATTGCAGGGATAGATCAGGCACTGTGGGATATAAAAGGTAAATATTTTAATGCACCAGTTTATCAATTATTAGGCGGAGCTTGCCGTGAATCGATTCGTGTCTATTCATGGATTGGCGGTGACCGGCCAAGTGATGTAGGGGCGTCCGCTAAAGCAGTAGTAGAGGCTGGTTTTACGGCGGTGAAGATGAATGCAACAGAAGAACTGCAATATATTGATAGCTATGAAAAAATCGATCATGTCGTGGAGCGGATTGCTTCTGTTCGTGAGGACGTCGGCGACTATATTGGCATCGGGATTGATTTTCATGGCAGGGTTCATAAGCCAATGGCCAAAATTTTGGCCAAAGAATTGGAAGCGTTTCGCCCAATGTTTATTGAGGAACCGGTATTGCCGGAGAACAATGAAGCCTTGGCTGAAATTACGAAACATACACATATTCCGATTGCAACTGGGGAACGGATGTACTCCCGATGGGATTTTAAACCGCTCTTTGAGGCTGGTTATGCCGATATTATTCAGCCCGACTTATCTCATGCCGGCGGAATTACCGAAGTGAAGAAAATTGCCTCGATGGCGGAAGCCTATGATGTAGCACTTGCCCCTCATTGTCCGTTAGGTCCAATTGCGCTGGCAGCTTGTTTACAGGTAGATGCGACGGCACATAATGCCTTTATCCAAGAACAGAGTTTAGGTATCCATTATAATCAAGGCAATGATCTGCTCGACTATATTACAGATAAGGATGTCTTTGCTTATCAGGAAGGGCATGTCAAGATTCCACAAGGTCCTGGTCTCGGAATTGAAATAAATGAAGAGAAGGTAAAAGAGATGACAAAGACAGGACATAGTTGGAAAAATCCCGTCTGGCGCCATCAAGATGGCACGGTTGCAGAATGGTAAGGAGGTGCACTGATGGATGTGGTAACAATTGGTGAGACGATGGCGATGTTTAGTCCAACTGCCACAGGCAAGATGCGCTATGCCTCGCAATATTCCAGAAAGTTTGCCGGTGCCGAGACTAATGTAGCCATTGGTTTACGGCGACTTGGTTATCAAACCGGCTGGATTAGCAAGGTAGGCAGTGATGAGTTTGGCAAAGCCTTAGTCGCCTTTGTGCGTGGGGAAGGGGTAGATGTGTCCCAAGTACAGGAAGACAACCAAGCACCTACCGGTTTATATTTTAAGGAAATCCGCAATGAACAAGAGGTATATGTCTACTATTATCGTGCCGGCTCTGCGGCAAGTAAAATGGCACCAAGTGATATCAAGGAGGCGTATATTGCGCAGGCAGCCTATCTCCATGTGACAGGGATTACACCAGCATTGAGTGATACTTGTTTTGAAGCAGTCCAGCAGGCGATAGCCTATGCCAAACAGCATCAAGTACAGGTGATATTTGACCCTAATATCCGGGAAAAGTTATGGGATTCTAAGGAACAGGCAAAAGAGCGGCTACTTCAGATTGCCAGTCAGGCGGATATTGTACTGCCGGGTGTCAGCGAGGCACGATACTTATTCGGGGAGAGCAGCCTTGCTGGTTATGCCCAACAGTTTTTGAAAAATGGAACAAAACTGGTGATTTTGAAAGAAGGCAGTAAGGGTGCTCATTTTTTTACCAATGATCGAAGCGGCTTTGTGCCAAGCTATCCAATTGAGCGTGTAGTAGATCCGATTGGTGCAGGAGATGGGTTTGCAGCTGGTGTTATTTCGGGGCTATTGGAGGCGCTGTCACTGGAAGAAGCAGTAGCAAGAGGCAATGCCATTGGTGCGATAGTAACTACGGTAAATGGCGATGTAGAAGGATTGCCAGATAGAGAGGAACTGACCCGCTTTATCCAAGCGGAGAAGGGAGATGTCGATAGATAAGATGACAACCTTGCAGGAGATTTATACGCATAGACTAGTAGCTATTATCCGTGGTGTACCGGGTGCAGAAATAATGAATGTCGTGGAAGCACTATATCAAGGCGGCATTCGCATCATCGAGATTACGGTTGATACGCCAAATGTTTTCCAATGGATAGCAAAGGTACGGGAAATCTATCAAGATCAGATAGTGGTCGGTGCAGGAACCGTTTTAGATGCCGAAACGGCCAGAGCAGCAATTATGGCGGGGGCACAGTTTATTCTTTCACCAACAGTTGATAAAGAAACGATTGCGATCACCAAACGGTATGGGGCGGTCAGTATCCCTGGTGCTATGACACCAACCGAAATACTGACTGCATTCGAAAGTGGGGGAGACATCATTAAGGTCTTTCCTGCTACTGTCTTAGGGCCAGGTTATCTAAAGGATATAAAAGGCCCATTGCCACAGATTCCGGTAATGCCTACAGGTGGTGTCGATGTTGATAATATTTCAGAATACTTTGCTGTAGGGGCCGTAGCTGCAGGGATTGGCAGCTCTTTAGTGAAAAAGCAGTCCCGTTATTCGGAACAAGATTTGCAGGCTTTGACGGAAAGTGCTAAGTCTTTTTGTCACCAGAGAGATATAGCCTCCCGATAGTTGAAAGAGGTGTGTTTATAATGGAAGATGTTTAAAAAAGGAGGTCAGGACATGTATTCGGTGATTGCCTATTTTTCTTTTATCATTGCGATGATATCCATTGTTCTGGCACTGAGAGGAAAGTATTATTACTACTGGATTGCAGCGATCGGTATTTATCTGTTTAGTTTCATGGCTGGTTTTTCTATTGGAAAGTTTACGGTTGGATTGACTTTTATTCCATTAACCATGGCGATAGGACATTTATGTGGATGGATTCATAACAAGAAAAGCGGCTGGATCAGCTTCGGTTTCGGGATTATTATCGCCATTTTGCTGGTGCTTGTGGCGGGGGATTATCTTTTTTATCCATTATTCAGGCTGCTTCAATGGATATGATCGGAAGACAAAAGCCCTGATGCATATAGTAGCAACAGGGCTTAGCTAATCGCTTTACAGACCACATTTTAATTGAGCACCACAGTTGGTACAAGTATTACACCCGCCAATATCTTCTATACTGCCTTTGCGGCAGACTGGACAGGTATCGCCAACTTCAGAGCCGATTGACATATTTGTCTTGTCTAATTCATGGACCGTATCGACAAGGACTACTTTCTTTTCTTCATCAGCAAAGAGTTCCGTTTGTTCAGATAAATCATTTTCTTCTGCCTTCAGTGTGAGTACTTGACTGTCACGACTGCCATCGACATAAACAGTACCACCTTTGGCACCACCGCGATATAAGCGTTGATATACCTGTTCTACCTGCTCAACTTTGTAACCCCTTGGTGCATTAACTGTCTTGGAGATCGAACTGTCTACCCAGCGTTGAATGACACATTGTGTATCAGCATGAGCTTCTGGTGACAGGCTCATCGCTGTCACAAACCAATCTGGTAAATGCTCAGGGTCTTGTTCTGGATGGTTGTCCAGATACTCTTGAACAATATCCGCTTTTACTTCGATAAATTTGCCCAGCCGCCCGCTGCGGTAATACGTAAAGGAGAAGTAAGGCTCCAATCCAGTCGATACACCAACCATTGTTCCGGTAGACCCAGTAGGTGCCACGGTTAAAAGGTGTGAATTTCGTATGCCGTGTTTCAGGACGCCTTCACGAATATCTTCCGGCATATTCTTCATATAGCCCGTGTTAATAAAATTCTGGCGCAGCTGCTCTGTTTCTGCTTCCGTTTTGCCTGTTAAAAAAGGAAAGCTGCCTTTTTCTTTGGCTAGATCAATCGATGTGCGATAAGCAGTGGTAGCAATTGTTTCAAAGATTTTATCGACAAGCTGATTGCCTGCTTTGGAGCCATAGGCAGATTCACAATAAATAAGCAAATCATGCAGTCCCATCACACCAAGTCCAATCCGTCGTTCGCCAAGTGCCTGTGTCCGGTTGTCTTCTAAGAAATATGGTGTGGAGTCAATGACATTATCTTGCATTCTGACACCAATTTCGACCGTTTGCTTTAGTTTAGCAAAGTCTGGTTCTTTAAGCTCCTTATCTGCCATATTGGTTAGATTAACAGCTGCCAAGTTACAGACACTATAAGGAGCAAGAGGTTGTTCCCCACATGGATTGGTCGCTACTACCTGTTGGCCATAAGCTGTTGCATTGGTTTTATTGTTGGCATTGTCGATAAAGAAAATGCCAGGTTCTGCTGAATAGGTGGCACAGATATTGATCAAATTCCATAAATCTCTGGCCTTAATGGTTCGATATACTTTGACAGCAAGTCCACGTTTCTCCCACTCACGGACATCACCGACTTCGTGCCAATGTTCATTGTAATAGGCCATTTCCTCTGCTGTATAATTCTCTACATCAGGGAAGCGGAGCTCATATTCACTGTCATTCTCTACAGCCTGCATAAAATCATCTGTGATACAGACCGAAATATTTGCCCCAGTCAGAAAATCGGGATGGTGGACGGAATAGGAGCCGCCATCACGTAATTTCGCTTCTGCCTTCTCTATATTTGCGTCAGTAAATCCGCCTTGGCCAGGCATATATTTAAAATTGACAATTCCTTGGTATAGCTGGATATCATCATTAGCCAAAGGGGTGAATTTTAATTTATCTTTGGCCAGCTGAATGATTGCTTCATCTGAACTGTTTTCCATTAAATAGCGTAAAATACGCGGATTTTGCATTTTGGAAATAATAAATTCCATAATATCAGGGTGCCAGTCGCTTAACATGATCATTTGAGCCAGTTTGTTACGTTGATTCGCTACATCAACTCTCTAAGTCGCCCTAGAGATCAGACCATATCTTATATCTATCTGAGGGAGATAGATATCCTCGCGCTTCGGAAGCACTTGCTTCCTACTCTACTCTCTTCCACTAAAAAGTGTGATTTCGATGGTCGTTGAACCTTCTCCATTTTACAGGAGCTTGGCTGCTGGTTGTCTTTAACCATTTGTTATTTTTCAGCATTCACATATATCGTTTCCGATTCTGTTGTAGCTAACAAATCATTTATAATGCTTTTGATATTTTCGAAGTGATGAATGATATCAAATTCCTAAAATCTTGTAATAACATAGCCATTTCGGTTAGCTATATTAATTTTTAAGATATCAATCTTTTTTAGGCAATCCTCTTCTTAAGCCTACTGCATTTTCGCATAGACTGTATGAACATTTTAAGTCATTCTTTGTATAAAAATATTGAATTAGATAATCATTTAAGGACAGCCCGTGTTGCAATTTTAAGTGAGAAGTGAATCTACCCTGTTTGTTATGATTAATTTCAAAATTGCATAACTTACATAATTGGGTTTCTTTAGCATTATAGAAAGACATGATTTTCACTCCGAGTTTATTAATTTTTAGGAGACAATAATCATTTATTCAAAAAGAGTTTCCAGCAATTCACGAGGTTTATTTAGAGACGAGGCACTCGATTTTACCACGTCTTGATCCGCCTTGTTCTACTAAGTGTGTTAACTGGGCGATATCATTCAGCCAAGAGACAGAACCGGATGATTTTCCGTTTACCCCTCTAGCCAATGCATTACGCGGCCTTAATGTGGAACCATTGGTACCGACACCGCCTCCGCGTGACATAATCTCCATTACTTGTTTGCGGTGATCACTAATCCCTTCCCGTGAATCTTGGACAAAGGGCATAACATAACAGTTGAAATAGGTAACATCGGTATCAGAGCCGGCTCCATAAAGAACTCGGCCTGCCGGAACAAAGTTAAGACTGGCTAATTCTTGATAAAAATGGTCAAGGCTCTCTGCTTGTTTTTCCTTGGTTGGTTCTACTTCAGACAGGCCGGTTGCATTTCGTTTGGCTATCTGTTCATAGTATACTTCTAACGGCTTATCAATAATGCTTAACGGTCGTTCAATAATTCCAGTTTGCTGTTCTTCTTCTTTTTCTAATACATGAAGGTAGTCAGACTCTACTTGAATCTTGGCCTTGTCAGTATCGGAGTTGATTTCTAAGATAAAGCCTGTCCCTCTGGCAGGAAATTTCGGATCTTCTTTTATCGTCAGCACAACAAAATCTCCTGTTTTTAACGTCTGCTTTTGGGTATCTTTAAACGCGTACCGATCTAACATCACCAGCCGTGATACCCCTTTATGTGTGATCTTCATATCTGGTGTAATCGGGTGTACTTGTGGAAAGTGGGCAATATCCTGATTCAGCTGTTCCACATTTATTGTCGTAAGTGTGCCTGTTGCAGATGACATATCACAACCTCCTTATAGTAAGCAATATAACCCAAATTTCAAAATCAATTCAAGCGTATCAGAAAAGAGGTTGATATTCAATATATAGTGCTTGTTTTTATTTTTTAATACTATATATTGAATTTTGTGTGAAAGATTCGCAACATAAAAAGGGAATTCCAGTTCCTATAAGGGAATGGAAGAGAGAAGTGATCAGAAAGCATGTAAGCAAAAAAGCTTGGCCACTAAGCCAAGCTCTTTCATCATGCAAATTTAAATGTAGTCTTTCTAAAATACTTTTCCCCTTTATCCAGCCAGACAGAGGGGAAGCCGTCATGGTGAATAGAGGCAGGGGAGGCTTGTGTTTCTAAACATAAGCCCATATATTTGTCTGATTCTCGCTCCCGTAAGACCAAGCCTTTGTCTAAGGTATTGGATGTATACATCACAACACCGGGCTGGTCAGTAATAACCGTTAATTGGCGTCCGCTTTCTGCCTCGCGGACAATGGCACTGGCTGCTTGTGAATGGTCAAAAATAAAGTAATGATCATAGCCATTCCCAGCAACCACATTTTGCGTATCATTTGACTCTACACCATCTTGGATTAGTCGACCCTGACGAAAATCATAGGTTGTATCTGTAACATCTGCTAACTTCCCAGTTGGAATGAGGTTTTCATCTAATTCGACAAATTGACTGCTGTCCAAGGTTACTTCATGCTGCCGGATATCTGTTTTGAGATCCCCGCTTAGATTAAAGTAGGTATGATTCGTAGCTGTTAACACTGTTTTATGGTCAGCTAACCCTTCATAGGTGATGCTTAAGGCATTATCATTGGTTAATGTGTAGGATACGGTCATCTCTAGATTGCCTGGGTAGCCATTTTCTCCATCTGGACTGGTATGGCTTAAGGTTAAGCCCACTTCTTGCGTATTTTGAAAAGGGGTAACCGTCCAAATCGTATGATGGAAACCAGGTTCACCGCCATGCAGGTGATTTTCCCCTTCATTAGCTGGCAGGTTGAAGGTTTTTCCATCCAGCTCAAACTGGGAATTGGCGATCCGGCCGGCTACACGTCCAATTAAGGCACCGAAATAGGCGGGATTATCTAGATAGTCTTCATAGTTCTTAAAACCAATCACTACATTTTCCAGTTTGCCGTTTCGATCTGGTGTAAGGATTTGAGTAATAATACCGCCGAAGTCAAGAATAGAGACAGACATGCCATGATCATTGATTAAGGTGAATTCCTTCCATTGCTGACCACGTACATCAATTGTATTTGTTTGAATATCCATTTCGAATTCCTCCTATTATGTTTTATTTAGATTTGTTAAGAATCGCTTGAAGGCTTGACGTCCGGCTGGATTCGTCTTGTATACACCGGCGTCCTCTAGCACCCGTGCAAATTTAGCGCCTAAGGCAGACTCGACAATCGTGTCGACATTTTGCACAGTAATTTCTTGGTGCTGCTGCTTGATAGATTCCACCCAGTCTTGATGATAGTCGGCTACATCAGCCTGCTCTCCCAGTAGGTGCTGTTTGATCACAGCCAATTCATCCTTGAGACGGGGCGGCAGAACCGCTAAGCCCATGACTTCAATTAGACCGATATTTTCCTTTTTAATATGATGGACATCGGCATGCGGGTGGAAAAGCCCCATTGGATGCTCATCGGTTGTTCGATTATTCCGTAGCACAAGATCGATTTCGAATAAATCGCCACGTCTGCGGGCAATAGGTGTAATCGTATTATGTGGTGTCTCATCTGTGAAGGCATAGATGTCTGCTTCGGGATCACTGTATTGCCGCCATTTTTGTAAAATATAATCAGCTGCTTCTACTAAAGGCTGGCGCTTGGTATGGCGTAAACGGATCACCGATAAAGGCCACTTAACCACAACGGCTTCTATATCAGGGAATGCCTCTAGGGAAAAAGTGAATTCTTCTTCAGCATTAGTCATAGCAAAGGTATAACTCCCGCCTTGATAATGATCATGGGAGAGAATACTGCCTCCTACAATCGGCAAATCGGCATTAGAACCGATGAAATAGTGGGGGAACTTTTCCACAAAAGCCGTTAAACGTGCAAAGGAGTCCTTGTTGATCTGCATCGGCCGATGCTCTTTGGCAAAAACGATACTGTGCTCATTATAATAAACATAAGGAGAATATTGTAAGAACCAGGATTCCCCTTCTAAAGGTACGTCAATAATGCGGTGATTGGAACGGGCAGGGTGACCAATCCGGCCGACATAGCCTTCATTTTCGGCACATAATAGACATTTAGGATAAGCAATATCCTGCGCCATTTCCTTTTCCCTTTTTATCTGTTCCGGATCTTTCTCCGGCTTAGACAGGTTAATTGTAATATCCAAGTCCCCATAATCAGATGTAGACTTAAAATGAATGTTCTGGGCAATCCGTTTTGTTTGGATATAGTTGCTGTCTTTACTTAATTGATAGAAATAGTCTGTAGCCTGCTTCGGTGCCACTTGATATTTTTGATAAAAGGTATGATTCACCTCAGATGGCTTCGACAGAAAAACATTCATGATCTGGGCTGTCAGTTGTTCGCGTTCATCTAACAAACCCTCTATTAGGCCCTTATCTTCTGCATAGTCTGCAAGTGCTTCTAGTAAGTCAGGGATATCCAGATCAATGATTTCGTCAGTTTCTTGATAACTGGATTCCTTCAATAAACCGAGGATTTGGTTGCGTGCAAAAATCTGGTCACTGACTGTAATTAACGCTTTATTAGTTGCTTGCGTGATTAAACTGTGGATAAGTGAAGACAGTTTGCTCATTTACTGTCCCCTCCATAACCGGCAGGATGTGTTTGATGCCAGTTCCATGCATCTTCGATAATGCGGTGGATATCGGTACGTGACGGTTTCCATCCTAGTATAGATTTGGCCTTGTCGGATGCGGCCACTAATGTGCTGGGATCGCCGGCTCTTCTAGGTGCAATTTGAGCTGGTATATCATGTTTCGTTACCGCACGGGCTGTGTCAATAATCTCTTTGACAGAGAATCCCTGACTGCTTCCCAAGTTAAAAATATTACTTTTGCCGCCATCTTGCAGATATTGTAAAGCAAGCAAATGAGCATCAATTAAATCTTCTACATGAAGATAGTCCCGAATACAAGTACCATCTGGTGTATTATAGTCATCACCAAAGATGGAAATATGGTCACGCTGTCCTAAGGCAACTTGTAAAACGATCGGAATTAAATGGGTTTCTGGCTGGTGATCCTCACCAATTTCACCGGTGCTGCGGGCTCCAGCTACATTGAAATAACGCAATGACACGAAACGGATATCATGAGCAATTTCTGTCCATTTCATCATCTTTTCCATGGTCAGTTTTGTTTCCCCATAAGTGCTGGTAGGGTTAGTCGGCACCATTTCTGTAATCGGGACTTGGGCTGTTTCTCCATAGGTTGCTGCAGTAGAGGAGAAGACAATATGTTTGATGTCGAATTCGGTCATGGCTTGAAGTAATACTTGAGTGCCATAGACATTATTATCGAAATATTTAAGCGGCTGTTCCATTGATTCGCCAACTAGAGAATGAGCGGCAAAGTGAATTACATTGTCAATCGATTCCTTGGAAAAAACATCACGTAAAAAATCAATCTCGCGAATATCCCCTTGATAGAATGAAGCTTTTGGATGAATAGCTTCTTTATGACCTGTTAAAAGGTTGTCAATCACCACTACTTCATGTCCTTGCTCAATTAATTGGTATACGGCATGTGAACCGATATAACCGGCTCCGCCTAATACGAGTGTACGCATAGTTTATTTGCCTCCTTATTAGAAAAACGTGACTGAACGCTAATAGAGCGAAAGTCTTCGTTTTTAATCCTGTTTGATAAAAAATCAACATCTTTTTTACTCTGACGAGACGGGGAACAACGGACGCTAAGTCTCCTTTTATATTAACATCTATACCGGAGGCTGTCTTTCCTTATCCTGACGCAATGAAAGATAGTCCCCCGCTAGTCCTAGGTGGATGAAAAAACTGTCTCGTTTTATGACAAGTTGATTTCCTTGGCACCGTCACCAATAGCTGCTGTATAGAAGCTAGGGGCGTGGCCTACTTTCTCTTGGTAGGCCTTTTCAATTGCTTGCTTAAAGGAATCTACCTTGTCCTTTTCAACAATGGCAATGGCACAGCCGCCAAAGCCGGCACCTGTCATACGTGCTCCGAGTACGCCAGCTTGCTGCCAAGCTGTTTCTGCGATTGTATCCAGCTCCAACCCGGTCACCTCATAATCGTCTCGCAGGGAAATATGCGATTGATTAACTAATGCTCCGAAGGCGTCTAATTCGCCAGCTTTTAACTTCTGTAATGCTTCTATTGTACGGGCATTTTCATAGACAGCGTGTTTGGCGCGTTTTTGATTGATTTCATCTTTGATTAGATGGCGAGATTGTTCAAATTGTTCTGGCGATAACTCTCCCAAGCTGCCAATAGATAGTTTTGTTTGTAAATCAGCCAGAGCCTGTTCACATTGGCTGCGGCGTTCATTATATTTGGAATCTGCTAATTCCCGCCGTTTATTTGTATTAATAATAATAATGTCATGGTTAGCTAATTGGATTGGTGCATACTCATAATCCAATGTATCACAATTTAACAGCATAGCATGGTCTTGTTTTCCCATTCCAATGGCGAACTGATCCATAATACCGCTATTGACGCCGATATATTGATTTTCAACTTTTTGCCCGATCTGTACCATTTGCAGGCGGTCGATGGTTAAGGAATAGAGATGTTCCAGCAATACACCTGTAACCAGTTCAATGGAAGCAGAGGAGGATAATCCGGCACCATTTGGAATATTTCCATAGAATAAGACATCAAAACCTGTTTCAATCGAGAAACCAGCCTCCTTGAAATAAAGTATCATACCTTTTGGAAAATTGGTCCAATCGTCTTCCTTCTGATAGGCGAGCTCATCTAAGGACACCTCGAAGACACCCTTTTCAGGAAAGTTCTCGGAATAAAAGCGCAACGTCCGGTCTTGCCGGGGGATAACGACAGCATAAGTGCCAAAGGAAATAGCAGCAGGGAAAACATGCCCGCCATTGTAATCTGTATGTTCGCCGATCAGATTAATTCGGCCTGGGGCGAAAAAGACACGAGGTTGTTCATGGGTAACAAAGATTTCTTGAAACTTGTCAATTAACTGATTGATTTGCATGGGTATGCCTCCTATTAAAATAACTTAATTAAATTAATTTATTAACTATATTGTAAGCGATTTTCCGTGAAGATACAAGATGGAATTTAGTTGGGTATGTGTCAAGTTTTTCTCGACATAGTTTTCCCACCAATATTTCAGGTCTTATCAAAATGTACACTTGCCTAGACTAACGCGCTATCGCTTGTT
>NZ_JAFBFA010000060.1 GCF_016909015.1 Gracilibacillus alcaliphilus
GCAATGGTCATGAACCAGTTCTTAATTCATGACCATCTTAATGAACGAGTGTTAAAGTATTTAGAATAACTTACACACTTTTCTTGACAAGCCCGGCTACTGGTTTTTTAAGTTTCTTTACTCCATTCACATGTATTCCCCGCTTTACAGTAAGAATTTAGTAAATACATTTACTAATACCTACAGTTTAAACCTGGGGGTTACTCACAGGTCAATGCATTACTCTATGGGTGCATAAATTTCTAAAAATACACGTTCAAGTTCATCTTCATAAGTGGTCAGTAATATATTGATATAAACCAGCCCCAAAAGTTGATAACCATGTTCTATTGCTGCTTCTCTAAGACCGGCTTCCACGTTATGATCAATATTTTTCACGCCAGTTGACCATCTGCCATTTTCAACAACGGTATATATACATTTTGGATGAAATAGAATGTCTCCGTCTATGTCTTTATCAGAATCTTCGACCTTTCTGACAATAATAAACTTTTCCTCGATCATACCTGCTTCATTGAAACGTATCACTCTTCGTAAAGAGGTTAGAGTAACGGCTCTTTTTAAGTTGTCTGTGTTCTGTTTAAGTGTTTCATATTGATCATATGTCGTAAAATGTTCCATTTCTCCTTTGACTTCTAAAGCCTTCATTTCTTTGACAGTGTATGTCCCTAAGAATTGTGTAACCTTTTCGCAGTCTTCTTTGACAATCTGAAGTTTTTTCAAAAGAAGTTTCTTATATTTGATGTCCTCTAAAACTTCTTGTTCTTTTTCTTCTAATAAGAATTTGATTCCCTCTATACTCTTACTCTTTCGTAATTCTTGGATTTTTTTAATTTCAATATCAATTTCTCTATAGAAATTTACCGTTATCACATCATATATATCAAAATGACTGTATTTTCTATATCCATTTTCAACATCTTGTTTTGGATGGACTAATTCCTTTTCTTCATAGAATTTCAAGGTATCTCTAGATACACCTAAAAATTTAGCTACTTGTCCAATTGTATACATGATATCCTCCTTGTATTTCCTCTTGCTTTTGCAGCCTTTTGGAACGCTCTTTCTATTCTTTCTCAACAAGCGTTCATGGATGAAAATTAGTTGTTGCTTCCACAAGCATTGTTTAACAGATAACATTCAATAACCGCATTTCAAAAAAAGACACCTTTATAATAGTTGTCTTATACTCTTTTTTGTAAAAAATCTATACATATAGCTGCTAATTCAGCAGGAGACTCTTTTGCTCCATTCTCTATTCAGATGTAAAGCAACGACCAAAATATACCAATGGTAAAAGCATTCGCATACATTGCGGTGTCATGATTAATTTTTTTACTAGTTAAATAATAGTCGTTAAGCTTAGGAACATATTTTTGATATTGCTTAAAAATATATAACATTAGTTCATTATTATATATAACCTTAAGGTATGCTAGATGATTCATCCAAAATAAAAAATGATTATAAATTAGTTCTTTACAATTTGAAGCAAAATAATTTCCTTGGAATGAAGAATATTCTAAGAATAACAATTCTACAGATTCTTCAGGCACGTCTTCTTTATTTTTAAAATACCGATAAAAAGTTTTTCTGCCTACTCTAGCTTCTTGAGCGATTTGAGTAACAGTAATTAGTGAAAATCATACGTTTCCATTACAGAAAATAGACTAGTCATTATATCTTCTTTTTTTCCCATTCTTCCCTCTTGACACACATTCCATCAATCTGTTTCAGTCGATTGAAAATGAACTTTTTTCTATATAAACTATACCTATCTGACACAACTGTGTCAACGAAGGCAGGGGAATGGGATGTATAAATATGGGAAATGGTATGTTATCAATGGAACGAACCAGTATATTCATATATTGAGTAATGATTTAGATAATCCAATCTTAATATATGTCATGGAGGGCCAAGGGATGCAGCCCTGCCCCTTGTCGAGCATTTTGGAAAAATAGGAGCCTGTAGAAGGGCTGAAATACCTTCCATGTGTTACGTTTCAATAGCGGTATTTGGTCACCACACTACCGGCCAATATCACTCATTCAAAAGAGTTTTTATAAACTAAAGAGCAGATTGATGGAATGAACGTTTCTGAACTGAGATAATGTGTGTGTCAATAATTATAGAGGGAGAGAGTCGTATCGGAACAAAGATTAATATTGTAGCCTTATCAGGAAGTATTCGGAAACAATCATCCACTCAAAAAGCACTTCGTAATCTAAAAAACGTTATGCCTGAAAATGTTGACTATGAAATATACCATGGTATGGAAAACCTTCCGCATTTTAATCCAGAATTAGATGGGGACCAACCACCGGAAGAGGTGCAAGTATATAGAGAATTGCTTTCAAGAGCAGATGGAGTTATTATCTGTACACCCGAATATATAAAGGGTGTGCCCGGTGTCTTGAAAAATGCTTTAGAATGGTTGGTGTCATCTGCTGAACTTTATACGAAACCTGTAGCAGCTATTACAGCTTCAGGCAATGGAGAAAACGCTCATCAAGCATTAGAACTCCATTTAAGCATGTTACATGCGAATGTATTTGATGGTGGAGCCTTATTAATTTCAGGAGCAGACAGTAAATTGAATGAAGATGGGAAATTTGTAAAAAGTGAGGTCAATGCCTCAATAAAGTTATTAATTGCTAAATTGATAGAAGAAATTAATAAGGGAGCTTCTTTTAAATAAATAGTTATTTGTTTAATAGGGCTACAAAACCATTGAAAATAATGACATTTTCCTAAGACTCTACGAAGACATTAAACATAAACAATATCAATATCCAGTGCTATACTGCTGGCGATACAGGTCCACCTGTTATTCTTTTACATGGTGCAGGCGTGGCTTCTGTTCCAATCTCTCGGAGTGAAATCATAGAGCCTTTAGCTGAAACGAATCGTGTATATGCTCCAGATTTACCTGGGTATGGATTGAGCGATAAACCTGATATAGAATATTCTCTATCGTTTTATATCGATTTTTTGAAACAATTCATGGATACCCTGAACCTTGGTCAAGCTAGTTTGATTGGTTTGTCACTTGGTGGGGGGATATCTCTAGGATTTACGTTGGGATATCCAATGCGAGTCGAAAAATTAATATTGGTATATGTATGGGGTATTTTCAATAAACTTCCTTTTCGCCGTTTATTCTATTGGTATACCCAGACCTTTGTCAATGAACTATCTTATAAATTGTCCAGTAAATGTAGGATGTTTGTGAAATGGACATTGTTAAATAGCTTGTTTGGGGACCTAGACCAGTTATCAGAAGAGCTTGTGGATGAAATGCAGGAAGTATTAAAGGCCTCCAATGCTGGTAAGGCGTTCATGTCATTTCACAGAGGAGTGAAATGAAAAAAAAGGCATTCGCACAAATGTGGCAGGAAGACTTTCTGAAATAAAAAATCCAACATTAAGTGTGCATGGTACTGATGACACAAGTGTCCCCATTCAATATGCGAAAGAAGCACATGAAAGTATAAGCAAATCGGATATTTATCTGATGGATGGGTGCAAGCATTGGCCTCAAAAAGAGAGACCAGGTGAATTTACCCAAGTTATAACAAACTTTTTATGGAAAGATGATGCCTGATTTCTTTTGGCTTATCGGATTCATTTAACTAGTCATCAGCTGGTCTGAGAGTGGAGATGAATCTGCTTTAACGGACTGTAGATTAGCATGCATAAGTACGATTTGTGTTCTCTAAACAGACGATAGATTTTGTATTTTATGAACATTAGGATAGCCAGCTCCAATAATATTCTTAATTGATTTATATCCTTCTAACATACCTACAATCATCCTTTCTTCATTGTGTTGATAATTCGGAGATAATCCATTCTATCCAATCCTTTTCCATACTATAATGTATTCGCAGCAGCTTTATATTTGCACTTTTTCCTAGTGGAATGTCTATATCCTTATCCAATGGTTCACTAGAAATTTGTGTTATAAAATTAGCTCGTGAGTGAATTATTCTTGTGACACTCGAAGAACATTATAGGAAATTGGGAAATGAAGCAAGGTTAAAATCGGCATTTTTTGAATACAAGCTAACGAACGCGGATGGATGCTCTGGAAACTCCTGTTCCAAATCAGTTTAAAACTACAGTTACTCAAGCTGCGATTACGACAATGGTCGTAGAAAAGGTCTTATCTATGATAAGGCTTTTTCTGTATGGAGATTTTAGACAGTGGTACGAGGTGTCTGCATTCCAAAGCTAGTATAGTAAAAGTAATTCAAAAGCAAGCAATCGCTGGCCTTGCCAAACCATTATTTATCAAAATGAGTAGGTGAAGTTTACTCAGAAGAAAAGATGGTCTTGGGTTTGCGATTCCATTCATTCAGAACGATAAATAATAAAGGAGATGAAATGACAATGGAAAAATTAAGCATAGGGATTATATTAGGAAGCACACGACCGGGACGTGTAAGTCCGCAAGTAGGGAATTGGGTCAAGGAAGTGGCTGATCAACGAGGAGATGCACATTATGAAGTCGTAGATCTTGTTGACTTTAAGCTGCCATTCGTAGGAGAAGAAGGTGATCAGGAACAGATCCATGCATGGTCAGCAAAGCTTGCCAGCTTGGATGGGTTCGTGTTTATTGTTCAGGAATATAATCACAGTATTACAGGTGTATTAAAAAATGCGCTGGATTCAGCACGCGGGGAATGGAATAACAAAGCAGCAGGGATTGTAAGCTACGGTTCAACAGGGGGAGCTCGTGCAGCAGAACATTTACGCGGCATTTTAGGCGAATTACACATTGCAGATGTACGGGATCATCCAACATTCTCCATTTTTACGGATTTTGAAAACTTTAACACATTTAAACCAGCAAAATTACACCTTGAAGTTGTCCAATCCATGTTAGATCAAACGGTTGCCTGGAGCGGTGCATTAAAAACAGTACGATAAAGTGAAACATTGGTCAGTGGGAATATTCCTTAGCCCCACTGATTGTTAAAAACTAGAGCGGGAGGATATGGAACAATGAAAATTTTAGTTACAGGAGCAACTGGTAATGTCGGTCGTCATGTGGTTGAACAACTCCATCGGGCAGGGAAGCAAGTGGTGGCTCTTACCCGTAATCAAGAAACAGCACGTATGCCAGAAGGAGTAGAGGTTGTTCAAGGAGATCTCTTTACTCCCGAGACGCTTTCTTCGGTATTTGCTAGAGTTGACCTTATCTTCCTGATCACAGTAGGAGGGGAGGAGTACAGCCCGCTCCCAGGTCAGGCAATTATTCAACTCGCCGAGGAACAAAACGTACAGCATATCACCGTTCTATGGAGTGGTGAGAAAGGAACGGTGGAGCAGGCTGTAGAAGACAGTAATTTGTCATGGACTCAGCTTCATCCAGGTGAATTTATGTCAAACACGCTCGATTGGATTGACTCAATCCGAGCAGAGGGTGTTGTTCGAGAACCTTTCGGAAACTCGTTGAGTGCTTTCATTCATGAAGCTGACATTGCTGATGTGGCTGTCAGAACACTGCTGGAAAATGGTCATACAGGTAAGATTTACACATTGTCGGGTCCCGAGGCATTGACTGTGCATGAGAAAGTTCAAATTATCAGTACAGTCATGGAACGAGATATTCAATTCATTGAATTGACGGAAAAACAGGCTCGCTCAAGGATGCAGAAAGAGAATATCCCGGAAGAGCATATCGAGATGGTGATCAATTGGTTTGCTAATCCATCAAAGATGGCATATACAGTTGTTCCAACCGTTGAGGAGATTACTGGACATCCAGCACGTACTTTTAAGCAATGGGTTCGAGAGTACTTTATATGGAAGGTGAAAGATAATTGAAGGATCAAACAACAACAGGGAGGGTAGTTAATCAAGATCAGTCTATCACCATCCTTAACGGCAACATCGCGTAAGCCTATTAAACTTAATCGTCTTCCTATTAGCACTAACGATTCAGCGCCATCTTCTTTGACCATTATTAGTTAATTCGTTAAGCTAAGTATATGAGAAGCGACGATGAAGAAAGAAAAATGTTTAGTGAGTTAATGAAATAAAGAATATAGAAATACTTGATGAAATGAAAGAGATACAGTGGTGTAAAAAAATAAGGAGGAGTGGAGAATGGCCATACACTCGTCAAAGTATCAAAAAGCTTTACAAATCCAGCGGGAAATTTCTGAGACATTGAATAAGAGTACCGACCTGTATGAAATATTGCAATTATCATTGGAGCGCTTGTTGGATCTCATGGAGTTAGAAACAGGCTGGATTTTTTTAACAGAGGATGAGACATCGTATCATCTGGCTGCTGATTACCAATTTCCACCTGCAATAACCGATAATCGAGCAGAATTGATGCAATGTCATGAAGGCTGCACGGATTGTGTTTGCCTGCAGCTTTATTGGGAAGGAGCGATGAAAAAGGCGGTTAACCATGTGAAATGTATCCGTCTTGAAGAAGCTGCTAAAAATAATATGGGTGAGACACAAGGTCTTACTCATCATGCCAGCATTCCTCTTACGGTTCGAGGTAAAAAAATTGGCCTGCTAAACTTAGCTTCACCTGGACGTCATCACTTTCATGAGGATGAGCTTATTCTTTTAGAAACGCTTGCTTATCAGATAGGCGCAGCTGTTGAACGAACACGGTTATATTTACAGCAGACACAAGCAGAAGTCGATTCCGTTGCAAGCTATCTTATCGAGTCATATGCCAATGCGGAAAAAGTTAATCGCGAAATTGGCAATATTCTTAACCGCTCTGAATTATTTCAGCGAATTATGCAGAGTTTGCATGATCATTTGCCCACATGGACACATGCCGCAATTATTACAATGGAACAAGGAAGACTTACCGTCCAGTTCTGTTCAGATCAACAAGGCCCACAAGAAGTCTTCGATCCAGAAAAAGAGATCAATTTAACTGAACCGGATATTGTCCGAAGAGCCTACGTTTATCAACAGATAATACAAGACAATAAGCAGCCATTACATTTTTCTTCCTTAACAGATCATAACTCTCTTTGTTCGATTGCATGCCCCTTGTATATGCCCGAATGGCCTGAGGAAAAGTTTGGCGTGCTATTACTCAGTCGAAGTGCCCCTTTATGCAATCATTTGGAAATGGGTATGGTGGAAGGACTTGCTAATCACCTGTCAATGGGAATTGAACGCATTCGTTTGCATAAAGAATGGGAAAGATTACTCGTTGACAAGGAAAGAAATCGATTAGCCCGCGATTTACATGATTCCGTCAATCAAAAATTGTTTGCCCTTTCATTAACATCACGAGGGTTACAAGAACTCGTTGATAAGCAGGAGACCGCGGTTCTGGACGCGGTTCTTGAACTTCAACAGCTTTCTAAAGAAGCGCTGACAGATATGCGCAGTTTGATCTGGCAGCTTCGCCCCGATTATTTGGAACAAGGGCTGATGACTTTACTGATGGAATATGCGCAAAAAATTGGAATCAATCTGTCTATAGAAGCTCCAGATGATTTAGAGTTAAGTCAATCATGTAAAGAAGCATTGTTGCGAATTGGTCAAGAAGCACTGAATAATATTCAAAAGCATGCAGGGACATCTAAGGCCATGATCCACCTCCAATCAGACTCTCACCGCTTCACAATGCAAGTCATGGATCAAGGCGATGGAGGTGCTGTGGAGGTACAGCAGTCTCTGGGGATTAAGAGTATGAAAGAACGAACCGAAGAACTTCAAGGTTCTTTTCACATGAATAGCGAAAAAGGAAAGGGCACGACGATTACCGTCCGTGTACCTGTCTATAAAAAAGTAGGTGATACCCTTTGAAAGTGTTACTCGTTGATGATCATCTTGTTGTTTTAAAAGGTCTGCGTTTCTTTCTGCAAACACGGCCGGACATTGATATTGTCGGGGAAGCTCAGGATGGTCAAGAAGCTTTGAAGCAAGTGGGACAACTGCAGCCTGATATGGTGTTAATGGATGTGATTATGCCAGTCATGGATGGTATCGAGGCAACTAAACGGATAAAAGCGGATTATCCCAACGTGAAAGTGATTGTTCTTACCAGTTCTTCTGATAAAGACCATGTCATACCTGCTATTCGTGCAGGTGCTGACGGTTACCAGCTCAAAGATGTAGATCCAAGTCTTCTAGAAAAAGCAATGATCATGGTTATGGCCGGGGAAACCTCGCTTCATCCGCAAGTATCGAACCATTTAATGCTGCATGTCTCCAAAGAGGATAGGAATCTCTCCAGCTATTATGAGTTGACACCCAGAGAACGGCTGATCTTGGAACATATCACCTATGGAGAAAGCAACAAAGAAATCGCTGCACAACTCCATATAACGGAGAAAACGGTAAAAACGCATATCACAAATATCTTTGGCAAAATGGAAGTTCAAGACCGTACACAAGCAGCAATCCATGCTTTAAAACATAAATGGTTTGAAGATTAATATATAATCTTTACGAAAAGGGAAAATACATCCCATGCCAGCCATGATTAGCTTTTTCAGAAATATCTCCGCAGAGAGTATGGAGAGCAAGGAACCACTGCATCTGACCATTTCACTTGTTGACGTATAGAACGTCACGATCTTAACTCGCTAAAGGATATGCTCTTCAACTAAGTACTGACTTGAACACTGCTGGTTGTGAAATGGATTATTATGTAATGAAAGCGGTGTGAGAACAAGCAAATGAAAGGAGTAATCTATATGACACATGCCCTCGTATTTGGAGGAACTGGCATGCTTGCTGGAGCAACGAAATGGCTTATTGAAAATGCAGAACATGTATCTGTAGTCGGGAGAAACAAATACAAATTAGAACAGTTGCGTCCAGAGTATACCAACAATAATTTCCAACTTGTCACATTAGATTATAAAGATAGTAAGGCTTTGAGAGAGTTTTTACAACAAACTATACGAGTATATGGTCCCGTTGATCTGGTTGTTTCATGGATTCATAGCACTTCCCCTGACGCCATCCCTCTCATTCTTGGAGAACTTCAGCATCAAAAGAATCCATGGCGATTTATTCATATAAAAGGAAGCAGTCATAACCTTTCAGGCATTACAAACGAAATCACCGTCCCCAACAACTGTGTGTATGGTGATGTGCAGCTTGGATTTAAAATAGAGGGTTCCACATCAAGGTGGCTCACGCATGAAGAGATTTCTAACGGTGTTATTTCAGCTATACGTCATAATAAAAGGAAGACTGTTATTGGCACACTGCATCCTTGGAGCAAAAGGCCATAGTAAATATATGATAAAAGGAGATTGCATAAGTCTTTCCCTCTTCAATGGTTTTACTGAAGAGGGAAAGTAAACAAGTCCAAAAGCTAACTCAAATAATGAGTGAAGTGTTTTATCATAAACCTAATATCACTTATATAATGCCAGCGGATAAGCAATGATTAACGAAAGCGAAGAAAGTCGGTATACCTCTAAAGTTATAGGGAGGTATACCATTTTTGATAGATCAAAAGAAATCATTCATGATTTAAAATGGATATATCCCAGTTGATTATTACTAAAAGTTTTTGATGAAAAAGTTATAAGAGAGTGGGAAAATGAGCGATTTCAGCTTGCAAATGTGTGATCTAACTCCATTGTCTTGAGACGCTATCCGCTTTTAGCCTTTCCAATCTATGTCAATACTAGCGAATGAGATGAGAGTACGGACGGATACGAAAAGAGTAGTCATGCCATTTATAATATCAATGGGTTACCAAATATAGATATAAGGTATTGCAAAGCCAAATTGCATACAGAACAAGAGCAAGGTTGTGAAGCGAGAAATATAACAATTCAACAAAGGTGTGTGAGAAAAGATCATATTCATTTGTTATTGTCATGCACATCAAGTATGGCCCCCTAGCAAAATGATGCAATATCTAAAAGATTGATCGTCGAGGTGATTACAAGACGAGTTTCCAGAACTAAAGAGGCGAAGTATTTATAGTTAAGGGGATACTTCTGTGCGACAGTTGGTACAAGTAGAAGAATAATAAGAGCTTATAGCTAATCTACATCCCCTCTAAATCAAATTTAATTTTCCATAAAAGAGATTTTGAATAACCTGCAACTTTAAGGTTGACTTTAACACTGCGTCATATTTTACCCTTGTAATAGGGAGGTGAATGATACTGTTTACAGCAGAAGAGGCCTATAAAATGCCAGATTATAAACGAAAAGATTTAATAGAACAGTAACCCTCGTTACCCTTAATAAAAATGATATGAATTAACTGATTATAGACCTAGAAAGTGTATTATTTCATTTAGACCTAGAGGTTTCCGAAGAAAATCTTATGATATTTGCGAAAGAGGTAATGGAAAATGAGTTTGAACTATAAATCGATTAATACAATAGATCAATATGCAGAATTGCTTGCTATTACAGAATTAGAAGAAAGAAAAGAATATTTTCGTTACAAAATGATGGCTCCGTTTGAGGAAATGTGGAGTTTAATAAATGTCCCTATAAAAGCAAAACAAAAAAATGGTTATGACGTTTTAATGGCTACAAACATGCTAGGTTATGCAGATATCTCTAATGATATACAAATTCAACAAGGACTATCTATCTTAAAAGATAATAATGCCCATGAAGTGGCAAAAACGACGATCGAAACTTGTATAGAAACAACGCATAAAGCAGGTTTGAGAGTAAATGCCGATGAAATGAAGTTTGGATTATATGTTGCAGATCCAGATAAATTGAAACTTCAGAAGGGGTATACAGGATTTGGGGGAATTCCTGGATTTATTACTGTGAATATTTTCCCAAATGAATATAATATACCTAAAATTCCCGCGGTTATTGCTCATGAGTTCCATCACAATATTCGATTTTCTTATTTTGATTGGGACCACGGAAATGTAACATTGGGAGATTACCTTGTTATCGAAGGTTTAGCTGATTCATTTGCACAAGAGCTATATGGAGAGGAACAGTTAGGTCCATGGGTGACCAGTATGGATCAAGACGATTTAGATTATTCCATCGATGTGATTGGAGAAGCTCTAGGGATAAAAGGGTTTGCAGAAGTCAGTAGTTATATGTTTGGAGATGAGATTGCCAAACAAGAAGGATACCAGCCTGTAGGTCTTTCTTTTTGCGCTGGTTATGCAGTAGGATTTAAGGTTGTTCAATCTTTCATGAAGAGGCACAATAAAACGATATATGAAACGACGCTGCTTTCTAGTGATGAAATCATTAATGGGTCTGGCTTATTTTTATAAAAATTTAGTGAGGTATATACTCGCCATATTTGTGTACATGAGAAGAAATTGGAATATGACTTTAACAAATTATATGTGCTTTATATAGCTATTCCTGAATGGATCAAAATTATTGATCTGTGTGAGCTTGGACAGCAAGCTATAATGCTCGAAACTAATCGTTTAGTGGAATTATCTGATTACATATGGATCTATGTTAAGAAATTCAGCATTTCTAGTGTTCAATTTTTTGACATAGATTTATTTTTGGTCTTTTTCTGCATAAATAAAAAAATTAATGCTTTAAGATAACAAACTCATGCTATTACCTCCTAATTTAGAGGGGATGCCTATATCTTGCTTGTGAGAAGTAGTAGTGCCCCTTATTAAGTAGAAAAATTAGATATCCCTCCTTTTTTATCCTATCTGTAGGGGCTGGCATTTCATTCTAATATTGGATGAGAATATGGTGTGAAAATAAAATCTTGACCCTAACACCGTGTCATGATTTATGATATTGCTACAGTTAAAAAATAAAGGGGGAAATCATGAATGAAAATTGGGGAATTGTCAAAGAGAACGGGAGTAAGCATTCGTTCCTTACGATATTACGAACAGAAGAACCTAATTCGACCTTCGAGGCTAGATAATGGATATCGAGAATTTGAGGAATCTGATATTGAAAAAGTAAAAGCTGTGCAATTATTTTTGAAGATAGGAATGAATACGGATGAAATTTATCATGTATTAGCTTGCGATGATTTCCATTTCACTGAAAGTAATGGATGTGCTCATATTGCAGTAGAGCTTTACTCTGAGCGATTAATAAATGTCCGTAAGCAGATCCAACATTTGCAAAAGATTGAACACCAGTTAGAAAATCTTGTGGACTATTGGGAAACAGAGCAAGAAAAAGAAACATTAGAAAGCATTCCTGTAATGAAGAAATATGAGGGGAAATGAGCGTAGAATCAATTTTACAGAAAAGAATCCCCCTTGGTAGTATAGAGAGTGTC
>NZ_JAFBFA010000061.1 GCF_016909015.1 Gracilibacillus alcaliphilus
TAACTGTAAGTTTTCATATGCTCCTCCTGTTGATTAATTTTTCTATTATAACGGACAGTTTCGAGGAGTGTCTACTTTACTAATACAATATCACCGTTATGACGGACAACTCTTCGGGATTTTCAGCTTTTTTGTCCCTCATTTCCGTTATGACGGACAACTCTTCGGGATTTCCACCTTTTTTGTCCGTCATATGAAGGCTTACTCTCTTTTCTCTGTCTTTCATTTCTTTTACATTTGCTGCTTTTCTATTTCGACCACAAAAAAGCACCACCTCATTCTAAAGGTGATGCAGGCTGTCTGTTTATTTAATTGCAAAAGTAATCTCGGCTTCACATGCTAGCTGGCCATCTACGGTTGCGATGGCTTTTCCTTTGCCAATCGGTCCCTTCAGGCGGATAATTTCGACTTCTAATCTCAATTGATCACCTGGTTTGACCTGACGCTTGAATCGGCACTTATCAATTCCGGCAAGGAAGCCAATCTTACCTTTATTTTCTTCCTTACTAAGCATAGCTACGGCACCAACTTGTGCCAATGCCTCCACAATTAATACGCCTGGCATGACAGGATAGTCGGGAAAATGCCCTTGAAAAAATGGCTCATTGATTGTTATATTTTTTATTCCAACAACTCGCTGCTCTTCTTGTTCAAGAATAGCATCTACCAATAAAAAAGGATAGCGATGTGGAATCGTTTCTTTGATTTGTTCGATATCCATTACAGTAACTCCCTTCCAAAAACTTTCCATACACCTTCACTGATGGAGGTCATACATCATTCTTCTTCATTTACTCTCACAAAGTCGACAATGTGTTCCCACGTTTCTAATTTCAACACATCGAGCGGACTGCCATCCCCAAGTGCACTAAAACCGATCATTAAACCAATGGCCAGTGCAAAAAAACTCAAGATAATAATGATTAAAAGCTTAGCCCAGACGGGGATTATTCGGCGTACATATTTCTTTGGGCGGCTACGTTTATTCGATTGTTCTTGCTTTGCCTGTTTCTCTTTGTTGGTTTGCCTACTTTCGGCTTGTTTTTCCTTTGTCATACAAGATTGCTCCTTATTACATTATCTCAATTGATTGATAAGACCTTTCATCTGATCATGCATTGAGATAGTTCCTGCATTTAGTTGGTAAGCACGCTGTGTCTCGATCATGTCTGTCATTTGCTTGGACATATCCACATTAGACTGCTCTAATGCCCCACTGTGCAAATGCAGATCATTAGCAGCAACCCCATTTATAATTTCGTTTAATGGATAACTTTCAAGGGTGTCTTCTGACAAACGATATTCATTTGCATTGACTGCTTCTAATAAACGCGGGCGATTGGCTTGCACTACATTTAATTGAGCTTCAGGGACTTGCACGCCGTTACGGGTTACAAGGATATCCCCATTCATATCAATTTTTAAGTCCTCCATATTATCCTCTAAGATAATCGCTTCTTCATTGGCTCCCAGAACTGGGTTTCCTTCTGCATTAACGAGCATCACTTGCCCTTCATTGATCGGTGTCAAATAAAAGTTACCTGCTCTTGTATAATGCACTTCCTCTTGCCCATTGTTATTGGATAAGACTTGAAAAAATTGATTCTCCTGCTGCAGGGCAACATCCAAGTTTCGATCGGTTTCTTGAATGGCGCCTTGCGCAAATTGAAAGTTCATATGACCTATTCGCATGCCAGTTCCTATTCTCAAACCATCCGGTGTCAGACGTCCTAGTTGATTCGCCGGGTCTGGCTCAGTTTCCATTTGTTGAGAGAGCAAGGAGGAAAAATTGGCCTCACGTTGCTTGAACCCTGTTGTATTAGAGTTTGCCAAGTTATTACTAATATTGTCTAAGCGCTGTTGCAATTGACTCATGGCAACGGCAGCTTGAAAAGTCATCCTAGTCATATTTGATTACTCCTTTTTCATCACCATATGAAGCGTCCATATCCTCGCAAGCGTTCTTACAAATTGATGATATGTTGGCGTTAACCTGTCTGTAATCTCTCCAGAAGCTTCTAAACGATAAAGAATTGCGAATCCTTTGATAAATGCCTCAGCAAGGCTTAAAACGCGGCTGATGGATAGCTTATCCTATCCGGCCTATTTCAGTGACTGCCTTTTCTAAGCTTCGGTCATACTGCTGTACTACCTTCTGATTGGCCTCAAAAATACGATAAGCCTGCATCATATCTGTCATCGTCTGTGAGGTATCGACGTTGGAATTCTCTAAATGGTTCTGCTGCACTTGGAACTGCAAACCAGCTACTGTTCGGGCATCTTCTAGAGCTGCTCCGCCTTCTCCTAATTGATACAAGTCATCTGTATCCTTCACTAAATCTTGCGGGTTACTGCTATAGGCAACAGCCAATGGAATCTCCTGATCAGGTAATTGTACGACACCCTCTGGTGTAACGGTAAATGCCAATTGATCGGTATTAATAGGCTGATTTGCCTCGTCCAATACATAATAACCTTGATTGGTAACTAAGTTTCCTGCTCCATCGACGGTAAAGTTACCATTACGCGTATAACTCACTTCACCGTCTGCATGTTGCACGGCAAAGAAGGTCATCCCGCCTTCATCAGGTGTCTCCCCTTGGATTAGTGCCATATCGGTGACCATGCCAGTCTCCCGCAGACTGCCCTGAATAAAATCAGGAATGGTTTCTTGTACGTAAACACCGCTGTTAATCGCACCGATTTCGCTCATGGTTGGTGTACTTCGATTCTGAGATGCAGGGATGTCACGGCTGTCCATGCGCTGAATGAGCAGTTCTGGAAAGGCACGCAATGTTGCTTGATCTTGTTTAAATCCTGGTGTTTGTGCATTTGTTATATTATTGGATAATACTTCTTGTCTTCTCTGCTGAGCTAACATGCCATTTGTTGCTGTGTAGAAACCTCTAAGCATACACGTCTTTTCTCCTTTCAGATAAGCACCGAGAACTGCTTTGTTTATAAAGCGAGATTGCCATCAGCGCAGGCTTCAACCCTCATTGATGGGTAGAAAGACTTACCGGGTGCTAGCGTCTGTTATCCTTCACTTAGCCTTTTCGGGCTGAAAGTGCGGGGATTACGGACGATTCACCGGAATAAATCAAACAATGGAACGCTCTAATTTATCAATATTATCTAACATAATTCCTGTTCCTTTTGCAACACAATTCATTGGCTCTTCCGCAAGTAATACAGGTACCTTTAGTTCTTCTGCTAATAATTGATCTAAGCCATGTAATAATGCTCCGCCGCCAGTTAAAATAACGCCTCTGTCAATAATATCAGCAGATAATTCTGGCGGTGTCTTTTCCAATACACTCTTCGCTGACTGCACAATTAAAGCGATCGATTCACGTAATGATTCTTCCACTTCTTGGGAATGAATCGTAATCGTACGCGGTAAACCTGATACCATATCACGTCCGCGAATATCAATCTCTTCATTACGAGCGCCTTCAAAAACAGTAGCCACATTCAACTTAATATCTTCTGCCGTCCGCTCTCCAATCAGCAATTTATATTTACGTTTTACATATTGAAGGATTTCTGCATCAAATTTATCTCCAGCCATTTTTATAGATTGTGAGGTTACAATATCCCCCATAGAAAGAACGGCAATATCTGTCGTACCGCCTCCAATATCTACTACCATATTACCACTTGGCTGAAAGATTTCCATGCCAGCGCCAATAGCTGCCACTTTAGGTTCCTCTTCCAAATATACCTTCTTACCGCCGGATTTCTCTGCTGCTTCTTTAATGGCCTTCTGTTCGACTTTAGTAATATCTGTCGGGCAGCAAATTAACATCCGTGGTTTGGATAAAAAGCCTTTCACATTAATCTTATTAATAAAATATCGAAGCATTGCTTCTGTCACATCAAAATCAGCAATAACTCCATCCTTTAATGGACGAATTGCTTCGATATTACCAGGAGTACGTCCCACCATTCTCCGTGCTTCTTCTCCTACTTCCAATACTTTTCCGGTATTTCGATCCATCGCCACTACAGAGGGCTCATCTAGTACAATTCCTTTGCCTTTTACATGAATTAATACATTGGCTGTTCCTAAGTCAATCCCAATATCTCTTGAAAACATGAACCTTTATCCTCCCTATTTCCTCACAATTAATAATAGTACATTTCAATTATTTGTCTTATTTCAATTTATTCACTTATAATGCATGTTCAAAAAGGTCAGCAAATGTCAGAGTTGCCCTTGCGAATTTCCTTTTCAGCTGACTTTTTGAACAATCTCTAATATACTCAGATCATTCTAGAACATAATACTTCTATCCTATATCATATCACAAATATTGACATGCTGTATATCTTTCTAAAAAATTTGTCGCTATTTTCTGAGAAATTATCGTGAATTGTCTAATTATATGGAAGGGGTGTTGGTTAAGTCAAGAGGCGCATACTGGCTATTTGGTTAATGCTTCTTGATGGGGCGATGTTTTACGCTTATGCAGTTGATATTTCAATTTGGTTGCTTCTCCTCCTCGGAGATGTCGAATGGCTTTATGATGATGTAATATTTCCTTCACTTCATTTGCCAGTTCTGGATGCAGCTCAGGCAGCCGCTCTGTTAGGTCTTTATGAACAGTGCTTTTGGACACACCGAATTCTTTTGCAATCACTCGTACTGTTTTTTTCGTTTCAATGATATACTTACCGATCTTTAATGTTCTCTCTTTGATGTAATCATGCACTTTATGCTCGCCTCCCCAAAGTTGTCGGTATCCAAGGTACTCTCACCTCAGACGGTTTAAAAAAAGATAATTGCTAACATCTTATTACCGACAGACAAACAATATGACTTGTAATTACACCTATCCTTCGGGGACAAGCTAAAAAAAAGAGCTAGGTTTACGGATAAATCGAACAGCAGCAGGTGTGGCATATGAAGAAAAAATTTCAAACAAAAAGTGATGAAGAGCTCATCACTTTTTTACTACCCTATGTCTCCAAAGTCTGGATCTACTTTTCTTAATATATTATTCATCCACCTATTCCCCTATCTTTAAAATAGCGTTTTCGTCTTCACAATGGACAACTTTAAGTGGTATAACTTATTAAAAAAATCTTCCGTTCCTATCGATCCTATCACGAGCACGTATTGGGTATATTCACTTATGTTCTCCCCTCCTTTATTATAATACTCTTCTTTCCTGCACACCGTTTTTCTCGAGCTATCCACTACTAAGGATAGCTACTACCATTTTGTGTTAAATTAAGTGTACTCTTATTATTTCAAGATTCAGATAATAATTCAATCAAAATCGTTCGTCAAATAATTACATTTTCTCTCATGGATCTAATGTAAGGCAGGTACAGCCTAAGGCAGACGACACCAAAAAAACGAAGACTTACCGCCAAGTCTTTATGACGCAGCCTTCATTTTAAGTTGTTCCTATCGAAAAAAAAAGAGCTATTCCCGCAGTGGGCGTAGCTCCTATATGATTTATACTCGCTCCATAGAATGGAATGAAATTTCCTGATGGGCTTCCTCTTGCTCTTCTGTGCTTGGAAGCTCCTCTTCTTGATCCGTTTCATCCGCTTCTGATTGGTCGCTCGAATCTGGTTGAGATTGATCGTTTTCTTCCGTTTGTGATGGCTCACTAGGCTCTGCCTGTGTTTCATCTGTTTCTTCTGCTTCCGTTTCTGTTGTTTCTTCTTCCGCTGCTTCTTGTTTCTCAGCTGCCTCTATTTTGGAAAGGGGCTGATTAATAAAAGTTTCAGGATTCACCGCAGTACCGTCTTTTCTCACCTCAAAGTGAACATGGACGCCATTAGCCTGACCTAAATTACTTTGACCGGCTGTACCGATTGAGTCACCTTGCTTCACTTCTGCTCCTTCTTCTACTAGGACCTCATCCAAGCTGGCATAATAGGTAGAAATTCCTTCTTCATGTTCCATCTTAATGACATTTCCTAGTAAAGGATCCTGTTTGATTTCTGCAACTGTACCTGATAAAGAAGCAGTTACATCAAATGCTTCGTGATCAGAAGTAGATAGCGCGATTCCATCACTCTGGTAATACTTATTCTGGTGCAAAATCAATGCATCCTGCTGATCTTCTTCACTTGCCCCATAATCATAAAATTTGGTCACAATTTCTGCTTCTACATCTTCAGCAATCGGCAATTGTAGTACTTCTTGCTGCTGCATAACTGGCGCTGATTCTTCTTGATCTGTGCTATGTCTCATATCCCCAACATGATCTTTAGCATTTTCTGCTAAATCTGGTGTATTTGTCAGGGTATTCTGATACCATAACACTCCTGTCAAAGCAATAGCTGCAACCATTAAATAAAGAGCAGGAAAAAACCACTTTTTCTTGACAATCCGTTTCCACTTATTTTTTGAAACGTTGTTGTTTTCCTCCATTTTAACATCACCTCAGCAACCATTCTGATCAAATGGAGGAAAATTTATACATGATTTTTTATTTTTTTACTAAAAGAGTGGGAGTTGCTTGCTCTAAACTGCGTAATTTCGTGCCTTGATAGTAGTAAGCTATAATGTCTTCATAGTCCTTTCCTTCTTGTGCCATACCGTTAGCACCATATTGGCTCATGCCTACTCCATGTCCGAAACCCTTCGTAGTAAAGACATAGTGATCATTCTTCTTGGTGATAGTAAAATCGTTGGACGGCAGCCCCAGCTGTTCACGAATATCCCGGCCGCTAAAGGTTTGACCGCCAATCACCGCACTCTCCACACGCTGGCTCTCTGTTCTGATTAATTGAAAATCACCGGACTGGTTTGCCAAATCAACAGCCAGTTTATTCTCTAATTCCGCTTGGGTAAACACCTTCTGATCAAGGAACTTAGGAGATATCTCCTCATCCCAAGGACTTGCCACCGTACGCAAATAAGGCAATTCATTTTCCCAGTAGTCTTCAGAATTCTCGGTATAGCCGTTGCTTGTAGAGAAGAAAGCTGGTGTAATCGGCTGATCTTCATAAGTAATAATCGTTCCTTGGGTGGCAGCTACTGCCTGTTTAATTTTGTCGATTTTCCAATGATAATCACTGCCCCATATTTGCCTTAGTTCGTCTTCATTCTTGTATACCTGGTGCTGAACCGTGTCTGTGACATCGGCACCATCCGGTAAGGATTCGGTTTGTTCCTGCATCAAAAAATGCACAATGTACGTTCTTGCAGCCAGTCCTTGTGCCTTCAAGGCCTCTAATTCAAAATCTGCTGGCATTTCCGAGGCAACGACATGCGCCACATAGTCTTCTAAAGGAATTTCCTCTACTGTATGTTGTTCTGTCCGTAATACACGAATGTCAAAAGGAGATACTAGTGTCTGGTTTTCTTGTTTGACCACTTCCGCCCCCTCATCAGCGGCTTGCTCGGCCTCTGTTGAGACCGCTACTTCCTTTTCCCCTTTAAATGGGATGACAATCAAAGACGGAATCACAAACATAAAGATCAATAGAATAGAAATAAAAATAAGACTAGGCTTTTTCCAATTTTTTTGCTTGGTTTTTTTCTGCCAATTATGCATGCATAACCTCCTTTGCACTTTCCTACTCTATCTTATTCTTTACAATAAGAGATTAGAACTTCTTCATCTATCGAAAGGTTGTTTTTCTATTCCTGGCAGAATAGCAGGCTCGGCCTATGTATATGCGGGATGCAAAAAGAGGATCATTTCTCATTCTAATCTAGTGATGAGTAAATGTATCCTCTTCATTATTGCGGTATCTTATGACTGCACTTCAACTCCGAGTACTGCTACTTCTTCTGCAGCTGTCTCAACTTGCACACGCTCGATATCCGCACCTAACTGGACAAATTTCTCTGTAATATCTACATAACCTCTGTCAATATGATAGAGAGAAGTTACCCGTGTGTATCCGTCTGCTACCAAGCCAGCTAGAATTAACGCAGCACCAGCACGAAGATCTGTAGAAGCTACTTCAGCTCCTTGCAGTGCAACAGGCCCTTCTACAATCACACTGCGGCCTTCAATTTTTAACTTCGCATTCATTCGGCGGAACTCTTCCACATGCATAAATCGATTTTCAAAAACTGTTTCCGTAATCACACTTGTTCCTTGCGCACATAACATCAACGCCATCATTTGCGCCTGCATATCGGTTGGGAACCCAGGATGCGGTAACGTTTTGATATCTGTTGCTTCCAAACGTTTCGGTCCAATTACACGAAGGCCCCCTGTCGGTTCTTCATATACCTTGACACCCATCTCTTCCATTTTTGAAACAAGTGCACGAAGGTGTTCTAATTCCGCATTTTCTACTAATACATTACCACCTGTAATAGCTGCGGCCACCATGAATGTTCCAGCTTCAATACGATCTGGAATAATAAAGTGCTCCGCACCGACAAGTTTGTCTACACCTTCAATTTTGATTGTCTCTGTACCAGCACCAGTAACCTTTGCCCCCATTTTATTTAAATAGTTTGCTAGGTCTACTATTTCTGGCTCCTTGGCTGCATTCTCAATCGTTGTTCTTCCTTCGGCAAGGGCTGCAGCTGACATGATATTTTCTGTTGCCCCTACACTAGGCATATCCAAATAAATCTTTGCCCCTTTTAATCTGCCATTCACTGACACTTCTACAAAGCCATTTCCGACATGTACATCTGCCCCCATAGCTTCAAAACCTTTTAAATGAAGATCAATTGGTCGTGAACCAATAGCGCATCCTCCTGGCAAAGCTACCTTTGCATGGCTGTAACGAGCCAATAAAGGGCCTAACACTAATACAGATGCACGCATTTTACGAACATACTCAAAAGGAGCTTCTGTTAATAACTCCTCTGTTGCGTCTACTGTTACTGTATTTGCTTGATAAGATACATCTACATTCATATGGGTCAATACTTGATTAATTGTGTGCACATCTGCCAATGCAGGTACTTCATGAATCACACTTTTGCCTTCACTTGCTAGTATACTTGCAGCGATAACAGGCAGTACAGCATTCTTAGCACCTTCCACTTTCACAGTGCCTTCTAACCGCCTTCCGCCACGAACGATGATATTTTCCAAGGTCCATTCTCCTCTGTAGTCCATATTCATTATTATTAGTATTCATTAATAAGGATAGGTGTGCCAATTGTAATATTGGTTTGGTCGCCTATCCTCTCACTCACAGCAATATGTACATTAATGTTGTCGTCACCTTGCTGCAACTTCTTATTCCAACGTTTACTATAACCTGTCCATGTATAAAAATTAGCTTCATCTATTTCATCAATTATTGTGATATCTAACTTATCTTTTACAAAATTCATAAAAGAAACAATATCTATAATACCATCTTTTTGTGCGTCTAGACAAGAAAAATATTGAGCATTTTGTGAAAATAATCCTTTAGTAACTTTTAATACCCTCTTGTTATAGGTATCAAGTACTTCTGTTTTATCTAAAGGCATAGTAATTGTATAGATCACTTGGTAAACAGACTGTTTCCCTGGTACTGGTACTAATAATAATGTTTCGTTGTTCGAAGGATTCTGCTGATCAGCTGATTCAAATCGGATGGTGTTGTTATTTTCCACCATATTCATTTGATACCCTTTCAGTTCTTCTATAAAACTATTAATTTGATCAATTTCCAATGTTTCCTTGATCGTAGTTTGTAAGGTTGTCAGCTCTAAATCATAGCCTTCCAGTGTTGCTGCCATCTCTTTTACCTCGCGTTGATTAGCGGTTACCTTATGATCCCCATTATTAAAAAAGATAAATAACATATGAATCGCACAAAAAATTAATAAATATTTCATTCCTCTACACCCTTTCTTTTTCATCAAGTGTTAGCAGGAATGAAGATATTTATACGTGGTAAATGACAGAATGAGGTGGAAGCAGGGGCAACTTTTTACTAAAAAAGATAAATCAGCTGTTGAGACCACTGAAGTAAATCAAGAAAGAATCTGCTGACGGTTGAACCAATGGCGATTGTAATAAAAATAATCAATAACCGTGCTTCAAATACCTTTTGTTTTCGAAATAAAGCATCGAAATTGATAGACTGCAGTATATACCATGTGATCACAATAAAAACCAGATGTGATAGCATGGCGATAAGCCCTTCTTGAGCTGCGATCTGCATCATAATAAATCCCTCTTTTGCTTGTTTTGTTTTTAATGGCTGTTCTATACTTCAGCCTGTTGAACATGTACACCTAGTTTAACATAATTAACAGGCAGCGTCTCGACATATTCCCTTGATATTTCCCGGGAAATTTCGTCAATAACAAAGGAATGTACCGCTAAGATATAGCGAGAACTGTCAGATATCGTTCGGGCGAGGCGTATGCTTCCTTCCTAACCATAAAAAAAGACTGTTCTCCACACTTATTGCAGAGAACAGTCTTTTTAAGATCATATTATTTATTTTCGACTACATCAATTCGGTTTAAGGCACGCTTAAGTGCTAATTCTGCCCTTCTGAAATCAATTTCATCTTGTTTAGCTTGTAAACGTCTTTCTGCTCGTTCCTTCGCTGCTCGCGCTCGTTTGATGTCAATATCATCTGGACGCTCTGCTGATTGTGCCAAAATGGTCACTTTATCAGGACGAACTTCTAAGAATCCACCGCTTACTGCTATGCGCTGCGGGTTATCACCTTTAAGGCGCACTGCACTGATAGACAGTGGTGCCACGAGCGGAATGTGACCTGGTAAGATACCTAATTCGCCACTTTCTGCCTTACAGCTAACCATTTCAAATGAATCTTCCAGAACAGGGCCATCTGGAGTAACAACACTTACCGTTAGTGTTTTCAACAGAACCCCTCCTTAGGCTTTCAATAGACTCTCGGCATTCGCCGATTCAGACGGTTCAAGGTTTTCTTGAACCGTTATTTATTGTTCCCTCCTACTTTTCGTAGGGGGGATTTATTA
>NZ_JAFBFA010000062.1 GCF_016909015.1 Gracilibacillus alcaliphilus
TCTTGTTTTAAATCTTTGTCAAGGAGCCTATTATAGTAACTACAAGCACTTGAGCTTATTGATTTCGTTAAATTTTTCTAGGTGCGAAAGTTGAGATACTAATTTTGAATTTTACTCCATAGAAATCAGCACGGATAAAACTACAGGCGGTATAAGTAATGCTGATGGCTCCAACATACAAAAAGGCGACACACTCAGCAAGGAGTACATTGATCAAGAAGACCTTGACTTAGAAGGCGAAGCTACATTCGAATTTGCATTGATAGGTAAAAAGAAAAATAGAATACCATTAAAAAAAATCACACTTGAATTAACACCAAATAAAGAATACTTCTTTGAAGTCATTGACGATTCAATAAAGGGAGCTGATCTAAAAAGGATAAAGGAAGCTTCATTATAACAAACACAGGATAACCATTATGTCAGACCTATTGGCCTTAAACAATGGACTCACTTCGGGAAACGATGGTGTCGATTTTTCCACACTTATTAACCAATTGGAAAAGGGTGATTTTTAAACCCTTTTCCACGATAAAATCAAAGTACGGCATTATACTAGTTCTTCCCACCACCTACATCTCGGAGCCTTGCCTCCCAGCGGGACAGGTGCTCCTATTTTTGGTGTTGTTAAAGAGCTTGATTTGCTTCTTTGGTGACACTTCTAATCGGTTCATCCCAATGAAAGGCTAAGTTAAACATCCTCCAATGAACAGGGAGAGTTAATACGGCATGCAAATCTTTTGCTACCTGAATCACCTCTTTCGGGAACATGTGTATATTCTTCCATCGTTTATCATATTGCCCGCATTCTAAGATGGCCAAGTCAATTTTGCCAAAACTTGTCCCTATTTCTGTAAAATGCTTTCCATAGCCACTATCACCGCTAAAATAGATGGAATACGATTTACTTTTGATGAGCCACAAGGCAGTATCTGATCCTTCATAACTAAACCATAAAATCAGTGATGGGGTTATATTTTGGGGATTTGAGGAGGACGGTAGAATACTCGGCGTTATGGGGATGCAGGATAAAGGAGCTGTTTCCTTAATCAGACATGCCTATGTTAAAACGAATCAGCGCAACAAAGGGATAGGCTCCAAGCTTCTGTCTCACTTGTTGAAAGCAACAGATAAACCGGTTTTAATTGGAACTTGGGAAGCTGCTGAATGAGCTGTCACATTTTACAGAAAACATGAATTCAAACTTGTTCCTTCAGATCAAAAGAATAAGTTACTAAAAAAATATTGGAATGTACCAGAAAGACAAATGGAAACCTCTGTTGTTTTAAGCAATCACTAAGCATTTTGGCAATAGTGAGACAAACTGCCATTGTCGGCAGGGAATTTAAAACCAGTTCTATTAACAGAGACCATTCTTATTGCAGCTGCCAAACCAATTAATTACTAAATCAAGCCCCGTATCTATCAGCCTTGAAAGAGTATCCGCCGGTTCTACTTGCGGATACGATCCTTAAGATACAGTGCATTAGAACCCTTTTTGTATATTATCAATACTTATCCAAGGATTTTTAAACAGTTCACATGGATTATGTTTACAATATATTTACATCTATTATATCATTTGAAATTATCCTTTTTTCATCAATCATAATATACTGATCTAAATAGTTTATCGTGTCCACATAACCTTTTACGATTTTTATGCTGCCTGAATGGAAATATTTTACCTCTACACATAAATTGTCTTTTTGCGCTAAAACCAAACGAAAATTAAATTCCTGAAATTGTTGTTCGTCAAGAATTGGTTTTTGCTGTAGTGACACTTCCTTTCTCAATTCTTTAAGTTCAACTACATGTTCTGGCAGCATCATTGATGACCATTTCTTGGTACCTCTATCGTTTACACCCACTCGACTATCCCTCCCGCCCACTCAAAGAACATTTGTTCTATTCATTTTATGATATCACTATCGCGGCCTTTTTAAAACAAGGAAAAATTACCATTGATAAATAAATTTTTGAGGCATAACATAAGAACAAGAGTTCTATTTTGAAAGGTGATGGCGATAATGAATTATTCAAAATATCCACGACATGACGTTTTATGTATAGATATACGTTCATTTTATGCTAGTGTGGAAGCAGTCATGCGAGGACTTGATCCCATGACAGCGCTGCTTGCTGTCGTGGGTGATCCAAACAGATCAGGCAGTGTGGTATTAGCTGCCTCTCCCGCCCTTAAGAAAAAATATGGCTTAAAAAATGTTAGCCGTTTCTTTGAAATTCCTAAAGACAAAGATATCGTGATTGCACCTGCTCGCATGAAATCCTATTTAGATGTATCAGTCGAAATAACAAGAATGATATACTCTATTGTTCCACCTGAAGCTGTACATGTTTATTCGATCGATGAACTATGGGTTACACTAAATGGAACAAGAAAATTATATGGTTCTCCGTTACAAGCTGCCCATATGATACAGGATAGGATATTAGAGCAATTCGGACTTACATCAGCTATAGGCTTGGGTGATAATAAATTTCTCGCTAAAGTGGTCATGGACATCCACGCTAAACAGTCACCTACTGGGATTGTTGAATGCCGATATGAAGATGTTAAAAGGCTTTTATGGCCAACACCCATAGAAAAAATTTGGGGTATCGGAACGAAAATGGAAAAAAAGCTGCATAGATTAGGTATTTTCAAATTAGGTGAATTAGCTAACTATCCTTTGGAAAAATTAAAATATATTTATGGCGTTATGGGTGAACAACTTTATTGGCATGCTTGGGGTATTGATCTTAGTCCTGTCATAGGAGACTTTGTGGTACAGGAACGAAAAGGGTATAGTAATGGAATCACTCTTTTGAGGGATTATGAAGGGCATGAGATTAGCACAGTTTTATTGGATTTATGTGATGAAACATGCAAACGAGCAAGAAAAGACGGTAAAGCAGGGAGAACCATCCATCTATCTATAGGATATTCTATTGACATGGTTGGTGGTGGGGGTTTTAGCCGGTCGATGTCTATCGATGCAGCAACTAACTCTACAATGAAAGTACACGAGATCTGTATGACTCTCTTTAATAAATTTTATGACGGATTCAGTCCAGTCAGACGAGTTTCAGTATCTTTATCCAAAATAGACGATTATTATGGTCAGCAACTATCCCTATTTGATAAAAAAGATAATACGACTCTTGAGCGAGTCATGGACGACATTAAAGATAAATACGGGCCAGCTGCCATTTTGCGTGCCTCAAGTTATACAAAGTCTGGAATCACTCTTGAACGCAGCAAAAAAATTGGTGGTCATTTTGCATGAGCCTGCTTCATTGCAGGCTCGAACCCTATGGAAAGGCCTTCATAATACGATTCTATATCGAAATCCTTCGCTGACTATTTAAATAGAGATGTCTGTTCAAATGCTGAATAGGTGCCTCCTCACAATAAGGTGAATGAATCACCTCTACCAGGCATTCTACTCTCTTACCATTTTTAATACCTTATCCAATTGCTGATTATGCCCCACTTCAAAGTATTCTGTAAAAGGACACCCTATTTCGCGTACTCGTTCTATTACATTCCCGATTGTAAATGCAGCAGGAGTCAAGTCTTCATTCACTTCATGCCAATACAGTGGAGTTGAAACCGTCCCCTCTTTTGTCATTCGTGGTGAGTAAGGAGCAATCAAAGTTTTGTCTTGACCGTGCTGAACATAGTCAATATATAAACGCCCTTTTCTATTTTTCTTTAATCGCTCTGTAGTAAATAGATCAGGATAAGCATGTTCCAACGTCCAAGCGATCGCTTGTGTAAATACTGCTGTTTCATCATATGTCATACTTCCCTCAGGGATTGGAATATGGATCTGCAAACCTTTATTTCCCGATGTCTTCACAAAAGAAATTAGATTCAAATCGTCTAATAAAGGCTTAATCATTTGTGCAGCTTGAATAGCTAAATCAAACCTTTCTCTGTCAGGTGGATCTAAATCAAATATAATTTCAATTGGATATTCGCTTTTTATTCTTTGAAAAGGGATATGGTATTCGATAGAGCCGTGATTCGCTAACCATACTAAACTTTTCAATTGATTGCATATAATTAAGCCATTATTAGATGCAGATGATAAATAATCCGGTGTATAATCTGGAAGGTTTTTCTGAAAAAATGATTCTTTATCAATTCCATCCGGACAACGAATAGTAGTTAATGCTCTTGTTTTTAAAAAGGGCAACATCCAAGGAGAAATTTCTCTAATATAAACTAACAAATCCTTTTTTGTAAATACATTAGGCCATAGAAATTTTTCTGTGTTCGAAACTTCAATTGGAAGCTGAGCCATGTCCAGTTGCAATTTATCCAATGTACAGACGGTATATGAAGTATTGGGATTAATGCTTTTGAAATAAGGCTCCCTTAACTCTCCACTATATAAATCTAATGTATAGATTGTACTGGTTATTGCCGGCGGCAGGTGATAACTACCACCTATTAATTCCCCTTGCTCTTTAAATAGTTGTTTCACTGTCTCCATTGATTCTTTTTGCAACCCATGCTTGCATGTTCCTATACTTATTAATTTATCGTCATCTAATACATTAACAGCAAAATAACCATTACTTGGATTGTACGTTGTTAAAATTCCCTGGATCACTCTCCAATTTTTTATTTTAAACCAGTCATAGTGGTTTTTCCCCTTTTGATAAGTGCTATCCTTTCGCTTGGCAATAATTCCTTCACCCTTAGATGCTGAAACAACCTTTTGTATTTCTTCCATAGATGTAAATGTTTCTACACATTTTAAAACTGCATTATCGGAAACAGGTTGCAAGGTTTGGTGAAGTATTTTTTTCCGTAAAGTTAACTTGTCCTGAAGCAACTTGTCCCCTCTTATTTCCGTTATATCAAACACCATTAATTTTGCCGGTCTTTGATTAGCTTGTTTTTCAATCCGTTCCATACTTTTCATTCGGCCACGCATCTGTATTTTAGGAAAATTCGCTTGATAGTGATGGTTTAAGATAACCAGCTCACCATCAAGTTTTAAAGGCAGCTTGTTTTTGAAATGATTATAATTTTCCTTACACCAATTGATAATCTCCGGAAATTTACTTGAAATATGTCCATTTTTACTTATCAACATAATATTTTTATCGGTCCAGCTTAATTCACAACGGAAACCGTCATACTTCACCTCATACAGCCATTCATCACCTTCTGGTATGTCAGACCTTTCTATCGGTTTCATCCAATCCATCTACATCACCTCTATGATAGGGTTCCTCATATCTCTGTATAAAAAACATACAAATTCGCAAAATAAAATATAAAAGGAGGTACGGAAAAATGCACACAATGTGGAAAGGTACAATCAGTTTCGGATTAGTCAACATACCTGTAAAGATGCACGCAGCTACGGAAAATAAAGACATTAAACTGCGGCAGCTGCATAAGAAATGTAAAACACCAATTAAGTATGAAAAGACTTGTCCAAATTGTGAAGAAGAAGTTAAAAATGAGGATATTGTAAAGGCCTATGAATATGCAAGCAACAAGTTTGTAGTTCTGGATGATGAGGAATTAGAAGCTCTCAAAAAGGAACAGGAAGACAAAGCTGTAGAAATTATTGATTTTGTTCAGTTAGAGGAAATCGACCCGATCTATTTTGAGAAAAGCTATTACTTATCCCCCAACGAAGGCGGTACAAAAGCATACGCTCTATTGCGAGAGGCTTTAACGGATACTGGTAAGATTGGCATTGCAAAGATGATGATTCGCTCTAAAGAGCAACTTGCCATCATCAGGGTATACAAAGATGCTATAGTGGTAGAAACAATACATTATCCCGATGAAGTGAGAGCTGTCGGAGACGTGCCAAATGTACCGAGTCAAGAATCGGTTAACGCAAAAGAATTGGATACTGCTAAGCTTTTGATTGACCAACTTACAACTGAGTTTGAGCCAGAGAAATATAAGGACGACTACAGAACCGCACTTATGGAATTTATAGAAGCCAAGAAAAATAATGAGGAAATCGAAATTGGCGGAGAGCCTAAATCGAAGCCAGACAATGTGGTTAACCTTATGGATGCACTGCAGGAATCGTTGAATCGAGCTAAAAGTGAAAAACCAAAAACAACGAAGCCAAAGAAGAAAACCACCACAAAAAAGAAAGCGACTACTACCAAGACAGGTGCAAAGAAGAAAAAGGCTACTTCGTAAAGTAAACTAGCCCACATATTATCAAAATGTGAAATAAGACAAGCCCTCACCACTAAACGAGGGCCTTTTACATATCTATAGCAAACATCAATATATAATTACATCATCCCTTTTATGTATAAAAAAAAGACGCCCTTAAAGGACGCCAAGGGTTTCTCATTTGAGAAACTTCGACTTAAGTATATTTTACTAGATATTTATTACTAAGTCAATTGGATAAATCAGTTTGAATTTGACGGCCATTTCATGCTTAGGCTAAATTCAATATACTACCCTCTGTTGTTTTTAAACGAATAGGATTTCGCCTTAACTATTCTTGATAGTGTCTATTGTCCCTATAATTGGAGATTTTCTCACGTTTTTTGGCTGGTTGCGTATAGCTTAGTTAACAGTTGAACTTAATTTACTGACTTTAGGCTCAGCTCCTAAGTGCATTTTATTAAGCAACTGCGTGTTTTGGCTTGTCGTTCCTTTATAGCTAGATATGCCAAATTTTAAGATATGAATTCAATTAATTACCATTGATAATCTTCTCTCTATCTGCATATAATAAGAACAAACGTTCCTTGCGTAAGGAGTGAACAATATGCGATATATATCTGATGAAGAATATAAAATAGCCAGCCGGTATTTGTTTTTGTCGATGGCCATAAAGACGCTGCAAGGCGATTTAACGAAGATTCGTAATAATCATATATTTCGTATCAACGATCCCTACATTCGATTGTTAGAATCAGCTATAGAGATGGCAAAGGAAGAACGGCAGTTTTTAATAGTCACCATGAGGGATCATGGGTTGAAAGTAGAGCGTTCCGGTCAAAGGCGAGATTTTACTGTCTATACTTATTTCGTAAACAATAAAGAAGAAAAGCGCAGTTATTATAATCCTGCGATTAGAAGGAAAGTATTGACGATTATAGAAGATTTGTTTCAATCTATGGATTCAAAGGATAGAAAGGTTAATTAACTGTAACAGACAGCTATTAAATGTTAGGGCTTGACTATATTTGCGCCCCCAGAAAGCCGAATACCAGACCAGCTTTGTTATAAAAATCTAAATCCTTTCATTAATGCTATTGATTATCTAAGATAAGATGTGTATATTATAAACAAAAAATTTCAGGGTGGAATAATCATGATTAAAATTCTATAAATGCTGATACATGAACGATTTTATTTAAGGACAAAATGCACATAAATGCATAGTAACATCTGTTATATCAGTTGGATAAAACTTGTGTTGGCTAACAACGATATACAACCAAATGGTTACATTAATACTATTTCATCAAATATCAATCGCCGGATGGATAATATTTAAAATAACCCCCCCTCCAATTGATAGGTATTACTGAACATATGGCAGTGGTCAGCAATTTGAGAGGGCAAATTGAAGAAATAGAGGAAAGATTTTAGACAAAATCAAGCCCCTCACCTAGTGAATGAGGGGCTTATTACATATCTATAGTAAGAACTATTTTCATTATCATACTATTCATCAGACTTATCTAGTGCGTCCTTGATATCACCTTTTTTATCTTTTACAACACCTTTAGCTTTGTCAACTTTTCCTTCTGCTTGCATTTTCTTGTCATCTGTTATTTTACCTAGTGCCTCTTTTGCTTCGCCTTTTATTTTGTCTCCCGCACCTTTAATTTTATCTTTAAATCCATCACTCATTTTTATACACCTCCTAGAAATATTTTCATCAATTGTTTACCCTGTCGAGCATAATGTATAAACATAAAAATATAAGCAGGAGCATTATAAAAGGTTCTAATTTGTTACAATCCCCCTTTAAATAGCTATAATAATACTGCCATCAAGCTGCATTCTCATATCAGTTGTTTGAATTCAAAATGTAAAGCTATTACCATGACCAGGGAATATCCTTTTTTCATTCGTATTTCTGATCTGAGCCCAACTTTCTTCAACCTTTTTACTAGATGCAAAATACGTTTGGTTTACCAACGGCAAATCACCTGTGAAAATACCTAAACCTTTAATAACTATGCTTATAGAATCATCAGTGTGGCCAGGTGTATGAAGCATATATCCTGGCATGCCAAATCTCTCATAGAATGAGTTTTTGTCATTTTCGTTGAGTATATTTTTTGAATCTATGTTTATTTTTTTGTAATTAGAGTATTTTTTCATGGATTCATTTGCTGTTTCAAGAAAATCCAGTTGAGTTCTACTAATGATCATCTCAACGCCTAGAGATTGTACTTCTTGCGCAATTCCACAGTGATCAGGATGAAAATGCGTTACAATTAAATATTGAATATCTTTAAAGTGAATACCATATTTTTGTAATTGGTTTTTCATCATTCCAAACGTGCCAGGTAAGCCTACATCAATTAATAGGTATGTTTTTTGGTGATTTACCGCATAATAATTCGTTGATCCATATCCTATATTTACGACGTTCATTTTATCCTCCATTTATTATTTTTCAAATTTGTTTATAAAGAGATCCCCCACTACTTTTGCAATCGGATGGTATTTTTTATACGCCTGATATACATCATTTGCCCATTGTAATAGCATCATATTACATTTATTTTGTTTATGTCCAATTAAATCTGTAATGGTAAATTGTCCTCTTTCTAATGGAGAAAGGGCAGGAATCACTGCTTCAGGATGTGTTAATTTATATTTATCCAAAGTATTGGTTAATTGAGATGTTTTTGAGTAATCCCAATTTACATATTTTTCGAGAATTAAATATTGTCTTGTGAGATGGAAATTGTTGTTCCATGTTCCATGGACTTCTGAATGCTGCAAACAATGTGTATCAGCATAAATAAATTGGGATTGACTCGACAAATTAGCGAAATTTCCAGCATTGGAATTGAAAACTTCAAAACACTCAAAAACTCCACCCTTAGTATCAGAACCACAAAATTGGCATCGTCCGTAACGATCTAGCTTCACACCTTTTTTTTTCGCTTGTCGCTCAATGTTTTGCATAGAATCACCTTTCATAATTTATATAATTAAGGAATATATAGCCTAATAATCTCCAGGTGTTTTATCAGAATCTAATGTTTTTCAACATATTCTTGTAAAAAAATATTCATATAATACAATAAATTAATGATATGATCCCGTTGATACAGTTCATTCTCAAATTGTTCTAAACAAATTAGCAAATGCAAGATTTGTTCATTCATTTCTTCCAAATCTTTCATTAAATCAAATAAGGAAAGAGACTCCAAGTTTGTGTTTCCAATGTCTTTTAATCTTCGGTTTGAAATTTTCATAATAAATATTTTTACAAGAATGATTAAATCTAAATCAGTTAACATCCGTTTTCCATTATATTTCTTTATTGAAAGAAGACCGATTTGGTTATAATAGGAAATCGTTCTTTGGGTAATACCTGTTGCTCGTTCAAATTGACCAGTAGTTAAAATCATAAGCACCTCCTCTGAACACTATAAGAAAGAACGCCGTCCCATTAGTGTATTTCCAAAGTTAATTTGTTTAAATGTTAGTTCGAGTGTCTTTATTTCTTCCATTCAACTCAATTCGTTGTATGCTTTACTTGATCAATAACATCATAAAAAGCCTTTTTTTTATCTATCCCCATCGAAAGTGTAATAATATAGCCATCTGGGTCTTTTAATACAAGTTCACGAGTATTCCAAGGACGATCAATTGGACCTTCAACAACTACTGCATTAGCTTTACATGCCCTATCTGAAAATCTATCCACATCTTCTACATTAAAGTTAAGATTAATTCCTTTCCCAGTAGAATCTATTTCATTTTGATCTAAAACCAACATTATGTCCTGATACTTCTTACCTCGAATATGAGCCATTATAGTTTCCCCATTTTTCCCTGGCAATTCAAACACAGATTCAAAATTTAGTACATATTTGTACCATCTAAGAGAATTTTCTATACTGCTTACAGAAAGTTTTACAAAAAAAGGCATAGGATAAAATTCCATTTATGTTCTCTCCTCCCTCAATATACTTTCATTTTCTTAAAATATCGCTGTTTTTCTCTAATTTTCATTGATTAATATTAAAAACATTAGGTAAGTCAAGGAATA
>NZ_JAFBFA010000063.1 GCF_016909015.1 Gracilibacillus alcaliphilus
GAAAATGACCGTTGTTTGCCTGGATTAAGCTTTATTTCCAGTGATTTTATGGAAATTGGGTCATTTTCACTCTTGAAATTCCGAGAGTCTATTAATGATTGCTAGGAATATTTCTTCTAATGTAGGTTGTTTTTCAACATATTCAACTTTTGCAGGTGGGAGTAATTTTTTCAATCCCTCTAGTGTATTTAAAGCAATGATTTTTCCTTCATGGAGAATAGCGATTTTACCTGCAAGCTGTTCCGCTTCCTCTAAATATTGAGTCGTTAAGAATACTGTCGTTCCTGCAACTGATAACTCTTTTATAATCTTCCAAACCTCTAAACGCGCTTCTGGATCAAGACCTGTTGTTGGCTCATCTAGGAAAATAATCTTTGGATTTCCCACAAGACTCATCGCGATATCAATTCTTCTTTTCATACCGCCAGAGTAAGTACCCACTCTGCGATCTGCAGCCTCTGACATGTTAAAACGATTAATTAACTCATCTGTTACTTGATTCGGATTTTTAAGATGTCTAAGCTTTGCATTCATTTGAAGATTTTCACGTCCAGTCAATATTTCGTCAATAGCAACGAACTGACCAGTAAGACTGATAGAACCTCTAACGTCCCCTGGATTTTTTTCAACGTCATAACCATTGATCATAACATTTCCAGAATCGGCTTTAAGTAAAGTAGCCATGATTCTAATCAATGTTGTTTTTCCTGCTCCATTAGAACCTAGTAATGCAAAGATATCTCCATCCTCTACATCCAAATCTACTCCTCTGAGGACTTCTACATCTTTGTAGGCCTTCTTTACCCCTTTAATTCGTATGATATTTTTTTTCATTCTCTTTTCCTCCTCTATAAATAAAGAGCCGACAACTGTGATTTCACTCACGGTCATCGGCTCTGCGTCTTAGCGTCTGGCTCTTTAATAACTGATATTTGCAGTTGTCTTACATTGATAATTGTTTCCTGTTTACACTTGGGACAAAATAACGGAAAGTTTTCAAGTACCGTATCAACACCAATCTTGACCCGTGTTTTGTTGCTACATACCGGGCATAAAATCCATTCGTATTTACACACTCTACCATCCCCATATTTACTGATTTTGTTGACCACTATCACCTTTATTTTCTTTTATCCGTAACTTTTTTCATGGCCTTGTTAACTTCTTGGTTAGCAAATTTTTGATAGATGTCAGCGTAAGTTTCGGAATCTTTGATTAGATCATCGCAGAAAGCTGCTACGTCACTTCCCGTCACTTCCAGTACATCTTTTTCTGTGGCTACTCCCTCTTCAAAAAGATCGATTATACCCGAGAGTAGATCCGTCCCGTCTGTTAGCTCAACAGGGCCGACCTTAAATAGGTACTTTTGAATCTCTTTATATACAACCTGATAATCTTGTGGGAGAGCTTTGACACGCGCCATGTGCGCTCTCCACTCTTTTTTGCCTTCGATAATATCTTTTATTCTCATTATTATCCTCCTATTTGCCTAATTTTTTTGCAATATTATTGTTGAGTTGCTTGCGCCACTTGTCTCTAAAAGACTTTGCCCCTTCTTCGCCGACAAGCGCCGAACAGAAGCCTTCGATGTCATCATCTAAAACATCCTGGACACTTTGCCCCTCCGTAGCCGATTCTTCGAGCAGGCCAAGTACACCGTCAAGAATTGGCATGAGGTTTCGACCAGTGAAATCTGAGTGCTGCCAAAGATTGGAGTTAATTCTTTCCCAAGCTGCTTGGTAATCAGTAGGCAGCTTTTGGGCTCGATATTCAAAACTTTTCATTTCTTTCGTCATATCACTACCTGTGATTTTTTTCCAAAAATTCATTGTTTTCTCTCCTTTAACTCGTTCATTTTCGATGCAACAAATCCCCATTTATCCCAGAACATCCGCAACTCCTCATGCCCCGCTTCGTTGAGTTTGAAAAACTTCCGCTGTGGTCCCTTTTCAGATGGCTTTTTCGTAATCTCCACCAAATTATTTTTTTCAAGACGTACCAAAATGGTATAAACAGTTCCATCCACAACTTCTGTAAAACCAAGGTCTTTTAGCTGCCTCGTGATTTCGTAGCCATAGGTTTCCTTGCGACTTATAATTTCAAGGACACAACCCTCAAGCACGCCTTTAAGCATTTCCGTTAGGTTTACCAGAGCAATCACCCCTATCTATTCTGTATGACTGGTATTAAGTATTACTTATTACTACTATATAGTATCACGTAGTAGTGGTTGTGTCAACATAGATATTTTTTTACGTTTATTTTCACCTATGAAATTAAAGCATACTTAAATAAGGACAATCACCTTATACATAGAAGCTAACCCCAAAAGTTTTCCTCGTTCAATAAAACAAATTAGCAATACAAAAAACTTAACGCAAATATCATTGTTCTGCGCAAAAGTTAGATCCTCTAAATAAAAACTCCCCCAAACTAATCAGTCTGAGGGAACATAAAACAAACATCAATATTTACATTAAAACTTTCAAAACCTTTGATATAGCTTATTTCTTCTCTATCGACGTAAACATTCACCTTTGTTTTGATAGGATGGTGATATTGAAACGCAAATAGTTGTTTTTTCAGAAACAGCATCCTTAATACTGTATTCATAAGGCATTTAAGCGATTCTTCTGAACAGTTTGTGTCAAATACGAAGAAAAGACGATCACTTAATAAACGTAATCGTCCCAGAAATTCTTAAACAGTATATTTGTACTGTCAATTTAACCAAATATCCTTTTAGAAGCTAAGTTAACATGGGAAGAATTTAAGCAAAAAGCTGGATCTACGTCAATATTTAGGACACATTTAAGTTAGTTTTTTGATAGTGCTTTGAAGTTCATTTCTATCTATATGTGATGGCTTGACATGGAGCCTCTGTGTGCGTGGTGATTTGCGAAAGACGAAAGGTTAGTAAATAGACCTTTCGCAAGGTGAAAGCCTACCACGCCCACCTCTCCAGGTAAAGCCGTGCTCTATTGTTACATGGTGCAATTACGCTGCTTGTTGAAGCGCTAGGTCTTCCATCTCTTGTAGGGTTAGATAACCGATACTGCCGTGTATTCTTTTGCGGTTATACCAGCCTTCGATATATTTAAATAACTCTACTCTCGCAGCGTTAAAATCTAAGTATTGGACGTGATTTACTTCTTCTTTCTTTAATATCGCATGAAAAGATTCAATACAAGCATTGTCATAGGGACTTCCCTTGTGACTGAAGGAATGTGTCATTTTGCAGCTTTGAACCTTTTCTACAAAGGCATCACTTGTATATTGTGAACCCAAATCGGAATGGAATAGAACGCCATCATTAGGTTTCTGTGAGACATAAGCATTTTCTAAAGCCTGTTCTACCAACTCAGTCGTCATTGAACGTCCAAATGAATACCCAATAATCTTTCTTGAATGCAAGTCTAAAACAGATGCAAGGTAACACCAACCATCACGAAGCGTGTGAATATACGTGATATCGCCAACCCACTTTTGGTTGATCGTTGTTGTAGAAAAGTCTCTATTCATAATATTTTCTCGTTCTTCCACCTTTTCTTTACTAGGTGTCGGACGGAACTTTTTAACGATGATGGATCGGATGCCAGCTTCTTTCATCAAGCGTTGAACTCGTTTTAAGCTGATCTTGTGACCTTGTTTTTCAAGGATTTCATGTATCTTAGGTGCTCCATATCGCTTCTTACTTTCTTCATGAATCCGGATAATCTTTTCTGTGAATTCACGGTTCCCACGATCACGATTCGACTCTGCCTTATTCAAAGATTGGTAGTAGGTACTTTTAGGTATACCAAGGGTTTCGCACATTGTACGAACGGTATAATCATCTTTATGTTCTGTAATAAATTCAGTTAGTTCTGAGTCACTTACTTTCGAGCGAATATGGCCATAGCCTTTTTTAAGATTTCAAGCTCCTGCTTCAAGCGAAGGTTCTCTTTTTGAATAGCATCCACATCTTTTGGAGTAATCTCCTTGCCATCAGTCCCTTCAATTGGAGTTAAATCTTTAATCCATTTATAGATAGTCACATCAGATACGCCATACTCGTTGCTTAAATCTTTTACAGAACTTCCAGATTGATAAAGATCAACAATCATCTTTTTAAAATCGTCATTATACCGTTTGCCGTTATATCTTGTACTCATCGGACACATCCTCCTTGAAATTCATTGTATAAAATTTAACTTAGATGTGTCCATGAAACTATACTAGCATCAAGCAATGGGATAGTGTTAAAAACAATTCTTCCACTTCTTCACTTTTTATTTTCTGTTTTTTAAAATTAAATTTCCTCAAATACTCGTTTAAGAATCATGAGTTCTTTCAAAGAAAAAAACAATTTCCCCAACAAGAGATTCATCCGGTTGTATAAGACTTATTCCTGTTCGTTCGAAATTTGTATTTATTAGGTTAATATCATTATCTAAGCTAAGCTCTGTTTTTAGTTTTAATTTAATATTTTCTACTGCATCATTGTCTATTTCGGCAAGGCTTATGGTATTATGAACAGTTTTTCCATCATCAAGAGGTGCATTTGATACAAGTCCTAAAATGGTATCATCCAGCTCTACAAGATCTTTAGTGAATTTTAAACGATACAAATTCCCCAGAATTGAACCACCAGATCTGTTTGGATTGGTTATTTTTTTTACTTTATAAGTATCGTTATTATTCTGAGTTTTCACTTGGTAAAATTCTAGACTATTTGCTTTATGAATTTCGATATCATAACTATAGTCGAAAACCATTGTACAGTCCTGCTTTTGGTTGTAAAGGTCCAGCATTTTCTTCAGACCCCAAAGCATCTCATTTCGAAATCTATTTTTGGACCTAGTTCCAGCTAAATCAAACACTTTCATAATGTAACTCCAAAATAATTCAATCTAATCCTTACAACATATCCCTTCAGCCTCTATGTGAGCAGATTTGCTTATTTTAGTTTGTAAATATTTCTCATTATATTCGGAAACATCCCCCAAAATGGTTTTTTTCCACTTTAAATTATAGAATGGTTACAAAACGCATAAAAACCTGTATCTTAATTACATAGTAATTATTGATACAGGTTTTATATCTGCTTATCCAAGCATTTTTCCCATCATATAATGGTACCAATCGGAAGAAATTTCGAACATGAATCATTGTTTTTTTCATTAAAAGAGAGTCAGAAGCACCCATATCAATTATTTATTATAATTTTAATGCTATTTTCAGAAGGATCTTCAACTGTAATTTCTTGATTGTCCTCACTAAATTTGAACCCTAGCCGATCTAGATTCTCTTTTGCGCGTTCATACTCTTCTGACGTAAAATGGAGAGTAAAATACTTTAAGCCTAATGCATTTTTCGGAGGTGCAGGTAAACCTTTCCCAGACCAAATGTTCATTCCTATATGATGGTGGTATGCATCTTTGGATACAAAAAGCATATGAGTATCCTTCGCCACAATATCAAGTCCAAGTGCTTCTACATAAAATGTTTCCGACTCCTCTATATCTGATACCTGTAAATGCATGTGACCTATTCTTGTTCCGCTAGGTAAGCCATCCCATGTATCTTCGTTTATTTCAGCGAATAAATTCTCTACGTCTAATGGCGCAATATCTCCGACATACCCACCCTTACCGTCTCTTTCCCACTGATCAGATTCTCTATCGACATATATTTCTATGCCATTATTATCAGGATCCGCTAAGTAAACCGCTTCGCTATATTGATGATCTGAAGCACCCTGTATTGGGTAACCAGATTCTGCCAAATGCATTAAGGATAGAGCTAAATCTTGTCTAGTAGGAACGGCAATAGCGAAATGGTATAGACCGGTTGATCTATTTGGTCGTTCAACATATGATTTCACTTCTTTTAATAAAAGCTGTGGTACTATTCCATTTGTTGTAAGTTTTGCTTTTTTTTCATTTACTTCTAGCACTTGAAACCCAATTATCTCCTGATAGAAAGTTAAAGATCGGTCTAAGTTAGAGACTTGCAGCTCCACATATCCAATTCTAGATTCCATGATTTCTGAATAAGTTTTCATAGTCATTTCTTCGATGTGTCCTTCCTTATTTAGAAATAAAAAAAGTACCACTACAATAGTAACAATGATAATTATCGACATAATCCACATATTTTTCATCTTTTGTCCCCGATAGGTCAGACCTCTTTTAACGATAACATTATTTGTTTCTTGTTTTTGATATATAATAATCTAAAGAAAAAAGCTTACTTCCGTTTAATAAGAAATACACAGATATGGCCAGTAACGCAAGATCATACGCATAACCTCCAATAAACCCTGTAGCTAATTGCACTGTCATAATTGCCCCTAATAGCACTAATACAAAAAGTCCTCCTACAATACGTGTAGCCAAACCAAGGAGCATCGCAATCCCACCAATCAACTCGATACCTGCTACTATATAAGCCAAGAATCCAGGTAATCCAATACTATCGAACCACCCAACACTATTTTCAATCCCATCTTGAAATTTCTGTGCACCATGTCCGATAAAAATAACTGCTAAAACTACTCGAAGTATAAGAGCACCGATATCTTGTTTATTTTTCATTATAATTCCTCCTATAGAAGTATTTATTTAACCAATATCTTGCTTTCACAACAAATATTTTTCCTTCTACCTCTTACCTGCCTTCTAAAAGGTTTATTCAGCCATCTTCATTCTAGACAGGAAGTAAACAGCAACTCCAATAAGAAAAAAATATTCATATTAGAATACAAGTGTGCAAATAGTAAAAACTTTCGCCGTGTTTTCTCACAAGAATATTAGTTTCGTACATAATAACAACAGACTTGTAGACTGTCAATATTTTTGCTACTATTAGATTAGCATAAGTTTCCTAAAAGAAAACATATAGAGGTGAATAGGTTGGATATAGGAACCAAAATTCGTTCAATTAGAAATAGAAAAAAAATAACAATCGCACAAATGTGTGAAGGCACCGGATTATCAAAAGGCTTTATAAGTAACGTCGAAAACAACAATACGTCACCCTCCATTAACACATTAAATACGATAGCAGAATTTCTGAAGGTCCCACTACCATACTTACTATTAGAAAAAAAACAGCACATGCGTGTTGTTCGAAAAGATGCTAGAAGAATGTCATCATTAAAAAATATAAACATTGAGCATATAACCACAAAAGGTCCACTACGAATGATGATCACTGAATCTCCACCTGGATTTGCAATCGGAGAAGATGAACCCCATGCCCACGAAGGGGAGGAAGTCCATTTAGTACTAGAAGGAAAAGTACTTGCTGAACAAGGAGAAGACTCCATTATTGCAGAAGAAGGCGATTCTTTTAGCTGGAATGCAAGCGTTCCACATATGGTAAAAAACGTTGGAGACACAAAAGCTGTCATTCTAATCGCGATTTATTCAGATACAAGATTAGATGAGCTAATTTAAAAAGCATGGTTGCTTGACAAATACAAAAGGTGGACAGGCTAGCAAAGATCTTGCTAACCTGTCCACCTTTGTAATCGCCTATTTTGGCTCCTCATTATACACTTATTCTAGATTTCTTAATTATCCACTTGGACACTTACCCCATTATGCTTATTACAATTTCTTTTCACAACAGCATAAGCAATATAGATAACTAGGACCACTCCATACGTAATTGATGCGACAAGATATATGGTTTGATAAGATGTGACTGTGGCAACTAAACCGAGGATAAATGAGCCACCGCCAATTCCTAAGTCAAAGAAATTGAAGAAAGATGCCATCGCATTCTCATGTTCATGTTCCTCTACTAAATTAATGCACCATGTTTGAATGGCTGGGAAGATTGCCCCAAATCCAAATCCATAAAAGATAGCTGCAATTAGAAACATGGTGTCACTGACTGCTACATACAGGATAACCAATCCTATAATGGACAAAATCGAGCTTGGAATTAAAATGATTGATGGTCCGTACTTATCAAATAACTTTCCTGATATGAGACGAATAATAAAACTTGCTGCCGCAATCAATAAGAAAAACAGTCCTACTTGAGTAAACTCCTTCTCTATTGCATATAAAGAAAGGAAAGACATAATACCTCCTGCCGCAATTCCGATTAATAAAATTAGTAGTGCAGGGAATAAAACCCTTTTTTCAAATAATTTGAATTTACCACTCACTTGTTTATCTAACTCTTTTCCTTTTGGTGCTCTTTTTATAAAAATGGCCATAATCACAGCAAGGAAAAGAACGGCCATACCTCCAAAGAATAATCGTTGAAAGTCATATAATTCTAGTGTCATAATCCCAATCATTGGGCCTACAGAGATAGCTATTGTTTCTCCCACACCAAAATAACCAATTCCCTCTCCCCGACGATCTTTAGGAACAATTTCAGCAGCAAGTGTGGCAAAGTAAGTGGTTGCTAAACCGAATCCAGCTCCATGGATCAAACGAATAATTAATAAGGTTGTTATGTTGCTAGAGAGATAATAGGCACCCGTAGATAGAGCAATAATAAGAATACCTAAAATCAAAAGAAGTTTTTTATCAATCTTTGTTGTAAGCATTCCTGCAAATGGGCGAATTAAAATGGCTGATAACATAAAAATCCCTGTTACTAAACCAACGCTACTTGCTTCTCCTCCCAAACTCGTAACAAATAAGGGAAGGGTCGGTAATAGCATTTCAAAAATCATAAAAACTAATGCATTGGAAATCACTACGAAAATGAACGAAAGTGACCAAATCTTATTATTTATAATAGACATTTTTTCTCTTTCTCCTTTATTGAAATGTTTTTTCGAAAAACTACATATGAAAAATCCTTTTCCAACAACAAAACAAATAATAAACCTTCCCGTTAGGGGAAGGTCAATAGGTAACTTGAATTTGTATTTCTGTCAGGTAATCTTCTTTGCTTCTTGAAATGTAATGGTCAATAATCGTTCTTTCAATGGCATCCCCTATTATGTGAAGATCATTTTTCTGAATATAATCTAGCAGGATTTGATAATACTGAAATGAGTTATTATGATCTCCCCTGTAATAAATGCTAGCATACGTCCCTTTTGGAAAGGTTGTTACTAACGGGCCTTCAAGATCTTCTTCCTCAATTATGATGAAAATAGAATTATATTTATTAAATTTTTGTTTTTTTAGAGCATCTACATCTACTGTCAGTCCGACACCACCAATAAAAATGGTGGAATTCAAATTTACCGAATTCTCTAATTGTCTCAATAACAGCTCCATCTCAGGTTCTGATTGAATTTTCTCCTCCAATCTCACAATTTTCCTCTCTTTTATTTCTTTTATTTTCACTACTTCTAATTCGACTATTTCTTGAGCTAATGTAATTTCATTAATACGATTTTGAAATCTAAGGTTAACTCGTTCTAATTCCTTTATTTTTTGCTCTGTAAATTTTTTTTGTTTCTCTAATAATTCCAAAAAACCATCAATATCCCTATGGTCTAGATGACCCTTGATTTCCTTCAAAGAAAAACCTAATTTCTTTAAATACTGAATCGTATTTAGTTGTTCAAACTGTTCCGTTGAATAGTATCTATATCCATTATTTGCATCAATTTGAATGGGCTCTAGTAATCCAATCTCATCATAATATCTCAGTGTTTTCATAGTCATATTATGAAGTTTTGCCATTTCTCCTATTGTGAACAGATCTTTCATTACATTATCTTTCCTCTCTGTTTTTTATAACACTATCATACCCATTTTGTATTCTAAAGTCAGGTAAGAAACAAAAGAAAAGACATTAACATCGTAATTTCATATTGAAATCACATTTGCTAATGTCTTTCCTATGATTAATTTAGATATTTCTTCTGAAACATCGAAAGTTACTTTCGCCAACAACAGTAAATTTCTCGTTAATGTGTTTAGGATTTTCTATTTCATCTAACACCGCAATTGCGTAATCTGCATAGCTAATATAGCTCTCCCCCTCTGAATTAACGAGAAGATGATCTTTGATTACGGCCAAGTTTTTTTACCACCAGTGACATCTTATTTACCACTGATTGCTAAGGAATTTACCACACAACGCCAATGCAATTACCAATTC
>NZ_JAFBFA010000064.1 GCF_016909015.1 Gracilibacillus alcaliphilus
TACTTGTAAAAAAATTTATTTATGGTAGGTGTATTAGAGTTATCCAAAAACTTAAAAAAAGTATTTGACATTGTACGCTGACCTTATAAAAAAGATATGATTCCCATCACCATTTTTTGGAATCATATCTTCAAATTTTTCCTTTCTCCTAGCTATAATTTTGCGTCTCATAAAAGAGAACAACAGGACCCTAAAGTCTTTGCAAAAACACGAGCTTTGAACCATGCTACTATTCTTCTGACGGTAAATTAATTTCGTAATTTGGTAAGACCAGTACCTCTACGCGTCTGTTTTGAGCTCGATGTTCTGCCGTATCATTCGGAACAATAGGATCAAATTCGCCATGACCTTTTGCACTAAATAAGGTTGGATCTAAATCTTGATTTTCTAATAAAATGGTCATAAAATTTACAGCACGAGCCACACTAAGCTCCCAGTTCGAGCTATAACTGGCATTTACAATCGGGACATCATCGGCATGACCGCTGATAACAATCTGGTGCGGCGGCTCTGTATATAACAGATTGGCAACATCTGCCGCAACCGCTCGTCCATCTGACCTTACTTCCGCACTGCCAGAGTCAAACAGAATGTCATTCCGCATGGTAATCAATAAGCCTTCTCCGGTTAACTCTGTCCCAAATTCATTGATAAGTCCTTCCGCTTCGATATATGCATTAATCTCTTCTTGTATCTCCCTTAACTCCTCTAACTCTCTTTCCCCTTGTGTTTCATCATCTTCTTCCTCTACTGGCTCCTGTTCTTCCTCTTCTCTGTGTTCACCGTCATCTCTTCCCTCCTCCACGCTCGGCGGAATAGCTTCTGTCTGATTATCCAATATCCCTTCTCCTACCCCTGAAAATTCTGAGCGAAAAACATTGGCCATTTGGGTATATTTTTGAACATCTATCTCACTAGAAGCAAATAATACAATAAATAGTGCAACCAATAAGGTGAGTAAATCAGAATAAGGAAGCAGCCATGACTCATCAACATGTGAATGTTTTTTCTTTTTTCTTCTAGCCATTGCTATCTCTCTCCTGTAATTTAGCTAACTCTTTGGAAGATAGTAAAGAACCAAGCTTTTCCTGTACAATTAATCGAGAATCGCCTGTTGTAATTGATAAGATACCTTCGACGATTAATTCTTTTTGCAGCACTTCTCGTTTCGACTTTTCACGCAGTTTGTTGGCAAATGGATGCCATAACACATACCCAGTAAAAATCCCAAGTAATGTTGCGACAAAGGCTGCCGAGATTGCATATCCTAGTGCATCAATATCAGACATATCTCCTAATGCCGCAATCAAACCAATTACAGCTCCTAGTACACCAAGTGTTGGAGCATATGTACCTGCTTGCGTAAAGATCGCTGCCCCTTCTTCATGACGCTGTTCCATAGCTTCAATCTTTTCGATCATCACGTCTTTAATAAAATCAGGGGATTGACCATCAATCGCTAATTGTAAGCCTGAGGAAAGAAAAGGATCCTCTACTTCACTTACCTGCTTTTCTAAGGCAAGCAGACCTTCTTTACGTGTTTGATCGGCCCACTCCATAAACATCGCAATTAACTCTTTCATGTCTGTTTGCTTGTTTTCAAAAAATAAAATTTTAAATAACGCTGGAACCCTTTTTAGAATATCCATGGGGAAAGCGATCATGACAGATGCCACCGTGCCGACAATAATAATCAAAATGGCTGCGGGGTTAACGAGAGCACCTAAACCCACACCCTTTAATACCATCCCTACCCCAACAGCAATAATTCCTAAAATTAATCCTATAAATGATGATTTGTCCATTATGTATCCTCCCGCTTTTCATGGTACTCTTTTTTATATCGGTAAAAGATACAAAATATTTAGTCTTTATCAGGGATTTTTAGGTTAAATCGACAATATTTTTATCTCAAAAAATGCAACGATCCTTCTGACTGAAATACTGCTAATTTTCAGTATCTAGCAAAACCGTTTTTTAGACAGCGATACCTAAAAAAACTAATGACACGGTTGTTAAGAGTGCGAACGAGATAACCCGTAATAACCTTCTTTTTTCCACTAATCACTTATCCAGACTACTAAAAATAACCGATTGTTGCAGCAAGATAAAAGAAACCTTCTTTTATCATATCTGTTACGATAAAATTACGTATTCAAAAAGACCAGCTATAAAAAGTCAAGGAAGAAATTAAAGTGATTTAGCAGTATGAATAAAAAGCTTCTACTTAAGTGTAAACATGCTAAATAAGCCTTCTGTTCACTTATTTTAAAAAGAAGGAGGTGAGCAAATCTCTATCTATTAAATACATTATACCTTGAATGGTACAAAGATTTAAAACTAGTAAAAATACTAGTTAATAATAATATACAAGGAGATGATGAAACATGAGTAAAGTTTTTTTAGATATTTCGATGTCACTGGACGGGTTTATTGCCGGCACGAATGATACGCCTGAACAGCCGCTTGGAGATGGAGGGACAGACATTCAAGCTTGGCTGTTTAATGGGGAACAACCGAGTGATTACAATGAATTTTTCAAGTTATCTTCTGTCAATAAAAAAATTTTTGATACAACTATTTCCAACACTGGAGCTATGGTTGTCGGCAGAAACACATTTGATATCGTCAATGGCTGGAATGGCAGTCACCCGATTCAAGGGGTACCCATTTTTGTTGTCACCCATCAAGCACCTGCACATTATCTAGAAGAGCAAACCTCATTTACATTTGTTACAGATGGGGTAAAAAATGCGGTGCAACAAGCCAAAAAGGCGGCAAAGGGAAAAGATATCAGCATTGGTACAGCAAATATTGCTCAGCAGTGTATGAAAGCAGGTCTGCTTGATGAGATACACCTGCATGTGTCACCGATATTGCTCGGTAAAGGCACTCGTTTGTTTGATCACTTGGGGGCAGGTTCGATAAAATTAGAAAGTCTCCAAGTGATAGACGGAGCCACTGTCACACATCTTATGTATAAGTTAATTTATTAAACGCTTGTAGAAACCACGGCCAAATTATATTCTATATTCTACACTTATAAAACCAAGATAGCAGACAAAAACGCTGTTTCACCAACAGCTAACTTATGGTGCAACAGCTTCCTTCGGCCTATCACTCACTTTTCATACAATGGCTTATTGATATATTTTTTTAGGTTGAATCCATATTTATTCTCTACTATTTGTTTTATGACTGGAAAGCGCTCGTCTGCATCAGATATTTCCAATCTCGCACCATATACGGTGTAGGCGGCAAAATAAGACGCACCTAAAAAATAACACTCCCCCTTATCGTCAAACATCGGTTCCATTTCTTCATAAACAACCTTCTCTATTTCTTCCATTGGAACACTAAAAAAATGAACAATTCCCGTCCTATCCATCTTTGATATTCTCCTATCAACGTCTGATATAGCTTATTCTACCACAAATTTTTCAATGCCCATTGGTTATGCTTAGCGGCAATTTGATTGGAAAGCATTTGTTTATTTAGAAGACCGCTTCTGCCAGCAGGCGATATGATTTTTTCTTGGCCTCAAAATCAAAGATATTGGTAATGATCATAAATTCATCTGTCTGATAAACTTCTTGTAATTGACTCAATTGCTCCTTGACCATTTCAGGTGTTCCGATAATACAGCGACGACGGTTCTGCTGGATAGTGGTCCATTCTTCCTTATTAAATGTTTGTTTACGAATATCTTCCAATGGCAAAACTTTCGTACCAACGCCTTTTCCGACACTTAAGAGCCATTTATCCTGCGTTACTGCTAACTCTTCCGCTTCTTCTTCTGTTTCTGCACAAACGACAAAAATACATACAATAGATTGCGATTCTTTCCCGCTTACAGAAGGTGAGAAGTGATCATAGTATGTCTGTAATGCTTGTCTGCCATGACTTGGATCAATAAAATGGCCAAAGACAAAACCAATTCCTAATGCTGCAGCCTGTTTGGCAGACCGCTCCGATAAGCCTAACAGCCACAGTGGCGGCAGTTGTTTCTCTTCTATCCTAGGCCCGGCCTTTACTAACCGAAATTCATGGTCACGCGGCAATGAATTATGTAAAAAACCTTGCAAATCGGCAACTTGTCTAGGAAAATCACGAAGGCTTTTATTTTGATTATCTGTCAAGGCAGATCTAGTCAATGGGGAACCACCCGGGGAACTCCCAACACCTATATCGATTCGGTTTGGAAAAAAGGCGGCCATCGTTTTAGCATTTTCAGCAATTTTGTATGGGCTGTACTGCGGCAGCAGAATACCACCAGAACCAACCCGAATACGCTTTGTTGCGGAGGCAATTCTTGTCATCATAATTTCAGGCGAAGAACTGGCAAGTCCGGTAGTATTATGATGTTCTGCCACCCAATAACGATGATAGCCAAGCTTTTCTGTCCATTGCGCCAATTCTAAAGTATGCTGTAATGTCTGTTCTGGACTGTCCCCCTTCGATACCGGGGCTTGATCTAATACACTTAACCGCATTATTTATCCGCTCCTTTGCTTTAATTTCTATCTGTCCGCCAAATACGGTACTTTGTCTGTCCCATTTTAGTCGGTTATTCCTGATCCGGATAATAAATCACCATATAATAACTAACTAATTGATCGGTATGATTCATATAACGATGTTCGGTGTTTGCCTTAAACTTTAAGGACTGATTACTTGTTAAGACAAAGGTTTCACCTTGGATCTCGATTGTCAATTCTCCGCTTTGAATCAAGACATACTCTTCTCCTAAATGTTTGTCAGATACATGACTATATCCAGATTCCAGCTTGATAGCATATACCTCGAATTTTCTTTCTGGGTGATAAGGAAAGAGAGAATAAACAAGATAATGATCAGTATCATCTTGTACCGGAGTTAGTTGATCCAGAGTTACTTTCTCTATCTTTTGCTGTTCAGGCTCTTTCATAAACATGGAAAAAGATACTTGCAAGCCATTAGCTATTTTCCATAAGGTTGAAACGGTCGGATTGGTTTTACCCTTCTCTATTTGAGCCAGCATTGCTTTGCTGACACCAGTTAATTCTGCTACTTTGTCCAAACTTAATCCTCGGCCTTTGCGAATTTGAACCAGATTATGAGAAATTATTTTTTGAATAGCATCCATTGATCGATAGCTTGACTCCTTTTAGTTTTTCGTATATCATTCATGTATCTTTTATAACATACAAATGTTTAATATAGCAAACAAGGAGCAAACAAATAATGAGTGTATCAGCAAGCAAATCAAAACAATCAGGAACTCCTGATACGTTTCTCCAAGGTATCAAGGATTGCATCCCCACCTTAATCGGATATATGAGTATTGGTGTTGCAGCAGGGGTTGTCGGTGCCGCTTCCAATCTTAATATTTTGGAAATCGGTCTTTTAGCTGCATTGGTATATGCAGGTGCTGCTCAATTTATCATTTGTGCCTTAATCGCAGCTGGCAGTCCTTTCTTTGTCATTGTATTCACCACATTTATTGTTAATTTACGGCATTTTTTACTAAGTATGACGATTGCAGCACCATTTAAAAAGTACTCCCTGCTCAAAAATATCGGAATTGGAACACTGGTTACCGATGAAACGTTCGGTGTGGCTGTCAATAAGATCGTACGCGGGGAGACAATCAACGACAAGTGGATGAACGGATTAAACGTGACAGCATATCTTTGCTGGATTATATCCTGTCTGATTGGCGGCATATTTGGCAAGTGGATTGCTGATCCAGAGGTATTTGGATTAGACTTCGCTTTAACAGCTATGTTTTTGGCATTACTTGTCCTGCAGTTAGAAACGATTAAAAAGAATAAGTTAACCCTTTATTTATCTCTTATTTTATATGTCGTGATCACGATGTTTATTCTATGTATGTTTGTTCCTTCTTATGTCGCAATTATTATATCCACCGTAATTGTAGCAACGATTGGAGTGTTAAAAGACAAATGAGTGTAAATCTATCCATTTTTTTGATTATTGCAGGATGTGCTATTGTCACTCTTATTCCAAGAATACTTCCATTTATTATGGTAAGGAGTATCGACCTTCCTGAAGTGGTCACAAAATGGCTTTCGTTTATTCCGATCTGCATTTTTACCGCCCTTATTATTGACAGCTTGATAGTAGAAGGCGGTTCTGTACCAGCAATCGATTGGCGTGTCCTGTTGGCTATTATGCCAACGCTTCTGATCGCACTCTGGACAAAAAGTCTATCGATTACCGTTATTATTGGTATTATATCGATGGCTTCGATCCGGTTTTTTTTATAGTGAAACATGTGGTCCACAGTAGTTGTCGATCAGGGAGGTTAGCGGCGGCTTTATACCTTCTCGCTTCCTAGCATTGAATAAGTAAAAGATGGAGTGTGTGGTATAATATATCACACATTCCATGCCAAATTCACTATCATAGGAGTTGATTTCCATTATGAGTCTTGAAATGATTCTTGTTGTTGTGATCGGGAGCGTTGTATTGTTCATGCTCTTATCTATTATCGGAAAGAAAGCTAATCATGAGCAGCAAACACCGGAAAATAGAAAAGATCCAGCCGAAATACTCCCTGAAGTACAGCAGCGGCTTCAGGCTGGCGAAGACAAAATACGCTTGATTAAATATGTTCGTCAAGAAACTGGACTTGGGCTAAAGGAAGCTAAAGAACTGGTTGACAAGCTGACATATCAAAGAACTTATACCAATCCGGCAGATACAGATCTATCGTCAAAGGTGCGAGAAATGCTTCAGTCAGGTGTGGGCGAAATTAAAACAATTAAATATGTCCGTGGCGAAACAGGGCTTGGACTAAAAGAAGCTAAAACGTTTGTCGAAAAAGCAAAAAAATAGTATAGCCATATTATTCAAAAAACTGCCTAATACGATGGTTTTTTGTCTATAAGCTTACTATATTTACCCGTACCCTCGCCAAAAAACACTCCGATAAAGGCAGCAGGAATTACTTGAAAACCTTCATATATCGTCTCCTCACATTTCAACTCTCCGTTACAAACGGCTGAACATGCAAGCCAATAGACTCCTTCCATTGCTTTTAAATGGAAATATATCCTTATTTGCCGTCCAGAAGTATTCATTATTCTTCCTTTCTATAAGGAAGAATAAACCTAGTGTATCTATTCTATCAAAGATGTTATGATGTACATTTAGGGCTTTGAAGCTACAATCGATACAGTCTAATTTCCTTTAGCTGAGATTTGTCAACATCCGTTTCCCCACTTGAAATAAGGAGTGACAGACTTCTGGCCTCAGAACAGAGAGAAACAACCTCTTATATAGAAAGAAGGGTATACTTTGAGAATTCAACGCTTATCTCCTGTCCCCTTTTTAGTTACAGGGGTATTATTCCTATTATGTTTTGGAATCATTGGCTGGGGCGTTCATTATGAAAATAACTGGATAAAGGCTTTTGATTTATCATGGATAGAAAGAATCCAAGGCCCTATTTCAGAAGGTAAAACATCCTTTATTATGGGAACAACAGAACTTGGAAATATGAAGTTTGTGATTCTATTAACGATTATTCTGTGCCTCGGATTATTTTTCAAACGAAGATTTGCAGAAGGCTTATGGTTCGGTGGTACGATTCTTTTTTGCGCTGTCATCGGCGGAAAGGTGTTAAAGAAAATATTTGACCGGGACCGCCCCGTATTTTTGCAGCTGGTCGAAAAAACAAATGAAAGTTTTCCAAGTGGGCACGCCACTGCTGCTACTATTTTTTACGGAATGATTGGATTAGTGCTTATTCTGTTATCGGCTCAGCTATGGAAAAAGGTTGTCATTGGTTTCATCACACTTATATGGATTGGTTTTATATTGACCACCAGAGTGTACTTAGGTGTGCATTTCCCCACAGATGTACTGGCTGGCTTTTTTTACGGCTCAGCTGCAGTCTTCCTTTCAGCAGGTGTTTACCTGATAGTACAAGAGCCGCTTCATCATTTGATTAAAAGGGATGTTCAAAAAATCCGAAGAAAAATGACACAGTAAATTTCTGCGTTAGATTGGTTATAGCCAATGGCCACCTGCTTAGTGCGCCTACTCAACGTAAAACCATTGCCTTCGCCAGCAAAAAAATCGAGAGAAGAGACTGTTATGACTCTTCCCTCGATTTTTTTATGATGACTGGCGTTCTATTTTAAATCACCTGTCAAATTTGTAAAGTACTAACTCCTTCATTCGCTAAACTCTACTGACTGACCATGCATCGTCGCGCTAACAAGACCCAAGCCGGACTAGCCGCTTAAACCGTGTGCTCTCGGCTCTAATCATTGCGTTTATGCCATTCTTTAATATAATGAAGCCGTTCTTTAAACTTTTTCTCGTGTCCTTGCTCTGTTGGAAAATAATATTTCTGTCCTTCCAAGGAAGAGGGCATCGTTTTCATCGTTGTTAATTTTTCTGTTTCATTATGGGAATACTGATACCCTTTCCCATAATCAAGGTCTTTCATTAATTTCGTTGGTGCATTCCTAATCTGCAGAGGTACAGGTTCATTAATGGATTCTTTGACATCTTTTTTTGCTTTCAGACGTGCCTTGTATACTGCGTTCGATTTTGGTGCCAGCGATAAATAGATAACTGCTTCTGTCAAATGGACATCACATTCCGGCATCCCGATAAATCGACATGCTTGGAATACGTCAGTTGTGATACTCAAGGCACGTGTATCTGCCAGTCCTATATCCTCACTTGCAAAACGAATTAACCTTCTTGCAATATAGAGAGGGTCTTCTCCCGATTCCAGCATTCTCGACATCCAGTAGATAGCGGCATCTACGTCACTGTTCCGCATCGATTTATGCAAGGCAGAAATGATATTATAATGTTCTTCCCCATTCTTATCGTACAGCAGCGACGTTCTGGTAATCAGCTGTTTGAGATGTTCATGTGTGATCATAATACCAGCAGATGTTTCCTCACTATTTAAGACAGCCATTTCTAGCGTATTCAAGGCACTTCTTGCATCCCCATTAGAAAACTTTGCAATCGCAGTTAAGTCTTGTTCACTTATATAAATTTGCTTATCACCAAAGCCATCTGGATGATGAATTGCTGCTTGCAGAAGCTTAACAATATCCTCGACTTCTAATGGTTTTAAGACAAACACCTTACTTCTGGATAAAAGGGCTGCATTGACTTCAAAAGAAGGATTTTCCGTCGTTGCTCCAATTAAAATGATACTGCCCTTCTCCACATAGGGAAGAAAAGCATCCTGCTGTGCCTTATTAAAGCGGTGGATCTCGTCTATGAAAATAATCGTCTTTTCCCCTAAATCCCTTCTTGTTTCCGCTTCCTTCATCATATTTTTGATATCCTTGATGCTGCTGTTCACGGCCGAAAACTCAATAAATTTGGATTCTGTCTTGTTTGCAATAATCTCTGCCAAGGTTGTTTTTCCTACCCCCGGTGGTCCCCAAAAAATCAGTGATGACACCTGATCATTTTCTATAATTTCTCGCAATACCTTACCAGGTGCTAATAAATGCTGCTGACCGGCAAAACCATCTAATGTTTTCGGACGAATACGGCTGGCAAGCGGGGAATTTCTTCTATTGTCTTCTGAAAAAAGTGATTCCTGCTTCATGTGAGTCACCCTCTTTCTATTAAGTATTAGCCTCGATACATCTATTCTAACAAACATACGTTTGTTTTTCATGTTTTTTTGTTTATGGAAGTTTTATAAACATTATTGTTCTCTACTAAATAAGAAAATTGAAACATTACTAGTCAAAAAAAGAGAACATCCGCATCAAATATTGAACTGCACCCTGTCAAGTAGACAGTGAAAAAACAAAAATCTATGCAACAGTCTGGTACCGATATTCCAACGGTGCCAGGCTGTTTAATTTCT
>NZ_JAFBFA010000065.1 GCF_016909015.1 Gracilibacillus alcaliphilus
ATTCCTTGACTTACCTAATGTTTTTAATATTAATCAATGAAAATTAGAGAAAAACAGCGATATTTTAAGAAAATGAAAGTATATTGAGGGAGGAGGCACATATATGAAACAGTGGTTTATATTGATCGCCTTACTGGCTATGCTTGGCTGGGCTTTGTTTGATTTCTGGTTTGATCAGGAGGAAGAGCTGGCAGCAGATGTTGGACTGGACATTGGTAATCTGGCGCCAGACTTTACATTAGAAACAATGGATGGTGAGCGTGTCCATTTATCCGATTATCGAGGAAAACCTGTCTTGCTAAATTTTTGGGCAACTTGGTGTCTTCCCTGCCGGGAGGAGATGCCTGATATGGAACAGTTGTATCAAGATACAGATGTACAAGTACTGGCTGTTAATCTAACCTCCACAGAGAATAGTATCCGGGATGTAGAGCATTTTGTCGCTGAATATGGGCTTACTTTTCCCATACTGCTAGATCAACACAGCGGGGTGTCTGATCTCTATCAAATTAGGCCGCTGCCAACGACATATATCATAGATGCCGAAGGCGTTATTCAGCTTTATGTCTTCGGTCCGCTGACTTATGATCAGATGCAGACAGAATATGGCAAAATAATGGGCAGATAACCTGCCCATTATTTTTTTGGATGTTCATCGATTTCTTTTGTTTTTTCGCGTGTAAGATAATAAGCACTCATGGCTGCGGCTACAGGAATAACAAGGGCTACCCCCATACCAGAGGTAAGGATGGTGATCATTTCGTCACTAAAGACTTTGGCATTCACAATGTCACCAAGTGAATAGTCCAAATCTTTAAACCAGATAATTAATCCCATATATCCCCCAAAGAAGGCAAAGAATAACGTATTGGTGCTTGTCCCTAATATATCGCGTCCAATATGAATGCCAGCCAGAAATAAATCTTTTCTAGAGATGTCAGGGTTTTGTTCGCGAATTTCACGCATTGGTGATGTAATTGAAATAGCCGTATCCACAATGGCACCAATTGTACTCATAATAATGACCGAGGAAGCAATCTGTACGAAGTTAAGTCCGATATGAACGGAATAGATCGTTAACTCATCAGATTCCTCTTCGCCAAAGCCATGAATCATTGACTGCTCCGTCATAATGATAATAAAGAAGATCAGTCCCACAATTGTCACAATCGTGGAAAAGAAGGCGAGCACCGTCTTATTATTGACATCATTAATAAAGAAAAGGCTCACGGCACTAATTAGCCCGCAGGCAATAATCGTTAACAGTACAGGCGGTGCATTCGGATCATTCATAATAATAACTGTCAGAATCAAGATAAGAAAATTGATAAACAAGGCAATAAATGATTTAATTCCTTTTTTACCGCCAATCCATGCCATCAAGACAAATAAAATAATCGCTAACAAGGTTAATGTATTCATACGCTCACCTGCTTTCTTTTAATAAAAAAGAGGGAGATATAAATAGCAATAGGTATCGTCAGTACAATTCCAATTCCACCGGCCAAGGCTCTTGCCAATTCCAGTGAGAGGTTCATCGACAAGGTGAAATCCAGTGGTGAACCATTTTTGAAATAGAGCAGAAGCATTGGAATCGATCCACTTACATAAGCAAAAAACAAAATATTGGTCATCGTCCCCATAATGTCCTTGCCAATCTCGTATCCAGCTTTTTTCAAGGTGGCAATCTTCATATGATGATTTTTTTCAAACATTTCAAACATAGAAGAAGACAGGGTGATGGCCACATCCATCACGGCCCCTAACGAACCGATCAATAACCCCGCCATAAATACAGTTTGCGGACTCCGTGTTAAAAAGGACATCTCTTCGTAGCGAAGTCCTTGCTCCCCCGTTATGACCAGTGCCAAATAGGCGATAGCTAAGGAAGCAAAGGTACCGATCAAGGTGGCGATAATGGCTGTATAAGTTTTTTCATTAAACCCTGTGGCAAGTAATAGAGATAATACGGTAAAAATTACAATGCTAATCCCGCTGATTACGAATAAACTTAAGTTTGGATTATGCAGGTAAATGTCCAATGCAGTTGACAAGATGATACCGTTGACGGCTAGGCTGATGGCGGATAATGCCCCGCGTGTTTTGCCGACTGCTAAGAGAATTAACAGGAAAATCCAAGCAACAAACACGAGGTATTTATCTCGTTTGATATCACCGACTGATTCACCATCATTAGCCAAAAATATTTCATTGCCAGCCGATAGCTGATAATCTACACCTAGCGATTCGGAATAATGATTGGTTAAGGTGATGGTCTCTCCTCGCGTCTCGCCATTTTGATGAATGCCTGTTACCTGTTGGGTGACACGCACATCTTCATTCTCGTGTTCATCTAGAATTACTTCTCTGTCTAGTTCCTCGACCTCTGTAACTTTGACAATCGTTCGATCATAAAAGGCATGATTATGATGAACAAAAACAAGAGAGGCAAGAAACGCCACACATAGTAAGGTAACTGTAATTAGTTGTGCTTTGGTACGATTTTTCATCCATTTATACAAATTAATCACTCCGTAATGGTATGATATTTATAGGGAGCAGCCTCTAATAGAAACAATCTCAAGATTCTATCATAACATGTTTTTTAAAGAAGGGATAAGTGAACAATGTCAGTAGCTCGAAAAAATGTATATAATCAAACCTTTTTTATGAATTTTATTGAAAAAATGATCCAAGTTTATCCTGTATTTCCTCAAGAGGAATTTTTATCCTATATTTATCAAGATGATTGGGAAGGACTGGAGTTAAAGCAAAGGATTCGCAGGGTGACTGAGTCTTTAGGAAAGGCTTTACCGGCATCATATCCAGAAGCTATTCAGTTATTAAGAAAATTGGCTCCACAATGTGTTGGGTTCCCTTATTTATTTTTTCCGGATTATGTGGAACGGTATGGTCAGAAAAATTGGGAGCTGTCGATGCAGGCTTTAGAGGAGTTTACCGCAAGCTCTACTGCTGAATTTGCGGTTCGCCCCTTTATTCAGCAGAACCCAGATAAGATGATGGCACAAATGCTGGCATGGACACAGCATTCGAGTGAACATGTCCGCCGGCTGGCAAGTGAGGGGTGTCGCCCGAAGCTGCCTTGGGCGACACCATTAACCATATTCCGCCAAGACCCCTCAGCTATTTTGCCAATCTTAGAACAGCTGAATGAAGATCCGTCCAAATATGTCCAAAAGAGTGTAGCCAATAACCTAAACGACATCTCGAAAGATCATCCAGATATTGTTCGAGAGATTATTCAAAAATGGCAGCTTCAACACCCAATAACTGATTGGATTTTGCGCCATGGCAGCAGAACCTTATTAAAACAGGCGGATCCAATCGTATTGCAGATGTTTGGCTATCTAGATGCAGAAGCAATTATGGTGACAGATTTATCCTTATCTAGTGATCAGCTTATCTTAGGGGACACCTTGACCTTTTCCTTTCAGGTTATTAATCCAACAGGGAGCGATCAAAAGCTTCGTATCGAGTATGCCGTTGATTTCGTTAAGGCAAACGGCAGGCAGAACCGCAAGATTTTTCAATTATCTGATCGGAATTTTGCTGATGGTGCGACAGAGGTTGTCAGGAAACAGCAGTTTATCAACTTATCCACAAGAAAACATTATCCTGGCAGGCATCAGCTGACGATCTTGGTAAATGGGCAGGAAAAGGCAAGTCAGTCCTTTGAACTGATGGTTTGAGGGTCACTCACTGACGGAAGGCTTACTTTGTGGTAAAGTAGGTAACAGGAAGTACGAGAAGGGATTGTCAATTATGAGCAAAACAGTAGTAATCGCAGAAAAACCCTCGGTTGGACGAGACATTGCCCGGGTATTAAAGTGTACCAAGAAAGGCAACGGTTTTATCGAGGGTTCACAATATATTGTCACATGGGCACTTGGACACTTAGTTACACTTGCTGACCCAGAAAGTTACGATGTGAAATATAAAACATGGAAATTAGAAGATTTACCTATGCTACCAGAACGTTTGAATTTAACAGTAATGAAGAAGACTGGAAAACAATTTAACGCTGTTAAAAGCCAAATCAACCGAAAAGATGTTAATGAAATAATCGTGGCAACGGATGTTGTCGTGAAGGTGAGCTTGTAGCTCGTTGGATAATCGCTAAGGCGAAAGTAAACAAGCCGATAAAGCGTTTATGGATTTCTTCTGTAACAGATAAAGCGATTAAGGAAGGTTTTAAAAATTTGAAACCAGGAAAAGCCTATGAAAATTTATATCATGCTGCTGTTGCACGATCTGAAGCAGACTGGTATATCGGTTTAAATGCTACTCGTGCTCTTACGACACGCTTCAATGCACAACTAAATTGCGGACGTGTTCAAACTCCTACAGTAGCCATAATTGCGACAAGGGAGGATGAAATTAAAAATTTCAAGTCACAAACATATTATGGTATCGAGGCACAAACAGATACGATTAAATTAACATGGCAAGATTCGAACGGTAATGTTCGTAGCTTTAACAAGGAAAAAATCGATGCAATTGTTAAATCACTTGGTCGTCAAGATGCTAAAGTTGTGGCAATTGACCGTAAACCCAAAAAATCATTTGCTCCGGGGCTTTATGATTTAACAGAACTACAACGTGATGCAAATAAATTCTTCGGCTATTCAGCAAAGGAAACATTAAATATAATGCAAAAACTGTATGAGCAACATAAAGTGCTAACATACCCTCGTACAGATTCCCGATATATTTCAAGTGATATTGTTTCAACGATTCCAGAGCGCTTAAAAGCTTGTGGTGTTGGCGAGTATCGATCAGCAGCTAATAAAATTTTAGGTAAGCCAATTAAAGCGAATAAATCTTTCGTCAATGACACGAAATTAGGCGATCATCATGCAATTATCCCGACTGAAGGATATGTAAATTTCTCAGCTTTCACTGGTAAAGAAAGAAAAATTTATGATTTAGTAGTAAAACGTTTCTTAGCAGTTTTATTTCCAGCACACGAATATGAACAATTAACGGTACAGGCTGAAATTGATAGGGAAAAATTCATTGCTAAAGGTAAAACAGTAATCAATGCTGGTTGGAAAGAAGTTTACGAAAACCGATTTGATGATGAAGAATTAACAGACGATATAAAAGAGCAATTATTGCCTAGCATTGAAAAAGGCGATGTATTAAAGACAAAGTTAGTCACTCAGACATCGGGTCAAACAAAACCACCTGCACGCTTTACAGAGGCTACTTTATTGTCTGCTATGGAAAATCCTACAAAGTATATGCAAACGAGTAATAAAGGGCTTGCAGATACCTTAAAATCAGCTGGTGGATTAGGTACGGTTGCAACACGTGCAGATATTATCGACAAGTTATTCAATTCATTCTTAATTGAAAAACGTGGTGGTAAAGAAATTTATATCACCTCAAAAGGTAGGCAATTACTTGATTTAGTACCAGAGGAATTGCGTTCACCTGCAACAACAGCTAGATGGGAGCAAAAGCTTGAGCTTATTGAGAAAGGCAAGTTGAAGAAAGATGTGTTCATTAATGAAATGAAAGAGCACACAAAAGAAATAGTTGCTGAAATTAAATCAAGTGATAAAAAATATAAGCACGACAATATTTCACATAAACATTGTCCGGACTGTGGTAAACCAATGCTTGAAGTGAATGGTAAAAAGGGTAAGATGCTAGTGTGCCAAGATCGTGATTGTGGTCACCGCAAGCATGTATCACGTGTAACAAACGCACGCTGTCCTCAATGTAAAAAGAAAATGGAACTACGTGGTGAAGGAAAAGGACAAATTTTCGCATGTAAATGCGGTTATCGTGAAAAACTGTCTTCTTTTGAAGCTCGTCGCCAAAAAGAAGGAAGTGCCAAAATGGATAAACGTAGCGTACAGAAGTATTTAAAGCAACAAGAAAAAGAGGCTGAACCAATTAATAATCCATTTGCTGAATTATTAAAAGGTACGAAATTTGATAAATGAAATTGTTATTGCACATAATCCTGTCAAGTAGACAATGAAAAAAGAGTAATCTAAGCTACGGTCTTTTCTCGGTATCCACCGGGGAAAGGCCTTTAAACTTCTCCTGAAAACGGTCCTTATTATAAAACGTAATATATTCGAATATAGCTTGATATGCTTGCTCAGTTGTTTTCGGGTTAACTAAATACAACTTTTCCGTTTTTAAATGAGAAAAGGTACATTCGATACAGGCATTATCATGACAGGTACCGCGCCTTGAATTACTGCCTTGAATACCTTGGTCTTTATTCGCACGTAAGTAATATCTGTGACCAATTTTTGGTACATCTTCTTTGTAGAAAACTCCCTATTTAAAACATTCTTAAATAAGATAGAGATAACGCACTTGTCATTCGTATATAGCCAAAATACGGATGTAACTTATGAATCGCAAGTATATGCTCTTGTATACATAGATTTTCTTCCAGACGTTTATGTCGTACAGAAGGAGTAGTACGCCACTTATAGTAACCAGATTTGGATACTTTCGCTATTTTCAAAAGCCATTTAAGCGGATGTTTCTTTCTTAGTTCCTCGATAATATAGAATCTATTTGCTTTTAAGATTACTCCTTCCCATGTAGATTTGGATTGCGCTTTTTTAAGTATTCTACCTGTCCTTTCAAGTAAGCATTTTCCGCTTCCAAGGTATCAAAATTTTTTTGGTTCCATTTTCCTCGATGATCATCAAAGGATTCCCCATTCTGAACTTTCATTACCCACTCAGCAATTTGAGCATCACTCTTTATTCCATACTTTTCACGAAGATGCTGGTAAGACCAGCCTTCCTCTATCTTTAAATGAACTACTTTCCGCTTTAATGCTTCTGTATACGTAGTAAATGTTTGTCCTTTTCTTGCCATAGAAAAATTCCCTCTAAGAAGACTTGTAAAAACATCATAATATGTTCTCTTTTTTTCAAGTCTACCTATAGGGGATAATACCATATTGAGTCACTTTTTATTAACCTAGAAAAGACTCTTTACTGGTTTAGGTGATGAATTTAGCAATTAGTGTTGAGTGATAATAATGTCTTCTAATTTACGATAATGGAGCTTAAAAACTTCAGATGTCTTATATCATTAAAGGGCCAGATTCTGGAGTAACCTCAGAAGCTGGAAAATGCAAAAGAATAGTTTGCATACTGGATTTTTGATTTGGTCTACGTCTACAGTCGTATATCGATTTAGTATTATAGCCTGATGTAGTATTCTAACCAAAACTTTATAATGATTAATGAAAGTTTGTTGAATATTATGAAAGAAGGAGTGAATTTCAAATGGAAAATAAGGGAAATAAAATATTAATTCATGCTAGTAGTACTTGGTTTGCACCTATACTAGTTTCCATTATCACATATTTTATTATCTCAGATCGAGTAATTAAAAGCTTATCGTTACAGGTTTTCGATATCCTATTATTGGATCATGCTATGATTAAAACTAATTATTCTTCCGTTAACAAGAGATTAAAATGGATATCAAATGAAGGCTTGGTCCCTAACTATTATTCCACGTTTAACTATGAGGAGAGAGTTCTATGAAGACCTATAGTAATGAGAGATTGCCCTCAGTTACCAAAAAAACGCGTCTTGTTTTTCTTGATAATATAAAAGTCGCTCTTATACTGTTGGTTGTTGCTCATCATGCAGGCCAAGCTTACGGGGCGACGGATTATTGGCCGATTCGTAGTTCTTCACAGTCATCTATTTTAGGTCCCTTTTTTGATGTAAATGGTGCCTATTTTATGGGCTTATTCTTTTTTATCTCTGCTTATTTTTTCCCGATCTCTGTGGATCGAAAGGGTATTCCCTACTTTTTAAAGGGGCGATTTCTGCGTCTTGGAATTCCGTTTGCATTTATGACGATTATGGTATTTGGTCCAATTACCTACTTCGTTGATAGCCCAAACATGTCCTTTTGGCAGTATATTTTCGGTGTTTATATAGGGCAGGGTGATTTCGAGGTTGCCCATCTTTGGTTTTTGGCTCTTTTACTATCTTTTGCTGTTTGTTATGCGATTTTGCGATTGGCTATCCCTCAAACAAAAAATAATACGGAAAGTGTCACAAAATCACTTGGGCACAGAGCATTACTCATCTTTGCTTTGCTTTTGGCAGTCGTAAATTATATCATTCGGATTTGGTTTCCAGTTGGACAATGGGTGGATATATTACCGTTTATGCCTGTAGAAATCGGACGTCTCCCGCAGTACCTTAGCTTTTTTATTATGGGTGTCTTCGCCTATCGCCGTAATTGGTTACATTCATTACCGACTAGAATCGGTATCGTTTGGTTAATCATTGGAATAGCAGCTGCTGTATTGCACTATCTAAATACATTAACGGGTATGCTTCCGGCATCTTTTAATATTTGGCCCATTTTAGAAGCCTTTATTGGTGTAGGATTTATCACAGGTTTGTTAGTTATCTGTCGGGATTTTTGGAATAGACGCGGAAAATTGCTGACATTCATGGCTGATAACGCGTATACAGTTTATCTCATTCACATTATTATTGTTTATCTACTTCAGGGAATTATGGGAGAAATATATATGGCTCCTTTCATTAAATTTATCATTGTATCAATCGTAGGAATGATTCTTAGTTTTGTCATCAGTCACTTTATTCGAAAGATTCCATTTGTAAAGATGATTCTATAAAATTAGGTCTTACCAAAACCTGTGCTAAGGAGTAACGCAAATCGCTCAAGGTACATTAAAAAAACAAGCCTTTATTAGTGAAATCAAGCTAAAAAAGTAGTTCCTCAAGTCAAGTCAAGCGGTGCTAAGTATAAACATGCTAATATGACCGGCACAAAATGTTCGAAATGCGGTAAGTTGATGCTGGAAGTCAACGGCAAGAAAGGCCGTATGCTGGTTTGTCAGGATCGTGAGTGCGGTGAGCGCAAGCCGATTGCCAAGAAGACGAATGCCCGTTGTCCTAATTGTCATAAACGAATGGAACTTCGCGGTCAAGGAAACAGCCAAACATTTTCCTGTGTATGCGGCTACCGGGAAAAGCTTTCCGCCTTTCAAAAGCGAAAGGAAAAACAAGTTGCCAATAAAGCAACTAAGCGTGATGTGAATAAATATCTTAAGAAACAAGATGAGGGTTTTGCTAATACAGCGTTGGCGGATGCCTTAGCCAAGCTAAAAAAAGATGAATAAGAGATAGATGGCACACGATACTGCTGCCATCTTTTCTTTTGTAAAAAGTTCAACATGGAACCAACCTCATTGTCTGTGATAGCATGATATTGTATTAGTAAAGTAGACACTCCTCGAAACTGTCCGTTATAATAGAAAAATTAATCAACAGGAGGAGCATATGAAAACTTACAGTTAT
>NZ_JAFBFA010000066.1 GCF_016909015.1 Gracilibacillus alcaliphilus
TTCCCCTTCCTTTAACACAGAGGGGAGCAAGCGGAGCGCGGTAGGAAATTAAAAAATTCACCATTTCTATTGTCCAATTTATTGACATAGATCCAAACTTATGGAAAACTCAATATTAACTTTGCAAGAATATAAAGGGGAAAAAGTACAATGGGATAAATTACTATATGAAGTCGAGATTCTTGTAGCTACTTTTCCAAATTCTAGAACAAGAATAGTTAATTATTTTTTAAAAACAGTAAGGGATTTTATAGTTTTTGACGGTAATCATTTTCATATTAATTTAAAAATGTTAGAAGTCGTTTCTAATGTTTACATTCTGGATATTAATTCAAAAAGCACAACTTATCTTTTGGCTATTTATGTTAAACTATTTAATAAAGTAAGCCAATTTCGAAATAACTTAGATGAAAAAGCAAAAAATGAAACTGAAGAAAAAAATTTAAAATCTATTCAAAAAAGAATAGGTGAAGCAAATAATTTGAAGGAAAAATTATTTCAACATCTATATACAATATTGAAGAACAACCTCAAAAATATAAGTAATATGTATGATATCATTGTATTTATGAAATTGTTAGATAAGAAATTATCACCTAGTTTTTTATGTGAGGTATTAGAAGAGAATAAAAAAAATTATTTTGTGGTTTGTTCCGTTGCTTATTATATACTAGATGAATCATTTAGTAATTTAGAGTCAAGATTTAAAACTGTATTGAGTAAATTATATAGAGTTATACGGGATAATATATTTAATTATGAAATTAAAGGTGCTACGGAGCCAATTTTAGAAGGTGAATTTTTTTATTTTCTGAATGACTTCTCAAAATATCCGGGTTTTAGCTCACAATTTAGAATAGACTTATCTTCTAAATTAATTGTTGAATACACAAAAACATGCCAAACAAAGTCAATTGTAATTGATAATGAACGTAAAAAAATGTGGGGAAAATTGACTAAAACCTCTTACTATGAATGGAATACTAAGATTGAAGTATTTATTAGAAGAATTGTGAAAAAAAGTTCAAATATGGGGAGAATAGATCACTCCTCAGATTATTAAGTGCGTTAAGTCAATACAAGAAAAAGAGAATACATCAAGATAAAAAGGGTTCCTTATTACGCTTTAATGGATTTATGCCTTCTTATTAGTAATCTCTCGGAAAGTACTAACCATCCTGTCATGTAAAACTTACAATTAGTATTTTTCTACAAGTGTTGCTGGTGCTCAGACGAATATCATTGAATATAGTGTGATTCAAACAGATAAGGAGAATAAGATAGATCCATTTAATTGTTTTATTTACAGAATTTCCTCAGTTAGATATTTTTCAACACCTGGAATATTGGAAAAACTATTTTCCATAAGTTTTTATACTTTTGTAAAGGGCTTGTCAAGAAAAGTGTGTAAGTTATTCTAAATACTTTAACACACGTTCATGAAGGTGATCATGAATTAATAGCTGATTCATGACCATTGCCCATTGTTGAATATGGCCGCCTTCCCATGTATTTTCAAGTTCTTTGGTTCGTAAGTACAAGACTTTTAGAAGGGCGTTCTCGTTTGGGAATGCTCCATTTTTAGCGCTATTTTTCATGACATCATACTATTTCCCGCTTACATTATTTTTAGCAAAATAGATTTGGTCAATGTCAAAAACCGCAGCACTTTTAAAAGATGATCAACTCGTTCAAATTCCACCTTGCTAAGCCTGCCAGCTGTTGTATTCATAAAAAATGATTACAGGTCACTAAAATGTATCACCACCTCTGACATCTTCTTTATCACTTAACGCCAAAGAATGTACAGCTTTAATCTCATCAAAGATCTGCATCCATTTATGCTTGCTTTTTGTCTCATTTAACCATAATCCAAGTATTTCTTCCCCTCCTTCGATGGTATAACCTAGAATTGTATAGATCGCATATTTTTTTGTTTCATATTGGTTGCGGATAGTGGTATACATACAATCGACAAAAACAAAGGCATAACAGTTACTCAAGGGATGGTCCTGCCATTCTTCCAAGTCAGGAAGCAATTGGTCAGTAATTTCTGAAACCATTTCATGAGAGACAGAAAATCCATAGATATCCTCGATGGTGAAGGAAATATCTCGCTGAGACATGCCTCGTGCATACATAGAAATCACTTTATTTTCAATCGCAGATACACATCCTTCTTTCGTTTCGGTATCAGTTCAGGGTTAAAGGATCCGTCTCGATCTCTAGGCACCTTAATGTTCATCTCACCCGAACTTGTTTTAATTATTTTCTTTTCATAACCATTCCGTCTGTTTTATCATTGGATTCATAACCTAAATGATGATTCATCTCACCTTTCAACATGGATTCAAACATGGGTCCAAATATATCTTTCAGTGCATTTTGCATATCTTCTACGTTCTCTGGTTGGTAGTTATCTAGTATTTGTTTGGCCAATTCAGCTGATTTCCCTTCTCGCTTTGACTTAAACAATAGAATAACCTCCCAATTGGTATATATTTATTTTAACAAAAGAACTAAACAGTGAAGTAAGAGCCGTACGCTCTCTTACTTACACAGTTTAGTTTACACTACCGGATGAACTATCAATCATCAAATGTATAGAAAAATCCCCAACCCTTCAATAAACTGCTTTTGAAAAAGACAGAAGTATTAGGGGATTCATTTTATGAACTTTTCGTTGTGTGTGATAAAATGTCACTAAAATTTCTTTAATTCAAGCAATCCAAAATAAACTTTCCTTTATTTCAAGACCTCACACCGCCTATAAACAAATCAATCCATTACCAACCCATTACTAGCAATTAACTCCCGATACCAATAAAACGAATCCTTCTTATAACGTTTTAACGACCCTTTCCCATCATTATCTCTATCCACATAAATAAACCCATAACGTTTCAACATCTCACCAGTTGTAAATGATATCGGATCTATACATCCCCAGACGGTATAGCCGATCACTTCTACACCGTCTTCTTCTATGGCAAGCTGCATCTGGTTAATATGCTCCGTTAAATATTCAATTCTCTCCTTATCATGAATACTGCCATTTTCAAATTTATCTGCATATCCAAATCCATTTTCCACAATAAAAATGGGTAGTTCGTAACGATTAGCCAATAGATTCAAATAGTAACGCAAGCCTTTCGGATCAATGGTCCATCCCCATTCCGTCGTTTCTGCCAATGGGTTCTCTACCAGCACATCACTGCCGAGTAATTTATCATTTAGCCTTTTGGCTTCCGGTCGTATCGAAACTGTGTTACTCAAATAATAAGTAACACCGATAAAATCAACGGTTCCTGCTGACAAATCAATTACATCTTGTTTCGTTACATCAATTGAATATCCGCTATTTTCCCAGATTTTTAATACTTTTTGGGAATAATGTCCTCTTACTTGAACATCGGTGAAAAACAGCTGATTCTCATCTTCTTGCTGGGCCAATAAAATATCGTTTGGATCACTTGTAAGTGGATAATTTGGCGTAGCGGCTAACACACAGCCAACTTGGAATGCTGGATTAATGTCTTTAGCCTTTTTTACAACCAATGCACTAGCCACAAACTGATAATGAGCAGCTTGATACATCACTTCCAGCTTATCCTCGTTATCCTTATACAATACACCTGAATTGGTCCAACCATAAATCGGATTATCCAAAATACGCTGATTGTTAATTTCATTGAAGGTCAGCCAATACTTCACTTTATCTTTATATCTTCTCATCACTGTATCTGAGAAATGAACAAAGAAATCAATCAGCTTACGATTACGCCAGCCTCCATATTCTTTTACCAAATGATACGGCATTTCGAAATGTGATAAAGTAATCACCGGTTCAATATCGTATTTTAATAACTCATCAAAAAGGTCATCATAGAATTTTAAACCTGCTTCATTCGGTTTTGTCTCGTCACCATTTGGAAAGATTCGCGTCCAGGCAAGACTGGTTCGCAGGCACTTAAATCCCATTTCGGCAAACATTTTGACATCTTCTTTATAATGATGGTAAAAGTCAATTCCTTCATGATTCGGGTAATATTCCCCTTCTATCACACCATCTGTAATCTTACGTGCTTTGTCTTTGCTGCCAGCCGTCATCACATCTGCAATACTAATACCTTTTCCTTCTGCATCCCAGGCGCCTTCCACCTGATGGGCAGCAATGGCCCCTCCCCATAAAAAATCCTTCTTCATAGCGATCTCCCTTTCCTCTATAGTTAACTATTTCCCTATTTCAAATAGAACGGAATCAAGTGTAATAGCTCCATCTTCTTTCATGTTTTCTAATTCATTCATTTGATCTGGATTCGTTACTATTACTGGTGTCGTAAGTTTATAGCCTTCCGCTAGAATCTTGTCGTGATCAAATGTTAATAGTAAGTCACCCCGTTTTACATTATCTCCGTTAGCTACTGCCGCTTCAAAGTACTTACCATTCAAATTAACCGTATCTAAACCAACATGAATCAGTAACTCTGTCCCATTCTCTGCTTTCAAACCAATCGCATGTTTAGAAGGGAATACAGCAACTATCGTTGCATCGAATGGTGCCACGATCTCTCCTTCTGTTGGAATTACCGCTACTCCCTTACCAGCTATCCCACTAGAGAACACATCATCTTCTACCTCACTTAACGTAATGACGTTACCTTTTGCCGGAGTATATACGAACAGTTTGTCATCCTGTTTTCCTTCCGTTGCAGGGGTAGGAACATTTGCTGCAAAGTCTGGTGTTTCTTCTTTCACCCCAAAGAAATACGCTAACACTCCACCGGCAATTAAGGAAGCCGCAATCCCTACGAAATAACCAATATGCGGCGTATATACAGGAATGGAAAATAAATTATGGAAAACATAAGCATTCATGGTCACTCCAAAACCACCTAAAATCGCGCCACCAATAGCTCCTGATATCGCCACGATAGGGATCAAACGTTTATAGCGCAATACAATACCATAAACAATCGGTTCCGTTACACCTGCCAGTAACCCTGTGATGGCAGTAGAACCAGCTAGAGAACGCATTTTAGAATGTTTTTTGGCTCTTAGATAAAAACCAATCGCAATACCAATTTGAGCAAAAACGGCAGCTAATGCCATACCTTCTACCGGATCTCCACCCATACTATTTAAATTCTCTAATGTGATAGGAGTAAATCCCCAGTGTAAACCAAACATTACCATAAACGTCATGCCGCCTCCAAGGACAACCCCTGACAGAAGACTGCTTTGCTCATATAACCACATGACTGCTGTAGATAATCCATCTCCCACGATGGTACCAAACGGGCCAAAAATCATGACAGTAAGTGGAACCATGACTAACAAACTGATCATCGGAACGGCAAAAAGCTGAATATCTTTATAGATTATTTTCTTTAACAATTTATCAAGAAACTGATAAATAAATATAGCAATAAAAATTGGAAAAATGGTTGTTGCATAGTCCACAGCTTCAAGCGGTATTCTGATGAAATCCGCGCTTGTTTCACCAATGAGAGCTGTAAAAGATGGCTCCATTAAAGCCGCACCTATGGCACCTCCAACATATAAATTCCCGCCTAACTTATTAGCCAAGGTAATACCTAAGAATATCGGCAAGAAATAAAAGATAGAATTACTAGCAGCACTTAGAACGGCATAAGTAGAACTGGCTTCTGAAATCCAACCCAGTTGAGATAGCACCGTTAATAAAGCTTTCACCATACCTGCACCAGCCATAACTGGAATTAGCGGCGAAAATGCCCCTGAAATAACTTCAAATACTGTATTGATATTAAATTTTTGTTTTTCTTTCGCTTTACGATTGCCTTCAAGACCGGCAAGTGATTGAATAGCTGCAAAATAATCTGATACAGCATTGCCAATAACAATTTGATACTGTCCGCCGCTATTGACGACAGATAAAACAAATGGAAGTTTTTCTAGTTCTGCTTTATTCGCTTTGGAAACATCTTTTAAACTAAAGCGAAGACGTGTAGCACAGTGAACTAGATTATTTACATTATCTTTTCCTCCTATTAACTCAAGAATTTGTTTGCTATCCTCTTGATATTTCATATCCATAATCCTTTCTTTTTTCATGTATTTTTCAAATAAAAAAGCGCGACCTAAAACTATCAACAATAAGCAACAAAGTACAAAACGACGTCATCAAAAAACGCCCTTTGTCACCTATCATTTCTAATTCTTAGGTCACGCCTGCTTCTCCAGTAACGATCCTACTACTCAGATGATAGTCTATTTAAATGTAAAGTCAGATACAGCAATTCGTCATCCGATATGTTCCAAGTATATTTTTCATCTAAATAATGCTTAATTTTCTCTGCACAATGATAATCATGGCTGTATTGTAATTTTATGACAGATAGCAGAGAGGAGGATTCAGCTTTAACATTTTCTTTCGCTAACTGCCGCTTCACAAAGTACCGAATATGGGTAATAAATCGCCTGAAATAAATGGTTTCTTCGTTAAATTCTCTTCCATAATGGTACTTAATGATATTTAAGATATTTTGCAGGATTTTCGAAATGAGAATCGTTTCTTCCATCCTGCTTTCACCACTCGTTGCATTGACGTAATGAAGTGTGATAAATGCTGCTTCCATATCAGGGATATCTACCCCTGTTTTCTTATGGAGTAATTTTACTGCCTCTAAGCTAATTTCATATTCGAGTGGATAAATTTCCTTTAGCTCCCACTCTAATGGGGTTCGAAATGATGTCCCCTCCTTCGCTCTTTTAAGCATAAAATTAATATGATCAGCCATATCCAGCAAACTGGTTTCACTTATTTTTTTTGGAGATTCTTTTTTCAAATAAAGAAAAGATTTCGCTTGCTAACGTTATATCGAGATAATCAACTCGTTTCAAGAGCTCTTCAAAGTCATGCACGATATCTTTATCTTTCACTGTCGAAGCAAATTGTTTTTCTATTTTTTGTTCTTCAATTTTATCTCCTGGAAATTTACTAAAACCAATGCCTTTTCCCATTACAATTTCTTCTAACCCATATTTATTTTGAACGAGTACTGCATTATTATTAAATACTTTGACGACTCGCACCAGTATCGCCTCCACTCTAACTCGAAACAAACAAAAAAGACCTGCCCAAATAAGATAATAAATGAGTGCAACTCAATCCCACACCTGTTTATCATCCTATAGGTCACGCCTGCTTCTCCAGTAACGATCCTTTAAGTGATATAATATTCCTATATGTGAGTTAATAATACATTTAAAATTAAGCCTTGTCAACCTTTTATTGAGTGCATAGTTATCAAATTGATCAACCAATTAATTCCAATAAAAAAGCAGTGAAGACAGAGCAAAATATATGGCTGATTGCAAATAAAATCAACCCTACTTTTGGGAGGGTTGAACTAATAAACGACACAGCCGCATTTTTCAGAAAACAGGATTAATAAACTTAACTAATTAAAACTATTACTAACTTAGTAGCCCTTGATCACATTAACCTCATGATATATAAAGTAATTCTTCTAATAAGTAAAATTTATAGATTACAATCGAGGAATAAGAACTATTTTTCTACCAAATTTCCTCACTACTATTTTCTTTGCTGTGATATAATATGAAAGATAAGAGAAAATATTAAGATAGGATGGCGAAAAATGGCGGAAAAGAGACTCAATAGCAGACAAGGCAAAAAGTCAAAAAAATGGTGGATACTCACCCCTTTGATTATTATTTTTGTATTAATATCAGCAGCTGGTATTTATGTCTGGTCAATTTGGAGTAATATCCAAGATACCGTTGACACTAAAATGCATGACCCTATAGAAAGCATTGATATGGATAAATCCAAGGAGAAAGCTAGTAGTGGCGAACCGCTGAATATTCTATTATTAGGTGTGGATCAGGAAGATAATGATGCCGGCCGTTCGGATGCAATTATCGTCTTATCTTTGAAACCAGAAACAGATGAAATGGATATGATCAGTATCCCTCGTGATACAAGAACGGTTATTTCCGGTCGCGGCGAGGATAAGATAAATCATGCCTATGCATTTGGCGGTGCCAATATGGCTGTACAAACCGTAGAAGATTTTCTTGGAGTAGATATAGACTATTATATGCGTGTTAATATGAACGGCCTAAAAGAACTGGTAGACGAGTTAGGCACGATTACAGTTGATAATGATATTGAGTGGAGCGACAATAAGTATGACTTCACAATTGGCCCTATAGAAATGGATGGAGATCAAACACTTGCCTTTGTGCGGATGAGAAAACAAGATTCAGCAGGTGATTTTGGACGTACCGAGCGTCAGCGTAAAGTTATTGAAGGGATCATTGATAAGGGCGCCAATGTAGCGAATATCACCAAAGTGAATGAAGTCATTGATATTCTAGGCAACAATATGGCCACTAGCCTTGACTTCGATGATATGAGAGAGTTACTAAATGGATACAGTGACACGAGACGTAATGTAACAAGCTATATGATGGAAGGTTCAGGAACGACCATTGATGGGATCTATTACTATGTTGTCCCAGAGGAAGAAGTGGCAAAAGTGCAGGATATGATAAATAATTAATAAGTATAAGGCGTGCTGAAGCAACATAATGATTACAGCCACTGAAATGTACCACCAGTGACATAGTTTTTACCACCAAACGCCAAAAAATTTACCAGCAAGTGACAAGGCATTACCACTTCAG
>NZ_JAFBFA010000067.1 GCF_016909015.1 Gracilibacillus alcaliphilus
TGTTTGGTCATTCTTTTAGACATACAAAATACTCCCTTCATAATAGGTGAGAATTTTTATTATTTCTCTGTCTACTATAAAGGGAGCATATCATTTTAAATGTTCACCCTAAACGCAGTTGTGTATTTACACCAATGTGGTACATAAAGTTCTTCTAAACTCTTAATTTCTTCAGATGTCAATTTGACTGATAACGCCGACACTGCATCTTCGAGATGGCTTACCTTGGTCGCCCCAATAATCGGTGCTGTGACTTCTACTTTTTGTAACAACCATGCAAGTGCGACCTGTGCGCGTAGAAAATCTCGATTCGCAGCAACCTCTGCCACTCTTTCCGCCACTTTGCGATCGGCTTTTTCTGTCTTGGTAAACAGGGCCTTTGCTACTTGGTCATTCTCTGACCGAGGGATCTGCTCATTCCAATCTCGGGTTAATCGACCTGCAGCAAAAGGTAAATACGGTGTAACGGCAACTCCATCATCTTTACAAAAAGGTAGCATTTCTCTTTCTTCCTCTCGATAAAGCAAGTTAAGCCTAATTTCCATTGAAATGAAACGAGTCCAACCGTTGCGTTCTGCCACATGTTGAGCTTTTGCGAATTGCCAAACTGACATGGAGGATGCTCCGATATACCTTACCTTGCCTACCTTAACTAGATCATGTAGTGCCTCCATTGTTTCTTCAATCGGTGTGTTAGGATCCCATCGATGGATTTGATACAAATCAATGTAGTCTGTACCCAAGCGTCTTAGACTATCATCAATTTCCGACATTATCGCTTTGCGGGAAAGTCCCATTGCATTTGGACCTTTACGCATCGGAACGAAAACTTTTGTAGCAATGACAACTTCGTCACGGCGAGCGAAGTCCTTTAATGCTCGTCCGAGAATTGGCTATCGGAGGGAGATTTTGGTATATTAGATCGATTGGATCTTTATGGAAAAGGTAAGTTACGCCAACAAGAATTAGCAGACTCAATGGATTGGACCAAGAGTAGGTTATCCCATCATTTAACTCGGATGGAAAAGCGAGGACTCGTTTTAAGGAAACCATTAGAAACTGAACGAGGAGTCCAGGTAATCACTACTTCGGCAGGAAAATCAGCATTGGATGATGCCCGCCCCGTTGTTTCTATGGCAATACGCGAGTATTTTTTAGATTTATTAACCGAACAAGACATTGAGTCGATTACTAATCTGGCGGAAAGAACAAAAGAAAAGTCCTCATCGGCTTGTAATACCCCACCATCTTAATTGCGATTTTTGATGTTATTCAGGCGATAGGTAATAAAAAAGCTGATTTTCCGAATTCGGAAGATCAGCTTTTTCATCTTTGTGTAGAAATGTATTTAGGCTAGTCGAGTAGAAGGGTACCTCTCGGTAGATTGTATTCATCCCCCTCTAAGGACCGCATTTGCGCTATTAACGCAAACGGCTCCTCCTACTAGCCCATAAGGAAGTGGGAAGTCCAGCGGGCAGTTCCGAATATATGCAATAAATAATAATTTGAAATCTTCGTTATGAAAACTTTTATTCAGCTCATTTAAAATAGTAAAAAGATTAGTTATAATAACTACTCTTTTCTGATAATCATCTTCTAATTTCCAGTATATTATCAAGGCAAGAACGGACTAATTGATCAGAAAAAGATCCAGATGGGTAATAATTATCAACTCCCAAAGCTCGGTTATCAAAAGGTTCAAGTAATATTCTATTAGGATCAATTTGATCTAAAAATTCCGGAAAAAAATGAAGTACAATACTTTTCATATTGAAGGTCTCTTTTCATTTCCACAAAATGTGCCTCATTTGAACGTAAAATCATAATACTATTAGGATTCAGTTTATATTCATTTCCTTCTACTGAAAAACTCCTTTTCCCGATATTAGATAATAAAACTCATAAATTTTAGGAGCATGCGGTCCATATTTGGTTGGGTGTGTTGGCATGTCACAGCTTTATCGTCTATACGTTCTTAATAAAATGCGGCTTTCTTCTTTCTCTTCTAATTCTTGGATCCGTAAATATAATTCTTCGTAGTATTTATAGTCTAAGATTGCCGAATCAATTTTCCCGTTGTCTATTATAGTAGCTTGAGGAAGTTTTTTGCATTGTCTTAACACTCACTTTCCCTCATCCTCTATATTAAATGCATTATTACACTTATTATCCATTATATCCATCGTAAAATCGCGTAATATGATACGTTATATATTGCGTAACATATTACGTATTAATGTAATTTGAAAGATTAATTTTTTTATCAGTGATTTTTCAATACGAATCCAATAAAACATGTAACCTCAAGTAGTTTAGCTGATAACGGCTTAGGAAGATAGTATAAATCACGGGTTTTGAGCTTATTCTATTAGTAATATAATTGACCGTCCAATCGGTCAGTGTTATAATTGCAAAAAATAGGGGGTGCAAAATGGTACATGATGATAAACGAATGAAAAAAGGGGAACAAACACGTGTGAATATTCTACACACAGCCATTGCAATGATTGCGGAAAACGGATTGACAGAGATATCTACCGCAAAACTGGCTGCCGCTAGCGGAGTGAGTAAAAGTACAATTTTCCATCATTTCAAATCAAATGATGAGTTACTAATTAACACACTACATGTTGTATTTGAAGAGTTATTGCAATCAATAAAAATAGGAGAGTATCGTGATGTTGCACATTTTTTTGATACACTTGGCCAAACCATGATTCCAGTGTCAGATGACGAGCTTCCTTTTTTCAAAGCGTTTTTATCCTTTTTCCATGAAGGAATATTTAATCCGGCTTATCGGGAAATTTTAGTTACCTATTCCGAACAAATGAATGACCTTTTCCGTATACAACTTACGCAACTGGTACCGAAGACGGTCAATCAAGAAACGATCGATTCCGTCTCTCGATTGCTTCTGCCAATGGTGGACGGTATTGGCTTTCATTTTTTATTGAACAGAGACAGTGAGAAGTATCAACAAGTGTGGAACTTGCAAACAAAAGGTATACTCAAACTTCTGGATTTATCTTAGTAATCAAGATATTAATTGCAACTTAAAAACTGACCGATTGGTCGAACAGTAATTTGATTTCTTTAAGAGAGTAGTGATTTTCATGAAAACCGTAAAAGTACCTGCTTATTTTCACGAGTTGTTTGGAAAACGAATTGCCTTATTGGACTTATGGTTCACGCTTTTGTTTTGTATCGGTATGACAGCTCTGCTTCTCACACTAACCTATTTCGAGTGGCAGCAGCTTGCCGTTTGGCAAATGGTTATACTCATTGTTTTAATTGTAGATATCACAGGTGGTGTCATTGCCAACTTTTCATTTTCGACCAACCTCTATTATAAAACTAATGCCAAGAGGCGGCTGGTTTTTATTGCAATTCATGTACAGCCAATTATTTTTGCTTGGTTGTTTGATGATTACTACGGGATCAGTCTCATAGTATGGGGGTATACAATCGTATCGGCACTTATCGTGAACGCACTCATTCAATATCCAGGCCAACGTATGATTGGTGTATTTTTAGCCGTTTCGGGCGTGAGTTTGCTTTTGTTGTTCACGGATATCCCACAAATCTTATTAGCTATTTTTTCTTTTTATATCTTTAAAGTCATATTCAGTTTTGCTGTTGATCATGATGGTGAGGAAAAAAGGGATCTATCGTAACAGGTGGAGATTGAGGGTGTCGTTGGAAAAACATCTATCTTATATATATTCTTTCACTAGTGTCGCATAAATATTTTTGAAATGTTCTGACTATTGCCTTCTGCTCCCTTGAATTTTGCAAATCAAGCTAGCAACAAATTTTCATATTAAATAATGGCTAATTTGTAAATACGTACACGGACTTTTGGTTGCTAGTTGAGTCAATATGTTTAAACAGTAGACGATTATTGCGATATAGACTTGATTATGTACAGACCATAAAAATTTTTAATGTTTCAGTTCAGTTTCATCCATTCGAAAAATAACTCAATAGCACCGCATGATTTATATATTTTATAGAGAGTTTAGCTAGGGAAATAAGGTAGAGGGGAAACCTCTACCTTATTTTAGTTTTAAATGCAAGATAGGATATGGACGACCAGAAGAATCTGTCTCTGATTGCTTTAATAGATGAAAGCCGTTTTTCATATAGAATTTAGCTGCATTCTTATTGTCTTTATTAACATCGACTGTTCTAATATTAAAATCTTTAATTAAAGAACTAATGATGGTCTGACCGTATCCTTTGCCTATTTTAGCTGGTTTTAAAAATAACATCTCTAAATGATGTTCGTTTATTCCAGAGAAGCCAATTAATTCATCCTTTTCATACCATAATTGAATATCAAGGTGGTCAAAATACGAAGGTATCTCCCTTTTACAAGGCCGGTCTCTTCTTTTACTTCTCTTAATGCACACTCTTCAATGGACTCTCCGATTTCTAAAGCTCCGCCAGGAAACCCCCATTTATTTTTGTCACCTCTTTTTTGCAGTAATACTTCACCACTTCGATTGATAATGCACACACCTGCAAAATTTAAAATAATTTTCTCGTGTCCAACTTTTTCACGAATCCATTTGATGTAATTCATTATCTACCCCTTTCTACCTGCTTACTGTTTTCATTACTTGTTACTTCCCATAGCGGCTAAATGATCAATACCAAATATTATAGGTGGATTTTACATGTTGAGAAAGAAAGGATCTACTAAATTGATCCATTTGTTAGCATCTAAGCAGGAACAAAATAGGCAGGGTGTCTAAAATTTTCATAGATAGTTATCTGTCAGAACATATTAGTTTTGCACACGCACTTACTCTTGCTTTTTATAAACCAAAGAACGCATATATTTTTCCAACGGCCCTTCTATCTGGCGCTGTTCCGTAAAATATGCGATGAATAAAGTAACGATCCACATGATGGTGCCAAGCAGTACGGAAGTTGTAACGGTTAAGTGAGCCCCTAAATTAAAGGCGATTGGGGACAAGAGTATGACAATCAAAACTTCATGTATGACGAAAAAGGTTAACGAACGTTTGCCCATTGCCGCGATCGCCTTTACAATTACGCCGTAATGTTTAATACTGGCTCCTAACATCCCAAAGAGTGCAGCATAGCCTACACCACCTGCAAAACCAGTGATAATATGAATACCGTATGCAATCCCTGCGATAAAAAAACTAGGAAACCAAATATCATTAATTAATACTAGCGGAATGGCACCGACAAGTGAAAGACTTAGGCCGCCAATCGTTAACTGTTTTAGTAGTTTCATATGATGGTGCGGTTTAATCAATAGGTTTACATTTCCTAACCAAATTCCCATAAGAACAGAAGGGATAATCGAGAAGAAGAGATGAGTAAATAATGGAATAAGAGGTATAGCAATCAGCTGTTCCAGCAATGAATTGAAGTATGTTTCTTCACCAGTTAATTCTACTGCTAACCCGTAAGATTGGTTGCCTAATAGGATACCTCCCCACAAAAGCGGGATATACATGAGACATATGAGGGTAGAAATAATCACATATTTCTCAATCTTCGTGTTGTCCTTTTTTAAGCAGGGAATTAATAGGAGTCCAGCAATGCCATAAGTCATTAAGATGTCCTGCCCGCCTGCGACACCAACGAGTATGGCGCCGAATAATATTAAATACCAGCAGCGTCTTTTGATAATGCGTTTTGCTTCTTCCGCCCCTTTTCTCTCCCATTGCTTGCGATAAATCATCACTAGACCATATCCGAATAGGATGGCGAACAATGGGCGTGCTCGGTTATCTACAATGATTTCCATCAAAAAATTCAAAAAATGGTCTAAAGGTGTACTGCCAGCAACTTTTGTTAAGACACCTGGCTCTATCGTATATAAAAGCAATGGTATATGTGAAAGTATAATCAAAAAGAGCATCGACCCTCGTGCGAGATCTAATGATAATGCACGTTTCTTCTGGTTTATTTGAGCCATATTCATTAACTTCCCTCCCTTGTCTCTATATTTACCTTATGTACAAGAGTCTTCAATATTATTATATTCCCTTTTGCTTAATTAATATGTAATTTGATTGATCAAATATTAAATTGATTGAATGATCAAAATTTATCATCTAATATATAATTTGTCAAGTGTGGGACCCATTTTTATTAGCTTCTTTAAGATCGAGTACAGGTATTTTTGCCTGAAAGCTCATCGTCAGAAATTAGGTGAATCCCCTTGAATCTTACTGGGTTTTGTAGCAATATTAAAGGCACAGAGAATCATAAAACTTATTATGCAGCGGTTATGGATGTGAAAGGAGATTAGATATGGAGTTACTATTTACCGCGGTGTAACTGACTGTAGGACTCCCACTTCAAGCAATAAGGGAATCTGTCATTTCTAAATGGAAGATCCAACAACCAGTAACGGCCCGATTGGTTCAACTAACGTTCAAGTGGGGGCTGAAAAACCCCTACTTGAATGAAGTTTCACTTTATTCGTCACGAACAAGGAGAACATACATTAGATACACCTGACAGTCTGCAAATAGCTGATCCGCGTTTAACTCCTAAAGGAATGGAACAAGCAGCATTATTAAATTGACGTTAACAGATGAAGATGTAGTGATTATTAGTCCTGTTAGAAGAACCCTTGAGACAGCGCGAATTTGGAGTGAGAATGTTGATTGCCGTAAGATAGTGAGTCCGCTTGTATCCCCAAGGATGTTTCCCATTCAGCCAGAAGAAAACACATTGCCATGTGATAAAATACTTGATATCGAACTCATCAAAAAGGAATATTCAACTTTTGAAATGGATGTTAACGTTCCTATAAATATTTGGTCCACAGGTATTAACACTCTTCCTGACGCCCATTTTTAAAAATTAGCCGAAGACTTTATTAAGAATTGTAAGCAGTACCAAAAGGAAAAACTGCATATCGTGTCACATGATGGCACTATTACTTCTTATCGTCTCAACTTTCGCACCTAGAAAAATTTAACGAAATCAATAAGCTCAAGTGCTTGTAGTTACTATAATAGGCTCCTTGACAAAGATTTAAAACAAG
>NZ_JAFBFA010000068.1 GCF_016909015.1 Gracilibacillus alcaliphilus
GGCAATGGTCATGAACCAGTTCTTAATTCATGACCATCTTAATGAACGAGTGTTAAAGTATTTAGAATAACTTACACACTTTTCTTGACAAGCCCCTTTAATGATTTTTACACCTTTTCTCTCGCACAATTGTCTTCCTACTTGTCTGATATCATTAGTATCTATTTACATAAGGCAGAAGATTCTTTCCTCCAATAGTTTCATGTTTTGAAAATGAAATAGCCAAGTAATGATAATACCATTAACCTTAGTAAGACGTCCGGCCATCCTTTCATAAAATCAGAGGGAAAATGTAGCACACAACACATAAAGCTTCGGCTTATGTCTAACATAACCATAGAAAAATATCAAATAATTTACTAACTATGAGCGGTATAGCCTCGCTTATACTTATATCACCCCATAGAACGTAAATAGATTTCAATGGTTTCATCTAACAACTATATTTTTTTCGAAAGAAAGCAATGTCCCTTAATTATCTGGAAGCTCCTCCATACCATCTATTTCATCTGCTTTAATCACAGGTTCACGTGTCTGACCATTAGGTCCTTCAAATATTCCCGTCACAGTAATGAAATCCCCTTCATTCCATTGGTTAAAATCATCCGTTTCATTAACAAGTACAGTATACTCTCCCGCTTCTCCTGTTGATATCATAAATAAATTACTCTGTTCAAAAACAACAACCTCATATTGTACACCTTCTTGTTCAGGCATTTTAGCCGCAGTTATATTAGCAGCATTCTCTTGCTTGTTTGTTATTTCTCCTTCAAGGATGACAACAGAGCCTGGCTGAATAATTTCACTCTCATCCAATTCACTAGGTGCGATGAAGTTATAGTCCATTTTTTCAAAATCGGCTTCCACTGCATCGCTGGCACTATTACTACATGCACTTAGTATGAAAAGAATTACAAGAATCAATAGTTTTTTCTTCATTTTCTGCCTCCTCGCTTAAAATGGATACAAGAACTTTCTTCATATTAATCATGCAGACAAATATATCTTCGCGGATACTATGTTTGTTCTTGAATATAAAATATCACAAATAAATCATTTGCCCAAACAATAAAAGTCTTACTGCCAATAAATCTGATAACTCCTATAACTGCCAGTCTATGATTCTCTCTCAAAACCTGCTTCTTCCAATTCATTAATCATATTTTCTAATCCTAAGCCAGCCTCTTCCAAATTCCCAAAACCATATTCGGGAAGATCTGATTGACTAACTTCTCTAAAATCAATATACATGACTAACTCCATTTCTTGATCACCATAATTAACGTTAACTTCCATCCCTCTTGCTTTCATTAAATTCCCATACATCAATCGAATGTCTTCTTCCATTTCTTCTGCCTCTTCTTTTGTCATATCCATTTCTGCATATGAGTCTACCATAACATATTTCATGGATTGTACTTCTTCTGTTTCAACTTCCAAAATAATTTCAACATCGTTTGCAAAATCCTCTATATCTCCTCTAAAGGTGATCGTTTCACTAGAACTACAGGCTATCAATCCTAACGTACAGAAAAATAAAAGCAATAGTCTAATCATTCTTAAAGGTTGTTTTTTTATTATCTGCACAGCTCCATTCTAAACTAATACATTTAGTTTACGAATTATATCTAGTATTCTATTTACTTTCCAAACTCATCTGCCTCAAATTCCCAAAGAATTTCGTTGGATAAGTAATCTGACTCCCATCCATTTCTCAATTCGTAATGGTTTGATTCGTTGACATCACAAACGAGCTCTCTTGTAAATGAAGCCTCTGGTTCTATCTCTTCTTTGTCTCCAAGCCCATAAGGCCATACAAAAAAAGTGATTATGCCTCGCGTACAATTCACCATATCACCTTTTAAATCTATGGGATCTAAATCAAGTGAATCAATTGGTTCATTTGTCAATCGTCTCTCTCCATTTAGTTAAATGAACTTCTACACTATTTGCTTTATTTTTTCTGACAATATCAATGATTTCTTCTTTAGACTTAAAATGGTGGTAAATACCGCCTTTAGATATACCAAGTGTATTCGCAATATCTCGCATACTTGTTTTCTCGAACCCTTTTTCCATAAATAATTGAACGGCCGTTGTAATAATATTTTCTTTAGTCTGTTTGGCATTATATTTTCTGCTCAAGTTTTATTCACTCCTATCAAAAAACCATCTGGTCGGTTTTAAAAATGTATCGAAAATTTATACTAGTGTCTAATTTGCCCTTTCTTACGAATCTTTAAGTCTGCAAATCGGGCGAGATCTATTCCGGCCTTTTGTAAGAGGGACAGCGAGTCCTAAACTTCCAAACAGATACTTAAAATGATTGATTCTTGTTTTGAATCATTATAGACATAGGTTCTTACTTTATATTTTTAGATAAATAAACACTAGTGCTGCATCAAAGCTACCTATTAATACAGGATAGTTGCCTTTATTAAAGTTACTTTATCCCATGAAATATAGTTCTAACTGGCTGCTTATTCAGCAAAATGAACCAGTAAAATTTCTATCCTAAACACAGCAATTTATAAGAAACCTTCCCCTATATCATTTGCTACAATAAGTTGTAGATTTAATACAAGGAGGATATAGAATGAGAAAAGTAGTTTTAAAAATGGATGTTTCTCTTGATGGATTTGTTAATGCAAGGGATGGAAGTGTGGATTGGATTTTTGATAGTGTTGATGATGAATTAAAAGCATGCATCGTTGACATTCTTTCGCAGGCTGATGTCCATATAATGGGAAGGGTGACCTATCAAGATATGGCGGAACATTGGCCGTCATCGACTGATGAATATGCTCCGCCAATGAATGAAATTCCAAAGGTTGTCTTTTCTAAAACATTGACGGAAGTAAGTTGGAAACATTCCCGTTTAGCAAATAGGGATATAGCGGATGAGATATCCATGATGAAGCAACAACCAGGAAGCTATATTTTAGCACACGGAGGGGCGGACTTTGCCCAATCTCTTTCAAGACTTGGATTGATCGATGAATATAGGTTGATTGTTCACCCAGTTGTGTTAGGAGATGGAATGCCTGTATTTAAGAATATAGCTGATTCCATTAAACTCAAACTTACGGACACAAAGGTATTTAACACAGGAGCCATCCTGCTCACATATCAAACGCTCAGAAATAAAGAAAGTAAATAGATGTTATGTTCAAACGTCTAACAGTAACTGAAAGATTTCCATAGTTAGTGGCTGCCCGGTGTGACATAAAATTTTCATAATCAATGGTAGTCTTTTGTTAATTAATTTTTCTATTTTTTTTCATTTAAGTTTTTTTGTAAATGAAGGAGGAGTTCTATAGCAAGGAAACAAAGATTGACTATGATAGTATATCGAACTGTCTCCATAATAGATGAGTAATTAACGAGACAGTTCACACAAGAAAGGAAAGCAACCATCTACATGTAATACATAAATGGTTGCTTTCTGTTGCGGAAAATCTATAACCTAGTCCTTAGACTAATATGTCCACACTTTAGCTTGAAGTTCTTGTACACCAAATTCCAATGCCTTGTTTAAGTCCTCGATATAAATATCCAAATAACCATTTGTAATCGCACTTCCTCGGTCTTCACACACGTAAGTTTCATCTAAGTTCGGGATATGTATTTTCGTCCCAAAAGGAAGAGATTGCGGACATGCAATTGTACGTCCTTCCTCTACTACCTCACCAGATGCGGTTATACCATAGGCCGGATCACCAGGTTCTTTTCCAGTAGATTCAGGTCCAGCCGTATAAGCTGTAACTGTAAAAGGAGTTCCCGTTGCATCTGGGATGTTTATGGTTTGCCCTGTTACAATATGGGTAGGATCCGATATCGATGAATTTGCCGCAATGACAGCATTTATATCTACTTGATAGTTTTGAGCGATACGGTATAGAGTATCTCCTGATTGTACTTCATAATGCTTCTCAGCTGCTGCTGTTCCCGCAAATAGTACGAATCCGACCAAAGAAAGAATGATTGCAGAAATATACTTGATAATAACACCTCCCTCTCCAATGTATAATTACTGTCTACCCATCATTTGAACTTGTAAACTTGGATTCTATTTCTGTGGCCATTTTGTAATTGAACTGTAACAAAAACGAAAAAATAGAAAAGTCTTTTCACGCGTATTCTGCCTGTGGATGGTTCTATCTGTAAGTTTATCATTCATTATTTCATCCAATGTAGGCTATACCGGACGGTTTTCTTTTACGCTTTTTATTTTTTTCAATTGTTCAAGAGTCATTAAAATTCGCTGGTTATCATCCCGTTTTAAACCCTACTCTTATTAGCAACTCTATTAACAAAAGTAAACAGTACTAACGCAATAAGAACGAGTACACCACTTCCTAGCCCTACATAGTTTACTGAACTAATACTTATAACGCCACCCCCCACAAATGCACCTAATCCAATTCCCATGTAAAGAGCAGAGGCGCTGAATGATAAAACCATTTGAGCTTGTTTAGGATTTAATGATATAAGAAATGTATTAAGAGCTGGATTCATACCAAACCCCGGAATTCCCCATAATATCGCTACAATAGATACCATAACAATGGCCAAGGCAGATGGATTTAGTAAGGATAAAAATGAGAATGCTGCTAGTAATATGGCGAAACCTCCAAGTGATAGCTTTAATGTTTTTGGCGCACCAATTTTATCTGTAAAGTACCCCCCAACCAAATTTCCGAAAAGTGCACCTATCCCAAACAACATAAGAAAGACACTGATATTATCGACATTCGTAATCTCTGTAATGATAGGAGCTATATATGTATATGTCATGAAACCGCCTGTTGTACCAATAACACTTACACATAATGTTAATAAAATAATCTTATTGAAACCTTTTAATCTTTCTCTAATAGTTAATTCTGCTTCTCTTTCAATTTTAGGTAAAAATAGTAGAACTCCTATCACAGTAATGAATGAAACTACTGATACAAAAATAAAAGAATAACGCCAAGTGAGTGCATTTCCAATCCATGTTCCAATAGGAGCACCTAAAACTAACCCCACAGTTATTCCTGCTAGTATAAATGACAATGCTTTGCCTCTCATTTTGTCCGATACTAAACTAGCAGAAGCAGTCATTGCTAGCGGGGTGAATATCGCAGCGGCGAGTGCAGCTAGTATTCTTGTGAACAAGAGGATTTCAAAAGAAGTAACAATGGCAGACAGAGCGTTGGCAATAGCAAATACCAACATAGATATAATCAAAAGGGATTTTAATGGAAAATTCATGGTTAAGGTGCCAAAAAGAGGGGCTCCTACGGCATAAGCGATAGCAAATGCAGTAACTAACTGTCCTGCTGCGGCAATTGTAACATTCATATCATTAGCAATATGAGGTAATAAACCAGCAATAACAAAATCATCTGTGCCTATTATGAATGTTCCAAGTACTAATATCAGAAGCCGATAATTCATTTAATCCTTCCTCCCTCAATATACTTTCATTTTCTTAAAATATCGCTGTTTTTCTCTAATTTTCATTGATTAATATTAAAAACATTAGGTAAGTCAAGGAATA
>NZ_JAFBFA010000069.1 GCF_016909015.1 Gracilibacillus alcaliphilus
GAAATTAAACAGCCTGGCACCGTTGGAATATCGGTACCAGACTGTTGCATAGATTTTTGTTTTTTCACTGTCTACTTGACAGGGTGCAGTTCAAAAAGGAGTTCGCTCTTTTTTTATATTTTCTTAGTTGCTAAGGGTAAAACGATGGTTGAACAGAACGATATTAAAGAACAAGAGTCCTCCAAAAAGTGACAATCTCAATAAAAATGACTTGAGTTCCTAAGTGGTTCCCAAGTCATTTTCATTTATTATTGCCGGCAAAATGCCATTCACTCTATCCATCCCTATTAATGTCCAGCCTGTACGGGTGATTCAATATAAAAACAAAATAAGGATGAAGCCATAATCCAATATTCAAGAAAAGGGTATTTTCGTATGGAGGATTCTTTGGAGAGGAATCTCCTTTTTGTTGTCGGGGCGATTCCTATGTAGCTTACAACATCGAAATACATGTAAGGAATGATCAACTATCCGCACCTCTAACGATTGACTGTCTTGAATTTAGAAACAGCAAGCAGCCTTAGACCGAAAAATAAAGTCCTAGACTGCCACTGTTTTGTTGAACTAACGTCCCCCGTTAGATAGTTTTTTATGAAACACCTCATTCAATAACATTATCTCTGCTTTTTGGCTGACGGCATGGTTCCCAAGCTTTACATCAATGATAAAGTCATTGCTCAGCATCTGAATGTACATGGAAATAATATCTTATTCAGGCAATTCACTCATTGACTTTGTTTCGGGTGGGATTACCGGGATTCCGGCTTGCTCTACCGGACGAATAGTTACTTTCATCAATATACTTAATTTCAATCGACTACTCTAAATCCAATGGCTTTTGCGTTACACTCTTTTAATCTATTAAAAACTCTTTGATTCCACTCTTAATAGATTCTGCTACAGATTGTTGAAAATCGTCTGTCAGCATTTTTTGTTCATCTTCTGGGTTTGTTATATAGCCGATTTCAAGTAAAACTGCAGGCATAGTAGTATCTTTTAAAACAAAAAAGTTTTCTTTTTTTACACCACGGTTACGAAAACCAGTCGTTTCTGAAACATGTCTGTGTATAATATTCGCCAATCGTTTCGAATTTTTATGATAATAGAAGGATTCAGTACCAGAAACAGATGGATCCGTAAATGTATTAGCATGTAATGATATAAACACATCGGCATCTATGTTATTAGCATAATTAGTCCTTTCTCGAGTTTCTGCTGATAGAAAAACATCTTCTTCTCTCGTCATGTGTACCTCAAGTTTTGGTTCATCTTGCAATAAAATCGAGATCTTTTTAGCCAAACTTAATGTAAAATCTTTTTCGTATCCACTAGCACCGATAGCACCAGGGTCTTCACCGCCATGTCCAGGGTCAATGACAACCTTATATTTTTCTTCATTTGAAGGAGTGTTAGTAGTATCTGTCTTGTTATTAGTAGTATCTGCCTTGTTATTAGTAGTATCTGCCTTATTCGATGTATCAGGTTCTAGTTTGTCGGTTAGGGTAAAATACAATAAACCAATAAATAATAATAATAGTAGAAGTCGCAGCCATTTTTTCATATAATACTCTCTCCTTCGATGCATTTAAGTTAATTTTGTATTGAGTTCAGTGAATGACAACGGTCATAACAGTTAAAGTTATATGGTTCGGTGTTATCATTGATTTTCTTTGTTTGAAACCCGTTTTCAGATAAATAAGTTAATAGGGTGGATAGGTGATTCGCAGTCTCTGCTTGATCATGCATCAGAACAATAGATGTAACCCCTTCACTAGCTAAGTTTTCGATTTGATTCATAACAGAATCTACATATTGGTCACCTGATAATGACCAATCACTACTGTCAACATTCCAATCCCATAATTGAAACCCTTTACTAGTCAAAGCCTCTCGATAAGATTCGGTTAGATAAGGAATACTGCCATATGGTGTTCGTATCAGTTTGGAATCAACGCCAGTAATGTCTTGAAGAGTTTCCTGAGCTTTGATCATTTCTTCAAGAGCAGTTTGCTCAGAAGCATAAAATTGATCTTTGTCATGCGTAACTCCATGCATTCCCACAGCATGGCCGTCTTCCACCATCTTTCTTACTATATCTGGAAACTCTCTCATTTCAGGCTCTAACATAAAAAATGTCGCTTTAGCATTAAATTGCTTAAGCGTATCTAAGATATTTTTTGTTACAGAAGTAGGTCCATCATCAAATGTTAGATAAACAACTTTCCCAGTATCTTGGGGTTGATCACCCTCCGATGAGGCATCTTCATTATTAGAATCCTCGTTTAATGACTTTACATTATTTAGTTCGATCTCCTTTTTTGGTGGGTTCATTTGATACGTAATCTGTTCACTTTGACAGGCAGAAATAGTGAGAAGAAAGACGAAGCAGATAATTATACTAATCTTCTTCATATGAAAACCTCAATTCTATGTTGTTATTTTCTATTGATAGATTAGTATAGGGAAATAAAGATCAGATAAAGATAAAGTGTATATAAGCTAAAGATTGAATTGCATAAAAAAACCATTCGTTTAATACCGTATTAGGTATTAAACGAATGGTTTAATCAAGCTAATATCACACTTTATTTAAATAAAAGTAAAAACATACTCCTATTTCAGTATTAAATACTCCGAATGGAACATCATGAAGCTTTAAAATATTTTTAGAAATAGCAAGTCCTAAACCTGTACCCTGTTTTGAGCGTTGAGTTTTCTCTCCTTGATAAAAACGATCCCAAATTTTATCTAGCTGTTCCTCATCAATATGAATTCCTTCGTTTTCTACAGTGACCTTTACCTTCTCTTCCTCATTGATCGTTGAAACGGCTATTTTCCCTTTGTCTGGTGTATGTTGAATCGCATTAGAAAGAAAATTAGTAATAACTTGTTCCATTCGATCATGATTAGCGATTACTTCAATCGATTGAAGATTTAGATTCACCTCTATTTCTTGATCGATTACTTTTAATGACAGTTGATTATAAACCGAACGAATCAATTCATCAATGAAAAAGGATTCCATTTCGATTTTATATGTCCCTGATTCATATTTAGCCAGTTCTAGCATATCCGCGATCAACCGATCCATGCGGTTTACCTCATTTTCCATCGCACTAAAATAATGATCTTTCTTTTCAACTGCAACCCCGTCTTGAAGAATTGCCATACAGCTTTTCATAATACTTAGCGGAGTTTTCAGCTCATGGGATACCCCTGCAATGAAATCTTTCCGTGTTTGTTCTAGTTGTCGTTCCTTCTCGACATCCTGTTGCAGTTGATCGATATAGGACTGTAATGTTGTAGAAAGAAAATTAATATTGTTTGCTAATTCGCCAATCTCATCTTTGGATTGAACAGTAATTTTCTCAGGGAAGTCCAAATTTGTCATTCTTTTCGTAGCATCATTTATACGTAATAAAGGTCTTGCGATTCCTTTTGAATAATAAAAAGCAGCTAACAAAACTAACGCTACAACAAATAGAACGATATATATATAATATTCTTTAATCATTTGTACGGCTTCATTAACTGGTTGTAAGGAAGCCATCGTATAAAAATAAATCGTTTCCCCATTGCTATTTTTGGCTGCATTAACGAGTAGCTTATATTGAATATTATCTTGCTCGAAATCCTGTATTTCTGTATCTTGATGTTAGTCTAATAATTGGACATACCAAATGGGGATTTTTATACTAAATATAATAATCTTTAGGAGTGTCCAGGATGGTAAAACGATATGAT
>NZ_JAFBFA010000070.1 GCF_016909015.1 Gracilibacillus alcaliphilus
TCCCCTTCCTTTAACACAGAGGGGAGCAAGCGGAGCGCGGTAGGAAATTAAAAAATTCACCATTTCTATTGTCCAATTTATTGACATAGATCCAAGTGATTTTCTAGATAAATACAATATAAAATTAAATAGGTTAACAAAGTATATTTACCATTTATATGTTGCTTATTCACGATGAGAGTTGATTGTAATTCATCTTTTTTTCCTTTTGAACATTCCATATTAACAGCATACCCTATTAAATATGGTTTTTATTGGATAGAAAATTCACTATAATTCCATCACTGATACAACAAAAAAGATAGGGATGATTTTGGATGAGAAATGGTAGAATTATAAAAATTATTGTAGCTCTGTGTATAGGTATGCTATTTGTTACAAGAGCGGTATACCCAGAGTTATTATCTGATTTAGCAACAATGCTCACCGTTCTTTGTGTACTCGCAGTTTACACATCAGATGGATTCCATCTTATTAATATTATTACAATAACATTAGCATTGATTTTCGGTTATATATATATTTACTTTGGGGAACAATTAGAGTCCTTATATACGGGTGTTACAGGGACAGTTATTACAATATTTCTACTAATAATGTTGCTCTACAATCCACAAGGGAAGATTGAGTAAATATACTAAAAGGAATGTATGTTTGATAAAAAAGTAAAGCAAATCCTAATTTCAGCGTGTCAAAAATCAAATAACAGGGTTGTCCAAATGTCTAGAAGTACATAAAAAACAGACCCTTTAAAGAAAGAGCCTGTTTAAGCAGTGTTTACCTTTTTCTTCATTAGATATGAAATCACCAATGCTATCGGAGCAACAAACGGCAACATAGTAGTCCAACCAAGGAAGTAAAATATGGATAATAAGCAAGCGATTCCTCCAAAGAGCATGGATAATTGGGAATTTTCTCTTAATCCATAAACAAACAATAATAATCCTGCTATTATCAATGCTACAAACGAAATATTAAGCCAAGTCATAATTTACACCCCACCTCTCCTACAAACTAAGTCTACTTATATTATAGCAAAAATCCCGTGCTACAACTAACCATAGATTTTGCGAAGATAGCTCAGCTCTTGACCCATTATTTATATTGTACTATCTTCAAAACAGGCAATGATTTGTTCTATAAGAAAAAAGTAAAATTTAGCTGTTATCTTTTATAACAAGAAGATCGGTGTAAAGAACAAAATCAGTACCAATATTAATGGAAAAAAGGTAAGACGTATGATGGAATTTCCATTGATACCTAATAGCTCCATTGGATTCTTTGCAGGAGCATAAATCCAGTTTGCTAGTCGTTCCATCTGATTCTTCGGCGATATTTCCGGTACTTCCACGTCAAATTCATCTAACCTGTTTCGAAGTTCATCTGGAATCTCCTTTTTACTCATTCGCTTACCTCCAATAATGCTTTTAGTTTTCTTAGTGACGTATACAATCTTGATTTCACGGTTCCTATTGGAATATCAAGAATCTCTGAAATATCCTTTTGTGGCATATCATGATAATAAGTTAATAATATAACAGCTCTTTGTTCGTCAGGGAGTTGTAGAATCGCTGATTGAACCGTAAGTTTGTCCTCATGTGATAAAGTATGCTGCTGAGATTGCATGTATAAAAAAGGCAGTAATTTTTCCAAGCGACTGCGCCTTTTCAACCGATTAATCATCAGTTGATAAGCCATACGAAATAAATACGTTTTGATACTGGATTTCTCCTCATCGAAGTGTTTCTGATATTTTTGGAACCGTATAAATGTATCCTGCACTATATCTAAGCAGAGCTGTTCATCTTGACAATATCGATAGATAAACTGATAAATAGGCGTTTTATACATAAGGAACAATTTTCCAATAGAATATGCTTCTCGTTTCTCCATGTCGGCAGATGTAGTCTCCTTATTTAAACTCATCAGACCACCGCTCTTTGATGCCTTTAAATACAAAAGCAATCCGGGTTATGAACCAAATAAAAGTGATTAATGAAAATACAAACGTTTGATGAATAAAAAATTGTATCCAAGGGCTGTCAATGTTGTCACCACGGAGCAGAAATAGGAAAAGACCTAGTATACACAAAAATGTATACACTGCTGCTATAATAATGACGTAATCCCATCTCGTCCATTGAAAGTAAATATCTGATCTACTAAAGTCAATATTTCCCTTTCTATCTCGAACTACTTTTTTATTCATGGTTATAATTAACGTTGCAAATGTAGCTCCAAGAATGGTTGCTACAATTGTACTGATCAGCCAGCCTAAATCCATATTGCATCGACTCCTTTTCATCTTTTCACTAACTTATACAGCCGGACAGAAGAAAAGGTTCACTTTACTTTTATTTAATATCAAAAGCACCTGTTTCAACAGAAGTGAACTGGTGATTGCAATACTTATATATTTGTTATAAAATGGTATTTGAAAAGGTGGTGCATAGATGTTAATAAAAAACTAACCAAATCACATGAACTAAGAATATATGAAGCATTAGAAGGAAGGTATCCTTTTTCCTCCGACGAGAAACTCAGCCTCGCAAATCTCCAGCAAGGTTATCACGGTGAAAGACAGCTTGAACAACTACTACATGCGGAACTTGTTGACTCCCATTTGGTCATCAGCGATCTCCGGCTTCAAGTCGGCACAACCACCTTTCAAATCGATTCTCTCATTTGTACCAAAGACAAACTTTACTTACTAGAGGTCAAGCATTATGCTGGTGACTATAAGTGTGAAGAAATGAGATGGTACAAGCTCCCTAACAAAGAAATCACCAATCCCGTGCTACAATTACAACGAAGTGAATCCTTACTTCGCCGATGGCTGCATGACAATCGCTTGAACCTTCAGCTCGAAAGCTACCTCGTGTTCACCAATTGTGCCTTTTTCCTCTACCAAGCCCCTTTAACCAAGCAAATCGTCTTACCTACTCAATTGCGGCGTTTTATCCAATTAATGAATCAACAATCAGCTACCGACATAAAACAGCGACACCAGATGCAGCTACTGCTCAATCACGACCTGGGCGCCTACCCACATCCTTCCGTTCCAAGTTATGCGTATGATCAATTGAAAAAAGGAGTGCGCTGCGTCTCTTGTCGGAGTTTATCGATGGATTCAACCGGGCAAACGTTAAAATGTTTGAAGTGTATGGAACAGGAAAATATCCAAGATGGAGTTATGCGTAATATAGCGGAACTGCAGCTGTTACTGCCCCAACAAAAATTAACTTCACAACTGGTTTATGACTGGTGTGACAGAATATATTCTATAAAAAGCATCAAAAGACTACTGGATAAGCATTTTACAGCAGTTGGACAACATAGTTGGGTGCACTATATCCATTCATACCCGAAATGACAGACAACTTTTCGGCCTTCCTCGTTTTTTTGTCCGTCATATCCGAAATGACAGACAACTTTTCGGCCTTCCTCGCTCTTTTGTCCGTCATACCCAAAATGACGGACAACTCTTCGGCCTTCCTCGCTTTTTTGTCCGTCATATCCAATGATATTGTATTAGTAAAGTAGACACTCCTCGAAACTGTCCGTTATAATAGAAAAATTAATCAACAGGAGGAGCATATGAAAACTTACAGTT
>NZ_JAFBFA010000071.1 GCF_016909015.1 Gracilibacillus alcaliphilus
TGATTACAGCCACTGAAATGTACCACCAGTGACATAGTTTTTACCACCAAACGCCAAAAAATTTACCAGCAAGTGACAAGGCATTACCACTTCAGTTAATACCTTTGTATAATTAGTGAGCACACCATCAGGTGTGACATTATTTATAGGGAGGTATTTTTTTATGATTCATTATCGAAGGATACTGGAATTACACGATGAGGGAATCAGTTTTAGAGGCATTGCCGCAAGTACAGGCAACTCTCGTCAAAAGGTGACAGAGATCATTCGAATAGCCGAAAAGAAGGGGTTGGTCTGTCCTTTAGAGGAGGAAATGACGGATCAATGGATTGAGGAGTTTCTCTTTCCTGAGAAGTCTTTGGAGGCATCAGGCAGACAACCGTTGAACTTTGATTATATTCATGAAGAGTTGGCGAAGCCTAATGTGACACTTTCCCTTCTTCACCATGAGTATGAAGCCGATTGCCGGGTGAACAATACAATTCCGTATTCCTATCGCAGTTTTTTGCGTCATTACAGTAGATACGCAGATAAGTATAAAGCAACCTTGCGTATTCGTAGAAAACCAGGCGAAATTATGGAAGTTGATTGGGCAGGATCTACATCTTTTATTATTGATAGGGATACGGGGGAGAAAATAAAGGCATATATTTTCGTTGCAACATTGCCGTGCAGCCAATTGTCGTATGCGGAAGCAACCTTATCAATGGATTTGCATTCCTGGATTACTGCACATAACCATGCGTATGAGTATTTTGGCGGTGTAACACAAATTATCGTACCGGATAATCTTAAAGCGAGTGTGACAAAACATACTACTCGTGAATTGGTCTTAAATCCTACTTACAGGGAAATGGCAGATTATTATAAAACAGTGGTCATGCCTGCACGGGTTCGAACACCGAAGGATAAAGCCAGTGTTGAAGGCTCTGTTAATGTTGTCTCTACATGGATCATCGCAGCTTTAAGAAATACACAATGCTTCAGTATTGATGAATTGAACGAAGAAGTTTGGCGGAAATTAGATGAATTCAATCAGCGCCCCTTCACTCGTAAAAAAGGTTGTCGATGGTCAGCATTTAAAGAAGAGGAGAAATTTGCGCTTTCTCCCCTCCCGTCAGTGCCGTACAAAATGTCTGAATGGAAAACTGCCAAAGTACGCCCTGACTATCACATCTCTGTCGAAAGTATGTTTTATTCAGTTCCCTATGAATATATCAATCGACAGGTTGAAGTGAAACTATCAGATGATTTTGTTGAGATCTTTTTCAATCATATGCGGATTGCTTCTCATAAACGATTATATGGGAAATTTGGTCAATTATCTACTGTTCGGGATCATATGCCTGATAATCATAAGTTATTTGTGGATCAAACACCGGAAGCCGCGCTTGAATGGGCTGAAAGTATCGGGGAATCAGCCTTGAATGTTGTTCAATATATTCTGGGTACTTCCCAAACGGAAAAACAAGCTCTACAGTCCATATTTTCATTAAAAAAATCTGAGAGACGTTACACAAAATACGAGATTGAACGTGCGTGTAAAATGATTATTTCTATGACAAAAAGACCCACGGTCAAAAGTATACAAACGATTTTGAAGAACAATAAAAAGAATGATGCCGAGCAGGAATTAAAACGTAAAACGGAAAGCAGCGAAAATAACTATGGCTTCACACGTGGAGCTTCTTATTATGGAAGGACCGATAAATAATGAATGAACAAACGCTAACAAAATTACACGAAATGAAATTGCGTGGTATGGAGGAAGCCTATAAGGAACAGGCATTGAACAAGGAAATTCAAAAAATGAGTTTCGAGGACCGTTTTTCTTTACTTGTCGATTTAGAACATTCCCGTCGGAAGAGTAACAAGCTTCAACGTTTAATCAAAGCAGCTACTTTTATAAACTCAAATGCCAGTATTGAAGATATAGAGTATTACGAAGATAGAAAGCTAGATAAGGATTTGATTTTGAAACTCGCTAGCGGTGCCTATATCTATGACAATTACAATATTATATTGAAAGGTCCAACTGGTTCTGGTAAATCATACTTAGCCAGCGCATTCGGAGTATCGGCTTGTCGTCAATTTTATAAAGTGAAATATATTCGCTTACCCGAGTTACTGGATGAACTGTCACTGGCGAAATTAGCAGCAGACGGAAGCTACCGGAAATGCATTAAAAAATATACGAAAGTCGATGTACTCATACTTGATGAATGGTTACTAACAGATTTGTCAACCGATGAAGCTGCAATATTACTAGAAATTGCAGAGGCACGCCATAAGGTAGCTTCGACTATTTTCTGTTCCCAAATCGATCCCAGTGGATGGCATTTAAAATTAGGAAATGAAACAATTGCGGAGGCTATTTTAGACCGTATTATTCATGATTCCTATCAAATCATGATTGACGGAAATGTTTCTATGCGAGAGCGCCATGGATTGGGGGCGTCTAAATGATCCCAGCAGAAGTTGAATACCGTATAGCTTATTACTTTTTTCGTATGTATTTACCTGATGAGGTGAGGTTTCAAATTGAAGACAGACTATTACCTACCTGTATGTGGTCTGAAGAAGAGGATTTGGATCACGATGAACTTGTTCGTTGGGCGGTTGAAATTATTGATGAGCAATTAGAAGATAAACGTTTTAAGTAAGATTTTAGGTAAGATCAATAGCCATTGGAACGGATTCTGTTCTAATGGCTTTAAATTATTATGTGCATTACCTGTGACTCTCCTTCACGCACTTACCGAACCAATTATCCGCAAAAAGTGATCCAAAACTATCATACAGCTAAATCTACCCACCATTACTCAGAATTGGTAATTGCATTGGCGTTGTGTGGTAAATTCCTTAGCAATCAGTGGTAAATAAGATGTCACTGGTGGTAAAAAAACTTGGCCGTAATCAA
>NZ_JAFBFA010000072.1 GCF_016909015.1 Gracilibacillus alcaliphilus
CTTGTTTTAAATCTTTGTCAAGGAGCCTATTATAGTAACTACAAGCACTTGAGCTTATTGATTTCGTTAAATTTTTCTAGGTGCGAAAGTTGAGTGATTAAAAAAGCAAGCTTATTTCAGCTAAGAGAAATAAACTTGCTTTTTTAGCGGGCGGAAACCATTGGCTCTATGGAAAAAAGTTATCTTTGTTTTAAGAAGGGCACTGTTAATCTGGCCGCTGTCCTTGCTGCAACTCCTGTATAGTGAAACCGAAATCCATTTGGAGGTGAGGATAGTCCTTGAAATGTTCCCAATCGCCACCCCATTCAAAACCAAGATCTTTGGCAATGTCAACAACCTCTAACCAATCAGATTGACCGTTCCCATTCCCATCATAATTTAAATCCCATATCACCTCTCCGTTGTCTGACCGCAAGGCAAAATCAATAGCTAACCCATAGTTATGATAGGATTCGCCCCCTCTTGCATGGGTGACAACAGGACTGTTGTTTTCTCTCCCTTGGGCATACAACTGATCCTGTTCTTCGAAAGACCGATAATCGTCCGTAATGATAATAGAAATCCCAATTTCACCACTTCGTTGTATTAAATCAGCTGTTTTCTCAGCGACAACCGGATGTAATTCTGATGGAAGGTCTGTTATATCTATATCATGGTCAATTTGCTGCTCTACCGTCAGCTGTTCGGGAGCTATAAACAACTGATAGAAGATAAACATAAAAATAAATAGTACGACAAGTTTTAATAATTTCTTCACACATAAGCTCCTTTAAGCTTGTTTCATTCATTCGTTCGACAAGTCTATCAATATTGTAACAAATAATACTAGTTTTTGATATTATAAAGCCTGTTTAGCTACAATCTGATCGTGCCAATACATACAATAAAAAAATTAATAGTTGTTTACTGTTCACTTTGCTAGACGTGTGCTGCAGAAGCATGTAAAGTAAGGGAAGAGCATCAAAATATAGTTGGGAGTGTTGTAGATGATTAGAGGAGTAACTGGTGCAGGGCTTGGTAATATCGATGACAATCAGCGTTTTATTGAATTAGCTGCTGCTTATGGATTTGGAGCAGTCGATCTGGAAGCAAAAAGCTTAATTGATGAGTATGGCGTAGAAGGGGCAAGAGAACTGTTAGATAAGCATAGTATGATTCTCGGTTCTGTTGGGCTTCCGGTTGAATGGCGGCAATCAGAGGAAATATTTCAACGTGACCTTGTGAAACTTCCGGAAGCAGCCAAAGCTGCAGCTGATTTAGGCTGTACACGCTGTTGCACGTATATTTTGCCATCCACTGATCAAAAGTCTGCGCATTTTATGGCTTTAACTATAAAGCGCTTACGAACTTGCGCAGAAATCCTGGATGCCTATGGAGTTCGATTAGGATTGGAATATGTTGGACCACATCACTTAAGAACCGCTTGGCAGAACCCATTTATTTGGACACAGCAGGAAACACTGGATTTGATGGATGCGATTGGTCTTTCAAATGTAGGTCTGCTGCTAGATGCTTTCCATTGGTATACCAATGGCCTCACGAATGAAGATATCTTGGCTCTTTCGAAAGAACAAATTACACATGTGCACATTAATGATGCACCGAATGTTGCGGTCGAGGACGTGCTTGATAATGACCGGCTGTATCCCGGTGAAGGAGTTATAGACCTAAATGGTTTTTTAACCAGCCTAAAAGCAATTGGATATGATGGACCAATTTCACAAGAGGTGTTGACGAAAGAACCGCCAACAGCGTCCGCTGAAGAGTTATTTAGCCGTTCTAAGCAAGGATTTGATAAAGTATTTAAATAAAATGATATGGACAAGCTATGATTCTAGGAAACATAGCTTGTTTTTTTGAATCGAGGTAATAAGAGGTAGACAGAAACGCAGATGAGAAGGCCGCCAACTGTTTACTGTTTCTTTTCTAAATATCTATCATACCTAGTAACCCATTTTTCTAAAACTTGTTTGATGTATGGCATATACGGTATGACCGAGCCAAATCGAAAAAACAGCCTTTAATAAACTAATCCCTTCTATACTTTGACGGCGAATTTAGGCTATTGTTGTTTGTAAAAAAAATGCTCCTGGACTTTTTCGAGGACCAGCAGGATATCTGTATTACCTATGTCATAAGTGCTTTCTTTTGGTCTTACAGGGCATATTTACTCATGTTTGGTAGCCAACTCCTGACATCAAAAAATCTGCTGTGAGGCCTTCCATTGGGGCAACCTCGTCCATCCGCTGGCGCTACCGGTTCTTCTTCCGGTTTGATCTCCGCACTTTCCAAGTTGTTGGTTGTCATGTGATGAACAATCCGGGAGTTAAAGTAGTAGAAAAATTAATTCAAGTTTGGATCACCGCATGTCAGAATGCTCAATTTCCTAAAAAGGTTAGAGGATAAAAAGAAATAACAAGTTCATTTATATTAAATTGTCACCATAGGCTGTCGGTAAATTAATCGACAGTCTATTTTTACAGTTATTTTAATCTTCTATAAAATGGTCTCAAAAATGAGTGTTGTTCGATACAAATAAGGTTGTTAACTTTTAACACTCAAAAGTAATATTTATTCTTGACCTTATCGTAACGGGATAGTTTATATTTTATCTATCTTTGTTAGAAAGCATTCCTGTAATGAAGAAATATGAGGGGAAATGAGCGTAGAATCAATTTTACAGAAAAGAATCCCCCTTGGTAGTATAGAGAGTGTC
>NZ_JAFBFA010000073.1 GCF_016909015.1 Gracilibacillus alcaliphilus
GCCACAGAAGGTAACAGCCCTGTAGTCGACAACGTTTCTCCTCCGGAGTGGATCCTGAGTACGGCGGAACACGTGAAATTCCGTCGGAATCCGGGAGGACCATCTCCCAAGGCTAAATACTCCCTAGTGACCGATAGTGAACCAGTACCGTGAGGGAAAGGTGAAAAGCACCCCGGGAGGGGAGTGAAAGAGAACCTGAAACCGTGTGCCTACAAGTAGTCGGAGCCCGTTAACGGGTGACGGCGTACCTTTTGTAGAATGGACCGGCGAGTTACGATCACCTGCAAGGTTAAGTGGAAGACACGGAGCCGCAGCGAAAGCGAGTCTGAACAGGGCGCTATAGTAGGGGGTCGTAGACCCGAAACCGTGTGATCTACCCATGTCCAGGGTGAAGGTCAGGTAACACTGACTGGAGGCCCGAACCCACGTATGTTGAAAAATGCGGGGATGAGGTGTGGGTAGGGGTGAAATGCCAATCGAACACGGAGATAGCTGGTTCTCTCCGAAATAGCTTTAGGGCTAGCCTCAAGGGATGTATGTTGGAGGTAGAGCACTGATTGGACTAGGGGCCCCTACCGGGTTACCGCATTCAGTCAAACTCCGAATGCCAATCATATTACCTTGGGAGTCAGACTATGGGTGATAAGGTTCATAGTCGAAAGGGAAACAGCCCAGACCGTCAGCTAAGGTCCCCAAGTATACGTTAAGTGGAAAAGGATGTGGCGTTGCATAGACAACCAGGATGTTGGCTTAGAAGCAGCCATCATTGAAAGAGTGCGTAATAGCTCACTGGTCGAGTGACGCTGCGCCGAAAATATACCGGGGCTAAACGTATCACCGAAGCTACGGATTGATCTTACGATCAATGGTAGGAGAGCGTTCTAAGGGCAGAGAAGTCAGACCGTGAGGACTGGTGGAGCGCTTAGAAGTGAGAATGCCGGTATGAGTAGCGAAAAAGAAGTGAGAATCTTCTTCACCGAATGCCTAAGGTTTCCTGAGGAAGGCTCGTCCGCTCAGGGTAAGTCGGGACCTAAGCCGAGGCCGAAAGGCGTAGGCGATGGACAACAGGTTGATATTCCTGTACCACCTGGATCCGTTATAAGTGATGGGGGGACGCAGAAGGATAAGGAAAGCGCGTGATTGGTTGAGCGCGCCCAAATAACGAGTGTGTCAGATAGGTAAATCCGTCTGACAGAAAGCATGAGTTATGATGGGGAGGGAAATATAGTACCGAAGTTCCGGATTTCACGCTGCCAAGAAAAGCCTCTAGCAAGGATATCAGGTGCCCGTACCGCAAACCGACACAGGTAGGCGAGGAGAGAATCCTAAGGTGATCGGGAGAACTCTCGTTAAGGAACTCGGCAAAATGACCCCGTAACTTCGGGAGAAGGGGTGCTTCTTGCATGAGAAGCCGCAGTGAAAAGGCCCAAGCGACTGTTTAGCAAAAACACAGGTCTCTGCGAAGCCGCAAGGCGAAGTATAGGGGCTGACACCTGCCCGGTGCTGGAAGGTTAAGGGGATGCGTTAGCATTAGCGAAGCGTTGAACTGAAGCCCCAGTAAACGGCGGCCGTAACTATAACGGTCCTAAGGTAGCGAAATTCCTTGTCGGGTAAGTTCCGACCCGCACGAAAGGTGCAACGACTTGGGCACTGTCTCAACGAGAGACCCGGTGAAATTATACTATGCGTGAAGATGCGCATTACCCGCGACAGGACGGAAAGACCCCGTGGAGCTTTACTGTAGCCTGATATGGAATGTTGGTACAGCTTGTACAGGATAGGTGGGAGCCTGAGAAACGTGAGCGCTAGCTTACGTGGAGGCGCTGGTGGGATACCACCCTGGCTGTATGGACCTTCTAACCCAGAACCGTGATCCGGTTCGGAGACAGTGTCAGGTGGGCAGTTTGACTGGGGCGGTCGCCTCCCAAAATGTAACGGAGGCGCCCAAAGGTTCCCTCAGAATGGTTGGAAATCATTCGCAGAGTGTAAAGGCAGAAGGGAGCTTGACTGCGAGACCTACAAGTCGAGCAGGGACGAAAGTCGGGCTTAGTGATCCGGCGGTACCGAATGGAAGGGCCGTCGCTCAACGGATAAAAGCTACCCCGGGGATAACAGGCTTATCTCCCCCAAGAGTCCACATCGACGGGGAGGTTTGGCACCTCGATGTCGGCTCATCGCATCCTGGGGCTGTAGTCGGTCCCAAGGGTTGGGCTGTTCGCCCATTAAAGCGGTACGCGAGCTGGGTTCAGAACGTCGTGAGACAGTTCGGTCCCTATCCGTCGTGGGCGTTGGAAGTTTGAGAGGAGCTGTCCTTAGTACGAGAGGACCGGGATGGACACACCGCTGGTGCACCAGTTGTTCCGCCAGGAGCATCGCTGGGTAGCTACGTGTGGAAGGGATAAGTGCTGAAAGCATCTAAGCATGAAGCCCCCCTCAAGATGAGACTTCCCATCTATTCGATAGAGTAAGATCCCTCAGAGACGATGAGGTAGATAGGTTCGGGGTGGAAGCATGG
>NZ_JAFBFA010000074.1 GCF_016909015.1 Gracilibacillus alcaliphilus
CAATGGTCATGAACCAGTTCTTAATTCATGACCATCTTAATGAACGAGTGTTAAAGTATTTAGAATAACTTACACACTTTTCTTGACAAGCCCGGGTTCCAGTATACATCCCGTCAATATAACAACTTACTTAAAAAATATCAGATGAAAGCAAGTATGTCCAGGAAGGGAAATTGTTGGGACAATGCCTGTATGGAGAATTTCTTTAGTCACTTCAAAAGTGAGTGTTTCAACTTATATTCATTCAGAACAGGTGAAGAAGTATGCAATGCTGTAAATAAATACATTAGATTCTACAATCATCAACGTTTCCAGAAGAAATTAAACAACCTAAGCCCTTATCATTTCAGGACTCAGGTTGCATAAATGTGCTTTTTTATTCTTGTCTGCTTGACAGGGGTCAGTTCACAGTAGTGGGGGCTTATTTTTAAAATCCTTCCAAATAATTAACCTTCACCTATTCAAAATAAAAATCTACCTCCATTAATTTACCAAAATAATGATATAATCGAAAATTGTCGTATTATGTAAAGTTATTGACAATATATTGTAATAATAAAAAAACTCTAGTATACTTCATAACCGTAAAATGAAATTCTAGTAAAAGGAGGCAGTAAAAAAATAAACCGATGTATGGAGGGAAATATTATGAGATCTTTTCTTATAGGAATAATTATCATGCTATCTATTACTTTAATTGGAACAGGTTCGGTTCTAGCAGCAAAATCCAAAAATGAAGACGAGATCATGGGTGTTGTGTATGGAGAAAAAATATTTGCATTAGACTCAAAGGATCAATTAGATGTGAAACTGAAGATTAATAAACTAGAGACAGAGAATGATATCTTAGACGTTGACTTAACTTTGAGTTACGGTGGAAACGAATTTGATTTAGAAACTAGTGGGAAGGTATACCCTTCTGGGAATACATACACAGGTGGTTATCTAGTTGATTTAAATGAGACAGAGAATTATAGTATTCTATCTTTTAAGGTAGAAGAAGAGGCTAAAGAAGCTTTACTATTACCAATTAATTATGATTTAACAAATAAAACAGTAGTAAAGATTGCTATACTTGATAAAAATACAAACAACTTAATCTACTTTGAAGATACATTATCGAGTTCCCAGCAAGTCAATGACATAAAAGAAATAAGTCAGGAACTGACATTGGACAATTTTGATGATCAAAATGAACTGAACGAACAGCAAGAAAAAATAGACCATATGGAATCGTGGTTTATGCCATTTTTAAAACCTGTTGGTGAAAAGAATGTAACTGAGGAAGACGCTGGAAAGGTTGTGTCTTTTGCAGGAGAAGCAAATAATTTACCTCCATTAATACCTGAAGGTTTCTTTCAAACGGAGGGAGATCATTTATCGACATATAGAGAAGAGGGTGGATATTACATCACCACGACTACATGGCCAGTTGGTTCAGAAAATCTGTTATCTGATGCCATTCAATGGGAATGGATAATGAGTGTGCCAAACGATTTTAGTCCAGGTGACAGTGCACACTTAGCAGATACTTCGTTAAAGTTAACTCACCATGGTCAATTTTTATATATGGCAGAGGAACGTAGGTTGGATAGAGTGAATGATATTGCATATTATAGAATAAAGAATCCTACTGTAAGTGGTGGTATTATGGATGGAGATTCAGAAATAATATCAAAAGTAGAGAAAACTGCGAATTTTGAAGATTTTGATATAAGTATAGACGTAGAAGGTTTGATCGGGTTGGTCGATTTAGCGAAAAAGTTCTATATTCCACAAATGTTGAGCGTTGTAAATTTTCAAAAAGAGACAGAAGTAAGTCCAATTATTACTTATCAAGATAGTATTTCAGGACAAATGGCAGTCTGGGATGACGTAATCCGTTATTACAGTTATCCACTAGAAGATAAATTCTTTAAAAAACCAGGGGATTTAATATATTTAGGTTACCGCGTACAGCTACCGACCGATGCGGATTATGAACGTATTCCAGGTAAGAGAAACCTTGAATACAACTATCAATTTGATATTTATGGAAGAAATGCTTTCGGTTTTTACACGAAGAAGATTGAAGAAGTAGAGAAATACTTTAAAAAAGGCTATGAAGTGCTGGAGTGATATTGTGGAAGTTTTCAAAAACAAATATTTTATAATCGTTGCGGGGTTTCTGTTCATAGTTATTGTAATACTTTCATG
>NZ_JAFBFA010000075.1 GCF_016909015.1 Gracilibacillus alcaliphilus
ATAGACTCTCGGAATTTCAAGAGTGAAAATGACCCAATTTCCATAAAATCACTGGAAATAAAGCTTAATCCAGGCAAACAACGGTCATTTTCATGAGGTTTTCAAAAAAAGGCATGCCAAATAAGCCTAAGGTTGTTATTTTTTAAAAATTTTCCTACTAGGCAACGGTGGGGAAAATATGGGCTTTCAGATGGTCAAGTTCATTCACTTGTTGGCTATGCCAAGCATCAATGTGCTGGCATATCATGATTCCGTAAATGCGCATGTACCACATCAACGTAGAACGATGTCTTCCAGCTTCTAGATGATAATCCACTTTTTCACGCTTGTTGGATCGCTCAACGGAAGTTCGGCGTTTGTAAATTGTTTTCCATTGATCTGTTTCTCTGGATAGCCTAGGAAACAGGCGCATATTTTCTTTGGTATAGGTGTGGTAGGTTCGACCGTATTTGGCAGTAGAACAAGGTGTTTCACAGGAATTCTTTGTTCCGCAAGCCAATGGACATCGCCACTTTTGACGGTGTTGGGTATTGTCATAGCCGTTCGGTTTCATTTTCTTGCCAATAGGGCAAATGGGTACACCCTGTGATGATATCTTTATGTCCCCATCTGTTTTTATATCTCTTTTGGCGCGTTTATTCAGATCAATAATGGGCTCTATTTGTGTATGATTCATTAATTCATAAATCGAATAAGCGTCATGAGCAGCGTCCAGAAGCACTCTGTCTACTGCGCCCAAGTTGAATCGCTGCGAAAATTCAGCCCAACTAATGACAAAGCTAACCGAGTCATGGCATGAAGCCAGATGGAGACGCGGATATAAAGGTAAGTCATAGGGGCTATCACAAGCATTAATCATGTAGAGATGGTAACCGTTAAAGTACTTTTCGCGGTGACTATCCCAGCCACTGTCACAGTCAGGTTGAGAGTACGTGCGACCATGCTTGCATTTCGCTATACCTTGGGCGCGACAGCTACAAGTAGGCTTACTTCGGATGTGTGATGAGGTGACGACGGGCGTGCCGTCGCCAGCAACGTTAAGTTGTTGCACATCCCCGAGCAATCCTAGCTTAGCTGAAACAGAAAGGATTTGGGTCTGAAAGAAATCGAAAAGGCGATCCGATGGAAGTTCCTTTTTATCATCGAGTCTAGGGATCATCCAATCGACCAATCTCTTAACCCGGCCAGGTTTAGATATGGGCGCCTTTTCTCCTTTCTTGCCTTTCTTGGGTTTGCGCTTGCGAGCCTTTTTACTTTTCTTTTTGGGGGTGACATTCTTCTTTTTAGTACGCCACAAACGTTTAAAAAAGTCGTGGTAAGTTCCAACACCGGGTGTGTCACCAGGTTCAAACCCGCTAAGAATAGCGTAAAGGGGAACACGTCGAAGTTCATCAACCCACTCATCCATACTCATGGTGGGGTTCGTTAAAATCAAAAGCAAATACGACCGCATCATGGAAGCCGGGTTACGTGGGGATGGCCCTCTTTTTCCATAAGTATCAACTAACATGGTTGTCATGTGGGATAAGTCGGTAATCCAAAGCTTTGTGATGACGGGCCAGTCCCCATTTACGAGTGTTAGGATGCCGCCAGAATAGTGTTTTTGGAGCTGATCCATGACAAAGTTTTGATAGTCCTCATGTGACGCAAAAACTGGTTTCACTTTCAACACCTCAATTAAGGTTAGTAAGGAAGAAAATCTCCCTTCAACCGCGATTATTGGGGCGTTTTGAAAAAGTCAAGCTTTTTGAACTATTTTTGAAAATAATGTGTTTTTTAAATTTCCAGTTCACATTATGGTAATAATAAATCCCCCCTACGAAAAGTAGGAGGGAACAATAAATAACGGTTCAAGAAAACCTTGAACCGTCTGAATCGGCGAATGCCGAGAGTCTAT
>NZ_JAFBFA010000076.1 GCF_016909015.1 Gracilibacillus alcaliphilus
CACATGTGCAGGGTGCCATCACAAAACGGCATTCCATCTATCCTTGCCGAAAACGGCTTTATGACCAATCTTTATGATTTTGAATGGATATTTGGCAGTAAGAAAGACGAATATGCAGAGCGTTGCGCTACTGCTGCTTTTAATGCGATTCAGCGATTCTTAGGCGGGACAGTAGAACAGCCTGACAACAAAACGGCTGGCGTATCAACAGATAAGCCGTCTAAACCTAAGCAATCATCTAAGTCAATTAAACAGATGGCAACCGAAGTCATTCAGGGTAAACATGGTTCTGGTCATGCCAACAGAAGAAAGTCCTTAGGAATCAGTCAATCCGAATACGAGAAGGTACGTGCAGAGGTCAACCGTAGGTCTGGCGTGTCCACTTCTAAGTCAAAATCGAAGAATACAAAGACTATTGCACAGATGGCCACAGAGGTAATAAACGGTCGTCATGGCTCGGGGCACGCTAACAGACGCCAGTCATTAGGTATCAGTCAAGCACAGTACGCCAAAGTGCGAGCAGAGGTAAATAGGCGCGCAGGTGGTGGTTCGGCTTCCGGAAAATCAATCAGCCAAATGGCAACCGAAGTAATTCAAGGGAAACATGGCAGTGGTCATGAGAACCGTAGGAAATCGCTTGGTATCAGTAAGGCAGAGTATGAAAAAGTGCGTAAAGAAGTTAATAAACGATTAAAATAAAGGGGGTGAGATTAGTTTTATATTGATGTTTAGCTTATGTCTACAGATATGTAGCAAGCCCTCACTTTTCAGTGATATGATCCCCCCATAGTAGACAGAAAAAAGAAAGCACGTTAATCTGTCTACTATGGGGGGATTTTTTGTGGGAAAGAAACGAAAAACTTATAATATTGACTTTAAGAAGAAAGTTGTTAACCTTCATCTCAAAGATGGGATGGGTTATAACACAATAGCTAGAGAAATGAACATTGATAAAAATCAAGTAAGAAGATGGGTTAACCACTTTAAGGCTGAGGGAATAAAAGGACTTGAGGAAAAACGAGGTAGGGCAAGAGGAGTTGGTCAAGGCAGATCAAGAACCCGTCCTGAAAATCCTGATGAAAAGATCAAACGCTTAGAAGCAGAGAATGAAATGCTAAAAAAGCTCTTAAGGAAGTGAAAGGAGGAATGGATGAAGTACCAATACCGAAAAAGTATGAAGTGATCAGAGAAATGTCTAAGGGAACATATTCGATACAGCTGTTGTGTGAACTAGCCAAGGTATCGAAAAGTGGCTACTACAAATGGATAAAACGGCAGGAAACACCTAATGAAAAACGAATAGAGGACGAAGAAATCAAGAAGAAAATTATGGAATGCCATAAGAAATATAAGGGAATTTACGGATATCGACGAATCCAGGTATGGCTAAAGAAGATTTACAGTCTTCCTATCAACCACAAGCGCGTACAGCGACTTATGAGCGAAATGAATATACAGGCAGTTATCCGAAAGAAGAAGCCGTACTATGGAAAGAAAGAAGCCTATGTAATCTCAGACAACCATATAAACAGGGATTTTGCGGCTTCCAGGCCAAATGAAAAGTGGGTAACGGATATCACTTACCTGATTTTTAACGGACAAAAACTATATCTGTCCGCCATAAAAGACTTATATAACAGCGAAATTGTTGCCTACCATGTAAGCCGAAGCAATGACCTGAAACTGGTGATGGATACCTTGAAAAAGGCAAAGAAAAAAAGGAATGTAAAAGGAGTCCTTCTGCACAGTGATCAAGGGTTCCAGGGAGTGTAATATTAACTGTGTAAGTAAGAAATGCGTACGGTTTCTTACTCACACAGTTTTTTATTTGGTAGAATAAAAATATAAAGCTAAAGGA
>NZ_JAFBFA010000077.1 GCF_016909015.1 Gracilibacillus alcaliphilus
TCAGCGTACAATGTCAAATACTTTTTTTAAGTTTTTGGATAACTCTAATACACCTACCATAAATAAATTTTTTTACAAGTAGCATTTAACCAAGTTTATATATGAAACAGGCCTCCTTTTCTTGATTTAGAAATGGGTAACACTCGCTTCTTTCTCTGCATGGATGCATTCTGGCATAAAGTACAAATTAGAATTAACGTACTGATTCGCATTTACAGAACGAATGGGATATGGCTGATCTGCGAGGTCTGTGCCTCATGAAAGTTGGATTCGATCTCCACTCGAACCAAAAGAAGGTTGCCTGTTATGATGTGACATACGCTAAACTGCTAAAGGTTGTGAAAGTTTTTTGGTGATTTCCTGTTCATAATTAAAATCAGGATGATGCCAATGAAAAGGTTGTTGATTTTTTATCATTGCAAATGCAATTTTTATAAATTTGTTTCCCATGGCAATATAGATTTTTCGTGCCTTTTTGCCTTTTTCCTTTAATCTGGTATAAAAGGGCTTCAAAGCTTCATTATGTGTAGATAGACAACGCCCAGCGGTATAGATAGCTCTTCTTAGATTGGCGTTTCCCTGCTTGGAAATACATCCAAAGTAACCACCATCTATTCCTGATTGTTTGATGATCGGATTGGTTCCGGCCTTTTTAATAAGCTGACTGGCGCTATGATAATGGGAGAGATCCCCCATTTCACAAAAAATCTCAGCCGCAGTAATAAGCCCAATACCGGGGACGGTGAGTAAAAGAAATCCCTCTGTTTGATGGAAGAGGCGCTCGATTTCTTTGTTATATAATGCAATATGTTGGGTGTGCCAATCATAGGCCCTTAGCTTTTGCTTTAATAGAAATAGCTCACTAGATAGTTGTTCTAAAGGCTTAGAAACACTCTCTTTCGCTGCAAAAAGCAGCTTTTCAATTGCTGTCTTCCTCATTTTGAGGTTGTGTTCTTTAGAGAGCTTTCTTAACCCAATCTCGCCTAATTCAAGGATATGGGTAGCGTGTGGGTAGTGTTTTAGTAGGTGAAGGCTTGCCTTCCCCCAAAAATCACTAAAAATCTTTGTTGATTTGACTTTATTATCAACCAGTACGCTAACCCCCTGATATTCACGCCAAATTTGGTCATGGATACCGCGAAGTTCCATTTTGATGCGGGAGCGCTTATTGATCTCACTTCGTCTGGCCCTTGTTAAGTTTTGAAGTTGTTTATAAACGCCGGAAGCAAGTTTTGAATGGGTCGCTTTGTTGCCTATCAAGGCTTCAGCAATAAGGTATAAATCAATATCATCTGTTTTTGTGTAAGTCAGATGTTGTTTTCGTTCTTCATGAGTAGTAGCTGGATTGACAATGTGAACAGAATAGCCCTCCTCTGTTAAGATACGAACAATGTCTTCATAGTGATGCCCAGTGGCTTCTATCCCCACAAATATTTTTTCAGCGCTACAGGTCTTTTTAGCTTCCTCCATCTTTTGGATAAGAAGTTTCATGCCAGTCTGGCTAACCATGAAGGAGAAAGAAGGCTCTATCACATCACCAAAGTAATTTAGAATCATGGATTTCTGTAAAACCTTTGAAACATCAATAGGAACTAGCAATACTTTTTCTAAATCAGCACCTTTCAGTTCTTTTGCGAATTGACTTCTTCTTAATCCTTGTTTACCATTAAGTAGTCTCATGGACTATGCCCTCCTTTGGATTGGTGGATGATTGATTAAACTTGGTTAAGTATTTCAATCGTAGCATAGTCAATGGGACTTTTTGTGTACGAATTAATTATTTCATACACCAGAA
>NZ_JAFBFA010000078.1 GCF_016909015.1 Gracilibacillus alcaliphilus
AAGAAACAATCATCATCGGTATAGATATCGCAAAGCACAAGCATGTTGCTCGTGCCATTGACGACCGAGGTCGTGATTTATCGAAACGATTAGTGTTTACGAATAATTTGGCAGGATTTAAGCAATTGCTTGACTGGGCCAATGATCTTTTAGAAAAGACAGATCGGCACAGCCTTATTCTAGGAATGGAGCCAACAGGTCATTATTGGCTGAATTTGGCTTACCATTTAAAAGCGCAAGGGCTACGTGCTGTTGTCGTTAATCCGATGAAAGTGAAACGCACCAAGGAATTGGATGATGATTCCCCAACCAAAAATGACACAAAGGATGCCAAAGTGATTGCACAGGTCGTTCGTGCTGGCAGGTATAATGAACCGTTATTATTAGAAGGTATCTACGCTGAATTGCGTGAAGGAATAAAACTACACGACATGATGCAGGAAGATTTGTCGTCTATAAAAGCACAAGTACACAATGTATTGGATCGCTATTTCCCAGAGTTTCTAACCGTTTTTAAAGATTGGACCGGGAAAGCAGCCCTTCACTTTTTAAAAAAGGGCTATCTGCCAAAGGATATTCAATCAAGCTCTGAGGAAGAATTAATGGCAGAGGTCAAACGGGCTGCTAAACGTGGTGTTGGAATCAAACGCATCCAGGAGCTTAAACGTGTAGCTGAGACAAGTGTCGGTTTAACAGTTGGTTTAACGATGGCACGTCAGGAAATGGCCTATTTAATCGATCAATATCAGACTATACAGGAACGCATCGAAGCCCATGAGGCACTGCTTGAAGATCTTGTTCTTCACGTTCCTGGAGCCAGTCAAATGATGGAAATAAAAGGGGTTAGTTCTATGACGGTTGCCGGCTTTTACGCCGAGGTTGGAGACTTATCCAATTATCGAGATCCACGTCAAATTATTAAATTAGCGGGAATCAATCTCAAGATGAACCAATCTGGAATATTTAAAGGTCAAACAACCATCACCAAACGTGGCCGCCGTCGATTAAGATCTCTGTTATATCAAGTTGCACGCCCTTTATCGATTCATAATGAAGGCTTTAAACAACTGCACAATTATTATAAAAACCGACCAGATAATCCACTCACAGGAAAGCAATCCTTTGTGGCACTTAGTCGGAAATTGATTAAGGTATTTTTTGTCATAGGTACGCGCCATTGTTCTTTTGACGAATCACGTATGATGAAAGACATTCCATCATTGAATAAGTTACAGGAAACAGCTTAAGGAATACATGAAAACCAAAATATACGTTATTTATTATTCATATTGATATTTATTACATTCGAAGCACGGATTAGCCGGTCGATATTCACTCCGTTAGGGCATAGACCCACTTAGAAAGCATTTCCGGCATCCACACATGGTAAGGTCGAACGAAGGAATGTACGCGCATTGACGCCGTGAGAAATGGGAGGGTCCACCACCATGTTTGATGTGGAGCTCCAAGGTGCGATTATAGGAGAATATGTACCCAGTTTTTGGAAAATTAATCACTAGGTTTATTAAATCGCATTAAATTATACCAAAATAATCCTATAATGGATGTATATTCCTTGACTTACCTAATGTTTTTAATATTAATCAATGAAAATTAGAGAAAAACAGCGATATTTTAAGAAAATGAAAGTATATTGAGGGAG
>NZ_JAFBFA010000079.1 GCF_016909015.1 Gracilibacillus alcaliphilus
ATTCCTTGACTTACCTAATGTTTTTAATATTAATCAATGAAAATTAGAGAAAAACAGCGATATTTTAAGAAAATGAAAGTATATTGAGGGAGGAGTGTAGAGTTCGTTCGACGAAAAGTTTTTTCCTCCGTATATAAGTTTCAACATATCAAAGAAGCCAATCAGTACTTAATAACCGTTTTAGAAAGCCTTAATCAACGATTGCATCATGAACATAAGTTAAAACATGTGGACTTAATGAAGAAGGAAAAAGAAGTAATCGGAGCAACACCCATTCAACCATTTGATGTGGCAGAACTAATAGAATGCCGCGTAGATAAATATAGTACCGTGGTCCTCAAACAGAATCATTATTCTGTCCCAGAGGGACATGTAGGAAAATATATACGAGCTAAAGTAGGAGCAGAGCATATTCGGTTATTTATTGATGGAGAATACGTAGCAACACATTCCCGGAATTGGGGTCTTCACCAATGGGAAATGGATATCTATCACTATTTACGAACATTTGAAGAGAAAAAAGGTGCCATGATCCAAAGTCAATGTTTGAAACAGGCACCAACTCATATAAAAAATATCTATCACCAATATTATATCGGAAAAGAGAAAGAATTCATAGCATTACTCCATTATATAAAGGAAAATAATAACCTTCAGGACGTATTAAAGGCTATCCATCAATTGAAAAAAGTGCGATCCGATTATGTTTCACTAGATCGAATCCAATTCATCTGTGAACTTACGGAGGAGGAACCTATGGTGGATGCGCAAGATGATATAACGAAGCAAGCTGAATCTAATTTACATGCCTATCAAAAACTATTTTATATGACAGAAAAAGGAGTAATGTAATATGGATCCACAAACGCAACTTATTCAACTATGTAAAGAATTAAGATTACCAACGATTCGCAAAATGGTTCAGGACCAAAGTGCATTCAAGCAACCGAAACAAGCTTATGATGTATTACTACAAGTCTTAACACAGGAAAAAGAAGATCGCATGGTTCGTGCAAAACAAAACCGAATTCGAGCTGCGAATTTTCCACAGAAGAAGTTATTAGAAGAATTAATAGAAGAAGCATTACCAGAACAGGCAAGACAGAAGTTACCACAATTAAAGACATTATCCTTTATTCAGGAGGGTCAAAATGTGATTTTAACAGGCCCTCCCGGAACGGGAAAATCCCATCTAGCTATTGGATTAGGGATGGAAGCATGTTTAGCCGGATATCGTGTGTTTTTCGCAACGGTTCCCTCTTTTATTAATCAATTAAAGGAGCATCGCTCCGAACGCACGTTACGGTCATTCGAATTAAAGTTTGAAAAGTATGATCTTGTCATTTTAGATGAACTTGGCTACATTTCTTTTGATAAAGAAGGAGCTGAATTATTATTTTCACATTTATCGCTACGTGCTGACAGAAAATCCACGATTATTACTAGTAATTTATCCTTTTTAAAGTGGCAAGAGATTTTTCATGATCCCGTACTAACCGCAGCCTTAACGGATCGGTTAACACATAAATCCCATGTTTTAAACATGAGTGGTACATCTTTGATGTTAGTCTAATAATTGGACATACCAAATGGGGATTTTTATACTAAATATAATAATCTTTAGGAGTGTCCAGGATGGTAAAACGATATGAT
>NZ_JAFBFA010000080.1 GCF_016909015.1 Gracilibacillus alcaliphilus
CTCAACTTTCGCACCTAGAAAAATTTAACGAAATCAATAAGCTCAAGTGCTTGTAGTTACTATAATAGGCTCCTTGACAAAGATTTAAAACAAGAAAAACACCTTTCCGTTTGGTATAGTTGATTTGTCTAGAATCACTACCAAAACAGAAGAGGTGTCTCCTACTATGATAGCGAATAATGACTCGAATAAGCAACTGCCAACTGAAATAAAATTTGTATTTAAAGAATTAGGTGTTCTAAAACATTTGCGTAACGCTGGAATTACCAAGTCTTTTGGCATTTCTAGTGCTATTATTTTTCAATTAATCTTTCGTCTCATCTTTGAACATAAGAACTGGTTTCGTATGCTGGATAGTAAGAAAGCTCCAGATCTACCAGCGAAGGATACGGTTTATCGTTTTTTAAACAAATCTACTTTTAATTGGCGACGTTTTTTGACTGCCTTGAGCTCTTCTGTTATTTCAAAAGTGTCTGGCTTTACAAGCCATGATCGTCCCAAAGTATTTATTCTCGATGATTCTTCTTATGACAGAAACAGAAGTAAGAAAGTAGAACTTTTAGCTCGATGTTTTGATCATGCTTCTCAAAAGATGAGGTTTTATAAAGGATTTCGTATGTTGACTTTGGGATGGTCCGATGGCGCAACATTTATGCCTGTAGACTTCTCTTTATTAAGTTCGAAAAAGCACCAAATCAACGGTGTTTCCAAAGACATCGACAAGCGCAGTTCTGGTTATAAACGTCGTCAGGAAGCTTTACAAACGGCACCGGAACAAATTCCGGGTATGCTTCAGCGTGCTTTAAATGCTGGCATAGATGCATCTTATGTGTTGATGGATTCCTGGTTTACGCAGCCTCCTCTTATCAAGGACATCAAAGAACAGGGACTTGATGTGATTGGCATGGTAAAAAATTTAAAACAACGTTATCTGGTAGATGGCAAACGTGTCAGTTTAAAAGAACTTTATCGTCTGGCAAAACCGGCAACTGGGAAGAAAAGCATCCTTCGTTCTATTTACACAACACAAGCCAATGGTGTGCCTGTGAAAGTCGTATTTGTGCGTAATCGTAATAAAAAGAGCGATTGGCTCGCTATTTTGAGTACGGATTGCGCGCTTAGTGATCAAGAAATCATTCGTATCTATGGAATGCGCTGGGATATTGAAGTCTTTTTTAAGACAACCAAATCGCTTTTGAATCTACAAAAGGAGTTCCAGAGCCGGTCTTACGATGCCCTTATCAGCCATACCACGATTGTATTTACAAGGTATATCGTGCTTTCTTGGCAAAACCGTTGTAACATGGATAATCGAACGCTGGGCGGCTTATTTTATGAATTATGTGATGAAATTGATGAACTGGATTGGGCTGTCGTCTTACAGCAATTAATCGAGATTCTTGATGATGCCATCCAGCATACTAATAAAGCAATCCAAAAATTAATAAAAAATCAAGTACAGCAATGGGTGGCAGGTTTACCTAACTATATCAAGGGTTACTTGTCTATTTCAGTGTGCGAAAGTTGAGTTA
>NZ_JAFBFA010000081.1 GCF_016909015.1 Gracilibacillus alcaliphilus
TGAAAAAACAAAAATCTATGCAACAGTCTGGTACCGATATTCCAACGGTGCCAGGCTGTTTAATTTCTCCTGGTAACGTTCTTCATTATAAAATTGAATATAGCGATCAATATTCGCTACTAATTCTTCAAAACTCTTATACCGTTTTAAATCATAAGACTCACTTTTAAAATGCCCAAAAAAGCTTTCTACAGGTGCATTGTCAATACAATTCCCTACACGGGACATACTGCGTGTCATCCCGGCTTTGGTCGTCACCAAACGATATTCCTTCGAGGTATATTGCGAACCACGATCACTATGCAGTAAAGGAGTGACATCTGGATTTGCTTTCAAGGCTGCTTTGATGGTTTCCATAACCAGCTCATTATCGTTATAGTATCCAACTTTATAGGCAACGATGGAACCATCATAAAGATCTTTGATGACACTTAAATAAGCTTTATGATTCAAGCTGTATTTTAAATGCGTGATATCCGTTACCCATTTCTGATTTGGCTTGTCTGCCGTAAATTCCCGATTTAGAATGTTTTCCTCAATATTGACATAACTCGTTTTGGTAGAATATCTATTGGAACGACGTATAAACGATTTTAAGCCTAATAAAATCATCAAACGACGAATACGCTTCAAATTATAGCGTTTCCCGTACTTGCGCTGAATCACCATTCGGATTCTTCGATAGCCGTAGATACCACCAGCCTGTTTAAAAATCTCTTGGATTTTCTTCATCAGCCATGCATTTTCTTTTTCTTGCTCATTCGGTGTATGATTCAACCACTTATAATACCCAGAGCGGGATACCTTTACCATGTCGCATAATAATTGAATCGGCGTGCCTGTCTCTTCATGATAGGCATGAATCGCTTCGAATGCAGGAAGTTGTCTCCCTAATTGTTCGATCCTCTCCTTTCGATTTCCTCCAACTTTTTTAGAAGACCATTTTCCGCCTCCAAATACTGATTACGGTGTTCCAGTTCCTTGATTCGAAGCTGTAATTTCTCTTCTTCCGTTAGATTCGGCTTGGATTCTAATGTCTTCCCGCGACGATCCTGAAGGGCTTGTTCTCCATCTTTCTCATATTTACGGACCCAGCTATATACTTGTTGGTACGAAACCCCATACTTCTCCGCAGCTTGATGATAATTCGAATCATTGGCTATCGCATACTGTACAATCTCTATCCGTTCTTTGAATGTGGTTTTACGTCCTCCGCTCATTTTAACGCTTCCTTTACCAGTGGATTTTATCTCTTTTCCACTAGTATAAAGCTTTATCCAACGATGTAAAACCGAGTGAGATGAAATATTAAATTGCTTACAAGTCGTTTCGAGACTTCCTCCTTTATACAGATAAAACTCGACTGCCTGTTGTTTTAATTCCGCAGAATAGGACTTCCAGCTTCTCGATTCTTTCAAGCCATCTACTCCATCAGCCTGATATTTACGAA
>NZ_JAFBFA010000082.1 GCF_016909015.1 Gracilibacillus alcaliphilus
GGGCTTGTCAAGAAAAGTGTGTAAGTTATTCTAAATACTTTAACACTCGTTCATTAAGATGGTCATGAATTAAGAACTGGTTCATGACCATTGCCCATTGTTGAATATGGCCACCTTCCCATTTACTTTCAAGTTCTTTCGTTCGTAAATACAAGACTTTTAGAAGAGCGTTCTCGTTTGGGAATGCTCCTTTTTTAGTCACTTTTCTAAAGCTGGAATGTATACTTTCTACGGCATTTGTGGTGTACATGATTTTGCGTATGGCACTTCCATAATCAAATAGTTGTTCCACATGGGAGAAATTCCGTTTCCAAACGTCAATCGCCCCAGGATAAGCAGACCATTGTTGTTGAAAAGTTTCAAATGCACTATGACAGGCCTTAAGACTTGGTGCACTATACACCTTTTTTAAGGCAGCGGTGAAAGGTTTATAGTCTTTACTTGGAACGTACTTCATCGAATTTCGAATGAGATGGACGATACAGCGTTGCACGATTACTTGCGGGAAAATAGCACGAGCTCCATCTTCTAATCCACTTACTCCATCCATGGAAATAAAGAAAATATCTTCTACACCACGAGCTTTTATTTCATCAAAGATTTGCATCCATTTATGCTTACTTTCCGTTTCATTTAACCATAGACCAAGAATGTCTTTCTTTCCTTCCATGGTATAGCCTAACATGGTATAAACAGCGTATTTCTTTGTTTCGTAGTCGTTACGTATTGTCGTATAAAAGCAATCTACAAACACAAAGGGATAACAGTTGCTTAAAGGGCGACTTTGCCACTCTTCTAAATCAGGAAGCACTGTATCCGTAATATCAGATATCATTTCATGAGACACGGAGAAACCATAGATATCTTCTATAGTGGATGAAATATCTCGCTGAGACATCCCTCTTGCATACATGGAGATCACTTTATCCTCGATGGCAGAAACATCTCTTTTGCGCTTTGGAATAAGTTGCGGCTCAAATGAACTATCTCGATCACGTGGTACAGCAATATCAACTTCGCCAGTAGTCGTTTTGACTGTCTTTTCTCCGTATCCATTCCGTCTATTGTTTGTTTCTTTTTCTCCTTTATCATTTGATTCATAGCCCAAATGATGATTCATTTCACCTTTTAGCATCGATTCAAACATCGGCCCGAATATGTCCTTTAATGCATGTTGCATATCTTCTACAGACTTTGGTTTATACTGTTCCATAATCTTGTTAGCTAATTCTACGGAGTTAGGATCTCTTTTGGGTTTGCCCATTTAAAACACTCCTTTAGCTTTATATTTTTATTCTACCAAATAAAAAACTGTGTGAGTAAGAAACCGTACGCATTTCTTACTTACACAGTTAATATTACACTCCC
>NZ_JAFBFA010000083.1 GCF_016909015.1 Gracilibacillus alcaliphilus
TCGGATTCCCTTTTTCACGTCTCTTTGTTTTCTTGTGCTTCGTTGCTGGTTCGCCAAATAAGCTTGTCGTAAGGTTTGATTTCGTATGCCTTGCTTAATCTTGACCATCGCTTCTCCACCTGCCTGACTCCAATGCATCCCGCGTTTTTTCATGCGGAAGGACACCTGTCGTTGATGGGATTCCATCGCTCCTAGTTTCCTGGCATCTGCTGGGCAGTCGGAGATAACCTCCCGCCAATCATAAATACGCTGCCAGTTATGAAGAATATACTGGCGAAAGCGTTGCACTTTCTCGATCTGTTTGTCGTCTTCTAACGTACTTTCATACGTATCTACTTGTAGTTTAAATGCCTCTAAATCACGGGTCTTTATCGCCTTGCGGACCGCCTTTTTATTTCCCTTTTCTTCGGAAGGAAAGGTGCGGTTCACGCTCTGAGCTACATGATAGGCATCCAACTGGTTGAGCACCTGATGCTGGGATTGGGAAAAAGCCGTTTGAAATCGTTCTGCCGTATAACCGTTGCCACCATCACTATTTGTCACTACTTGGGTCTGTTCTAGGCTGTAACGACTGGCTGCCATCGTCTGAACCTCCTCCCAAAAAACATCTGTTGGCTGGGTGGTCAGAATAACGGTTGGTTCCTTCAGAGAGACACGGTTTCCTCGTTTCTCCCATCCTTCATACAAGATAGCGTGTCGCACTTCCATATGCTGTTTCTTTTGACATCCACGAATAAAGACCCCGTCTGCCTCTGCATAAAAATAGTCCACTTTTTTCCCTTCTGGTAAAGAAGTAGCTTCTTCCATCTCTGTCACTCGGTCTTGATCAGCTTGAGCTTGGGCTTTCCCTACCACTTTCACCATCTGCCCCACCGTTTGATGACTCAGCTGGACAGGCGTCCATGCTTCTAATGTATGGGCTACTTCTCTATACGTGCTTTCACTGGCCATCTCCGCTACTTTGACCTCCACCAAGGGGCTGTAGCGCTGCCTCTTCCGCAAACCGATCCATTCATCGAAGGGATAGATCGCTTGACCATTGGGTTTTTTCATCAAGGTACGATCGAATGTTACCATTCCAAACATAAACTGGATACTTCGGCTATCGGTACGTTCTCGCTTCCATCCTTCTGCCAATCGTTGAGATACCAGTACACGATCCAGTTCTTGGAAGACTTGCCCTACTAAACTTGTGAAGCAACCATACATCAGGCGATGGGCTTCTTCCTCCATTTCAATGACATTCGTTGTATCCTTTATTAATTCATATAGTTTTGATATAATTAGTTCCATGAGAAGG
>NZ_JAFBFA010000084.1 GCF_016909015.1 Gracilibacillus alcaliphilus
GCCGTCCAGCGCTTAAATACATCCGGGGTGGCCGTATTTTCAAAACCGCCGATATCATGGCTCCAATAGCCAAAACCAGAAGTAGTTAACGATAAACCGCCACGCAGACTTTCCGCCATGGCTTCATAGGTCGAGTCACAGTCGCCTCCCCAATGCACCGGGAAAGCCTGACTGCCGGCAGTCGCTGCCCGCGCAAAGACAACGGCTTCTTGTTCCCCTTTTTCCTGTTGTAAGAGGTCAAAGACCACCTGATTATACAAATAGGCATAATAATTATGCATTTTCTGCGGGTCAGAACCGTCATGATAGACAACATCCGTCGGAATCCGCTCACCGAAATCGGTTTTAAAACAATCGACACCCATCTCTAACAGCTGTTTTAAATGCTGTTGATACCAGGTGCATGCCTCCGGATTGGTAAAATCGACAATCCCCATCCCCGGCTGCCATAAATCCCATTGCCATACTGCTCCATTGGGCCGAGTCAGGAGATAGCCTTTGGCTTTGCCTTCTTGAAATAGCGGCGATTTTTGGCCGATATATGGATTAATCCAGACACAGATTTGCAGTCCCTTCTGTTTTAAGCGCTGCAGCATCCCTGCTGGATCTGGAAAATGACGGCGGTCCCAAAGGAAATTACACCACTCAAATTCCTTCATCCAAAAGCAGTCAAAGTGAAAGACACTTAACGGTATCCCGCGTTCGGCCATGCCATCGACAAAATGGCTGACTGTTTCCTCATTATAATCTGTGGTAAACGAGGTCGACAACCATAAACCAAAGCTCCAAGCTGGCGGAAGTGATGGCTTACCTGTTAAATCAGTGTAGCGAGAGATCACTTCTTTCGGTGTTGGTCCGTGGATGACATAATAATCCAAAACCTCGCCCTCGACACTAAACTGGGAACGTGCTACCGTTTCGGATCCCAGTTCAAAACTGACGTGTTCCGGATGATTGACAAACACTCCATACCCTTGACTGCTGACATAAAAGGGGATATTTTTATATGATTGTTCCGAGCTGGTGCCGCCATCCTCATTCCAGCATTCCACCGTCTGGCCGTTTTTGATAAACGGGGTAAATCGCTCACCCAGACCATACAAGTTCTCGCCTACCCCCAAACCGAGCTGGCCACGCATATAGGTTTGGTCTCCCGGTCCATCAATCCAAGCAATCCCTTTGCCATCCATCTTAGTCACAACTTCCCCTTCCCGTGTGAAGGTAAGTCCGAATGCCTGTTTATCGATGGTCA